>CAWEQW010000009.1:0-417318 GCA_963811365.1 uncultured Actinomycetota bacterium | reverse complement strand
CACGAAGAACGTCAGCATCGCGAGGATCGCGATCCACGCGCCGGCGAGGAACTTGGTGAGCAGCACGATCACGAAGACCACCGAGGTCATGACGAGGCCGAACGTGTTGATGGCCCGGGACCGGTTCATCCGGCGGCGCACGGCGGGGTCGGACTCGGTCCTGAGGTGCCGCGTCCAGTGCCGGATCATCCCGAGCTGGCTCAGGTTGAAGGAGACGAAGACTCCGATGATGTAGAGCTGGATCAGCCGGGTCACCTCCGCGTCGAACGCGACGATCAGCGTGATCGCCATCAGCGCCAGCATCACGATGCCGTTGCTGTAGGCCAGCCGGTCCCCCCGAGCCCCGAGCTGACGCGGCAGGAAGCCGTCGCGGGCGAGGATCGAGCCGAGCACCGGGAAGCCGTTGAAGGCGGTGTTCGCGGCGAGCACCAGGATGATCCCGGTCACGGCGACGACGAAGTAGAAGCCGGCCGGGAAGTTGTCGAAGACCGACTTGGCGATCTGCGCGATCACCGTGTGCTGGTCGTAGTCCGCGGCCACCTTGGCCCCGCCGGGCCCCCGAAGCCGGTCCAGCTGAGCCGGGTCGACGTACCTGATGTGCATCTTGTTGGCGAGCGCGATGACGCTGAGCATCATCGTGATCGCGATCACGGCGAGCAGCAGCAGGGTCGTGGCGGCGTTCTTGCTCTTCGGCTTGCGGAAGGCCGGCACGCCGTTGGAGATCGCCTCGACGCCGGTCAGGGCCGCGCAGCCGGAGGAGAACGCCCGAGCCAGCAGCACGACGAGAGCGAGGCTGGTGATCGACCCCTCGTAGCCCGGCGCCTTGAGGATGTCGAACTTGGCGCTCTCCGCATAGGGCAGCGTCCCCATCGCCGAGCGCACGAGCCCGTAGGCGCACATTCCGAGGATGGCCACCATGAACGCGTAGGTGGGAACCGCGAAGAACGTGCCCGACTCGCGCACTCCCCGCAGGTTCATCGCCGCGAGGAGCACCACCATGACGACGGCGAACTCGGCCTCGTGCCCGGACAGGCCGGGGATGGCCGAGGCGGCGTACTGGGCTCCGGAGGAGATGGACACCGCGACGGTGAGCACGTAGTCGACGAGGAGCGCACTCGCGACCGTCGTGCCCGCCGTCTGTCCGAGGTTCACGGTCGCGACCTCGTAGTCCCCACCCCCACTGGGGTAGGCGTGCACGTTCTGCCGGTACGACGCCACGACCGCTGCCATCACCAGCGCGACCACGATCCCGATCTTCCACGACCAGACGTAGGCCGACGCCCCCGCGAGGGACAGCATGATGAAGATCTCGTCGGGGGCGTAGGCCACCGAGGAGAGCGCGTCGCTTGCGAACACGGGCAGCGCGATCCGCTTCGGCAGCAGGGTCTCCCCCAGCTGCGTGCTGCGGAGCTTGCGGCCGATGACCAGGCGCTTGGTGACGTTGCCCATTCCCACGCTGCAGAGGCTAGTCCACGAACCTCGGTCGCCATCGCGGATGCCCGGTCGGCAGGCAGGCTGCGCGGTGTAGCGTCTGCCACGTGCACGTGGTGATCATGGGATGTGGCCGGGTCGGCTCGACGTTGGCGCGCAGTCTCGAGGACCGGCACCACACCGTGTCGGTCATCGACAACAACCCCGACGCGTTCCGCCGCCTCGGGCCGACGTTCAACGGCACCAAGGTGACCGGCGTGGGCTTCGACCAGGTCGTGCTCGACCGGGCCGGGATCGACCAGGCCGACGCGTTCGCCGCGGTGTCCAGCGGTGACAACTCCAACATCATCGCGGCACGGGTGGCCCGCGAGACGTTCGGGATCCAGCAGGTCGTGGCGCGCATCTACGACCCGGGCCGCGCCGAGGTCTACCAGCGCCTCGGCATCACCACCGTGGCGACGGTGAAGTGGACCGCGGACCAGGTGCTGCGCAGGCTGCTCCCGGCCGGCGCGGAGCCGGACTTCCGTGACCCGTCGGGCACCGTCCGGGTGGACCAGCTGCCGGTCACCGACGTCTGGGTCGGCCGACGGACGGTGCGCTTCCAGGATCAGTCCGGGAGCCGGATCGCCTGGATCGACCGGCTCGGGGAAGGCATGATCCCGACCAAGGACAGCGTCATCCAGGAGGGCGACCTGCTGCACCTCGTGATGCGCGAGGAGAACGCCGAGCGGGTCTACGAGGTGTTCAACAAGGGTCCCGAGGAGGACTGATGCGCGTCGCCATCGCCGGAGCCGGTGCGGTCGGCCGCTCGGTCGCCCGGGAGCTGATCACCAACGGCCACAAGGTGCTCCTCATCGACCGCGAGCCGGTCGCGATCAAGCCGGAGCGGGTGCCGGACGCCGAGTGGCTGCTGGCGGACGCCTGCGAGCTGTCCTCCCTCGAGGAGGCGAAGCTCGAGAGCTGTGACGTGGTGATCGCCGCGACGGGCGACGACAAGGTCAACCTCGTCACCTCGCTGCTCGCCAAGACGGAGTTCGGGGTGCCGCGCACCGTGGCCCGGGTCAACCACCCCAACAACGAGTGGCTGTTCACCGAGGCGTGGGGGGTCGACGTCAACGTGTCGACGCCGCGGATCATGTCCGCGCTCGTGGAGGAGGCGGTCACGGTCGGGGACCTGGTGCGGCTGTTCACCTTCCGGCAGGGCAACGCCAACCTGGTCGAGCTGACCCTGCCGACCGACTCGCCGTACGTCGGGCGACCCGTGGGTCTCATCCCGTGGCCGGAGAACTGCGCGCTGGTGACCATCCTGCGCGACGGCCAGGTCTACACGCCCGACCCGGAGCAGCCGATCGAGTCCGGCGACGAGCTGCTGTTCGTGGCGGCCTCGGAGACCGAGAACGCTCTGGAGTCGATGCTGGCCCCGCAGGAGCACGCCGGCTGAGCGCGGTCAGGAACCGGAGACCTCGGCGGCCACCGGGGTGCGGTTCCGGGCCAGCAGCCACACCATGCCCGCGAGCGCCGCGACCTGGAGCGGCCAGCCCATCGCGACCTTGGTGACCCCCAGCGCGGCGATCATCGGCCCGGCGTCCTGGGCGCCCTTTCCGGCGACGTACAGCGGCGCCTGCACGACGATCCGGAGCAGGCACGGCAGCACCAGCATCCAGGTCAGGTTGCGGCACAGCCGAACCACCCGCGGGTCGCGGCGCCAGGCCGTGGGATCACCGGTGACGCTGCCGACCAGGAAGCCGACGAGCGGCCACCGCACGGCGATGGACAGCGTCATCAACGCGGCGTACGCCGCGTTGTAGAGCAGCCCGGGCAGGAAGTAGGCCAGGGCGTTGTCGGAGGCGTCGCCGCCGGCCCGGGCGCTGCGCCAGGCGAACATCGCGCCGATGCCGATGCCGACGAGACTGTTCAGCACGAACTGCACGCTGGACCGCTGCACCAGCCGGGCCACGAGGAGCACCAGCGCCGCGGTGACGCTGACCGCCAGCGCCAGCACGAGGTTCTTGGTGCTGAGGTAGCTGACGGTGAACGCGATCGTCGGCACGGCCGCCTCGATCATGCCGCGCACGCCCCCCAGCGCCTTGGAGAGCTGGGCGCGCACGACCGACTCGACAGTCTCCGCACCGACGTCTGGCGGCGTGCTGGTGTCCGACGCCACCGGCTACCTCAGCTCGTAGCGCGGGTTGAACATGATCCGCTCGCTGTCGTGCACCCCGATGCGGCCGACGACCTTGATCTGCCGACCCGGCTCGATGCCCCCGATGCGCCGGCGGCCGAGCCACGTGAGGGTGATCATCCCGCTGCCGTCGTACAGCTCGGCCTCGAGCGCGGGGACGCCCCCGCGCGGCCGGAGCGTCACCGTGCGGATGCTCCCGACGAGCTCCACGCGCTGGCGGTCAGTGGCGTCGGCGATCGGGCAGCACCCCGCGTGGGCGGTGTCCTCCTGGAGCTCCTTGGCCTCCATCTCCTGATGGCTCGCCCAACGGCTCAGGCTGTGGCGCAGCCGATGATGCCTGACCTCTGTCATGGTTCCAGCGTAACCGCGCCGGGTGGTCCCGGGCACAGCTCCCGTCCTACTCCTCGAGGTCGACCCGCTGCGCGTCCGCGGGGATGGTCAGCGGGATCGGGTCACCGGGGGGCATCGGCTGGTTGCCGCGCACGACGACGATGTCGCGCAGCGCCGACTCGATGTCGCCGTCCTCGACCGGCTGAACCGCGGGCCGGCCGAACAGGGTCGCGCGCAGCAGCCAGCGCGGGCCGCGGATGCCGAGCACCCGCGACGGCTGCTGCCCGACCTGACCGTCGGGCGTCTGGACCGTGACCACGACGTGCAGCTCGCTGCCGAACGGCCCGTCGGCCTCGGTGGCGGTGCCGCCGTGCTGCGCCACCTCGGCCGCGATGCTGCGCCGGACGTCGTCCCAGATGTCGCCGTTCCGGGGGGCAGCGAACGCCCGGAGCTCCGCGGCTCCCTCCGGCCCGGCGAGCAGCACCGCCACCACCTCACCGCTGGCCTCGTCCACCTGCATCTGCACCTCGAGCCCAGGGCGGCCGGCGATCACCAGGCCGCCGAGGTCGATCCGGTTCGGGTCGTCCTCGGGCAGGTCCACCTCGCCGGCGTCCCACGGCCCGTGCGCCCGCGCGCTCAGCGACTCGGCCTCCAGGTCGTCGGCGCCCGGCGCCGCGGCGCCGGCCTCGGACTCGACGCCCTCGGTCGCCTCGAGGTCCTTCCTGCGGCGGAACTTCACGGCTTCTCCTCGTCACGTACGGCGGGCGGCGCGGCCGTCCCGGCCCCGGCGCCGACGAACCCGCCGGTGGAACCGTACCCTCCCGCTCCACGCCGGGAGCCGGGCAGTTCGGCCGCCTCGCGCAACGTCGCCTGCTCCACGCGCTGCACGACGAGCTGAGCGATCCGGACCCTCCGCCGCAGCGACGCGGGATGCACCGGGTCGACGGTGCCCGGCGCGGTGACGATGGACAGCCCGAACCGGGCGGCGAGCCCGGACCGCGGGTGCACCGCGGCGACGTACCCCTCCGGCAGCGCGAGCGCCACGACCGTCGGCGCCAGGGCGCGCTCGCCCGGCTCGAGATGCACGTCCACCGTGCTGGTCAGGTCCGCTCCCGGCGGCGCCGGGATGGGCGTACCACGGCACGGGCGCGCCCTCGTCCGGCCGCGCGATGGGGATCTCCACCATGCCCGTGACCCTCGCCACCCGACTCGGCACGGACGGCGCGGAGATGACAGGATCGCTCCAGCCATGGACACCACCACGCCGCCTCCCGGCGCTCTCTATCGCGAGCGGCTCGGCGTCCCGCTCCGCTGGTGGGCGCTGGCGACGATGTTCCTGGGCAGTGTCCTGGTCGCCTTCGCGGTGGCCACCCCGCTGTGGCTCGCGCTGCTGGTGAGCGGGGTGCTCACGGCACTGACGCTGGTGCTGTTCATGTCCTACGGCGGCGCCCGGCTGGCCGTCGACGGCGGCACCTTCCGGGCCGGCCGGGCGCGGATCCCGGTAGCGGTCCTGGGAGCACCCGTCGCCCTCGACGCGGAGGGCACCCGCCGGCTGGCCGGGGTCGAGGCCGACGCGCGCGCCTACCTGGTGCTGCGGCCCTACGTGCACACGTCGGTCATGGTCCCCGTCGACGACCCGGCCGACCCCGCGCCGTACTGGCTGGTCTCCAGCCGTCGCCCGGACCGGCTGGTGGCGGCGCTGCGCACCGCGCAGGCCGGTTGAGCGGGGCCCGGGCCGGGAATGGCAGACTCGTCCGCACAGACGACGCAGGAGGAGACGTGATGGCTTCCGGTTCCCACGACACGAAGGGGTCCAAGGCGTGGGCGGCGTCGGGGCTGGCCGCGACCGTGCTGGCCACCGTGGCCGCACGCAAGGCGATGAACACGACCTGGCGGCTGACGACCGGCAAGAGGCCCCCGCAGAACCCGGCGCACCCGGACGTCTCGATGGGCGAGGCCGTGGCCTGGGCTGCGCTCAGCGGCGTCGCCGTCGGTCTGGCGAGGATGATGGCCTCCCGCAAGGCGGCCGACTACTACCGCCGCTCCACCGGTCACCTCCCGCCGAACCTCGAGGACGTCAAGGTCTGAGCGCACGACGAGGCCGGGACCATGACGGTCCCGGCCTCGGCCGTGTCAGTGCGCCGCCGCCCGCCAGCCGGGCGGCGCCGACGGCTCAGGCGCAGTCGCGGCAGATCATCCTGTTGGCGTCCGCGAGCTGGCTGCGGTGGTGCACCAGGAAGCAGCTCATGCAGGTGAACTCGTCCTCCTGGCGGGGCTTCACCTCGACCGCCAGCTCCTCGTGGGAGAGGTCGGCGCCGGGGAGCTCGAAGGACTCGGCCGCCTCGGCCTCGTCCTCGTCCACCTTGCCGGAGTTCTTGTCGTGCCGCCGCGCCTTGAGCTCCTCGAGGCTCTCTTCGCTCTGGTCCTCCTCGGTCTTGCGAGGAGCGTCGTAGTCAGTTGCCATGTGTCCTGTCTCCTGCCCCCGTACCTCTGGTGGTGCGCGTCGGCTGGTTCGTCGTGTGCTGGGTGTGTCCTTTGGGGTGCGTGGCGGATTGTGCACCATAGACGGGTCGTAACCAAGGCCAACCCCGCCGCTGTCAGCAGGCTCACACCAACTCCTTCTGGTATTCACCTTTCCGTCACGCGCACGCCGGGCGCAGCCGGGTCAACGTGGCGAGCCCACCGGCTATTCCGGCCCGGACCCCGACGCGTCCGCGACCTGCTCGCGAGCGGTGAACCCGCATGCGGCGACGAGCTCTGCGAACTCCTCGAAGCCGTCCTCAGGCGCGCCGACCACGAGCGTGAGACCGCCGGCGCCGCGGGAGCTCACCAGCCGGGCGCCGGCCTCTGTGGCGACCAGGCCGCCGGCGGCCCGGTCCCAGGGGTTCAGGCCCTCTTCGACGTACCCGTCCAGCCGGCCGGCGCCGAGGTAGCAGAGGTCCAGCGCCGCGGAGCCCAGGCGGCGCACGTCGCGCACCAGCGGCAGCAGCCGGGCGGTCGCGGCGGCCTGCGTCCGGCGGACCTCGCGCTCGTAGCTGAAGCCCGTGCCGACGAGCCGTTCGGCGAGCGGGACCCGGGGCCGCACGGCCAGCCGTCTCCCGGCCAGCCACGACCCGCCGCCCCGGGTGGCGGTGAAGCACTCACCCGTAGGCACGTCGACGACGACACCGGCGACCGGCCGGTCGTCCACGGTGGCGGCCACCGAGACGGCGTACTGCGGGATGCCGTACAGGAAGTTGACCGTGCCGTCGATCGGGTCGACGACCCAGGTCACGCCGCTGGACGAGGCGGCGCTGCCGCCGCCCTCCTCGCCGAGGAAGCCGTCGTGGGGGCGGGCGTCCAGCAGCCGCCCGCGCAGCAGCGCCTCGGAGTCCCGGTCGGCCTGGGTGACCACGTCGGTCGGGCTGGACTTGGTCGCGGCGACCGAGACGCCGTCGCGGCGACGGGTGCGCACCAGCTCGGCGGCCTCGAGCGCGACCCGCTGGGCGAGCCCGCCCAGCTCGCGGTAGAGCGCAGCGTCGGTGCCGGGCGGCATCTCAGTCCTGTCCCGCGAGCGCCGGACGGTGCCCCCGCGGGTTGGCGCAGCAGCCCAGCGGACAGACGTCCCACGACGGCGGACGTGAGCCGACGGCGGCTCGTGCGACGTCCTCGCCGCGCTCAACGGCGGCCCGCTCGAGGAGCAGGTCGCGGACCATCGCGACGAACCGCGGGTCGACCCCCGCGGTGGCGGCCCGGGAGAACTCCAGCCCGAGCTTGTCGGCGGACGCCGCGGCCTCGGTGTCGAGGTCGTAGACGACCTCCATGTGGTCGGACACGAAACCGACCGGCACCACGACGACGCCGCGGACGCCGTCCCGGGCCAGCTCCTCGAGCCGGTCGTTGACGTCCGGCTCCAGCCAGGGGACCTGGGGCGGCCCGGAGCGAGAGCAGAACACCAGCTCGCTCGCGTAGCGGTGCCCGGTCTCCTGGCGGATCCGCTCGACGATCTCCTCGGCGACGCTCCGGTGCTGGGCGACGTACGCACCGCCGTCAGGACCGGCCACGTCGTTCATCGCGGTGGGGATCGAGTGGGTCACGAACAGCAGCCGAGCGTCGTGCCGGACGGCCTCCCCCAGCTCGGCGATCGCCGCCAGCGTCGCGTCGACGTTCGGCTCCAGGAACCCCGGGTGGTTGAAGTAGTGCCGCAGCCGGTCCAGCCGCGGGGCGCCCCGCCCCACCTCGGCGACCGCGTCCGCGAGGTTCTCGCGGTACTGCCGGCAGCCGGAGTACGACGAGTAGGCGCTCGTCACCAGGCAGGCCGCCCGGCGCACCCCGTCCCGCTCCATCCGGCGCACCGTGTCGATGAGGAACGGGTCCCAGTTGCGGTTCCCCCAGTAGACCGGGACGTCGAGGCCGGCGCTGGCGAGGTCCTGCTCGACCGCGGCGATGAACATGCGGTTCTGGTCGTTGATCGGGCTCCTGCCGCCGAACGCGAAGTAGTGCTCGCCGACTTCCTCCAGGCGCTCGCGCGAGACGCCTCGCCCGCGGGTGACGTTCTCGAGGAACGGCACCACGTCCTCGGGCTTCTCGGGACCGCCGAAGGAGACCAGGAGCAGAGCGTCGTAGGGCGATGCGTCGGCGACCATGACGCAATCCTAGGCGCCGAGGACGTCCGAGCCGGTGGGGTCCGCACCGAGGACACCTCGCCGATCGGCGAGGATGGGGCCGCCATGTTCGACTCCTACCGCCGCGTGCTCGGCCTGCCCGGTGCCCTGGCCTTCTCGATGAGCGGTCTCCTCGCCCGGCTGCCGATCTCGATGGTGAGCCTCGGCATCGTGCTGCTCGTCTCCGCGCGCACCGGGTCGTACTCCCTGGCGGGCTCGGTGTCGGCGGCGTTCCTGATCGCCGAGGCGGCCTTCGCGATCCTGCAGGCGCGGCTCGTCGACCGGCGCGGGCAGAGCCGCGTGCTGCCGTGGACGATCAGCGTCTTCGGGCTGGGGCTGGCGGGGATGACCCTGGGCGTGGAGGCCGGCTGGCCCACCCCGCTGCCGCACCTGTGCGCGATGGCATCCGGGGCGGCGATCCCGCAGATCGGCTCCTGCGTGCGCGCCCGGTGGTCGTACGTGGTCCCGCACAAGCGGCTCCTGCAGACGGCGTTCGCCTTCGAGGCGGTGGTCGACGAGGCGGTGTTCATCGTCGGGCCGACCCTGGTGACCCTGCTGGCCACCCTGGTCGACCCGGTCGCCGGGCTGGCGGCCGCCGTGGCCTCCGGTGTCATCGGCACCTTCCTGCTCGTCGCGCAGCGCTCCACCGAGCCTCCGGCCACGCCGCACAACCGCCGGCACCCCTCCGAGCCCATGGGGTGGCGGGTGCTGGGACCGCTGACCGTGTGCTCGTTCACCATGGGCATCTTGTTCGGCGGGGCGGAGGTGGCCACCGTCGCCTTCTCCGAGGAGCTCGGGCACAAGGCGTGGTCGGGGCCGATGCTCGCCATCTGGGCGCTCGGGAGCATGCTCGCCGGCCTGGTCGTCGGCACGTTGCACGTCAGGGCCTCGAACGCGGTGCGCTTCCGGTGGGGTCTGCTCACGCTCTCGCTGCTGATGGTGCCGCTGCCGTTCGTCAGCGGTTTCGGGCTGCTCGCACTCTTCCTGTTCCTCGCCGGCTTCGCGATCTCCCCGACCCTGATCGCCACCGTGGCCTGGGTGGAGGAGACCGTCCCCTCCGGACGGCTCACCGAGGGCATCTCGATCGTCACGACCGGCCTGGCCGCGGGTGTCGCTCCGGGGGCCGCGGTCGTCGGGCTGGTGATCGACGCCTCCGGTGCGTCGGCGAGCTACTGGGTCCCGGCCCTGGCCGGTCTCACCGGAGCGGCGGTGGCCTTCGGCAGCGAGGCGGTCGAGCGGCTCAGGAGACGGCGCGTCAGGACGCCGGGGCCATCGCCCACCTGATCGTCCGGGTCACCGCCGAGCCGGCGGCCCGCACCAGGGTCGCCTCGGTCACCGGGAGGTACGGCAGCCGGAGCTCGCGCCGGGCCCACCGCGGCAGCATGCTGACCGCACTGGCGGCGAGCGCGGCGTACGGCACCCGGGCCAGCAGCGGCAGCGGGGGGTCGAGCAGGAAGAACCGCGCGGCCTCGCGGGCCGCGGAGGTCGCCTCGAGCTCCGGGCGGAACGCGGCCACCTGCGCCTGGAGGTCCGCCTCGGTGCGCGGCGGGTCCGGTACGCCGAGCGCCTGGGCCACTCGGGCGGTCTGCGCGACGTAGGTGTCGCGGCCCCCCTGGTCGAGAGGGCGGGCGCCGTACCGCTGGTGGGCGCGCAGGAAGCTGTCGATCTCCGCGACGTGCACCCAGCGCAGCAGGTGCGGGTCGGAGGCGGCGTACCGCCGGCCGTCCGGGGCGATCCCCCGGACCTGCTCGTGGATGCCGCGGATCCGGTGCACCATCGCCTCGGCGTCCTCGACGGTGCCGAACGAGGTGACGGCGAGGAAGTGGCTGGTGCGCTGCAGGCGTCCCCACGGGTCGCCCTGGTAGCCGGAGTGCGCGGCCACCCCGGCCATCGCGAGCGGGTGCAGCGACTGCAGCAGCAGCGCGCGCACACCGCCGGAGAACATCGAGGCGTCGCCGTGCACCACCCGGATGGGGCTGCCCGGCTCGAACCATCGCGGCCCCGGCGTGCCGTGGATCCGGTCTCGGCGACCCGGGCCCTCGGCACCGGCCACCCGTTCGAACAGGCTCCTGCCCAGCCGGGCGCGCACGCCGTCCAGTCCCAGTCCGCTCACGTCCTCGATTATGGGCCGGGTCGCCAAGCGGGCGGTCTACGCTGCGCCCATGCGAAGGCAGCCTCGATGAGCCGGCCGCGTCCGGAGCCCCCCGGCCCGGGACAGGAGTCGGTGTGGGACTACCCGCGGCCTCCGCGCGTCGAGCGGAGCCCGGCGCACCTCGAGGTGGTGCTCGGCGGGGTCACCGTGGCACAGACCCGGCGGAGCCTGCGGGTGCTGGAGACCAGCCACCCACCGACGTACTACCTGCCGTGGGAGGACTTCCTCGACGGAGCGCTGCGTCCCGCGGCGGGCACGTCGGCGTGTGAGTGGAAGGGCGTGGCCCGCTACCTCGACGTGCTGGGCGGCGACCTCGTGGCGCAGCGGGCGGGGTGGCACTACCCGGAGCCGGCACCGGCGTACGCCGCGCTCGCCGGGCACGTCGCGGTCTACCCGGCGCTGACGGACTACTGCACCGTCGACGGGGAGATCGTGATCGCGCAGCCGGGAGGCTTCTACGGCGGCTGGGTCACGTCCGCGGTCGTCGGCCCGTTCAAGGGCGTTCCGGGCTCGCTGGGCTGGTGAGCCCAGGGGGTGGCTCGTCGCCCGACCCGCGCGGTGACTACCGTGCTGGGGCTGGTCGCTGAAGTAGGCTCGGGCACCAGACGACACGAAGGAGTCAGCGACGATGCAGGACCTCACGCTCGTGGGGCTGACCGAGGACCGCACCCGCCTGGTCCTGGTCAGTGACACGGGCGAGGAGTACTCCCTTCCTGCCGACGCCAAGCTCCGGGCCGCGCTCCGCGGTGACCATGCCCGACTCGGCCAGTTGGAGATTCAGATGGACAGCGCACTCCGCCCGCGCGACATCCAGGCCCGGATCCGCGCCGGCGAGAGCCCGGAGGACGTCGCCGTCGCCGCCCAGACCACTGTCGACCGGATCATGGGCTTCGCGACCCCCGTGCTCGCCGAGCGGGCGCACATCGCCGACCGCGCCCAGCGCGCGTCGGTGCGGCGACGCTCCGGTGAGGGGCCGGCTCGCGCCCTCTCCGACGCGGTGGCCGAGCGGCTGCAGACCCGCAGCGTCGACCCTGCCAGCGTCGAGTGGGACGCCTGGCGCAGGGAGGACGGCCGCTGGACGCTGGTCGCCGACTACCGCTCGGGAGAGAGCTTCCGGCACGCCGAGTTCGTGTACGACGCTCCCGGTCGCTACGTGCTGGCCGAGGACGACGAGGCTCGCTGGCTGGTCGGCGAGCAGACCACGAGCCACGGCCCGCAGCCGCGCGCCGGAGGGGGGCGGCGGCTCACCGCGGTCGGGTCCGAGGACGGCCCGGCGGTGGACGAGCTGCCCCTGGGCGAGGACGCGATCGGCCTGGTCCGTGGGACCGGCGTCCCCGGGGCCGCCGCCGACGCCGGGGATGTCGAGGACGTCACCGCGGACTCCGAGCCGACCGAGGACCTGTCGACCGGCGTGACCGCGGTGCGCGACCGGCTGACGTTCGAGACCGGGGACGCCGACTGGATGGCGACCCAGGCCACCGAGCGGCCGCGCCGCGCCACCTCCCCGGCCCCCGAGTCGACCCCCGAGTCGGCCCCCGAGTCGACCCCCGCGCCGCCCCCCGACACGGCCCAGACGCCGGACCCCGCCGCCGAGCGGGCCGCCCGGGACGCCTCGGTGGAGCCGGACCCGGACGTCGAGGCGGGTGCCGACGCAGCCGCGGACGAGCCCGGCCGCCGACCGGCGCGCAAGAACCGGGGCCGTGCCTCGGTCCCCTCGTGGGACGAGATCATGTTCGGCGGCGGCGGCGGCAAGCGCGACTAGCAGCCGGTCAGGTCTCCGTCCGGCGGCGCGCTGCGGACGACCGTTGTCTGACGCGGTGACGTGCTCTCTCGACAGGCCGGTTACCGTTCAGTAGATTGAACCGGTCCGGAGCTCGTGGCTCCGGTGTCCTCAGCCCCCACCTTTCGGATGCGCGCATGGCCTACTTCGTCACCGGGGCGACCGGCTTCATCGGCCGGCACCTCGTGCAGGAGATCCTCGACCACCGTGACGGCGAGATCTTCGTCCTGGTCCGAGAAGGCTCTCGGGCCCGGGTCGACCGGATGCTCCGTTCCTGGGGCAACCCGGCGCGCGTCACTCCGGTCACCGGCGACCTGACCCGTCCTGGACTGGGGGTGCCCCGCGGCTGGGTGCGTGAGCACGCCGGTGGCATCGACCACGTCTTCCACCTCGCGGCGCTCTACGACCTGACCGCCGACGAGGAGCGCAACGAGCAGCTCAACATCGGCGGCACCCGGGCAACGCTGGAGCTGGCCGAGCGGCTCGACGCCGGCACCTTCCACCATGTCTCCTCGGTGGCCGTGGCGGGCGACTACCACGGCACGTACGACGAGACCATGTTCGACGTCGGGCAGGGGATGCCCTCGCCGTACCACCGCACCAAGTTCGAGGCGGAGCGGATCGTGCGCGAGGAGGCCTCGATCCCCTGGCGGGTGTACCGGCCCGCGGTCGTGGTCGGCAGCTCGCAGACCGGTGCGATGGACAAGGTGGACGGGCCGTACTACTTCTTCGGCCTGTTCAAGCAGATGCGCGACACCCTGCCGTCGTGGCTGCCCATGCTGGGCCTCGACCTCGGCGACACCAACGTGGTTCCCGTCGACTACGTGGCCACCGCGATGGACCACATCGCACACCGGCCGGGATTCGACGGCCAGGCGTTCCACCTGGTGAACCCGGACCCGCAGCGGACGATCGACGTCATCAACGTGTTCGCGGCCGCGGCGAAGGCACCCCAGTTCGCGGTGCCGGTGGACCGGCGGGTGACGGGCGTCCTGCCGACGAGCGTGCTGCCGCGCGCGCTGCGCCCGAGCAGCGTGGCGAGCAACGTGCTGCGCACCCCACCGATGCAGCTCGCGCTGCGGCAGAGCATCGGCCGCCTCGGCGTCCCGCCGGAGGCGCTCGAGCACGTCACGTTCCCCGGCTCGTTCGCCTCGCGACGCACCGAGCGGGCGCTCACCGGCTCCGGCATCTCGGTCCCGGACCTCGAGGGCTACGCCTCCCGACTCTGGGCGTACTGGGAGGAGCGGCTGGACCGCTCCCTGGCCTCGCAGCCGAAGGTGCGCTCCGCGCTCGAGGGCCGCACGGTGGTGATCACCGGCGCCTCCTCGGGCATCGGCCGGGTCACGGCGCTCAAGGTCGCGCAGGCCGGCGGCATCCCGGTCCTCGTCGCCCGCGGCAAGGACAGGCTGGAGGAGACCCGCGCGGAGATCGAGACGGACGGCGGCCGGGCCCTGGTACGGCCCTGCGACCTCTCGGACCTCGAGGCGATCGACGCGCTCTGCGACGACCTGCTCGCCGAGCTGGACTCGGTCGACTACGTGGTGAACAACGCCGGTCGCTCGATCCGCCGGTCGCTGGCGCTGAGCCAGGACCGGTTCCACGACTTCGAGCGCACCATGCAGCTCAACTACTTCGGCGCGATCCGGCTGGTGATGGGACTGCTGCCGGCCATGCGGGCGCAGGGCTTCGGGCACGTCGTCAACGTCAGCTCGATCGGCGTGCAGACCAACCCGCCCCGGTTCAGCGCCTACGTGGCCTCGAAGGCTGCGCTCGACTCATGGAGCAACGTGGTCAGCTCCGAGGTGTACGGCGACGGGGTCAGCTTCACGACGATCCACATGCCGCTGGTCAAGACGCCGATGATCGCACCGACCCGGATCTACGACCGGTTCCCGACGATCTCCCCGGCCCAGGCCGCCGAGCTGGTCGTGCACGCGCTCGTGGACCGGCCGCACGAGGTCAACACCGCGCTCGGCAACCTCGGCGCCGTCGCGCACACCCTCGCCCCGAAGGCCGCCTTCCGGGTCCTGCACCTTGCCTACCAGGTCTTCCCCGACTCGGCCGCTGCGCGTGGCGACCCGGCCGTGTCCGAGCCGGAGTCCGACGCGCTGTCCCGCCAGGTGATGCTGGCCCGCCTGCTCAAGGGCGTCCACTGGTAGGTCGCGCGTACACCGACGTACCAGTCGTAGGACGCAGGCCGCTTTCCGGCACTCAGCGGGGCAACCGGTACGTCGGTCTACGATTGCTGCGAACCGGTCTCGACAGGCCGGTCCGGGTCGCTGGCCCAGGCGCTCCAGGAGCCGGGGTAGAGCGCCGCGTCCACACCGAGCAGCGCGAGCGCGAGGACGCCGAGCGTGGCGGTGATGCCCGAGCCGCAGTAGACGCCGGCCTCGACGGCGCCGTCCACCCCGTCGTACAGCGCCGCCAGCTCGGGGAGCGGGCGGAACCGCCCACCCGGGGCGAGGTGCGCGGTGGCGGGGACGTTCACCGCGCCCGGGACGTGCCCGGCGACGGGGTCGATCGGCTCCACCTCCCCCCGGTAGCGTGCGGGCGCCCGCGCGTCGACCAGGACGCCCTCGGCGGCGACGCGGGCGGCTTCCGCGGCGTCGAGGACGGGTAGCTGTCCCGGCTCGCCGTGGAAGCTCCCGGGTGCCGGTACCACCTCACCCGTCTCCACGGCGCCCCCGCTGCTCGTCCAGCCCGACCAGCCGCCGTCGAGCAGCCGTACGTCGCGATGGCCGGCGTCGCGCAGCAGCCACCAGGCGCGACTCGCCGAGCCACCTCCCGCGTCGTCGTACACCACCACGGGACGGGCGGCGTCGACGCCCCAGCGGACCGCGGCGGCCCGGAAGCGGGCCGGCGAGGGCAGCGGGTGCCGGCCGCGGACATGCGGCGGTGGGCCGGGCGGGTCGGCCAGCTCGGTCTCCAGGTCGACGTACACCGCGCCCGGGACGTGGCCGGCACGGTACTGCTCGTGGCCGTCGTCCCGCCCCAGCGCCCACCGCACGTCGAGGACCGTCGGCTCGGGGACGAGCCCGGTCAGCCGCTCGGGAGGGACCAGCAGGTGAGCCTCAGCCATGGCCGCCAGTATGGCGAACGGCCCCGCGCTCAGCTGAACGGGAGCGGCTCGCCGATCATCGACACCGCCTGCGCGCGCGACGCGGTCAGCCGGCGGCGATGGTGCTGGCGGCACAGCACCTCGTAGCCCACCTCGGCGCTCGGTGCCTCGTCCGTCTCGACGTCGCCGACCACGATCACGTCGCCCTCGGTGACCATCTCGCCGTCCACGGTGCGCGCGTTGTGGGTGGCCCGCTTGCCGCACCAGCACAGCGCCTCGACCTGCAGCACCTGCATCCGGTCCGCGAGCTCGACCAGCCGCGCGGAGCCCGGGAACAGCCGGGTGCGGAAGTCGGTCAGGATGCCGAAGGCGAACACGTCGATCTGAAGCTCGTCGACCACGCGGGCGAGCTGCTCGACCTGCTCGGGGGTGTAGAACTGCGCCTCGTCGCAGACCAGATAGTCGATGCGCCCACCCCGGGTGAGCGACCGCACGACGTAGCTCCAGAAGTCGAACCCCTCGGTCACCTCGACCGCCTCGTGGGTCAGCCCGAGGCGGCTGGACAGCAGCGCCGAGCCGGCCCGGTCCTGGCGGGTGAAGATCCGGCCGACGCGTCCACGGACGGCGTGGTTGTGGTTCGTCTGGAGGGCAAGCGTGGACTTCCCGGAGTCCATCGTCCCGGTGAAGAACTGCAGCTCGGCCACGTCGGCAGATCCTTCCAGCCGCGGGTCAGGCCACGACCAGCGGGATGAGCATCTCCGCCGCGGTCAGGGAGCCGTGCAGTCCGACCAGCGACGCCTCGTAGGGGAAGTCCGCGCTGCTCATCACCGAGAAGTCGGCGCGCGCGGCCACCACCACGTCGCCGAGCCGCGGGCGCACCTCGGGATCCAGAGCGCCGAACCAGCCGCGGTCCAGGGCCTCGTCGCGGGTGAGCACCACGGCCCGGTCGCCGAGCACCCCCCGCCAGGTGGCGGCCACCTGCTCCACCGCGCCGCCGCGGCAGTAGAGGTGCCGGAACCGGGCCTCGCCGCCGAGCAGCACGACCCCGTCGCGCAGGCCGTCGACCGCGTCGACGTCGAGGCGGCTCTCCGGCGGCGAGTCGACCATGCCGTGGTCGGCGACCACGACGATCCGGGTCTCCGCGGGCAGCGTGTCGCGGAGGTGCTCGGCGGCCGCGTCGATCATCGACAGCTGCTGCTCCCACTGCGCCGAGGCGACGCCGTAGCGGTGCCCGGTCCAGTCGAGGTCGCCGTCGTACATGTAGGTCACCGACGGTCGGTTGCGCGCCGCCGCCGCGACCGCGGCCAGCCGCTCCCCCACCTTGTCGGCGCCGACGAACTCGGCACCGCGCTGTCCGGCGACGGTGAGCCCGGAGGTCGCGAACTCGCGCTTGTTGACCACCGTGGCGTGCACTCCCGCGGCCGCGAGCCGGCCGAGCGCCGTGGGGTGCGGCTGCCACTCACGAGGGTCCACCTTGGAGCTCCACATCAGCGCGTTGAGCAGGTCGTCGGTCCCGGGGATCCGGCTGGTGAAGCCGACCACGCCGTGCCGTCCCGGGGTGAGTGCGGTGCCGAGGGAGGTCAGGCTGGTCGCGGTCGTGGAGGGCACCCCCGCCGTGACCGGGGCGTACTGCCCGAGCAGGCCGTGCAGGAACGGCGCCTCGTCAGGATGGTCGCGCAGGAGCTCGTAGCCGAGCCCGTCCACCAGGAACACCACGTAGCTCGGCGCGGGCGGCAGGTCGAGCGAGGTGGGCGGCAGGTCGACCTCGACCCCCAGCGCGGCGGCCACCGCGGGCATCAGGTCCCCGAGCGAGCGGTCCTCGTAGGCGGGCTCGGTGAACCCGTCGGCAGCGGCAGGGGTCATCGCGCCGGGGGGACCGTGCCGGCCGACAGCTGCTCGGCGAAGGCGAGCAGGTTGGCCACCGCGTCTGCGCCGTCCGCGGCCGCGCTGACCCGGATCGAGAAGTCGTCGGAGGACAGCACGCCGGTGTAGCCGTGGTCGGCCTCGCACTCAGGGTCACCGCAGCCGGCCGGCTCGAGGTCGATGCGGCCCACCCCGCCCCAGCCGATCGTCAGCACGGCTTCGTTGGCCCCCGGCGCGGGGACCGGCCGGCCCGCGTAGCTCTCCGGGTTGGCCACCATCCGGCTGACCACGACGCTCTTGACCGACGCGAGGCTCACCGCCTCGGTGGAGCTCGACGTGTACGGCGCCGGCAGCAGGTCGTCGGGGGCGTGCTCGTCGGTGTGCGCGACGACCAGGCGGGTCGGGGTGACCACCAGCACGGTGACGTGGCGGCGCACCTCGTCCCGCTCGTCGATGGTCGGCTCGTGGTGCACCAGGAAGCCGTGCACGCTCTCGCCGGCCAGCGCGGCGCGGACCGCGTCGGAGACCACGTCCGGGTAGTAGCCGGACTTCTCGATGGCCCCGCGGAGCTCCCTGGAACGGTCGGTCATGAGGGTCAGTGTTTCACGCGGCCAGATCCACCTCGACAGGAGCGAGGCCGTCCTGTGCACAGGTGAGGTGTCGGCGCAGGTTCACGAACAGCACCGTCCCCAGGGCGGTCCCGCCGACCGTGCACGCGACCCAGACGTCCGCCAGGCCGTGCCCGATGAGCAGCCCCGCCAGCGCCGGACCGACGATCATCGCGACGGTCCAGCTCATCCCCTGCAGCGCGTTGTACCGACCGCGGACCTCCTCGACGGCGAGGTCGTTGACCAGCGCGGGCGCCACCGGCGCCCACAGCGTCTCGCCGAGACCGAAGGTGCCGAGCCCGACGACCACCAGGGCCACCGCCAGGCCGCCCTCGACGGCGCCGGACAGCGCGATGACCGCCCAGGACACCGACCAGATCGCCGCGCAGGTCGCCAGCATCATGCTGCGGCGCCGGCCGCGGATGATCCGCAGCGCGATCAGCTGGCCGACCACGATGGCCGCGGTGTTCGCGCCGTACGCCCAGCCGAGGGCGTTGGCGGGGACGCCCGCCACGTCGACGGCGTACGCCGCGAAGCCGGCCTCGAACTGGGCGTAGCCGAAGGTGATCACGACCACCGAGGTGAGCACCACGCGCAGCAGGGTGCGGTCGCGCAGCACGCTCGCCCAGCCGGGCTCGCGCTCCCGCACGGTGCTGCGCTCTGCTCGCGGCACCGCGCCCGTGCCGCGGGGCAGGCTCAGCACCACGGCGATGTAGGCCAGGTAGGTCAGGGCGTCCACGACGTAGAGGCGCTGGAACGAGCCGAGGTCCGAGATGCTCACCAGCACGGCGCTGACCACACCGCCGACGCCGAGGCCCGCGTTCATCAGCATGAACTGGACGCCGTACACCTTCTCGCGCGACTCCTCGGGGACCAGCCGGGTCAGCATCGCGGTGCTCGCCGGGTACAGCCCGACCGTGCCCACGGTGATGAACGTGGCCACCAGGAACGCCTGGAGCGGCGAGGAGACGAGGGCGATCGAGCCCACCCCGGCCGCCTCCGCCGTCAGGCCGACGACCATGACCGGGCGCGGACCGAACCGGTCGATCAGGCTGCCGCCGACCGGCGACCCGACGAAGCCGACCAGGCCCATCCAGGCGAACAGCAGGCCGACCGTCGCGGTCGCGATGCCGCGGACCTCCGAGAGGTAGACGTAGAGGAACGGCATCGTCAGCCCGCTGCCGAGCGCGGACAGCGCGATGCCGACGAACAGCCGGCGGACGCGGGAGTCGAGCCGAGGGGCGGCCTCGGGGCGCGGTTCGGGCTGGGTCCCGAGGATCGGAGCGGTCACCGGACCATTCTCCGGTAAGCCCCACGGGCGGCGCGAGTCAATTACCGGTGACGCTCGCCTCAGCCTCCCGCTCGTCCGGGAGCTGCCGCGACCGGCCCGTCCGACGAATCGGGGGCAGCGGCCCGCTCAGTCGTGCAGCGTGTCGCCGACCGGCGTGCTCAGCCGGCGGACGAACCAGTCCGAGCGGGCGTCGGAGACCGGCTCGACGCGTCCGTGGGCGTTCAGGACGGTGGCGCCGTGCGCGCCGACGAGCACGAGGCTCAGCTCGAGCGAACGGATCTGGGCGAGGTCGTTCTTCAGCTGCGCGAGCCGCAGCAGGAGGTGCTCCACGGCCGCCACGTCGACCTGCTCGCTGCCGCGGTAGCCGAACAGCAGGGGCGCCGCCTTGATCTCACGGACCATGTCCGCCACGTCGCCGCGGTGCATCGGGGGGATCCGGTAGGACCGGTCGCCGAGCAGCTCGCTGGCCGGACCGGAGACCCCGAACGACACGACCGGGCCGAACAACGGGTCCTCCAGCACGCCCATCGTGACCGGAACCCCGGGCGAGGCCACCCGCTGAACGATGAAGCCGGCGCTGTCCGGCGAGTCGACGACGTCCCGCATGCTCTGCCAGGCGTCGCGCATCTCGCCGGCGGTGTCGATGTTGCGCCAGACGTGGGCCAGGTCGGGGCGGTGCCGGAGGTGCTCGGCGGTCGCCTTCAGCACGACGTCCCAGCCGAGCCGCTCCCCGGCCGCGACGGCCTCCTCCTCGCCGGCCACCTCGACGCGCTCCCACAGGTCGATGCCATAGGCGTCGAGGACGTCGCGGAGCTCGTCGTAGGCGAGGTCGCGGCCCTCCGGAGCATCCATCAGCACCTGCGTGCAGCGCCGGGCCGCCCGCCGCAGGTCGGCCTCGTCGGCCGGCTCCACGTCGGCCTGCGCCCTGGCGCACCACTCGGCGTAGTCGACGACCCGGGCCAGGGCGCGCACCGCCGCCTCGGGCGCCGGGTACGACGGCACCGACCCGCGCCCCGCCGAGGCGCCCGCCACGTCGGGGACCCGGAGCAGCTCGGGGACGCCCTCGGCGGCCAGGAACGTCGAGATCAGCGGCTTCTCGGACTGCTCCCCGACCGCGGCCAGCACGTTCGCGACGTCGACGCCCGAGATGTTCAGCGGGGGGATGTAGACCGCGACGACGGCGTCCACCGACGGGTCGTCGATGGCCGCGTCCAGCGCGTCCTCGAAGTCCTCGGCGGTGGCCTCCGCGCCCAGCGCCACGAGGTGCTGGACCTGGAGCCCCACCGCGGCGGCGGCGTCGGCGGCGAGCAGCCCCAGCGCGTCGGAGTTGCCGACGACGGCGACCCGCCGCCCGCGCGGCAGCGGCTGGTGGGCGACGATCTGGGCGACGTCGAACATCTCGTCGAGGGTGTCCACCTGGATCACGCCCGCCTGCCGGAACATCGCGTCCACGGCCGCCTGCGGCGCGACCATCGACCGCACCGCGTGGCCCATCGGGACGCCCTGGGTGGTGCGTCCGGACTTCACCGCGACCACCGGCTTGCGGCGCGACACCCGGCGGGCGATCCGGCTGAACTTGCGCGGGTTGCCGATCGACTCCAGGTAGAGCAGCACGACCTCGGTCGCCGGGTCCTCCTCCCAGTACTGCAGCAGGTCGTTGCCGGAGACGTCGGCGCGGTTGCCGGCGCTGACGAACGTCGAGAGCCCCAGCCCGCGGCGGGACACCTTCTCCAGGATCGCGACCCCGAGGGCCCCGGACTGGCAGAAGAACCCGGCCCGGCCGCGCGGCGGCATCAGCGGCGACAGTGAGGCGTTCAGCGAGACGTCCGCGGCGGTGTTGATCACCCCCAGGCAGTTGGGCCCGATGAGCCGCAGCCCGTAGCTGCGCGCGAGCCCGACCAGCCGGCGCTGCCGCTGCCGGCCCTCGTCGCCGGTCTCGGCGAACCCCGAGGAGATCACGACCAGACCGTGCACGGACTTCGCGGCGCAGTCGAGCACCACGTCGGGAACCGCGTCCGCGGGCACCGCCACCACCGCCACGTCGACGTGGTCGGGGATGTCGGCCACGGAGGGGTACGCCGGCATCCCGGCCACCGACTCCGCGGCCGGGTTCACGACGTACACCCGACCCTGGTAGTCGCCGAGCACGAGGTTGCGCACCATCGTCTGGCCGATCGTGTCCTGGCGCCGCGAGGCGCCGATGACCGCGACGCTGCGGGCGTGCAGGAACCGCTCGATCGAGGCGGCCTCGGCGCGATGCTCCCGCGCGGCCATCACTCCGATCGAGGTGTCGGTGGAGTCGATCGGGAACTCCAGGCGCATCACGCCGTCCTCGAAGCCGCCCGCCACGTGGTAGCCGGCGTCCCGGAAGATCTGGATCATCCGGACGTTCTCCGGGAGCACCTCGGCGACGAACTTCTCCACGCCGCGCTCGCGCCCTGCCTGAGCGAGGTGCTCGAGCAGCAGCTGGGCGATGCCGCGGCCCTGGTGGGCGTCCTGGACCAGGAAGGCGACCTCCGCCTCCCCGGCGTGCCCGGGCTCGGCGTCCGGACCGGCGTCGAGGCGGTCGAAGCGGCCCACCGCGATCATCTTGCCGGCGACGGTCAGCACGAACGCCACCCGGTCGTGGTGGTCGACGTGGGTGAAGCGCTCGACGTCCCGGTCGGACAGGGTCGGCATGGGCGCGAAGAACCGGAGGTACTTCGACTCCGCCGAGACCTGGGCGTAGAAGTCCACGAGAAGCTGCTCGTCGTCGGGTGAGATCGGCCGGAGATGCGCGGCCTGCCCGTCCCGGAGCAGGACGTCGGCCTCCCAGTGGCGGGGGTAGTCCGGCCGGGCGGCGGTGGTGGCCTCGCGCGTGCTCACGCGGGAAATCTATCGCCTGCCGTCCCGGGCGGCGTGCCCCGTGCGCCAGGCGACCGGCCGGGTACGACAATGGGGCAATGGCCTCACGCAAGACCGGCGCTCCCCCGCCCGAGGAGTTCGAGGAGCACATCCTCGACATCGACGTCGGCGACGAGATGCGCACCAGCTTCCTCGAGTACGCCTACTCGGTGATCTACAGCCGAGCGCTGCCCGACGCGCGTGACGGCCTGAAGCCGGTGCAGCGGCGGATCCTCTACACGATGGCCGACATGAACCTTCGGCCGGACCGCGGGCACGTCAAGAGCGCGCGGGTGGTCGGCGAGGTGATGGGCCGGCTGCACCCGCACGGCGACGGCGCGATCTACGACGCGCTCGTGCGGATGGTGCAGCCGTGGTCGATGCGGGTGCCGCTCGTCGACGGGCACGGCAACTTCGGCTCTCCCGACGACCCGCCCGCGGCGATGCGCTACACCGAGTGCCGGATGGCGGCGCCGGCGATGGCGATGACCACCTCCATCGACGAGGAGACCGTCGACTTCCGGCCCAACTACGACAGCCGCGAGCTCGAGCCGTCGGTGCTCCCCGCGGCGATCCCGAACCTCGTCGTCAACGGCGCCACCGGCATCGCGGTCGGGATGGCGACCAACATGGCCCCGCACAACCTCGTCGAGGTCGTCCAGGCCCTGCGGCACCTCATCGTGCACCCGCAGGCCGACCTCGACGCGCTGATGCGGTTCGTGCCCGGCCCGGACCTGCCGACGGGCGGCAAGATCGTCGGCCTCGACGGCATCCGGGACGCCTACGAGACCGGCCGCGGCTCCTTCCGGATGCGCGCCACGACGCGGGTCGAGAGCGTCACCCCCCGCCGCAAGGGCATCGTGGTGACCGAGCTGCCGTACGGCGTCGGGCCCGAGAAGGTCATCGAGCGCATCAAGGTTCTCGTGCAGGGCAAGAAGCTGCAGGGCATCGCCGACGTCAAGGACCTCACCGACCGCGAGAAGGGGCTGCGGCTGGTCGTCGAGATCAAGAACGGCTTCCACCCCGAGGCGATCCTCGAGCAGCTCTACAAGCTCACCCCCATGGAGGACTCCTTCGGCATCAACGCGGTCGCCCTCGTCGACGGCCAGCCGCGCACGCTGGGCCTCAAGGAGATGCTCGAGGTCTATCTCGGCCACCGCGTCGACGTGGTGCGCCGCCGTTCGACGTACCGCCGCGGCAAGGCGGCGGACGAGCTGCACCTCGTCGAGGGGCTGCTGGTCGCGATCCTCGACATCGACGAGGTGATCCAGCTGATCCGCGGCAGCGAGAACTCCTCGGAGGCCAAGGAGCGGCTGATGCAGGTCTTCGACCTCAGCGACGTGCAGGCGACCTACATCCTGGACATGCCGCTGCGCCGTCTCACCAAGTACTCCCGCCTCGAGCTCGAGACCCGGCGCGGCGAGCTCGAGCGCACCCTCGCCGACCTCGACCAGATCCTCGGCGACGAGCAGCGGCTTCGCGCGGTGGTCTCCGACGAGCTCGCCGAGGTCGCGAGGACCTACGGGACCCCGCGGCGCACGGTCCTCCTGGAGTCGGCCGGCCAGCCGGTCACCGCGACCGTGCCGCTCGAGGTCGCCGACGACCCCTGCTTCGTGTACCTGTCGTCGAGCGGCCTGCTCGCGCGCAGCCGCGACACCGACCCTCCCGGCAGCGGGGGCGACCGCACGAAGCACGACGTGGTGGTCGCGTGCGTGCGCAGCACCGCCCGCGGCCAGGTCGGAGCGGTGACGACGTACGGGCGGGTGCTCAAGCTCGACGCCCTGGACCTGCCGATGCTGCCCGGCACCGCCAACGCGCCGCACCTGCAGGGCGGCGCCCCGGCGAGCGAGTTCCTGGCGCTCGAGGGCGACGAGCAGGTGCTCACCCTGGCCCCCTTCGACCCCGACTCCCCCGGGCTCGCGCTCGGCACCCGCCACGGCGTGGTGAAGCGGGTGGCGCCGGAGTACCTCGCCAACCGCGACGCCTGGGAGGTCGTCCGCCTCGCCGACGGCGACCGGGTGGTCGGGGCCGTGGCCCTGCAGACCGGCGAGGAGGAGCTCTGCTTCGTCACCAGCGACGCGCAGCTGCTGCACTTCGCCGCCTCCGGCGTCCGGCCGCAGGGCCGCTCCGGCGGGGGCATCGCCGGGGTGCGGCTCGCGGCCGGCCAAAGGGTGGTCTCCTTCACCGCGCTCGCCACCGGCGCGGACGCCGTCGTGGTCACGGTCTCCGGCGCCTCCAGCGCGCTGCCCGGCACGGAGCCGGGCTCGGTGAAGGTCAGCGACTTCGCGGAGTACCCGGGCAAGGGCCGCGGAACCGGGGGCGTGCGCTGCCACCGGTTCCTGAAGGGCGAGGACACCCTGGTGTTCGCCTGGGTCGGTCCCGGCCCCGCACGCGCGGCAGCCGCCAGCGGCGCCCCCGTCGACCTGCCACCGCCGACCGGCCGCCGCGACGGCTCCGGGGTCCCCGGCAGCCAGCCCGTCGTCGCCTGTTCGGGCCCCGTCGAGGCATGGCTCCGCGGCGGCTCGTGACAGGCTTGGGCTCATGACCACACCGCGTTCTCGGGCACGGTCCGTGCTCTCTGTCGCGCTGGCTCCCGTGCTGATGTCCGGGCTGCTGGCGCTGGCCGGCTGCACCGGCAGCTCGGCGCGGCCGGACCTCACCCCGGCGCAGACGCTGGCCGCGGCGAAGCGGAAGCTCGACCGGACCAGCGGGGTGCACGTCACGATGGCCACCAAGGACCTGCCCCCGAAGGTCAACGGGCTGGTGTCGGCCGACGGGGTCGGCACCAACGACCCGGCGTTCTCGGGCAGCATCCGGGTGGCCTCGAGCGGCCTGTCGGTGAGGGTGCCCGTGGTGGCGGTCAACGGCTCGGTGTGGGCCCGGCTGCCGTTCCGCACGTCGTTCGACAAGATCGACCCGAACGACTACGCCGCACCCGACCCGGCGAGGCTCATGGACGACCAGGCCGGTCTGTCCTCGCTGCTCACCGCGGCGCAGAGCGTGGACCAGGGCAAGCGCACCCGGCACGCCGGCACGACCTCGACGACGTACACCGCGACCATCCCGGGCGACGCCGTCGCCGGCGTGATCCCGAGCGCCAGCACCGACGCCGACTTCGACGCGCGGTTCAGCCTGGACGACCGGCACCGGCTGACCCGGGCCGTGCTCACCGGCCCCTTCTACCCGAAGGCCCCCGAGGTCAGCTACACGATCACGCTCGACGCGTACGGCACGCACAAGGAGATCACCCCACCGTGACGGGTCCCGTGAGCGACTCCGAGACCGGGCCAACGCCCCCGGGGACCCGATGCAGCGCCGGCTCGGCGGCCGCCGACGAGCAGCTCGCGGGGTCGGCCCCGGAGGCTGCGGCCTGGGTGGCACTCGAGCAGAACGGGCCCTGGGGAGCGCGGGCGTTCACCGCGAGCCACCTCGACCCGGCGACCGGCCGGGAGATCGAACGGCTGGCGGCGGCGCACCGCACCCGGCCGGTCCTGGTCCGGCGACCCGGGCGGCACGCCGACGAGGAGGTGCGCCACGGCGACCCGCGGACCGTGCTGGTCGCCTGGACCCACCCGGGTGAGAGCTGGCTGCTGGAGGGGCTGCTGAGCGGACCGACCGAGCTGCTGCACCTCGACTGGCCGGCGCTGGCCGTCGGCGACCGCGACGCGGTGCGCGCGTCGCTGCCCAGCCTGGTGCCGTCGCACCGGCCCCACCTGCTGGTCTGCACCAACGGCTCCCGGGACCTGTGCTGCGCCGCCGTGGGCCGCCCCGTGGCGCGCGGAGTGGCCGCCCACGAGCCGGACCGCACGTGGGAGTCGACGCACACCTCCGGCCACCGGTTCGCGCCGACCACGGTGCTGCTCCCCACCGGTGAGCTGCACGGCCGGCTCGACGTCGCAGCCGCCACCCAGCTGGTGCGGCGTGCCGACGCGGGGCACACCGTGCTCACCGGCAGCCGGGGCCGCTCCACGTGGTCGCCGCCCGCGCAGGTCGCCGAGCTCGCGGTCCGCCGCCTGGTCGGGGAGACCCGCTCGGCCGCCCTGCGGGTCAGCGAGCACCGCGGAGCGGGCCAGGACGCGTGGCGCACGGTCGTCGAGCATGTCGACGGGCGGCGTTGGGCCGTCCGGGTCCGCTCCACGCCCACCGACGTCGAGCGTGCGGAGTCCTGCGGCAAGCAGGCCGTGCCGATGAGACGCTGGGAGACCCACGTGCGAACGGTCGGGTAGGTTCTCCCTATGAGCGATGCCTTCGACGACCTACTGGAGGCGAACCGACAGTTCGCCAAGACATTCGCCCTCTCGGGCTTCGACGGGGTTGCGCACGCCGGCGTGGCGGTCGTGACCTGCATGGACTCCCGCATCGACCCGCTCGGCATGCTCGGGCTGCGGCCGGGTGACGCCAAGATCTTCCGGAACCCCGGTGGACGGGTCACCACTTCGGCGCTCGAGGCGCTGGTGCTCGCCACCCACCTGCTGAACGTCAACCGGGTGCTGGTGATCGAGCACACCCGCTGTGCGATGACCAGCACGCAGGAGCAGCTGCGCGACCGGGTCAGCGCGTCCGCCGGCCAGGACGCGTCCTGGCAGACCTTCGGGGTGGTCCCCGACCAGCAGGCCGCCCTCGTCGAGGACGTCCGCAAGGTGCGCAGCCACCCGCTGGTGCCCGAGTCGGTGCTGATCGGTGGCTTCATCTACGACGTCGACACCGGGTTGATCGAGCAGGTGGTCTGAGACCGGCGCCTGCTCAGGCGTCGATCGCGTCCGCGTCCACCTCGTAGGCGCCCTGCACGATGAACTCCTTGCGGGGCGCCACCTCGGATCCCATCAGCAGCTCGAACACCGTCGACGCCGACTCGGCGTCGTCGGCCGTGATCCGCCGGAGGGTACGCCGGCGCGGGTCCATCGTGGTCTCCGCGAGCTGGTCGGCGTCCATCTCGCCCAGCCCCTTGTACCGCTGCACCGGGTCCTTCCAGCGGACACCCTTCTTGGCCAGCTCGGCGAGCTTCCGCTGCAGCTCCTGGTCGGAGTAGGTGTAGAGGTACCTGTCCATGCCCTTCTTCGGGTTGGACAGCTCGATGCGGTGCAGCGGCGGCACGGCGCTGAACACCCGCCCCTGGGAGATCAGCTCCGGCATGTACTTGAAGAACAGCGTGGTCAGCAGGCACCGGATGTGGGCGCCGTCGGAGTCCGCGTCGGCCATGAAGATGATCCGGCCGTAGCGGCGGGCGTCGAGGTCGAAGGTGCGCCCGGAGCCGGCACCGACGACCTGGATGATCGAGGCGCACTCCGCGTTCTTGAGCATGTCCCCGACGGACGCCTTCTGGACGTTCAGGATCTTGCCGCGGATCGGCAGCAGCGCCTGGAACTCGGAGTTGCGGGCGAGCTTCGCGGTGCCGAGCGCCGAGTCCCCCTCGACGATGAACAGCTCGCTGCGGTCCATGTCGGCCGAGCGGCAGTCGGCGAGCTTGGCGGGCAGCGCGCTGGACTCCAGCGCGTTCTTGCGGCGCTGTGTCTCGCGGTGCTGCCGGGCCGCGATGCGGGTCCGGGCGGCACCGACGACCTTCTCGAGGACCTGCTTGGCCTGCTGGCGCTCCTTGGTGCGCCTGGAGGTGAGGAACTGCCTGAGCTCCGCGGCGACCACCCTGTTCACGATCCGGCGAGCCGCCGGGGTGCCGAGCACCTCCTTGGTCTGGCCCTCGAACTGCGGCTCCGCGAGCCGCACGGTGACCACCGCGGTGAGCCCCTCGAGGACGTCGTCCTTGACCACGTCGGGCTCGTTGGCCTTCAGCATCCGGGCGCCCTTGAGCACCTCGTTGAACGTCTTGGTGACCGCGGCCTCGAAGCCGGTGAGGTGCGTGCCGCCCTTCGGCGTCGCGATCACGTTCACGAACGAGCGCAGCTCGGTCTCGTAGCCGGTGCCCCAGCGCACCGCCACGTCCACGCCGAGGTCCCGCTCGACGTCCTGTGGCGTCATGTGCCCCTTCTCGTCGAGCACCGGCACCGTCTCGGTGAACGTGTCGTGCCCCTGAAGCCGGAGCACCTCGGTCACCGGCGCGTCGGCGGCCAGGAAGTCGCAGAACTCCGTGATGCCGCCGTCGTGCTTGAAGCGCTCCTCGACGGCCTCGTCACCGCGGAGGTCGCGGATCACGAGCTCGAGCCCGGGCACGATGAAGGACGTCTGCCGGGCCCGGGTGACCAGCTCGTCGAAGACGAACGTGGCGTCCTTGGTGAAGATCTGCCGGTCCGGCCAGAACCGCACGCGGGTGCCGGTGACTCCCTTCCTCACCCGGCCGCCCTTGTGCAGCCCGGACTGCGGGGTGAACGCCGCCGAGGCCCCGTCGCCGGCGAAGACGCCGGGCGCACCGCGCTGGAACGACATCGCCTGGGTGGCCGGCGAGCGGTCCACCTCGACGTCGAGCCGTGCCGACAGCGCGTTGACCACCGAGGAGCCGACGCCGTGCAGGCCTCCGGTGGCGACGTACGAGCCGCCGCCGAACTTGCCGCCGGCGTGCAGCTTGGTGAAGACCACCTCGACCCCCGAGAGGCCGGTCTTGGGCTCCTTGTCGACCGGGATGCCGCGGCCGTCGTCGTGGACCTCCGCGGAGCCGTCCGGGTGCAGCAGGACCTCGATGCGGGTGCAGACGCCGGCGAGCGCCTCGTCGACCGCGTTGTCGATGATCTCCCAGACGCAGTGCATCAGCCCCCGGGTGTCGGTCGAGCCGATGTACATCCCGGGGCGCTTGCGGACCGCCTCGAGGCCCTCGAGGACCAGAAGGTGGTGGGCGTTGTAGGAGCTGTCGATCGTGGTTCCTCCGGCGGTGCGTGCTGGCACGTCTCTCCTGGTCGCGGGTCGTCTGACCTGGTAGGAAGCCGGCGTCGATGTCGGCTCCCCGCCAAATCTACCCGCGACACGCCCACCTGCCCGATGCGCCACGCCTACCCGCGATCGGTCCCGGAACGGGCAAGGATGTCCGGAAGGACGGCACGGGGCTCACGTCACGAAGCGGCAACGGCGAGTTTGAAGTTCCGGCATTCGGCAACTTTCTCGCCCCAAGCGACTTCAGACTGGAGTCCGAACAACCGATGTGGGAGTCAGGGTGTGGCCGGTCTCACCGGATCTCATCGCAGCAACCACCCGTCAGTGGGAAGCGTCAGCCGTGATTGGATGTTGTGTCAGGTGACAGCGAAGCCGGGCCGTGTTGGTGGCCCGGGTTACGTTGAGCAGGACACCCAGGAAGGAATGAGGCCACAAGTGACCACTGCAGTTGCCCCGCGCACGCCGCTCACGGCGGTCGACCGCTGCGACCGATGCGGCGCGCAGGCCTACCTCCGTGTGGAACTCGCCGGCGGCGGCGAGCTTCTCTTCTGTGCCCACCACGCCCGTGAGCACGGCGAGAAGCTCCGCGAGATCGCGACCGAGATCCACGACGAGACCGGCAAGCTGGTCGACACGCCGTCGACCGACACCGGCCGCTGAGGAAGCCCGGCCAGACCGAACACCCGACTCGCACCCCGACAACCAAGACCCTCCGCAGGCCCCGGGAGACCCTCCCGGGGCCTGCGGCTGTCTCGAGGGCTGTGGCAGGGTTGCGGCGTGCAGACCGTCGACCTCCTCGTGGCGCTCGCGATCGCCGTGGGGCTCATCGGGATCGTGCTCCCGGTCCTGCCCGGCTCGGCGCTGATCCTCGGGGCCGTGCTGGTCTGGACCCTCGCGGCCGGCAGCGCCGGCGCCTGGCTGGTGTTCGCGGTGGCCACCGCGTTCCTCGCGGTCGGCGCGGTGGTCAAGTACACCGTCCCGGGCCGCCGGCTCAGCGCGAGCGGAGTCCCGCGAACGCCTCTGGTGCTGGGCTCGCTGCTGGGCATCGTCGGCTTCTTCGTCGTCCCGGTCGTGGGGCTCGTGCTCGGGTTCGTGCTCGGTGTCTACCTCGCCGAGGTGGGCCGGGTCGGCGCGGCGGCGGCGTGGCCCACCACGAGGCAGGCGATCTCCGCCGTCGGGCTCTCCATCCTGATCGAGCTCGCCGCCGGCCTCTTCGCCGCCGCCACCTGGGCCGTCGGCGCCGTTCTGGTCTGACGTGGCGGTCCTCCTCGCGCTCTGCTCGGCGCTCGCCTACGGGCTGTCGGACTTCGTCGGCGGCCTGGTCGCCCGTCGTACGTCGGCGTGGGCGGTCGCCGTGGTGGCGGCGACGTCGTCCACGGTGTGCACCGTCGCGCTCGCCGTCGCGGTGCCCGGAGACCCGACGGGCGCCGACCTGCTCTGGGGCGTGGTGGCGGGCGTCGGCAGCGGTCTCGGGACGGGGTTCCTCTACCGCGGGCTCTCCCGAGGGCGGATGAGCGTCGTCGCGCCGGTCTCCGCGGTCGGCGCGGCGGTCCTGCCGGTGCTGACCGGCCTGCTGGCGGGTGAGCGGCCGTCGCTGCTGGTCTGGCTGGGGCTGCTCGCGGCGCTTCCCGGGATCTGGCTGGTGTCGAGCACGCCGGAGGGCATCGCGGAGCACGAGGAGCCGCCCCGCGGCGGCCGACCGCCCGGGCTGACCGACGCGCTCCTGGCCGGCGCCGGCTTCGGGGTGCTGTTCGCCGCGCTCGGGCAGGTGCCCGACCGGGCCGGGATGTGGCCACTGGCCCTCACCCAGGCGGTGTCGGTGCCAGCGGTGATCGCCCTGGCCGTCGCGCTGGGCGGCCAGTGGGTGCCGCGGGGGCGCGGCGTCCGGTGGGCCGCGCTCGCCGGGCCACTGGGTGCGGCGGCCACCGCGACGTTCCTGCTCGCCTCGCAGCAGGGGTACCTCACGGTCTCCGCGGTGCTGGCCTCGCTCTACCCGGCGACGACCGTGATGCTGGCCGCGGTCGTCCTCCACGAGCGCGTGCACCGCGTGCAGGGGGTCGGCCTCGCGCTGTGCGCGGCCGCGATCGTCCTCGTGGCGGGCGGCTGAGGCCCCCGGACAGGGAAACGGTCCCCCGGAGGAGAACCGGGGGACCGTTGTGGGGAGATCCGGAACACAGCCTGCTGGCTGTGTCGGGCGAACTCGGGGACCGCAACGCCGCCGCTCGGCAAAGAATCCGTGCGGGAGCCGCGCGCGTCAGTCCAGGTAGTCCCGCAGCACCTGGGAGCGGGACGGGTGCCGCAGCTTCGACATGGTCTTCGACTCGATCTGACGGATCCGCTCGCGGGTCACGCCGTACACCTTGCCGATCTCATCGAGGGTCTTGGGCTGGCCGTCGGTGAGCCCGAAGCGCATCGACACCACTCCCGCCTCGCGCTCCGACAGCGTGTCGAGCACGGCATGCAGCTGCTCCTGAAGCAGCGTGAACGACACGGCGTCAGCCGGGACGATCGCCTCGGAGTCCTCGATCAGGTCACCGAACTCGGAGTCGCCGTCCTCACCGAGCGGGGTGTGCAGCGAGATCGGCTCGCGGCCGTACTTCTGGACCTCGATGACCTTCTCGGGGGTCATGTCGAGCTCCTTGGCGAGCTCCTCGGGCGTGGGCTCGCGGCCCAGGTCCTGGAGCATCTGCCGCTGCACGCGGGCGAGCTTGTTGATCACCTCGACCATGTGCACCGGGATCCGGATGGTCCGGGCCTGGTCGGCCATCGCCCGGGTGATCGCCTGACGGATCCACCACGTGGCGTACGTCGAGAACTTGTAGCCCTTGGTGTAGTCGAACTTCTCCACCGCGCGGATCAGCCCGAGGTTGCCCTCCTGGATCAGGTCCAGGAAGAGCATGCCGCGGCCGGTGTAGCGCTTGGCCAGCGAGACCACCAGGCGGAGGTTCGCCTCGAGGAGGTGGTTCTTGGCCCGGCGGCCGTCCTCGGAGATCCACTCCAGCTCCTCGAGCTGCTTGGCGGGGATCTTGACGCCCTGGGCGAGCTTCTCCTCCGAGAACAGGCCGGCCTCGATGCGCTTGGCGAGCTCGACCTCCATCTCGGCGTTGAGCAGAGGGACCTTGCCGATCTGCTTCAGGTAGTCCTTGACCGGGTCGGCGGTAGCGCCCGCGACCATGACCTGCTGCTCCGGCTCGTCGGTGTCGTCCGCGGCCGAGATCACGAAGCCCTTCTGCTCGTCCTCCTTGAGCGTCGGGTCCTCCACCAGGTCCTTCTCGAACGCCTCGTCCGGAAGGTCGGGCAGCACCTTCTTGCCGTCGGGGCCGACGGCGAGCGGCGCGGGAGCCGCGGCGGCCTCGGTGGCTCCGGCGGCGCGGCCGCCTCAGCGGCCGCCTCAGCGGTCGGCTGCTTGGCGGGGGCCTTCTTCGCGGGGGCCTTCTTCGCCGGGGCCTTCTTGGCCGTACTGGCCTTGACGGTCGTGCGACTCGCGGCGGCCGCCGCGACCCGCTTGCGTGCCGTCGCGTCGTCGGCGGAGACCACCACGGTCACCCCTTCCTCGCTCAACATCCGGAGCAGCGCCTTGAGGTGCTGTGGGGAGATCGCCGCCGACTCACTGGCGCCGCGCACCGCGTCTGCGGTGACCTGTCCGGCGGACCGTCCCCGGTCGACGAGAGACACGACATCGGGATGGGTCAGGACCTCGGCGGGAAGCTTGCGGGACGAGCTCGGCGACACGAACTACCTCTCGTAAACCGGTTGTGGGACGCGGCAAGGCCCGTACACGTCAAGAGCCGCCCTTTCATTGTGACACGGGCAGACGCGATTCCAAGAAAGGACCCGGCCCGCGCGCGGCTGCGTCGCCCGCGCGCGGGCGGCAGTGTCCCCCGGCCCGCGGGGCAGCCCGCCGCTCATCGGGCAGCCGCCTTCTGCTGCTTCTTGAACGAGCGGACCCGCTCCAGCGACGTGGCGTCGACGACGTCCGCGACCGAGCGGTACGAGCCCGGCTCGGCGTACGGCCCCGCGACGGCCTCCCAGCCCTCGGGCCGGACGCCGAGCTGTTTGGCCAGCAACGCAACGAGGATCTGAGCCTTCTGGCGGCCGAAGCCGGGAAGGTCCAGCAGGCGACGCAGCAGCGCGGCCGCGTCGGGCGCCTGCTCCCAGAGCCGCTCCGCGTGGCCGTCGTACTCGCTGAGGACGTGCGCGGCGACCGCCTGCATCCGGGCAGCCATGGAGCCGGGGAAGCGGTGGATCGCCGGGGGTGTGCTGCACAGCGCGGCGAACGTGTCGGGGTCGGCGGCGGCGATGTCGCCGGGGTCGAGCGACCCGAGGCGCTCGAGCACCTTGGCCGGGCCGCCGAACGCCCGCTCCATCGGGAACTGCTGGTCGAGCATCATCGCGACGAGAAGCGCGAACGGGTGGTCGTCGAGCACCCGGTCCGCGTCCGGGTCACCCGTGATGTGGAAGGCCATGTCCGGACTCCGCAGCCTCGCGGGCGCTCAGTCCTCGGCGGCCTTCACGGCCAGCACCGGGCAGGGCGCGTCGAGCAGTACCCGCTGGGCGTTGCTGCCGAGGATCAGCTTGCCCACCGGCGAGCGGCGGCGCAGACCGATCACGATGAACTCGGCCTCGACCTCCGCCGCCACGTTGATGAGGTCCTCGGCAGGGTCCATGCCGCGGACCAGCTGGCGGAGCTCGTGCTCGACGCCGACGCTCTCGAGCTCGCGGTGGACCTCCTCGAGCTGCGCCTCGGACTCCAGCGCGTCGTCCCGGTCGAACTCGCGGCCACCGCGGTGCGAGTTCACGACCACCAGTCGGAAACCGCGCAGCTGTGCCTCCTCGGCCGCGCGCCGCAGCGCCGCGTGTCCCTCCGGCTTCGGCACGTACCCCACGACGATGGTGCCCATTGACCGCTCCTCCACCATGCACGCCACGACGACAGTGCTCGACGACAGTGTCGCAGCGACCGTACCGCAGGCGCCCGGCCGCCGGGCTGTGGACGGCCGCGGCGAGGTCGGGTCGTACCGCGGCAGGCTGTCCGCATGGAGCACACCCCCGGCCCGCCGGTCCCGGCCTCGCGACGGGAGGCGCTGCGTCGCGAGGTGGGCGCACTGCGGGCCCGCGAGGGCCGGCGGATCTTCGACACGACGGTCCACGTGGGCGTCCCGGGTGGCGAGCGGGACGGCTTCGTGGTCCGCGCGCAGGACCTGCCGGTGCTCGACGACGCGCTGAGGGTCGACGTGTGGTCGCGGCTGCTCGAGACGGCCGACCCGAGCTGGCGGGTGGCCTGGCTGGCGCGCAGCGGCGGGCTCGAGCTGTACGAGGCCGACCATCTCTGGCTGTCGTCGGCCCTGCGGGGGTTCGCCGTTCACGGCCGGCACCTCGAGGCGTTCTACGTCCTCACCCGGGAGGGCTGGCGGGACGTGCGGACCGGTGCGCAGCGGCGCTGGAAGCGGTTGCGACTGTGAGCCGCGGCGCGACCGCCGGCCCGGCTCACTCCCAGGTGTGCACCGGCTCGTTGGTGTGCATGTGCGCCCGGTAGTCGACCAGCGTGGCGCGCAGCGCCTCGGCGCGGTCCTGTCCGCCGGACAGCCGGGCGTGCACGTGGTCGGCGAACCACGAGGCGCCGTTGCGGCCGGTCAGGCAACGCTTCTCGATGACGTCGAGCAGCCGGTCCCGCTCCCCCGGGTCGACACCCCAGTGGTCCAGGCCCGCACGTGCCATCGGCAGCAGGCGGCGCACGACCAGCTCGGCCGCCGAGACCTGGCCGAGCCCCGGCCAGTAGACGTTCGCATCGATGCCCGTGGTGGCCGCGACGTGGAAGTTCTCCTCGGCCGCACTGAACGACATCTGCGACCACAGCGGTCGCTCGTGCTCGGCCAGCGTGCGGACCAGTCCGAAGTAGAACGCCGCGTTGGCCATGGTGTCGATGACCGTCGGCCCGGCAGGCAGCACCCGGTTCTCGACCCGGACGTGCGGAGTGCCGTCGACGACGTCGTAGACGGGCCGGTTCCACCGGTAGATCGTGCCGTTGTGCAGCCGCAGCTCGGCCAGCTTGGGGATCCGGCCCCGCTCGAGCTCCTCGAGCGGGTCCTGCTCGTCGCAGATCGGCAGCAAGGCGGGGAAGTAGCGGACGTTCTCCTCGAACAGGTCGAAGATCGTGTTGATCCACCGCTCGCCGAACCACACCCGCGGGCGGACGCCCTGAGCCTTGAGCTCCTCGCTCCGGGTGTCGGTGGCCTGCTCGAACAGCGCGATCCGGGTCTCGCGCCACAGCTCCTTGCCGAGCAGGTAGGGCGAGTTCGCGCCGAGGGCGATCTGCACCCCGGCGATCGCCTGAGAGGCGTTCCAGTAGGACGCGAAGTCGTCCGGGCTGACCTGGATGTGCAGCTGGGTGCTGGTGCAGGCAGCCTCCGGCAGGATCGAGTCGCTGGTGGAGCGCAGCCGCTCGGGACCCGAGATGTCGATCAGGATGTCCTCGCCGCGGGCAGCCAGGATCTGGTCGCTGAGCAGCTGGTAGCGCGGGTTGGCGCTGATCGAGTCGGGGCGCATGTGCCCCTCGGCCAGGGTCGGCAGGATGCCGATCATCACGAGGTGCGCCCCCACCTCGCTGGCCTTCGACTCGGCGCTGTTCAGGCTCCTGCGGACGCCGTCCTCGAAGGCCGTGAAGCCGGCCTCCCGCAGCTCGATCGGCGGCACGTTGATCTCGAGGTTGAACTGGCCGAGCTCGGTCTGGAAGTCAGGGTCGGCGATCGCCTCGAGCGCCTGGGCGTTCTTCAGCGCCGGGTGGCCCTCGTCGTCCACGAGGTTGAGCTCGATCTCCAGCCCGGTCATCGGGTAGTCGGCGTCGAAGCGCGACTCACGGAGCATGCGGGCGAACACGTCGAGGCACCGTCGCACCTTCTCGCGGTAGCGGGTCCGGTCCTCCCGGCTGAACTCCTGCTGCTCGACCTCTTCTCCCATGACGTGAGCCTAGGGGGCGGCGCGCGCTCTCGACGGGATTCCGACCGCGTCGTCGTCACCGCGGCCTCGGGCGCCGGGCGGCGACGAGCGGAAGGCTCGCGGGATCGACGGGTTCCCACGTGGACGGAGGCACCGCCGCGGTCAGCGTATGCGTGACCAGCGCGGCGAGGCCGTAGGCCGGCTCCGCGGCCTGACAGCGCTCGACGGCGCACCAGGCGAGCGCGCCGTCGCCGCAGAGCCAGGCGGCGAAGGCAAGCAGCGCGGCCGGCGGCGCTACCAGGTCGGCCGGGCACCGGCGCACGGCGTCGCGCCACAGGTCGCGGTGCGCCGTCGCGGTGGCAGCAGCCATCGACGACCACGCCACGTCGCGGACCTGCACGTCGGCGAGCGCCGCGAGCAGCCGACCGAGGTCCTCCTCCGACAGCGGCACGGCGTCGTCGAGGTAGCGACGCACCCGCCGGTCGACCCAGTCCGCCTCGGCGACCAGCGCGGGCACCGCTCCTGCGCCTCGCGGGCCGCCGCCGTCCGTTCGCAGCGCGCGGGACAGCGCTCGCTCCGCCCGGCCCGCGGCTGCTCCGACCGCTGCGAGGACCCCGTCGCCGCACGGGTCCAAGGTGGCGGCCAGGTCGGCGCGGCTGTCCAGGGTGACCCGGCCCTCCAGGACCGCCCAGGCGGTGAAGGCGTGGCTGCGCAGGTCGTAGGGGGTCCCAGGCCCCGGCTCGTCGCGGTCCAGCGGCCACCAGCGCGCGGCATGGGCACGGAGAACCGGGCCGACCCGGATCCCGCGCTGCCGCAGCCGGCCGCACACCGCGTCGACGACAGCTCGCGCCCGGACGTGGTCGCCGGTGTAGGCGACGACGAGCACGGTCCGCACCCCGTTGCGCACGCTCACCTCGGCCAGGTGGTCGACCAGGTCGGGCAGGTCGTCGGCGCCCGGCAGGTCGACGCGGACGTTGCAGGGCGTGCGGGCGCTGCCGTCGGTGACCAGCACGAGGGAGTCGGTGGGGTGGAACCCGAAGAGCGTCGGCACCACGGCCAGGAGATCCTCGGCCGAGCGCAGCCGCAGCGTGGTGGGGGTGGGAGGCGTCGTCATGGCTCGACCCTCGTGGAGCGGCCCGCCCGGGGCGAGCGCGTCGCCGTTGCCTGGGGACGAGGCGCGGGGCGACCCTGGCTGTGGACGGTTCCTGGCCCAGACGGCCGACCCAGAAGGATCACCCAGAAGGATGACCCAGAAGGGCCGGCCCAGAAGGGATGGGGGCGGCGACCGGCATCATGGGGACCGTGCGCGCCGACCCGTCGATCCTCCACGTCGACCTGGACGCGTTCTTCGCCGCGGTGGAGCAGCGCGACAAGCCCTCACTGCGCGGTAAGCCCGTCGTGGTCGGCGGCGTGGGTGGTCGGGGCGTGGTGGCCACGGCGTCGTACGAGGCGCGCGCCTTCGGGATCCGCTCGGCGATGTCGACACGCGAGGCGCGGGCCCGCTGCCCGCACGCCGCGTTCCTGACCGGCCGCTTCGCGGCGTACCGGGAGTCGAGCAGCCAGGTGATGGCGCTGCTGCGCGAGCTGTCGCCGCTCGTCGAGCCACTGTCGCTCGACGAGGCGTTCGTGGATCTTCGCGCCGGCGCCGCGCGCGACCTCTCCGTGGCCGGCGTCACGGAGCTGGCCCGCCGGCTCAAGGAGGACGTCGCCGAGGTCACCGGCGGGCTCTGCGGATCGGTGGGGGTGGCCAGCTCGAAGCTCGTGGCGAAGATCGCCAGCGACCTCGACAAGCCGGACGGGCTGGTCGTGGTGCCGCCCGGCACGGAGCAGGACCTGCTGCGGCCGATGTCGGTCTCGGTCATCCCGGGCGTCGGGCCGGCGACCGCCGAGCGACTGCGGCGGGTCGGCGTGCACACGGTCTCGGAGCTGGAGGCCGTCTCGCCCGAGGAGCTGGTCCGGCTTGTCGGCCAGGCCCACGGCACGTCGCTGTACCGGCTGGCGCGCGCCGCCGACGACCGTCCGGTGGTCGCCGAGCGCGAGGCGAAGTCGGTCAGCGTCGAGGACACCTACGACACCGACCTGGTGGACCGGAGGCTGCTCGAGGGGCTGCTCGACCGGCAGTCCTCGAAGGTGACCGAGCGGCTGCGCAAGGCCCGGCTGTCCGGCCGGACGGTCACGGTCAAGGTGCGGCTCCACGACTTCTCCACCCACACCCGCTCCACGACGCTGACCGGCCCGACGGACAGCACCCGAGTGGTGGCCCGACTCGCCCGAGCCCTGCTGGCCGAGGTGGACACCTCCGGCGGCGTACGGCTCCTCGGCGTCGGCGTGTCCGGCCTCGCGGACTGGATCCAGGAGGACCTGTTCGGCGACGGCGGCGGCGGCGACGGCGGTCCCGATGGCCGCTCGGAGGCCGAGCCGGGCAGTGCCGAGCCGGCTGACAGCGCACCTCCACCCGACCTTGACCGGCTCCTGAGAGGGCGGCGGTGGTCGCCGGGGATGGACGTCGTGCACGCGGAGCAGGGCCGTGGGTGGGTCTGGGGCTCGGGCATCGGCCGGGTCACCGTCCGCTTCGAGACCGCGCAGACCGGGCCCGGCCCGGTGCGCACGTTCGCCGCGAGCGACCCCGCGCTGACGCCGACCACGCCGTCACCGCCCCGGGTCGGCTACGGTCGCCCCATGGACGAGCCGCGCCGCGACCAGGCCACCGCAGACCAGCAGCCCAGCGACAGCACCGGCGGCCGACAGGGCGCCTCGGGACGGCTGGTCCCGCCGCTGGCACCGGTCCACCAGAGGGAGCGCACGCACCACGGCGACACGGTGCTCGACCCGTACGAGTGGCTGCGCGACAAGGAGTCGCCGGAGACCCTGGCCTACCTCGAGGCCGAGAACGCCTACACCGAGGGGCGCACGGCGCACCTGGCCGGGCTGCGCGAGGCGATCTTCACCGAGATCAAGAGCCGGACCCAGGAGACCGACCTCTCCGTGCCCGCCCGGGTCGGCTCCTTCTGGTACTACAGCCGCTCCGTGGAGGGGAAGCAGTACGGGATCAGCTGCCGCTGTCCCGTCGCCGACCCCGACGACTGGGCCCCTCCGGCGCTCGACCCGTCCGTCCCGGTGCCCGGCGAGGAGGTCCTGCTCGACTCCAACGAGCTGGCCGAGGGCCACGACTTCTTCTCCCTCGGCGGGGCCACGGTGACCCCGGACGGCAGCCTGCTGGCGTTCAGCACCGACACGGTCGGGGACGAGCGGTTCCTCCTGCGGGTCAAGGACCTGCGGACCGGGGAGCTGCTTCCCGACGAGGTGCCCGGCACCCTCGGTGGCGCGACGTGGGACCTGAAGGGCACCGTGCTCTTCTACGCCACCGTCGACGAGACGTGGCGCCCGGACAAGATCTGGCGGCACACGCTCGGGACCCCCGTCTCGGAGGACGCGGTCGTGCACCACGAGACCGACGAGCGCTTCTGGACGTCCGTCGGCCGGACCCGCAGCGACCGGTACCTCCTGGTGGTGTCCGGCTCCAAGCTCACGACCGAGTGCCGAGTCCTCGATGCGGACTCGCCCACCGGCGACTTCCGGGTCCTGGCGCCGCGACGCGAGGGTGTGGAGTACGGCGTCGAGCACGCCGTCATCGCAGGCCAGGACCGGTTCCTCGTGCTGCACAACGACGGCGCCGAGAACTACGCGATCGCCTCCACGCCGGTCGACGCGACCTCCCACGCGCAGTGGGAGCCGTTCGTGGAGCACGATCCCGACGTACGCCTCGAGGACGTCGACGCCTTCGCCACGCACCTGGTGGTCTCACAGCGCCGCGGCGGTCTGACGCAGCTGCGGGTGCTGCTGCTCGACGCCCGGGGCGTGACCGAGGACTACGAGATCCCCTTCGACGAGCCGGTGTACACGGTGGGCGCCACCGGCAACCCCGAGTTCGAGCAGCCGCGGCTGCGCCTGGCGCACACCACGTTGAGCAGTCCGGCCGCGGTCTACGACTTCGACGTCCGGACCAGGCAGCGCAGTCTGCTCAAGCGAACCCCGGTGCTCGGCGACTTCGACCCCGACCGCTACGAGCAGCACCGCGAGTGGGCGGTCGCCGAGGACGGCACCCGAGTGCCGATCTCGCTGGTGTGCCCGAAGGACGCGCCTCGCGACGGGACGATGCCGTTGCTGCTGTACGGCTACGGGTCCTACGAGGCCTCCATGGACCCGTACTTCAGCATCGCCCGGCTCTCCCTGCTCGACCGCGGCGTCGGCTTCGCGATCGCGCACGTGCGCGGCGGCGGGGAGATGGGACGACGCTGGTACGACCAGGGCAAGGTGCTGCACAAGCGCAACACCTTCACCGACTTCGTCACCTGCGCCCGGCACCTCGTCGACACGGGGTGGAGCGCTCCCGACCTGCTGCTGGCCGAGGGCGCGAGCGCCGGCGGCCTGCTGATGGGCGCGGTCGCCAACCTCGCGCCGGACCTGTTCGCGGGCATCGTCGCGGGGGTGCCGTTCGTGGACGCGCTGACCTCCATCCTCGACCCGTCGTTGCCGCTGACGGTGATCGAGTGGGAGGAGTGGGGCAACCCGCTCGAGGACCCGGAGGTCTACGCGTACATGAAGTCCTACACGCCGTACGAGAACATCGAGGCCCGGCGCTATCCCCCGATCCTCGCCGAGACGTCGCTCAACGACACCAGGGTGCTCTACGTGGAGCCGGCCAAGTGGGTCGCCCGGCTGCGGACCACGATCGCGAACCCCGAGGACGTGCTGCTCAAGACCGAGATGTCGGCCGGGCACGGCGGCGTCAGCGGGCGGTACAACGCCTGGAAGGACCGGGCCTTCACGCTCGCCTGGATGCTGGACCGGGTGGGTCGCGCCTCCGTCTGAGAAACGCCTGTGAAACACCGGTTCCGGGGACCTCCGGAGCAGTCCTGAACGTCCTTGTTGTCGAACGAACCGTGACGCCGAAGCGCTCCGCGGAGGCGGCTGGGGAATCCCGACGACGGCATCGTCGTTAGGTGATTACAGGGGTTTACCGCTGGGTACGTCCCCTGCGACAGGAAGGGGCCGCACGTGGCAACGAGTCGCACGCACACGCGTGAGATCGAGGGACGCGACAGCGTCGGCATGTACCTCGACGAGATCGCGCGTACTCCATTGCTCGACGCGATCACCGAAGTAGAGCTCAGCAAGACCATCGAAGCCGGCCTGTTCGCCGAGCAGCTGCTCGCCGAGGGCCGGGTGGGACGTCGCAAGGGCGGCGCCCCGAAGACCGCCTCCGAGGACGAGCTGGCCTGGCTCGCCGAGGAGGGCCAGCGCGCGATCCAGAAGTTCATCACCGCGAACCTCCGGCTCGTGGTCTCCATCGCCCGCAAGTACGGTCGCAGCCAGATGCCGATGCTGGACCTGGTCCAGGAGGGCAACACCGGGCTGATCCGTGCGGTCGAGAAGTTCGACTACGCCAAGGGCTACAAGTTCTCGACGTACGCCACGTGGTGGGTCCGGCAGGCGATCACGAGGGGCATCGCCCAGCAGGCGCGGGTCGTCCGGCTGCCCGTCCACGTGGTCGAGGAGCTCAACCAGGTCGGCGCCGCGCGGCGCAGCCTGGAGCGGCAGCTCGGTCGGGAGCCCGAGCCCGAGGAGATCGCCGACGAGCTCGGGATGGACCTCGACCGGGTGCTCGACCTGCTGTCCTGGGGTCGCGAGCACGTCAGCCTCGACACCCCGGTGGACGAGGACGGCGACACCTCGCTCGGCGACCTGATCGCTCAGGAGACCTCCCCGGGACCGGACACCACGTTCCTCGACGTGGAGTCCAAGGACCGGCTCAGCAACCTCGTGGAGCTGCTCGACGAGCGGGCCGCCGACATCATCCGGTCTCGCTACGGGCTGGTGGACGGCCGGCAGCACAAGCTCGCCGACATCGGCGCGAAGCACGGCATCTCCGCCGAGCGGGTCCGCCAGCTCGAGCGGGAGGCGCTGGCCAAGCTCCGTCAGCTGGCCGACCCCGACCTCGCCGCCTGAGCGCCGGGACCAGCCAGCTCGGCGAAGACCTCCGCGACCCTGTCGCGGAGGTCTTCGTAGCTCCCCGTGTTGTCGATGACGTACGTCGCCACGGCCAGCCGCTCCGCGCGGCCGGCCTGCGCGGCGATCCTGGCCCGGGCGTCCCGGGTGGTCATCCCCCGCTGCTCGACGAGGCGCCGCAGCTGCACGTCCTCCGGGGCGTCGACGACCACCACCACGTCGAACGACTCCGCCTGACCGGTCTCCACCAGCAGGGGGATGTCGTGGACGACCACGGTGTCCGGCTCGGCGCCGGCCTCGAGCTCGGCGGCCCGGGCACGCACCAGGGGATGGACGATGGCCTCGAGCCGGCGGCGAGCGTCAGGCTCGGCGAAGACCAGGGCGCCGAGCGAGGGCCGGTCCAGCTCCCCGTCGGCGGTCAGGACGCCCGGGCCGAACGCGGCCACCACCGCGGCGAGCCCCTCTGACCCCGGTGCCACCACCTCGCGCGCGAGCAGGTCGGCGTCGATCACCACGGCGCCGAGGTCGGTCAGCATCGCCGACACCGTGCTCTTGCCCGCGGCCACGCCGCCCGTCAGTCCGACCCGCACCATGCGCCCGAGTGTCTCAGACCGTCGGAACCGGCTCCACGCCGAGCGCGGTCGCCCGGCACACCTCGTCCCACGGGGTGGGGTCGAGTCCGAGCTCCCGGCTGATCGCCGAGGAGTCCAGCACGTAGGGCCGCTCGAACTGACAGAGCGTCTCCCGCAGCTCCCTGAGCACGGCGTTGAACCGGCCGCCGACCGTGAGGGTCAGCCGCGGGTAGCCCCGGACCGGGACGGGAGCGCGCCCCATCGTGTCGCACAGGTCGGCGACCGCCTCGCGCTGGGCGCGGGGCGGGTTGGTCGGCGCGTGCCAGATCCTGCCCTGCGTCCCCGGGCGAGCCGTCGCCGACGCCGGGCCCCGTTGGCGCTGGCGCACGAGGCCCAGCAGCGCGGGGTCCGTCCACGGTGGCACGTCGATGCCGATCCCCCGCCGTGAGCACCGGACCCTCTCCGGCATCCGCGACCTCACCGACGTCACCTTGGACGACGAGCGGCTGGTCCGCTGCCTGATGGCCTGGGCCACGTTGTTCGGGCACATCTCGCCGGAGCTCTTCGGACACATGGCCAACGGGGTGCTCGACTACGACGCGCACTTCGGGCACGTCGCGGACCGGCTCGCCGTGGACCTCGGGCTCGGCTGAGGTCAGCCCGCAGTCAACGACGGCTCACGCTGCCGCAGCACGAGCGGGCGCAACGGCGTCCGGACCAGCGCGGCGACCAGCCGCTGCAGCAGGGCACCGACCAGCAGGTATCCAAGCCAGGAGACCAGCGCGCCGACGACGAGCCCGGCGAGAACGTCGTGGGGGTAGTGCGCGGCGACGTAGACGCGGCTGATGCACAGCACGAGGGCGGCGACCGCGCCGATGGCTCCCAGCCACCGGTCGACCAGGAACAGCCCGAGCACCGCAGCGCCCGCCATCGTGGCGTGGTCGCTCGGGAACGACCAGTCGGCGCTGCGGTGGGTCAGCACGAGGATGTGGTGCATCGCGGTATACGGACGCGGCTCGTGGACGAGGTGCGAGAGCGGCTGGTTGACCGCGACCGCCAGCAGGACACCGAGCGGTGCCCACAGTGCACGAGCCATGAGCCCGGTGCCGCGCCCGCGGGCCAGCCACCAGCCGACCAGAAGGAGCACGCCGAACACCACAACCCCGTAGGAGGCGAAGTCGAGTGCCGGGGCATGCAACCAGGCCGTGTGCCGGGCCACGCCGTTGACCCACACGAACAGACCGTTGTCAGGCCACGTCACAGTGCCACCTCCCGCATGCCACGAGACTAGGCGCGTCGCGTGACGGCAGCCTGAAGGACCGCTTGCGTGCCCGAGGCTGCGACAAGGAGGTCCCGGGCGGTTGGCACTACACCGTTCGGGACAACCGTTCGGACCGGCACTCGCTCGTGATCGCCGAAGAGATCACGCGCAAGACAGCCGGTCGGGCGCCTCGAGTGCCGGTCCGAATGGCGGCAGCGCGACGGTCAGCTCGCGTCGCGGAACGTCCGCCGGTAGCGGGCCGGGCTGATCCCGCGCACCTGGGCGAAGTGGTGCCGCAGTGCCGCGGCGTTCCCGAAGCCGACAGCGTCGGCGACCTGGTCGACGGACAGGTCCGTCCCCTCGAGCAGCTCCTCGGCCCGGAACACCCGCTGCCGGGTCACCCAGGCGTGCGGCGTCGTGCCGGTCTCGGAGCGGAAGCGGCGGGCGAACGTCCGCGGCGACACCGCGGCACGGTCGGCGAGCGCCTCGACGCTCAGGTCCTCGCGGAGGTGCTCGACGATCCAGGTGAGCAGCGGCCCCAGTGTGTCGGCGGAACAGTCCGGCACCGCCGAGCGGATGAACTGCGCCTGCCCACCGTCACGCTGCGGCGGTACCACCATCCGGCGGGCCACGGCGCTGGCAGTGGCTGCGCCGAACTCCTTGCGCCACAGGTGCAGGCAGGCGTCGAGCCCCGCCGCGGTGCCCGCGCTCGTGATCACCGGGTCGGCGTCGACGTAGAGCACCTCGGGGAGCACCGTGGCGCGCGGGAACCGCTCGGCCAGCTCCCCGGTGTGGTGCCAGTGGGTGGTGCACTGCCGTCCGTCGAGCAGGCCGGCGGCCCCCAGCGCGAAAGCCCCGCTGCAGACCGACATCACCCGGGCGCCGCGCGCGTAGGCGGCCCGGAGCGCGTCGATGACGTCGTCCGGCACCTGGCGGTCACGCGGTACCGCCGGCACGGCGACCAGGTCGGCCTCCGCGACCCGGGACAGGTCGTGTGCCACGTCCAGCGAGAAGCCAGCGGTGGTCGACACCGGGCTCGCCTCGGGCGAGCAGACCGCGAAGTCGAAGGACGGCAGCCCCTGGTCGGCCCGGTTCACCCCCCAGGCCTCACACAGCACGCCGAGCTCGAACGGGGCGACGCCGTCGTACACGACGACGGCCACGTTGCGGATCACCGAACCAGCATGCCACAGGTCTGGCAGTAATTCGACGGACAGTGTCACCTCTGCCACTGGTGGCAGGATCTCGCGGAGCGCAGGATTACTGCCATGAACCTTCTCATCGCCGTTGCCTTGCTCACCGCCGTCATCTGGGGCCTGCTCTACCTGGTGGAGTACGTCCGCGACGACGGCCTGCGCCATCGCCCCTCCTCGCCCCCGCGCAGTCACCAGCCCGACACGTTCGAGCCCCCGTGGGACCGGGCCGCCTGAGGCCTCCCCCGGCTACCTGACCCTGACGCACGTCGTCGAGGTGGGCCGGGCCCCGCTCCGCACGCCGTTGCGGACCGACACCAGGCGCAGCCACAATGCCCGCGCGCTGCTGGCGAACGTCGTCCTCGGGTGCGGCAGGGTGCCCAGGATCCGGCCGAACCGGCCGGTCGGCGGACGGCCGCACACCTGGTCACGCGGACCCGGTACAGCCGGTAGCCGGTCGCCTCCGCGACGGGCGTCCCGCTGACCCGCACCGTGTCGCGGGACCTCGAGGTCGCGACGGCGTCGAGGCCACCCCGGGCGGGGAAGCTCGCAGGGAGCTCGGCCGATGTGCCGCCGGCGACCGCGCCGGTCCAGGCGGTGACCCTGAACGCGAGGCGCCACCCGAGCGCAGACAGGCCGTGCAGTCGGCCGCCGGGCCCTGGGTGGTCGAGTCGCCAGAAGGGCGGCCACCCTCTCGGATGGCCGCCCTTGGAGTGACGGGTCACGCCGGCGGACCGACGCGTCAGCGGGTCACTGACCGCCGGTGAGCTTCTCCCGCAGCGCCTGCAGCGCCTCGTCGGACGCTAGCGAGCCGCCGTCCTCGGCGCGGGCCGGCTCGGAGGACGAGTACGAGGTCGACTCGCCGGCCTCCGCCTCGGCCTGCTTGGCCTCGCTCTGCTGCTTGACGTGCGCCTCCCAGCGGGCGTGCGCCTTGGCGTACTGCTCCTCCCACGCGGCGCGCTGCTCGTCGTAGCCCTCGAGCCACTCGCCGGTCTCCGGGTCGAAGCCCTCGGGGTAGATGTAGTTGCCCTGCTCGTCGTACGACGCGGTCATGCCGTACAGCGTCGGGTCGAACTCCTCCGCCTCGGTCGCCGTGGCGGTCTCGTTCGCCTGCTTGAGCGACAGCGAGATCCGGCGCCGCTCCAGGTCGATGTCGATGATCTTGACCATGACGTCGTCGTTGACCTGGACGACCTGCTCGGGGATCTCGACGTGGCGCTCGGCCAGCTCCGAGATGTGCACCAGGCCCTCGATGCCCTCCTCGACCCGCACGAACGAGCCGAACGGCACCAGCTTGGTGACCTTGCCGGGCACGATCTGGCCGATCTGGTGGGTCCGGGCGAAGTGCTGCCAGGGGTCCTCCTGCGTCGCCTTGAGCGACAGCGACACCCGCTCGCGGTCCATGTCGACGTCGAGCACCTCGACGGTGACCTCGTCGCCGACGGCCACGACCTCGCTCGGGTGGTCGATGTGCTTCCAGGACAGCTCGGAGACGTGCACCAGGCCGTCCACCCCGCCGAGGTCGACGAACGCGCCGAAGTTGACGATCGAGGACACGACGCCCTTGCGGATCTGGCCGCGCTGGAGCTGGGTGAGGAAGCCCTGGCGGACCTCGGACTGGGTCTGCTCGAGCCAGGCGCGGCGCGAGAGGACGACGTTGTTGCGGTTCTTGTCGAGCTCGATGATCTTGGCCTCGAGCTCCTTGCCGACGTACGGCTGGAGGTCGCGGACCCGGCGCATCTCGACCAGCGACGCGGGCAGGAAGCCGCGCAGGCCGATGTCGAGGATCAGGCCGCCCTTGACGACCTCGATGACGGTGCCGGTGACGACGCCGTCCTCCTCCTTGACCTGCTCGATCGTGCCCCAGGCGCGCTCGTACTGGGCGCGCTTCTTGGACAGGATGAGCCGGCCCTCCTTGTCCTCCTTCTGGAGAACCAGGGCCTCGACCTTGTCGCCGACGGTGACGACCTCGGAGGGGTCGACGTCGTGCTTGATCGACAGCTCGCGCGAGGGGATGACGCCCTCGGTCTTGTAGCCGATGTCGAGCAGGACCTCGTCGCGGTCCACCTTGACGATGGTGCCGTCGACGATGTCGCCGTCGTTGAAGTACTTGATGGTCTCGTCGATGGCGGCGAGGAAGTCCTCTTCGGAACCGATGTCGTTGACCGCGACCTGCGGGGTGTCCGGAAGAGTGGAGATGCTGCTCGTCATAGAGTTGGGGATCCTCGGATGGATGGAGTTGTGCGGACGCGCGCGAGACCCGCTGTCACCACCGATGGATCGATCTCCGCCTGAACCCTGAGAGGGGGCCGAGCGAGGCGGTGCGCCCCCCTCCGCTAGGTCCGGGACGAGGGCAGGCTCCTGCGCACCCCTCAGAATACGCAGTCGTCCCCGGGCGCGTCCAACCGACCGTCCCGGGCGATGGCGCGCAGCAGCGCGTGCGCCTGCTCGGTGACCGGGTTCTCCCCCCACCGCGAGGCGAGGTCGACGAGCGCGAACAGGTCGGCGGCCCGGGCCCGGTCGAGCAGGTCGGGTCCGGCGTCCGGCACCCAGGCGCGGTAGGTCTCCAGGACGGCACCCGCCAGGACGGGGTCCCGCTCGAACCGAAGCAGGTTCCCCAGGTCGGTCACCGGCATCCCGGCGTGCGCGAACTCCCAGTCGAGCAGGCCCGTGACGGTCCAGGTCGCGGGGTCGACCAGGATGTTCTTGGGGTTGAAGTCGCTGTGCACGAGGCAGGCGCGGCCGCCTGCGTCCAGGAGGTCCTGGGCGGTGGCGGCCACCCGGCGCAGCCGGTCGAAGGTCGCCTCGTCCCAGGCGGCGAGCGCGGTGCCCGTGCGGTGCGCCTCCACCCACTCCGGCAGCCCGCCGCCGACCGGGAGCGGGTCGATCCGCAGGTCCCCGTCGACGAACAGCCCGTGGCGCGGCATCGGCATCCCCGCCAGCCGGGCCAGCAGCGTGCCGAGCGCGCGGCCGACCGTACGGCGGTCGTCGGCGCCCGCGCGGGCAAGCAGCAGGTCGAGCCGCTCCCCCGGCAGGAACGAGGTGACCAGCAGCCCGGGCCGGTCCGCGGACGGGTCCGGCCGCACCACCTCGAGGACCTCGGGAACCGGCAGCAGTCCCTTGACGAGCCGCAGCACCGCCGCGTCCACGACCACCGCCTCCGGGCCACGGGTGGCGCCGCGCCGCACGTAGAGCCGTGCGACGGTGCGCTCCGCGGCGGTCTCGGCCAGGTAGGTCTCCCCGCTGTGGCCGCCCGCCAGCGGTTGCATGCCCCAGCCCTCCACGACGCCTCCGGTCTCTCGCTGCCGCACGCCCCCGCCCCGCGGCGCGCGAGGTCAGTATCGTCCTCGACATGCAGCCGGCGCGCCGTACCGTCTCGGAGACGCAGACCCAGCGGGCCAACCGCCGCGACTGGGACGCCTACGCCGACGAGTACCAGGCCACGCATGGGCCGTTCCTGCAGGACGTCGGCTTCGTCTGGTCCCCCGAAGGGTACGACGAGGGCTCCGCGCACGTGCTCGGCGACGTCGACGGGCTCGATGTCCTCGAGGTGGGCTGCGGTGCGGCACAGTGCGCCCGCTGGCTGACCACGCACGGCGCCCGCACCGTCGGGCTCGACCTCTCCTCCCGCCAGCTGCAGCACGCCCGGCGGATCGACGACGCGACCGGCGTCCGCGTGCCGGTGGTGTGCGGCACCGCCACCGAGCTGCCGTTCCGCGACGACGCCTTCGACGTCGCGTTCTCGGCGTTCGGGGCGCTGCAGTTCGTCCACGACGCCGGCCGGGCCGTCGCGGAGGTGGCCAGGGTGCTGCGCCGGCCCGGTCGGTTCGCGTTCTCGGTGACGCACCCGGTCAGGTGGGCGATGCCCGACGACCCCACGACCCGCGGGCTGACCGTGACCAGCTCCTACTTCGACCGCACGCCGTACGTCGAGCTCGACGACGCGGGCGGGGTCAGCTACGTCGAGCACCATCGGACGCTCGGCGACTGGGTGCGGCTGCTGGCCCGGTCGGGCTTCCGGCTCGTCGACCTCGTGGAGCCGGAGTGGCCCGCGGGTCACGAGCGGGTCTGGGGCGGCTGGGGTCCTGAGCGCGGGCGGCTGCTGCCCGGCACGGCGGTGTTCAGCGCCGTGCTGGAGTGATCCGCACCACCCGTCACAGCTCCCCGCGACGCACCGGCGCGTCCCACGACACACAGCTCGTGGGAAGCGCTGGCTGCCCGTGGGAAGCCCGGGAGGTGGACGCGAGGCGGGGTGGGCCCGCTCAGAGCGGAAGCCGCCGGAACAGCGGTCGCGGGACGTGCCGCAGCCCGGACATGACCGCGCGCAGCGGCGCCGGCACCCACACCAGCTCCCGGCGAGCCGCCACCCCGTCGACGACCGCACGCGCCACCTGCTCGGCATCCACCGACAGCGGCGCAGGCTCACGTCCCTCGGTCATCGTCGTCCGGACGAAGCCCGGACGCACCACCAGCACCGTCACGCCGTGCTCGCGCAGAGCCTCGCCGAGGCCGAGGTAGAAGCCGTCCATGCCGGCCTTGGTGGAGCCGTACACGAAGTTCGAGCGCCGGACCCGCTCACCGGCCACCGAGGAGAGCGCGACGATGGCGCCGTGCCCCTGCCGGCGCATCCGCTCGGCGAGCAGCACTCCCACGCTGACCGCCCCGACGTAGTTGACCTCGGCGTGCTCGACCGCGGCCTCGTGGTCCTGCCACGCACGCTCCTCGTCGCCGAGCACACCGAAGGCGACGACCGCGACGTCCAGGTCACCTCCGACGGCCGCACGGTCGACGACGGCGCGGTGCGAGGCGGTGTCCCGGCCGTCGAAGTCGAACGCCTCCACGACCAGGCCGGCGCCCTCCAGCCGGGCCACCGCCGCGTCGCGCCGGGGCGTCGGCCGCGCGGCGAGCAGCACCCGCGGGCTGCCGCGACGCGCGTACTCCTCGGCGGTGGCGAGGGCGATGTCGCTGGTGCCGCCGAGCAGCAACAGCGACTGGGGCACGCCGAGGGCGTCGAGCACAGGTCCTCCAGAAGTCGGGTCGGGCTGGTCGGGCGGCGTCCGGTCACAGGCCGAGGCGCCGCGCGAGGTCGGAGCGGAACACCCGCTGCGGGTCCACCTCGTCGCGCACCGCCTCGAACTGCGGCAGCCGGGGGTACATCCGGTGCAGGGTCTCGCGGGAGAGCCGGGCGTCCTTGGCCAGGTAGACGCGGCCGCCCGCCGCGACGACCAGCTCGTCGAGACCGTTGAACAGCGGCGCCAGCCGGGGGTCCGCCGGCAGGTCCAGGGCGAGGGTCCAGCCCTCGTCCGGGAAGGAGAGCGGGGCGGGGTTGGCCGGGCCGAACCGCTTGAGGACCGCGAGGAAGGACGCCTGGCCGGCCGCGGCGATCCGGTCGACCGCCTCGGCGAGCGCGTCCTCCTGGTCCAGGGGTACGACGAACTGGTACTGGGTCAGCCCGCGCCGGCCGTAGAGCCGGTTCCACTCCCCCACCCCGTCGAGGGGGTGGAAGAACCCGCCGAGGCTCTCGAGCTGACCGCGGCGGCGGCGCGGCGCCTTGCGGAACCACATCTCGTTGAACGCCCGCACCGACCACTTGTTGACCAGCCCGCCCGGGACCCACGGCGGCACGGAGAGCCGCTGGCGGGCGTCGAACGCGAGCGGGTCGGCGCGACGTCCTGCCGGCAGCTGCGCGGTGGTGGCATGCTCTCCGCGGGTGAGCACGGACCGGCCCAGCGACCGGCCGCGGGAGAGCAGGTCGATCCAGGCCACCGAGTAGGTGTAGCCGGCGTCGCCCTGGCGCATCAGCGTGAGCAGCTCGCCGAGGTTCGCGGCCCGGTCGGTGTCGACCCGGATCACCGACGTCTCCACCCGGCGCAGCCGCAGCCGCGCGGCCACCACCACCCCGGTCAGCCCCATGCCCCCGACGGTGGCCCAGAACAGGTCCGGGGACTCCTCCGGCGCGAGCCGGCGACGCCGGCCCTCGGCGTCCACGAGGTCGAGCCAGATGACGTGCCGGCCGAAGGTCCCGTCGACGTGGTGGTTCTTGCCGTGGATGTCGCAGGCGATCGCGCCGCCCACGGTGACGAACCGTGTACCGGGCGTCACCGGCACGAACAGACCGTGCGGCAGCAGCTCGCGGATCAGCCGGTCCAGGCTGACCCCGGCGCCGACCTCGACCTCGGCGCGTTCGACGTCCACGTCGAGCCGACCCTCCGCAGGCTGGAGCACCACCGCGCCCCCGGCGTTCTGCGCGGCGTCCCCGTAGGAGCGCCCCAGGCCGCGGGCCAGCACGCCGCGGTCCCCGGCCCCGCCGACGAGCTCGGCGACAGCCTCCGCAGCGTCCCCCGCCCGCGCCACATCCTGGGCGACCGCATGCACGCGCGCCATCGTCGGCGCCGTACGACCCCAGCCGGTCAGCAGCACGGTCTCAGACACCCCACACCCCCAGGCAGACGAGCACGAACCACACCAGGCCGACCAGCTGCAGCACCCGGTCGTGCCAGACGATGTCCTCCGGCTCGCCCGCGCGGCCCGCGTCGACGTCGACGGCGTACCGGAGCAGGCCGATCACGAACGGTGCGATGGACAGCGCGTGCCAGGCAACCCCGTGCGCGCCGGCCTGCTGGAAGGCCCACAGGCTGTAGGCCACGACCGTGGTGCCGGCGGCGATGCCCCAGACGAACCGCAGATAGCTCTCGGTGTAGAGGACGAGCGAGCGCCGGGTGCCGCTGTCGGCGCCGAGCATGCGGAGCTCGGAGTACCTCTTGCCGGCGACGATGAACAACGACCCGAAGCCCGCGACGAGCAGGAACCACTGCGAGATGGGCAGCCCCGACGCCAGTCCGCCGGCCACCGCACGCAGCAGGAAGCCGCCGGCGACGACGCTGATGTCGAGCACCGCCTGGTGCTTGAAGCTGTAGGCGTAGGCCACCTGGAGGAGCAGGTAGGTGACCATGACGGCCACGAGGGCGAGGTTGGTGAGCGCAGCGACCCCGAGCGATGCCAGCGCGAGCGCCGCTCCGATGCCGACCGCGGTCGCCGGCGCCAGGTGGCCCGCCGCGATCGGGCGGAACCGCTTCGTCGGGTGCGCCCGGTCCGCCTCCACGTCCGCGACGTCGTTGACCAGGTAGACGGCGCCGGAGGCGAGGCAGAACGACAGCACCGCCAGCGCCGTGGCCGCGAGCACATCGGGCTCGGCGAGCGCCCCGGCGGCGAGGGGGGCGGCGACGACCAGCAGGTTCTTGACCCACTGCTTGGGCCGCATGGCGCGCAGCACCGCCAGCGGCAGCCCCGGATCCGTCGTCAGCTCGGGTGCGCTCACGCGGGCCATGCTAGGTCGCGCGAGGCACGACTAGGCCGCGCGGCGCCGCGGCGAACCGCTTCGGACGACCAGGAGGATCCCGGCGATCATCAGCAGGATGCCGAGGATGGACCCGAAGAGCGGAAGCCAGGTCTGCACGATCTGGAGCATCTGGCCCTTGGCCTTGTAGGTGTCGACGTTGTCGGTGATGGTCCGGTTGGTGTAGCCGACCACCGCGTCGGTCAGCGTGGCCACCTTCTTGCCCTGGTACTCCCCGGTGGTGTACTGGTCCTCCTGTCCGCGGATGACCACTCCGGTGATCGGGTCCACCCAGAGCGTCCGGGTGTTCGAGTAGATCTCGTCGATCTTGACGTCGCCGGACTTGTCGATGCCGAAGAACGACGCAGGCGCCGTGAGGGTCGCGACCTTCGTCGGGTTGATCCGCTGCACGTAGCGGTAGACCGTCATCCCCTGGATCGACTCGGTGGCCTTGTAGACGGCGTCCGTCGACGCCTTCAAGGTGTCGTCCCACCACTGGTAGGTCTTCTTCTGGGCGTCGAACGGGAACTTGAAGACCAGGCCGGTGACCGCGGTCTTGGTGTTCCGTTCCTCCGCGCCGGAGTCGACGTTCACCGCGGTCGAGGTGTACTGCCCGCAGCAGTCGATCGCCTCGCCGGTGTGCGCGTCGAAGGCCACCCGGTCGTGGGTGGCGGACAACGGCGGGTTCTTGTCGTTGACCTTCTGGCCGGGAGGGTTCGTGAAGATGAGCGTCTCCCAGACCACGACCTGCTTGCCGTTCTGGTTCGTCGCCTGGCTGCTGGCGTTCGGGTCGCCGACGACGTTCTGCGTCGAGATCAGGTTCGTCTGCTTCTCGCCCTGGCTGGCGATGTCGAAGATCGTGGCGTTGCTGCCGGCGGAGTGCGTCGTGGTGTCCTGGCCCGGCGGGGCCACCGCGAGCCTGTTGTAGGCGTAGAACTTCGACAGCAGCGCGAGCACCAGGAGGAACACCCCGACGCCGATCAGCACGAGACCTGTTTTCCTGCCCACGTGATCCCTCTTCCCGATGCTCACCCCGGTGCATTGGACGCTACCAGCGAGTAGCGTGACCGCGCACACAACTTTGCGCAATGTCCCGCTTGTGCCGTCTGGCCTGCCGCGCTGTGACATAGTCCCGGCGTGAGCAGGACGCGCCGTCAACAGGCGCAGGCGTGGGTCTCCGAGCGTCCGGTCCTGGCGGCCGGCGCCGCCATGGTCGCCGTCCAGATCCTGTTCCGCGCCTGGGCGGTGTACGGCTCCTGGTTCGAGTTCGACGACTTCGCCTGGATGTCGATGTCGCTCAACGAGCGGCTCACCCCGGGGTTCCTCCTTCAGCAGTACGCCGGGCACCTCATGCCGGGCGGCTTCCTGCTGAGCTACCTGTTCGCACACCTCGCGCCGCTGTCCTTCTGGCTGCCCGCCACGACACTGCTCCTGCTCCAGGTGGTGGCGAGCGTCGGCTGTCTGCGCCTGCTCCTGTCGATGTTCGGTGCGCGCATGGGCATCCTGCCGCCGCTGGCCATCTACCTGTTCTCGGTCATCAGTCTCCCGTCGTTCCTCTGGTGGGCCGCCGGGATCAACGCGCTGCCCTTCCAGATCGCCCTGTTCTACGGGCTGCACGCGCACGTCGGCTACCTGCGCACACGCCAGCTTCGGCATGCCGCGGTCGCGATGGCATGGACGGCGTTCGGGCTGCTCTTCTTCGAGAAGACCCTCTACGTCTTCGTCGCGTACGGCGTGGTGGCGCTGGGCTACTTCGCGACCGGCTGGGGGCTCCAGCGGGTGCGGAGCCTGTGGCACCTGTACCGCGCGGGGATCCTGCTCTACAGCGCGGTGGTGGTCGGCTACCTCGCCGTGTACAGCCGGCTGGCGCTGAACTTCGACCCGAACACCGCCAACCAGTACCCGCTCGGGCCGATCGCCTGGAAGCTGGTCGGCATCGCCTTCGGGTCCGGGATCGTGGGCGGCCCGCTGCACTGGTTCGACCGCTCCTCCTTCAGCCACACACCCGACCCGCCGGACATGCTCGTGCTGCTGGCCTGGGTGGCGATCGCCGCTCTGGTGTGGGAGGTGTCCCGCACCCGACGCGGCTCCGCCCGCGCCTGGCTGATGGCCGGGCTGGTGCTGCTCCTCGACGTGGTGCTGCTCGCAGCCGCCCGCGCCTTCGTGGTCGGGCCGTCGATCGCGCTGGAGTACCGCTACCAGGCCGAGATCACCGCGTACGTCGCGCTGGGGCTCGCACTCGCCACGCTTCCGGTCGTCGGGGCGGCCGACGGCGCCGAGCCGCGGGAGGCGAGCAACTTCCTCGACTCCCGAAGCTACGTCCGAGCGGCCGTCGCGCTCGTCGTCGCCCTGTCGACGGTCAGCAGCGTGCAGTACGCCCTGAAGTGGCAGGCCGGCGACGAGCCCCGCACCTACTTCACGAACCTCTCGCACCAGGTGGCCGCCCTCCACCACGCGCCGGTGGTCGCCGACGTGGCGGTCCCCGAGTTCGTGCTGTGGGGGCTCGGCTACCCCGAGAACCAGCCGCGGCGGCTGTTGAAGATGTTCGGCCACCGGTTGCGCTTCGCTCGCTCGACCGACGACCTGAAGGTCATCGACGACCAGGGCTTCCTGCGCACCGGCATCGTGCCGCCCACCCGGACGGTGGCGCCGGGCCCGCGCCCGGGCTGCGGGTACGTCGTACGCCGGCTGCCGCGCACCATCCGCTTCGACGGACCGGTCATCGGCGGCGGCTGGTGGACTCGGGTGGGCTACCTCGCCTCGGGCGACGGCGCGCTCCGGATCCGGCTGGGCCGCACCGTCTTCGACGAGCCGATCCGCCGCGGGCTGCACAACGTGTTCGTCCAGGCCGACGGCCCGTTCAGGTCCATCACGCTGCAGGTGCTGACCCCGGGCGTCGGACTGTGCACCAACGACATCCAGCTCGGGACGCCGGTCCCCTTCGAGCCGCCGGCTCCGGCGCCGGGCAACGCCCCGTGACCGCGTCGACGACGGAGGACCGGTCCTTCCCGGCACTGAACGCCGTGCGCGCAGTGGGCGCACTCGCCGTGGTGGCCACCCACACCGCGTTCGACACCGGTGAGATCGGGGTCGGCGCGCACGGCGCCTTCCTGTCCCGCCTCGACTTCGGCGTCGCGCTCTTCTTCGTGCTCTCGGGCTTCCTGCTGGCGCGACCGTTCTTCCGGGCGCACGAGGCGGGAGCCGGGCACCCGTCGTACCGGCACTTCCTGTGGAAGCGGGCGCTGCGCATCCTCCCCCTCTACTGGGTGACGGTCGTCGTGGCGCTTGCCTGGCTGCCGGGCAACGCCGGAGCCGGGCCGAGCACCTGGCTGCGCAACCTGACCCTGACCCAGATCTACGGCGACGGCCTGCTGCCGTTCGGGCTCACCCAGATGTGGAGCCTGTGCACCGAGGTGCTGTTCTACCTGCTGCTGCCCGCGATGTGCTGGGTGATGCTCCGCCCGTGGGGCCGCAGCGCGGCCTGGACGCCGCGCAGGGTGCTGGTCTTCCTGGCTGCCATGACGGTGGGCGGCCTCATCTGGCAGACCAGCGTCGCCGCGGTCAGCGACGCCACCCGTCAGCACTACCACCAGTGGCTTCCGGGCTTCCTGCCGTGGTTCAGCGTCGGGATCCTCTTCGCCTTCGTCAGCGTCCACGCGCCTCGCCGGCCGCCGGGCTCGCCCTGGCGGCTGCTGGACCGGTGGGGCAGCGACCTTCCCGGCAGCTGGCTGGTCGGCGGCTCGGCGTTCGCGCTGGCGTGCACGCCGCTGGCCGGCCCGCGGGTACTGGTGCCGCCGAACCACTGGGAGGCCTTCTTCAAGGTCTTCCTCTACACCGTCGCCGCGGCCTTCCTCGTCCTGCCGCTGGTCTTCGGTCCCGAGCGGGAGGGCTGGTGGCGACGTACCCTGAGCGGCCCCGTGCCGGTGTGGCTGGGCGAGGTGTCCTACGGGATCTTCTGCCTGCACCTGATCGTGCTCGACACCGTCATGCGGGTCCTCGACATCCGCGTGTTCACCGGACACTTCGTGGTCGTGTTCGCGCTGACGGTCGCCGGGACGCTGCTGCTGTCCGCGACCAGCTACTACCTTCTCGAGCGGCCGTTCCTGCGGCTGAAGAACGTCGGGCCGCTCGTGCCCAGGACGGCGGCAGCCAGGGCCAGGCAGGCCAGCACCTGAGCGGTGACGGACGCCGCATGGAAGGTGTGCGCCCGAAGCAGGGCCATGGTGACGCCCGCGAGCCCCGCGAGCACCGCTGCCGCCCAGCCCCCGGCGCGACGCAGCGTCGCGTCGCGTCGGGCCACCAGCGCGACGACGACGAGCGCGACGCCGAACCAGCCGGCGAGCAGGCCACCGGCCACGGCGAACGCGGTCGCGTCCGCCCACGCGGCGCCCTCCGCGGTGCCCAGCGGAGCGAGCAGCCGGTCCCGCCGGCTGCGCCAGGCCACCAGAGCGACGACCGCGAGCGCGGCCAGGCCGAGCAGCAGCGCGAGCTGGTAGGGGCGGTCCGGGGTGTAGGTCAACGACACGGTCCCCCCGACGCCGGCGGGGACGACGAACCCCTGCTTCCAGCCGTCCACCCGCTGCGCCGTCAGCGACCGGCCGGCCACGGTCGCCCGCCAGCCGGGGTTGAGGTTCTCCTCGACCACCAGCAGGGTCGGCGCGGCTCGCGCGGGCACGACCACCGCACGCCGGTCAGGCTGCCAGCTCCGGAGCCGAACGGGGACCGGCTGCGGCGTCACGGCGGTGCTGCCGACGCGGTCCAGCACGAGCTGCTGCGGGACCGTGACCGGGTTCGGCGAGACGAGGAGCGTGTTGCGTCCGGCGTGCAGCGAGACCCTGGCGGAGCGGCAGGTCTGCGCCGACAGCGGTCCGCCGCCGGTCAGCTCGGCGAGCGAGGTGGTGACCCGAGTGCGCGTCGTGGTCGTTTCGGTGTGCAGCGTCGGCCCTGCGCCGCAGGGCAGTCGCACCGGTGCGTACCGGCTCATCCGCCGCGACGCGGGGACCTGCGGGAGCCTCAGCTCGGAGACCCCGACCGGCAGCCGCACCAGTGCGCCGGCCTCGGCCGAGTACGCCGGAACCGTTCGGTCGAACGTGATCGTGAGCGACCTGGTGTCCAGGGGCCGGAAGCGTCCGCGGCCCTGCGCGTCGAGGATGACCACCCGCCGCTCGCCGGCCGCGCTGACGGTGACCTTCCGGGCCCGTGAGGCTGCGGCGTCCGCGCCGAGCAGCAGCTGGACGCGGCCGACCCGGGCCGGGGCACGCCACCGCACCAGCAGTCGCGGGTCGGGTTCCGTGCCGGCCACCCAGGTCGTGCCGAGGTCGCCGTCCACCGTCGCCAGCGCGGAGCCGCGCGGGTCGCGTGACAGCGACGAGCTGCTCACCACGGAGACGGGCAGCCCACGGGCGACGGCCCGAGCGGCCGAGGGCCCCAGGCCGAGCCGCGCCGTCAGCGACACCCGGTAGTCGGCGGGCGCCTCCAGCGTCACCCGGCGGGCGAGCCCGTTCGCGTCCTCGCTGCGGGTCCGCAGGAAGTCGTCGCAGGTGGTCGTCGCGCCCACCACCGCACACGCCGACCGTTGCGGGTCACGGGTCAGCACGATCTCGTCCGGGTCACCGCGCAGGGCTCGCGCGGGCGTCGCCAGCAACCGCCGCGGGGTCACTCCCGGCAGCCTCGCCTCGGCGAGCGCGAACTGGGCCTCCGGCTGGTCGTGGGCCACCGCGACGGCACGGATCCGCAGCGTCCGGGTCGCCCCGGCCGGCAGTGCGAAGGTGGCGGAGTCCCGCGGGGCCGGCGCCGGCACCTCGACGGAGCCGGCGTCGGTCCGCAGCTCCAGGCGGGTGACCCGCGACGAGCCGGGCGTGCTGCCCATCGTCACCGTGACCCACGGCACCGCCCTGACGCGCCGCAGCCGCAGCTGCCACCACTGCCCCTTGGCGCCGTGGCGGCCGGCGCTCACGAACTGGGTCCAGGCCCTCCCGTCCACGGCGGCGGCCGGCGCCGAGGCCGGGACGATGGGCGGGTTCGCGTCCGCCCAGGCCTCGGAGGAGGACGCGCTCACGCCGGCGATGCCCTGCCACACCGCGGTCGTCTCCCAGCGGGCCTGGTCCTCGTAGAGCCGGTGGGCGTGCTCCACGGAGTGCAGCCGCCACGGCTGGCGCGCCGTCATCGCCGCCGACTGGTTCTGCCGCACCGAGGTGAACGCAGTCTCCCTGCGCGCGAGCCCGTCGGTGAGGTAGACCCGGCCCGCGGAGCGACCGGGGCCGAGGTCGCCGGCCAGGATGGCCGGGGTCCTGTACGCATCGGTGCCGAGCCGGCTCCCGGGGTCGCCGGACACGACCGGCACCGTCGAGGCCTGCCAGCCGCTCACGGCGCGCGCCCCGTCCCCGACCCGGTAGATCTCGACGGCCGGGTAGACCGCCGACCGGCCGCGGTCGGTGAAGACCCGGCGGCCGTCACGAGTGGTGCCCTTCGCAGCGGTGCCCACGCCGGGCCCGAACGAGGCCACCCGAGTGATCCCGGGTGACCGGTCGAGAGCCTGGTGCAGCACCACCGGGTTGGGTGAGTCCGCGCGGAACGGCGCCAGGTCGTTGCGCACGACGAGCAGCCCGACGCCGTTGGAGTCGAGGAACCCGGCCAGGTGGTCGTTCGGCGAGCCGAGCTCGGTCGCCCGGGTCACCGCGTCCAGGAACCGGACGTTGCCCGGCTGTGCCAGCGGGACGATGTTGCGCACGGCCCACGGGCTGCGGGTCAGGCCCTGGAGCACGTCGTCGTGCGGGCTGCCCCACAGGTAGTCGCCGAACGCGCTCGCCGGGAGCTCCAGCGCACGGCCGTCCCGCTGGTGGGCGGCCAGATAGTCGGCTGCCTGCCGCCAGTACCCGGGCACCTCCCGCACCGGGGCGCCGGGGGCCAGCTGCCCGGAGATCACCGGGATCGCCACGCCCACCACGGAGAACAGCGCGGCGAGCAGCACGCCCGCCCGCAGCGCGGCAGCTCCCTGGCCGGCGGGGCGGGTCCGGGCCCGCCCCGGGGCGAAGCCGCCGACCAGGTGCGCCAGGCCCAGGACCAACGGCAGCCGCAGCACCACGTCGAACTTGTGCAGGTTGCGCAGCGGCGCCAACGCCCCGTCCAGCGCTGCCTGGCGCCCGTCGGCGAACCAGCCGTGCACCGGACCGGCCCACCCGAACGTCACGATCACGACACCGAGCACCACGCTGAGCAGTAGGAACCGGGCGTGCGGGTTGTCGCGGCGGCAGATGCCGAGCAGCCCGAGTCCCGTGACCACCGCCGCGTCGACCAGCAGCAGCGGGGTGGTACCGAGAAGGTGCCCGGCGACCCAGTCCAAGGGGGACGCGTACGCCACCCAGTCGGAGGTCCCCGTGAGCACGTCCGGGAGGCTCGTCGTGCTCGTCGTGATGGGTGCGTTCTCGATGTAGTCGAGGAACGGCGGGCTCACCCTGCCGAGCAGCACCAGCGGCACCGACCACCACAGGGTCGCGACGACGGTCAGCAGTGGCCACCACGTGAGCAGCACCCGCCGGCGCGGCCCTCGTTCGCGGGTCAGGAGCCAGACCACCCCGACCGGGAGGACCGCGGCCACGGCCACCGCGTTCACCCCGCCGCACATCGCCACGGCGAGCGCGGCCAGCGCGGCCGCCCGTCGCGGCGACCCCCGCTCGGCGCCGATGACGAGCGGGAGCAGCACCCAGGGCGCCAGGGCGGTCGGCCAGGCCTCCACCGACGTCGGACCGAGCAGCGTCAGCACGTGAGCCGAGAGCGCGTAGCCGAACCCCGCGAGCACCCGAGAGCCCGGTGTCCCGATGCGCAGCGCGCCGGCCAGCCTCACCACGCCGACGAACGCCAGGCAGAGCAGCACCGCCCACCACGCCCGCTGGACCACCCAGCCGGGGAGCCGGACCAGGTCGCCGGCCACGAAGAACGGGCCCATCGGCCAGAAGTAGCCGTAGGCCTGGTTCTGGACCTGGCCGAAGGCCGCCAGCGGGTCCCACAGGTTCCAGGCTCGGGAGAGGAACCGCGCGGGGTCCACGACGAGGTCGAACTTCGTGTCGCCGACCAGCCGCCCGGGCTGCTGGACGAACGCCGCGGCCGTGAGCAGCAGGCAGTACCCCCACATGCGCAGCCCGGACGTCGCCGGGGCCCGGCTCACCTCTTGCGCAGCGCGATCACGAGGTTCCACGTCACCACCTCACGGAGTCCCGGGACCCGGGTGAGCCAGTAGGTGGAGCGCGGGTTGTAGCGCGGGATCGCCGCGAGCACGTCCGCGGAGGCCTGCCGGGCCGCCCAGACGAGCCCGGCCTTCGCCGTCACCGCGAACAGCGACTCGCCGTAGCGGTTCTTGGGCTCGCGGCCGTGCACGCGTCGGTACCGGGCCCGGGCCCGCTCCCCGCCGAGGAGGTGCCACGGCGCCGTCTCGTGACCGCCCCAGGGGCCGTACCAGAGCGTGTACGACAGGAACGTGACGCCTCCCGGACGGGTCACCCGCAGCATCTCGTCGGCCATCCGCCACGGCCGGGGGACGTGCTCGAGGACGTTGGAGGAGTAGCAGACGTCCACAGAGCCGGTCGCGAACGGCAGCTGCATGCCGCTGCCCACCACGGTGCCCGGCGCGATCCCGCCAAGCCCCGACAGCTCGCCGACGTCCGCGTCCAGGGCGACGTAGCGCGCGCCTGCGGCGGTGAACGCGTCGCGGAAGTACCCCGGACCGCCGCCGACATCGAGCAGCGTGGCACCGGCGAGGTCGGCGTACTCGGCGACCTGGGCGGCGGAGTCCTCGGCGAGTGCGAGGTAGAAGCGCGGCGGGTCGGGCTGCTCGTGGCGGAACGCGCGCAGCAGGGCCACGGATCGCCGGAGGTCGGCCCTCCAGGGACGCGCGACGACGGCGGTGCGGCCGGGCACGCCGTGGACCCTACCGGAACCCCGAAGACGCCGCGGCGCTTCGTGACCGACTGGTAACATCCGCGGCATGCAGGGACCGGGCCCCGCTTCTGTGGCCGGTCGTCATGTCGTCTTCTTCAACTGGCGCGACACCGCCAACCCCGAGGGCGGCGGCTCAGAGCGGTACGTCGAGAAGATGGCTCGTGGGCTCGTCGCGCGCGGCGCGCGGGCCACGGTGTTCTGTGCTGCCCACGACCGGGCGCCCGCGGACGAGCTCGTGGACGGCGTCCGCTTCGTGCGCCGGGGCACGAAGCTCGGCGTCTACGCCCAGGGCCTCCTGCATCTCCTGCGCCGCTCCTTCGGCCGGGTGGACCTCGTCGTCGACGTGCAGAACGGACTGCCGTTCTTCACCCGGCTCGGCACTCGGCGGCCGGTCGTCGTCCTGGTGCACCACGTGCACCGCGAGCAGTGGCCGGTCGTCTACCCGGGGCTGACCGGCCGGGTGGGCTGGTGGGTCGAGAGCCGGGTCGCGCCCCGGCTCTACGCGCGCAGCCAGTACGTCGCGGTGTCCCACGCGACCCGCGACGAGCTCGTCTCGCTGGGAGTCGACTCCCGGCGGATCGCGGTCGTGCACAACGGCACCGAGCCGGCTCCGCCGGTCACCACCCGCCGCTCGCCCACGCCGGTGCTGTGCGTGGTCGGCCGGCTGGTCCCGCACAAGCAGGTCGAGCACGCGGTGGACGCGGTGCGCGCGCTGCGCGGAACATGGCCGGACCTGCGGCTGGTGCTCGTCGGCAGCGGCTGGTGGGAGGACGACCTGCGCAAGTACGTCGCCGAGGCGGGCGTCGCGGACCTGGTGACCTTCACCGGCCACGTCTCGGAGGCCCGCAAGCACGAGCTGCTCGCCGAGTCCTGGCTGATGCTGCTTCCCTCGCTGAAGGAGGGCTGGGGCCTGGTCGTCGGCGAGGCAGGAGTGCACGGGGTCCCCACGATCGCGTACTCCTCGGCCGGCGGCACCCGCGAGTCCGTGCGGCACGGCGTGTCCGGGGCGCTCGTCGAGGACCACGACGAGCTGGTGCGCACCGTCGCGGAGCTGCTGGACGACACCGCCCGCCGCGAGCGGCTGGGCGCCGGCGCTCGGGAGGCTGCGAGGGTCCACACGTGGGAGCACGCCACCGAGGCCTTCGCCGGGATCATCGGCGAGGCGCTGGAAGGACGCGTCGCCGCCGCGGTCGACCCGCTGCCGTAGCCGAGCCCGGCCGGCCGGGGTCAGGACAGCCGAGCCGGGCTCACCTGCTCGCGGTGCCGTAGTCCATCACGGTCTGCTCGACGCCGTTGGCCGGAGCGCTGGAGCCGGTCTGCGAGGAGACGATGCCGAGAATCGTCGCACCGGCCAGCCCACCGCCGACCACCAGCGCGATGATGCCGCCTGCCAAACCACCCATGTGCTCATTGCCTCCTCTGTGACTGCACTCTAGCTATGGTGCTACCGCTCGGTAGCAAGACGCCGCAGCCGATCGCGGCAGATTTTGCCCGCGGCGAGCAACACCGCACCGGCGAAAAGTACGAAAGACCCCAGAGCGGACAGCCAGCGGCGGGCCGGGGGCTCGGCGATCGTCACCGGGCCACGCAGTGCCAGGAGCCGGAGCGTGCCCGCGCGCGCCAGCAGCCGCCCCGGCACGGGCGCGTCGTACCGCCGGGTGCCCGCCCCGGGAGCGCCGGCGTCGCGCAGCACGAACCGGATGCCGAGGGCCCGGAGCCCGGAGGAGCGGCCGGACTCCGGGCCGCGCAGCGCGCGGAGCGCGGCACGGCCCCGCGGGTCCTCCACCGGAAGCAGGTGGCCGTCCACCGCCAGCTGGTCGCTGGCGACGTAGTCGGGGGTCATGTACCGGCCCAGCGGGTCGAGCACCTTGCGGCCGTGGTTCCAGCGCGGCGCCCGGTAGGAGGTGAACGGCAGCACGAGCAGGTCGCCGCGGCGCTCGGCAGCGGCGCCCTGCAGCACGTCGCGTACCCGGCCGTACGACGCCGGGTAGCCGACCGGCACCAGGCGGCCGAGACCGCCCCAGGCCAGGTCCGGCAGCAGCGCGAGCGGCAGCAGCACCAGGCCGGCGACCACGGCGGTGCGGGCGACCCGGTCCCGCAGCAGGCCGAGGAGAACCACGGCGCCGTGCCCGACGAGTGCCACCTCGAGGAGCGCCAGCAGGCCGAGGTACCGGCTCCCGTCGCGGAGCAGGCCACCCCCGGGCACCGCGCCGACGAACCAGGCCGCCGCGGACGGCGTCGCCACCGCGAACAGCGCCACGGCGACCCCGAGCCCGGCGCAGGCCAGGTAGCCCACCCGGTCACGCAGGGCGTCCTGCCGCCACCAGTGCCGCACGCCGGCCGCGGCCAGCCCGACCAGGGCCACCAGCCAGAGCCACGCGGACGGCCCCCGCAGGCTTCCGGGCACCGTCTCGAGGTTCCAGACGCCCCCGAGGCCGAGCACCGCCAGCGGCGTCGGCAGCCCGCCGGCGCCACCGGCGGCGAACATCGTCGCCCCGGCGGCCTCCCCCACCGCCTGGGACGCGTGCGCCAGGCCCGCCACCGCCCACGGGGCGTTCGTCGCCCCGACCGCGAGCAGCAGCCCGGCCGTGCGCCGGGCGGCTCCCCTGCCGCCCAGGCCGAAGGCGAGCGCCACCACGGCGGCGATCAGTCCCCCGGAGGGGCTCAGTGCGGCGAGTGCCAGCCAGAGCGTGAGCGCGGCGAGCCGGTGCTCCCCGCGCCGTACGCCGCGCGCCGCGTCGAGCACCCACGGCAGCGCGGCGTAGCCCAGCAGCACCGGCCAGTGGCCGATCAGCAGCCGCTCGGCGACGTACGGGTTCCACACGAAGAACGAGGCGGCCGTCAGCTGGGCGACCACCGAGTCGCGCGGGACCAGCCGGCGGGCGCCCTGCCCGGCGAGGACCAGGGCCGCGACCAGCGCGACCTTCTGCAGCAGCATGCCGGGCAGCAGGTCGTCGAGCACCGCGACCACCGCGTCGGAGGGCACCGCTCGCGGCAGCGCCGTGCCGAGCCCCAGGAAGTCCGGCCGCAGGGCAAGGTGCGGGACGAACACCATGTCGTAGGCGAGCACGAACCCGGGGCGCAGCGTGGGCGCGAGCACGAGCACGGCGAGCGCCCACGGCCAGAGGCGCACGACGGCGACCTGGCGAGGGCTCACGTGGGGATCCGTCCTTGGGCCGTAGTGTTCGCAGGAGAACCTACCGCCTGGCGCCGTCGCGCGCCCCGGACCGGAGAACGTCGCACATGCCGAGCAGCACTCGCACCCGCCTGCCGGGCTGGCTGGTCGGCAGCAGCGTGATCGCGGTGGCGATGGGTGTCATGAACGTGACGACCTACGCCTTCACGATCCTCGCCGCCCGGCTGCTCGGGCCGGTGCACTACGGCGCCCTGGCCGCGATGATGGGGCTGCTGCTCGTCGTCAACGTGCTGTCCCTCGGCCTGCAGGCGACAGGTGCGCGACGGGTCTCCGCCGCGCCGCAGCTCGCCAGCCGCATCGAGCCGGAGATCCTCGCGGTCAGTGTCCGCTCCGCGGTCGGGCTGGCCCTGCTCTGCCTGGTCGCCACGCCGTTGATCAGTGCGCTGCTGCACCTGTCCTGGGGCACCACCGTGCTCCTCGCCGTGACGGTCGTGCCCTTGACGGTCATGGGCGGGCAGGCGGGCATCCTCCAGGGCGAGCGCCGCTGGACGCCCCTGGCGATGATCTACCTGACCACGGGCGTGGGACGGCTGGGGTTCGGCATCCTGGCGCTGCTCTGGCGGCCCGACTCGTTCGGGGCGATGGTCGGGGTCGCGATCGGCGCGTTCCTGCCCACGATCGTCGGCTGGCTCGCGCTGCGGCACCCGGCCCGTCGCCCCGTCGCGGCCGGCGCGCCCACCGCACCTGTGACCCCGGGGGCGCGGAGCGGGGCCGAGACCGCCGCGACCGGCCATCTGCTCCGCGAGGTGGCCCGCAACTCGCACGCGCTGCTCGCCTTCTTCGCGCTGTCGAACACCGACGTCCTGGTGGCCCGGATGACGCTCGGCCAGCACCAGGCCGGCCTGTACGCCGGAGGGCTCATCCTCACCAAGGCGGTGCTGTTCCTGCCCCAGTTCGTCGTGGTCATCGCGTTCCCGTCGATGGCCTCGTCGGCGGGACGCCGGGACATGCACCTCAAGAGCCTCGCGACGGTCCTGGTCATCGGCGCGGCGACCGTCGCCGGCACCGCGGTGCTCTCCTCGCTCGCCGTGGTGTTCGTCGGCGGCCGGCAGTACGCCGCGATCGAGAACGAGCTGTGGGCGTTCGCGGCCCTCGGGACGCTGCTGGCCATGCTCCAGGTGATGGTGTACGACGTGGTGGCGCGCCAGCACCGCAGGTCGGTCTACGTCATCTGGGCCGCGCTGCTCGCGGTGCTCGTCGCGGCACCGTTCGTCGGGTCGGTCACCGCGTTGCTGGTTGTCGTCGCAGTCGTGGACACGCTGCTGCTGGCCGTGCTGCTCGTGGTCAGCCTGCGCCCGGCACCGCCCTCGCCCTCGCCCGCGGCCGAGCCCAGCGCGTCGAGCCGCTGACCCGCTCGCGGGCACCCGAGGCAACCGCCTTGGTTCGGTCGGACGCCGTCAGTGCGCCGCAGCGTGCCAGCTCAGCCCCGTGCCGACGGAGACGTCGAGCGGGACGGTCAGCTCGGCCGCGGCCCCCATCTGCTCGCGGACCAGCGCCTCGAGCCGGCCCGCCTCACCGGGCGCCACCTCGAACACCAGCTCGTCGTGGACCTGGAGCAGCATCCGCGAGCGCAGCCCGCCCTCGTGCAGCGCCCGGTCGACGTTGAGCATGGCGACCTTGATCAGGTCGGCGGCCGAGCCCTGGATCGGCGCGTTGAGAGCCATCCGCTCCGCCATCTCGCGGCGCTGCCGGTTGTCGCTGGTCAGGTCCGGCAGGTAGCGGCGCCGGCCGAGGATGGTCTCGGTGAAGCCACAGCGTCGTGCCTCGTCGACGATGCCGCCGAGGTAGTCGCGCACCCCGCCGAAGGTCTCGAAGTACTCGTCCATCAGCCCGCGGGCCTCGGCGGTGTCGATGCCGAGCTGCTGGGAGAGACCGTAGGCCGACAGGCCGTAGGCGAGGCCGTAGTTCATCGCCTTGATCTTCGCCCGCATCTGCGGGGTGACCGCCGTCGCGTCCACCCCGAACACCCGCGCCGCGGTCACCGAGTGGAAGTCGCGCCCGGAGCGGAACGCCTCGATGAGCAGGGTGTCCTCCGACAGGTGGGCCATGATCCGCATCTCGATCTGGCTGTAGTCGGCGGTGAGCAGCGACTCGTACCCGGCGCCGACCACGAACGCCTCGCGGATCTGCCGGCCCTCCTCGGTGCGGACCGGGATGTTCTGCAGGTTCGGCTCCGTGCTCGACAGCCGGCCGGTCGCCGCGATCAGCTGGTTGAACGTGGTGTGGATCCGAGTGTCGGAGGCCACCGTCTTGAGCAGCCCTTCGACGGTCTGCCGGAGCCGGGAGACGTCCCGGTGGCGCAGCAGCGCGAGCAGGAACGGGTGCTCGGTCCTGACGTAGAGCTGCTGGAGCGCGTCGGCGTCGGTGGTGTAGCCGGTCTTGGTGCGCTTGGTCTTGGGCATCGCGAGCTCGTCGAAGAGCACCACCTGGAGCTGCTTCGGCGAGCCGAGGTTGATCTCCTTGCCGATGACGTCGAAGGCCTCGTCGGCCGCCTTCTTCACCTCCCCCGCGAAGTGCGCCTCGAGAGACTCCAGGCGTTCGACGTCGACGGCGATGCCCGTGCGCTCCATGGCGAGCAGGACGTGCACGAGCGGGAGCTCGACCTCGGCGAGCAGGCGGGTGCCGCCGCGCTCCTCGAGCTCGGTGTCGAGCGCCTCGGCCAGGTCGAGGATCGCCCTGGCCTGGAGCATCGTGGTCTCCCCGGCGGACTCCTCGCCGATGGTGTCGAACGACAGCTGGCCGTCGTCCTTCTCCTCCGGCTTCAGCTCGCGCTTGAGGTAGCGCAGCGTCAGGTCGGCCAGGTCGTAGGAGCGCTGGTCCGGACGCGCGAGGTAGGCCGACAGGGCGGTGTCGCGCTCGAGCCCGCCGAGCGTCCACCCCCGGGCAGCGAGCGCCAGCATCGGTCCCTTGGCGTCGTGCAGCACCTTGGGTCGCGTCGGGTCGGCCAGCCAGGCGGCCAGCACCTCGTCGTCATCCGGGTCGAGCCGCTCGACGTCGACCCAGCCGGCCGAGCCGTCCGCGGCCGCCAACGCGATCGAGAACACGTCGCCGCTGCCGGCCCGCCACACCCCCTGGAGCTGCACCCCGACCCGCTCGCCCGGGCTGGTGTGCGCCGCCAGCCAGCCGGCGAGCTCGCCGGCGTCGAGCCGCACGCCGTCGAGCTGGAAGCCGCTGTCGTCGATCTCCTCCTCGGACTCGAGGGTGGCGAACAACCGGTCGCGGAGCACCCGGAACTCGAGCCCGTCGAACAGCTGGTGGACCTGCTGGCGGTCCCACGGCTGCTTGGCCATGTCGGTCGGCGTCACGGTCAGCGGCAGGTCGCACACCAGGGCGTTCAGCCGTCGGTTGCGGATCACGTCGCCGAGGTGCTCGCGGAACGCGTCGCCGGCCTTGCCCTTGATCTGGTCGGCGCTGGCGATCACGTTGTCGAGGCCGTCGTACTGGCTGATCCACTTGGCGGCGGTCTTCGGCCCGACGCCGGGCACGCCCGGCAGGTTGTCGGAGTCCTCGCCGACGAGCGCGGCGATCTCGGGGTAGCGCTGCGGCGGCACCCCGTAGCGCTCCGCGACCGCCTCCGGGGTCATCCGGGCCAGGTCGGAGACCCCGCGCATCGGGTAGAGCACGGTCGAGTGGTCGGTGACCAGCTGCAGGGAGTCGCGGTCGCCGGTGAGCAGGAGCACCTCGAAGCCCTCGGCGAGGGCCTCGGTCGTCAGCGTCGCGATGATGTCGTCGGCCTCGTAGCCCTCGAGCTCGAGGTGCCGGATCCGGAGCGCGTCGAGGACCTCCTGGATCAGCGGCAGCTGGCTCTTGAACTCGTCGGGCGTCTTGTTCCGCCTGGCCTTGTACTCCGGGTACTCGGCGAGCCGGAACGTCTGCCGGGACTTGTCGAAGGCCACCCCGACGTGGGTCGGCTGCTCGTCGCGCAGCACGTTGATGAGCATCGAGGTGAAGCCGTAGACCGCGTTGGTGGGCTGGCCCGTCGTCGTCGAGAAGTTCTCCACCGGCAGCGCGAAGAACGCGCGGTACGCCAGGGAGTGGCCGTCGAGCAGGAGCAGGCGGGGGCGCTGGTCGGAGGCAAGGGGCTGGTCGGGCACGACAGCGACTCTAGGCCATGCCACCCCCCGTTCCGGAGGTCGCGCCAGAGGCCGCCCCGGGCCCGCATCGGCGGCCCGGCCGGCGTCAGACGGCCTTGTCCTGGGCCCGGCGCAGCGAGCGTCGCCGGGCCAGCACCGCGCCGGCGGAGCGGTGCGCGCGCGACCCGATCCGGGCGGCCGCCGGCGGGTCTACCGGCATCCGCGCCCGCAGTGCCGGCACGGTCGCGCCGCGCAGGATCGCGACCTGGCCGAGCCCTAGCCGGGCCATGAACCGGTTGGTGTCCCGACTGCTCGCCGAGGCCGCCGCCATGACGTGCGAGCTGTCCTTCTCCTCGGCCCACGACAGCGCCGCCTCGAGCAGCGCCCGGCCGGCACCCTGCCGACGGTGACTCTCCAGGACGTGCAGGTGGCTGAGGTGCACGGCGTGCTCCGACGAGACCGGCGACAGGGGCGCCCGGAACAGGTGGACCGCGCCGACCACCACGTCGTCGATGGTCGCCACGACCAGCCGCTGGTCGGGGTCGGCGGCGATCCGGGCGGCGGCAGCCGCGGCGTCGGCGAGCGCAGAGGACGGCGCGTCCCGGTCCGGGCGGGCCAGGAGCGGTGACCACACGGCGACCAGCGCCGCGGCGTCGTCGAGTTCTGCGTCGCGTACCACGACAGGGCTTCGAGACACGTGCGACATCCCCTTCACCACTCGGTCGGCGTCACCGTGACCAGACACCGATGTAGCGCAAACGCGGTCCCCCTCGGGTACCGGGTCTGTCGTCGGGTGCCCCCGCCCCACTCGGACGAAACCGAGGTGAGAGATTACGCCTAGACCGGTCAGCCGCCGAAGGAGGGTTCGTGGTCCCGGGCATCGGCACCCTCGTCAACGTCGCCACCGTGCTCCTCGGCACGGTGATCGGCGTGCTCGTCGGCCACCGGCTGACCCAGCGCACCCGGGACGTGGTGACCGACGGCCTCGGCCTGGTCACCCTGCTCATCGCCGCCACGTCGGCGGCCGCCATCCGGGACCCGGCCTGGTCGCACGCGGTCGGCTCCAGCGCACCGATGCTGATCGTGCTGGGGGCGCTGCTGCTCGGCGGGATCCTGGGCAGCGTGCTCGGCATCGAGCAGGGCCTCGAGTCGTTCGGCGGCTGGCTGCAGGCCAGACTCACCGAGCGCAGCCTCCGCCGCGCGCCGCACCGGACGGGCGGTGCCGACCGGCAGCGCTTCATCGAGGGATTCGTGTCCAGCTCGCTGGTGTTCTGCGTGGGGCCGCTCACCGTGCTGGGATCGCTCAACGACGGGCTCGGCAACGGCGCCGACCAGCTGTTCTTGAAGTCGGCGCTCGACGGCTTCGCGGCCATCGCGTTCGCCGCCTCGCTCGGCTGGGGCGTCGGCGCGAGCGCGCTGTCCGTGCTCGTCGTGCAGGGCAGTCTGACGCTGCTGGGCCGGGTGATCGGCGACGTGCTCCCGCCCGCGGAGCTCGCCGCGCTCACCACGACGGGCGGCCTGATGCTGGTCGGCGTCGCGCTGCGGCTGCTGCGGATCCGGCAGGTGCCCGTCGGCGACCTGCTCCCCGCCCTGCTGCTGGCGCCCGCGCTGACCGCGCTGGTGGCCGCGTTCCGCTGACGTCGCACCGTCCGGGCGGTACCGGCACGGCGCGCCGGTCCCGGCAAAGCGTCGCACTCGGGGACCGATCGTTCTAGGGTGACGGCCAACAGTCCGAGGCACAGGCCGGAGGTCGGGACCGCGATTCGTGACAGCGCCGAGACACCGGGTCGCTACACTCCCGCACACATCAGGCCGTAGCCAAGGCGACAGGAGCCCCATGCACGCCCGCCAGAACCGCATCGCCGCCGCGTTGTTCCTCGTGGTGCTGGGAGCGCTGGTACTCGCCGCGGGCGGGACCGCCGAGGCTGCGCCCCTGACCACTGCCACGACGTCCGCCGGGACATCCGCCACGACGTCCGCCGGGGCCCGGGCCGCGGCCGCGACCTGCGTCAAGCCGCCCCCGCGCAACGACGACAGCATCCATGTGATCGGCTGCCTCACCGACACCCGGGACACCCCGCCGAGCCCCGTGCAGGGCGTGAAGATCACGCTCGCCGAGGGCGGCAAGGTCGTCGGGAGCGGGACCAGCGACAACACCGGCCTGTTCGACATCGCCCTGCCGGGCTCGTCGATCGACCAGCTGGGCCAGACCGTGCTGATCAAGATCGACAAGAGCAGCCTGCCGAGCGGCGCCGCGCTGCGCGACCCGAAGAAGGTGGCGCTGAAGCAGCAGATCCAGCTCGACGAGGACATCTACATCCAGTTCCCGATCGGCGACCTCAAGATCTCCGACACCGGCCTCCTCACCCAGGCACTCCAGCTGGCGGTGGGCGGCATCGTGTTCTCCCTGCTGCTGGCGATGGCCGCCCTGGGGCTCTCGATGATCTTCGGTACGACGGGCCTCACGAACTTCGCGCACGGCGAGCTGATCACGTTCGGGGCGCTCGTCGCCTACGGGGTCGACAGCCTGCCGGGGGCGATCTCGCTCGGCGGGGCGAACGTCACGGTCTTCGTGGCCATCCTGATCGCGGCGATCATGGGCGGCGTCTTCGGCTGGGCCCAGGACACCGTGCTGTGGCGACCGCTGCGGCACCGCGGCACCGGGCTGATCGCGATGATGGTGGTCAGCATCGGCCTCTCGATCTTCCTGCGCAGCATGTACCAGTACGTCGCAGGCGGTGACACCCACCAGTACTCCCAGTTCTCCAGCCCGACGCCGTGGCACCTCGGGCCCGTCCTGATCACCCCGAAGGACGTCGGCGTCGCGGCGTTCTCGGCGATCGTGCTCGTCCTCGTGGTGCTGGCGCTGCAGCGCACCCGGATGGGAAAGGCCACCCGGGCAGTCGCCGACAACCCGGCCCTGGCCGCCTCCTCGGGCATCAACGTCGACCGGGTCGTCTCGGTGGTCTGGATCGTCGGCTCTGGGCTCGCCGGGCTCTCCGGGGTGCTGCTGGGCATGACCCAGGGCTTCGACTACCAGATCGGGTTCAAGATCCTGCTGCTGGTCTTCGCCGCGGTCACCCTCGGTGGTCTCGGCACGGCGTGGGGCGCGATCGTCGGCGCGCTCATCATCGGCACGTTCATCGAGGTCTCGACGCTCTTCGTTCCGGCCGAGCTCAAGTTCGTCGGCGCGCTCGTCGTCCTCATCCTCGTCCTGCTCATACGACCGCAGGGCCTGCTCGGCCGCGCGCAGCGGATCGGCTAGGAGACAACCGTGGACTTCCACTCGATACTCAGCCAGGCGCTGCAGCAGGGCCTCGGGCCGGCTGCCGCGGTCTACTGCCTGGCCGCGATCGGCCTCAACGTGCACTTCGGCTACACCGGGCTGCTCAACTTCGGCCAGGCCGGCTTCATGGCCGTGGCGGCGTACGCCCTGGCGTCGTTCGTCGCGACCTGGGGGCTGCCGTTCTGGCTCGGCATCGTCGTCGGCCTGCTGTCCGCGGTGGTGCTGGCGCTGCTGCTCGGCGTCCCGACGCTGCGGCTGCGCGCGGACTACCTGGCCATCGTCACGATCGCGGCCGCGGAGATCATCCGACAGACGGTGGGCTCGGTCAGCCTGTTGAAGTACTTCGGCGGGCAGGACGGGCTGCAGTCGTTCAACCGGTCCTTCGCCTCGCTCAACCCCTTCCACGGCTTCATCGGCAGCCGCAGCATCGTTCAGTGGCGGTCCTACGACTTCTGGGTGCTGGTCGTCGGCTGGGCGCTCGTCGCGCTGAGCTGCCTGGCGGTCTGGGCGCTGATGCGCAGCCCGTGGGGGCGGGTGCTCAAGGGCATCCGGGAGGACGAGGACGCGGTGCGCAGCCTCGGCAAGAACGTCTACGCCTACAAGATGCAGTCGCTGATCATCGGCGGCCTGTTCGGCGCGCTGGCCGGCTTCATGTCGGCGCTGCAGCACTCCGCGATCAACCCGTCCTTCTTCGCCACGGACACCACGTTCTTCGCCTACACCGTGCTGCTCATCGGGGGTGCGGCCCGGGTGCTCGGACCGGTCGCCGGAGCGATCATCTTCTGGTTCCTGATCAACTTCCTCGACCTGTTCTTCGACCAGGCCACCCAGGGGACGAACCCGCTCATCCCGGCCGCGATCATGAACAACAACCAGGCCAGCCTGATGCGGTTCATGTTCATGGGGCTGGCGCTGATGCTGTTGATGATCTTCCGGCCGCAAGGGATCTTCGGAGACCGAAGGGAGCTGGCCCTCGATGCCCGCTGAGACCACCGCGGCCGGCGAGCCGCCTGTGACGAGCACGGGGAGCAGCCGGGCGACCGCAGCCCTGCTCGACGTGCCCCACGAGCCCGGCGCGCCGAAGCCCGACCCGATCGTGGTGGCCGACGCCATCACCCGCACGTTCGGCGGCCTCAAGGCGGTCGACGTCGACCACGTCGAGATCCAGCGCGGCGTGATCACGGCGCTGATCGGACCCAACGGTGCCGGCAAGACCACCTTCTTCAACCTGCTCACCGGCTTCGACCGGCCGGACACCGGCGACTGGTCGTTCAACGGCGAGAGCCTGCGCCGGGTCTCGGCGTACAGGGTGGCCCGGATGGGCATGGTGCGCACCTTCCAGCTGACCAAGGTGCTCTCGCGGCTGACCGTGATCGAGAACATGCGGATCGGTGCCGGCGGACAGCAGGGCGAGACGCTGCTCCGAGCGATGTTCGCCCCGCTGTGGCGCCGGCAGGAGCAGGAGACGACCGACAAGGCAGACGCGCTGCTCGAGCGGTTCCTGCTCATCAAGAAGCGCGAGGACTTCGCCGGATCGCTGTCGGGCGGTCAGCGCAAGCTGCTGGAGATGGCCCGCGCGCTGATGGCAGACCCGGAGCTGGTGATGCTCGACGAGCCGATGGCCGGCGTGAACCCGGCCCTGAAGCAGTCGCTGCTCGGCCACGTGAAGTCGCTGCGCGACGAGGGGCGCACGGTGCTGTTCGTCGAGCACGACATGGACATGGTGCGCGACATCTCGGACTGGGTCATCGTGATGGCCCAGGGCCGGATCATCGCCGAGGGTCCACCCGACAGCGTGATGGGCGACCAGCGCGTGATCGACGCCTACCTCGGCGCCCACCACGACGTCGTGCTGTCCTTCGAGGAGGAGGAGGAGATCCTGGCCGAGGCCGACCAGGAGGTCTTCTCCGCCCAGCACCACCACGCGGAGCCGGCCCGGTCCCCGAACCCCGAGCCGACCCACGCGAGGACGACGATGCCTGAGACACCCGACCTCACGCCCGAGGCCGCCAGCGCCTCCGCGCAGGGCGGCCAGTCCGCCGAGCGCCAGGCCCACCTGGCCGCGGCCGAGGGTGCGGTGCTGCGAGCCGACGACCTGATCGCCGGCTACCTGCCGGGCGTCAACATCCTCAACGGCGCCGACCTGTACTGCCAGGAGGGCGAGCTCGTCGGCATCATCGGTCCCAACGGCGCCGGCAAGTCGACGCTGCTCAAGGCGCTGTTCGGGCTGGTGAAGATCAGGACCGGCTCGGTGACCCTCAAGGGCGGGAGATCACCAACAAGCGCGCGGACTCGCTGGTCTCGTCCGGCATCGGCTTCGTCCCCCAGAACAACAACGTCTTCCCGTCGCTGACCATCCAGGAGAACCTCCAGATGGGCGCTGTACCAGCGGCCCAAGACGTTCGCCGAGCGCTTCGACTTCGTGGCCGACCTGTTCCCCGCGCTGCGCGACCGCCGCTAACCAGCGCGCCGGCTCGCTCTCCGGCGGCGAGCGCCAGATGGTCGCCATGGGTCGGGCGCTGATGATGGAGCCGTCGGTGCTGCTGCTCGACGAGCCGTCCGCCGGCCTGTCTCCGGTGATGCAGGACGAGGTGTTCGTGCAGACCCGGCGGATCAACCGCGCCGGGGTGTCCGTCGTGATGGTGGAGCAGAACGCCGCACGCTGCCTGCAGATCTGCGACCGCGCGCTACGTCCTGGACCAGGGCCGCAACGCCTACACGGGCACGGGCGACCAGCTCGCCAAGGACCCGAAGGTCATCGAGCTCTACCTCGGCACGCTCGCCAAGGACTGACCGGCCGGCCACGACGACGTACACCTCCCCCACCAGAGCCTGCCCACCAGCGCCGCCACGTCAGAGCTGTACGTCCGACGGCCCGGCCGGACGTACAGAAGGGCCCGACCGTCCGGCCGGGCCCTTCTACGTCGAGCGGTGGAGGTGTCAGTTCAAGACGCCGGCCACCGAGTCGATCTGCTTGTACTTGTTGTCGGCGCCGTACAGCTGGATGCCGATCGTCGCCTTCGACGGGCTACCGGTCGAGTTCATGTCGGTCGGGCCCGACTGACCGTCGTAGTCGATGTCCTTGCCCTGCTTGAGCAGGTCGGCACACTGCTTGAAGCTCGTGCACTTCGTGCCGTCCTTGGAGACGTCGATGATGTGCTTGGCGATCGCCGTGCCCGCGTCGCTCTTCGCCTCGACCGCAGCCAGCGCGGTCAGCACGACGGCGTCGTAGGAGTTCGGGGCGTAGGTGTAGTCCTTGAGCTTCGGGTTGATCTTGAGCAGCTGCGCCTTGAACGCCGGGTCCAGCGCAGGCGGGCTCGGGAAGGTCGCCTTGACGCCCTTCAGGAGGCCGTTCTGGAACACCCCGGAGTAGTCGGCGGTGTTGCCGTCGACGAAGTAGGTCTGCACGTTCTGCGGCCCGACGCCCTTGGCGACCAGCTGCGGGATCAGCTTCTTCGTCTCGTCGAACGCGATGAGGACGATCGCGTCCGGCTTCGCCGGCCGCGACCTTGTTGACCTCGGCGGTGAAGTTCGTCGCGTCGGCGGAGTAGAGCTGCTTGGTCGCGACCGTGCCGCCCTTCTCCTTGATGGTCTTCGCGGTCTGGTTGGCGAGGCCCTCGCCGTAGGAGTCCTGGCGGGCCAGGATCGCGACGTTCTGCGCACCGTCCTTCACGACCAGGTTGCCCAGCACGGCACCCTGGAGGGCGTCGGACGGGGCGGTCCGGAAGTACAGACCCTTGTCGTCGTAGGTGTCGAACGCCGGAGAGGTGTTCGCCGGCGAGAACTGCACGACGCCGGCACCGGTGATCTTGTCGATGACGCTCAGCGACACGCTCGAGGACGACGCGGCACCGACGATCACGTCGGCGTTCGCGTTGAGCAGCTTGTCGACGCTCTGCCCGGCGATGTCGGGCGTGCCGTCACCGGAGTCCGCCTTGGCCTGCGTGACCTGCTTGCCGTTGACGCCACCGGCCGCGTTGATCGTCCGCCACGGCGGCGTCCACGCCGGCGAACTCCGGCGGGCCGAGGAAGGCGAGGTCACCAGTCTGGGGGAGCAGCGTTCCGACGACGAGCGTCCCGTTGCCGCTGGCGGCGGCGCCCGAGCTCGACGGCGAGGACTTCGCCGACGAGCCGCCGCTGGCGTTGTCGTTGGAGGAGCCGCCGCAAGCGGTCAGCGCGAGCGATGCGGTCGCGAGCACCGCGACAGCACCCAGGGCGCGGGATGGGCGAATCATTGAGCCTCCGTGATGGGGAGTGTGGGAAGCGGTCCGGATCTGAGGGCAAGAGGAACCGCTCGTCATGTTGGGAGGAACTTAGCCGCACCTACGCGTGAGGGGACCACGACGCCCGGATCGGGGCGTCGTCGTTGTCATTTCGTGACCTGCGGTGACCGGAAACGGCCCCGGAGCACCGGTTCCCCCGTGGACTAGTCCTCGGCCGCGCTCCCCGCGATCGACGGGCCGTGGGCGATCACGCCGTCGGCGACCTGGCGCATCGACAGCCTCAGGTCCATCGCGGTCTTCTGGATCCACCGGAAGGCGTCCGGCTCGCTCAGCGACAGCTGCCGCTGCAGCACGCTCTTGGCCCGGTCGACCGCCTTGCGGGTCTCCAGCCGGTCGGTCAGGTCGGCGACCTCGGCCTCCAGCAGCGCGAGCTCGGAGAACCGGCTGACCGCCATCTCGATCGCCGGAACGAGGTCGTGCTTGTTGAACGGCTTGACGAGGTACGCCATCGCGCCGGCGTCCCGCGCCCGGTCGACGAGGTCCCGCTGGCTGAACGCGGTGAGGATCACGACCGGCGCGATCCGCTGCTCGGCGATGCGCTGGGCCGCCGAGATGCCGTCGAGCCTCGGCATCTTGACGTCGACGATGACCAGGTCGGGCCTCAGCTGCTCGGCGAGCTCGACCGCGCGTGCGCCGTCACCTGCCTGGCCGACGACGTCGTACCCCTCCTCCTCCAGCATCTCGGCGAGGTCGAGGCGGATCAGTGCCTCGTCCTCGGCGATGACGACCCGGCGGGGCGCGGTGGACGGCGGTGTCTCGCTCACGACACCCCAGGCTAGTGGGGCAGAGTGGGCGGGTGCACACCAGCCACCCGCGGCACCGGCTCGCGGCGCCCAGCTCGGGCCCTCGGCGTCCCGGCTCGCAGACCGCCCTGGCCGGCGCGGCCCTGCTGGCCCTGACGGTCGCCTGCCAGCCGCCCTCCTCGGTGCCCCGGCCCGTGCCGGACGTGCGACTGTCCTTCATCCAGCAGCGACCGGACGAGGGAACCGCGCGCGGCAACCTGCGGGTGGTCAGCCGGGCCCGTCGGCCGCTCACCGTGAGCGCGGTCGGTCTCGACTGGCGCGGGTACGGCGGCAGCCGGCTCGTCGCGTACTCCACGACCGTCCAGCCGGGGCAGACCCTGGACCTGCGCATGACGATGCCGGCCCCCACCTGCACCGCCCGGCCCGCCTCGGCGTACGGGCTGGTGGTCCTCGACGGGCTCCGCGTCCGGTCCCGGATCGACCCGAGCGGGCAGGGCTACCTGCGCCGGATGTGGCGGCGGGCCTGCGATCAGAGCACGTTCGCCCGGACGGTCAGGTACGCCTACACCGGTCCGTGGCGCACCGTCCGCTACCGCGGGTACGACGCGCTCAGCGGCCGTCTGGTGCTCCGCCGCCGGAGCGGGACGGCCCCGGTGCGGCTCGACGCCCTGACCGGTTCGGTGCTGTTCGACCTGCGCCTGGCGCACCCGCTGGTCCTGCGCCACGGGCAGGAGTCCAGCTCGGCGGCCCTGCTGTTGGACCCGGGCCGCTGCGATGCGCACGGACTCGCCTCCAGCCAGCAGACGTTCGTCTTCCGCGCGACGGTCCGGCTCGCCGGCGGAAGGCCGATGCGCGTGTACGTCGAGCCGGGGCGGGAGGCTGTGGCGCACGCGAACGCCATGCTGCGCAGGGCTTGTCACTGATCCGGTACGGTGGTCCGCGGCCAGCCCCGGTATTCCAACGGTAGAGAAGATGGTCTCAAACACCATGCAGTGTGGGTTCGAATCCCACCCGGGGCACGCGTGTGATGTCTCAGACATCGTGGAGGGCCGAACCCAATAGACGTGGGTTCGGCCCTCCTTCGTTTCAGCGCCTCGGGCCGGGTGGTCGGCCGGTGCCTTGGTAGCGCTTGGATGTGTCGAGGACGAGCTCGCGCAGGAGTTCGCCGGTGGCGGCGTCGATGATCCGGATCTCGAGGTCCTGGGCCAGGACGAGGACGCGGGTTCCGGTGTGGGTTCGGCCGATGCCGATGGTGTAGAGCTGGCCGTGGTAGCGCCAGCGTGATCTTGCCGGCCTTGTCGATGCGTGTCGTAGCGGACCCGGTCGTGGGTGTCGTTCGTCGCGCGTCGCCGGTGCTCGGGGCTCGCCTTGGGGCGGGTGGTGTAGACGGTCGCCGGGGTCGCCCGGTGCGGCAGGGACCGGTGCGGCCGGTGGTCGTTGTACTCCTCGACGAAGGCGTCGAGGAGGGCCTGGAGGTCGTCGATCGTGGACGGCTGTTCGGACTGGGCGCGCAGCCACTTCTTCAGTGTCTGCTGGAACCGCTCGACCTTGCCCTGGGTGGTGGGGTGGTTCGGTCGCCCGTTCTTCTGGACGATGTTGAGACGGCGCAGTTCGGTCTCCAGGCCGTTGCGTGCCGGCCTCTTGCCGCTGGGAGAGTCTGGTGGTGAAGACCATGCCGTTGTCGGTGAGCGTCGAGGCGGGAATCCCGTGTTCGGCAACGGCTTCGCGGAAGGTGGCCAGCACGATGGGGCCGGTGACCCGGTCGGTGGGCCGTCACCGAGAGGGCGTAGCGGGAGCAGTCGTCGAGCCAGGTCAGGATCTCGCTGTCGGCGCTCGGGTCGGCCGTCGGGGCGGGTGAGTCGGTAGTGGGTGAAGTCGGACTGCCAGGTCTCGTTGGGCATCTCGGCGGCGAAGCGGATGTAGGAGGACTTCGGCTTCTTCTTCGGCTCCGGGACCACCAGGCCGTGACGGGTCAGGTAGCGCGAGATCGTCGCCCTGGAGACCGCGATCGAGTGGTGGTGCTCGAGGTGCCACCTGATGGTGTCGGGGCCGGCGTCCAGGCCGGTGGCGGTCAGCTTCTCGCGCAGCTCGAGGATCAGCTCCACGGTGTCGGCGGCGTGGTGGTCGGGACGTCTGTCGGGACGACGGGAGCGGGGCTCGAAGGCGGCCTCGCCCTCGGCCTGGTAGCGGGCCAGGAGCTCGAAGAGCCAGGACTCAGAGACGCCGTACTGGGCGGCGACATCGCGGCACCGGTCGGTTCTCGACCACCACGGAGGTGATCAGCAATCTGTTCAGTGTCATTCCCGGACGCTGGAACCGGGGCGACTGGCTCACTCCGGGATGACTCGCGACATCACTCCGGGATGTCTTGAGACATGGCTCCGGGATGTCCTGAGCCAGAACACTGCCCGCCGCACGCGTGTGATGTCTCAAGACATCCCGGAGGGCCGAACCCAATAGACGTGGGTTCGGCCCTCCTTCGTTTTCAGCGTCTCGGGCCGGGTGGTCGGCCGGTGCCTTGGTAGCGCTTGGATGGGTCGAGGACGAGCTCGCGGAGGAGTTCGCCGGTGGCGGCGTCGATGATGCGGATGTGGAGGTCCTGGGCGAGGACGATGACGCGGGTTCCGGTGTGGGTTCGGCCGATGCCGATGCGAGTACATCTGGCCGTGGTAGCGCCAGGTGATCTTGCCGGCCTTGTCGATGCGTGTCGTGGCGGACTCGGTCGTGGGTGTCGTCGTCGCGGTCGCCGGTGCTCGGGGCTCGCCTTGGGGCGGCGTGGTGTAGACGGTCGCCGGGGTGGCCCGGTGCGGCAGGGACCGGTGGGGCCGGTGGTCGTTGTACTCCTCGACGAAGGCGTCGAGGAGTGCCTGGAGGTCGTCGATCGTGGCGGGCTGTTCGGGTTGTGCGCGGAGCCACTTCTTCAGTCGTCTGCTGGAACCGCTCGACCTTGCCCTGGGTGGTGGGGTGGTTCGGTCGCCCGTTCTTCTGGACGATGTTGAGACGGCGCAGTTCGGTCTCGAGGCGGTTGCGGCCGACCCTTGCCGCCGGGAGAGCCGGGTGGTGAAGACCATCCCGTTGTCGGTGAGCGTCGAGGCGGGGATCCCGTGTTCGGCGACGGTTTGGCGGAAGGTGGCCAGCACGATGGGGCCGGTGACCCGGACGGTGGGCGGTCACGGAGAGGGCGTAGCGGGAGCAGTCGTCGAGCCAGGTCAGGATCTCGCTGTCGGCGCTCGGGTCGGCCGTCGGGGCGGGTGAGCCGGTAGTGGGTGAAGTCGGACTGCCAGGTCTCGTTGGGCATCTCGGCGGCGAAGCGGATGTAGGAGCGACTTCGGGCTTCTTCTTCGGCTCCGGGACCACCAGGCCGTGACGGTTCAGGTAGCGCGAGATCGTCGCCCTGGACACCGCGACCGAGTGGTGGTGCTCGAGGTGCCACCTGATGGTGTCGGGGCCGGCGTCCAGGCCGGTGGCGGTCAGCTTCTCGCGCAGCTCGAGGATCAGCTCGACGGTCTCGGCGGCGTGGTGGTCCGCGGAACCGTCTGTCGGGCGACGGGAGCGGGGCTCGAAGGCGGCCTCGCCCTCGGCCTGGTAGCGGGCGACGAGCTCGAAGAGCCAGGACTGGGAGACGCCGTACTGGGCGGCGACGTCGCGCGACCGGTCGGTTCTCGACCACCACGGAGGTGATCAGCAATCTGGTTGAGTGACATGCCCGCACGCTGGAGCCGGGCTCGAGCTGGCTCACTCCGGGATGACTCGCGACATCACTCCGGGATGTCTTGAGACATGGCTCCGGGATGTCCTGAGCCAGGACACTGCAGCCCGGCACGCGTGTGATGTCTCAAGACATCGTGGAGGGCCGAACCCAATAGACGTGGGTTCGGCCCTCCTTCGTTTCAGCGCCTCGGGCCGGGTGGTCGGCCGGTGCCTTGGTAGCGCTTGGATGGGTCGAGGACGAGCTCGCGCAGGAGCTCGCCGGTGGCGGCGTCGATGATGCGGATGTCGAGGTCCTGGGCCAGGACGAGGACGCGGGTTCCGGTGTGGGTTCGGCCGATGCCGATGCTGTAGAGCTGGCCGTGGTAGCGCAGCGTGACCTTGCCGGCTTTGTCGATGCGGTCGTGGCGGACCCGGTCGTGGGTGTCGTTCGCGCGCGCGCCGGTCTGTGGGCCCGCCTTGGGGCGGCTGGTGTAGACGGTGGCCGGGGTCGCCCGGTGCGGCAGGGACCGGTGGGGCCGGTGCTCGTTGTACTCCTCGGCGAACGCGTCGAGGAGGGCTTGGAGGTCGTCGATCGTGGACGGCTGTTCGGGCTGGGCGCGCAGCCACTTCTTCAGTGTCTGCTGGAACCGCTCGACCTTGCCTTGGGTGGTGGGGTGGTTCGGTCGCCCGTTCTTCTGGACCACGTTGAGACGTCGAAGTTCGGTCTCCAGGTGGTTGCGGCCACCCTTGCCGCCGGAGAGTCGGGTGGTGAACACCATCCCGTTATCAGTGAGCGTGGAGGCGGGGATCCCGTGTTCTGCAACGGCTTGGCGGAAGGTGGCCAGCACGATGGGGCCGGTGACCCGGACGTGGGCCGTCACGGAGAGGGCGTAGCGGGAGCAGTCGTCGAGCCAGGTCAGGATCTCGGTGTCGGCGCTTGGGCGGCCGTCGGGGCGGGTGAGCCGGTAGTGGGTGAAGTCGCTCTGCCAGGTCTCGTTGGGCATCTCGGCGGCGAAGCGAATGTAGGACGACTTCGGCTTCTTCTTCGGCTCCGGGACAACCAGGCCGTGACGGGTCAGGTAGCGCGAGATCGTCGCCCTGGACACCGCGACCGAGTGGTGGTGCTCGAGGTGCCACTTGATGGTGTCGGGTCCGGCGTCCAAGCCGGTGGCGGTCAGCTTCTCGCGGAGCTCGAGGATCAGCTCGACGACCTCGGCGGGTGTGGTCCGCGGAACCGTCTTCGGGCGACGGGAGCGGGGTTCGAAGGCAGCCTCGCCCTCGGCCTTGTAGCGGGCCACGAGCTCGAACAGCCAGGACTGGGAGACGCCGTACTGGGCGGCGACGTGGGCAACCGATCGGCTCTCGACCACCACGGCGGTGATCAGCAATCTGGTGAGTGACATGCCCGCACGCTGGTGGGGCTCAGCTGGCTACTCCGGGATGACTCGCGACATCAGTCCGGGATGTCTTGAGACATGGCTCCGGGATGTCCTGAACCAGAACACCACCCGGGGCACGCGTGTGATGTCTCAAGACATCGTGGAGGGCCGAACCCAATAGACGTGGGTTCGGCCCTCCTTCGTTTCAGCGCCTCGGGCCGGGTGGTCGGCCGGTGCCTTGGTAGCGCTTGGATGGGTCGAGGACGAGCTCGCGCAGGAGCTCGCCGGTGGCGGCGTCGATGATGCGGATGTCGAGGTCCTGGGCCAGGACGAGGACGCGGGTTCCGGTGTGGGTTCGGCCGATGCCGATGCTGTAGAGCTGGCCGTGGTAGCGCAGCGTGACCTTGCCGGCTTTGTCGATGCGGTCGTGGCGGACCCGGTCGTGGGTGTCGTTCTCGCGCGCGCCGGTCTGTGGGCCCGCCTTGGGGCGGCTGGTGTAGACGGTGGCCGGGGTCGCCCGGTGCGGCAGGGACCGGTGGGGCCGGTGCTCGTTGTACTCCTCGGCGAACGCGTCGAGGAGGGCTTGGAGGTCGTCGATCGTGGACGGCTGTTCGGGCTGGGCGCGCAGCCACTTCTTCAGTGTCTGCTGGAACCGCTCGACCTTGCCTTGGGTGGTGGGGTGGTTCGGTCGCCCGTTCTTCTGGACCACGTTGAGACGTCGAAGTTCGGTCTCCAGGTGGTTGCGGCCACCCTTGCCGCCGGAGAGTCGGGTGGTGAACACCATCCCGTTATCAGTGAGCGTGGAGGCGGGGATCCCGTGTTCTGCAACGGCTTGGCGGAAGGTGGCCAGCACGATGGGGCCGGTGACCCGGACGTGGGCCGTCACGGAGAGGGCGTAGCGGGAGCAGTCGTCGAGCCAGGTCAGGATCTCGGTGTCGGCGCTTGGGCGGCCGTCGGGGCGGGTGAGCCGGTAGTGGGTGAAGTCGCTCTGCCAGGTCTCGTTGGGCATCTCGGCGGCGAAGCGAATGTAGGACGACTTCGGCTTCTTCTTCGGCTCCGGGACAACCAGGCCGTGACGGGTCAGGTAGCGCGAGATCGTCGCCCTGGACACCGCGACCGAGTGGTGGTGCTCGAGGTGCCACTTGATGGTGTCGGGTCCGGCGTCCAAGCCGGTGGCGGTCAGCTTCTCGCGGAGCTCGAGGATCAGCTCGACGACCTCGGCGGGTGTGGTCCGCGGAACCGTCTTCGGGCGACGGGAGCGGGGTTCGAAGGCAGCCTCGCCCTCGGCCTTGTAGCGGGCCACGAGCTCGAACAGCCAGGACTGGGAGACGCCGTACTGGGCGGCGACGTGGGCAACCGATCGGCTCTCGACCACCACGGCGGTGATCAGCAATCTGGTGAGTGACATGCCCGCACGCTGGTGGGGCTCAGCTGGCTACTCCGGGATGACTCGCGACATCAGTCCGGGATGTCTTGAGACATGGCTCCGGGATGTCCTGAACCAGAACACCACCCGGGGCACGCGTTGGGCGATCTTGTCGGCGCTCCGGCTGACACCGGCTCCGTGGGCGCCGAGCCGCAGCGACGCGGTGGGTCAGCCTTCGCGGCGGTAGTACGCCGGCGCCACCTGGTTGATCGCGTCGCCCATCCGGTGGATGCGCAGCGCGTTCGTCGAGCCCGGGATCCCGGGCGGGCTGCCGGCGATCAGCACCACGAGGTCACCCTCGACGACGCGGCCGATCTTGAGCAGCGCCTCGTCGACCTGGCGGACCATCTCGTCGGTGTGCTCGACCGGCTCGCCGAGGAAGGTCTCGACGCCCCATGACAGCGACAGCTGGGAGCGCACCACCGGGACCGGGGTGAAGGCGAGCATCGGGATGGCCCCGCGGTAGCGGGAGAGCCGGCGCGCGGAGTCGCCGCTCTGGGTGAACGCGACGAGGTACTTCGCGCCGACCCGGTGGGCCACCTCGGCCGCAGCCTTCGCGATCACACCACCCCGCGTGCGTGGCTGCCAGTCGATGGCCGCCATCCGAGCCAGCCCGTGGTCCTCGGTGGACTCGATGATGCTCGCCATGGTGGCGACGGCCTCGATGGGGTAGGCGCCGACGCTCGTCTCCCCCGACAGCATCACCGCGTCGGCGCCGTCCAGCACGGCGTTCGCGACGTCGGAGGCCTCCGCGCGGGTCGGGCGGGGTGCGGAGATCATCGACTCCAGCATCTGGGTGGCGACGATCACCGGCTTGGCGTGCCGCCGGGCGACGTCGATGACCTGCTTCTGCAGGAAGGGCACGTCCTCGAGCGGACACTCCACACCGAGGTCGCCGCGGGCCACCATGAAGCCGTCGAAGGCGTCGACGATCTCCTCGATGTTGTCGATCGCCTGCGGCTTCTCGATCTTGGCCATCACGGGGAGCACGACGCCTTCCTGCTCCATGATCTCCCGCACGTCGTCGAAGTCCTTGGCGGACCGGACGAAGCTCAGCGCGATGAAGTCCACCGACAAGTGCAGGGCCCAGCGGAGGTCCTCCTTGTCCTTCTCGGTCAGCGCGGGCACCGAGACGGCCACGCCGGGCAGGTTGATGCCCTTGTGGTCGCTGACCCGGCCCGGCACCACGACCTCGGTCTCGACGTCCGTGTCGTCGACGGAGGTGACCACGAGGCGCACCCTGCCGTCGTCGATCAGGATGTGGTCGCCGGGGGCGACGTCGCCGGGGAGCCCGTCGTACGTCGTGGAGCAGATCCGGACGTCCCCGAGTACGTCGCGCGTGGTGATCGTGAACGCGGCGCCCTCGACCAGCTCGACCGGCCCGGAGACGAACGTGCCGAGCCGGATCTTGGGTCCCTGCAGGTCGGCGAAGACGCCGATGGCGCGGCCGCTGTCGTCCGCGGCCGTGCGGACGGTCTTGTAGACCTCCTCGTGGTCGGCATGCGTGCCGTGGCTGAGGTTCATCCGTGCCACGTCCATGCCGGCGTCCACCAGCTGGCGGATGCGTTCGGCGGAGGAGACGGCGGGCCCGAGGGTGCAGACGATCTTTGCTCTACGCACGCGACGAGCCTACTGGGCTACTCGCCAGTCGCCACACGCGGGCCTGGATCGTTCCAACATGTGGTGCCCGCGGCTCAGACCACCAGCGGTCGCGCGGTGGGCGGGATCGGCGCCGGCAGCGTGGTGGCCCCGGTGAGGTGGCGGTCCACGGCGGCGGCGGCCGCACGTCCCTCGGCGATCGCCCACACGATGAGCGACTGCCCGCGGCCGGCGTCACCGGCCACGAAGACGCCGTCCACCGACGACATGTAGTCGGCGCCGCGGGAGACGTTGCCACGCGGGTCGAGCTCCACGCCGAGCTGCTCGACGAGCCCCTCCTGCTGGGGACCCGTGAAGCCCATCGCGAACAGCACCAGCTCCGCCGGGATCTCGTGCTCGGTGCCGGCCACCTCGGCGAACCGCCCGTCGCGCATCTCCACCTCGGCGAGGCGCAGGGCGCGCACCCGCCCGTCCTCGTCGCCGAGGAACGCCTGGGTGGACACGGAGTACAGCCGCTCACCGCCCTCCTCGTGGGCCGAGGAGACCCGGAAGGTCATCGGGTACGTCGGCCACGGCTGGTTCGCGGGCCGGTCCGTGCCGGGCTGCGGCATGATCTCCAGCTGGGTCACCGAGGCCGCGCCCTGCCGGTGCGAGGTGCCGAGGCAGTCCGCGCCGGTGTCGCCGCCGCCGATGATCACGACGTGCCTGCCGGCGGCGGTGATCTGGCGGTCGACCGTCTCGCCCAGCGCCGCGCGGTTGGACTGCGGCAGGAACTCCATGGCCTGGTGGATCCCGGCCAGCTCGCGGCCCGGGATCGGCAGGTCCCGCGGCACGGTGGCGCCGACAGCCAGCACCACGGCGTCGAAGCGCTCCCGGAGCTCGGCACCGGTCAGCTCCACGCCGACCTCGACGCCGGCCCGGAACACCGTGCCCTCACGGCGCATCTGGTCCAGCCGCCGGTCGAGGAACCTCTTCTCCATCTTGAACTCGGGGATCCCGTAGCGCATCAGCCCGCCGACCCTGTCGGCACGCTCGTAGACCACCACGGTGTGCCCCGCCCGGGTCAGCTGCTGCGCCGCGGCGAGGCCCGCCGGTCCGGAGCCGACGACCGCGACCGTCCTGCCGCTCAGCCACTCCGGCGCCTGCGGCCGCACCAGCCCCGAGTCCCAGGCCTTGTCGGCGATCGCCACCTCGACGTTCTTGATGGTCACCGGGTCCTGGTTGATGCCGAGCACGCAGGCGGTCTCACAGGGCGCCGGGCAGAGCCGCCCGGTGAACTCCGGGAAGTTGTTCGTGGCGTGCAGCCGCTCGACGGCATCGGCCCAGTCGTCGCGCCACACCAGGTCGTTCCACTCCGGGATCAGGTTCCCGAGCGGGCAGCCCTGGTGGCAGAACGGGATGCCGCAGTCCATGCAGCGTCCGGCCTGCTCGGTGATGATCGGCAGCAGCGACCGACCGGCCCCGTCGGGGTACACCTCGTGCCAGTCGTGCACCCGCTCCGCCACCGGCCGGCGCTCGGCGACCCGGCGGCCGGTCTTCAAGAAGCCCTTCGGGTCAGCCATGGAGCGCCTCCATCATCCGTGCCGCCGTCTCGTCGTCGTCGAGGCCTTCCTCCTCGGCCTCCGCCTTCGCCTCCATGACCCGCTTGAAGTCGCTGGGCATCACCTCGGTGAACCGCCGTACGGCGGTTCCCCAGTCGGCCAGCAGCGCCTCGGCGACCGGCGAGCCGGTCTCCTCGGCGTGCCGGCGCACCGCCAGCTCGAGCCGGCCGACCTCGGCCTCCGGCACCGGCCGCAGCTCGACGAGCTCGCGGTTGACCCGCTCCTCGTCGAGGTCCAGGACGTAGGCCGTACCTCCGGACATGCCTGCGGCGAAGTTCCGCCCGGTCTGGCCCAGCACCACGACCCGGCCGCCGGTCATGTACTCGCAGCCGTGGTCGCCCACGCCCTCGACGACCGCGGTCGCCCCGGAGTTGCGGACGCAGAACCGCTCGCCGACCTGGCCGCGGAGGTAGATCTCCCCCGCGGTCGCGCCGTAGCCGATGACGTTGCCGGCGATGATCTGCTGCTCGGCCTCGAAGCCGACGGCGCGGTCCGGGCGGACCACGATCCGGCCGCCGGACAGGCCCTTGCCGACGTAGTCGTTCGCGTCGCCCTCGAGACGCAGCGTGACGCCGCCGGGCAGGAACGCCCCGAACGACTGCCCGGCCGAGCCGGTGAACGTGATGTCGATGGTGCCGTCGGGCAGTCCGGCACCGCGGTACCGCTTGGTGACCTCGTGGCCCAGGATGGTGCCGACGGTCCGGTTCACGTTGCGGATCGGGACCTGGGCACGCACCGGCTCGCCGCGCTCCAGCGCGTCGGTCGCGAGCGCCACGAGCTGGTTGTCGAGCGCCTTGGCGAGCCCGTGGTCCTGGGTCGTGGTGTTGCGCCGCGGGGCGCCCTCCGGGAGCGCCGGCACGTGCAGGATCGGCGCGAGGTCGAGCCCTGCCGCCTTCCAGTGGTGCACGGCCTTCTGCACGTCGAGCACCTCGGCGTGGCCGATCGCCTCGTCGATGCTGCGGAACCCGAGCGCGGCGAGGTGCTCGCGCACCTCCTCGGCGATGAACTCGAAGAAGCTCACCACGAACTCGGGCTTGCCGGTGAAGCGCTCGCGCAGCACCGGGTTCTGGGTCGCCACGCCCACCGGACAGGTGTCGAGGTGGCAGACCCGCATCATCACGCAGCCGCTCACCACGAGCGGAGCCGTCGCGAAGCCGAACTCCTCGGCGCCGAGCAGGGCGGCGACCACCACGTCGCGCCCGGTCTTGAGCTGGCCGTCGCACTGCACCACGATCCGGTCGCGCAGCCCGTTGAGCAGCAGCGTCTGCTGCGTCTCCGCGAGGCCGAGCTCCCACGGCCCGCCCGCGTGCTTGAGGGACGTCAGCGGGGCAGCGCCGGTGCCGCCGTCGTGGCCGGAGATCAGCACGACGTCGGCATGCGCCTTCGAGACGCCGGCCGCGACCGTGCCGACCCCGACCTCCGCGACGAGCTTGACGTGCACCCGCGCCGCCGGGTTGGCGTTCTTCAGGTCGTGGATCAGCTGGGCGAGGTCCTCGATGGAGTAGATGTCGTGGTGCGGTGGCGGCGAGATCAGCCCGACGCCGGGCGTGGAGTGCCGGGTCCGGGCCACCCAGGGGTACACCTTGTTACCGGGCAGCTGGCCGCCCTCCCCCGGCTTGGCTCCCTGGGCCATCTTGATCTGGATGTCGTCGGCGTTGGTGAGGTACTCCGAGGTCACGCCGAAGCGCCCCGACGCCACCTGCTTGATCGCGCTGCGGCGCTCGGGGTCGTAGAGCCGGTCGGGGTCCTCGCCGCCCTCCCCGGTGTTCGACTTGCCGCCGAGGCGGTTCATCGCGATCGCCAGGGTCTCGTGCGCCTCCCTGCTGATCGAGCCGTACGACATCGCCCCGGTGCTGAACCGCTTGACGATGCTCTCGACCGGCTCGACCTCCTCCAGGGGGACCGGCGCGCGGCCGAACACCCCCGGGGCCTTGAAGGCGAACAGCCCGCGCAGCGTCATCAGCCGCTCGGACTGCTCGTCGACGCGGGCGGTGTACTGCTTGAAGACGTCGTAGCGCCCGCTCCGGGTGGAGTGCTGCAGCCGGAAGACGGTCTCCGGGTCGAACAGGTGCGGCTCACCCTCACGGCGCCACTGGTACTCACCCCCGACCTCGAGCCCGCGGTGCGCGGGCGGCAGCCCGTCGACCGGGTACGCCGTGCGGTGGCGCCGCGCGACCTCCTCAGCCACGGTGTCGAGGTCCACGCCGCCGAGCTTGCTGGTGGTGCCGGTGAAGTACCGGTCCACGAGCGGCTGGGCCAGGCCGACCGCCTCGAAGATCTGGGCGCCGGTGTACGACGCCACGGTGGACACGCCCATCTTGCTCATCACCTTGAGCACGCCCTTGCCGAGCGACCTCACCAGGTTCTGCACCGCGACCCGCGGGTCCACCTGCAGGTAGTAGCCGTCGCGCGCCAGGTCCTCGACGGTCTCCATCGCGAGGTAGGGGTTGACCGCGGCCGCGCCGTACCCGATCAGCAGCGCCACGTGGTGGACCTCGCGGACGTCGCCGGCCTCGACGACCAGGCCGACCCGGGTGCGGGTCTTCTCGCGGACCAGGTGGTGGTGCACCGCCCCGGTCAGCAGCAGCGACGGGATCGGCGCGAGGTCGGCGGTGGAGTGCCGGTCCGACAGCACGATGATCCGGGCGCCTCCGGCGATCGCGGTCGACACCTCCGCGCAGATGTCGTCGATGCGCGCCGCGAGGGCGGCGCCTCCCCCGGCGACCTCGTAGAGGCCGCGGGCGACGTGGGTGATGAAGCCCGGCAGGTCGCCGTCCCGGTTGATGTGCCGGAGCTTGGCCAGGTCGTCGTTGTCGATGACCGGGAACGGCAGCACCACCTGACGGCAGGAGGCCGGCGTCGGCTGGAGCAGGTTCGCCTCCGGGCCGATGGAGCCGGCCAGCGAGGTCACGAGCTCCTCGCGGATCGCGTCCAGCGGCGGGTTCGTCACCTGGGCGAACAGCTGGCTGAAGTAGTCGAACAGCAGCCGCGGCCGGTCCGACAGGGCGGCGATCGGCGTGTCGGTGCCCATCGAGCCGATCGGCTCCGCGCCCACCTTCGCCATCGGGGTCAGGACGACCCGCTTCTCCTCCTCGGTGTAGCCGAAGATCTGTTGGCGGCGGGTCACCGAGGCGTGCGTGTGCACGACGTGCTCGCGCTCGGGCAGATCGCCGAGCTCGATCAGCCCGGCGTGCAGCCACTCGTCGTACGGGTGCTCGGTGGCGAGCTCGCCCTTGATCTCCTCGTCCTCGATGATCCGGTGCTCGGCAGTGTCGACCAGGAACATCCGGCCCGGCTGGAGCCGCCCCTTGCGGACGACGGTCGCCGGGTCGAGGTCGAGCACGCCGACCTCGGAGGCCAGCACCACCAGCCCGTCGTCGGTGACCCAGTACCGGGAGGGCCGCAGCCCGTTGCGGTCGAGCACCGCGCCGACCTGGCTGCCGTCGGTGAACACGACGCAGGCGGGGCCGTCCCAGGGCTCCATCATCGTGGAGTGGAACCGGTAGAACGACCGGCGCCGCTGGTCCATCTCGGCGTGGTTCTCCCAGGCCTCCGGGATCATCATCAGCACCGCGTGCGGCAGCGAGCGCCCGCCCAGGTGCAGCAGCTCGAGCACCTCGTCGAACGACGCCGAGTCCGAGGCGCCCGGGGTGCAGACCGGGTACAGCCGCTCGAGGTCGCCCGGGATCAGGTCGCTCGCGAGCATCGCCTCGCGCGCCCGCATCCAGTTCCGGTTGCCCATCACGGTGTTGATCTCGCCGTTGTGCGCGATGAACCGGAACGGGTGCGACAGCGGCCAGGACGGGAAGGTGTTGGTCGAGAACCGGGAGTGCACGACGGCGACCGCGGACGCGACCCGCTCGTCACGCAGGTCCGGGTAGAACGCGTCGAGCTGGTCGGTGGTGAGCATCCCCTTGTAGGCGATGGTCCGCGACGACAGCGACGGGAAGTACGCGTCGGTCTCGTGCTCGGAGCGCTTGCGGAGGCAGAAGGCCAGCCGCTCGAGGTCCATGCCCATCATCCGGCCGCCGGCCGAGCTCACGAAGAGCTGGCAGAAGGTCGGCATCACGCCGAGCGCGGTCCTGCCGAGCGACGAGGCGTCGGTCGGCACCTCGCGCCAGCCGAGCACCCGCAGCCCCTCCTCGACCGCGATCTCCTCGATGCGCCGGCGGGTCTTGGCGACCTCCTCGGCGTCGCCGGGCAGGAAGGCCGTGCCGACCGCGTAGGCGTACACCGGGGGCAGGTCGAACCCGGCGACCTCCCGGAAGAAGCTGTCGGGCACCTGCAGCAGGATGCCGGCGCCGTCGCCGGAGTCCGGCTCGGCACCCGTGGCACCGCGGTGCTCGAGGTTGCGCAGCGCGGTGATCGCCTTGGCGACGATGTCGTGGCTGGCGACGCCGGTCAGGGTGGCGACGAACGCGACGCCACAGGCATCGTGCTCGTGGAGTCCGTCGTACAGCCCCTGGGGCGGCGGGAATGCTTGCATGGGGCACTCTCCCGTCGTCGTGACACCCGGCGCGCGGCGCACGGGGGCGCCGGAGGCGGCTCGGCTCCGAGACCACCACGGGTGTGGGTCATGCAGGAAACAGCTCGGGACGACATTGGCCCAGGCGGGAGCCACAGCGTACAACACCCGGCCGCCGAGCTGCTCGCTGCGCGAGACCCGCAGCTCAGCATCCGGACCGCCTCGTCCGGCGCCGCGGGTCAGCCGATCCCCGAGCCACCGACCAGCGCGCCGAACCCGTACGTCGCCGCGGCGGCCAGCGCGCCGAGCAGCGTCTGGCGCAGCCCGCCGTACCACCAGGCGCGACTGGTGACCTGGGTGACGACTGCCCCGCAGACGAACAGCGCAACGCCGGTCACCGCCAGTGACAGCCAGAGGGTGGTCGCGCCGAGCAGGTACGGGAGCACCGGGATGAGCGCGCCGACCGCGAAGGCGAGGAAGGACGAGCCTGCCGCGAGCAGCGGGGAGGCCAGGTCGTCGGGGTCCACGCCCAGCTCCTCGCGAGCATGCACCGAGACGGCGTTGTCGACGTCGCGGTGCACCTGCCGGGCGACCTCCCAGGCGAGCTCGTCCTCCAGGCCCTTGTCGCGGTACATCGCCGCCAGCTCGGCGATCTCGCCGCGCGGGTTCTTCAGGATCTCGGCGCGCTCCTTGTCGATCTCGCGGCGGGCGGCCTCGGACTGGCTGGCCACGGACGTGTACTCGCCGGCCGCCATCGAGAAGGCCCCCGCGGCCAGACCGGCCAGACCGGCCAGCACCACCGCGGTGGTGTCGGCAGCGTTGCGGGTGCCGCCGGCGACGCCGGCGATCAGCGCGACGTTCGACACCAGGCCGTCCATCGCGCCGAACACCGCGGGGCGCAGCCATCCGCCGGTGACGTCGGGATGCTCGTGCTCGACCGGAGGAGAAGTCTTGTCGGTGCTCACGGCCGCCAACCTATCCCGCGCGCGCCCGCGCGCTCATCGAAGGTGACCCTCACCTGACCTCGGCCGAGGTGCCACCCGGCCCCTCCCCGGGTGCCTCGTCGGCAGCCGCTCCGGGAGTCTCGTCGGAGCCGTCGCCGGGCTGCTCGCGCAGCACCTGCTCCTCGCGCCCGGGGCGGCGCCGCGCCGACAGCACGAAGTACACCAGCGCGCCGAGGAAGACCAGCATCGACGTCCAGACGTTCAGCCGCAGGCCGAACACGTTGCTGTCCTGGACGGGGTCGATGCGCAGCGTCTCGATCCACCCCCGCCCGGCGGTGTAGGCCATCACGTACAGCGCGAACGCCCGGCCGTGACCGAGCCGGAACCGGCGGTCCGCCCAGATCACCAGCCCGGCGACGCCGACGTCCCAGATGAACTCGTAGAGGTACGTGGGGTGGAACGTGGCGTACTGCTCATAGCCGGCGGGCCGGTGCGCGGGGTCGATCTTCAGGGCCCACGGCAGAGTCGTCGGGCGCCCGAACAGCTCCTGGTTGAACCAGTTGCCCCACCGGCCGATGGCCTGGGCCAGCACGATGCCGGGAGCCAGCGCGTCGGCGAACGGCGGGAACCTCATGCCGTTGCGCCGGCAGCCGATGTAGGCCCCCACGCCGCCGAGCGCGATCGCGCCCCAGATGCCGAGTCCGCCCTGCCAGACGTACAGCGCGTGCACCGGGTCCTTGCCGGCCCCGAAGTAGAGCCGCCAGTCGGTCATCACGTGGTACAGCCGGCCGCCCACGAGCCCGAAGGGCACCGCCCAGATCGCGACGTCCCCGACCTGGCCGCGGAGCCCGCCCCGTGCAACCCAGCGCCGCTCGCCGACGATGACCGCGACGATGACTCCGGTGATGATGCACAGCGCGTAGGCGCGGACCGGGAACGGCCCGAGGTGCCAGACGCCCTGTCCGGGGCTGGGGATGAAGGCCGGGACGAGCGAGGCGGCGGCCGGGACGGTCACGAGCGGGCTCCCTTCGGGGTCGGCGACGGCACGCCCGAGTCGAGGATCGCGTGGATGTCCTGGGCCATCCGGTCCGGCGGGGTGCCCTGGGTCCACACCACCGGCGCCGTGCCGTCCGGGAGCACGCCCAGAACCTGTGTCCCGTGGGCCACCTCGTAGCCCCCGGTCGGCAGCCTCTGGCCCTTCTCGACGGGTACGCCGAGGGCCTCGGCGGCCCGCACGATCCGGGGCAGCGGGCCGGTGAGCCCGCGGAAGGCGGGGTCGAAGCGGTCCACGTACGCGCGCAGCGCCGTCGCGTCGTCGCGGGCCGGGTCGGTGGTCACGAACAGCATCCCGACCCGGCGACGGTCCGCGGGCTCGAGGCGGTTCAGCGCAGAGGCGATGTCGGCCATCACCACCTGGCAGATGTCGGGGCAGCTCGTGTAGCCGAAGAACACCAGCGTGAGGGGCGCGGTGGTGTCGGACCGGAGGCGGTAGGCCGACCCGTCGCTCGCGGTCAGCCGCACGTCGGGCAGCTGGTACGGCTTCGGCAGCACCGCGCCGGCGAGGCCGTCGTCGTCGCGCACGGAGACGTCCCTGACCGGTGGCCCGGAGGTCGACCCGCTGCAGCCGGACAGCAGCAGCCCGGCGGCCACGAGAACCGGGGCCAGCACGGGCCCCAGCGCCGTCGAGCGGCGCCGGGACCTAGCCACGCCGGACCCCGTCGGCGAGGTCGCGGGTCAGCCTCTCGACCGCGGCGAGCCCGGCAGTGTGGTCCGGTGCGTCGAGCAGCCGGCGGACGAAGGCGGAGCCGACGATGACGCCGTCGGCGTACGAGGCCACCTCCGCCGCCTGCTCGCCGTCGGAGACGCCGAGCCCGACGGCGACCGGCAGGTCGGTGCGGGACCGGGTCCGCTCCACGAGGGGCCGGGCCAGAGCGCTGGTCGACTCCCGCGCCCCGGTGACGCCCATCACCGCGGTCGCGTAGACGAACCCGCGGCAGGCCTCGACCGTGGTCTGCAGCCGTCGGTCGGTCGACGACGGTGCCACCAGGAAGACCTTGTCGAGGTCGTGGTGGTCGGCCGCGGCCAGCCACTCAGCCGCCTCGTCCGGCACCAGGTCGGGGGTGATCAGCCCGGCCCCCCCGGCCGCGGCGAGGTCGGCGGCGAACCGGTCGACGCCGTACCGCTCGACCGGGTTCCAGTACGTCATCACCACGACCGGCGCGCCCGTGGCGGCGACCGCCTCGACGGTGCGCAGCACGTCGGCGGTGCGGGTGCCGTTCTCGAGGGAGCGCTGCGCAGCGGCCTGGATCGTGGGCCCGTCCATGACCGGGTCGGAGTACGGCAGGCCGACCTCGATGACGTCGCAGCCGGCGGCCACCATGACCTTCATCGCCTCGACCGCCCCGGCCACGTCCGGGAAGCCTGCGGGCAGGTAGCCGACCAGCGCCGCACGGCCGTCCGCGGCCGCCGCGTCGAAGGCGCTGCGCGCCGTCATGCCGGGGTCACCGCAGCCGGGTCGCCCGGCTCGCCGGTGCTCTCGTCTGCCCGGGTCTCCCCGAGGCCGAACCAGCTGATCGCCGTGCCCATGTCCTTGTCGCCCCGTCCGGAGAGGTTCACCAGCAGCGTCGCGTCCCGACCGAGCTCGCGGGCCACGTCGAGCGCGCCCGCGACCGCGTGGGCCGACTCGATAGCCGGGATGATGCCCTCGGTCCGCGACAGCAGCGCCAAGGCGTCCATCGCCGCGGCATCGGTCACCGGCCGGTAGACGGCCCGCCCGGACTCGGCGAGCCAGGCGTGCTCGGGCCCGACGCCCGGATAGTCGAGGCCCGCGGAGATGGAGTGCGACTCCACGGTCTGGCCGTCCTCGTCCTGGAGCACATAGGTGCGCGCACCATGCAGCACGCCCACCTCGCCGGCGGTGATCGTCGAGGCGTGCCGACCGGTCTCGAAGCCCTCGCCGCCGGCCTCGAAGCCGTAGAGCCGGACCGGGTCGTCGAGGAAGGCCTCGAACAGCCCGATGGCGTTGGAGCCGCCGCCCACACAGGCGACCGCCGCGTCAGGGAGCCTCCCGATGAGCTCCAGGCACTGGACGCGGGCCTCGTCGCCGATGCCCCGGCAGAAGTCGCGAACCATGGCCGGGAAGGGGTGCGAGCCGGCCGCGGTGCCGAGCAGGTAGTGGGTGTGGTCGACGCTCGCCACCCAGTCGCGCAGCGCCTCGTTGATCGCGTCCTTGAGGGTCCGGGAACCGGACCTGACCGCCACCACCTCCGCGCCGAGGAGGTGCATCCGGGCCACGTTGAGAGCCTGGCGCTCGGTGTCGACCTCGCCCATGTAGACCACGCACTCGAGGCCGAGGTAGGCGCAGGCCGTGGCGGTCGCCACGCCGTGCTGCCCGGCCCCGGTCTCCGCGATCACCCGCCTCTTGCCCATCCGCTTGGTGAGCAGGGCCTGACCCAGCACGTTGCGGATCTTGTGCGCACCGGTGTGGTTGAGGTCCTCGCGCTTGAGCAGGATGCGTGCCCCGGCCCGTTCGGACAGCCGCTGGGCGTCGTACAGCAGGCTGGGCACGCCGGCGTACTCGCGGAGCATCCGCTCGAACTCCTCGACGAACGTCGCGTCGGCCATCGCATCCTGCCAGGCGGCGGCCAGCTCGTCGTGGGCGGCGATCAGCGCCTCCGGCATGAAGCGCCCACCGAAGCGGCCGAAGTGGCCGGCCTCGTCGGGAAGAGAAACCATGGCTGTCCCGCCTTCGTGTGCGTGAGGTGCGTCAGTGCGGCTCGACGTCGCGGTGCACCGAGGGGTGCGCTCCGGCCGCGACCAGGTCGGCCACCGCGGCCCGCGGGTCCTCGCCGCGCACGAGCGTCTCCCCGACCAGGACCACGTCGGCCCCCATCTTGGCGTACTCGAAGACGTCGTGCGGCCCGCGGACGCCGGACTCGGCGACCCGGACGACGTCATCGGGGATGCGGGGCGCGAGGCGGCCGAACGTGGTCCGGTCGACCTGGAGGGTCTTGAGGTTCCGCGCGTTGACGCCGACGACCCGGGCGCCCGCGTCGAGCGCCCGCTCCACCTCATGCTCGTCGTGGACCTCGACGAGCGCAGTGAGCCCGATCGAGGCGGCACGCTCGACGAGCGAGGCGAGCTGGTTCTGGTCGAGAGCGGCCACGATCAGCAAGGCGAGGTCGGCTCCGGCGGCGCGGGCCTCCCAGAGCTGGTAGGAGGTGACGATGAAGTCCTTGCGCAGCACGGGCACCCGGACCGCGGACCGGACGGCGCGGAGATCCTCGAGGCTGCCGCCGAACCGGCGCTGCTCCGTGAGCACGCTGATCGTCGCCGCGCCGCCCCGCTCGTAGTCGGCGGCCAGCGCGGCCGGGTCGGTGATCGCCGCCAGCGCGCCCTTGCTCGGGCTCGAGCGCTTCACCTCGGCGATCACGCTGATCCCGCGCGCGTGGTAGGTCGGGAGCGGGTCGAGGGCGTCGGGGGCCCGCCGGGCCGCGAGCTTGAGTTCCTCGAGGGGGGTCACCGCCTCGCGTGCGGCGAGGTCGACGCGGACGCCGTCGATGATCTCGTCGAGCACGGACATGAGGGAACCTCTCAGCGTTGCGCGTCGTGGGTCTCTAGACTCTCACGAGACCGGCCGGAAGCCGCACCGAGGTCCGGCCCGCACCGCCCGACAGTCGGGATCCCAGAAAGGCAGCCGAAACGGCACATGAGCTACCCACCAGGACCGTCCGGCAACGACCAGCCCGAGGAGGGCAACGACCAGCCCGAGGAGGGCAACGACCAGCCCGAGGAGGGCAGCGGTCGGCCCCAGCAGCCCGTGGAGCCGGCTCAGCCCGAGCAGGCCGACGAGTCGAGCCGGCCGTCGTACCCCGGGCAGCCCGGGCAGCCCGGGCAGCCGGAGCAGCCCGGGTACGGCGGCCAGCCGGAGCAGCCGGAGCAGCCCGGGTACGGCGGACAGCCGTACGGACAGCCCTACGGCCAGCAGTACGGCCAGGAGTACAGCCAGCCAGGCGGGGAGTACGGCCAGCAGTACGGCCAGCAGTACGGGCAGCAGTACGGGCAGCAGTACGGGCAGCAGTACGGGCAGCAGTACGGCCAGTATCCGCAGGACCCGTACGCCCAACAGCAGTACTCCTACCCGGGCTATCCCGCCGGGTACGGCCAGCCGGCGCCGACCAGCGGCAAGGCCACGGCCGCCCTGATCACCGGGGTCGCCAGCCTGGTGCTCTCCTTCTGCTGCGTGGGTGCGATCAGCGGCATCGTCGCGATCGTGCTCGGTGTGCGGGCCCGCACGGAGATCCGGGAGTCCCAGGGCCAGATCGGCGGGGACGGGCTCGCCCTCGCGGGCATCATCACCGGCGCCCTGTCGATCCTGCTCGCCGTGGGGATCGTGGTGCTCGCGGTGATCGCGATCGTGACCAGCCCGTCCGGCGGGGTTCGCAGCGTCTACTGATCCGGGTGACCGGGGCCCTGATGCGGGGGCCACCGGCCACGACCACCGCACCACGAGAGGACGCCATGAGCTACCAGGTCCCGCCCCCTCCGCCCGGCTACGGCGGGTACGGCGGCGCAGCAGCACCCCGCACCGACCAGAAGGCGGTGTGGGCTCTGGTGCTCGGCATCCTGAGCATCCTGTGCTGCGGGTTCCTCGCCGGCATCCCGGCACTGCTGCTCGGCAGCTCCTCCAAGCGAGCCATCGATGCGTCCGGCGGCGGGCTCAGCGGCCGTGGGATGGCTCAGGCAGGTGTCGTGCTCGGCATCATCGGCATCGTGCTGAGCGTCGTCGGGCTGGTCTACAGCCTGACCACCGGCGGCTTCGACTTCTCCACGAACGGCTGACACCCCCCGGTCAGCCGGTCAGGGGGCCAACCAGGCCCCCGCCGGCAGGTTCCGCACGATGGCGAAGGCCACGGCGAGCACGAGTACGGCTGCTGACCATGCCAGCGCCCGGCGCCCGTCGACGACGCGTACGACGCCGCGCCACTGGTCGACCACCCAGCGAAGATAGAGGACGGCGAGCACCGGCAGGGCACCGACGAACAGCAGGTTGCTCGACACCGCCCCGGCGAGGTCGCCGCGCGTCAGGTCGTTGACCGCCCGGAGCCCGCCGCAGCCAGGACAGTAGGTGCCGGTGAGCACCAGCCAGGGGCAGAAGCCCCAGCTACCGGAGCGGTGCGGGTCACGAAGGTGGAGCAGCACGCTCGCCCCGAGCAGTCCCGCCGCCAGCAGCACCGGCGCGCGCAGCCGGCGGCGGCGGTTCGGCGCCTCGACGGCCGGCGCGAGGGTGGTCGCCATCGTCAGCGGTGCACCGGCTCAGCCCCGAGACCCATCTTCTGCATCACCTTGCCGACGATCCCCCCGATCGGGACGAGCGCCACCCCGACCCAGAAGGTCGGCCAGCTACCGACGACCAGGCCGATGCCGCCGACCAGGAACCCGACCAGGATCACGAACACGGCCGTCCAGGCGGCGGGCGTGTTGCCGTGGTGAGCAGACATGCGGGGGATCTCCTCCTGTCCAGGGCCGTCGGCCGGCGCCCGTGGTCGGGCTTCAGTATCGCCCATGCGGCCCGTCCCGCGTCACAGGCCCCGTCCCACGGCCCGGCGCGGCGGCCGTCGGCTCCGGGAAACGCCGGGTCACGCGGTCGGGTCGTGCCCCTCGTCGAGCGCCCGCCACATGTCCTGCTCGCCGGGCGAAGGTGCCACCCGACCGGTCGGCGCGTCGTACTTGGCGCCCATGGCCGGCCACTGCCGGGCGGCCCGGACCGCGACCGCGAAGGCCACCGCGCTCAGCAGGGCCCCGAGGGCTGCCGCCCAGTACCAGCCGGTCAGCCCGGCGAGTCGCACGTCCCCGGTGACCGCACCACCGAGCGCCTCGGCGGCGTCGACCCGCACCTGTCGCACGGCCGCCACGGTGGCCGCGAGGGATCCGAGCGAGGCCAGAAGCCCGAGCACGGCCACCGCCTGGCGGGCACGGCCACGGCTGACGAGCACGACTCCCCAGCCGGCGAGGGCGACCAGCGCGAGGGCGGCGGCCAGCGGCGCGGACTGCGAGCCGGTGGCCGCCGCATGGGTGTGCAGACCCGCCGCGCTGCCCGCCGCGCGAGCCCAGTCCTTGGTGCTCGCGACCGCGGCGAGGGCGGCGCCGCCGATCCCGGTGGCGAGCGTCGGCCAGAGGCTGCTGCGTCGCTCGGCCGGGGCCGGCGCCTCAGACATCCGCGCCGCTCACCGAGAGCACCCGGGCGTCGAAGCAGGTCCGGTCCCCGGTGTGGCACGCCGCACCCTCCTGGTCGACCTTCACCAGGAGCGTGTCGCCGTCGCAGTCGAGCCGGACCTCGCGTACCCACTGCCGGTGGCCCGACGTCTCGCCCTTGACCCAGTACTCCTGGCGGGACCGGCTCCAGAACGTCGTGCGGCCGGTCGTCAGGGTGCGGTGCAGCGCCTCGTCGTCCATCCAGCCGAGCATCAGGACCTCCCCGGTGTCGTGCTGCTGCACCACCGCGGGAACGAGGCCGTGGCCGTCCCGCTTCAGCAGCGTGGCGATGGCGGGGTCGAGGTCGCTGGAGGTCACCGGCCCAGTATCCCCGTGCCACGGTCGCGGTCTGCGGGAGGGCGATGGTCAGGGCGCCTGCTGCGAGACCCAGGAGGCGTGCAGCCGGCCGTAGACACCGCCCTCCCGAAGCAGCGCGGCGTGCGGCCCGCGCTGCACGACCCGGCCCTTGTCGACCACGAGCACCTCGTCGGCGTTCTCGGCGGTCGACATCCGGTGCGCGATGGTCACCGACGTCCGGCCCCGGGTGAGCCGCTCCAGCGCCCGCCCGATCCGCATCTCCAGCGCCGGGTCGACGGCGCTCGTCGCCTCGTCGAGCACCAGCAGGTCGGGGTCGGCGAGGTGCGCGCGGACCAGGGCCACGAGCTGCCGCTCGCCCGCCGACAGCGACTCGCCCCGCTGGCCGACAGCGGTGTCGAGCCCCCGCGGCAGGCCGTCGAGCCAGTCCGCGAGCCCGAGCTGCTCGGCAGCGGCGAGGATCTCGTCGTCGCTCGCGTCGAGCTTGCCGTAGCGGGCGTTGGCCCTCAGCGACGCGTCGAACAGGAAGCCCTCCTGCGGCACCATCACGACGTGGTCGCGCAACGAGCTGAACGGCACGTCGCGCAGGTCGACGCCGTCGAGCCGGACCGTGCCGGCCACCGGGTCCATCAGTCGGGTCAGCAGCTTGGCCATGGTGGTCTTGCCGGAGCCGGTCTCCCCCACCACCGCCACCCGGGTGTTCGGGGCGACGTGCAGTGTCACGTCGTGCAGCACCGGCCGGCCGCCCGGGTATCCGAAGGTGACCTGCTGGAAGTCGATGGTGGCGGCGCCGCTGGGCAGCGGGGTACCCGCCTCTCCGGGGTCGACGACATCGGCGGGGGTGTCCAGGATGCCGATCACCCGCCGCCAGCCGGCGATCGCGTTCTGCGCGTCGGTCAGCACCTGGGTGCCCATCTGGACCGGGCCGACGAACAGCGTGACCAGGAAGGCGAAGGCCAGCACCTCACCGGACGTCAGGCCTGTCCCGCCGGTCGCCGAGGCGCCGAGCAGGATGCCGAACACCAGCACGCCGGCGTTGGCCAGCCCCGCCGAGACGCCCCCGAGCGAGAACGAGAAGGCCGTCAGGCCCTGGGCGCGGGTGCTGGCCTCCTTGTAGCGGTCGATCGCGGTGTCGATGCGCTCCTGAGTGCGCTGCTCGATGGCGTAGGACCGGACCGTGGCCGCGCCCACCACCGGTTCGGAGATCGCCGAGAGCATCACGCCGACCTGCTGCCGGACGACGCCGTACGCCTCTGAGAGCTTGCGCTGGAAGAACCGCAGCGAGGCGAACAGCGGCAGGAAGCAGATCCAGACCACGAGCGTGAGCTGCCAGCTGTAGATCAGCATCACCACGGTGGCGATGACGATCTGCCCGACGCTGACCACCGCGATGATGCCGCCGAAGATCAGGAACTGCGACACCTGGTCCACGTCGGAGGTGACCCGGGACACCAGCGCGCCGCGGCGCTCGGTGCTCTGGGTCAGCAGGGGCAGGTCGTGGACGTGCCGGAACGCCTTGACCCGCAGCGTGGCCAGGCCGCGTTCGGCGCTGGAGAACAGCCGGTAGGTCATCAGGTACGACGCGACGCCGGTGACCACGATGGAGATCGCCGCGAGGGTGAGCATCCGGGTCATGAACGCGACGTCGGGGCCGCCCGCGGAGCTGACGCCCTTGTCCAGCGTCTGCTGGACGGCGACGGGCACGATGATCCGGCCGATCGTGGCGAGCACCGCGAAGAAGAGCGTGCCCCCGAACCCCTCCTTGAGCTCCGGGGACAGCGCGATGCCGCGGGCGATGGTGGCGCGCGCCGAGATCGCCTCGCCGCTGTCCATGCCAGTGCCGGCGGAGCGGGTCGCGGCGGGCGGGCTCACGGGGCTGTCACCTCCTCGGCACGGTCGTCGTCGTAGGCGTTGACGAGCTCGGCGTACGCCGGGTTGCGGGCCAGCAGGGCGGCGTGGCTGCCCTGGTCGACGACCCGGCCGTCGTCGAGGTGCACGACCTCGTCCGCGAGCGCGATGGTGGCCTTGCGGTACGCGACGACCACGACCGTGGCGGCGGCCGTGCCCGCACCGCCCCGCCCGGAAGGTCCGTCGGCGGACTGCTGCGCGCGCAGCGCCGCCAGGATCCTGGCCTCGACCTCCGGGTCGACCGCCGAGGTGGCGTCGTCCATGACGAGCAGCCGCGGTCGCCGGACCAGCGCACGCGCCAGCGACAGCCGCTGCCGCTGGCCACCGGACAGGGACGTGCCGCGCTCGCCGAGCCGGGTGTCCAGCCCGTCGGGCAGGGCGGCCACGAACCCGTCGGCCTGCGCGGTCCGCAGCGCCTGCCACACCTGCTCGTCGTCCACGTCCTCGCCCAGCGTCACGTTGCCACGCACCGTGTCGTCGAACAGGAACGCCTGCTGCGGGACCAGGGCCGCCTGCCCGGCGAGCGCCCCGGGAGCGAGGTCGCGCAGGTCCTGCCCGTCCAGCAGCACCGCTCCCGCGTCGGGGTCGACGAGCCGCATCAGCAGGCTGGTCAGCGTGCTCTTGCCCGAGGCGGTCGGACCCACGACCGCGACCGTCCGGCCGGGCTCGACACCGAACGTCAGGCCGTCGAGCAGCGGCGGTCCGCCCTCGTAGCGGTAGCCCAGGTCCCTGACCTCGAGCCGGGCGCCGTCGGAGGTGCGGGCGGGGCTGGTGTCGCCGTACGCCATCTCGCCGGTGGTCGCGAGCACCGAGGAGACCCGGTTGAAGCCGACGACGCTGCGCGGGAACTCCCCGACCAGCCACCCCAGCGAGCGGATCGGGAACGCCACGATCGTCAGCAGGTAGGCGACCGTGACGACGTCGCCGGCCTGGGCGTCGCCGTGCAGCACCCGACCGACCCCGGTGGCGAGCACCGCCAGGACGCCGAGGCTGGGCAGCGCCTCGAGGATCGGGTCGAAGGCGGCCCGCACCCGGCCCGCGGCGACGTTCGTGTCCCGCAGCTGGCGGGCCTTCACCGCGAACCGCGCGGTCTCCTCGGTCTCGCGCCCGAGCGTCTTGACGACCTGCGCGCCGTCGAACGACTCGTGGGCCACCTCGCTGAGCTCGGCGCGCAGCGCCTGCGCGCGGGTCATCAGCGGCGACTGCAGCTTCTGGAAGACGATGTTGGTGACGATCACGAGCGGGAAGACCAGCAGCCCCACGACGGCCATCACCACGTCGGTGGCCAGCATCTGGGCGACCGCGATCACCATCATCGCGACCGTGCCCACCGCCATCGGGAGCGGCGCGATCGGCGCCCACGCGGCCTCCACGTCGGAGTTCGCGTTGGACAGCAGCTGACCGGTGGGGTGCTGCTGGTGCCAGGCCATCGGAAGCCTGAGGTACTGACGGGTGACCGCGCGCCGGTAGTGCGCCTGCATCCGGTACTGCATGACGCCCGCACCGAGCCGGCGCGCCACGATCCCGACCGCGCGCAGCAGGGCCACGCCGACGAACAGCGCGACGATCATCAGCAGCCCCCGCGGATCGACGTCGCCGGTCTGGAAGGCCGGGAGCAGGACGTGGTCGGTCGACCAGCCCAGCACCCAGGCGTCGGCCACGGTCAACGCCCCGAACAGCACGCTGCCGAGCGTCGAGACGGTGAAGATCCACGGCTCGCGCCGGATGGCCACGCCGAGCACGCCGAAGCCGTCGCGCAGCGTGCCGCCCTGCCCGCTGATCTGCCGGGACAACCGGACTCCTCCTCCGACGGGACCGCGCTGGCTGCGGGTGCTGGGCACCAGCCTACGATCGAGGTATGACACGAATGGCCAGGACCGAGCGCGACCTGCTCTGCGACGACGCCCTCGAGAGGGGCTCCGACGCGCCGACGCTGTGCGAGGGCTGGGACGTCAAGGACCTCGTCGTGCACCTGCTGCTGCGCGAGGGCAACCTGCTCGCCGCGGCCGGGGCCTTCGTCTCCCCGCTGTCCGGGCTGACCGAGCGCGCCGGCGAGCGGCTCGGCAAGCGGGACTTCGCGGTGCTCGTGGAGCGGCTGCGCGGCGGTCCCCCGGTGTGGTCGCCGTTGACGGTGCCCGCGCTCGACGGGATGGTCAACACCCTCGAGTACTTCGTCCACCACGAGGACATCCGCCGCGCCGGCCCGCAATGGCAGCCACGCGAGCTCCCGTCCTGGCAGCAGAACCTGCTGTGGAAGCAGGTCGCCCTCGTCGGCCGCGGCACCTCGCGCCGCACGGGAGTCGGCGTGGCGATGGCTCGCACGGACACCGGCGAGGAGAAGCGGCTCGCGGGCGGCGAGCCTCTCGTGGTCGTCCGCGGGCTGCCCTCGGAGGTCACGATGTTCCTCTACGGGCGCAAGGACCACGCACAGATCGAGCTCGACGGCCCGCCGGACGCGGTTCGTGCGGTGCGCGGCTCCGAGCTCGGAGTCTGATGCAGGCAGGGACCGTTCCGACCGGCACTCGGTCGGCCCGGGTGCGGCGTCCCCCTGTGGACCGGGCCGGTGAGCCCTCCGAGTGCCTGTCGGAGTGGTCGTGATGCCAGGCGCTCGTAGGGTGGTGCCCATGAGTGCGTACCTCGAGCTGCTGCCCGCCGTGGACATCGCCGGTGGTCAGGCGGTCCAGCTCGTGCAAGGGGTCGCGGGCTCGGAGAAGCGGTTCGGCGACCCGGTCGAGGCGGCCCTCAACTGGCAGAAGCGCGGCGCAGAGTGGATCCACCTCGTCGACCTCGACGCAGCCTTCGGCCGGGGACACAACCGCGCACTGCTCGCCGAGATCGTCGGCCGCCTCGACATCGGCGTGGAGATGAGCGGCGGGATCCGTGACGACGCCTCGCTCGAGGCTGCGATGGCGACCGGCTGCCGACGGGTGAACATCGGGACCGCCGCGCTCGAGACCCCCGCCTGGAGCGCGGCTGCCATCGCGTCGTACGGCGACCGGGTGGCGGTCGGGCTCGACGTGCGAGGCCGCACGCTGGCCGCCCGCGGCTGGACCTCGGAGGGTGGCGACCTCTACGAGGTGCTGGCCCGGCTCGACGCCGAGGGCTGCGCGCGGTACGTCGTCACCGACGTCAACAAGGACGGGATGCTCCAGGGACCGAACCTCGACCTGCTGCGGGCCGTGTGCGCGGCGACCGACCGGCCCGTCGTCGCCTCCGGGGGCATCACCGAGCTCGCCGACCTGGAGGCGCTCGGCTCGCTCGTCCCGGAGGGCGTCGAGGGCGCCATCGTCGGGACGGCGCTCTACGAGGGCCGGTTCACCCTCGAGGACGCGCTGGCTTTGACCCGGCCGGCCGGCCGATGACGCTGGCGGTGCGGGTGATCCCCTGCCTCGACGTGGACGCCGGGCGGGTCGTCAAGGGAGTGAACTTCCGTGACCTGCGCGACGCGGGCGACCCCGTGGAGCTGGCCCGGTCGTACGACGCCGAGGGCGCCGACGAGCTGACCTTCCTCGACATCTCGGCCTCCCACGAGGGCCGTGCCACGACGCTGGAGATCGTCTCGCGGACCGCCGAGCAGGTGTTCATCCCGCTGACCGTCGGCGGAGGCGTCGCCAGCACCACCGACGTCGACCGGCTGCTTCGCGCCGGCGCCGACAAGGTCGCGGTCAACACCGCCGCGATCCGGCGCCCCGCCCTGGTCGCCGAGATCGCCGACCGGTTCGGCAACCAGGTCCTGGTGCTCTCGGTGGACGCGCGCCGGGCGGCCGGCACGGACAGCGGCTTCGAGGTCACCACGCACGGCGGCCGGCGCAGCGCCGGGCTCGACGCAGTCGCCTGGGCGTGGCGGGCCGCCGAGCTGGGAGCGGGCGAGATCCTGCTGAACGCGATGGACGCGGACGGCACCCAGGACGGCTTCGACGTCGACCTGATCGCCGAGGTCCGCGCGGCGGTGAGCGTGCCCGTGATCGCGAGCGGCGGCGCCGGCCGGCCCGAGCACTTCCCGCCCGCCGTCCGGGCCGGCGCGGACGCCGTGCTGGCGGCCACCGTGTTCCACTTCGGCACGCTGCGGATCACCGAGGTGAAGCGGTCGCTCGCCGAGGCCGGCTACCAGGTCCGGACCAGCATGGACCGTTCGTCGACCTGACCGTCGTCAGCGCCGGCGTGCCGGTACCACGAACGCCGCCAGCACCGGCGCGACCAGCACCGTGACCACGAGCGCCGCGAGCCGGCTCAGCCAGTCCGGGCGCACCACCCAGACCAGCAGGTTCGCCGCCAGCAGCGCCGCCAGCAGCAGGGCGCGCCGGGTCCGCCGCCGACGGGCCAGCGGTCCGTGCTGGAGCCCGGCGCTCCGGCGAGGCAGCCGACCGGTCGTCGCCCGGCGCAGTGCCCGACGGCGCCGCGCGCGCCGCTCCCGCCGTTCGGCCTCGCCCGCCCGGGCTGCAGCCCGGACAGCCGCCTCCCGCTGTCGGACCTCTCGGCGCCGGGCCCGCTCCTTGCTCATGGGGTGCCGCTCATCCGCTCACGCTCACGTGCTCGGGCCAAGCGTGGCCACCCAGTTGCGCAACAGAGCGGCTCCCGCGTCGCCGGACTTCTCGGGATGGAACTGCGTGGCCGACAGCGGGCCGTTCTCGACCGCGGCCACGAACCGGTCGCCGCCGTGCTCGGCCCAGGTGACCAGCGGCTCCCGGGTGTGTCCGGTGGTGCGCAGCGTCCAGTCCCGCACCCCGTAGGAGTGCACGAAGTAGAAGCGCTCGGCCTCCACGCCGGCGAACAGCCGGCTGCCGGCGGGGACCTCGACCGTGTTCCACCCCATGTGCGGTACGACGGGTGCCTGCAGCCGCTCGACGACGCCGGGCCACTCGTCGAGGCCCGCGGTCTCGACCCCGTGCTCGACGCCGTGCCCGAACAGGATCTGCATGCCCACGCAGATGCCCAGCACCGGCCGACCGCCCGCCAGGCGCCGCCCGATCACCTCGTGACCGCGGACCGCGCGCAGGCCGGCCACGCACGCCGCGAAGGCTCCCACGCCCGGGACCACCAGCCCGTCGGCCTCCTGCGCGGCGGCCCGGTCCGCGGTGAGCTCGACGCGGGCGCCGGTGCGCTCGAGGGCGCGCACGACCGATCTCGTGTTGCCCGAGCCGTAGTCCAGGACGACGACGGCGGAGGGCTCGGTCACAGGCTGCCCTTGGTGCTCGGCACCCCGGTCTCGCGTGGGTCGAGGGCGATCGCGTCGCGCAGCGCACGCGCCAGCGCCTTGAACTGCGCCTCGACCAGGTGGTGCGGGTCGCGGCCCGCGAGGACCCGGACGTGCAGCGCGACCTGCGCGTGGAAGGCGAGCGTCTCGAAGACGTGCCGGGTCAGCGATCCCGGGTAGCCGACGCTGCCCCCGATCGTGACGAAGGCCTGCCCCTCCGGCTCGCCGGTGTGCACGCAGTAGGGGCGCCCGGAGACGTCGACCGCACACTGCACGAGCGCCTCGTCGAGCGGCACGAGCGCGTCGCCGAAGCGACGGATGCCGGCCTTGTCGCCGAGCGCCTCACGCAGCGCCGCACCGAGCACGATGGCGGTGTCCTCGACGGTGTGGTGGGCGTCGACATGCGTGTCGCCGTCCGTGGAGACTGTGAGATCGACCAGGGAGTGCCGGGCCAGCGAGGAGAGCATGTGGTCGTAGAAGCCGACCCCGGTGGAGACGTCCGCACGGCCGGAGCCGTCGAGGTCGAGCTCGACGAGCACCTTCGACTCCTTGGTCGTGCGCTCGATGCGTGCGGTGCGGCTCATCGTCGTCCCACTTCCACCAGGGCGGCCCGGAACGCCGCCATCTCCACCGCGGTCCCCACCGAGACCCGCAGCCAGCCGTCCGGGCCAGTCTCGCGGATCAGCACCCCCCGATCCAGCAGGCCCTGCCACACCGCGTGCCGGTCCGCGAACCTGCCGAACAGCACGAAGTTGGCGTCGCTGTCGGCCACCGTGTAGCCCTGCGCGCGGAGCCAGCCGACGAGGGCGTCGCGCTCGGCGCGCAGCTCGTCGACGCGGGCGAGCAGCTCCTCGGCGTGCCGCAGCGCGACCAGGGCGACCGCCTGCGTGACGGCCGAGAGGTGGTAGGGCAGCCGCACCACGCGGAGCGCGTCGCAGATCTCCTCCGAGGCGGCCAGGTAGCCGATCCGGGCGCCGGCGAGCGCGAACGCCTTGCTCATCGTCCGGGAGACGACGAGGTTGGGCGTCGTGGGCAGCAGCTCCAGCGCGCTCGGCGTGCCGCTGCGCCGGAACTCGCCGTACGCCTCGTCGATCACCACGACGCCCGGAGCCGCCGCGCAGAGCGCCGTGACGGTGTCGAGCGGCAGGGCGGTCCCGGTCGGGTTGTTCGGCGAGGGCAGCAGCACCACCGAGGGCCGGTGCTCGGCGATCACCGCCCTGGCGTGGCCGACGTCGAGACTGAAGTCCTGCTCCCGGTGGCCCACCACCCAGCCGGTCATCGCGTCGCGGGCGTACTCGGGGTACATCGAGTACGTCGGCGCGAAGGAGACGGCCGTCCGCCCGGGCCCTCCGAACGCCTGCAGCAGCTGGAGCATCACCTCGTTGCTGCCGTTGGCCGCCCACACCTGCGCCGGCCGCACCCGGTGCCCGAGGTAGCCGGCGAGCGCGGTGCGCAGCTCGGTGAACTCTCGGTCCGGGTAGCGGTTCAGGGTGCCGGTCACCTCGGCGACGGCGCGCCCGACCTCGGCAGCGACGGCCGCGCCGGGTGGGTAGGGGTTCTCGTTGACGTTCAGCGCCACCGGTACGTCGAGCTGCGGGGCGCCGTACGGCGCGACGCCGCGCAGCTCCTCGCGCAGAGGCAGCGTGAATCGACCGGGGTCGGTGGAGGTCATGACCGCGCGCTCACCGCTCCGTGCGCACGGTGACGGCGGCGGCGTGGCCGGGCAGGTCCTCGGCGTTCGCCAGCGCGACGACGTGCGGGGCGACCGCGCGCAGCGCCTGCTCGTCGTACTCGACGACGTGCACGGCCTTGAGGAACGAGCGCACCGACAGGCCCGAGGAGTGGCAGGCGCAGCCGCCGGTCGGGAGCACGTGGTTGGACCCGGCGCAGTAGTCGCCGAGCGAGACGGGGGCGTGGCCGCCGACGAAGATCGCTCCGGCGTTGTGCACCCGGCCGGCCCACGACGAGGCGTCGCGGGTGTGGATCTCGAGGTGCTCGGCGGCGAACCCGTCGACGACGGCCAGGCCCTGCTCGAGGTCGTCGACGAGCACGATCCCCGACTGCGGCCCGGACAGGGCGGTGCGGATCCGGTCGACGTGCCGGGTGGCCGAGACCTGCTTGTCGAGCTCCGCCTCGACCTCGTCGGCCAGCGAGGCGGAGTCGGTCACCAGGACCGAGGCCGCGGACGGGTCGTGCTCGGCCTGGCTGACCAGGTCGGCGGCGACGAACGCCGGGTCGGCGGAGTCGTCGGCGAGGATGGCGATCTCGGTCGGACCGGCCTCGGAGTCGATGCCGACGACGCCCTTCAGCAGCCGCTTGGCGGCGACGGTGTAGATGGCGCCCGGGCCGGTGACCATGTCGACCTTGCGGCAGGGACCGGCGCCGTAGGCGAACATCGCGATGGCCTGGGCGCCGCCGACCGCGTAGACCTCGTCGATGCCGAGCAGCGCGCAGGCCGCCAGGATCGTGGGGTGCGGCAGCCCACCGTTGTCGGCGCGCGGCGAGGACGTGAGCGCCACCGACTGCACTCCGGCGGCCTGAGCCGGGACGACGTTCATCACCACGCTCGAGACCAGCGGGGCGATGCCGCCGGGCACGTAGAGCCCGACACGCTGCACCGGCACCATGCGGCGGCGCACCGTGCCACCGGGCACCACCTCGGTGGTCACGTCGTCCTCCCGCTCGGCCTCGCAGGTGCGGCGAAGCCGGGCGATGGACTCCTCCAGCCCGGCACGGACGGCCGGGTCGAGCCCGTCGAGCGCCTCCTGGACCGCCTCGGGCGGAACCGCGATGTCGGTCTGCTCGACGTGGTCGAAGATCGCGGCGAACTCGACGATCGCCTCGACACCGCGATGCCGCACGGCGTCGCAGATCGGGCGGACGACGTCGAGGGCCGCCTCGACGTCGAGCTCGGCACGCGGCACCACGGTGCGGTAGTCAGGGACCGCTCGGCCCCTGAGGTCGATCCGGCGAGTCATGGGGCCAGTCTAGGTGCGGGCCTCCCCCGGCGCCCCGGCGTGTCAGCGGCCGGACCCGCTGCGGGCCCGGTGACCTGGGTAGATTGCACCGCGTGGGCGAGCGGCTGCCGATCTTCCCCCTGAACACCGTGGTCTTCCCCGGAGTCACGGTGCCGCTGCACGTGTTCGAGGACCGTTACCGCGCGCTGGTGCACCACCTGCTGACCATCTCGGACAAGTCCTTGAGGCTGTTCGGGATCGTGGCGATCCGGGAGGGCTACGAGGTCGGCGCCCAGGGGGTGCAGTCGGTGCACCGGGTCGGCTGCGTGGTCCAGATGACCTCGGTGGAGCCGCACTCCGACGGCCGGTTCGACATCGAGGTCGTCGGCCGCCACCGGATGCGCCTGGACGACCTGGACACCTCCGGCTCCTACCTCGTCGGTGGGGTGGAGGTGGTGGAGGAGAGCCAGGACGCCTCGCCGGAGACGACCGAGGCCGCGCGCCAGGCGCTGCGCACCTTCCAGACCTACCGGGTGCGCCTGTCGGAGCTGCGCGGCGCCGAGGTGCTCGACGGGAGCTTCCCGAAGGACCCCGAGTACCTCTCCTACAGCCTCGCCGCGACCTGCCTGCTCACGCTCTCCGAGCGACAGGCGCTGCTGGAGGCGGGCAGCCCTCGGGAACGGCTGCGGATGCTCAGTGCGTCGATGCGCGAGGAGATGCGCGCGATGCGGGCGGTCCCGTCCCTGCCGGCGACCGAGGTCGCCCGCACGGCCTGGTCCCCGAACTGACGCCGCGCCCCGTCGCCATGGCCAAGAAGAGCTCCGGTGGTACCCCGGCGACGGTCGCGCTGACGCGTGCCGGCGTGCCGTTCACCGTGCACCGCTACGAGCACGACCCGTCCGTGCCCTCGTACGGTCTGGAGGCGGCGACGCTCCTCGGCCTCGCCGTGGAGCAGGTGCTCAAGACCCTGGTCACCGAGGTCGACGGCCGCGTCGTCGTGGGCGTGGTGCCGGTCGCCGGGTCGCTCGACCTCAAGGCGGTCGCGCACGCTGTCGGCGGCAAGCGGGCCGTGATGGCCGATCCGGTGGCGGCGGAGCGGGCGACCGGGTACGTCGTCGGCGGGATCTCCCCCGTGGGCCAGAAGCGGGCCCATCCGACGGTCCTCGACGTCACGGCGCTCGAGCACGGCACGGTCTACGTGTCCGGCGGCCGCCGCGGCCTCGACATCGGCCTCGCGCCTGCGGACCTGGTCCGGGTCACCTCGGCGATCACCGCGCCGATCCGTCGATGAGACGTCAGGGCCGGCGCCGTACCGCCCGGGCGCGCAGTGGTCCCACGAGCCGCGGCCCGGACAGCCGCGCCTCGAGCCGGCGTGCCTCGCGCTTGAGCGGCTGTGCGACGTACTCGCCGAGGATCACCCCGGAGGCGAGCGAGATCGCGATGGCTGCGGCGTTGGCCAGCGCGAGGATGCCCTGGCTGTCGCCGGCCGCCATCAGAGCCAGCCCGCGGTAGATGGAAAGGCCGGGCAGCAGCGGCACGATGGCCGACACCACGACGACCAGCGGCGGGACCCGCACCCGCCCGGCCACGGTGTAGCTCACGACGCCGATCACGATCGCCGCGGTGGCCGTCGCCCAGGTGCGGCTGACGGCCGGCGCCTCGACGGCGTACGCGGCGGCCGCTCCGAGCGCGGCGACCAGCGCGATGGGGACCAGCGAGCGCATCGGCGCGTACGACGAGAACGCGAACGCCCCGGCCGCGACCGCCGAGCCGAGCACGACCGCGACCGCCGGCGCCGGGCCGGCGACGCCCGGGGTGAGCCGACCGACGTCGGCGCCGAGCGCAGAGCCCACGGCCAGCCCCGCGCTGACCCCGGCGATGATGCCGGCCGTGGACAGCATCGCCTCGAGGATCCGGGCGCCGGAGGTGATCGGGAAGCCGGTGAGGGCGTCCTGGATCGCGCCCATGAAGCCGATGCCGGACAGCAGCATGATGATGCTGGCGGTGACCACGAAGGACGGGTCGACCGGCAGGTGCGCGGCCGCCGCACCGACGGCCAGCAGCGTGGCGAGCAGGCCTCCGGCGACCTGCTGGTAGAACCCCGGCAGCCGCTGGCGGCTCAGCGCCCGCTGCAGCACGTCGACGCCGGCCGCGGCCACGAACGCGATCAGCCAGACGATCAGGTCGCCGCCGAGCAGCGCACCGACCGCGGCGCCGGTCACCCCCTTCGCGAGGGTGACCGCCCAGCGCGGCAGCCGGTGCCCGGAGGAGACGATCCGGGCCAGCCTGCTGCGGGCCCCGGTGACGTCGACGTCCCCGCGGAGCAGGTCCGAGACCAGCAGGTCGACCTCGGTGAGGTCCTCGTAGTCGATCTCCCGGTGCCGGACGTGCCGGACCTGGATGAGCGCGGGCTCGTCGAACCCGGTGCTGTGGCTCATCGACAGGGCGGTGAAGGTGACGTCCACGTCGACGCCGCGCAGGCCGCAGCCATGCGCGACGGAGAGCATCGTGGCGGTCACGTCCGCGGCCCCGCCTCCCGAGGAGAGCAGCATCTCGCCGATGCGAAGCGCCAGGTCGAGTGTCTTGTAGATCTCACGGGAGTCGGTCATCGCCCGGACATTGTGGCGCGGCCCGGGTGCCGGCGGGACCCGAGGGCCGCAGCATGCGCGTTCCCGCCGCCGGACCGGTCCGGCGGCGGCCCCGCAGCCGGTCACGCAGCCGGTCACGCAGACGGTTGCTCGGGCAGCCCGTCGGGCCGCTCCCGGGGCGGGCGCTCGGGCAGCTCCTCCCGCAGCTCCTCCGGCAGCTCCTCCCGCAGCTCCTCCGGCAGCTCCTCCGGCAGCTCCTCCCGCAGTTCCTCCGGCAGCTCCTCCGGCAGCTCCTCCGGCGGGGCCATCTCGGCGCGGACCCCCAGCAGCCGGACCGCCCGCGCGTGGTCGAACCGGGCGAGCAGCTCCAGCGCGGCCCCGGCCAGCACGTCCGGGTCCCAGGACCGCCCGGGCAGCGTCAGGCTGCGGTGCCGGGTCTCGAAGGGCGCGTACCGCACCTTGAGCCCGACCCGCACGGCCGGACGGCCCTCGGCCCGGATGTCGTCGCTCACCCGGGCGGCGAGCCGGCAGGCCTCGTCGGCGACCTCGTCCCAGTCGGTGAGGTTCTCCTGGAAGGTGGTCTCCCGGCCGTGGCCCCGCGCGAGGTACGGGGTGGGGTCGACCGGCGAGCTGTCGGCGCCACGTCCCAGCCGCCGGTACCACGGGCCCATCGTCGGCCCCAGCTCGCGGGCCAGGAAGGCGGCGTCCGCCGAGGCGAGGTCGCGGACGGTGTGGATGCCGAGCGTCGCCAGCCGGCGCGCGGTCTTGCGGCCGATCCCCCACAGCGCGTCGGTGGGCCGCTCCCCCATCACCGCGAACCAGGTCTCCCCGGTGAGCCGGTAGACCCCGCGGGGCTTGGCGAAGCCGGTCGCGATCTTGGCCCGCAGCTTGTTGTCGCCGATGCCCACCGAGGAGTGCAGCCCGGTCTCCTCGAGCACTCCGGCGCGCAACGCCTCGGCCAGGGCCTCCGGGTCGTCGGTGGCGGCCCCCAGGAACGCCTCGTCCCAGCCGAGCACCTCCACCGCCACGTCGTACGAGCGCAGCGTCTCCATCACCCGGGCGGAGGCGGCGTCGTAGGCCGGCCTGTCGACCGGCAGGAACACCGCCTCCGGGCACCGCCGGGCCGCGGTCCGCAGCGGCATCCCGGAGCCGACTCCGAAGGTCCGGGCCTCGTAGGACGCGGTGGCCACCACGCCGCGCTGCGTGGGGTCGCCGGCGCCGCCGACCACGACGGGCAGGCCCGCGAGCTCGGGCCGGCGCAGCACCTCCACGGCGGCGATGAACTGGTCGAGGTCGACGTGCAGCACCCAGGAGCCCGGAGGCACCTGCCGGCCCGCGTCCGCCACCATCGCTCCAGTCTGCCCGTCCGTGGCCGTCGGGTCGCGGACGCGGCTAGGGTGCACCGGTGACCGAGCCGCAGCGCAACCCCCTCGTGGTGGTCGTCGGTGCCGGACCGGGGCTCGGCGCCTCGATCGGGCACGTCTTCGGCGCCGCCGGGTACGACGTGGCGCTCCTGGCCCGGAGCAGGGAGCGGCTCGACACCCTCGGCGCCGAGCTCCAGGCGGCAGGCGTCACCACAGGATGGGCAGCGGTGGACCTCGCCGACGCGGCGGCGCTGTCCGCGGCCGTGCAGCGGTTCGCGGCCGTCTCCGCGGGCGTCGACGTGCTGCACTACAACCCCAGCGTGTTCCGCGAGAAGGACCCGCTCGAGCTCACGCCCGAGGAGCTGCTGGCCGACGTGCGCGTGGGCGTCGCCGGCCTGCTGACCGCCGTCCAGGCCGCCCGGCCCGCGCTGCGTCCGGGCGCCCGGGTGACCGCGACGGGCAGCATGGCCGCGGACCGACCGTGGCACCGGGCGGCGTCGCTGGGCGTGCAGAAGGCGGCGCTGCGCAACCTGGTGACCAGTCTGGACGCCACGCTGCGGGTCGACGGCGTCCGTGCGGTGTCCCTGACCGTCAACGGCACGCTCTCCCCGGACACCCGGTTCGCCCCCGACCTGGTGGCCGCCGCCCTGCTCGACGCGGTCCGCCGCCCGGACGTCGACTGGACGTCCGAGGTCGGCTACGGCTGAGCTCGACCACACCGACCGGCACTCGGCCCGGCTCGCGGCACGGTCGCAGCCGAGCCTGCCGCCGCCGGCTGCCCAAGTGCCGGTCCGAGTGGCGGCCAGCGGCGACTCACCCGCCAGCCCGGCGAAGCCGGCGCCGGCGCCAGTGCCCCTCGACCGCCTCGAGACCGGGCCGGGGCGCGAACACGTTGCCGGCGGTGGCCCGCACACGGGTCCGGGAGAGACCGGCAAGCTCCATCAGCGGCAGCACGAGGAGGTCGTAGACCCGGGGCAGGAGCCGGAAGCCGAGCAGCATGACCGGGCTGCTGAGTCCCACCGACACCGACCGGCGGGGCCGGTCGAGGGCCCGGACCACGGCGCGGGCGACCTTGTCCGCGGAGCCGACCGGCGGCGGTGGCCGACCGGCGAAGCCGGCATAGCTGCCGGCCAGGTGGTAGATCGGGGTGTCCACGCTGCCCGGCGCCACGAGGCTGATGTCGACGCCGGGCATCCGGCGAGCCTCGATCTGCAGGGTGCGCACCAGACCCGCCATCGCCCACTTGCTGACCACGTAGCTGCTCATCAGCGGCACCGCGATCGTGCCGACCACCGAGCCGACCACGACGAGCCGGCCGGCGCCCTGACGCTCGAAGACCCGCAGCGCCGCGCGTGCCACGTAGGTGAGGCCGTGCACGTTGGTGGCCAGGATCCGGTCGAAGACGTCCCGGGGCACGTCGAGGAACCGGCCGTACGCGAGGACGGCGGCGGAGTGGACGAGGCGGTCGACCCGGCCGAACCGGTCCACCGCGGCATCCATCAGCCGGTCGACGTCCGCAGACCGGGAGATGTCGGTGACCACGACGAGCACCTCGGCGCCGCGCTCCTCGCACTCCGCACGAACCTGCTCGAGCGTCTCCGCCGAGCGGGAGGCCAGCACCAGCCGGTCCCCCCGCTCGGCGAGCAGCTGGGCGGCACGCCGACCGATCCCGCTGGACGCCCCGACCACGACGGTGACGTCGCGGCTCACGGGGTGAGCAGCACCTTCACGCAGGAGTCCTTCTTGTTCTGGAACAGGTCGTAGCCCTGCGGCGCATCCTCGAGCGGCAGGACGTGGGTGGCCAGGTCCTGGGTCCCGAGCGGGTCGGCGTCGTCGAGCACGACCGGCAGGATGTCGTCGACCCACCGCTTCACGTGGCACTGCCCCATCCGCAGCTGGAGTCCGCGGTCGAACATCTCCATCATCGGCATCGGGTCCACCTCGCCGCCGTAGACGCCGCTGATCGAGACGGTGCCGCCGCGACGGCAGGCCTTGATCGCGGTGTGCAGCGCGTCGAGCCGGTCCACGGCGGCCTTGTCGGTGAACGGCTTGCCGAGGGCGTCGGGGAGCAGACCGACGGCGGCGTGCGCGAGCTTGCCGCCCGGGGAGCCGTGCGCCTCCATGCCGACCGCCTCCACCACGGCGTCCGGGCCGCGACCGCCGGTCAGCTCGATGAGCGCCTGGGACACGTCGTCCACGTCGTCGGGGTCGACCGGCTCCACGCCGTAGCGGGCGGCGAGCGCGCGGCGCTCCGGCACCGGGTCCACGCCGATGACCCGCGCGACGCCGAGGTGGCGGGCGATCCGGCCGGCGAACTGGCCCACCGGCCCGAGCCCGATCACCGCGAGCGTGCCGCCCTGGGGCACGTCTGCGTACTGCACGGCCTGCCAGGCGGTCGGCAGGATGTCGGACAGGTAGAGGAACCGCTGGTCGTCGTGCTCGTGCGGCACCTTGACCGGGCCGAAGTGCGCCTGTGGCACCCGGAGGTACTCCGCCTGGCCACCCGGCACGGCGCCGTACAGGGAGGTGTAGCCGAACAGCCGAGCGCCCTTGCCCTGCTCGCGCACCTGGGTGGTCTCGCACTGGGCGAACAGACCGCGGCTGCACATGAAGCAGGACCCGCAGGAGATGTTGAACGGCACCACCACGCGGTCGCCGGGCCGGATGTGGGTGACCTCGGGCCCGACCTCCTCGACGATCCCCATCGGCTCGTGGCCGAGGATGTCGCCGGGGTTCAGGAACGGGCCGAGGACCTCGTAGAGGTGCAGGTCGGAGCCGCAGATCGCCGAGGAGGTGATCTTCACGATCGCGTCGGTCGGCTCCTGGATCCGGGGGTCCGGCACCGTCTCGACGCGGACGTCACGCTTGCCTTGCCAGGTCAGTGCTCTCACGGGTGGTCCCTTCGTGGGGTGCGATGACCCTCACGCCGTACCCGCTTCGCTCCCCCCGAATCGTCTGGGGTCGCCCCGGTCGGAGGACCGGCGCGACCGTAGACGGACGGGCCTGGGTCAGGACACCGGGACGCTCAGCGGCGTCGAGGCGGCCGGCTTGTAGACCAGGCCGCCGCGCCAGGTGGCCCGGTAGCTCGCGCCCTTCTTCGGCACCCACGCCGCCTGCCACCAGCCGGTCGGTGCGACGCTGCTGCCGCTGGCGACCAGGGTCCAGGCCGAGGAGCCGCCGAGCCGCTCCCACATCCGGATCCGCCGGCCGGCGATGCCGGTCCCGTCCGTGCGCCGGAAGTGCCCGTAGAACGTCACGGTCGTCCCCGCCTTGACGGCCGACTGGAGGCTGCGGATGTCCACCGACGTCGCGACCCGCGGCAGCACGGTCATCGTGGCCGCGGCCGAGCGCGAGCGGGCGTAGAGCCGGCCACCCCGGAACGCCGCCAGATAGGTGGCCGCGCCGACCACCCGCGCGTCGAGCGCGAACGCCCCGGAGGCGTCGGTCGTCGTCGAGGCGGCCTCCGTGTACGTCGTGGTGCCGGCGGCCTTGCGGAGCAGCCGGACGGTCCGGTTCGGCAGCCGCTTGCCGGTCGCGCTCCTCAGCGTGCCGGAGAACGTGACCTGCTGGTTCGGGTAGGCCGAGGTCCTGCTCGCCGTCATCGTCGTGACGCTCGCCGCCTTGGTCGGGGTCGTGGGACCCGTCGGGACGCCGCCGCCGTCCGAGGTGCCACTCGCCTGTGCCAGGGTCGCCAGCTGGGCGCTGGTGCCGTTGAACACGTTGAGGTCCACGTTGCCGGCGATGCCGTTCACCGTCGCCGTGCTGGTCTTCTGCCAGAACGTCCACTTCTTCCAGCCGCCGGGCACCCACGGCGAGCGGACGCCGTAGTTGGCGATCCACAGCGGGTACTGGGTGAACGCCGTGCTGTTCCCCAGGTAGTACTGCCAGAACGCCGGCGAGCAGTAGATCATCGGCGTCCGGCCGGTCAGCGTCTGGACGGTCGTCAGCCAGGTCCGCGTCCAGGTCTGCAGCGCGGAGACCCCCAGGTTGCCGGTCGCCTCCAGGTCGAGCACCGGGGGCAGGTCACCTGCCCGGTTCGCGAGGCCGGCCTTCGCCACGAAGAAGCGGGCCTGGGCGGCGGCCGAGCCGCGGCTCGGCCGCGCGAAGTGGTAGGCCCCGTGGTAGATGCCGTTCGCCTTGGTGGCGGCCCAGTCGCCGGCGAGCCAGGGGTTGGTGTAGGTGGCTCCCTCGGTCGCCTTGATGAACGCGAAGTCCACCCCGGTGGCCCTGACCTTCGCCCAGTTGAGCGAGGTGCCGTGCTGCCAGCTCGAGACGTCGACGCCGGTGTCGGCGAACGCCCCGCCGGCGGCCAGGCCCAACGTCAGGGCCGAAGCGACCAGGGTAGTAGTGGTCCGTCGAACGGCGGACAGGGCAGGCAGCAGTGGTGCCACGATGAATCCTCCCAGTTCATGTGGTCAGTCCTTGGCAGCGTAACCCGACATCCGCCAGGATCGCGGCGAAAGTGGCAAACGCGCACTTCCGTCCCGAGGATCACAGCAGCCACAGGCGGTTACATCTAGCACAGCCCAGGTCAGCGCGCCTAGGGTGGTCGGCGAAGCCGTCCGCCCTACGGTCCGGCCCGCTCGCTCCCGGCCCTGGAGGCCCGCATGCGTCGACCGCTCGTTGCCGTCGTCCTCCCGGTGACCGCCACGGTCGCCGCAGCAGCGCTCAGCGCAGCGACCCTGGCTGCTCCCGTGCACGGCGCCACCGGTTCGGGGGACTCGCTGTTCCCCACGGCCGGGAACGGTGGCTACGACGTCGGCTCGTACCGCGTGGCGCTCTCGTTCCACCCGCGCTCGGGTGCGGTCGACGCGCGCACCCTGGTGCGGGCCCGGACCACCCGCACCCTCGCGTCGTTCTCGCTCGACCTCGAGGGACTGCACGTCCACGGCGTCCGCGTCGACGGCGCGCCGGCCCGGTTCCGCCGCCACGGCCACGAGCTCGTGGTCACCCCCGCGACCGCGGTCCGTGGCCGGTTCCGGGTGCTCGTGCGGTACGGCGGCGTCCCCCGCGCGCACGTCGACCCCGACGGCTCCTCGGAGGGCTGGATCGCCACTCCCGACGGGGCGACCGCCCTCGACGAGCCGGTCGGCGCGATGACCTGGTTCCCGCTGGACGACACCCCGCGCGACAAGGCGACGTACACCTTCCGGGTCACCGCGCCGTCGCGGCTCACGGTCGCGGCCAACGGGCGCCTGGTCCGCCGGGCCCGGCACGGCGGCCTGACCACCTGGACGTGGCACGAGGCGGTCCCGATGGCCGGGCACCTCGCGATGGTCTCGATCGGGCGCTACCGGACGTACCACTCGTGGCTGACCACGCTCGCCGGCCGGCGGCTCCCGGTCTGGTCGTTCGTGGGGCCGCGGCTCGGCACCCAGCACGCGGCCCGTGCGCTGCTGCCGAAGGTGCTGCGCTGGGGCGAGCGACGGTTCGGCCGCTACCCGATGAGCTCGGCCGGCCTGGTCTTCCACCGCACCCAGGTCGGCTACAGCCTCGAGACCCAGGAGCGGCCGGTCTTCCCCGGGACGGTGGGCACCGACACGATCGTGCACGAGCTGGCGCACCAGTGGTTCGGAGACGCGGTCACGCCGCGTGACTGGGGCGACATCTGGCTCAACGAGGGCTTCGCGACCTACGCGGAGTGGTGGTGGGACGGCACGCACGGCGGCGCGGGGCCGGCCACCCGCTTCCGCGCCCTGTACGACGGGCACGACGCCTCCTCGTCCTTCTGGACCCCGGCTCCCGGCGCGCTGAGCGACCCGGCGGACCTCTTCTCGGGGGCGGTCTACGACCGGGGGGCCATGACCCTGGAGGCGCTGCGCGAACGCATCGGCAACGCCGCGTTCGGGTCGGTGCTGCGCACCTGGGCGCAGCACGGGCGGCACGGGTCGACCAGCGAGCTCGTCGCGCTCGCGGAGCTGCGCTCGGGGCTGCCGCTCGACGACCTGTTCCACGACTGGCTGTTCACCGCGGGCAAACCGTCCGGATACTGACGAATAACCCGTTCGGGGGTGTTGCGACGCGTTGCGGTATCGTAAAGTGCGGCCCAGGGATCGGGCCCTCGGACGGCGACACCGCCATCGAGTTCGTCGTGTCCAGACACCGGCACGCACACCACGGTGTGGTGGGGGTTCCCGACCGACGAGGGGACAGCCGGGGGCCCCCAGACGAGCATCCCGGCGCAGTTTGTCGCGACATCACCGGACATCGGGCGCGGCCACCGGTCTCCCGACCAGCGCGGCGAGGTGCGCCGGCGCCCGGACCGTCCGCCGCAGCAACGGGTCCGGCACCAGGCTCCCCCACGTGTGGTGAAGCGGCAGCTGCCCGGCCCACACCGGCAGCGCCGCGTCCGGGCCGTCACCGTCGTCCGGCGGCCCGGCGCTGACCTTCACCGACGCCTCCTGCACGGCCAGCCCGAGCAGCGTCGTGGCCGCGAGCTCCTTGCGCGACGGGCGGCGCGCGTAGTCCCACTGTCCGGGCGCGGCCTGCTCGGAGACCACCCGCAGGCCGTGTTCCACCTCGTCGGAGTCCGCCACCACGCGCGGCGTCCCGAACATCATCGCGCAGCGGTAGCTGACGGAGTGCTCGAACAGGGACCGCGCGAGCACCAGGCCGTCGACGTGCGTCACCGTCACGCAGACCTGCTGTGCCGGGGCGTCCACGAGGCTGCGGCTCGCCACCGACCCGTGCACGTAGAGCATCTCGGCTGCGGCGTCGTACCCGTAGACGGTCGGCAGCACCACGGCTCCCCCGTCGCGCACGAAACCGAGGTGGCACACGAACCCGGCGGCGAGCACCGCGTCGAGGTCGGCGCGCGAGCTGCGGCCCTCCTCGCGCAGCCGACGCAGCCGGGTCCGGTCGGTCACCCGCAGCGTCGGCACACCGGACGGGTCGCTCGGACGAGGCTCCATGCCGGGATCATGCCAGCCGCCGGGCCGCTCAGTCGGCGAACAGCGCTCGGACGTCCTGGGCGTCGAGGCCACCAGCGGTCAGCCCGTCGCCACCGACGACCTGGGAGAACAGCGCGGCCTTCCGGGCCTTCAGCTCCATCACCTTCTCCTCGACGGTGTCGCGCGCCACCAGCCGGTAGACGTTCACCGGGCGCTGCTGGCCGATCCGGTGCGCCCGGTCCACGGCCTGCGCCTCCACGGCCGGGTTCCACCACGGGTCCAGCACGAAGCAGTAGTCGGCCTCGGTCAGCGTCAGCCCCACGCCGCCCGCCTTGAGGCTGATCAGGAACGCGGTCGAGCCCCCGGCACGGAACCGCTGCACCACCTCGGAGCGCCGGCGGGTGGAGCCGTCGAGGTAGGCGGTGGTGACGCCTTCGCGCTCGAGCCGGCTGCGCACCCGGCGCAGGAAGGACGTGAACTGGCTGAACACCAGGGCACGGTGCCCCTCGGCCTGAAGCTCCAGGAGGTGGTCGACGAGCACGTCGGTCTTCGCCGAGCCGACGGAGTCGTAGTCCGGGTCGAGCAGCGCGGCGTCGAGGCTGAGCTGCCGCAGCCGGGTCAGGGAGCGGAAGATCGCGATGCGATGCTGGTCGAGGTCCTCGACCAGCCCGAGCACGGTCTGCCGCTCACGCTGGAGGTGCGTCTGGTAGATGGTGCGGTGCCGGGAGGTCAGCGCGACCTCGAGGACCTGCTCCTGCTTCGGCGGCAGGTCGGCGGCGACGAGCTCCTTGGTGCGCCGCAGCAGGAAGGGCCGGATGCGGCGGCGGAACCGGTCGAGCGTCTCCCGGTCGCCCAGCCGCTCGACGGGCACGGCAACGGTCTCGGCGAACCGACGCGGCCACGGGTAGAGCCCGGGCGCCACGATCGACAGCAGCGCCCACAGCTCCATGAGCCGGTTCTCCATCGGGGTGCCGCTCACCGCGAGGCGGAACGACACGTCCAGCCGGCGAACCGCCTGGTAGGTCTTGCCCTGGTGGTTCTTGACGGTCTGCGCCTCGTCGAGGACCAGCCCGCCCCAGGCCAGCTCGACGTAGTCGTCGACCTCGAGGCGGTACAGCGTGTACGACGTCACGACCACGTCCGCGCCGTCCGCCACCGCCGCGAGCGGGCTGCCGCGCCGGGAGTGCGACTCGGTGACCGTGCGGACGACGAGCCCGGGCGTGAACGCGGCGGCCTCGGCGGCCCAGGCCGACACCACGCTCGTCGGCGCCACGACGAGGAACGGCGCCGAGCCGCGGCCGCGGGCGTGGGCGACCAGGGCCAAGGTCTGCAGCGTCTTGCCGAGCCCCATGTCGTCGGCCAGGATCCCGCCGAGGCCGGTCTGCCAGAGGAACGCCAGCCAGCGGAAGCCCGCGAGCTGGTAGGGGCGCAGCTCGGCCGTGGTCCCGACCGGGTCGACCGCCGGAAGGGTGGTCAGCTCGCGCAGTGCCCGCGCGGCCTGCACCCAGGCCTCGGCCTGCGCGTCGACGAGCCCGATCTCGGCGAGCTCGTCCCAGAGGCCGAGGTCGCGGCGAGCGAGCCGGACCCCCTCGGACGGCTGCTCCTCCAGCTCGCCGGCCGCGGCGACCAGCCCGGCGAGCCGCGCGAACTCGGGCCGGTCGACGCGGACGTGCAGACCGCTGCGCAGGACGACCCGCTCCTGTCCCTTGGTCAGCGCCTCGAGCAGGCGCGCCAGCGCGAGCGGCTGACCGTCGACCGAGATCACCACCTCGAGGTCCAGCCAGTCCGTCCGGCCCGCGTGCGCCTCGTCGGCGCCCTGGACAGCGTCGAAGTGCACGATCGGCGCGCTGCGCGCCTCCTGGTAGTCGGGCCGGGCGCCGACCTCCTCGATCTCCACCTCCCCGGACTTCTCCAGCGGAGGCAGCACCTCGGTGGCGACGGCGACCGCCGCTGCGTCGCGGTAGGTCGCCTCCTCCCGCAGACCCCGGGCCCGTCGGCGGTCGAGGCAGAGGTGGTGGACCTGGTCCTCGTCGAGGTCGAGCGCCTCGAGGAGGGCACGCTCCTCCTCGGGCCGACGCACCCCGCGCAGGCCGCGCGTCTCCGACAGCCCGTAGCCGCGGTCGTCCTCTCCGACCCGGTAGCGCCACGTCCACCGCAGCCGGACCTCGTCGACCGCCACCCAGGTGACGGTCAGCGCGAGCCGCGGCGGCGCCGAGGTCGGCACCGGGACCGAGCCGTCGGAGGACACCACCGGCACATGGCGGGCCAGGCGCGGGAGGTAGTCGCCGACGAGGTCGGCCTCCGCGGCCTGCGGGACCACGATGTGCCCCCCCGCCGCGACCAGCCGGCGCAGCGGCGCGTCGACGGGACGGTCGAGCTCGGCGAGCGTGAGGCTCCAGCCGCGACCGGACTGCCCGCTGCGCCACAGTGCGAGCCCGTGGCCCGCGTCCCCCAGCACGTCGAACGACTCGACCTCGTACCGCTCCGCCTCGAGCCGGGCCACGAGCCGCAGCGCGGCGGTCCCCCGGTCGCGCTGCACGTCGAACTGCAGGCCGGCCATCGACTCCGCGAGCAGCACCTCGTCGAGGTCGCCGGCCGGCACCAGCGGCACGCCGGCGTCGCGGAGCTGGCGGAGCTGACCCCACACGCCGGGGCCGAACGAGCGCAGCGGGACGTGCGACTCGGCCCCGAGGTAGGTCTGCCGGCTCGCCGTGCGATAGGAGACCAGGAGCTCGGCGAGCAGCCGCGCCTGACGGGGGTCGTGTCCGGGCCGACCGCCCGGGTGCTGGAGGGTCTGCCAGGAGATGCCCGAGCGGACCCACCCGCCACGGGCGCCGCGCTGCACGGGCCGCAGCCGCAGTGCGCCGCGCAGCGACGCAGCCGTGGGTCTGGCCAGCTCGACCGAGAGGCCCAGCGGGGTCGGGCCGCCAGACCGGGAACGCGTCTGCTCGTCACGGTCGTCCAGCTCGTCGAGCAACGCTCCCAGCCGCCGCTCCCAGGCCGCACCGGACCTCTCGCCGGCCGACCCGGAGCGCTCCCGACGGACGGTCAGCAGCACCGCGACGGCGTGCTTGCAGCCCGCGCCGACCGGGCACGTGCAGGCGGTGTGCACCCGCGGGACCCCGAGACTGCCGTCGACCTCGACGACGGTGGAGTACGCCGCCCCGGCCGAGCCCAGGACCCAGCCGCGGATCTCCAGCGCACCGGCGCTGTTCGCGTCCGAGACATGGCGCTGCACGTAGCCGCGGCGGTAGTAGTCGCGGCCTCTCTCCACGGTCGCGCTGCCGAACAGCCGACGCAGGTCGGCGTCCTCGAGCAGCAGCAGCGGGTCCGGCACGCAGCGAGCCTACGGCCGTCCGCCGACAGCCTCGACGGCCCGCGGCCGCGCCGAGCGGCTTCAGAGCGAGCAGCGGCCCGCGACGACGAGCGCGTCCGGGTCGTCCACCACGACCCAGACCTCGTCGGCGATGACCGGGGACTCCTCCTTGCCGACCAGCATCAGCAGCGACGGCGCGCTCCACCGCCCCTTCAGGCCGGTCAGGCCCGGTACGACGACGCGCAGCCGCCCGAGCTGGTGCGGGTCGTGGGTCTCCACGACCGTGCCGCGCACGAGCTTGCTGCCGGCCGTGGTCACGGTCAGCGGCCCGCCGTACCTGCCCGGCACGCGGTCGGCTGCCACGATGGGCTGTGCGGCCATGTCAGGTCCCCCCGACCTGACCGGTGGCGCCGCCCCCAACGCCGGATCCTTCGTGAATTCGTGCTCCCTGTGGACGCACTTCCTGCTCCCCAAACTTCTGCCCGAGTCCCCTCGTCCCCCAACATGACCATAGTGCGGTGCCGCCGGACCGAAATGACACGAACGGGTAGATTCGCGGCGCGGGCAGGCCACACGTACCCGGGCGTGTCCGACGAGTCCCCCAGGACGCGGTCCGACGCCCCGGGTCGGGTCGTCTCGCTAGGGTCGCACCATGGGCAGCAGCGTCTACGTCGCCTCGGTCGAGGGGTTCACCGGCAAGTCCACAGTGGCGCTCGGCGTGCTCGAGCAGCTCTCCCGCCGGGTCGGCCGGGTCGGCGTCTTCCGCCCGATCGTCCGCGCCGACGTGTGGCCGGGCCCGGGCGGGAAGGGCCGGAACGGCCGGGACTACGTCCTGGACCTGCTGACCTCCCACGACGCGGTCACCCTGTCCTACGACGAGTGCGCCGGCGTCACCTACGACCAGGTCCACGACAGCCCGGCGGAGGCCCTCGACCGGATCGTCGAGCGCTTCCACCAGGTCGCCGAGAAGTGCGACGCCGTCGTCGTGGTCGGGAGCGACTACACCGACGTCGGCACCCCCACGGAGTTCTCCTACAACGCCCGCATCGCGGCCAACCTGGGGGCTCCGGTGCTGCTGGTGCTCAACGGAGCGGGGCGCCCGGCGGCCGACCTGCACACGGTCGCCGAGGTCGCGGCCGCCGAGCTGCGGGCCAACCACGGCACCCTGTTCGGCGTCGTGGTCAACCGGGTCGCCGCCGACGCGCTGGACGAGGCCGTGCCGGCGGTCTCGACGCCCGGGGTGCTCGCGTTCGCGGTGCCCGAGGAGCCGCTGCTCAGCGCCCCCTCGGTCGGCGACCTCATGGGCGCCTGCGACGGAGCGCTGGTCAGCGGCGACGAGTCGCTGCTCGCCCGGGAGGCCACCGGGCTGGTGGTCGCGGCGATGACGCTGCCCAACGTGCTGGACCGGCTCTTCGACGGGGCGGTGGTGATCACCCCCGGCGACCGCCCGGAGATCGTGCTCGGCGTGCTGACCGCCCACGTCTCGGCGAACTTCCCGCAGATCTCGGGCATCGTGCTCAACGGAGGACTGACCCTGCCCGCGCAGGTGTCCCGGCTCATCGAAGGCATCGGCGCGACGATGCCGATCGTCACCACGGCCCTCGGCACCCACGCGACGTCGACGGCACTCACGAACATGCGCGGCCGGCTCACCAAGGAGTCCACGCGCAAGGTGGCCACTGCGTTGTCGCTGTTCGTCAGGCACGTCGACGGGGAGGCGCTGCTCGACGGCCTGGAGGTCGCGCGCACCGACGCGGTCACGCCGCTGATGTTCGAGCACCAGCTGATCGACCGGGCGGTGGCCGACCGCAGGCACATCGTGCTGCCGGAGGGCGGGGAGGAGCGGGTGCTGCGCGCGGCGGACATGCTGCTGCGCCGCAACGTCGCCGAGCTGACCCTGCTCGGGGACCCGATCGGGATCAGCGCCAGGGCCGCCGGCCTGGGGGTCGACGTCTCGGGGGCCCGGCTGCTCGACCCCGCCGACGCCGAGCTCTCCGACGTCCTGGCCAAGGAGTACCACCTGCGCCGCCGGCACAAGGGCGTCGACCTCGAGGCAGCGCGCGAGCTGGTCAGCGACGTGTCGTACTTCGGCACGATGATGGTCGAGCTCGGCTACGCCGACGGGATGGTCTCCGGTGCGGTGCACACCACCGCGCACACCATCCGCCCGGCCCTCGAGGTGGTGAAGACGCTGCCCGGCGTCTCGGTGGTCTCCTCGGTGTTCTTCATGTGCCTGCAGAACCAGGTGCTGGTCTACGGCGACTGCGCGGTGAACCCCGACCCGACCGCCGAGCAGCTCGCTGACATCGCGATCTCCTCCGCAGCCACCGCCGCGGCGTTCGGGGTCGAGCCGCGGGTCGCCATGCTGTCGTACTCCACCGGCGCCTCCGGCTCCGGGAGCGGGGTGGAGAAGGTGTCCGAGGCGACCGCGCTGGTCAAGGGGCGGGCGCCCGACCTGCCCGTCGAGGGCCCGATCCAGTACGACGCGGCCATCGACGTCGCGGTGGCACGCACCAAGCTGCCCGGCTCGACGGTGGCCGGCCACGCGACGGTGTTCGTCTTCCCCGACCTGAACACCGGCAACAACACCTACAAGGCCGTACAGCGCTCCGCCGGCGCCGTCGCGATCGGCCCGGTCCTGCAGGGGCTTCGCAAACCCGTCAACGACCTGTCGAGGGGTGCCACCGTGCGAGACATCGTCAACACCGTCGCGATCACCGCGATCCAGGCACAGGCCGCGCGATGAGCGGCGCCGACGACGTGGTGCTGGTCATCAACGCCGGCTCCTCCTCGCTGAAGTACAGCCTGGTCGAGGTCGGCGGCGGCACCGCGCTGGGGGGCGGCAGCGTCGAGCGGATCGGCGAGCCCTCCGGCGTGGTCAGCCACCACGGTCCCGACGGGGACCTGCACGACGAGCGACCGGTCGCCGACCACGAGGCCGCCCTGCGCTCCGCCCTGGACGCCTTCGGCGGCGCCGGCCCCTCCCTCGACTCGGTCGAGCTCACGGCCGTGGGGCACCGCGTCGTGCACGGCGGCGCGGCGTTCGCGGACCCTGTGCTGGTCGACGACGACGTGGTGGCCGCGGTGCGCGACCTCGTGCCTCTGGCGCCGCTGCACAACCCCGCGAACCTCGAGATGCTGGCGGTCTCGCGCAAGCTGTTCCCCGAGGTGCCGCAGGTCGCGGTCTTCGACACCGCGTTCCACCAGACGCTGCCAGCGGAGGCGTACACCTACGCGGTGCCGTACGCCTGGCTCGAGGAGCACCAGATCCGCCGTTACGGGTTCCACGGCACCTCCAACGCCTTCGTCAGCCGGGAGGCGGCCGGATTCCTCGGGCGGCCCCTCGAGGAGCTCGACCTGATCGTGCTGCACCTCGGCAACGGCGCCTCCGCGACGGCCGTGCACGCCGGCCGGTCGGTGGACACCTCGATGGGCGTCACCCCGCTCGAGGGCCTCGTGATGGGCACCCGCTCCGGCGACGTGGACCCCGCGCTGCACGCCCACCTGCACCGTCAGCTCGGGTGGTCGCTGGACGAGATCGACAGGCGGCTCAACCGCGACTCGGGGCTCAAAGGGCTGTCCGGCCACAACGACTTCCGCGAGCTGATGCGGCTGCGTGACCGAGGCGACGAGCGGGCCGAGCTCGCGTTCGCGGTCTACTGCCACCGGCTGCGCAAGTACGTCGGGGCGTACTACGCCGTGCTCGGCCGGGTCGACGCGATCGTGTTCACCGCCGGCGTGGGCGAGCATCTCCCGGCCGTCCGAGCGCACGCGCTGTCCGGCCTGGAGCGGCTCGGCATCGAGGTCGACCCCGCCCGCAACGACCTGCAGGTCGGCGGGCCGACGCGGGTCTCGACCGACCGCAGCGAGGTGGCGGTGCTGGTCGTGCCGACCGACGAGGAGTGGGAGATCGCCCGACAGGCGCTCGCGGTGGTCCGCGGTCAGGTCTGAACGGGCGCGCCGTCCGCGGCCGGCTCCTCCGGCCGCACACCCTCCATCAGCCGGCCCAGCGCCCGCAGCTTGTTGGTCGCGTCGAGGGCGGCGACCTTGTAGGCCTCCGAGAGCGTCGGGTAGTTGAACACCGTGTCGACCAGGTAGTCGACGGTGCCGCCGCAGCCCATCACCGCCTGGCCGATGTGCACGAGGTCGGTGGCGCCGGTGCCGAACACGTGCACCCCCAGGATGGTGCGGTCCTCGCTGTGCACCAGCAGCTTGAGCATCCCGTAGGAGTCCCCGACGATCTGGCCGCGGGCCAGCTCCCGGTAGCGGGCCAGGCCGACCTCGTAGGGCACCGCGGCCTTGGTCAGCTCGTCCTCGCTGCGCCCGACGTAGGAGATCTCGGGGATCGAGTAGATCCCGATGGGTTGGAGCGGGGTGATCGCCGGCGGGGTCTCCCCCGTCGCCGCCATCCCGGCCAGCCGGCCCTGCTCCATGGAGGTGGCAGCGAGCGCCGGGAAGCCGATCACGTCGCCCACCGCGAAGACGTGCGGCACCTCGGTGCGGAACGAGGCGTCCACCGCGATCCGGCCGCGGGCGTCGGCGGTCAGCCCGGCGCGGTCGAGGCGCAGGTCGACGGTGGCGCCCTGACGGCCCGCGGAGTACATCACCGTCTCGGCGGGGATCCGCTTCCCGCTGGCCAGCGAGGTGATCGTCCCCGCATCGGTGACCTGCACCCGCTCGACGGTCTCGCCGAACCGGAAGGACACCGCCTGGTCGCGCAGGTGGAAGCGCAGCGACTCCACCACCTCGCGGTCGCAGAAGTCGAGCATCGAGGGACGGGCGTCGACGACGGTCACCCGGGTGCCGAGCGCGGCGAACATCGAGGCGTACTCCATCCCGATCACGCCTGCGCCGACGACCACCATGCTGCCCGGCAGCCCGTCGAGCTGGAGGATGCCGTCGGAGTCGATGACCCGCCGGCCGTCGAACTCGACGTGCCCGGGGCGGGCGGGCTCCGTGCCCGGCGCAAGGACGATGTTCTCGGCGGAGACCTTGAGGTGGTCGGGCCCGTCGACGGCCATGGTGTGCGGGTCCACGAAGGACGCCGAGCCGGTCAGGACGTGCACGTGGTTGCGCAGCAGCTGGTTGCGCACCACCTCGACCTCACGGCCGATGACGTGCTGGGTGCGGGCGGTCAGGTCCTCGATGGTGATCTCGTCCTTGACCCGGTAGCTGGCGCCGTACAGGTCGCGCTGGCTCATCCCGGTCAGGTACAGCACCGCCTCGCGCAGCGTCTTGCTGGGAATCGTGCCGGTGTTGATGCAGACGCCGCCCATCATCGTGCGGCGGTCGACGATGGCGACCCGCCGGCCGAGCTTGGCCGCGGCGATGGCGGCCCGCTGGCCACCGGGTCCGCTGCCGACCACCAGCAGGTCGTAGTCATAGCCCATCGTGTCTCCCTCCGCCTGGGCCGAGGCTATCCGATGCGGTAGACACGCAACCGTGAGCGACCGACCGGCCTTCGTGGTCCACGACCACCGCAAGCCCCGTCCGCACGTCGACCTGCGCCTCGAGCATGACGGCGTGCTGCTGTCGTGGGCGGTCCCGCGCGGGCTCCCCTCCGACCCACGCGGGAACCGCCTCGCCATCGCTGTGGACGACCATGCGATGGACCACCTGACCTACGAGGACGCGGACAAGGCCGTCGCCGACATCGGCTGGTGGGAGAACGAGGGCTGCACGGCACAGCGCCTGCTGTTCACGCTGCACGGACGCACCGGCTCGGTGAGGTACGCCCTGATCCGGACCGAGCAGGACTGGCTGCTGCACCGCACCAAGGACCAGCCCTCCTGAGTCGGCGCGGCCCGGGCAGTCGCCTCGACGAGCGAGGCGACGCGCAGAAGTCTGCGCGAGCCGGGCCGCGCCGAACCATAGCCCCTTCGGACTAGTCCGTCCGGTTCACGGGCAGGTCAGCTCGCGACCTTGCCGATCGCGTCGCGGGTGCGGTCGACCAGCGACGCGAACGGGCCCACGGCGTACTGCGCCGCAGGGGAGCCTGCCGACGAGGGGTGCGGGTGAGTGGGCGCCACCGACTCGGCCGCCTTGATCTGCGACCCCATCGCGCGGCGCCGGCTCTCGTCGCACGAGGAGAGGATCTTCGGGAACTCCTCGGACTCCTCGGCCTCGGCGTGGTCGGAGACCGCCTTCTCGAACGACTCGAGCTTCTCGGAGAAGTCGGGGCTGGAGACGTCCAGCTTCTCGAGCTCCTTGAGCACCTCGTTGGCCTCCGACTCCTCCTGGTTGCGGGCCTCGGCCACCTTGTCGGCGAGGTCCTTGGTGATCGGCCGGAGCACCATCTCCTCGGCCGTCTCGTGCACGGCCAGCAGTGCCCGCAGCTCGTCGAAGGCGTGCTGCTTGTGCTCGCCGTCCGCCCCCTTGACGTCCGCGAACAGCTCGCGGATCCGGGCGTGCTGCTCGAGCAGGATGCGGATCACGTCACCCTCGGGAAGCTGCTGTGCCTTCGCGCGGTCCTCTGCTGCGTCACCCATGTTGGATCTCCTCTCGTGGTGGTGACCGGCGCGGTCAGCGCCGGACAAGCTTGAAGAACGTGCTGTCCTCGCCGCCGGCCTTGTGCTCCTGGTGGAGGAAGGCCAGCTCGTTCTCGTCGAAGGTCGAGAACCAGTCGTCCCAGCTGATGTGCTCCAGGCGGTCCTCCCCCGTGCCGCCGGGGAAGTCGATGCGGAGCACCCCGACACCGTCTCCGGCATCACCCGTGCCGCGGACGGCGGCCGGGGCACCGTCGTGCCTCTCCACCCAGGAACGGATCGTGTCGTGGTCGGTCGTGGTGTTGCTCTCGGACGGCATGGCCGCTCCTCTCTCATCAGGGGTGCGTCCACCTCAGCCGGTGCACGCTCGAGCACTTCACGGACCAGCCGGAGGTACCCGGAGACCGGGCGACCATTCGGCGGGCCCAGCGGCTGAGACGGCTCAGCGGTTCAGCGGGGACATGTCGGCGTAGCGGTCGCCCACGGCCGCGTCGACCGAGCCGAGCCGGTCGAGCTGGTCGACGGTGAGCTCGAGCGCGTCGGCGCCGACGTTCTCCTCGAGGCGGGAGACCCGCTTGGTGCCGGGGATCGGCGCGAGGTGCTCGCCCTGCGCGAGGAGCCACGCCAGCGCGACCTGGGCCGGGGTGCCGCCGGCCTCGGCGGCGACCGCGTCGACCACCTCGACGATCCCGATGTTGCGCTGCAGGTTCTCCCCGGCGAACCGCGGGTTGTGCCGGCGGAAGTCGTCCTCGTCGAGGGCGTCCAGGGAGCGGATCGCCCCGGTCAGGAACCCCCGGCCCAGCGGCGAGTACGGCACGAAGCCGATGCCGAGCTCGCGCACCAGCGGCAGGATCTCCTGCTCGGGGTCGCGCGACCACAGGGAGTACTCGGTCTGCAGGGCGGTGACCGGGTGCACCGCGTGTGCGCGTCGGATGGTCGCCGGCGCCGCCTCGGAGAGCCCGTAGTGCACGATCTTGCCCTCGTCGACGAGCTCCTTGAGGGCGCCTACGGTCTCCTCGACCGGCGTACCGGGGTCCATCCGGTGCTGGTAGTAGAGGTCGATGCGGTCGGTGTCCAGCCGCTTGAGCGACCCCTCGACGGAGAGCCGGACGTTCTCCGGGCTGCCGTCCAGCCCGTGGCTGTCGTCGGACCGGTGCAGCAGCGTGCCGAACTTCGTGGCCACCACGGCCTGGTCGCGCCTGCCGCGCAGCGCCCTGGCCAGCAGCTCCTCGTTGAGGTACGGCCCGTAGATCTCCGCGGTGTCGAGGAAGGTCACGCCCAGATCCAGGGCGCGGTGGATCGTCCGGATCGACTCCGCGTCATCCCCGCCCGCGCCGGAGTAGAACGCCGACATGCCCATGCAGCCGAGCCCGAGGCGTGAGACGTCGAGGGTGCCGAGGGTGGTGTGCTTCAAGGTGCGGTCCTTTCCGACTTGGAGGCAGGTCGTTGCCAACCTAGGCACGCCTGCGAAACCCGCGGCAACACGCACGGACGGCCGCGGATCAGCCCCGAGCGGCGCCGTACCCCAGCAGGGCGGCCAGCCCGAGCGCGCTGCGCGGGGCGTACGCCGTCCGCCAGAGCCCGCCGTGCACGGCCTCCTGCGCCTCGTCCTGCCACGGGTGGTCGTGCACCGGGACGCCGGCCTGCAGGTCGTGCACCAGGAGCGCGGCCATCAAGACGTTGGCGGTCGCCGGCTCGAACACCTCGACCCCGAACCGGTGGGCGCCGGCGTACGCCGCGGCCAGCGCGCGGTTGCGAACGACGGACCGGGTCCGGGTCGGCGGCGCAACGTTGAGCGAGACCGTGGTCCCGGCGGCGCGGGCGACCGTGGCCCGCCAGCGCTGGAGCCGCTTGGCGAGCGCGTAGTTCGGGCCCTGCTGCGGCACGAGGCTGTCGTTCAGCCCCGGGTCGGCGCCCGGCGTGTAGTTGCGCCGCAGCAGCCGTCCGCCGGTGACGGTCCGCAGCGGACGGCCGAGCAGCTTGGCGAGCGTCGACCGGCCGTCGTAGCCGCGAGTGGCCTGCGCGACCGCGTCACCCGGTACGCCGAAGACGTCGGTCGGCGTCGCCAGGAAGGCCAGCGCGGTGTCCGGCCGTGCCACGAGCAGCCTCCGCGCCAGCTCGTCGGCGGCCATCGACACCCGGACGTTCGTCGCACCGTCGGCGTACACGTAGTTCCCGAGCACCAGCCGCCCCGGGAGCCTCTGGAGCCAGTCCGCGACGGCCGGCGCCGCGGTGACCAGGTCGGCGCCGGCCGCCTGCGACAGCCGGGAGCCCGCCGGGGCCTCGCTGCCGCGGGGGACGAGCAGCCGCGCGGCACCCAGCCGACCGGTCTCCAGGACCCGGTCCCACAGCGCCGCACGCGGGAGGTCGACCGCCGCGACGCGGGCCCCCCAACGGCTCAGCGCGCGCAGCGGCCCCATCTCCGCGCCCGCGCCGAGGACGGCCACCGTGAACCCGTCGAGCCTGAGCCACTCCGGCTGGGCGGCCACCGCACGCACCGCGGCCGCGGCGCCCGGCTCCATGATCCCGTCCTCGACCCACGCGTCGAGCCGCCGGTGCAGCGCGGGTCCCGCCAGCCGCGCTCCGCGGTACGGCAGGGACAGCTCCCCCTCCGGGGCTGCGACGCCGACCAGCTCCTCGGTCTCCAGCCGCTCGGCAGACGTCCAGCGGTCGAGCCGCAGCCCGTCGCCCGCCTGCATCCGGCGGTGCAGCGACGCCAGCCCGGACCCGGCGACGGTGTGCGCGGCACCGGGCGAGTCCAAGCCCGCCTCGACGAGCCGGCGGAAGTGCGGCAGGTAGCCCGAACGCCAGCTCGTCTCCTGCTCCGCGGCCCGGGCGCCGGTCGGGTCCACGGGCCTCAGCGCGTCCGCCACGACCGCACGGCCCACCGCCGAGGTGCTCCGCCGGCCGTCCCCCGCCCGGGGGAACCGAATGCCGGTCCCGGCGTCGTCCGGGGCGGCTGGCTGCGGCGGGTCAGGGCTCACCGGGCCATCCTGGCGCATCGGGCCTGGCGCATCGGGCAGCATGCAACTCGGCGCCGGGGTGGGTCTTGACACCGTTTGGCCGGTCCACGTAAGCAACAGCGTTGTCATTTCCAGCCTCATCCGCTTCTCCGGAAGCCCTCATGGAAGAAGGACCCATGTCCCGACGACCTACTCGGGTAGGTTCCCGTGCGCGTGCCCTCGGGGCGCTGGTGGCGGTCGGTGCGGCCGTCGCCCTCACCGCTCCCGCGGTGGCACCGGCCTCGGCGCAGCCACGAGTCGGCGCCGTGCCGGCCGCGACATCCGACAGCCCGCCGTACATGAACCCGCAGCTGCCGGTCCAGCAGCGGGTTGCCGACCTCCTCGGCCGGATGACGCTCGAGGAGAAGATCGGCCAGATGACCCAGGCCGAGCGCGGCGCCGTCGACGCCGACACGTCCAGGATCACCGACTGGAACCTCGGCAGCCTGCTGTCCGGAGGCGGGTCGACCCCGGCGTCCAACACCCCGGTGGCCTGGGCCGACATGGTCGACCGCTACCAGAAGGCGGCGCTCCAGACCCGGCTGCACATCCCGCTGCTGTACGGCATCGACACGGTGCACGGCGACGGCAACATGTACGGCGCCACGGTCTTCCCGCACAACATCGGCCTCGGCGCGACGCGGGACCCCGCGCTGGTGCGCGAGGGTCTACCACATCGCCGCGGAGGAGACCCGGTCCACCGGCCCGCAGTGGGCCTTCGCGCCGTGCCTGTGCGCCGCCCGCGACGACCGGTGGGGCCGCACCTACGAGAGCTTCAGCGAGAACCCGAGCCTGGTCATCAAGATGGAGACCGCGATCGACGGTCTCCAGGGGCGCCGCGGCCAGCTCGACGACCCCGACCGGGTGCTGGCCAGCGCCAAGCACTTCGCGGGCGACGGGCTCACCACGTACGGCACCGCCAGCGGTGACTACAAGATCGACCAGGGCATCGACGTGGTGAACCACCACGAGTTCTGGATGAACGCGCTCCGCCAGTACGTGTACGCGGTCCGGCGGCACCACGTCGGCACCGTGATGCCGTCGTACTCCAGCGTCGACTGGACCGAGGACGGGATCGGCAACCCGATCAAGATGCACGCCGACAAGGACCTGCTCACCGGGGTCCTCAAGGGCCAGATGGGCTTCGACGGCTTCGTGATCAGCGACTACAACGGCGATCGAGCAGCTCCCCGGCGACGTACCCCGAGCAGGTCGCGCACCTCGGTCAACGCCGGGGTCGACATGTTCATGGAGCCGAACACCGCGCCCCAGTTCGAGCAGACCCTGCTCGACCAGGTCAAGGCCGGCGACGTGACCGAAGCCCGCATCGACGACGCGGTCTCGCGGATCCTGACCAAGAAGTTCGAGCTCGGCCTGTTCGAGCACCCGTACACCGACCGCACGTACCTCGGCCAGGTCGGCAGCGCCGCGCACCACGCGGTCGCTCGCCAGGCGGCCGCCGAGTCGCAGGTGCTGCTGAAGAACCGGCACCACGTGCTGCCGGTCGCCAAGGGCGACGACGTGTACGTCGCCGGCAGCAACGCCGACGACATCGGCAACCAGGCGGGCGGCTGGACGATCACGTGGCAGGGCGGCTCGGCCGACAAGCCGGACTCCAACCACAAGATCCCCGGCACGACGATCCTCGACGGGATCAAGCAGATCGTCGCACGGCACCGTCACCTACAGCGAGGACGCCTCCGCCCCGATCGACAAGAAGGCCGTCGGCGTGGTGGTGGTCGGCGAGACGCCGTACGCCGAGGGCTTCGGCGACGTGGGCGGCCCGGGCTGGCCCTGGGACCCCGAGGACCACGGGCAGCCGCGGCCCTCGCAGACCATGCAGCTCTCCGACGCGGACAAGGCACGCGGTCGACACCGTCTGCGCGGCCACCCGCCGCTGCGTGATGGTCGTCGTCTCCGGCCGGCCGATGATCCTGGACCAGCAGCAGCGCCACGAGGTCGACGGCATCGTCGCCGCGTGGCTGCCGGGCAGCGAGGGTGCAGGTGTGGCCGACACGCTGCTTCGGGCAACGCACCGTTCACCGGCAAGCTGCCGATGACCTGGCCCCGTTCGCTGGCGCAGGAGCCGATCAACGTCGGTGACAGGCACTACGACCCGCTGTACCCGTACGGCTTCGGGATGACCACCACGGTGGCGGCCTCCAGCCGGCACGGAGCGCACTGAGCCGCAGTCGCAGCTGCACACCCGACGCCGCCCGCCACCTCAAGTGGCGGGCGGCGTCGACGTCCGGGGTGTGTCTCAGGCGACCAGGGCGGCGAACCGCTGCACGAGCCCCTTGTGGACCTCCGTCGCCCGCTGCTGCTCGCCGGCGAACGAGCTGACCACGACGAGCGCGCCGGTCAGAGCCGGCACCGCCCACTGGAGGATCTTCAGCTGACGCTGGGCCGCGACCACCTCGCACGGCGTGCCGGCAGCGGGCTCGGTCGCCGTGTGGGCGGCGACGTCGGTGCGCTCCGAGACCTTACGGCCGAGGACCCGGCTGTAGGCCGTGGTGCCGAGCGCGGCAACGGTCAGCGCGGTCTTGGCCGCCGTCATGGCGAGCACGCCCCTCTGACCGGCGATCCGACCGGTGTCGGCTCGCAGCTCGCCGATGCTGCCCATGACGTGCAGCCCGATGGCTCCGGCGTTGACCGGCGTCCACCGGTCCCAGCCGGTGTTGGCGACCGCACCGGTGCTCCGCTCGTCGCGGGCCTCACGGGACGCGGTGTTCAGCGCCACGGCATTGGCGAGCGTGCCACCGAACCAGGCGGACAGGCCGACGTCGTGCAGCGAACGGGACAGGGTGTGGCGGGCCATGGGGCCTCCTCTTCGTCGATGTGTGCGCCTCTGCGGGCGTCCGTCCGGTGCCCGGTCGAGCGCGGTGCCCGTCCGCGCGGGCGTGCGCCGGCGGCAGGACGGACACGGCCGTGAAGGCAGGCGGGTACCCGTCCCCGCGCCGGGCAAACCACGGCACGGCGGACCGACCGGGTCAGGGGCTGCCGACCTCGCTCAGCACGTGAGGCACCTCACCAGGGACCTCGCGGGCCGGGCGTGGCCGGGGTGCCTGCGACGACGTGGATGCGGCCGCGGGACTCCTTGTCCCTGCCCGACGGCGGGAGCGGCCAGCGCCGGAGCAGCTCCGGACCGGTCTCGCGGACGTCAGCCACCGTCGCAACTCGTGCGGCTCGTGCGGCCGGGCTCCGTGGTCCGGTCCGCCTCGCTGCGGTCGACGGCGGTCGTGTCGGCGAACGACGCCAGCTCCAGGCCGTGCACTCCTCGGCGGTAGGTCGTCAGCGAGGCGTTGCCCACCGGCGTCTCGCGGTCGATGCCGAGCAGCGCGGCCTCGTCGAGGTCCTCGAGGACGAAGCGGAAGGACATGATCACCGCCTGGTGGGTGAACGCCCAGACCCGGGCGCCGTCGAACCCCTCCCGCAGGTCCGCGAGCAGACTGCGCACCCGCAGCACGACGTCGGCCCAGCTCTCCCCGCTCGGGGGCTGGTAGTAGAACTTGCCCACCTTCGCGCGCCGACGAGCCTCCTCGGGGTGGCGGGCCCGGATGCCGGCGCCGGTGAGGCCGTCGAACACGCCCAGGTCGCGCTCCCGCAACCGCTCGTCGAGCACCACCTCGATGCCGGAAGCCTGCACAGCCATGCGCGCGGTGTCCGCGGCGCGGCGGAACGGCGAGCTGACCACCAGCGTCGGTCGGTCGTCGTCGCCCAGGCCGGCCATCCAGGACGCCAGCGCGTCGGCCTGGGCGCGACCGGCCTCCGAGAGCGCGACATCGGCGTCGCGCAGGTCCAGGTCGAGCGCCTCCGCGCCTGCCTCCCTGGCCCGGCGGTCGGCCAGGTTGCCGGCGCTCTCGCCGTGACGCGCCAGCACCAGCTCCGCCGGCCCGCGCGCCGCGGACAGCACGGCCGACAGGCTCCGCGCGGAGTCCTGCCCCGAGCTGCCCCGGGGGTGGTCGGCAGACAGGTCCGAGGGCGGCCTCGGCGCAGGCCCCTCGCGGACGTCGGACGGCTGCAACATGCCGGGCCGATACCCAGCCGTCCGGGCGCGAAACGCCTCGCGGAGACAGCCCTTCTGCCCTTTACGGGGGTGTTGTCGCGGGTGACTAGTTCCAACGGACCTTCCCGGCCCTGGTCCGCGCCACCACGATGGGACGGACCGAAGGGGTGCGCCGTGAACGAGATCCTCGCCAGGCTGGGTGCGGCCGCGGCTCGGCACAAGTGGCGGTTCATCGCCGCGTGGGTCGTGATCCTGCTCGGCCTGTCCTTCGCCCGCGCCACCTGGGGCGGCGAGTACGCCAACAACTACACCGTCCCCGGCAGCACCTCGCAGCAGGGCGTGGACCTGCTGGACAGGCAGTTCAAGCAGGCGGGCGGGTACGCGGGCCAGATCGTGTTCCACGCCCGGCACGGCACCGTCGCCGACCAGTCGGCCGCCGTGTCGACGACGATGAAGAACGTCGGCAGCCTGCCGCACGTCATCAGCGCCGTGGACCCGCTCACGGTCCAGGGCACCCCCACGGTGGCCAAGGACAAGACGATCGCGTACGGCGCGGCCTCCTGGAACGTCGTGCCGCAGTCGCTGCCCAGCTCCTACCTGGCGCTCCTCGACAACGCCACCGCACCGGCCCGGCAGGCCGGCCTGGTGGTGGAGTACGGCGGGGCCGCCGGTCAGATCGCGCAGGTCACCCAGGACCGCGCCTCGGAGGCGATCGGCCTGACCGCCGCGCTGGTCCTGCTGCTGATCATGTTCCGCTCGCTCGTCGCCGCGGGGATCCCCCTGATAGCCGCGGTCTTCAGCGTCGGCAGCGGCCTCGCGCTGGTGGGGCTGCTCGCCGCGGTGACGACGGTGCCCACCGCCGGGCCGACCGTCGCAACCCTGCTCGGCCTCGGCGTCGCGGTCGACTACGGGCTGTTCCTGGTCGCGCGACATCGCGAGCAGATCGACCACGGGATGAGCATCGAGCAGTCGATCGCGCGCACTCAGGGCACCTCCGGCGCCGCCATCGTGGTCGCCGGCAGCACGGTGGTGATCGCGATCCTGGGGCTGTACGTGTCCGGCGTGCCGTTCGTCGGCAAGCTCGGGCTGTCGGCTGCCATCGTGGTCGCGGTGACCATGCTGGCCGCCCTCACGCTGACCCCGGCGTTCCTGGCCGTGGCCCGCAGCTCGGTGCGCACCCGGGCGGACCGGCGCGCCGAGCACGACCACCGGGCGCATACCGCTCCCGACCACGAGAACAGCGCGTTCGCCCGCTGGGGTCGCATGGTCAGCGACCGCCCCTGGCCGTGGGGCGTCGGCGCGGTGCTCGTCCTGGTGATCCTCGCCATCCCTCTGCTCTCCATCCGGCTCGGCCAGCTCGACGCCGGCACCGACCCGACGAGCCAGACGGACCGGCGCGCCTACGACCTGGTCACCGAGGGCTTCGGCCCGGGGGCGAACGGCCCGCTGAGCGTCGTCGTGGAGCTGTCCGGCACGCCGACGGACAAGCAGACCGTCGACGACCTCACCACCAGGCTCCAGAAGACCACGGGCGTCGCGTCCGTGCTGCCGCCCCAGGTCAACGAGCAGCAGTCGGTCGCGGTGCTCAACGTGGTGCCGACCACCACCCCGGACTCCGCCGCGACGACCGCCCTGGTGAACCGGATCCGCACCCAGACCCTGTTCGACGCGGGGGTCACCGGGTACGTGGTCGGGACGACGGCCGGGTACGTCGACTTCACCGCGAAGGTCGCCCAGCGCATGGTCTGGCTGATCGCGGCGGTCGTGCTGCTCGCGCTGGTGCTGCTGACGGTCGCCTTCCGGTCGCTGGCGATCGCGCTGAAGGCGGCGGTGCTCAACCTGCTCTCGGTGGCCGCGGCGTACGGCGTGGTGGTGGCGATCTTCCAGTTCGGCTGGGGGTCGTCGGCGGTCGGCATCCAGGAGACCCTGCCGATCCCGGCGTTCGTGCCGATGCTGATGTTCGCGATCATCTTCGGACTGTCGATGGACTACGAGGTGTTCCTGCTGTCCCGGGTGCACGAGGTGTGGGCCAGGACCGGCGACGCGCACAGGTCCGTCGCGGTCGGCATCGGCAGCACGGCCCGGGTGATCACCACCGCAGCGGCGATCATGGTCGTGGTGTTCTCCAGCTTCGTGCTGGACACCGACCCGACGATCAAGATGCTCGCGGTCGGCATGGCGGTCGCGGTACTGATCGACGCGAGCATCGTCCGGATGGTGCTCGTCCCCTCGATCATGTCCATCCTCGGGCCGCGCGCCTGGTGGCTGCCGAGGTGGCTGGAGCCGATCATCCCCAACCTGGAGCTCGAGGGCAGCGTCGAAGACATGCCCCCGCCGCCCGTCGAGGACGTCGGGGACCAGCCGGAACCTCGGCCGGAGCCGGAGCCGGCCACCTGAGGGAGGTGGCTACCCCCGGGACCTCGGTGCGCGGCGGGTGATCCGGGCGCCGGCACGACGAGCGCGGCTGCGCAGCAACCGCTCCTGGTGCTGCTGCGGGGTACGACGCTTGTCGAGGTCGGCGTGGCGCACCAGGTCGTCGAGCGGGACCGCGACCTGCGGGTAGCACGCGACCGGCTCGTCACCGCTGTAGGCCACGAAGACCACGAGGCCGTGGTCGACCACCCGGAGCACGCTGCCCGCCCGCAGACCGTCGGCGTGGTCGAACGCCCGCCGCCGTGCCGCGAGCTCGTCCAGCCTGGCCCGCGCCGCGGCCTGGACGTGCGTACCGGCCAGCTCCCAGGCGAGCATCGCGTGCGGACCGTACTTCGCGCCGTACCTCGCGCCGCTCCTGACGAGCGTGCCCGCGGTCGGGCCCACCCAGCGCTTGGCCACGGTCGTGCCCCTCTCCCGATCGTCGGGTTCCTGTCGTGCAGGCCACGATAGGCCCACCGCTACCGTGACGCGGTGACCTGCTACGTCGGCGTCGACCTCGCCTGGGGCACCCGCGGCCGGACGGGTGTCGCGGTCCTCGACGCGGCCGGCGGGCTGGTGGCGCTCGGGGACGCGCGCAGCGACAGCGAGGTGCTGGCGCGGATGGCGCCGTGGACGCAGGGCGCGTGCCTGGTCGCCTTCGACGCTCCCCTGGTCGTGCCGAACGCGACGGGACGCCGTCGCTGCGAGGCCGAGCTGACCGCGGACTTCGGGCGGTACGACGCGGGAGCGCATCCGTCCAGCCGGAGCCGGCCGGAGCTCGCCGACGGCTCGCGGGCGCTGCGCCTGGCCGAGGCTCTCGGCCTGGACGTGGACCCCGCTGCCGGCACGGCGCGGCGCGCCATCGAGGTCTACCCGCATCCCGCCCTCGTCGCGCTGTTCAGGCTGGACCGGACACTGAAGTACAAGCACAAGCAGGGCCGTGACCTCGCGGGCCTCCGCGCCGAGTCACTGCGGCTCGTCACCCTGCTGGAGTCGCTGGCCGAGGCGTCCCCGCCGCTCGACCTCGACCGTCCCGGATGGCACGCAGCCGTGCACGTACTGCGGCACGCTCCCACGAAGGCCCGGCTGCGTGCCGTCGAGGACGTCGTCGACGCGGTGGTGTGCGGCTACGTCGCGCTCTTCGCCGACCTGCGGCCCGACGACACCACGACGTACGGCACCGTGGCCGAGGGCTACATCGTCACGCCGTCGTTGCCCACCGACGCGCCGCCGCCGAGGCCGCGGGCGGCGGGCGGCAGGTCGCCCGGGTCCGCGGCGGCCAGCCCACGCTCGTCGAGCTGACGGACCTGCTGGACGCACCACGGGGAGACCTCGCGGGTCCCGCCGGTCACCTCCTGCGCGAACGTCGGCCACGGGACCCAGGCGTGGTCGTCCACCTCATCGGGGTCGACGTGCGGGAGGTCAGTGGTGACGGCGGCGAAGACCGGGCAGATCTCGTTCTCCCGGGTGCCGTCGGCCATCACCGCCTGGTAGCGGAACCGCGGCAGCACCGGCCGGAGGTCCGTCAGCCGGATCCCGAGCTCCTGCTCGGCGCGACGGTGCAGCGCCTCGGTCATCTCCTCCCCCGGGCCCGGGTGGCCACAGAAGCTGTTGGTCCACAGTCCCGGGAAGGTCGCCTTGTGCAGCGCGCGGCGGGTCAGCAGCAGCTCGCCCGCGGGCGAGAGGACGTAGCAGGAGAACGCCAGGTGGAGCGGCGTGTCCCTGTGGTGCACCTCGCGCTTGGGCGCGCTTCCGATCGCCTTGCCGTCCTCGTCGAGCAGCACAACCTGTTCCATGGGGTCGATCATGCCCGACGCCGCAACCGGCCCGGCTCCGCGACCAGGCCGATGAGACCTGCGCGGGCCAGCCCGGCGACCACTCGCGCCGTCACCCGGCCGTTCGCCAGCCCCAGCTCGACCAGGTCGTCGAAGACCCCCTGGTCGTGCGCAGCCGCACTGAGACCGGCGTCGAGGACCGTCCCCGACCCGGCCAGCCGGCCGGCGACCGCGGTGTGCCGCAGGTGCCACGACAGCAGCGGCGAGGTCGCGCGCCGGTAGCGCTGCCCGGCCGACCCCGGGTCCGCTGCGCAGACCGCCTCGGCCGCGACCCGCCCGGCGGCCAGGCCGGTGGCGACCGCGTAGTAGATGCCCTCGCCCGTCATCGGGTTGACCAGCCCGGCGGCGTCGCCGGCGAGCAGGACCGGCCCGTCCGGCGGTCTCCAGCGACTGCTGGAGAGCGGGAGGTGGTGGCCGCGCCAGTCGCCGCCCGCGCGAGTGGCGCCCGGGAGCAGGCTCTCCAGCCGGGCGATCAGCGCTCGTCGCGACGGCGCCGGGCGGCCGGCCGCCAGCAGCTCGCCGTAGCCGACGTTGGCCAGCCCGTCACCGCGGTCGAAGGACCAGGCGTACGACGGAGAGTGCGCGTCGCCGAACACGATCGCCTGCTCACCTCGACGGCACTCGGCCACCGGCGCATAGCCGCGCAGCGCCAGCGCGGTCCCGGCACGGTGGCCGCCGAGCAGCGGGCGCACGACGGAGTGCACCCCGTCCGCCCCCACGAGCACGGCGCCCCGCACCGCACCGTCGAGGAGCAGGTGGGAGCCCGACCGCTCCACCCGCCGGACCCGGTGGCGCACCAGCCGGGCCCCCGCCTGCTGCGCCGCCTCGACCAGCCGGGCGTCCAGCACGGCGCGGGGCACGACCCAGGCCGGGCGGCGCATCGCCCGCGCGGCGGTCCGGCCGGCCCGCTCGAGGCGGAGCCGCGCGACCGGCACCCGGTCGTCGACGATCCCGTGCACGCCGTGCGCCGCGAGCAGCTCCACGACGTGCGGCGCCACCCCGTCCCCGCAGGTCTTGTCACGCGGGAAGTCGGCCCGGTCGAGCAGCAGCACCGCGAGGCCCGGCCGCGCCCGCAGCGCTCCGATCGCCGTCGCCGCGCCCGCCGGTCCGGCGCCGACGACGACGAGGTCCCAGGAGCGTGCCGCGACATCGTCGACGGGAGCTGCGGCCATGCACCGTTCCTACCCCAACCGGCCAAGCAGCACCCGGCCGCGTCCTGTGCGGACCCGTCGTACCCTGCCTGCACGCGGAGGGAGGCGAGCCGATGGCGGTGTCGGTGTGCCTGCTGCTCGACGACGGCGCGGACCGCGCGGTGCGCCGGCTGTGGCGCAGGCTCGAGGACGACGGCGTCCCCACCCTGCTCACGCACACGCACGGACGGCACGTCCCGCACCTGACGTTCGCGTCGTTGCTGGACTGCGACCTCGAGCAGGTCGCCGGAGCGCTCTCCGCTCTGCCGCCCGCGCCGGCCGCGCCGGTCCACTTCGACGCGTTGGGGATGTTCCGCCGGAGCCGATGCTGGCTCGTCCCCGGAGTCACCAGCAGCCTGGTGGCCCGCCAGGAGACGGTCGCAGACCGGGTCCTCGAGACGGGGGCGGTGCTGCACAAGCACTACCGGCCCGGCGAGTGGCTGCCGCACCTCACGCTGGCCCCGCGGCTGCACCTCACCGACCTGGCCACGGTCGCCCGGCGCGTGTACGACGTCCTGCCGCTCGAGGCCAGCCTGGCCGGCGCGGCGCTCGTGGAGACCCGCACCGGCCGGCTGCATCGGCTTCCGCACCTGGTGTAGCGGGGAACCGCGGGACACGGCCGGGTGACGCGGGCTACGTTGTCCCGAGGCTGGGCCGGCCACCCGTTCGGGGGTGCTCCGGACGTCGTCGAGAGGACACCTGTTGCTGTCGGACATCGAGATCGCCAACGCGGCCACCCTGCGCCGCATCACCGACGTCGCCCGCGACGAGCTGGGCATCGACGAGGAGCACCTGGTGCCGTTCGGCCACTACAAGGCCAAGGTCGACCTGGGCTACCTCGCCACCCTGGAGGATCGCGACGACGGGCGGCTGGTCCTGGTCACCGCGATGTCGCCGACGCCGGCCGGCGAGGGCAAGACGACCACGACCGTCGGCCTCACAGACGCGCTGCACGGGCTCGGCCACACGGCGATGGCCTGCCTGCGCGAGCCGTCGATGGGTCCGGTGTTCGGCATGAAGGGCGGTGCCGCCGGCGGCGGCTACGCGCAGGTGGTGCCGATGTCGGACATCAACCTGCACTTCACCGGCGACTTCGCCGCGATCGCCGCCGCGCACAACCTGCTGTCCGCGCTCATCGACAACCACGTCCACCACGGCAACGCCCTGGACATCGACGTGCGCAGCATCACCTGGAAGCGGGTCGTGGACCTCAACGACCGGGCCCTGCGCGACATCGTCGTCGGGCTCGGCGGGGTCGCGAACGGCTACCCCCGGCAGGACGGCTTCGACATCGTGGTCGCCTCGGAGCTGATGGCGATCTTCTGCCTGACCGAGTCGTGGGCCGACCTGAAGCGGCGCATCGGCGACATCGTGGTCGGCTACACCCGCACCAAGAGGCCGGTCACCGCGCGTGAGCTGCACGCCGACGGCGCGATGACCGTGCTGCTGCGCGACGCGCTGGCGCCGAACCTCGTGCAGACCCTCGAGCACGCCCCGGCCTTCATCCACGGAGGTCCGTTCGCGAACATCGCGCACGGCTGCAGCTCGGTGGTCGCCACCCGGGCCGCCCTGAGGATGGCGGACTACGTGGTCACCGAGGCCGGCTTCGGCGCCGACCTCGGCGCGGAGAAGTTCGTCGACATCAAGTGCCGCAAGTCCGGCCTGCGTCCCGACGTCGCCGTGGTGGTGGCCACGGTGAAGGCGCTGAAGTACCACGGCGGCGTCGCGGCCGCCGACCTCAGGAACGAGGACCTCGTCGCCGTGGAGGCGGGGATGGTCAACCTGGCACGGCACCTGCACAACATCCGCGAGGTCTACGGCATCCCGTGCGTCGTCGCCGTCAACCGCTTCCCGACCGACACCGACGAGGAGGTCGCGCTGGTGCAGCGGCTGGTCGCGGCCGAGGGCGCTGCGGCCTACCCGACCACGCACGTCGCGGACGGCGGCGTCGGCGCGGAGCAGCTCGCCAAGGGCGTGCTCGAGGTGCTGGACTCCGAGTCGCCGTACGCCTTCTCGTTCACCTACGACGCGGAGCTGTCGACGACCGAGAAGGCCGAGGCCGTCGCGCGCCGGCTGTACGGAGCCGAGGCGGTGACCTGGGAGCCCAAGGCGGCACGTCGCCGGGACCGCATCGAGGCCGACGGGTACGGCGGCCTGCCGGTGTGCGTGGCCAAGACCCAGTACTCGTTCTCCACCGACACCGCCCAGCGCGGCGCCCCGAGCGGCCACACGCTGAACGTCCGCGAGGTGCGGCTCTCGGCGGGCGCCGGCTTCGTGGTGCTGGTCTGCGGCGACGTGATGACGATGCCGGGGCTGCCGACCGAGCCGGCAGCGCACCGCATCGACCTGACCGACGACGGCACGATCCTGGGGCTCTCGTAGCCTGGCCCCGGGACCGTGGCGCTCAGCAGCGCTTCGACGTCGCCCGGCCGCAGGCGTTCGCGTAGCGGTCCGCGACGACCGGCTGCTCGTCCACCGGCGTGCCGCGCTGGATCGTCCAGGCGAGCCGCACCAGGCCGGCGTGCGACCAGGTCAGCGGCGTGGCCGAGCGGGTGCCCTCGCCGGCCCTGCAGCACGGCCGGCCGGTCGGGGGCCGGTTGTCCCAGACCTGCTCGGCGAGCATGTCGCCGGGGCCGGTGGCAGCCGCCATCGCGGCGAGGTACGGCGCGCCGTCTCGCCCGGCGGTCACCTCGTACTCGCCACGCTCGCCGGTCAGCAGCGGCCACGCGCGGCCCAGGGTCCGGCCGGTGTCCGGCGTGCCGATGAACCACTCCGCGCCGGTCCGCGTCTCGCCGTACCCGTCCCTGCTGAACCGGTGCCAGAACGGGCCGTTGGGCGTGTCCACCTCCAGCTGCTGGTCGACGACCGGCAGTGTGGAGAGCACGTCGGCGTCGGTCGGCGGCTCGATGCCGTAGCGCACCAGGTCGAGGAAGCTGGGGTCCACGACCTTGCGCTGGTCGATCGCGGACGGACCACCGTCGCCGATCGAGTAGGTGTAGCCGGTGTTCGGCCGTCCGTTCTTGGTCAGCCTCAGGAAGTACGGGCTCGGCGACAGGGGTCCGTTGGTGGTCACGGTCCAGGACTTCAGCCGCGAGCGCCACTGGTCCGCCAGCGCCAGCCACTTCGTCGCCGACGCGGTGTCGCCGTGCTTCGTCGCCATGTCCGCGGCGCACACCAGGCCGGCTATCTGCGCCGCGATCGAGTTCGGCGAGTAGCCCGACTGGTTCTCCCAGCGGTCCTGCGGGGTGAACGGGGCCCGCCGACCGGTCGTCGGGTCCTTGAACCCGGCGATGAAGTTCGCGGCCCTCTTGACGTGCCGGTACGTCGCCGGACCGTCGAGGCCGACCAGGTGCGCCAGCGCGATCGGCAGCGCGACCTCGTCGAGCTGCAGGTTCGTCCACACCGGCTTCCCGCCGACCGTGGAGTTCTGCGGGAACGACCCGTCGGGCCTCTGCTGCACGTCGAACAGCCAGTCGACGATCCGGCGAGCGCCGGCGCGGTCGCCGTCCGCCCACAGCGCGGTGCCGAACTGGTAGGCGTCGCGCGCCCACACGAGGTGGTAGGCGCCGGACGGCGAGGACAGGCCCTTGATCTCGTCGCCCCACACCCAGGGCTCCGTCGGGGAGGCCACGAACGCGCCGGGGTGCAGCTTGTCCTCGGCCGCGGCGAGCACCAGCGTGGACGCGAGGTACTGCCGGCGCTCGGTCGCGGCGCTGGCCGGCACAGGGTGCAGCCGGTCCAGGTAGCCGTGCCAGCCGGCGTCGTAGCGCCGCGCGACCGCGGCGAACCGCGCCCGGACCGCGGTGTCGGCCTTGTGCCAGGCGGCCGCGCCGGCTGTGGCCGAAGCCCAGCGCGATGGTGGCGTACTGGTGGCCCCGCCGCCCGGTCACGCCACGGACCCGGCCGGTCTGCACGACGTTGCCCGGGCCGACGCGCCGCAGGCGGTGGTCGAGCACGTGGTCGTCGCGCAGGTCTCGCCAGCCGCCCCGGCCGCCGAGCAGCGTGTTCGACGTCTCGTCGAACCGGGGTCGCGACGTCAGCGCGCTGGCCGTGCGGGTGCCGCCGTCGGTGGCCACCAGCCGGTGGCCGACCGTCCGGCCGGTGTCGTCCATCCCGCTGTTGTGCAGGGACGGGTCGTAGAGCGCGAACAGCTGGTAGCGGCCGCCGTCGAGCGACTGGAGCCGGACCCGCATCATCAGCACGTCCCGGGACGGGTCGGTCACGATGGTCTTGGTGATCCGGTACCTGCCCGAGTCGGCGGTGTTCACCTGGGTGAACCGGAGGCTGCGCTCGTCGGGCCGGACCGTGGTGTGCCGCATGTCCACCGACTCGCGGTCGGTGAACGTGCGCCCGTCGGTGACGACGAGCTCGAGACTGCGCACGCTGGGGGTCGAGAGGTCGGGGTAGAACACCTCGCTGACCCGGCCGCGCTGCAGCGTGAACCAGACGTTGCTGGCCCGCGTCCGCGCGGTCCCGAACCCGGTCTTGTCCGCCTCCGCCCAGGTGGCCTTGGCCCCGCGGGAGCCGGCTGCCGCGCCGGCGGCGGGCGCACCGGGGGCGGCGGCCATCGCGGCGGTCGCCAGCGCGAGGACCGCTGCGGCGCAGGGACGGGACAGGGCAGACGGAAACGGCATGGCGGACCTCCCGAGATCGCCTCCGAACTACCCCTGTGGCTCAGGTCACAAACCCCGCCAACCTGGGTAGGAGGGGTGGCGACAGCAACCACCGGCTCCAGGAGGAGAACATGGCCGTCACCACCTTCCACGACCTCCCGATGGCCGATCGCGACCAGGACTGGGACGGCTCGGCGGCGGAGAAGCGGGTCCGGCAGTGGGCGGGCGCCGAGGACGAGCCGACCGAGAAGTACCGGAACGCTCACGTCTGGTACGACGCGGAGAAGAAGCAGAACTTCACCGCCTACAAGCTGCTGATCTGCGATGTCGTCGACGGCGACCTGCAGGTCGTGCCGCGCGGGCTGATGGCCGCCGGGAACGTGATGCAGGGCGGCCGCGGTGGCGTCGACCTGCCGGAGCAGGACGTCGCCCGGGTGAAGGGTCACCTGGCGAAGTACTACCGGAAGATGGACGAGACGCCGCCCTGGGAGGAGTGAGGCGTCCGTCGTACACCGACGTACCAGTCGGCCGCTCCGGGCGGCTCCTGTGCGCCTGGACGGGCATCGGGTACGTCGGTGTACGAGCCCGGCTCTAAGAATCCTCCGAGATCCGCGCCCTACCGTCGGCACTGTCCGCATCACCGACGAAGGGAGCAGGCACGTGACCGCGACCCTGGTCCGCCCGCGCCGCCCCGACGCCGCGGGCCAGGCCGACCCGACGGGCAGCCACGTGGCGGTCCGGGCCGTGCTGCTGCTCGGCGCGCTGGCCATCGTGGCGCTCTGGTGGCACGACCCGACCTCCTTGAACGACCTCGGCGCCAAGGTGACGGCGGCAGGCCGGCTCGCGGGACTGCTCGGCGCCTACCTGGCGCTGGTGCAGCTGATGCTGATGAGCCGGCTGCCCTGGTTCGAGCGAGCCGTCGGGTTCGACCGGCTCACCGCCTGGCACCGCGGGCTCGGCACCAACACGGTGGTGCTGCTCGTCGTCCACGTGCTCCTGGTCGTCGAGGGCTACTCGCTGACCGACCACCGCGGCGTGGCCTCGACCGGCTGGCGGGTGCTCTCGACGTACCCGGAGATGCTCAAGGCCGCCGCGGGACTCGCCCTGTTCCTGCTCGTCGCCGTCTCGAGCGCGCGCGCCGCGCGTGCGCGACTGTCCTACGAGCTGTGGTACGCGCTGCACCTGACGGCGTACGCCGCGGTCGCACTGGCGTTCATGCACCAGATCGCGGCCGGCCAGGACTTCGTCGGCCACCCGCTGAACCGGGCACTGTGGTGGGCCATGTACCTGTTCGTCGCCGCCGTGCTGGTCGTGAACCGCGCGGTGCAGCCGGTCCGGGGCTGGTTCCGGCACCGTCTGCTCGTGGACCGGGTCGTCGTCGAGGGGCCGGGCGTGGTGAGCGTCTGGGTGCGGGGCCGGCGGCTCGACGAGCTCGGCGCGCGGGCCGGCCAGTTCCTGCTCTGGCGCTTCCTGGCGCCCGGCCACCTGTGGTCCGCGCACCCCTACTCGCTGTCGGCCGCCCCGGACCACGGGATGCTGCGGATCACGGTGAAGGACGCCGGGGACCACAGTGCCGCGTTGGCGCAGGTCCGCCCCGGCACCCCGGTCCTGGCCGAGGGACCCTTCGGCCACTTCACCCTCGACAAGCGGGTCCGGAACCGGCTGCTGCTGGTCGCCGGCGGCGCGGGCATCGGCCCGATCCGCGCCCTCGCCGAGGAGCTGGTGACTCGCTGGAACCGGCACCATGTCGACGCCGTGCTGATCTACCGCGCCAGCCACGCCGACGACCTCGCGCTGCGCCACGAGCTGGACCGGCTCGCGAAGCGCTCCGGGCTGCGGGTTCTGTACGTCGTGGGGCGCCGGCGAGACCTGGGCTTCGACCCGATGTCGGCGCAGCAGCTCGCCGCCATGGTCGGTGACGTGCGCTCCCGCGACGTGTTCGTCTGCGGGCCTCCCGGGATGACCCACACCGTGCTGCGGGCGATGCGCGACCTGCGGGTGCCGGTCCGGCAGCTGCACTCCGAAGAGTTCGAGATGGCATGACCGCGCCCTCCCCGTCCGCGCTCAAGCGGCGCACCCGGACCCGTCGGGCGCTCGCCCTCGGAGGCATGCTCGCCGCCGTCGGCACGCTGGTCACCGTCCGGTCGTCGCTCACCCCGGCACCCGGCCCCGCGCTCGGGAGCTCGCTGGCCGCTCCCGCCGGCGGCTCCGGCACCGCGTCCTCCGGCGGCACGTCCTCCGGCGGCAGCTCCGCGCACAAGCACGCGGCCTCGCCCGCCGCGCCGCAGCACGCGGTCACCCGGCAGGTGACCGGCAACGCCTACAACGTCGGGTACGGCGTGGTCCAGGTCCGGGTCTCCCTCAAGGGCAGCCGGATCACCGACGTGACCGCGCTGTCGATGCCGCAGGGCGGCCACTCCAGCGACCTCAGCTCCTACGCGGAGCCCCAGCTGCGGCGCGAGGCCCTCGCGGCGCAGAGCGCCAGGATCGACACGGTCTCCGGGGCGTCGTACACCTCCTCCGGATACGCGGCCTCGCTGCAGTCGGCCCTGAACAAGGCGGGCGTGCGATGACCTCGACCGCCACCGCCCCGCAGGTCGAGCTGGTCCGCACGATGGGCACCGTCGTCACCCTCGACGTCCGGGACCCGGCGCCGCCCGCAGCGCTCCGGTCGGCCTACGCGGACGCGGCCGAGCAGCTGTACCGCGCCGACGAGCTGCTCAGCACCTGGCAGCAGGACTCGTGGGCGAGCCGGCTGCTCCGCGGCGACGTGGGCGTGGCCGACTGCCCGCGCGTCGTCGCGGAGCTCGTCGAGCTCTCCGCAGGCGTGGAGGAGCTCACGGACGGCTACTTCTCGCCTCGCTGGCGACCGGGCGGGCCGGCCGTCGGTCCCGACGTCACCGGGCTCGTGAAGGGCTGGGCCGCCCAGAGGGCCAGCGACGCGCTGCTCGACCACGGGCTGCCCGACCACGTCGTGAACGCCGCGGGCGACCTCGTCGTCTCCGGCTCGCCTTTGGCGGACGCCGCCTCCCCGTGGCGGGTGGGGATCGCGAACCCCGCAGACCCCGCGGCCGTCGTCGGGGCGCTCCGCCTGGAGGCGGGACCGTCGCGCTGGGTCGTGGCGACCTCCGGCACCGCCGAGCGCGGTCTGCACGTCGTGGACCCGCACACCGGTCGCCGGCCCGCGACGGTGGCCTCCGCGACCTGCGCGCTGGCGGTCTCCGCCACCTGGCCGCAGGCGGGCGCGGTCGCCGACGCCTGCGCGACGGCGCTCGTCGCCGCGGGCGGCATGGCCCCCGACCTGCTCGACCGGCTGGCCGGCCGCGGCGTCGTCGGCGTGGTGGTGGCGCCGAACGGCACCGTGCTGGATCCGGCGGGCCTGCTTCGCTGAGGCCCGTGCCGGGACTGTGCCGCGTCAGGCGGTGCTCGGCGCCGGCTCGGCCACCGGCGCACCGCTGAGGCTGATCCACACGCCGACCATGGTGCCCACCGCCGCGAACGACTGAAGCCACAGCATCCGGACCCACCCGGGGTCCTCGCTGACGTTGCTCGCCTGGAGAACCAGGGAGGCGAGCACGGCGAGCCCGCACAGCACCGCCACGGCGAGCAGCGCGACCCGGCGCAGCCGATCGCTCAAGGTCGTCAGGCCTGCCGCGACCGACACGACCGCCATCACCAGACAGCTGGCAGCGAGGTTGATCCACACGAAGGTGTTCCAGCTCTTGCCGATCCCGTTCAGCAGCGCGACGAGCCCGCTCCCGAGCGCGACGGCGGTCCCGGCGAACGCGCGCAGGTCGCGGCGCGGGCGCAGTGGTCGGCTCGCGACGAGGTCGGCGTGGGCCGCCAGGAGGACTCCGTTCGCGACCGCGAGGCGGGTCAGGAACGACAGCCAGTAGCCCCAGGTGAAGGCGCCCCAGCCCCACGAGGGCAGCGACAGCAGCTGGAAGATCGACATGAGCTGCTGGACCGCCGCACCGGAGACCAGCCCGAGCGCCCACCAGGACCGGCCGTCCCGGGCCAGCCCGGCCGCGCCGACCAGCAGGACCAGCAGGGGCACGAGGAACACGGTGCCCTTCTCGTTGCCGAGCACGTCGACCGGGCGGTAGCCGCCCTGCGTCCAGGTCAGCAACAGGGTGCCGAACGTGGCGAGCGCCCCGAGGGCGATGCCGACCGGTGGGCCCCATCGTCCCGTCCGCCAGACGGCCTGGCTGCCCTCGGTGGCCTGCCTGCCCGACGCCGCGGGTGCCGGCACCGGCCGCTCTGCTCGCGCGGCCCTTCGGCGTCGGCCGCCGACGGACGGCGCCGCAGGGGTCGAGGCGGTGGCGGGGCTCGGCACCACCCGTCCCCGCACCGGGACGGTCCGGGTCTCGCCCGTGGGTCCGGTGAGCACGACGCCGGTCTCCACCGGCCGAGGCGTGGACGTGTCCAGGCGGAGGACCAGCCTGCGCTCCCGGCGGCGCACGGACACCCCGTCGTCCAGCGGCTCGGCCTGCGTCGTCTCGACCAGCGGTGCTCCCCGCAGCTCGAGGGTCCGCTCCGCGGCGGAGCCGACGGCGACCTCGCCGAAGGTCACCTCATCCGGCGCCACCTCGACCACCAGCCCCTCGAGGGCCGCGGTGGCGGCGGCGCTCACCTGGCGGCTGTCGTCGTCGCGCATCCGCAGCAGCTGGTCGCGAGCCGCCGCGGCCAGAGGCAGGTTGGCCCCCGACGCCAGCCGGGCGAGCTCGTCGACCGCGCCACGGCGGGTGGGCGGGAACGGGTGGTGCACCAGCTCCTGGAGCGCGGCCGGCAGCGCTGCCGCGGGCACCCGCCTGTGCGGGTTGCGGGCGATGACGAAGTCGCCCTGGGTGCCGTACTCCCACTTGCCGGGGGTCTGACGCGGGTTCTCCGCGCGCACGCGGTCGTAGATGAAGTCGTAGAGCTCGCCGAGGCTGACGAGGCCGTCCTGGTCGCGGTCGGCCTCACCGCTCCTCAGTCCCTCGGCCAGCGCGCTGGTGAACACCGACGGCCGCGGCAGGGCCGAGTCGACCAGCGTCGACCCCTCGAAGGCGTACTCCATGGCGCTCGAGGCGGTGATGACCGCGCGCCCGCGCCCGCCCCCGAGGTCGGACGGGGAGAACCGGGCCCCGATGTCCACGTCGCCTCCCGCGCGCGCAACCACGCCACGCTCGAACGCGCCCCCGTAGCAGCAGTCGAGCAGGAGCACCACCTGGCCGGCGCGGCTGCGTCGGATCAGCCGGCTCACGAACGCGGCGTCGACGGCGGTGGAGGCGAGCCGGGTCGGCAGGGTGTCCGTCGCCGCCAGGTAGAGCTCCCCCGCGTCGTCCTTGAGCCCGTGACAGGAGAAGTGCACGACGACACAGTCCGCCGTGGACCGCTCGGCGAGCAGCTCCTCGAGCTCGCGGTTGACCTGGTGCGCCGTCCGGTTGCGGAGCACCCGCACGTCGAACTCGCCGAGGTCGGGGTCACCGAGCGCCCCGGCGAGGGCGTCCGCGTCCGACATGGGCGAGCTCAGCCGCCGCAGCGCCGGGTCGTCGTACGCGTCCGTGGCGACGACGAGGGCGATCCGCGACCCGTCCACGGCTCACCCCGCGGCCACGCGCCGGATGAACTCGTCGACGAGCCGCTGCTGCTGCTCGTCGCTGACGTGGGAGAGCTCCAGCGACTGCTCGCCCACCGTGATCCTCAGCGACCGCTGCTCGGGGCGGCGCCGCCACCAGCCGCGGACGATGCCCATCACCTGCTCGACGAGCTCGACGGTTCCCTTGAGAGTGACCACGAGGGCGCCCACGGCCGCGACCCCGACCGCCCGGCTGCCCTCGGGAGCGGGGCCGGCAGCCGGCGCTCTGACGGAGTCCACCGGGGCCTCGAGCAGCTCGGCCCGCAGGCCGCGCACGGCCTCGTCGAGTCGCTCCGGGTCCCCCTCGGACCCGAAGACCTCGATCGTGAGCGCGGTGGTCGGCACGGCAGTCCCCTCGGTAAAGATGATGGGGGCATCCCCTGCTGTCACGCACGACCTGTTCGGGCCAGGTCGACCACCCGAACGGGCCATCCAAAGCAGACGGTCCCGGCATACCGCCTCCGCAGCCGGGGTCCGCGGCGCGGCGCCGCCCCGCACGTTGCAGAATCTCCTCATGACGTTCCGCCTGGTCGCGCTCGGTGACAGCACGGTCGAGGGTCTCGAGGACCCGGGCCCGGACGGGACGTACGTCGGCTGGGCGGACCGGTTCGCGCACCATCTCGCGCGCCGGGAGCCGGACCTGCGCTACGCGAACCTCGCGGTCCGCGGGCAGACCAGCGACGAGGTGCTGGCGACCCAGCTGAGTCCCGCGCTGGCGCTGCGTCCCGACCTGGCGCTGCTGGTCGCCGGGGTCAACGACCTCCTCCAGCCGCGGCTGGACCGGGAGCGGATGCGCGCCAACCTGCTGCGGATGTACGCCGCGCTCGACCAGGCCGGCGCGCAGGTGCTGACCTTCACGATGCCGGACATGACCCGGGTCGCGCCGATCGCCGTCGCGCTGCGCCCGCGCATCGCCTACCTCAACGGCGTGGTCCGCGAGGCCGGCGCGAGGTACGGGACGACAGTGGTCGACCTGGCTGCGGAGCCCGTGTCCAGCCACCCGGCGCTGTGGCACGACGACCGGCTGCACGCCAACCCGGACGGGCACCGCAGGATCGCGATAGCGCTCGCCGAGGCGGTCGGGATCGACGCCGGCGACTGGCGCGCCGAGCCTCCGGAGAGCCCGGCTGCCGGCTGGCTGCGGCTGGCCGCCACCGAGCTGCAGTGGGTGGTCGGCCACCTCGCGCCCTGGGCCTGGGGCCGGCTGCGCGGGGTGCCCGAGGAGGGGCCCAAGACCTGCAAGCGCCCGGACCTGCTGCCGGTCTCCCCGCTCCCCCGCTGACCGGTTGCCGGACCCGCTGCTTCCCGTCCTCCCTCGTTCGCTCCTACAGCGCCCCGGTCATGCAGGTCGGGCAGCACGAGGTGGGAGCGACGTGATCGGCATCGGTCAACGCCACGCTGTTGACGGCGCTGGTGTCGCTGGCGTTGGGTCTCTACATGGCCTCGCGCGACGACGGCATCACCCTGCTCAGCACGCTGGTCAAGTTCGGGGCCTTGACCGCGTTCCTCGTCGTGCACGTCTCGGTCTTCGTGCACGACGTCGTCCGCAACGGCGGCCGGGACTGGGGGCGGCACCTCACCGCCCCGGCACTCTGGTTCCTGATCCTCGCCTATGTCGTGGTCAACGCGGACGTGGCCGCCCAGGACCTCGGCTTCCTCTGGCTCGGGGTGGGTGTGCTGCTCCTCCTGTTCCTGGTGGCCACCGGACGTCGCCCGTCGCTCACTCGACGAGTCCGCCCCTTCGGAGGTCCGATGAGCATGCCCGACGTACGCTCCCTGCACCCGACCCCCGACCAGCTCGGCTGCGCCTTCGGAGGTCGCGAGCCGCTGCTGACCGTGCCGCCGGGCACCGTCGCCGAGCTGTCCAGCCAGGTGTGCGCGTTCCCGTTCCTCGACCCGGTCACGGGTCCGATCGCGGTCGAGGGTGCCGAGGTCGGGGACACCGTGGCCGTGCACTTCGTGGAGGTCATGCCGGCCCGCGACTGGGCCGTCTCCGGCACCTTCCCGCACTTCGGGGCGCTCACCGCGACGCACACCACGGCGATGCTGCACCCCGCGCTCGAGGAGCGGGTCCGGATGTACGACGTCGACGTGGACGCGGGGGGCTGCCGGTTCCGGGCCCGCCGGTCAGGGTTCTCGCTGGAGCTGCCGCTCGACCCGATGCACGGGACCGTCGGCGTGGCACCGGCCGCCAACGAGGTGCTGATGAGCATCACCCCCGCGGCGCACGGCGGGAACATGGACACTCCGGAGATGCGAGCCGGCACCACGGCGTACTTCCCCGTCAACGTCGAGGGCGGGATGCTGTCGATCGGCGACGGGCACCCCCGGCAGGGCGAGGGCGAGGTCTGCGCGGCGCGGGCTCCGGTCTCCCCGCGCATCGAGAGCGACGAGTTCCTGATGACCACCGGCAACGCCCGGCCGCTCGAGGACGCCTACCATCTGGTCAGCCAGGTCGGCCTCGCGCCGGCCGGCAACGTCGTGGACACCAGCTACACGGTGCTCGCCAAGCTGCCGAAGTGGGTGCTGGAGGAACGGATCGCGTACGGCGGACTGCACGACCGGCTCCGGGCGGTCGGCGACGAGTACCTGGAGGCACGGTGACCGAGCCACCCGTCGGACCCGTCGACGCGACGGCGACGCCGCGCTTCGCCGGGCCCGCGACCTTCGCGAGACTGCCCCGGCTGGACGAGGTCGGCCGCGCCGACGTCGCCGTGGTGGGCGTCCCGTTCGACGCCGGGGTCAGCTACCGGCCGGGCGCCCGGTTCGGCCCGGCGCACATCCGGCAGTCCTCGCGGCTGCTGCGTCCCTACAACCCCGCCCAGGACGTCTCGCCGTTCGCGGTGCAGCAGGTCGCCGACGCCGGCGACATCGTCGCGAACCCGTTCGACATCCAAGCGGCGATCCGGGACATCGAGGCCGGGGCCGACGCGGCGCTCGGCGCGGCCGGCCGGCTGATGACGCTGGGTGGTGACCACACGATCGCCCTGCCGCTGCTGCGTGCGGTCGGCAGGGTCCACGGCCCGGTGGCGGTGCTGCACTTCGACGCGCACCTCGACACGTGGGACACCTACTTCGGCGAGCCGTACACGCACGGGACGCCGTTCCGCCGGGCCTCCGAGGAGGGGCTCATCGACACCTCGCGCTCTCTGCACGTCGGCATCCGTGGCCCGCTGTACGGCGAGTCGGACCTCGCCGAGACCGCGGAGCTCGGCTACGCCACCGTGCACTGCACCGACTACGACCGGCTGGGCCTCGACGGAGTGATCGCCGCGATGCGCGAGCGGCTCGGCACCGGGCCGGTCTACGTCTCGGTCGACATCGACGTGATCGACCCCGGGATGGCGCCCGGCACCGGGACGCCCGAGGCAGGCGGGCTCACCTCGCGCGAGCTGCTCGCGACGCTGCGCGGGCTGTCGGGTCTGCGAATCGTGGGCGCCGACGTCGTCGAGGTCGCGCCGGCGTACGACCACGCCGAGGTCACCGGCATCGCGGCCTCGCACGTCGTCTACGACCTGGTCTCGGTGATGGCTTCGACCCCGGCGCGACAGGGTACCTGACAGACAGCCTCGCGAAGGGAGCTCGGCCCATGACCGTGAGCACCGGGGAGTCCACCAGCCGGCGCAGCGCACTCGAGGTCCGCTCCATCGACTACGTCCCGCTCGACTGAGCGGCACGGCAAGCTGTGGCACCTCGGGCCCGCTGTGGTTCATGAGCAACGCCCAGATCGCCACCCTGGCCGTCGGAGTGCTCGGCGTGACGACCGGCGGCAACCTGCTCTGGTCGCTGATCGCGGTCGTCCTCGGCACGGTCACCGGCACGTTCTTCATGGCCGCGCACTCCGCGCAGGGCCCGCAGCTCGGGCTGCCGCAGATGATCCAGTCGCGACCGCAGTTCGGCTACGTCGGCGCGATCCTGGTCTGGCTGTTCGCCTACCTGCAGTACGCCGGCTTCAACGTCTTCAACACCCTGCTGGCCGCCGACGCCGTGCACGCCACCGCGCACGGCGGCACCAAGCTGTGGATCGTGGTCGACCACTGTGCTCGCGGTCGTCGCCGCCGTCATCGGCTACGACTTCATCCACCGCATGGAGCGGGGGCTCACCTACGGCTTCCTGGTGCTGTTCGGCATCCTGACCGATCGTCATCTGCACGCTGCACTACCCGGCCGGCTCCTTCGACCTCGGGCGACTTCGACCTGACGCCGTTCCTGCTGCAGTACTCCGTCGTCGCCGGCTACCAGATCAGCTGGGCGATCTACGTCTCGGACTACTCCCGCTACCTCCCGCCGGACGTCACGGTCCGCAAGACGTTCTGGTGGACCTACGGCGGCTCGGGGCTCGGCGCGATCTGGATCATGTGCCTCGGCTCGGCGCTCGCCGCCTGGGCCGGCTCGCACTTCGACACCGTCTCCTCGCCTGCTGACGCGCCGGCAACCGGGTCTTCGCCGGCTTCGGTGACGATCATCCTGGTCTTCTCCGCCGCTCGGCCTGGTCTCGGTGACGGCGCTGAACCTGTACGGCGGGTCGCTGACGATGATCAGCGCCTCGGACTCCTTCAAGCGAATCCGGCCGACGCTCAACGTCCGCGTCGTGACGATCGGCGTGCACGGCGCTGATCTCGCTGGTCGCTCGCCCTGATCAGCACGACGTCGTTCCTAGACCAACTTCGAGAACTTCCTGCTGCTGGTGCTCTACCTGTTCATCCCGTGGACGGCGGTGAACCTGGTCGACTACTTCCTGGTCCGACGCGGGCACTACGCCGATCGCGGAGATCTTCAACCCGCACGGGATCTACGGCCGGTGGGGCTGGCGCGGCATCGTGGCCTACCTCGCCGGCTTCGCGGCGATGGTGCCGTTCTTCAGCACCGGCATCTACACCGGCCCGGTGGCGAACGCGCCGGACGGCGCGGACTTCTCGCTGTTCGTCGGGCTGCCCGTCTCCGGCATCCTCTACTGGGTGCTCGCCCGCGGCATCGACGTCGACGCCGAGACGCAGCTGGCACGCCGGCGAGCGCGACGAGCTCGAGGCCGAGGCGACCGCGCACCACCGCCCGGAGGCCGGCACGCGATGACCTGCGGTCGGATGAGCTCCGGACGCGATGCGGACGGCCGCGCGACGGCGGTCCGCCGAGCGCGGGACGTCGTCGGAGGAGCTGGTCACCGCAGGCGCTCGCGGCCGATCGAGCGCGTACGACGCGCGGGTGAACGCATTCACGGTCGTGCTCGCGACGAGGCGCTCGCGGCCGCCCGCGCCGCGGACCGACTCGCGAGCAGACCGCACGGGCCGCCGCTGCTCGGCGTACCGGTCGTCGGTCAAGGACCACATCTGGCTCGCGCGGGGCGCCGGCCACCAACGGGTCGGCCGCGCTGCGCGACTTCGTGCCCGACGGTCGACGCGGTGCCCGTGGCGCGGCTGCGAGGCCGCGGGCGCGGTCGTGCGTCGGCAAGACCAACAACCCGGAGTTCTGCTACCGCGGGTACACCGACAACGCCGTGTTCGGCCTCACCCGCAACCCGTGGGCACCCGACCGCACGCCCGGCGGGTCGAGCGGCGGCGCCGGCGCCTCCGTCGCCTACGGCGCGACCCCGATCGCGCTCGGCACGGACGGCGGTGGCTCGATCCGCATCCCGGCCGCCTTCTGCGGCGTGGTCGGGCACAAGCCGACGTTCGGTCTGGTCCCGAAGCTGCCGGGGTTCCGCGGCTGGCCGAGCCTGTCCGTGGACGGGCCGCTGACCCGCACCGTGCGCGACGCCGCCCTGGCGCTCGCGGTGATGGCCGGGGCCGCGCCCGCGGACGACCTGCACCTGGCCGGTGCCGCCTGCCGGCCTACCGGCCGCGGTCACCCGACCGCTCGAGTGGGCCGGCCTGCGGGTCGCGGTGTCCGAGGACCTCGGCTGGGCTCCGGTCGAGGCGGTGGTGCGTCGCGCTTCCGGCGGGCGGTCGACCTGCTCGTCCGACGACGGCGCGCAGGTCGTCGAGGCGGCACCCGAGACGCCGTACCCGACCCGGCTGTGGAACGACGTCGCACTTCCCGAGGGGTTCGCCTCCGAGGGGCCGCTGCTGCCGACGCACGGCGACGCTGATGACCGCCGGGACGCGGGACATCGTCGAGGCCGGACGGTACCGCCATCGCGCGCGCGACTACCTCGACGCGCTGGAGCGCCGGCGCGACCTACACGGCGCGCCTGGGAGGAGTTCTTCGACGCACCACGACGTGCTGCTGACGCCGTCGATGCCGCTACCGGCCTTCGGGGTCGGACGTCACCGGGCCGGCCACGATCGACGGCAGTCCGGTCGACCCGTTCTTCGACGACTGGTGCGCGCTCGCGCTGCCGGCCAACCTCACCGGACAGCCGGCCTGCGCCGTGCCGACCGGCCGCGACCACGACGGCCTGCCGGTGGGCATGCAGGTCATCGGGCCGCGCTGGTCCGACGCCCGGGTGCTCGCCGTCGCCGCCGCGTGGGAGCAGCTGGCGCCGTGGGCCGACCGGTGGCCGGACCCGCCGGTGTGACCGCGGCGGCTACCGGTGTGGCCAGCCGAGCCGCGCGAGCTGGGCGGCCCGGGCCAGGTCGAGCTCGGTGACCACACCGACCGGAGCGCCGTGCTCCGCGACCACCACGGCGATGTCGCCGCGCAGGTGCATGGCGAGGTACACGTCGGTGAGCGGGGCGTCCTCCCCCACGGTCGGCGGTGTGCGCGCGCGGACCAGCTCGCGCAGCCGGACGTCCGGCCGCTGCGCCGGCGCGACCCGCTCCAAGCGGCTCAGGGTGGTCACCCCCGCGGCCTGGCCGTCCACGTCGACGAGCGGGAACGCCGGCTGCCCGGTGTCCTCCGGGGCGAGCCGGTCGAGGAACTGCTCCACGCTCCACCAGGACGGTGCCACGGCGGGCGTGCGCGTCATCACGTCCTGGACGTGCAGCCCGCTGAGCTTCTCGGCGCCGACGGCGTAGCGCTCGCTCGCCGCACCGCTGATGATGAACCAGCCGAGGAGCGCGAGCCAGAGGCCTCCCATGTCGACGAAGAGCACCTCGTAGATGCCCAGCGCCACCATGACGGTGCCGAGCACCTGCCCGGCCGTCGCCGCCTTGCGGGCCGCCTCGGCCCGGTCCTGGGTGCGGCGCCACAGCAGCGCGCGCAGCAGCCGTCCACCGTCGAGCGGCGCGCCCGGAAGGAGGTTGAACGCTCCCAGCAGCAGGTTGATCCCGGCCAGCCAGCCGAGGGCCGTGCCGGCCAGGCCGAAGCCGCCGGCCAGCGCGTTCACTGTCCATGCCAGGCCCGCGGAGAGGCCGCCGACGAGGAAGCTCGTCGCGGGCCCGGACAGCGCGATCAGCGCGTCCGCCCGCGGCGACGGCGGCTCGCCGTCGAGCTCGGTGAGCCCGCCGAGCATCCACAGCGTGATGGAGGTCACCTCCATCCCGTAGTGCCGCGCGGTGACCGCGTGGGCCAGCTCGTGTGCCACCAGCGCGGCCAGGAAGACGACCGCTGTCACGGTCCCGACAACCCAGTAGGTCCACAGCGCGTGGCGTGGGGCGGCCTCGGGAAGCACTACCGCGGCCAGCAGATCGACGAGCAGGAGGAGCACGACCGCGACGGACCAGTGTGCGCGCACGTCGACGCCCGCCCAGCGTCCCAGGCTGATGCCGACGCCGAACGGTGTTGTGCGGCCGCCACGCGACACGCCGCCCGCGTGCGGCCGGTCCGGCGGCACCGAGCTGCCCGGTTCGAGGTACTTCTGGTCGGCCACGAGCACCTCCGGGGTCGCCTGCACGGTCCCCCACGACCAAGTCCACCGTCGGCGCCCAGCCGGCCCAAGAGCCGAAGGTCCTCCATCGACGGGTCCCCCGACGGGTCAGCACCGGGCGCGGACCACGACGCGGGTGGATGTGACCGCCACGTAGGCGCGGGAGCCGACCGCGTATCGGATCGCCACGGCACGGAAGCCCGCCGGCTCCACGGCGGTCGTCCGGGCATGGATGACGAGGCCGAGGCCGCCGGAGCCGGGCGTCACCACGGCGCCGGGCAGCCGACGCCAGCGCACCCGCGGGACGCCGGCGGCCGCCAGGACCCGCGGCGGTGGCGGCCAGCGGGACCACCCGCCGACGAGCTGATGGTCCGGAACCGGCACCACGTAGCTGCCGCGCAGCGCGACGTGCCGGGCGCCGACCAGCCGCACCCCCAGCAGCCGGACGCGTTCGGGTCCGGTGTTGCGCAGGGTCTCCAGTCCGAGGGTCACCGGCGTGCTGGGTCCACGCCGTGGCAGACACAGCGAGCCCGGGTCTCCCCCGGCACGCAGCGGCCCGTCGTCGCGCACCGCGCCACCCCCGCCGCAGGACGACAGCATCACGACCAGGGCGACCACCACCGCGGCCGCCGGCAGGGCGACCACGCCTCCCCGCATCGCGCGGGGCCGACGCGGCCCCCGGCAGGTCCGGCTCGACACGGCTGCTACCTCCGGACCTCGAGCTGGTAGGGGCGGCCGCCCGGATAGTCCCCGGAGCCGCACAACCGGTGTGCATGGACGAAGTGGAACCGGACGAGCGCCTCCTGGGAGTAGCCTGTCCGCAGCGACAGGTCGATGCCGATCGCGGCCGAGACGTCCATCCCGTTGGTCCACCGGACCGCCCGGGTGTCGCGCTTGGCGAAGGTGCTGCCGGCCTCGAACGGCACGCAGTGCCGGGCCCGGATGGGGCCCGGGTAGCGGGTCTGGGAGCCACCGGCCCACGTGGTGGCCCGCACCTCGTAGTGCTTGGTCACCGTACCCATGAGGCCGAAGCAGAGCACGAGGTACTTGCCGTAGGCGAACTTGGTCAGCCGGTAGGCGCTCTGCGCGCCGCGGACGGGCGGGAAGGTGATCGAGCCGGACGAGGACTTGCTGTTCGTGCCGCCGGCGTGGAAGGTGCCGTACTTCCCGGACGCGGACACTCCGACACCGAGCTGGGACTCCGCCCCCGAGGTGTAGACGAAGGCGGACCGCACTCCGCCGGTCCTGCTGTAGTGCTGGCCGACCAGCCCCCACCTGGGCTTGTACCTTCGGGTCAGCGAGGCCGAGCAGGACAGCGATGTAGCCGCTCTCACGCGTGCGGCCGGGAGCCCCGGACCTCCCGGCTCGAGGGTGAGATGGGCGCGCAGGGGCGGCGCGTCCCCCGTGGCCGCCCGGCCCCCGGCGCCGGCCGCGACGAGCCGCGGGGGGCGGGCCACTGCGCTGACCGCGCCGTTCGTGACCAGGTCCCGCGAGAAGGCGTGCACGGCGACCGTGCCGCCCGCCCCGGACGCCACGACCTCGAGGTTGACCGCCCGGTCCGGCCCCGCGAAGGGCAGCAGCGAGCCGAGCTCGGGCACCCGGAGCACGTAGCGCCCGGCCGCGGTCGTCCGGGACCGGGCGACCGCGGTGAGCCGCACCCGGTCCCCGGCAACGAGGTGGTCGGCGACGGCGTTCGACGGCCACGCGTAGAGCACCACACCGACGCCGGCGGCCGGCGCGCCGGACGCGTCGACGACCCGCCCGCGGGCCAGGTCCCGACCGCCGAGCCCGGTCGAGTCGGCCAGCGGGTCACCGGTCGCCCGCACGCCGACGGGTGGCTGGGCCGCGTCGGTGACGGCCGGTGCGACGGTCAGCAGCAGCACCGCCGCGGCCGTCACGAGGACGACTGTGGTGAGGGTGCGGCGTAGCCGCACGGTTCGTAGGTGGTTCATGGGCCCCTTCCGGTCAGGTCGCTGCTGCCGGCGGTTCCGGCGGAGGCGACTGCATGACCGGAACCCTCGCGGGACCGACCGACAGCGGGTCGAACGGCGGAGTGAGGGTGTGCACAGGTGACGGCAGCGGGCCGGTTGTGGACGAGAACGGGCCGGGAGGGGCTGGTCCGTTCGTGCGGCGACGCGGGCCGAAGGACTCCCGCCGCCGGGCCCTGCGACCGTTGCGTGCGCACGCACAACCCGGGAACGGTGGGGGTTGAGGCGGTGTCGCGGTGGCCCGAGATGACCGATGGTCCTGTCGTGGTCGGCCTGCTCGATGTGCCCGCGGCACCGCCACCACGCTGGTCTGACCGGTTGCCTGAGCCGTTCTGGCGGGGGCCAGGTCCCCGGAGCCCACCAGCCCTCAGCAGGCGGCGCCGAACGTGCCTCGGACGGTGGCCGGCGCCTTGATCGACCGGGCGTTGGGGCGGGCCAGGGTGTAGTAGCGGACCCAGTCCATCTGCATCCGCCCCGGGTTCATCCGTCTGCCCAGCGCGGCCACCAGCCTGAAGCGGACCTTGAACCTCGCTCCGGACAGCGCGGCGCTGCGGCGCTCGGTGCGGATCACCTGGGTGTCGACGAACCAGGAGACGTGGGTGCGGGTGACCTCGACCGCGTAGGTGTGGAACACCCCGTTGCCGAGGTTCCGGCGGCGGGAGGCTGAGAACTGCGCGTTGTGGAGGTTCCGGATCGCGAGGTGCGCACGGTGGTCTCCCATCCGGTAGCTCGACAGCACGATGCTGCGCGCGCCGCAGTGGTAGTCGCCGACCGGGACCAGCTCCCAGACCACCCGGTACGGCGTGTGGTCGCTGCGGTACTGGTTGGAGCGGACCCGGGCCTCCCACCGGCCGTAGCGGCGACCGTGCCCGGTCAGCGTCGCGGTCACGTTGTGCGCGGCGGCGTACCCCTCGAGCGTCAGCATGCCGTGCTGGTTGCGGACCTGCCGCGGGCGGTTGACCGCCCAGGCCTTCGTGACCGGCTCGACGAATCCGTCGTGCCACTGCGAGTCACCCCACCGGAAGATCTTTCCGGCGTTCGTCGGGTAGGACGCGGCAACCGGCCGGAGAGAATCGTGCGGCACGGTGAGGCTGCCGGCCAGCAGAGCCGCAGCGGTCAGCGGAACGGTGGTCATGAGGCCGGCCAGGGCGGCACGAGGAGAGCGTCGGGTCGAGAGCATGGGCCTCACCGTTCCACAAAACCGGCAGAACGCCACTGAAGACCAGATGGTTGAAGGTTTGTCGATCGTCGGATCGGCTACTGGAGGTGGTCAACGGATCCCCGAGCCGACGAGGTGAACCCGCGTGAGCGACGTGAACGTCTCCGTCATCTACTACTCCGCGACCGGCACGACGCACGCGATGGCCGAGCGCCTCGCGCAGACCGCGGACAAGGCCGGCGCAGACGTGCGCCTGCGGCACGTCGCGGAGCTGGCGCCCGATGAGGTCGTGGAGTCGAACGGCGCGTGGGCCCAGCACCGCCAGACGGTCCAGGGCGAGCCGGAGGCCACTGCCGAGGACGTGACCTGGGCGGACGTGGTCCTGCTCGGCTCGCCGACCCGTTTCGGGAACGTCGCCAGCCAGCTCAAGCAGTTCATCGACTCGCTGGGCCCGCAGTGGGGCCAGGGCCTGCTCGCGGACAAGGTGTACGCCGGCTTCACGTCGTCCCAGACCGCGCACGGCGGCCAGGAGTCGACGCTGCTCGCGCTGTACACCACGATCCACCACTTCGGCGGGCTGATCGTGTCTCCGGGATACACCGATCCGGTGAAGTTCGCCGACGGCAACCCGTACGGCGTGGGCACGGTGACCGGCGCCGGCAACGACGAGCCGCTCGGCAGCGCCGACTACGACGCTCTGGACCACCTGGTGGAGCGGGCGGTCCACGTCGCCCGCCGCCTCAAGACCGGAGCGGCCGGCTGACCGGCTCATCGGCTGACCGGCTCATCGGCTGACCGGCTCATCGGCTGTGGCTCATGGCGTGGCTCAACCACCGCCAGCCTCCTCGACGCGCCGGAGCGGCATCGCCCGCTGGCGACCGCGCTCAGGACCGCGACGAAGGAAGGTGCAGGGAAGGCCGCCGCGGTTGGCTGGCGCCATGACGACAACGCCTCCGCCCGTACCGGGCACCCTCCTCGGCGTCTGGGCCCATCCTGACGACGAGGCGTACCTGTCGGCCGGCCTGATGACGGTGACCCGGGACGCCGGGCACCGGGTCGTCGTGGCGACCGCCACCTTCGGCGAGCGCGGCACCGACGACCCGGAGCGATGGCCGCCGCACCGGCTGGCACCGCTGCGCGAGCGCGAGCTGATCACCAGCCTGCGGCACGTCGGGGTCACCGAGCATGTCTGGCTCGGCCACCGCGACGGCGAGCTCCCCGACGGTCGATCCCGAGTACGGCGTGACCGCGGTCGAGCGCCTGATCACCGCCGTCCGGCCGCACACCGTGGTGACGTTCGGCCCCGAGGGGATGACCGGGCACGACGACCACCGGACCGTCTCGGCCTGGGTCACCCGGGCCTGGCGTCGGACCGGCTGCAGCGCTCGGCTGTGGTACGCCACGGTGACTCCCGACTTCCACACCGCCTGGGGTGAGGTCAACGAGTCCCTGGGGCTGTGGTTCGACCCGGCGGCCGCTCCGTCGACCCCCGCCGAGGACCTGGCGGCCCAGGTGCGGCTCGAGGACCGGGTGCTCGACCGCAAGGTCGCGGCCCTGCACGCGCACCGCTCGCAGACCGAGCCACTGGTCGACCTCCTGGGAGCGGAGCGTTACCGCGCCTGGTGGAGCACCGAGTCGTTCGTGGCGGCCTAGTCCCGCCTCGGGCGCAGACCGCTCGCCCGGCGGATCGGCCGGGCGACCGCCGCCGCGACCGCCGCGCGCGGGCCGATGATGCGGACCTGCTCCTTGGCCCGGGTGACTGCGGTGTAGAGCAGCTCACGGGTCAGCAACGGCGAGTCCGCGGGCGGCAGCACGAGACTCACCCGGTCGAACTGGCTGCCCTGGCTGCGGTGCACCGACATCGCATGCACGGTCTGCACGTCCGCCAGCCGGCTCACCGGCAGCAGGTCGACGACACCGTCGCGACGGAACGCCGCGCGGGGTGCTCCGGCCACGTCGAGCACGACACCGGTGTCGCCGTTGAACAGCCGCGCCTGGTAGTCGTTGGCCGTGACCAGCAACGGCCGACCGACGTACCAACGCCCGCCCCCGCCGTAGCCGGGCAGTGCATCGCGCAGCCACTCCTCGACGCGGCGTCCCCACTCCTCGACCCCGTAGGCGCCCTTGCGGTGGGCGCAGAGCAGCCTGTGCCGCTCGAGGAGGTGCAGCGACTCCTCGGCAGCGCCGGAGGCTGCGGCGTCGGCCAGAGCCGTGCCGGCCATCACCGCGTCCTCGCGAACCGCGCCGAGATCGGCGGTCACGGCCGCGTCGGCGTCGACGTGCGCCACCCCGGGAGGCGCGGCGTCGAGGATCGCGAGCACGGATGCGGCGTCACCGGCGCGCACCGCCTCCGCGAGGTCCTTGATGCCGCCCGAGAAGCGGTGCACCAGCGAGAGCCGCACGACTCCGGCGTCGAGCGCCGCGACCCGCTCGTCGTCGTCGAGGTCGGGCAGGTCGCGGGCGGTCAGCGGCGCCGGGGGTGCTGCCGGCGCCGTGGCGGGCGACCGTGCCACGAGGTCGCCGAGCACCGCCCCTGCCTCCACCGACGCGAGCTGGTCCGGGTCGCCGACGAGGACCAGCCGGCAGTCGGAGCGGACCGCCTCGACCAGCCTCGACATCAGGGTGAGGGAGACCATCGACGCCTCGTCGACGACCACCACGTCGAAGGGCAGCCGGTTGTGCCGGTCATGGCGGAACCGGCCGCGCGAACCGGGCTTCCAGCCGAGGAGTCGGTGCAGCGTCGAGGCGGTCAGCGCGCCGAGCCGGTCCCGGTCGTCGCGCGTCAGCCCTCCTGTCACCTCGGCGACGGCCTCGCCCAGCCGGGCGGCCGCCTTGCCGGTCGGGGCAGCCAGCGCGATCCGCGGCGGGACGCCAGGGCGGTCGGCGAGCACGGCGAGCAGCTTGGCCACCGTGGTGGTCTTCCCGGTGCCGGGGCCACCGGCGAGCACGCTGACCCAACGGTGCGCGGCGACCACGGCGGCCAGCCGTTGCCGGTCCGGGCCTGCCGCGGGGAAGAGCCGGGCCAGCGCCTCCTGGAGCCGGCCGCCGTCGACCGCCGGCGGGGTGCGCGCGGCGGCCTCGTCGAGCATGTCGGCGATGCAGCGCTCCTGTCGCCAGTAGCGGTCCAGGTAGAGCAGGCCGTCGACGAACCGGAGCGGGCGGTCCGACGGGCCGTCCGGCCCTGCGGCGACCAGGGGGCTGCGCTCGAGCGCGGCGGACCAGGCCGCCGGAGCGGGCCACGGCAGCGCCGCCACGACGACCGCCTCGACGCCCTCGACGGCCGTCGAGAGAGCCACCTCGGCCGGCTCGATGCAGACCGACCCCTGGCGCAGCGCCCGGACGGTGAGAGCCGCGGCCAGGAGCACGCTCGGGTCGGCCTCTCCGCCCAGCTCCCCGAGTCGCCGGGCGACGTGCAGGTCCGCAGCCGCGAGCACGCCCGTCTCGTTGAAGGTCCGCAGGACGCCGTCGGCCCGGCGCACCCGCTGGGCGTCGTACGGGTCGAGGATGTCGAGGAACGTCACGACCGCCCCCGGTCCAGCAGGTCCGACAGGTCGCTGACCAGCGCCGCGGGCGGGCGCCAGGAGAACACCCCGCAGGGCGCACCACCCGACAGCGGCGTCGCGGGTCCGGCCATCCCGCGCAGGAACAGGTAGAGCACGCCGCCGAGGTGGACGTCCGGGTCGTAGCCTGGCTGGCGCCAGCGCAGGAAGCGGTGCAGCGCGACCGAGTAGAGCAGCGCCTGGAGCGGGTAGTGCGCCGCACGCATCGCGTGGGCCATGGCGGGTCGGGTGTAGTCGGACGTCGTCAGCGTCGAGCCGCCGAGCCAGTTGGTCTTGTAGTCCACGACCAGGTAGCGCGGCACGCCGTCGCTGCGGTGCCGCAGCGCCATGTCGATGCTTCCGTTCAGGAAGCCGCGCAGCCGCCGGGCCGCGAGCAAGGGGGTCCGGAGATCGTCGCCGTAGCCACGCAGCGGGTCGTCGGGCGGGAGGTGCCGCAGGAGCAGCCCGGCCACCTCGCCGACGTACGCCTCGCCCGCCGGCCGGTCGCCGCCGAGCAGCGGCATCTCGAAGACCAGCTCGTCGAGCCGGTCGGAGGCCGGCACGTCGGCGAGCCGCAGGTCCCCGGTGAGCGGACCCAGCGGTGTCTGAAGAGCCGGCACGAGCGCGTCGGCCAGCCCGGCCGCCGGGATGCCGGCGTACCGCTCCGAGCCGGCAGTCTCGGCCTGCCGCAGGAGCTCGTCGCGCAGGTCGATGGCCGCGAAGTCGGTCGTCTCGAGCACCCGGTGGACGAGCGTGCCGAACGAGGCGCCCTTCGGCAGTGCCGCCATCGGCGAGGGCAGCGCGTCGTCCCCGCCCTCGCCCGTCGGGACGACCGGACCGTGCTCGGGCTCGGGCTCGGGCTCGGGCTCGGGCTCGTCGAGAATGCCAGGGTCCTCGACCTCGCTCGAGACACCGGGCGCCACAGGCTCCTGGTGGAGCCCCGCCGTCAGCCCGGAGTACGACGTCCGGCTCCATGCCGTGTCGAGCGCGCGGTCGAAGGCGCGCACCGCGAGGGCGGGATAGGCGGTGGCGGCCGGCCGCCACGACCTCGTGTCCCCGCCGTCGGCCCGCTCGACGCCGACGGTCCCGCCGGACCGCGTGGCGAGGTCGCCCAGCCGGCGTCGGACGAAGTCGTCCGTGCCGACCGCGACGGTCTCGGGCAGGCCGCCGTCCGGGTCCGGGTCGCCGAACAGCAACCGGTGCAGCGGGGCCGTCCTCGTGTTGCCGGCCGGGGCCCAGTGCGCCACGACCTGGCAGCGCGCGCGGGTGAGCGCGACGTAGGCCAGCCGGAGCGACTCGCCGGCGTCCTCGGCGTGGTGCAGGGCGGCGCGCCCTGCGTACCCGGCGGACTGGGCGCCTCCCACGTCGAGGACCCGCTGCGCGGTGGCGTCGTGGACCAGCAGGAAGTCCGGATCCTTGCGGACGAACTTGTCCCACAGGAACGGCGCGTAGACGACGGGGAACTCCAGGCCCTTGCTCCGATGCACGGTCACGACCTGGACGGCCTCCGCGTCGGACTCCAGCCGACGGCTGCGCTCCTCGGTCGCGTCACCCTGCGCCTCGGCGATCCGCCGCTGCAGCCACTCGACCAGGGAGGCGACGCCGAGCTGGGACTCGGCGGCGGCGGCGTGCAGGCTCTGCGCGACGTGGCGCAGGTCGGTCAGCCGCCGCTCGCCGTGCTCGGCGGCCAGCACCCGCTCCGCGAGCCGTCCCGTGCTGGTGATCACCTCGAACAGAGCCGCCACCCCACGGCTGCCGAGGACCTCCGCCCAGGCGTGCAGCCGGGCGCTCAGCTCGTCGAGGGCACGGTCGTCCTCCGCGGCGAGCCGCTCGGCCGTCCAGCCGACGAAGCCGGTGAGCGCGGCGGCCCGGGCAAGGCCCTGGCGCTGCGGCTGCTCGAGGGCCGCGAGAAGACTGAGCCAGTCCTCGGCGGCTGAGGACAGGAAGACGCTCGATGTGCCGGTGAGCACAACGGGCACCCCGACCGCCTCGAGGCAGTCGCGTACGGTCGCGCCGTCCTCGTTGCGGTGCACCAGCACCGCGACGTCCGCAGGCCGGACCGGACGCTCGCCGGCAGCGTCGTGCAGCCGGGCGTCGGAGCCGAGCAGCCGCACGATGTCACTGGCGACGTCCCTGGCGACGAACGGCCGGGCGTCCTTCACCGACAGCACGCCGGAGCGGCCCGGGCTCAGCGCGTGGCGGTCGACCACGCGCAGCCGCACCGGCTCGGCGCCCGGCGATCCGACGAGGCGGGCGTCGACATGCGCCGCCTGGACGGGGCTCACGAGGATCCGCGGATCACCGAGCGCCACGCCGCTCATCAGGTGACCGAGCCCACGGACCAGCGGAGCGTCGCTGCGCCAGTTGGTGGCGAGCGTCGCCGACGCGCCGGCCGTCGCGGTCGCCAGCAGGTAGGTGACCACGTCGGCGCCGCGGAAGGCGTAGATGGCCTGCTTGGGGTCGCCGATCAGCACCAGCGTCCGGTGGCCGTGGAAGGCGCGCTCGAGGATCTCCCACTGCACGGGGTCGGTGTCCTGGAACTCGTCGACGAGAACCACGGCGTACCTGCCGCGGACCCGGGCACACGCGTCCGCGCCGGTCTCGGGGTCGGCGAGCGCGTCGCGCAGATGGACCAGGAGGTCGTCGTAGTCCATCAGCCGCCGGGTGCGCTTGCGCCGGTCGACCTCGGCGCGCACGGTCTCGGCCAGCCGACGGCGCACGTCCGGCTCGGTGTCGGGTGTCGCGTCGCGGGGCTCGAGGCGGGCCTGCCGGTCCGCGACGGCCGCGGTCCCCACCGAGGTGGCGGCCGCGACCCCGAACGGCGGGGGCGGGCTGCCCGGCCGGGCGTAGGCGCGTACGTAGAGGTCGTTGACCACCTCGCCGACCAGATCGGTGACATCGTCGGTGAAGGCGACGTCCGCATCGACGTCCGCGGCGATGCCTAGCCCGCCGAGCATCTGGTGGCAGAAGCCGTGCGTCGTCGCGATCGTGGCGGCGTCGAAGTTGGCGAGCGCGGTGGCCAGCCGGCCCCGGCGCGCGGCGACCTCGGCGGCCGCCCCGGTCGCGAGGTGACGAGCGACGGCGTCCGCACCCGCACGGGCCGCCTCCGGCTCGCGGAGGGCGGCGGCGGTCGCCACCAGTCGCTCGCGCACCCGGTCGCGGAGCTCGACGGTGGCCGCCCTCCCGAAGGTGACGAGCATCAGCTCGTCGATCCGGGCCACGCCCTCGGCGACGTAGCGGGTCGCCAGCGTCGCGATCGCGTGGGTCTTGCCCGTGCCGGCGCTGGCCTCCAGCACGGTCGTGCCGCGCGGCAGGCTGCCGCAGAGGTCGAAGACGTCGGTCACGACTCGCTCACCGACTCGGCGTCCAGCAGCGGCTGCCACACGATCCGCGCGAGCTGGCCGAACAGGCTGTCCTCGTCGGGCCAGGCGAGGTCGGCACGGGCAGGCTCGCCGAGCAGCGCCTCGAACGGTGCGTCGCCCCAGACCCGACGATGGTCGACGTCGTCGTGCTCCCCGATGTCGCGGCCGTCGAAGCTGCGACGCCACTCCGTGGACGCCTTGGCCTGGCAGGCACCGGGCGGCGACCCGCTGCGGCGCTTCTCCGCATAGCAGCAGGACGTCCTGGGCGACAACGGGAGGGGCTGGCGTCGCCCGAGCCGGTAGAGGGCGACGAGGTCGTCGAGCGCCGCGGCGGCCCGTCCAGCGTCGGGGCGGGTCGCCCTCGAGATCGCGAAGGTGCCCTTTCTGCGGCCCCTGCCGGCGGTGGCGGTGGTCCACGGCTGCTCCGGATCGGCGGCGGCCAGCGCCAGCAGCTGCACCCAGGCCCGCAGCCGGTGCTTCGCGGCAAGCCTGGAGAAGGTCACCCGGACGACGACGTCGCCGTGCACCCAGGGCACCGTGCCGGCCAGCCGGCAGCCCCCGGGAAGCTGCACCGCGACGTCGACGGCGGTCGGCTCGCCGGCGCGCAGGTCGCCGGTGCGCTGCACGAGCACCTCGACCTCGTCGGCGGCCGCGTCGACGACTCCACCCCCGAGCGGGCCCGGCGGCAGCTGACCGCGCAGCCACTCGGCACGCACCGCTCGGTCGCGCGGCACCCCGGCCAGCCGGGCAGTCAGCAGTCGCTCACCGACCTGCCACGCCTCCAGAGCGTCGAGCTCCACGGGCAGCGTGTCCGCGGGCTGGTCCTCGTCGGCCAGGGCGGCCAGCCCGAGCCGCCGCCGTACGAACGCCTTGGCCGGGTGCTCCAGGAAGGCGACGAGGGCGTCCAGCTCCACGGTGTCCGCCTGCCCGTCGTCGACCAGCGGCGCAGTCAGGAAGGGGGCTGCGGCCGACCGCTCCCCGAGCATGGCCCGGGCGCCGTCGTACGCCGCCGCGTCGAAGCTGAACGGGCCGCGCACGCCGAGCCGCCCGGCCGCGAAGTTGCGGCCGTCGAAGGGCTGCAGCGGGTGGCGCACCAGCACCCGGTCGCGCACCGTGCCGTCGCCGACGGCTGCCGTCCGGTCGAGTACGTCGAGCAGCTCGCCGAGCGGGACGGCCGGTGGCCGCTCCGCGCCCGTGTGCTCGTCGGCGCCGCTGTAGAGCACCACCAGCCGCTCGCGCGCGGCCAGGACCGCGTCGAGAAAGAGCTGCCGGTCCTCGGAACGGACGTCCCGCTCCCCCACCCGGGGGTCGCGGGCGAGCACGTCGTCGCCGTCGGGGAGAGCGGCCCTCGGGAACACCCCGTCGTCGAGACCGAGCAGGCACACCACGCGGTGCGGCACCGAGCGCATCGGCACCATCGTGCACATGGTCAGCCAGCCCGTACGGAAGTTCGCGCGCGTCGGTCGGCCACGCAGCCGGTGGCCGAGCAGCGCGCGCACGTCCGAGAGCAGCAGAGGCACCGTGTTGGCATGGCCGCCCGCGTCGAGCAGCACGTCAGTGAGCTGCCGGCGCGCCTCCGACGTCTGCCAGGCGTCGAACGGCGGCGCCCAGGTGAGCTCGTCGACGGCGGCCAGCAGAGCCCCGATCCAGCCGTCCAGGGTCTGCTCGGCGCTCAGTGTCTCCACGGCTCGCCCGAGCCGCTCGATGAGCTCGGCCAACCGCCCGGCGAGGTCGACCTCGTTGCTGTCCACGTCGTCGAGCGGGAGCGCCATGCCGACGGCGCGCAGCTCCTCCTCGTCCATCGCCACGCCGACCAGGACCCGGTCGAGACCGGCCCGCCAGGTGTTCTGCGGCACCGTCTCCAGGTGGTACGGCGCCCGGGCGCTCGCGTCGAGCCCCCAGCGGACACCTGACCTGCGCACCCAGTCCCCGAGCAGCTCCAGCTCGTCGTCGTCGAAGCCGAACCGCGCCCGCACCGCCGGCATCGCCGCGAGGTCGAGCACCTCGGTGACGGTCAGCCGCGCGTCCGCGAGCTCGAGCAGCCTCGCCACCACGGCGAGCACCGGGTTGGTCTGACGGAGCGCCCGGTCGGCAAGTCGGACGCGCAGCCGGTGGCCGGGGTGGATCCGCGACCCGGCCCCGTCGCCGCCGGCCCTGTCGCCGCCGGCCCTGTCGCCGCCGGCCCTGTCGCCGCCGGCCGAGGCCTCGAGCCCCTCGAGGCCGAACGCGGCCGAGATCAGCGGGGCATAGGACTCGATGTCCGGGCACATCACCACGATGTCGCGCGGCTCCAGCGTCGGGTCCTCCTCGAGCAGCCCGAGCAGCACCTCGCGCAGCACCTCGACCTGGCGCTGTCGACCGTGACAGGCATGCACCTGCACGGACCTGTCGCCGTCGGCGAGCCGATGGACGCCTCGAGGCTCCCGGTCCTCGCGCACGTCGCCCTGGAGCGCCCCGAGCAGCGCCCCCGGGTCGTCCGGCGGGAGGGCGAGGTGCTCGTCGACGTCCGGCTGCGCGGTCGAGCAGAGCCGCAGCTGGAGCTCGCGCGCATCGCGGCCGCAGGAGACCAGGAGCGGGTGGTGCGGCACCTTGCCGGTCGGGTCCTGGCGTCGGGCGGTCAGGCCGGGCCCCGTCGCGGCGACCGCGTCCCACAGTGCACCGGACGGGTGCGGCAGCCAGAGGTCGATGTCGCGGTGTGCGGCGAGCGCCGACAGGACCTCCACCTGGTCCGCGGTCAGCCGGGTGGCGCCGAACAGCGACAGCCTGGCCGGGAGGTGCACCAGGCCAGGGGCGTCCCGGAGCCTCGCGGTCGCGGTCAGCACGCGTTCGGCCGGGCTCTCGACACCGGCGGCCGCCCGGAGCCGCCGCCACAGCTCGGGCTGCCAGAGCAGGTCGTCGTCGACGTCCGCGCCGAAGCCGTCGGTGTCCTCGCCGCGGGCCCAGCCGCGCAGCATCGACGGCCGCTGGGCGCCGTACGAGGTGAACAGACCGGCCAGCTTCTGGGCGGTGGCGACCCGCCGCCCCTGGTCGGCGCGGCCCGCACCGACTCCCAGGTGACGGCCGAGCGCCCGGCACCAGTCCTCCTCAACGCACCCGTCGACCACCTCGAGCAGCGCCCACGGCAGCCGACGCTCGGCCCAGGGGTCGTCGTCGGGGGCGATCCCGCAGGCCGTCGCAACCGCCTCGGACACGACCCGGGCGGGGGACGGGAAGCCGATGTTGGCGCACACCCCGTCCTCGCCGTCGACACCGGCTCCCAACGACGTGGACAGCGACTGGGCGATCCAGCGCTCGACGCCCTGGGACGGCACCGCGACCAGATCCTCGGAGAACGGGTCCTCCGGCGGCTCGGCGAGCACGGTCGCGAGCCCGCCTACCAGCACGTCGGCCCGCTCCGCGCGGTGCAGCCTCAGCGCCACGTGGCCCCCTCCCGTCGCCCGGCCTGCTCGTCAACGTCGGTCACGACCCTAGGTGACGGCGCCGACAAGCGACGGCCTCCGGGCCCGTCCTGTCCACCGGCCCGGACCGCACCGGCACAGGCCGCACGCGCACAGGCCGCACCGGCACAGGCCGCACCGGCACAGGCCGCACCCGGTGCCGGCCGCACCCGGTGCCGGCCGCTAGGCGGCCCGGCGGTCGAGCGAGACCAGCTCGTACATCGGCGCAGGGCGGGCGGACAGGGAACGGCAGGTCAGCCGGTGAGCGCCCACGGTCGTCGCTCGCACGTCCACCGACCAGGTGGTCCCCGCGACGTCCCACCACGTCCGCACGACGGCGCCATCCTGGTGGTGTCCGCGCAGCCGCACGGTCGCCAGCCCGAGCTCGCCCAGGTGTCGGCGGAGATGCACCTCCGCGGCCTGGACGCCGAACGGGTAGGCGCAACGACCTCGGAGGTGGTCGAGGTCCAGCTCGCCGGCTCGGTGCGCCGCGACCAGCGGCGCGGCGTCCTCCGGACCGAGCCGCCCGTAGTAGAGACCGTCCGGCAGCACCAGCAGGTTGGCCGCGAACCGGTCGCCACCGATGTGCGACACCTCCCAGGCCTGCGCCCGTGCGGCGACGTGCAGAGCGGCGCACAGCGGTCGGCCCCGCTCCGCGCAGCAGGCGTCGTGGCGACCGTGGGTGCAGACGAGGTACAGCGGCTCTGCGACCCTCGAGAGCCCCGGAGAGCGCCCCTCGCGGAGCGCCTCGACGTCCAGCCCGGTGACCTCCCGGACGTCGGACAGCTCAGCCGTCTCCAGGCGCGGCTGCCGCGCGGAGGCCCGGCCGGCGAAGACCCGTACGCCCGTTGCCCCTCGCCGCCGGTCCTGCCGCCGGACGAGCAGCGGCCGCACCCCGCGCAGCCCTCGCAGCCAGCCCTTCACCTCCTCCGGCAGCCGGCTGTCGCGTAGCGCGTCGACGCCCCACGGCCCGGGCTCCTCGACGAGCAGGAAGGCGCGCACCGTCGACGCGGTGCCGACCAGCGGCTCGTCCCGCGAGGCGCTGGCCGACGAGCAACGGAACGGCTCGCTCACTCCACGATCCGCAGCAGGGCCGCCCGGACCAGCCGGCGCACGACGACCAGCCGGCTCTCGGCGTCGAGCCAGGGCGACAGGTCGGCCACCCGGAACGACTCGTGGTCGCGGACGTAGCGCATCGGGTCGACGAGCCGCACGGGCATCCGCAGCGCGCGGTCACCGAGCAGCACGAGCAGCCGGTCACCGTCGACCCGCAGCGTGCACGCGGCGGAGCGCCGCCGGGCGACGACGGTCCCCTGGTCCAGGGCGCCCACGCGGACCAGGTCCAGGAGCCCGCCGTCGAGGGCCGGCGTCCGGGCGCTGAGGAAGCGTGCCACGTGGCCGTCGGCCGCCTCGGTCTCGTCGAGGGCCTCGATGCCGGTGGCGAGCGAGGCCAGCCGCGCGGACAGCCCCACCGCGAGGCGGGTGGGCTCGTCGAGGTAGCCGGCCGGCAGCGGCTCGTCGTACACCTCGCCCGCCAGCAGGTCGTCGGTGAGCCGGCGCAGCACCTGACGCCAGGTGAGCCGGTTGATCCCCACGGTGACGTGCAGCGACGTCTGCTCCTGGCTCCTCGCGGAATGCGGGGTGTCGGTGGGCAGGTACATGCTCAGCCCCGGCTCGAGCAGCACCTGGCGCTCCTCGCCGCCGTCCACCACCTCCCACTCCTTGCGGCCGTGGGTCTGGAAGACGAAGACGTCGTGGGTGTCGCTGTGCCGGGAGAAGCCCTGGCTTCCCGCTGGGGTGAGGTAGGCGTTGGCCTGGCAGGGATGCCCGAGCTCCAGCTCGAGGGCGCGGACCAGCCGGGTGAGCGGCGGCCAGTAGCGGTGCAGTCCCTGGAGTACGACGGTCGCCCCGGTGTCGAACAGCTCGAGGACCTTCCGCGCGTCCACGAGCCCGCTCAGAGGCTGCCCGGCCACCGTCGCGGCGCGGGTGAACCGGCTCCCCGGCAGCACCGAGCCGTCCTGCACGACGCGCACGGTCGGCGTCCGCAGCGCACTCCCGGTCAGGAGCCCGTCGACGTCCTCGAGGGAGAGCACGCCGACCAGCCGGTGCGGGTCGGTGTGGTGCAGGTGCACCTGCGACGCCCAGACCTTCTCGCGGAAGGCCTGGGTGTCGCCGCTGAGGAGCGCGAGCGCGTCCACGTGGTCAGGCGTCGGTGCCGTCGGCATCGCCGCCGTCGGTGGAGTCGGTGCTGTCGCCGTCGGTGGAGTCGGTGCTGTCGCCGTCGGTGGAGTCGGTGCTGTCGCCGTCGGTGCCGTCCGCGTCCGCGGTGTCCGTCCCGTCGGCGTCGCCGCCGAGCTTGGGCGCCGGGGTGGAGATGTCCTCGATGTCCTCGTCCGCGACGGGCTCGTTCGGGGTGGTGGTCATGCGTCCTCCTCGTGGTAAGCCGGCGCCGACGCGCCGGCGGGTACCCAACCCTGCCACGGATACCCGACCACTCGGACCGGCAGTCGGCGCACGCAGCACGACGCCCGGCGCTGCACCGCCCGGGAGATCCGGCTCGAGTGCCGGTCGGTGTGGCTGTCCGGGCGGATCGCGTGTCTAGCCCACCGGACCAAATTAGGAGGCGAACTGTCGGTGGGGGAAGCAACGCTGGGCTGGCACGGTTCCCGCCTTCGACCGTGCTCGCCCGCCGCTCTGCAAGGAGTCCTCGTGTCCGAAGCAGCGAACCCCGCCACCACGGCGTCGTCGACCACTGGTTCCGCGAATGGCGTCGTCGACGTCGACCCGCGACGATGGTGGGCCCTCGCGGTGCTCGCCGCCGCGCAGCTGATGATCATCCTCGACGCCTCGATCGTGAACATCGCGCTGCCGTCGGCGCAGCGTGAGCTGGGGATCAGCAACGCCGACCGGCAGTGGGTGGTCACCGCCTACACGCTGGCGTTCGGGTCGCTCCTCCTGCTCGGTGGCCGGATCGCGGACTACACGGGCCGCAAGCGCACCTTCCTGATCGGGCTCACCGGGTTCGCGCTCGCCTCCGCCATCGGCGGTCTCGCGCCGACCGCAGAGCTGCTGTTCGCTGCGCGCGCCCTGCAGGGTGCGTTCGCCGCGCTGATGGCGCCGGCCGCCCTCTCGCTGGTGACGGTTACCTTCACCGAGCCCCACGAGCGGGCCAAGGCCTTCGGCGTCTTCGGTGCGCTGGCCGGCGCAGGGGCGGCGATCGGGCTGATCGTCGGGGGCGTGCTCACCGAGTACACGTCCTGGCGCTGGTGTCTCGGGGTGAACGTGCCGGTCGCGATCATCGTCGGTCTGGCGGCCATCCCGATCGTCCACGAGAGCAAGGCCCACGGTGACACCCGCTACGACATCCCCGGGGTGCTGCTGGCCACCACCGGCCTGTTCTCCCTGGTCTACGGGTTCACCGAGGCAGCCAAGGCGGCGCACCCGGAGAACCCGGCCGACACCGCGGTCCAGGGCTGGGGCGACCCGAAGACGATCGCGTGGCTGGTCGCAGCGGCCGTGCTGCTCGTCGCGTTCGTGGCCTGGGAGCGCCGCAGCCGCAACCCGATGCTCCCCCTGCGGGTGGTGCTCGACCGCAACCGCGGCGGCTCCTACCTGACCTTCCTGCTGGTCGGCGCGGGGCTCTTCGCGATGTTCCTGTTCCTGACCTACTACTTCCAGCTCAACTTGGGCTACAGCCCGCTGAAGGCCGGTTTCGCCTTCCTGCCGTTCAGCGCGGCGCTGATCCTGTCCGCCGGCGTCGTGGCGCAGCTGCTGCCGCGGGTCGGCCCCAAACGGCTGATGGTGCCCGGGCTCTCGCTGGCCATCATCGGGATGCTGCTGCTGACCCGGATCGGTCCGGACACGTCGTACTGGACCCACGTCCTGCCCTCGCTGCTGCTGCTGAGCGTAGGGCTCGCGAACGTGTTCATCCCGGCCTCCAGCACCGCCCTGCTCGGTGTGCAGGCGCACGACGCGGGCGTGGCCAGCGCCGTGCTGAACACCTCACAGCAGATCGGCGGCTCGCTCGGCACGGCTCTGCTCAACACGCTGTTCGCCGGCGCGGTCACCGCGTTCCTCACCGCCAACGTGACCAGCCCGGCCCAGGCCAAGGCGATGGCGCCACTGGCGTTCATCCACGGCTACCACGTCGCCTTCTTCGCCGGCGCGATGCTGTTCGTGGGCGCCTGGCTGGTGAGCTTCCTCGTGATCAACGCCCGCCGGCAGGACGTGCCGTCCGACGCGGTGGCGGCTGCGGCGGCGGCCTGACGGTGGCCGGCGCCCCGGTGGCCGGGGCGCCGGTCGCCGGGGCCGTGGTGGCGGCCCGGGCTCAGCCGCCCTGGTAGGCCCGGGCGACGTACTCGACGAACTGGTAGACGCCGTCCTCGCTCGGCGCCAGCGGACCCGGCTCGTAGCCCGGCGCCCGCATCCCCCGCTGGACGCCCTCGCAGGCCGACCAGTCCTGCCGGTTCGTGAGGTCCCAGAAGTCCACGGCGTACGACGGGTCGAACCCGTCCTCGGCAACGACCTGCGGAGGGAACGCCCAGGAGCAGCGGATCCGGGTGCGGTCCGGCGCCAGCGGCGTGAGCAGGTGGGTCATCACGTAGTCCGGGTGCAGGCTGACCAGCAGGTTCGGCAGCACCGCGACGTACATCACCGTGCGCTTCTCCCGCTCGTCGAGCCGGGCCATCGCGACGCCGCCGCTGTGACCGTCGAGCGACATGGTCTCCGCGTTCGGCCGCAGGTCCATCCACCCGCCGACCCAGTCGCCGTCAGGGTCCAGGTTCTCCCCGCTCTCCGGCGGGCTGACCGCGCACAGCTCGGGATGGATCATCGAGCAGTGGTAGCACTCCTGGTAGTTCTCGACCACCACCTTCCAGTTCGCGGCCACGTCGTACTCGTGCGCGACGGGGGTCACCAGGTTGCCCGCGTCGTACCCGGAGACGACCTGCTCCAGGTCGCCGACGTGCTCCTCGAACGGCCCGCCCTGCCCGGTCCGGTCGACGAAGACCCACCCGTGCCACTCCCTGACCACGACCGGCTTGAGCGCGAAGTCGTCCCTGTCGAAGTCGGCGAGCTCGCGGTAACCGGGGGCGCCGGCCAGGCTTCCGTCGAAGCGGTAGGTCCAGGCGTGGTAGGGGCACACCATGGCCCGTACCGCCTCGGTCCTGGTGCCGCAGGGCAGCAGCTCGTGCCCGCGGTGCCGGCAGGCGTTCTCGAACGCGCGCAGCTCGCCTCCCCGGTCGCGGGTCAGCAGCACGCCGTACGTACCCACCGACTCGGCGGCCAGGCCACCGACCGGGACGTCGTCGGCGCGTCCCAGGCAGAGCCAGCCGCCGAACAGGTGCTCGCGTTCCCAGGCCAGCACGGCGTCGTCGAAGTACGCCGCGCGCGGCAGCATCCGGCTGGTCCCGAAGGGCGCGAGGGCGCGCGCCACGCCGCCGGGGTCGAGCGGTGCAGGAGGGACAGCGACCATGACTGAGGACCTTTCGACTGAATGACGGTTCAAAGGCTACGCCTCTGCCGGCGAACGCGTCGAGGCTGCGCGCATCCTTCTCGCCGCGAGTGAACAACCGGTAGGCGAGGAAGCCGAGCGTGACGGCGAGCAGCGACGCGAGCAGCAGCAGCGAGGTGAGGGCGTTGAGGGCAGGCGTGGGTGCCGCGCGCGCGGTGTTGTAGACCTTCACCGACACCGGCTCCGTCGAGGAGTCGCCGGACAGGTAGCGGACGATGATGAAGTCGTCGATGACGTCGGCGAAGACGAGGACCGCGCTCGCGAAGATCGCCGGCAGCAGCATCCGCAGCAGCACCCGGCGCACGGCGCCGAGGGGTGAGGCGCCGAGGTCGACGGCCGCCTCCTCGTAGTCCTTGCCGATGGTGAGCAGCCGGGCACGCACGATCACCACGGGGTAGGACAGCTGGTAGGTCACCAGCCCGATCACCTGACCGGTCGTCCCGAGGTCGAGGGGCGTGGTCAGCACCGTCGCGACGAACAGCAGCGACACCGCGATGAGGATCTCCGGCAGCACGAAGGAGACCAGCACCGCGAGGTTCGCACCGGCGGGCACCCGGCCGCGCCAGCGGTCGAGACCGAGCGCCATGGCCACGCCGATCGGGACCGTGACCACGGTCGCGACCACGCCCAGCCACAGCGTGTGGGTCAGCGCGGTGTGCAGGCTGGCGTCGTGCCACACCGACCTGAGCGGGTCGCCGTAGTACCACCGCATCGAGAAGCCCTGCCAGCTCGCCCGGGAACGGCCGGCGTTGAACGAGAACAGCACCGCGACCAGCACCGGCAGCAGCGACCACGCGAGGTAGGCCAGCGTGAGCCCCAGCAGCACCCGGGGCTTGCGCCACGGGTCGCGCCACCAACCGCGCGGCGACCTCACGGCAGTCTCACGACTGCACGTCCGAGCCCGAGCGCGTGGAGCGCACGTAGAGCACCATCGGCACGATGGAGACGAGCAGGATCAGCAGCACGAAGGCTCCCGCCTGCCCGGTCTGGCCCGGCGTCAGCACCGAGTTGTTGATCAGGTTGCCGATCATCGAGGTGTCCGGTGAGCCGGACAGCAGGTCGTTGGTGAAGTAGTCACCGAGCATCGGCAGGCTGGTGACGAGCAGGCTGACCACGACCGCGGTCCGGCTCATCGGCCAGATCACCCGGCGGAACGTCTCCCACCGTCCGGCGCCGAGGTCACGCGCCGCCTCGAGCATCGGCTGCGGGATCCGGTCCAGGCCGGCGAACAGCGGCAGGATCATGTACGGCACGTAGCCGTAGACCAGCCCCAGGACCACCGTCGAGGACCGGCCGCTGAGCCACGGCTCGTGGACGCTGAACAGCCCGCCCAGGCTGAGCGCCTTGTTCAGCAGGCCGTCGGTCTGCAGCAGGTTCACCCACGCCAGCATCCGCATCATGTAGCTGATCCAGAACGGCGCGATCAGGGCGGCGAGCAGCAGACCCTTCCAGCGTCCGGCGAACCGCGCGGTGTAGTAGGCGACCGGGTAGGCGATCGCCAGGCACAGCAGGCTGGCCAGCCCGACGTACACCACGGTGCGCACCAGAGCGGGGCGGAAGTACGCGTTCGGCGCCGACGATGTGGTCCCACACGAACAGGAACTGCGACAGGTCCCACTGCAGCAGGGTTCCACACCGGCACGGGCTGCCGCAGCACCGGGTCCACGCTGCCGAACAGGATCGCGAGGACGACGTAGATCGGCGCGACGAAGAGCAGCGCGAGCCAAACGGTGCCCGGGAGCGCCAGCAGGGGCCAGAGCCAGCGGGTGCCGGGCCGTGAGGCGCGGGCCTCAGCCACCTGCCTTGAACTCCTGCCAGACCTGGTGGTAGGCCGCGTCTGCCGCCGCCGGCAGCTGCAGCAGCGGGATCCCGGTGTCGAAGTCGGACTGCTTCACGATCGCGGTGGAGAGGTTCTGCGGCACGTAGCCCTCGGAGACGAGATGCTCGGGGGTGAACTGGGTGAGCGGCGGCTGGTAGCCGGTGTACCCGAAGTTCTGGCCGGCCACCTTCGGGTCGAGCATCTCGTTCATGAACACGTGCGCCGCGACGGGGTTCTGGCCCTGCGCCAGGCAGACCACGAGGTCGTTGTCCACCTCGCCCTTGCCGTCCGGGGGGAACCAGTACCGCAGGATGTCGGTCGAGGTCTTCTTCGGCAGGTAGTACGGCAGGTTGATGGCGTCCCCGGACCACATCTGGCACAGCCCGTACTGCCCGGCCGGGAGCTCGGTGTACATCGAGATCGTCACGCGGGGCTTCATCGTGCTGCGCAGGTCCAGCAGCTGCTTGCGGACCATGGCGATGTCCTTGGGCCGGGTGCTGTTGATGTTCTGCTGGCCGTTGCGCAGCAGCACCATCGCGATGCAGGTGTGCCAGTCGTCGAGCACCGCCATGTTGCCGGCGTAGGTGGTGTCCCAGAGGACGTCGTACGGGTTCGGCAGCTTGGCGATGTCGGTCGAGACCATGTCGTCCCGCCAGCCGATGCCCGTGCTGTACGTCGTGTACGGGATGGTGTAGCGCGACCCTCGGTCGTACCAGGGGTCCTTCAGGTTCGACCAGACGTTGCGCAGGTTGGGCAGGTAGTCGTGGTTGAGCGGACGCAGCAGGTCGCCCTGCACCAGCCGGCCCAGCGAGTCGTAGCTGGGGAAGTACAGGTCGAACTTGAGGTTCTTCGAGGCGATCTTGGTGAGCGCCTCGTCCGCGTCGTTGAAGGTCGAGAGCCGGATGTCCACGCCGTACTTCTTCTCGAAGTCCTTCAACGCCCGCGGCGACAGGTAGTCGGCGTAGTTGTAGATCCGCAGGGTGCTGCCCGGCTTCGGCGTCAGGCCTGACTCGATGGGCGGGTTGGCCTTGCTCGTCGGCCAGCGCACCGGGTTCGACGGAGAGGGGATCTTCTGGGTTGCCGACCGGGCCGTTCCGTCCGCGCCGCCGCACGCGGCGACAAGCGAGTCGAGCGCCGGCAGTGCCAGCCCGGCGAGGGCAGCACGAAGGACCGAACGTCGGTCCAGGCGACGCGGACCCGAGAATGCGGGTCGACGATCTGGTTCTGCGGACATCGAGCCCCCGGAGGGTTCTTGTGACGTGACGAAACCGTCGCATAGACTGAACCGTCAGTCAATGGCCCCCGGGCCGAGGAGTCCGTCCGATGACCGCGACCCAGTCAGCCACCCCCCTTTCCGCCCGCCTCGACTCCGTGATCGAGGAGGAGACCGCCGCGTTCCTGGCCCGCCAGCCGGCCAGCCGCGACCACACCACCCGCGCCCGGCACCTCGCCGGCGGAGCGACCTCGAACTGGCAGATCGCCGAGCCGCAGGCGGTGTGGATCAGCCACGGGCTCGGCTCGAAGCTCTACGACGTCGACGGGTTCGAGTACTCCGACTTCCACGGCGGGTACGGCGTCTCGCTCGCCGGCCACGCACATCCGGCGATCGTGGAGGCGGTGCAGCGCCGAGTCGGCCGCGGCACGCACTTCGCCCAGCCCACCGAGGACGCGATCGTGGTGGCCGACGAGCTGGCGCAGCGGTTCGGCCAGCCGCTGTGGCGGTTCGCCAACTCCGGCACCGAGGCGACCATGGACGCGGTCCACCTCATGCGTGCGGCGACCGGCCGGGACCGGATCCTCAAGGTGGAGGGCTGCTACCACGGCCACCACGACTCCGTGCTGGTCTCGGTGCTGCCGGAGGACCCCGAGGCGATCGGCCCGGCGTCCGCGCCGGTGGGGGTGCCGGACAACACCGGCATCCCGCAGGCGGTGACGGACCTGGTCACGATCGTCCCGTTCAACGACCTGCCGGCCGTCGAGCGCGCCCTCGAGCAGCACCGCGGGGGAGATCGCCGGGATGATCCTCGAGCCGATGATGATGAACGCCGGCATCATCCATCCCGACGACGGCTACCTGGCCGGTCTGAAGGACCTGCTGCACCGGCACGGCGCGCTGCTCACCTTCGACGAGGTCAAGACCGGGCTGACCACCGGACCCGGTGGCGTGACCCGGCTCTACGGGGTCACCCCCGACCTGATCTGCCTCGCCAAGGCCATGGGCGGCGGGGTCTCGACCTCGGCGATCGGCGGAAGCGACGAGGTGATGTCGATGATCGCAGACGGCCGCTACGAGCAGGTCGGCACGTTCAACGGCAACCCGCTGGCGATGGCCGCCGCGCGCGCGATGCTCACCGAGGTGCTCACCCCGGCGGCGTACGCGCACCTCGACCATCTCCGCGACCGGATGGCGAGCGGGCTCCAGGACGTCGTCGACCGCCACGAGCTCCCCTGGCGGGTGGTCACCGCGGGCGCGAAGGGCTGTGTGTCGTTCCTGCCGGAGCGGATCCGCAACTTCCGCGACTTCCTCGGCCTCGACGGCCGGTTCGGGCAGGCGCACTGGCTGGTCCAGCACAACCGCGCAGCGTTCCTGCCGCCCTGGGGCAAGGTGGAGCAGTGGCTGATGTCGGTTCAGCACACCGATGCCGACGTCGACCGGTTCGTCGCGAACTGCGACCACCTCGCGGAACGGCTGGCGGGCGCCTGATGGCGGGCGCGCTGCGCCTCTCGGGGCTGACCAAGCGGTTCGGCGACGAGGTCGCGGTCGACGGCATCGACCTCGACATCGGTGCCGGGGAGTTCTTCTCCCTGCTCGGGTCGTCGGGGTGCGGCAAGACCACGACGCTGCGGATGGTCGCCGGCTTCGAGAAGCCGGACTCCGGCAGCATCGAGATCGACGGACGGGACCTGTCCCTCGTGCCACCGCACCGGAGGCCGGTCAACACGGTGTTCCAGTCCTACGCGCTGTTCCCGTTCCTGTCCGTCTCCGACAACGTCGCCTTCGGCCTGAAGTACGCCGACGCCTCGAAGGAGGAGGTGCGCCGACGCGTCGACAAGGCCCTGGAGCTGGTGCAGATGGGCGCGATGTCGCACCGCAAGCCGCACCAGCTCTCGGGGGGTCAGCAGCAGCGGGTCGCGCTGGCCCGGGCGCTGGTCCTGGAGCCGACCGTGCTCCTGCTCGACGAGCCGATGGGAGCGCTCGACGCCAAGCTGCGCAAGCAGCTCCAGGTCGAGCTCCGCTCGCTGCAGCGGCTCGTCGGCACGACGTTCGTCTACGTCACGCACGACCAGGAGGAGGCGCTGACCATGTCGGACCGGCTCGCCGTCCTCGACCACGGCCAGGTGCAGCAGGTCGGCACGCCCAGTGAGGTGTACTCGCAGCCGGCGAACACCCACGTCGCGACCTTCCTCGGCACCACGAACCTCTACCGCGGGCGGGTGGACTCCTGCGGAGACGGTCTGGCGCGGTGCGACGTGCAGGGGCTGCCGCTCCTGGTCACGCAGTCCGAGCCGGCGGTCTCACCGGGCCAGGAGGTCAGTCTGATGGTCCGTCCGGAGCGAGTGGAGGTGGTGCCGGTCGGCGCTGCCGGGGCGCCCGAGGGGGTCAACGTGGTCGACGGCAAGGTCGCCCTGCTGACCTTCCGCGGCGCGCAGACCGCGGTGAGCGTGGACTGCGGCGCGGTCACGCTGGAGGCCGCGGTGCCGAACGTGCACGGCGAGCCGCCACCCTGGCTCGCGGTGGGCTCGGCCGTCGTTGCGCGCGTCTCGCCGGCGGCCATCCGGCTGCTGCGGACCTGACGCCCCGGCCGGCTCCGGGCCGACTCGCCCGCCGGCTCTGGCCCGACGCACCCCGGTGGCGCTCTCGGCCGGCAACGCTCAGCGGAAGCCGAGCTCCTTGCGGGCCACCGCCATGGCGATCTTCTGCGCCCGCTTCCCGTCGACCAACGGGTCCTCGAGCGCGACCTGGACCACCAGACCGTCCAGCAGCGCCGCCCACATGAGCGTGAAGCTCTCGACGTCGACCTTCCCGATCTCGCCGCTGTCGATGCCCTCCTGCACGACCCGCCTGATCAGGTCGCGCCACTGGCGGTCGAGCTCGGCGCGGTCCTTCTTGACCTCCGGGTGCCGGAACGCCTGTGCCCACAGGTCGAACCACAGCCCCCAGTCACCGGTGAGCTCGTCCTGCTTGTCGGGCAGGCAGGTCCACCGCACCAGGGTCTGCAGCCGTCGCTTCAGCGACGTGGTGGTGGTCAGCATCCGCTCGGCCGCCTCGTAGAACGAGCTCTCCGAGTAGCGCAGTGCCGCGGTGAGCAGCACGTCCTTGTTGCCGAAGTAGTAGATGACCAGCGCAGGGCTGGCGTTGACGCGCGCGGCGACGTCGGCGATCCGAGTCTCGCTGAACCCGCGCTCGGCGATCAGCTGTGCGGCCGCCGCCAGCATCTGGTCGCGTCGCACGTCTGCGACCGCGTCGGTCGAGGTCCTGACTGCCACAGTCTCATCCTGACTGACTCCTGGGTGCTTGTCGCGCACCCTAGCACGGCCATAGACTGAACAGTCAGTCAGGCCCGGGCGACCGAACGGTGACGCCGATGATGAGCTCGTACGACGCGATCGTGGTCGGCGGCGGCCACAACGGACTGGTCAGCGCGGCCTACCTCGCCCGCGCAGGGCTGCGCACCGTGGTCCTCGAGGCGCGGCCCACGACCGGTGGCGCCGCGACCACGGAGCAGCCGTGGCCCGAGCACCCGCACCTTTCCGTCACCCGGCTTTCCTACGTGATGAGCCTGATGCCGCCGACGATCCTCGCGGACCTGCGGCTCGAGCGGTTCGGCTACCGGGTGCACCCGATGGGCCCGTACTACCAGGCCTACCCCGACGGCGGGTCCCTGACGATCTACGAGGACGACCCGGCGCGGACCCGCGCGGAGATCGCCCGCTGGTCCTCCAAGGACGCCCGCGCGTGGGAGGAGTGGAACGCGTGGCTGGCGGGCCTCGCCGACGTGCTCGGGCCGCTGCTGCTCACCGTGCCGCCGGCGGTCGGGTCGCACGACCCGTCGGAGCTGGCCGCCCTGGCCCGACTCGTCTGGCGCAACCGCGGAGTCGACGCCCGCACGGTCGCCGACGTGACGCGGCTGATGACGATGAGCATCGCCGACCTGCTCGAGGACTGGTTCGAGTCGCCGCAGGTCAAGGGCGCCCTCGCGGTCAACGGCGTGATCGGCACCTGGGCCGGCCCGTTCGAGCCCGGGACCGCCTACGTGATGGCGCACCACTCGATCGGTGACGTCGGCGACGGCCAGCTCGGCAGCTGGGGCTACCCGGAGGGCGGGATGGGCGCGGTCGCGACCGCGATCCGGCGCAGCGCCGAGTCCCTCGGGGTGTCGGTCCGCACGGAGGCCCCGGTGGCCTCGCTGATCGTGCGCGACGGCCGCGTCGAGGGCGCCGTGCTGGCCTCCGGCGAGGAGCTCCGCGCGCCCGTCGTGGTCACCAGCCTGCACCCGAAGCGGGCGTTCCTCGAGCAGGTCGGCGCCGCGCACCTGCCCGACGACTTCGTCCGCGACATCGAGCGATGGCGCTCGCGCAGCGGCGTGGTCAAGGTCAACCTGGCGATCGACCGGCTGCCGTCGTTCACCGCGGACCCGACTGACGGGCAGGCCGAGCTGCACACCGGTTCGGTCGAGATGGCCCCGACCATGGAGTTCATCGAGCGCGCCTTCCTCGACGCCCGCGAGGGGCGGCCGGCGACGGCGCCGTTCGTCGACGGGGTCATCCCGACGACCCTCGACAAGACCCTCAACCCCGACGGCACGCACATCTTCTCGATGTTCACCCAGTGGGTGCCCGAGGACTGGAACCTCGAGCCGCACCCGGCCGAGCTGGAGGCGTACACGGACCGGGTCATCGACCTGTACGACGCAGTGGCGCCGGGCTTCCGCGACTCGGTGGTCGCCCGCGACATCGTGGGGCCGCACCAGATGGAGACCGAGTACGGCCTGATCGGCGGGAACATCTTCCACGGCGACCTGTCGCTCGAGCAGCTGTTCCACCTGCGCCCGGCGCCCGGGTACGCCGACTACCGGACGCCCGTCCGCGGGCTGTACTACGCCAGCTCGGCGACGCACGCCGGCGGCGGGGTCTGCGGCATCCCGGGGATGCAGGCAGCCAAGGCGGCGCTGCACGACCTGAGGGCCGCGCGTCGCTCGCCGCGCCGACTGCTGGGCGCCCGCACCCGGTGAGCCCGCCGGTACGGCCCGGGCTGCGCCGGATGCTCGCGGCGCGCTCGGTGGCGGTGGTGGGCGCGAGCGACCGTCCGGGCTCGTTCGGCTGGCGGATGACGACCGAGGCGCTGCGCAGCCCCGGCTTCGAGACGGTGCACCTGGTGAACCCCGGCCGCGACGCCGTGCTGGGGATGCCGTGCCTGCCCTCCCTGGCCGACGTGCCGGCTCCGGTGGACCTGGTGCTCCTCGGCGTCCCGGACAAGGCGCTCGTCGACCAGGTCGCGCTGGCGTCCGAGCGCGGCGACGGCGGAGCTGTCGTGTTCGGCCCAGCGGTGGGCATCAAGTCCGACCTGGCGCGAGGCGGCGCGGGGCCTGCACATCTGCGGAGCCGGGTGCATGGGCTTCGTCAATCCCGCCGCCGGCGTCCGGGCGCTCGGCTATCTCGAACGGAACCCGCTGCCGGCCGGGCCCGTCGCCCTGGTGACGCACTCGGGCTCGGTGTTCTCCGCAATGCTGCGCACGCATCGCAAACTGGAGTACTCGCTCGTGGTCTCGTCCGGTCAGGAGCTGGTCACCACGACGGCCGACTACCTGACGTACGCGCTGTCGATGCCCGAGACCCGCGTGGTGGGTCTGGTGCTCGAGACGCTGCGCGACGTGCCGGCCCTGCGGTCCGCCCTGGCCGGCGCCGCCGCGCGCGACGTACCCGTCGTCGCGCTCACCGTCGGGCGGTCGGTCACGGGACAGCGGCTCGTCGACGCGCACTCGGGGGCGCTCGCCGGCTCGGACGCCGCGTGGGAGGCGCTGTTCGAGGCCTACGGCGTGCACCGCTGCGACGACCTCGACGAGCTGGTGGACAGCCTGGAGCTGTTCGCCGTGGGCCGCCGGGTCCGCCGGCCGGGACGGGGAATCGCGACGGTGCACGACTCCGGCGCGGAACGGGTGCTCGTCGCGGACGTCGCCGAGCGGCTGAACGTGCCGTTCGCCGCACTCTCCGCGTCCACGACAGAGCGCCTCGCGGGGCTGCTCGATGCTGGCCTGGAACCGACGAACCCCCTCGACGTGTGGGGCACCGGCGCGGACACCGAGGAGCTGTTCACCGGCTGCCTGCTCGCGCTGGCAGACGACGACGAGGTCGGTGCGGTAGCCCTCGCCGTGGACCTGGTCCCGGAGTACGACGGCGACGACGCGTTCCCGCGCTCCTTGCAGCGGGTCCTCGGATCCACCGACAAGCCGGTCGTGGTACTCGGCAACCTGTCATCAGCGGTCGACCAGCCGCTCGCGACACGCCTGCGGGCGACCGGGATCCCGGTCCTCGAGGGCACCCGGTCGGGCCTGCGGGCGCTCGGACACCTCCTGAGGCAGGCGGCAGCCCGCTCCCACTCGGCTGTGCCCCCGGCTGTGCCCCCGGCTGTACCCCGCTGCTGTGCCCCGGCTGTGCCCCCGGCTGTGCGCCTCGGCCGTGCCCTCGGCTGGTGGCACGGCACGGCGGGACCGCTGGGCCATGCGGCTGACGGCAGGGTCCGTCGACGCGCTGGAACTGGTGGCCGACTACGGAGTCGCCGTCCCACCGTCGGAGATGGTGACCACGTCGGAGGATGCCGTCGCTGCCGCGTCGCGGCTGGGGTTCCCCGTCGTCCTGAAGACCACGGGGCCGGCGCACAAGGTTGAGGTCGACGGGGTCCGGCTCGGGGTCGACTCGCCCGAGGCCGTCGCTGCGGCCCACCGCGACCTTGCGGGCCGGCTGGGGCCGGCGGTGCTGGTGCAGCGCCAGGTGCCACCCGGAGTGGAGCTCGCGCTGGGCATCGTCGCCGACCCGCACGTCGGTCCCCTGGTTCTCGTCGCCGCGGGCGGCACCCTGGTCGAGCTGCTGGGCGACCGCGCGGTTGCCCTCCCGCCGGTCACCGAGGTCACCGCCCGGCGGATGCTCGAGCGGCTCCGGGTATGGCGGCTGCTCACCGGCCACCGAGGCGCTCCCCCGGCCGACATCGAGGCGGCCGTCACCGCGATCGTGGCGGTGTCGCGGCTTGCGGACGAGCTCGGCGGCGCACTCGCCGCGCTGGACGTCAACCCGCTGGTGGTCGGGCCCAAGGGTGCCGTCGCGGTCGACGCGCTGGTCGTGCCCCTCGTCGTCGCACACGAGCAGACCGACCCCGCGGAGCCGGCACCCGGCCGTTGAGACGCCCGCCTCCTGGGAGACACCGGCTCCTGAGCGACGGCCCAGCCTCCTGAGCGACGCCCGGCGGCTGGGAGACACCGGCGTGTGAGCGACGCCCGGCGGCTGGGAACCCGGCGAAGGCGACACCGGGCAGCCGACAGCGCCAGTCAGGCGAGCACCGCAAGGGCACCCGGACAGCGCACTCCGGCTACGAGGTGCTCTCGGGGAAGGGCAGTGCGATGGGGTCGGGAACGAGCCGGCTGCGGCCGTGCTCGTCGAAGCGGTCCAGACCGAGGTCGGTCACGTCGACGACGTCCGTCGTACCGCCGAGCGCGAGGTCGGCGGCCGCCTTCGCGACACCAGGGCCCCACATCATCCCGTGGCCACCGGCGGCAGCCACGGTCACCCGGTCCACCGGCCCGTCGTCGGTGAGCAGCGGCCCGAGGATCGGCAGGTGGTCGGGCGTGAAGTCGATGGTGGCCGCCCAGACCTTGCGCAGTCCCAGCCCGGCTGTCACCGGCAGCAGGGCCTCGACGCGTGGGCGGGCCTTCTCGTAGTACGTCCAGTCGAACGTCCGGGCCTCCCCCGGCGGCTCGTCTGGGTTGCTCATCCCCCACAGCACGCCACCCTCCTCGGGTCGCCAGTAGATCCCGGAGGCCACGTCGAACACCATCGGAAGGCGGTCTGCAGCGACGTCAGGATGCGGCTCGGTGACCACGATCTGGTGGCGGGCACCGCCGGCGGGGATACGTCCGCCGGCGGCCCTTCCCACCGCGGCGAGGGTCGGCCCGCCGGTGAGCACCACGAGACCGGTGTCGATGTCGTCCGTCCGACGTGGCCACGCCCGAGTCCGTCAGCGCCGTGAACGCGGTGCGCTCCCGCACGTCGACCCCGGCCGTGAACAACGCCGCGGTGTACGCGAGCACGTTGCGCGGCGGATCGATGTAGCCGTCCCCCGGCGCGTAGGAGCCGCCCTTCGTGCTCCCCGGAGCCATCGCGGGGTTCAGCGCGTCGAGCTCGTCGGCGTCCACCCAGCGCACGTCGAGCCCCTGAGCCTGCTGCATGGCGATCCGCTCGTGGGCCTGCTGCACCTCCTGGTCGGTGAAGCACGGCATGGAGTACCCCTGGGCGACGAAGCCGGAGTCGATGCCGAGCAGGTCGTGCTGCCCGGCGTAGAACTTCCGGCTGAAGAGGCCCAACCGGACGGCGACCTCCGTGCCGCCTTGTGCCCGGACCATGCCGGCGGCGCGCGAGCTGGCGCCACTGCCGAGCGTGCCCTTCTCGAGCAGCACGACGTGGTCGAGCCCCGAGCGCTTCAGGAACCAGGCGCACCACGCGCCCACCGTGCCACCACCGACGACGACCGCATCTGCCGTGCCCTTGGCCATGACACCGAGGCTTGCATAGACTGAACAGTCAGTCAACGCCGGCGACCGGAGAACGCATGTACGGCTTGAGCACCGCTGATCTCGATGTGCAGCGTCGCGCGCGCAGCTTCGCCGACGAGCTGGTCCCCTACGAGCAGACCGCTGAGGAGAACGGCGGCCGGCTGCCGGAGGAGGTCGAGAAGGCGCACCATGACAGGGCGATCACACTCGGCCTCTACGCCACCAACATGCCGACATCCGTCGGCGGCCAGGGCTGCTCGTCGGTGCAGCAGGTGCTCGTCCAGGAACAGGCCGGGCGGGTCACGAACGCGCTCGGCTGGTGCATGGCGACTCCCCCTGCCTGGTGGCCCTCCGTAGCGAACCAGCACCAGCGCACGACCTGGCTCCTGCCGACCGTGCGCGGCGAGATGGCCGAGTGCTACGCGATCACCGAGGAGCAGGCCGGCTCCGACGTCGCGGACATCGAGGCGACCGCCCGCCGGGACGGCGACTCGTACGTGCTCGACGGCGTCAAGTGGCACGTCACGTCGTTCAACGAGGCGTCGTACGTGTTCTTCCAGGCCGTTCTCACCGAGGGGGACCACGCCGGCCGGCAGGCGTTGTTCGTCGTCGACGTCGATGCGCCGGGCGTCCGTGTGGTCCGGACGCCGGCGTACACCCACACGATCGCGCACCACCACCCGGTCGTCGCGTTCGAGTCGGTGCGCGTCCCGGCGTCGCACCTGGTCGGCAGCGAGGAGGACGGGATGTCCTTCGTCTACGCGTGGTTCCGCTTCGAGCGGCTCATGGTCGCCGCCCGCTGCCTGGGCGCGGCGGAGCGGCTCATCGACGAGGCGACGTCGTTCGCCACCACCCGCCAGGTCTCCGGCGCTCCCCTCATCGGTCGACAGCTGGTGCAGGGCATGCTCGCCGACAGCGCGACCGAGCTGTTCGCCGCCCGGTCGATGGTCTACGAGACCGCGCGTTCGTTCGACGCAGGCGTGGACCCGAAGGTGCTGCACGCCCGCTGCTCGATGGTCAAGCTGTTCTCCTCCGAGATGGCCGGCCGAGTTGCTGACCGGGCCGTGCAGATCTTCGGGGGACGTGGCTACATGCGCGAGAACGTGGCCGAGCGCTTCTTCCGGGAGCTGCGTGTGGAGCGGATCTGGGAGGGCGCCAGCGAGGTGCAGCGGGTGATCGTCGCCGACCAGCTCGCGAAGCGTGGGCTGGGCGCGCTCGTATGACCGCCCCCGCATCGGGGACGACGTTGCCACAGAAGCCTCACGTCCGCCGGGTGAACCGCACCCGGCCGCTCGGGAGCCGGCTCATCCGGTAGCTGTCGGGATGGTCGGCCATGTGGTGGTGCGGCGCGCACAGCGGGATGCCGTTGGCGACGGCAGTGGCACCGCCCTGATGCCACGGGTCGAGGTGATGGAACTCCACCCAGGCAGGCGGCCGGTCGCAGTTGGCTGCGGCGCAGCCGACGTTGCCGTGGCGGGCGTTGATGGCGATCTTCTGGTAGCGGTCGAACAGCCGCTGCTCGCGGCCCACGTCGAGCGGCATCGAGTCGCCGCCGAGCACCACCGGGATGAGCCCTGCCTTGCAGGCCAGCCGCCTGGCCTCGCCTGCGGAGATGCGCTGTCCGGTCTCCAGGACGCCGACGCCGATGCCCGACGTCAGCGCGTCGACACCGATGGTGACCAGCAGCGTGAAGGGTGAGCCACTCACGCTGGGCAGTGCCGTCAGATGGTTCTCGAGCAGCTCGAGGAAGCCGAGGCCGAGCAGCGTGGACGCCGGCAGCTTCGTCCCGGTCACCGGGTCGATCCGGCCGGCGCCGACCCGACGAGGACTGGTCAGCGCCTCGACGGCCTTGCGCAGCAGCTGGGCGTGCAGCGTCGGCATCCGGAACCGGCCCTCGACCGTGCCGTCGCCGTTGTCTCGCAGGCTGAGGTAGGTCAGCCGCCGGGCACGCTCCTCCTCCTGTGCCAGCGCGCGGCCCTCGGCCTCGTCAGCGGCCTGCGGGCAGACCACCTCCACCAGCCGCTTGCCGAGCCGGCGCAGCATGAGCGCGTCGAACCGGCCCGCCAGGTCGAGGAGGTGCGCCTCCGCGGCCTCGCGCGTACCGGGCGGCAGGTCGTCGTACTCCTCGTCCAGGGCGTCGACCGTGGCGACGACGACCCTGGCCCTCGCGCTGTCCACCTGCCCAGCGGCGAGCGCCCGCCTGGTCGCCGGGAAGTCCTCGTCGAGCCGCTGGGCCAGCCGCACGTCCGCGAAGCAGCTCTGCCGGGTCGCACCGGTCTCGTGGGCCAGCCAGGCCGCCGTCGACGTACTCCCGGACTCGGAGCCCACCCGGTCGCGGTCGGCCTGCACGAGGACACGCAGCTCCAGCTCCTCCAGGCGGGCCCGCTGACGACGGAGCTCCACAAGCGCCGCGCGCTGCTCGTCGCGGGCCATGGACCAGGTCGGCGTGTCGGCGAGCCGGTCGAGGGCCGTCGAGAGCGACGAGGCGAACCCGACGATCGGATGGCCACCGCGCGTGCCGCCGCTCGGCGGGCCGGGGGGCGTGGCGGTCGTGGTCATGAGGCAAACGCTAGGAGCCACGAGCCTTCGGCGCCGCGACGGCTGTTCGACCTGTGGATGCGCAGCCAGCCGGGCCCGGCTGTGGACAGTACCTGGCTGCGTTCAGCCCTGCAGGATCCGCCTGCGCAACAGCCACGACCCCACGGCGAACAGCACCACGGCGTACACGGCGAGGACGCCGAGCTCCGGAAGGATCGTCACGAGCGTTCCGCCCCGACGAACGAGCGCCGCGAACGCGTCGGCCGCCCACGCGTGTGGCGTCACGTGCGCCACCAGGCGAAGCGTGGGGGAGAAGAACTCCATCGGCATCATGCAACCGCCGAGCGCCGACATCCCGAGGCCCACCAGCAAGCCACCGGCGATGGCCTGCTGGCTGGTCTTGGCGAGCGCCCCGAGGAGCATGCCGGCGCTGCCTGCCACCGTGGCGAAGAACAGCATCAGCAGCAGGGCCGGCCAAGGAGCCCCCCAGCTGACCCCGAAGACCAGGGCGGCACCGGTCATGATCAGCAGACCCTGCACGGCTGCGATGACGATCCGACCGGCGGCCTCCCCCGCCACGATCGTCGAGACCCGGGTCGGCGTCGCGTACATCCGGCGCGAGACCCCGAGCCGCCGTGTCTCGATGAGAGCCGCCGCCCCGGTCATCGAGGTGATGAAGACGAACAGGAGCAGCTGCGAGCTCGCGCCGACGTCGAAGCGTCCGAGGGTTGCGGGGAACGTGGCCGATCCCGCGGTGCGCGTGGTGACCGGCACCTTGGCGACCCGCAGCTCGGCGGCGTCGGTGCTGCGGACCGCGGCGTCGTACGACAGGCCGCTGCGCGCTGCCACCGTCCGTGCTGCGCGGAGTCGGGCGACCTGCTCGTCGACGGCCGCCCGCACGATCATCCGCACCTGCACGGCGGAGCGGTCGGCCCGCGAGAGGAAGTCCACCCGCGCCGTTCTCCCGGCGGCCACGGCGGTGTCGTAGCCGCCCGGAACGACGACGCCCGCCTCGGCCCGGCCCGACTCGACGGCGGCCACGGCGGCCGCACGGTCGGCGTACCGCGCGACGTCGAGCCCGGCGGCGTGCTGCAGCCCGGACACCAGGCCGCCGGCCAGCGGCGCACCGTGCGGGGCGACGACGGCCAGTCGCGGCGCGTTCTGACCGCCGAAGGCGATGCCGAGCACCAGCGTCATCAGCAGCGGGAACACCAGCAGGAAGAAGACGCTGGTGCGATGCCGCAGCATCCGGCGCAGGTTGACCCCGGCGATGGCGAGAACGGTCATGGCGCCACCACCCGTCCGATACGGGTCAGCGCCAGGCCTCCCATGGCGCCGGCGATGACGAGGAGGGCGGCACAGGCCGGAAGCACCGTGTCGATGCTGCCGCCGCCCGAGAGGTTCGCCAGGCCCTGCATGAACCAGGCGTGCGGGGTGACCAGGCTGAGCGTCGCCATGACGGAGCCGGACTGCTGGATGGGGAAGAAGGCACCGCCCAGCATCCCCAGGCTGACCGCCACGACCGCCTGCCAGCTGCCGGCCTCCTCCGACGTGCGCGCGAACGATGCGACGACCGCGGTGATGCCGGTGGCGGCCAGCACCCCGCAGAGGACCAGAGCAGCCACGGCGAGCGGATCGCCCCAGTGCGCACCGAGCAGCAGGGACGTCGCGACGACGAGTACGCCGACGCTGGCGACGCCCAGCACGACGCTGGTCAGCAGCTTGCCGGCGAGGATGGACCACCGTGACACGGGGGCTGCGAGCAGCCGCGTCAGCGTCCCTTGGGCGCGTTCGTCGACCAGCGACGAGACCCCGAACTGCACGGTGAACATCAGGAAGAACACCGCCATCCCAGCGGCGAAGTAGGTCTTCGCGTCCAGCACCTTCGCCGTCGCGGACACGTCGACCAGTGCCACGGGCGTGGCGCTGTGCACTGTCTGCTCGGCCACCTCGCGGATGCCGGCCGGCGTGAGCGGGGTCCCGGTGGCACCGAGCGCGCCGACCGCCACGCGTACGGCGTTCAGCCCGTCGACGTACGACCTGGCCACCGATCGGGCCACCGACGCAGCGGTCGGCTGGTCGGGAGTGCCGACCACGGTGATGCCGACGGGTCGGTCCCCGCGGACCCCTGCGCCGAAGCCCGCCGGCACCACGAACGCCGCGTCGAGCTCTCCGGAGTCCACCCGCCTGCTGGCGGCCCTCGGTGCGACGAGCCTCACCACCTGGGCGACACCGGCCGTGTCCAGTCGGGTGAGTACGTCGCCGGTGAAGGCCCGGCTGAGCTCGGAGCGGTCCTGGTCCACGACGGCATAGCGGAACGCGCGCGGTGTGGATGCCGGGCCGAACAGCACCCCGAAGATGGCGGCCAGGGCGAGTGGGACGACGACGGCGAGCATCACGGCCGACCGGTCCCGCACGCGCTGGCGGAGGTCCTTTCCGGCGATGAGCAACGCTGCGTGCACGTCAGTCCCGCAGACGCTTGCCGGTCAGGTGCAGGAACACCGCCTCCAGGTCGGGCTCCTGCACCGTCACGCTGCGGATCGTCGTACCGGTCCGGCCCGCCTCGGCCAGCACCGCGGGCAAGGCGCGTCCCGCGTCGGCAACCAGGACGTCGACGGCTCCCGGACCGGTGGCGCTGACCTTGGACGCGACGGCGAGGCGGCGCAACGCGTCTGTGAGCCGCGTGACGTCGCCGTCGAGCGTGAGCTGGATGTGCTGGGCCTCCCCCAGGCGAGAGGTCAGCTCACGCGCAGTGCCCTCGGCGATGAGGTGGCCGACGTCGACGATGCCGACCCGGTCACAGAGCCGCTCGGCCTCCTCCATGTAATGCGTCGTGTAGAGCACTGCCATCCCGGATGCGCTCAGCTCCTCGATGCTGGTCAGGATCGCGTTGCGGCTCTGCGGGTCGACGCCCACGGTCGGCTCGTCGAGGATCAGCAGCCGCGGCCGGTGGATGAGCCCGACGGCGATGTTCAGGCGTCGCTTCATGCCCCCTGAGTAGGTCTGCACCTTGTCCGCCGCCCGGTCGGTCAGGCCCACGACCCCCAGCACCTCGGCCACCCGCTCCCTCGCGATCCTGCGCCCCAGGTGGAACAGCGAGGCGAAGAACATCAGGTTCTCGCGCGCGCTCAGGTCGGGGTAGAGCGCGACCTCCTGAGGGACGTAGCCGATCCGCGCCTTGGCCGTTCGTGCGCGCGGGCTCATGGGGACGCCGTCCACGGTGACGGTTCCGCCGTCTGCATCGAGCACCCCGGCGACGACCGAGATCAGCGTCGTCTTGCCTGCCCCGTTGGGCCCCAAGAGGCCGTACGTCTCGCCGCCCGCGATGGTGAACGACACGTCGTCGACCGCCGTCAGCCGGCCGTAGGACTTGCTGAGACGGGTGCACTGCAGGAGCTCGGCCGCGACGGTGTCCCCGCCGCGTTGGACGCCGGACTCCTGAGCGAGGCTCACGGCTACAGCCAAGGCGCCGGCCAAGGGACCGGCCAGAGTCCAAGGTCCCCTCACGCCGGCGGTTCGTCGGCGAACGGGCTCGTCTCACCCGTGGGGCGCGCCTCGTCGACGAGCTGTTCGCGGAGCAGCTCCAGACCTTGCGCTCGCTCCGCGTGGTGAAGGTGGGCTCGGGTGGCAGCGGCGTCGGCACGCCGTAGCATCCTGCAACGCCTGGTGACCGGCGACGTGACGTGTGCGCGATGCGCTGACGACGTTCCACCGGTACGTTCGTCTGGCTCGCACTTCTTCCCGGAGGGAGACCCGCGATGGAGCTGCAGGTCAAGGCACTGGCCCCGGAGGAGGTCGCGAGCGTCTCCGAGCGGCTCGGACTCGCCCGCCTGCACCAAGGGAACGGGCACTACCTGGTGGCATGGCAGGGCGGGGAACCGGTCGGGCACGCGTACCTGGCGCTCACGGACCCGCCAGAGATGCAGGACGTGCAGGTCCGACCCGGCCACCGGCGTCAGGGTGTCGCGACCACCCTGTGCGCCGCTGTCGAGGCGGAGGCCGAGGCGAGAGGGTTCGACCGGGTGCGGCTCGAGGTCAGTGCGCAGGAGCCGGCCGTGCAGACGTTGTACCGCCGGCTCGGCTACCGCGATGCAGGGGTACCGCCGCGTCGGGTGCTGGGCACCGTGCACATCCGCACCGGCCCGCTCGAGGTGGACGACACGCTGCTCACCTGGGAGAAGCCGCTGCCGGTCCGTCCGCCTGGCCGCGGGTGACGTCGAGGTCCCGCTGCGGCGGACCGACGCGGTGGCGGCAGTGGAGACAGTGGAGACAGTGGAGACATGGCAACGAAGGCACGGGGCCCGTCCGTGCGCCGGCGGTGGGCGTGGGCGGCTGCGCCAGGTCCAGTTACGTCGTACGGCGAGGGCCGGCCCACCACGCGGAGCCCTCCGGCTGACCACTCGTGCGCGGCCGAGCGAGCGCTCGCTCGACGAGGTCCAGGGACGTGAGGGCATGCAGTCTGCTGCCGTTGAAGCGTGTACAGGCGAGGACCGGGTTGGCGAGCCCGCTGATGCCGACGCGGGACCAGGGTAGAACGTGGTCCACGGGGTTGTCCCGGCCGAGACCCACGCTGCAGGGAAAGCAGCGCGCGGGTTCAGGTCAGCGGAAGCCGGGCGACGGACTCGTCGTCCTCGGTCTCTCCGGTCTCGGCGAACCCGAGGGAGGCGTACAGGCCGGCCGCGGAGACGTTGGCGGCCTGGTAGCTGAGTGCCACATCGGGACGGCCGGCAGCGCGGGCACGCGCAATGAGCGCTGTGACGGCTGCGCGGCCGTACCCGCGTCCCTGCTGGTCGCGGTCGATGAGCAGTCCACCGATCCAGGCGCTGTCGTCGTCGGGGTCGACGGCGCTCATCACGAACCCGACGACAGTGCCGTCGGCGGTGACGGCCAGCGGGTGCCAGGGGCCGGCGTCGTAGGCGCACAGTGCCAGGTAGCGGCAGGGGTCGGTCACGAACGTCTGCTGCTCGGGGGTGACGCGCAGCTCGGCGACCTGGCGCCAGTTGCTGGGGCCGACTTCGATCAGTTCCACGTGCGCGGCGACATCCCGGGTGGTCGGGGCGGGCTGGGGGTGGTTCACGGTGTGACTCCTGGAAGGGGTGTAGCGGCTGAGAGCGTGAGCGGTCGTGAGGCCTCCTGGTCTGCTGCCCAGGTGGTCATGGTGGTGTCGATGCCGGCCACGAGCCGGCGGTAGCTGCGGTCGATGTCGGCGGGCAGGCCGAAGCCGTGGTTGACCTCGAGGTGGACGAAGCCGTGCAGGGCTGCGCGCAGGGCTCTGGCGGCGTCGATGGCGTCGTCGCCGGAGAGGCCGTAGCCGGCGAGGGTGGCTTCCACGACCCGCAGCACGGTCTGGGCGGCTTCGACCTGCGCGGCGTGCTCGCCGGTGGGGGCGGCCACGGTGGCGGCGTAGCGGCCGGGATGGCGCAGTGCGAAGTCGCGGTAGGCCCCGGCCAGCGCGAGCAGCGCGTCGCGTCCGGCCTTGCCGAGCACGGCGCGGGTCATCTGCTCGCCGAGCTCGCGCAACGCGAGGGCACTGATCTCCACACGCAGTGCGTCCAGGCCGGCGACGTGCTTGTAGAGGCTCGGCTGCTTGACTCCACAGCGCTCGGCGAGCACCGCCAGCGACAGGTTGTCCCAGCCGACCTCGTCGACCAGGTCCGCGGCCAGCGCGACCACCTTGGTCCGGTTCAGCCCGGCCCTAGGCAACGCGCCACACCCCAGCTGTCGCGCGGTGGGCGCCGGTGCGGCAGGGGCCCGCGTCCGCGCTGAAGACACGGCGTCTGGGCCGCTGGTGGGACATGGGTCTCACTCCATCACTGGACGTCATGGGGATAGGCTACTTGACTTAGCCTATCTGCGACAGCAGTTAGCATCACTGGTGTGTCCGCAAGGCGGGACCGTGCGCAGGCCATCGCAGGCAGCCGTCGCCACGTCGGCGGCGTGTCGGTGGGCGGCCGGCAGGATGGCCACGGCCCGACGCCTCGCTCAGCGCCGGAACGGGAGATCGGCATAGCGTCACGCGGCCTGGGGCTTGAGCAGCCGTTCGCCGAGCAGGTAGACCGCGGCGTGGTGCACAAGGCTGACAGTGAGCAGCAGTGCGGCCAGAACCGGGCGGGCGGTGCCGTACAGCGCAGCGGCGGCCAGCAGGGTCACCCCGAGCTCCTGGGTCAGGCGCAGCGGTTCGCCGTACCGGCCGGCGGAGCGGAAGTCGACAGCTCCCCAGAAGCCGAAGGCGACCGCGGGAGCGAGGACGGCCAGCGCGATGCTCAGCGGGGCGGCGCCTTCGGCCACCGTCCATCCCCAGGAGGCGAAGGCGGCGACGATGCCGGCCTCGAGGACGCCGCGCAGGGCCACGTTGGCGATCGAGATCGTGTGGTGGACCGAGGGTGTGCTCATGGTGGTGTGCTCCAGGTTCAGAGGCAGGCGGGGAGTCAGTCTCGAGTGGTCTTCTGCCGGTCGGCGAGGCCGACCGCGAGCAGGACGCAGCCGGCCGCCATCAGCAGGCCGTGCGCGACGCGTACGGGTTGAGCGGCGGCGAACTGCGGGACGTAGAGGCCGATCGCGACCACCAGAGGCAGCAGCGTCAGCCGGGGGCGCGAGAGCTGTGACCAGGCGGCGGTGGTGAGCACGATGACGCCGACGGCGAGGGTGAGCAGGCCGAGCAGGATGAAGTAGATGCCGGCTTCCCAGCGGATGTTGTGGGTCAGGTCGTCGAACTGGCTGATGCTGCCGCCCGTCAGGGCCAGCTGTCCGGCGGCGTGCAGGCCGAAGACCTCGGCTCCGTAGTACGGCAGGGTCAGGCCGGTGCCGATCCAGGCGAGCATCAGCCCGGTGCGGGCGCGGCCGCGGCGTACGGTAAGGGTTTCGGTGAGCCGGAACAGGCCGAGGGCCAGCAGCGTGAACGCGGCGATGCCGAAGGTGTGGGCGACGATCCAGCGCGGCGAGGCGAAGGCGAGCGCGCCGGCGCGGGATACCTCGTCGCTGAAGGGACGCAGCGCGGGGTAGACGGCGAACGCGAGGCCGGCGACCCACAGCTCGGGGGCGGCGGTCATTGCGCGGGCCAGGGGCGCGTGACGCGAGTCGCTGGCGAGGGTGGCGTGCGGGGAGAGGGTCGACATGGCGGCGGCTCCAAGACTGAGGATCGGGACTTGGCAAGTGGACGGGGAAGCAGGAACGACGAAGCGAAGACCAGAACGCCGGTACGGCGGCGTCCTGCGAGCCCGGCTGGGCGGCCGGTAGGGGATCAGGGACGGGGTAGCACCTTCTCGGCGAACGCGATCAGGGCCGTGTTGACGATCTCGGGGTGCTGGGCCTGGGGGTAGTGGCCGGCGCCGTCGACGAGCAGCTGCTCGGCCTCGGCAAGGTGGGCGACGACCCAGGCGGCTTCCGCGGCCGGGTCGGGGAAGTCGGGGTCAGCGGTGCCCATCACCACCAGCGCCGGCGCGGTCACCTCGCCGAGCCGCGCCTCGACCGGGGCGTGGCTGGTGCGGGTGGTCGCGGTGAACGCCCGAGTGTGGCCGGGTCTGCGCATGCTGGCGCGGATCGCGGCGCGATGCTCGGCGAAGTCGGCCGGCTTGTGGCCGGGGTACAGCGAGGGCAGGTAGGCGTTCCAGACCGCCGGCGCCCACGGTCCGGACATCGCGACCCTGAACACCCAGGCCAGCACCGGGTTGATCGGCACCTGGCGCACGAACGGGCCGACCAGCACCACGCCGGCAACCATGTCCGGGCGCTCGGCGGCCGCCCAGACTGCCGCCCCGGCTCCCATCGAGTTGCCGATCAGCAGGGCCGGCCCACCGAGCTCCTCGACCAGCGCGAGGGCGTCGGTCGCGGCGGCCACGTCGTCGTAGGCGGTGAAGGTGGCGTCGCTGTCACCGTGCCCGCGCAGGTCCAGGGCCGCCACGCGGAACCCGGCCTCGGCAAGGGCTCGGACGTTGTGGCGGTAGCTGCTGCGCAACTCCCCCATGCCGGGCAGGCACACCACCAGCGGCCCTCGGCCGAGGACCTCGTAGGTGAGCTGCCCCTCCTCACGAGCCAGCTTGCGGGTGAGGGCCTCGAGTGCAGTCATGACGATCTCCCGAACTAGTTGCTGTTTCCCTCAGGCTAATTGAGATAGCCGGACGGTGTCAACAGTTAGCCATCTCGGTGTCTTGGTCCGTGTTCGTCCCCGCGCGCCGAGCGCGCGCCCCGGCCGAGTGCGCGGACACCCGAGCAGCGCGGCGGCATCGAGCGGGCCGCCGTCGACGCCGCCCCCGAGCTGCTGGCCGCAGAAGGCGTCGAAGGACTGACCATCGAGGCGGTCGCCCCGCGCCGGAGTCGCCAAGACCATCGGCGCGACGTTCGTAGTCCAGTCCGGGTTCAGCGAGGACACCAGACGGGACGGGCGCGCCGAAGCACAGCACCGAGGGAGCGATGACGCGATGAGTCGACACCACGATGTGGGCCAGCTCGCTCACCCCTCCCAGGCCGCCCCGAGGCCCCGCCCAGGCTCAGACGTGACGGTGCCCCTGGCGTCGTCGGTAACCGTCCACGGCGACCAGGGCGATGCCGACGGTGATCACGGCGATCCAGAGACCTGGTGCGCCGACGCCGGCTACCAGCAGGACGGCGCCGGTGAGCAAGAGGGCCACGGCGATCCAGGTCAACGGCTGCCACATGGCACCCACCTCCTGACGAGCCCTGGAAGGGGCTCTACCTCGATGCTGTCCCTCTCGGCAACCGCGAGCCAGGGGCCTGTGTACTCCAGCGAAGGTCCTTGGACCCATGGGCATCGGCTGGATCCGGTGATTGAGGACCGCCGACCGGCGGTGATATGGCTCGTCGCGGCACGAAGGAGGCGCCCGAGGTCTGGTCTCAGTCGTTGGCCGCGAGCAGCGGGGGCAGGCGGTCGTACTCTTCGTCGTACGCAGGCGGGCCGTTGGTCGAGATGACGGTGGTGTCCCACGGGCGGCTGCTGCCGGCTCGTGGGGTGCGGACGACCCCGACGGTCCGCCCGCGGGCGAGGAGGTGCGGGCACCGATCCCGGAAGGCCTCTCGTTCGCGGGGCGGCGGCCGCGCCCACCGCTGCATTGATCGCGCTGGTGAACCCGCGTGACCAGGACCGCGTCCGCGAAGGTCCGCTCGTGCCGGTCAACGGCGCGGGCGGTGTCGTCGGTGTCTGGGGCGGTGGCAAGGCGTACGGTGCCGAGGTGACCGCGCGGTCGACCCCCGGCCAGACTCGACCTGCTCCGGGCGCTCGGCGCGGACCAGGTCATGGACTACCCGGCAGGACTTCGCCCTGGTCCTCGGCAGCCTCAGCCGGATATTGCCACTCTGGCCGCCTCACTCTGCGTCACACAGCTTCCTGGCATCCGGCCGGTCCCGCCGCGGGCACAGAACTGGGCGAACGTGGAGATGCGCGAGCAGGAGGGAACCTGCCCGCGGTCGACGACCAGATCCCGCTCGGGCGCATCGACGACGCCACCGACCGCCTGACGTCGGGGGTCGCTCAGGGCCGCGTCGTCGTCACCGTCCGACTCCGCCGAGCCTTCCGGAGTACGCCACCGCGAGCCTGAAGGCGGCCCACAGGACGCCGGTGGCTGCGGTCGCGGTGAGCGCCAAGCCGAAGTCGGGCTGGAACAGCCTGATCGTGGCCAGCGGTAGGCCGAACAGGTGTGGCACCAGGACGAGAATGACCCAGGCCGCAGCACCGGTCGTGAGGAGCGGAAACCACAGACTGAACAGGCCGAAAGCGCCATTCTTGGCACGGATCTCGTCGCGGTGGCGCCACGCCCAGATCATGCTCAGCAGATAGAAGAGCGGCAGGACGACCAAGGCCATGAAGACGGCCTTCTGGGTCCAGCGCGAACCCTCGCCCGCGTAGTCGAGGCCCAGAGCCCTGGCGGTGATGCCGTTGCGGAGCTGAAGAGTCTCTCCGAAGCCGGTTCCACTCCCCCCGTTGACCAGGACGACCACCCCATTCCTCTTGGAGGGGATCATGGTCGCGAGGGTGTCGAAACCCGGGCTGGAGCCGGTGTGCCACACGGTCGCAGCGGCCGGGTCGATGAACCAACCGAAGCCGTAGTAGGGCGATGCCCGACCAGCCGGGCGCATCATCAGCGCCTTGTCGTCGGCGCTCAGCACGTCGTCCTCGCCGTTCATCATCGTCGTCAGGTAGAGCGCCAGATCCGTGGCGCTCGCGACGATCCCGCCCGCCGGGGCGATCCCGCGGGCGGGCGCGTTGTCGGCAAGCGGTCGCTTCGTGCCGAACCACGGCGTATGCCCGGTCGCCATGGACTCGTGGACCTCGCCATCGGCGACGAAGCTGTGCGTCATGCCCACCGGCTGCAGGATGTTGGTCGCGACATAGGCCTGGTACTGCTGACCGCTCACGACTTCGACCAGGCGGCCGAGGATCTCGTAGTTGGCGTTCGAGTACGCCCACTCCTCTCCGGGGGCATGGGCCGGCGTCACCTCTGCGAGTCGGTCGACCAGCCGGGCCAGCTCATCCTTCCCACCAGTGACGTCCGTGTGGGAGTCATTGCCTTGCAGCGTGGACAGGCCGCTGGTGTGGCTGAGCAGCTGTCGGACGGTGATGGCGCCTGTGGCCTGGTCCGAGAAGGCCTCGACATAGTGCGACACCTCGGTGTCGAGGTCGACCTTGTCCGCCTCGACCAGCTGCATCACAGCCATGGCGGTGAAGCTCTTCGAGATCGAGCCGGTCAGGAAGGGCGTGTCCGGGGTGACGTCGTCGTGGCCCCCACGCCTGAGCACACCGCGGGTGCCCACCGCGGCGATCTGGCCATCTGCCACGACGGCGTAGGCCAGGCCGGGGACGCCGGCCGCTGACATCTCGGCAGTGATGAAGTCGTCGATCGATCCTTCGGGAGCACTGGCAGGCAGGGCGGTGCTCACGCCCAGCGCAAGGGTCGCCAGAATCCGCCCGACCATGGCCCTCCTCCGGCTGCTGTGGGGCACGCGGAGATAAAGAGCCTAGACGCTGGGTGGGCCCGGCATCCTCAGGATGCGGTCCGGGCCCGGCTGCCGCGGACGCCCGTGCGCCGAGCTCGGCGCCGCCCGGCGTACCGCGTAGGCGGCCGGAAGAAATCAGGCAGACCTGTCCCGCGGTGCCCTGGGAGTGCCAAGCGAAGGCGTTCCACCTCGGGTTCGGCTTGCGGGCCCTGCCCTCGACGTGCTCCTCATGTGTTGCTGTCGCTCGCCGCGCCCGGCGGAGATTCCGGCCGCGGGGAAGGCGGGACCGCGTCTTGGCTACCTGCGATCGCTGCTAGTCTTCAGGAGCCGTAGGAGGCTCGAGGAGGTGGTACCCGTGAACGTTTCGACGTGGGTGCTCCTCGTTGGGGTCACGGTCGGGCGATAGGTCGTCCGGGAGCGCCGTTCAACGAGCACTCCCGAGGGGCACGACCATGCGATTTGCTTCTGAACACCGCATCGACGAGGGCGTCGTCGAGCGCGAATTCACCCTCCGCGACATCCCCGGCATCCTATGGACTCCTGAAGTCAGCTCCGCACCGGCGCCGCTGATCCTGCTCGGCCATCCCGGGGGACTGCGCACGATGCACCGCCGGTTGGTGGCTCGGGCGGTGCAGGCTGCAGCCGACGGCTTCGCCACGGCCACGATCGAGCTCCCCGGGAGCGGTGATCGCCCCCGGCTCGCCACTGTTGAGCAGGCCCGCACCGATCTACGCGCGGCGCTCACAGCCGGAGGCACGGTCGAGGACGCGATCGTTGACCGGTTGGTCCTCCCGCTGGTTGACAAGGCGGTCCCGGAATGGCGGTCGACCATGGACGCACTCCTCTCGCTGCCCGAGGTCGACGGCCCGGTCGGGTACTCGGGCGGGTTGATCTCGATCGGTATCCGGCTGGCGGTGGTCGAACCCCGCATCGCCGCCGCCGGTCTCTTCGCCGGGAGCTTCGTTCCCCGTGCCATATTCGACGAGGCCCGCCAGGTCGCGATCCCGCTGCACGTCCTGCTGCAGTGGGACGACGAAGGAAATGACCGACAGGCGGCCCTGGACCTGTTCGACGCCTTCGGCTCCCAGGAGAAGACGTTGAACGCCAACATGGGCGGCCACACTGGCGTCCCCCAGTCCGCGGGGGATGCCGCGGCCAGGTTCTTCCTCCGACACCTGAAGTGAGGTCGCCCGGTCCGCAGTGGCTTCGTTGGGCGCGCCCGGTGACCGATCCTCATCCGCCCAGCGAAACGCGTGTCAAGAGGTGCGTGATCTAGCCGCGTTCCACGCGGGAGGGACCTCAGTCGCTGAGGTCGATCAGAGCGAGCCCGGTCTCCGGGTCAACCGTCTTCGCCAGGTGAACGGGGGTCTCGGTGATCACGACCTCGAGCGTCGGCCACACAGTCAGTCTCTGAAGGTGGCCACCGATCGTGGAGCTGTTCTTGCGGCCGAGCGTGATGTGCGCGTGGACAGCCGGTTCGCCATCCTTCACTGCGATGTCACCGACCAGCGAAAGCACCTCGAGCTGCTCGCTGAACTCAGTACTTCGGTAGTCGCTGATCTCGGGATCGAAGTAGCCCAGGGTCACCTCGCGCGCCGCGCCCACAGCCGTGAGCCCTGCGGCAGTGACGGCGTTCTCGCTGGCGAAGGCGACCAGCTGACCGAACGCCTCGTCGCCCTTGGCCATCACCACCACGAACGTACGCAACCCCTGGTCTTCATAGACCTGCTTGGCCCTCATGCTGACTTGGTGCCCGATGAGTTGCGGCACCAAACCGCCGGGTGACGCTGGACCCGACGGGGCGTCGACCGACGCCTGTAACGGAGCACCCCGAGCTGGGTCAGAGAGGGCGGCAACGCGATCTTCCAGGGCGGGGATGTCAAGATCATCGACTTCGACGACTGCGGCACCGGTCCTCGGCTCTACGAACTCGCCGTCGCCCTGTGGCAGCTGCGCGACCGGCCGGACTACCTGGCGTACAGAGACGCGCTGCTGGACGGCTATCGATCCCGTCGCGAGGTCGACGTCACCCACCTCGACGACTTCATCGCGCTGCGTCAGGTCGCGTTCGACCTCTGGTACACCGGCACGGCCCAGGTCAATCCTGCGTTCGCCGCGCGGCTCGACCGAGTCCACCGCTGGTCGCTGGCGATGCTTGACCTGGTGGACAAGCACTGACACGTCCGCGCCCGGGGCTTCGTAGGTCAAGCCACACAAGTGCCGTGCCTGGGCCGCCTGGGCGAGGGCAAGTTGTTGCTCCCGCCGTACGTGACCCGCCGCTCCGCGCCCAGGTAAATCGCCCCGAGAACCGGCTTGCCGGCTGAGGACTGACCGGGTGCCTCCGAGGGGGGCACGGACTTGGTCGAGGCTGCCGCTGGTCCGGCGCGGGCCCTATGGTGGTACTGGTTCCTCACGGGGGTCGGTGAGCATGGCAAGGAGCAGCCTGGAGCACCGGTTCGAGCCGTGGATCGAGCTGACTGGGGAACTGTTCCGACGGCATGTACGGAGCATGCCGGTGCCTGTGCTGTCAACGGCTCTGGAACAGACCTTCGGCGTGCCGGTCTTGTGGAACTGGATGGACGGCGACGCTAGCTTCGGCTTCCGGCTGCAGCCGGCCATGTCGGGCTGGCTGGACTCCGACCGCACCGAGTTCTGGGCGGCGACCGGCTCGGCACTCATCCGCTCCTGCGATGGTTCATGACCACAGGAGACATGAGCGCGATGACGGTCGGCCGTGTCCCGTCGTGCATCGCGCCTCGCCGGTTCAGCGAGTTCGCCCGTGCCGAACTCCTACCTGTGGGTCTGGAGCAGCAGCTCTCGATCCCCTACAGCTTCGGCGGCGACGGGCACCGCGAGTTCATGCTCGCCTCCACCGGGCCCGACTTCTCCGATGAGGACCTTCGGCTGGCCCGGCGGATCCAGGCGCTGCTCCGCCTGGTGGACCGACAGACGGCTGTGCTGGCTGTCACCCCTTCCACGCTCGATACGGATACGGCCGGGCTCACCGGGCGGGAGCTCGCGGTGCTCCGGCTGCTGGCCGAGGGACACACCGCCGTCGCGATCGGGCGCCGGCTGGGGATCTCGCCGCGCACGGTGCAGGTCCACCTGGCCAGGGTGTACCGGAAGCTGGAGGTGAGCGACCGGTTGCTGGCAGTCACGCAGGCACGTGAGCGGGGACTGCTCGCGCCGACTCCACTGACGACTGCGTCCGCGCCTGCCGCCGAGATGGAGGCTCCGTCGGACGACTCCTGCACCGTCGTGAGCTGGCGTCCTCCCTGACCGTTGATTTCATCAGCTGCAGCCGCTCGTGCTGCCGCATCCCTCGCAGACGAAGCAGCTACCAGCCGGGCGCATCTTGGTCCCGCAGGTGAAGCACAGCGGGCTGTCGACGGCGGAGCCGGTGATGACCTCGAGCAGCTCCGCGGAGGTGTGCGCCTCCTTCGGGGCCGGCTTCGCGGCTGCCGCGTCGACGGGCTCGGCCGCGGCCTCGGACTTCAGGGACTCCGACTCCGACACCTCGGTGACGTCCTCGACAGGCGCCTCGTAGGAGCCGGTCTCCAGTTGACGCTGCCGCTCCTCCGCGGTGTGGATGCCCATCGCAGAGCGCGTCTCGAACGGCAGGTAGTCGAGCGCAAGGCGGCGGAAGATGTAGTCCATGATCGACTGCGACATCCGCACGTCCGGGTCGTCGGTGAGGCCGGCCGGCTCGAACTTCAGGTTGGTGAACTTCGAGACGTAGGTCTCCAGCGGGACGCCGTACTGCAGGCCGATCGACACCGCGATCGAGAAGGCGTCCATCACGCCGGCCAGGGTCGAGCCCTGCTTGCCGAGCTTGAGGAACACCTCGCCGAGGCCGTCGTCGGGGTAGGAGCCGGAGGTCATGTAGCCCTCGGCGCCCCCGACCGTGAACGACGTGGTCTGCGACGGCCGCGACTTCGGGAGGCGCTTGCGGGTCGGGCGGTACTCCACGACCTTCTCGACCTTGGCCTCCTGGGCCCCGGCCGCGGTCCCCTTGTTGTCGCCCTTGCCGCCCGACAGCGGCTGACCGACCTTGCAGTTGTCGCGGTAGATCGCGGTCGCCTTCAGCCCGAGCTTCCAGGACTGCAGGTAGACGTCCTCGATCTCCTCGACCGTGGCCGTCTCCGGCAGGTTCACGGTCTTCGAGATGGCACCGGACAGGAACGGCTGGCAGGCCGCCATCATCCGCACGTGGCCCATCGGAGCCAGCGCCCGCGCGCCCATTGCGCAGTCGAACACCTCGTAGTGCTCCGGCTTGAGACCGGGAGCGTCGATCACGTGGCCGTGCTCGGAGATGTACTCGACGATCGCCTCGACCTGCTCCTCGAGGTAGCCCATCTTGCGCAGCGCCCGCGGCACGGTCTGGTTGACGATCTGCATCGAGCCGCCGCCCACGAGCTTCTTGAACTTCACCAGCGAGAAGTCGGGCTCGATGCCGGTTGTGTCGCAGTCCATCATGAAGCCGATGGTGCCGGTCGGCGCGAGCACCGACGCCTGCGCGTTGCGGAAGCCGTTCTTCTCTCCCAGCTTCACGACCTGCTCCCACGCCTTGGTGGCGAGCGAATGGACGTCGTGGTCGGTCGGGTGCAGCGTGCGCACCGCGTCGTTCGCCGCCTGGTGCTTGCGCATCACCCGCTTGTGCGCGTCGGCGTTGCGGGCGTAGCCGTTGTACGGCCCAACGGCCGAGGCCAGCTCCGCGGACCGCTTGTACGACGTCCCGGTCATCAGCGAGGTGATGGTGGCGGCCATGGCACGGCCACCGTCTGAGTCGTAGCCGAGGCCCATCGCCATCAGCAGCGCGCCGAGGTTGGCGTAGCCGATGCCGAGCTGACGGTAGTCGCGGGTCGTCTCGCCGATCGCCTCGGTCGGGAAGTCGGCGAAGCAGATCGAGATGTCCATCGCGGTGATGATCAGCTCGACGGCCTTCGCGAACAGCTCGCCGTCGAAGGTGTCGTCGTCGCGCAGGAACTTCAGCAGGTTGAGCGAGGCGAGGTTGCACGAGGAGTTGTCGAGCGACATGTACTCCGAGCACGGGTTCGACGCGGTGATCCTGCCGGTCTCGGGGTTGGTGTGCCAGTCGTTGATCGTGTCGTCGTACTGCAGGCCCGGGTCGGCGCACTCCCAGGCGGCCGTGGCGATCTTGCGGAACAGCTTGCGGGCATCGACGGTCTCGATGGCCTCCCCGGTCTTGCGAGCCCGCAGGTCGAAGTCCGTGCCGTCCTCGACCGCGCGCATGAACTCGTCGCTGACCCGCACCGAGTTGTTGGCGTTCTGGTACTGCACCGAGGTGATGTCGGCGCCGCCGAGGTCCATGTCGAAGCCGGCGTCGCGCAGCGCGCGGATCTTGTCCTCCTCGCGCGCCTTTGTCGAGACGAACTCCTCGATGTCCGGGTGGTCGACGTCGAGCACGACCATCTTCGCCGCCCGACGGGTTGCGCCGCCGGACTTGATCGTCCCCGCGGACGCGTCGGCGCCGCGCATGAACGACACCGGGCCGGACGCCGTACCGCCGCTGGACAGCAGCTCCTTCGAGGATCGGATCCGCGAGAGGTTCAGGCCTGCACCCGAGCCGCCCTTGAAGATGAACCCCTCCTCCTTGTACCAGTTGAGGATCGAGTCCATCGAGTCGTCGACGGAGAGGATGAAGCACGCGGAGACCTGCTGCGGGGAAGGCGTGCCGACGTTGAACCAGACCGGGGAGTTGAACGAGAAGTACTGGTGCACGAGCAGCCAGGTCAGCTCGTGCTCGAAGAGCTCGGCGTCCCCGGCGCTCGCGAAGTAGCCGTTGTCCTCACCGCCCCTGCGGTAGGCCCTCACGACCCGGTCCACGAGCTGCTTGAGGCTCCACTCACGGGCGTCCGTGCCGACCGCGCCGCGGAAGTACTTCGTGGTGACGATCGTCGAGGCGTTGAGGCTCCAGAACTCGGGGAACTCGACCCCGACCTGAGAGAAGACGGTCTCCCCGGTCTTCCAGTTCGTCTGGACGACGTCACGACGCTCCCACGCGATCTCGTCGTAGGGGTGCACACCCTCGGTCGAGAAGACCCGGTCGATCTTCAGCCCCTTGGCTGCTGCCTTGCGGGCGCGTGCCGGGCCGTTCACCGTCTCCGTCATGTGGTTCCCCTATCGATGCGTCGTCGCTGACGTGGTCTGTCGTGCTGGTCCGAACAAGTTGGTGCGCCCGGCGCGCAGCTTCCCCACTGCGCGCCGGGCGGTCAGTGGTCAGCCCGACTGGGCTGACTGCGCGGGGACGGGAGGCTCGACCCCCAAGGAGGCCCGCTCGGCCCGAAGCACCGCGATCTCGGCCTCGAAGTCGTCGGCCGACTCGAACGCTCGGTAGACGCTCGCGAACCGGAGGTACGCAACCTCGTCCAGCTCGCGGAGCGGACCCAGGATCGCCAGGCCCACCTCGTTGGCCGGCACCTCGGCCCAGCCTTCGCTGCGCAGGCTGTCCTCCACCTGCTGGCCCAGACAGGCCAGATCGTCCTCCGAGACCGGACGGCCCTTGCAGGCCTTCCGGACGCCCGCGGTCGCCTTGTCGCGCGTGAACGGCTCGGTCGCCCCCGAACGCTTCAGCACGGTCAGCTGCATCTGCTCGACGGTGCTGAACCGCTTCTCGCAAGCCGGGCAGCTGCGGCGCCGGCGGATCGCTGCGCCGTCGTCCGCGACCCGGCTGTCGAGCACCCGGGTGTCGGTGTTGCGGCAGTACGGACAGTGCATCGTCGCCGCTCCTCTCCCGTTCGCTCATACATTCGATGACAACACCCGGCACCGACAGCAGTTTCTGCCCGCTCCGGCTCCACCGAGGGTCACCTGGGGGTGAATCTGTGGACGATATGGGGACAACCGGCACTTGGCCTGTGTAGAAGCGACCACAATCTGTGGAGAACTACAGCGGTGTAAGTACTAGATGTAGTGGTAACTCTAGGGGTGACCCCCAAGGCACGCAAGCGGAACCGCGAACTTCTCGCGACTTGTTCGGGAGATCGGTAAAACTGCAGGTCACCGTCGGCGCGGCGGCCGAGACGGGCGAGTCGCACGGGGGTCGTCGGCGTGTCGAGGACCCCCCGAGACGACGATCGCGGAGCGGCCGAGTGCGATCGCACCGGACCTCAGTAGTCACGTCGCCTCAGTAGTCACGTCCGCCCCGATCGCTGAAGCTCGAGACGGCAGACGGCCGGCCCGCCACGCGGGCGGACCGGCAGTGCACCCACGGGCCTACTGGACGGACGGCGTGGTCTGCGGAAGCTGGGGCAGGGCCGCTCCGCCACTGGTTGCCGGCGACGGCGGCGGCGTCGTCGGCACCGTGCTCGGCGCGGTCGTCGTGGGCGCCTGGGAGGGTGTCGGCGTCGCGCTCGGCGCGGTGGTCGTCGGCGCCTCGCTCGGACCGGTGGTCGGCGCCTGGCTCGGCGTGCCGCTCGTCGTACTGCTCGGGCTCGGTGTCGGCGGGTTCGTCGACTTGGCACTGCCCCCCAGACCCGGGATCGACGTGCGAGGTTGATTGCTGCTGCCGCCCGTGTAAGCGGAGATGGCGCGCCCGCTCACGAGCTCGAAGGAGACGATGGCGATCATCGCCACGGCGAAGACACCGGCGGTGGCGATGGCGATGCGCTTCCACGGCAGTCCGGCGAGGATCTCGCGCCACGGCGGGCGAGCGGAGTGCTCCTCGACGTCGGCGAGCTCCCGCTCGGCCTGCGCCAGCTCGTCGTCCGCCTGGTCCATCTCCCTCTCGGCGCGACCGGTTCGGTGGTCGGCGTCCGAACGGGCCCCGACCACGCTCGAGCGGGCACGCCCCACCCGCGCAAGCGCGGCGGCTTGCGCGGCAGCTACCCGGTCACGGCTCCAGCGCAGGTAGTAGGAGTACACCGAGCTACCGACAGTCGCGATCACACTGCCGACCGCGGCCCCGATGAGCGTCCCGGCCACACCGACCGTGGACAGCAGCACCGCGGACGACACTGCAGCCAGCGCACTGGCCGTCACCTGCACCAGGCTGATCTCGACGCGTTTCTTCTCCTCAGCCATCTCACCAAGTATGGCAAGTCCTGGAGCGACCCTTCACCGTTGGAGGCGGTGACTGTGACGAGGATCGCCTCGGCGATTTCGCACGTAGCTGAGCCGGAGTTCGCGTTGAATGCACTGCGTGACCCGTCGGAGCCTCGCCGCATGACCGCTGGACGTCGTCGCGCCGACCCGGTCGCACGGCCCGTTCTGCCGACCGTCGTCCTCCTCGTGTGCGCTCTCCTTGCCGCAGGTGCGTGGTTCTTCCTCGTCGGGGCGGCCGTCGACTTCGGCCGGACCGCACGAGCCGGTCACGGCGTCGCCTGGGTCTTCCTGGGGGTGGCGACCCTCGGCGCGGCGGTGTGCCTGCTGCTGGTGCTCGTGCTGGTCGCCCGGGTGCTGCGGTTGCCGGGCGTGCTCGAGGAGCGTCGCCCGCGGCGTGCTGGCATGCGGCGGGCGACTTCACGCCGTACGCCGTCGGCGCCAGCGTCCACCGTCCCCGCCCCGCGAGGTCGAACACCGCTGAGCCGCCTCACCGGTCCCGAAGCCGGCGTACGAGCTTGAGGCCGGACCAGACGTCGTCCACGGCAGCCACCTTGACGTCGACCACGCCCGCGTCGAGCCCAGCCTGGCGTACGACGCCGCCGTCGAGGTCGGTCGTGACCTTGCTCGCCCTCTTGGGCCAGCAGACCCAGATCATGCCGTCGCTGGCGGTGCGCCCGAGTACGACAGGCAGCCGCTCGTCGAGGCGCGCACGGTCGAGGCAGAACAGCAGCGCGATGTCGATCCGCCTCGGCAGGCGGGTCGTGAACAGGTCCAAGCCCGGCGTGCGGTGGACGCCGGGCCGGTCGACGTACACCACGAGGCCGGGCTTGACGCCAAGCTTGTCGTGGAGCGACCTGGTCGAGTAGCCGGTCACGAGCACCACCTCCGCCCCGGCACCCTATTGGCTGGGGCGCTCAGGCGACTCTCATACGGCTGTGTCAGCATTCGGGCGTGATCCGTCGACTGACGTACTTCTGCGTGCCCGTTGCCGCCTGCCTGGCGTTGTCCGCCTGCTCGGGCTCTTCGGACACCCCGTCCGCTGCCGCCCCCTCCCCGGTGAAGGTGGGCGCCGTGACGATCCCGGCCGGAGCAAGCGGGACGGACCGCGCCGGCCAGGAGCAGTTCGCGCGGTTCTGGGTGGACACCGTCAACAAGGCCTCGGACACCGGCAAGACGGCTCCCATGAAGGCGCTGGCCGCTCCGACGTGCAGCGTCTGCGCCGACTTCGCCAAGCATCTCGAGAGCATCTACAGCTCAGGCGGCAAGGTGACCACCGACGGCTGGAAGGTCACGTCCGTGGTGCCGATCGCAAACACGCCGAAGAACAGCCCGGGTGTCCAGCTCAACTTGAAGGTGGCGCCGCAGGTGGTGGTGGCGAGCAAGGGCGCCAAGCCGAAGACGTACAAGGGCGGCGACGTGAGCTGGCGGTTCATCCTGGTCCGCAAGGGCGATCACTGGCTGGTGCAGCGCATCGACGTCTGACCCCGTCCACAGACTCGTCCGCGGGGTAGCCCGTGCTCCGAGAGTCCCCTAGATTGCTCGCGTCGTGTCCGGCGCCCCGCCGGGCAGGGGCTCGGGTCGACGTCTGGGGGTTGCCATGGCTGTAGCGGTTGGCCGACGGCGGCGATCACCGTACCGTCACAGTGGCTGCTGTCGCCCTTGCGACTGTCCTTGTCGCCTTCCCAGCGCATTGCTACGAATCAGCGCGCAAAGATGACTTGAGCCCTCGTTCCGGTCATCGCCTCGATTCATCCTCGAATAGCCGCTGCCCCGTTGCCGACCAGCGCCGCCTCGCTACCTTCCGAAGCGTAGACGTCTCAGCGGCCGCAGCCAAGCTGTTTTGCGGCAGTATTCTTCATGCGATATCAACTACGCCATCTCAACCGGCGATATGTCATCGCCTCAGAGTACGCGAGTCCTGCATCCTCTAGGTGCGCTCCTGCCACGCAATTCGCGGACATCTCCCGGATATACCGAGCGGGTGGTCGTATCAGCACTTCGGGATGGCAGGTCACAGGTCTGAGACATCGTTCCTCACCAGCCCGCGTCCGGCCCGATCTGGAACCCGGAATCCGAGCAATCGCCCAGAAGGTGGTTCCAGCACGCAGGTGCTCGCGACCAACGCTTTCCCGGCGGCATGCAGCCGATGACAATGTACCTGCCAGTTGGTAGCGGGTACATGGCGAGTGGCGTTTTAGCGGATGGGATCGCATCGGCATGATCAAGCGCAGGGACTGCATCTCGGCGTCACCCTGCTAGTGTTCTCTTGTTTGGCTTCCCAGCAGCGGCCCTGGCGCGAGGTTGTCAAGGTTCAGGCGAGATCCGAACAGGCGTTGTAGGCATCGGAATGACTTGCGGTGCCCGCGGCGGGGAGTCGATCCTCAGGGCAATTCGAGGGGACGAATCCGCAACGCAACGCTCCCCTGCTTACCGTCAATACCGATGGGTTTCCGCGTGCAGTGACTCTCAGATCATGAGCCCGCGGACGCACCCCGCCGACTGTGCTGCCAGCGCGATTCGTGCCCGGACACAGCAGAACGACTTTGGCGACTGTGGGGACCTCAAACAGGCGGCGGCTGGGACCTACTCGGCCCGCAATGCTTCGGCCGCCCACCGGCTGCCGCCCAGACCCCCAAGCCGCAAGTCACTCCAGGCCTCGTTCTCGAGGCGCTGCGCCGCATCGGCCTCCCCGCCCTGCGGGCGCACACGCAACCGGAGGGCAAGACCCTGGTCAACTTCGCGACGATCTTCTACGCCCAGCCACACTCGTTCACTCGGACGATCACCCTGCTCGGCCAGCAGGTCGAGGTGGTGGCCCAGCCCACCGCGTTCACCTGGCACCACGGCGACGGGACGACGGCCGCCTCCACCACGCCGGGAGCGCCGTACCCGGCCAAGGACGTCACCTACGACTACACCGATGCTCACATCACCGTCCAGACGAGCGTGGACGTCACCTACTCGGCACGGTTCCGCGTCGGCAACGGCGGCTGGCAGACCATCCCGGACACGGTCACGATCGCCGGGCCGGCGACGCCGCTGAGGATCGCCGAGGCGACAGCGGTCCTCTCCGGCCAGTACAACTGAGCAATCGCCCGCGACGGCGCCGGCTCGTGCGTCACGATGGGCCCGTGAAGATCCGTGGCGCCGCTGCCTATGCCGTCGTCGCGACGCTCGATGCCATGCTCGCCACTCGCCGTGCACCGGCAGCGCGCCGAGCGCGGCTGGTCACCAAGCCCTTGCTCATGCCGCTGCTCGCGACCAGCCTGCACAGCGCGACCGAGGGCCGCGTCAACCGCGGCTGTGACGACACCCTGCGCAACGCCACTCTCGCGGGCGAGGCCCTCTCCTGGGGCGGTGACGTAGCGCTGATAAGCAAGTCCACGCCCTCGTTCCTCGCGGGCGTGGCATCGTTCTTCGCTGCGCACGGGGCCTACATCGTGGGCTTCTCGTCGGTGCGTCAGGCGCCGGTCGTGTGGCGTTCCCCCGGGATCGCAGCCTCGTTGGGATTCTGGTTGGCCGCCGTGCCGACGATGGCCTACGCGGCCGGGCGGCGCAGTCCCGAGCTGCGGTGGCCGGTCGCCGCCTACGGCACCATCCTCACGGTGATGTTCGCGGCCTCTACAACCATCGGCGAGGCAGTAACGCCACGCGGCCGTCGGATGCTGCGCGCTGGAACCCTGCTCTTCCTCACCTCCGACTCGCTGCTCGGCGTCCAGCGGTTCTTCCTTGACGAGCCGAGCCCCGCGCTCGAGGGTGCCGTGATGGCGACGTACACGGCCGGTCAGGGCCTCATCGCCGCAGGGGTGGCCGCGAGGCGCTGACGGTGCGGGTGTGCGACAGGGGCGAGGCGCCACATGCGTGGGTGGGTGCGCCTCGCCCCTGCTGCTTTCCCCTCCGGACCGCCGGCTCCGGGTCGAAGAGAGCCGGACGGGCACGTGTGGGACGGTCAGCCGATCGGCACAGCGATCCTCTGACCGACGGCGAGCCCGGACGTCGACAGGGCGTTGAGCTCGCGGATGCGGATCACCATCTCACCGACCTTGCCGGGAGCGGCGACCTTGGACGCAATGCCCCACAGCGTGTCGCCGCGGCCCACGACGACGGCATGGGTGCGGACCGGCGTACCGGACTCCCCAGTAGCAGCCGAGTGAGAGCCGAACACGGTCAGCACCGTCATCAGCAGCGCCACGAAGACCACGGTCAGCACCACCTGCCCCCGACGGGTCAGGCGGACGGGCGTGGGCGTGGGTCGGCGACCTGCGAAGCCCGGGGTGGCGGCGAAGCTGTTCATCGGTGACCTCCTGGGGAAGGAGCCAGCCCGGGTGGCCGGCCTGTCGGTCCGTGTGTCCATGTCCGAAGTCCTACCGACGACCACCGACAGTTTCTGACCCATCGACGACTGCCCTCGAACGCACGTTCGATCGAACATACGTACGACGTTAGATCACCCGTTCGAATGGATCAAGGACCATTCGAACAAACTTTCGAGCACGTCAGACGCGGTTCATGGCGCGGCGCCCCAGCGCCGTCATCACGGGCAGCAGGCTTCGCGACACCGACGGAGCCAGGCTTGCGCCCCGCATCAGGACGGCGCGCCAGGCGGGCACGCTGCGCAGGACGCGGCGGGACCCGACCAGTCCCACGGCGGCCAGCGCGGTCTCCTCGGGGGTCAGCAACCGCCCGCCGGAGTGCACCAAGGCCCGCGCGAGCCCGTCGGGCTCGAAGGCCGCCACGAGGTCGGTCGCCACGCCGTCGGGAAGCACGGCGTGCACGCGGACACCGTCGGGGACCTCCACGCTGACCGACGCCGTCAGCGAGACGACCCCCGCCTTGGTCGCGGCGTACAGGCTGAGACCGGGCACCGGCCCGAGGCCCGACAGGGAGGCGATGTTGAGGATGTCGCCGCCCTCCGTCCCGAACGCCGCCAGAGCCGCGCGCATCCCCCAGACGACACCCAGCAGGTTCACGCCGAGCAGCGCCTCGACCTCGGCCGACGACAGGTCGGTGAGCAGCCCGTCATGACCGACGCCGGCGTTGTTCACCCACACCGCGAGCCGGCCCTGCGCGGCGGCCACCTCGGCGACCTCGGCGTGCGAGGCCTCGTCGCGCACGTCCTGCGCGACGCCCGCAGCGGCGCCGATCTCTGCGGCGGTACGACGGGCGGTCTCCCCGTCGATGTCGGTCACCACGACGTGATGCCCGCGCGTCACGAGCAGCGCGGCGACCTCGCGGCCGATGCCGCGCCCCGCTCCGGTCACGACGGCGGACGTCTCAGCTGCCATGACGGCACGCTACCGCCGACACGCGGTGTTCGAACAGGTGTTTGAAGACTGGGGGTGGTCAGGTCTAACTTGAACTCGTCGTCGCGAGCCTCCGCAGACGTCGGGCGATACCTCGGGACACGTCGGGACCTCAGCAGAAAGGCCAGTCTCATGGCAGCAGGCAAGGGCAGGACCACCTCCTCCGGGACCGGAGCGGGCTCTCGGGTGAGCGAGCTGCCCGACGGTCCGCCAGACGCCAGCGGTCTCACGCCGCGGCAGCAGCGGGTGCTGACGGTGATCCGCGACTCCATCGAGCGCCGCGGCTACCCGCCGAGCATGCGCGAGATCGGCGAGCTGGTCGGGCTCACGAGCTCGTCGTCGGTGGCCCACCAGCTGCGGGTGCTCGAGGAGAAGGGCTTCCTCAAGCGCGATCCCAACCGCCCGCGTGCGCTGTCGGTGTTCACCCCCGAGGAGGCTGTCGTCGACGAGACGGCCAGCGGGGACGCGATGCCTGCGGCGACCTACGTCCCGGTCGTCGGCCGGATCGCCGCCGGTGGCCCGATCCTGGCCGAGGAGCGCGTCGAGGAGGTCTTCCCGCTGCCGAAGACACTCGTCGGCGACGGGACGTTGTTCCTGCTCGAGGTTGCCGGCGACTCGATGATCGACGCCGCCATCTGCAACGGTGACTACGTGGCGGTCCGCCAGCAGCCCACCGCGGAGAACGGTGAGATCGTCGCGGCGCTCCTCGACGGCGAGGCCACGGTCAAGACGTTCCAGCGCAAGGACGGCCATGTCTGGCTGCTCCCGCACAACCCCGCCTACGACCCGATCGACGGCACGCACGCCACGATCCTCGGCAAGGTGACGGCGGTGCTGCGGCGGATGTGACCGACACCGCGTCCGGAACCGGCGACCTGGAGCTCGGAAGGTACGACGGCGATGAGACGATATTCCGCGGCTCGGGGCCGTAGCATCGACCGAGCCGCCTCCACTGCCCTCGAAGGGTTCTCCGTGCGCATTCGCCTCCTCGCCGCGCTCGCCGCGACGCTCAGCCTCACGCTCGCCTTCGCGCTGGCCGGGGCGGCGGACGCTCGCCCAGTCGGCACGACAGGGAGCGCGTCCCGGGCAACAGCCGCGGCGGTGGGTCCGGGTGGCTCGAAGGCCGCGCAGCAGGCGCTCGCCCGGGCCGAGGCGCTGTTCGGCTCCGGACCGAGCTCGGCGCACCGCTCCCCCGACGGGGCGACGACTCCCCGCGTCGGTACGACTCCCGGCAGCACGCCGGTGCCCGGAGACCCAGCCGCGGGCCGGCGCGACGCGACGATGGTGCTGCGCGACCTCGCCGCCCGGCAGGACCAGCTCACCCGCGCTGACCGGCGTACCGCCCACAACCTGCTCGCCCGGCCGACCACCGGCGGTGATCCCACCGGCGGGTACGAGCATCCCTACACGACGGGCGTCCCGGTGCGGAAGGTGTGCAACACCGAGTTCTGCGTGCACTGGGTCGACCCGCTCGACGCACCAGGCGACCAGGACGCGGTGCCGCGTGCCGCGGGCGACACCGGCTACGCGCCGGCATGGGCGCGGACCACGATCGCCACGATCCAGCATGTCTGGGACGCCGAGGTCGGCGCGATGGGCTACACGGCGCCGCTCGGCGACGGCGCGCTGACCACCAAGGACGGCGGGTCCCAGCTCGACATCTACCTCTCCGAGATCGGCAACGAGGGGCTTTACGGGTACTGCACGACCGACGACCCGAACGCCGGCAGCAAGGTCCGGGTCGCCGCGTACTGCGTGCTCGACAACGACTACAAGGGGTTCTCCGGCGGCGCGCTCGCGAGTCTCCAGGTGACCGCCGCGCACGAGTTCTTCCACGCCGTCCAGTTCGACTACGACTGGCTCGAGGACATCTGGCTGATGGAGGGCACGGCCGCCTGGATGGAGGACGAGGTCTACGACAAGGTCAACGACAACCTCCAGTACCTCGCCCAGAGCCCGCTGCAGCGGCCCGGGAAGCCGCTGGACTTCAGCTCGGCGAGCTACCTGCCGTACGGCTCGTGGGTGTTCTGGAAGTACCTCAGCGAGTCCGCGGCTCCGGGGCGGGCGTCGGACCCGACGATCGTGCGCCAGGTCTGGCAGCACGCCAAGCCGGTGAACACGTACTCGGCGCTCGCGCTCAAGCAGGTGCTGACCGCTCGGAGGACCAGCCTCACCAACGCCTTCCGGACGTTCGCCACGTGGAACCGGATGCCGGCACGGCGCTACTCGGAAGGCTCGTCCTACCCGACGGCGCCGCTGGCGAAGCACTTCAGCCTGAGCCGTGGCGCTCCCGCGACCGGCAGCCGGTCGCTGCGGATCAGTCACCTGGCCAACGGGTTCGTGCGGTTCTCCCCGGGTCGGACGCTGACCGGCTCCTGGCGGCTGCGGGTCACCCTCGACCTGCCGAACCTCGGCCGGGGCGCGGCCGCCGCGCTGATCGTCCGCCACCGCAACGGCTCCGTGGGCGTACGCCCGGTGGCGCTCAGGGCGACCGGCAACGCGACCGTCGTGGCGTCGTTCACCCGCGCCGACGTCTCGTCCGTCGAGCTGTCCCTGACCAACGCCAGCACCCGGTTCGCCTGCTGGCAGGGGCGGGTGTTCTCCTGCCAGGGCAAGCCGCGCGACGACAACCTGGTCTTCCGGTACGCCGCCCGGGCGATCCGCTGACGAGCGGGCGGTCGCCGGGCAGGCGCTACTCCAGCCGCACGAGCAGCAGCGGCCCGCCGTCGTACCTGCCGCCGTCGATGGCGAGCACCGTTCCCTCGGCGTAGAGCAGCGGCCGGTCCACCTCGGACGACGGCATGTCCAGCAGGGTGCCGATGATGCTGTGACCGTGCACCAGGCACTCGCCGCCGTACGCCCGGAGCATGCCCTGCGCGACGGCGGTGCCGTCGCTACCGATGAAGTGGTAGCGGCTGGTCAGCCGCGCGAACACGTCGTAGTGCTGGTCGACGTCGTCGCCGCGCAGGATCTCGTGGAGCGTCTCGTTGACCGCGTCGACGGAGTCCCCCCAGGTCAGGTACGCCGCGGTGTCGGAGTGCACGAGCAGGTAGTCCCCGACCCGGCCCATCGCGGGCAGGGTCCGCAGCCACTCGACCTCCTCGGCGGTCAGCGCCTCCTGGTCGGCACCGTGGCCGCCGTTGATGACCCATAGCTCGCCGAAGCTCGACTCGGGGAAGAGGTGCCGCCCGACGGCGAGGGCCTCGTGGTTCCCGAGCAGGACGTGCACCTGGGAGGGCGCCTGCTGCTGGAGGGACCTCAGCAGCCGGACCACGCCGATTCCGTCCGGACCGCGGTCCATGAGGTCGCCCAGCACCCACAGCGCTGCCCCGTCGCCGATCCACGCGCCATCGCCGTCGACCAGGCCGGCTCGGGTCAGTCCGCGACGGAGGTCGTCGGCATAGCCGTGCACGTCGCTGACGACGTACAGCGCGGCGGAGAGATCACCCGGGACAGCGGACACGCCCCCATCGTGTCAGCCGCGACCAGACCCGGGCGAATCCCGCTGCTCAGCGACGGATCGTGAACCAGTCCGAGAAGCGACCGCTGGTGCGCACGAAGCTGCCGCTGATGCTGAACGGGGTGACCCGGTAGCGCTCGAAGCCGGTCGTGGTGCCGTTGGTGCGGGCGAAGAAGCCGGCGTCCGGGTCACCGCGACGCAGACCCTGCTCGGTGCCGCCGATGGTCCCGGCGGTGATCTGCACCACGCCGCGGCCCTGGCGGTATTGGTGGTCGGCCCCCGTGTCGGACACGCAGCCGCGGTCGTAGTGGCCCGGGTGCAGCGCGCGGCAGGTCCTGGTGAACCGCAGCTGCCTGCTGCGCTCGTAGACGTGGTTGTGTGCCGTCAGGACCAGGTCGACGCGCTTGCGCACGAGCAGGTTCATCGCGTCGGCGTTGGGCGTGCAACCGTGCTGCCCGGTGCTGAGGCAGGGGTAGTGCATCCCGACGATGACCCAGCGGATGCCGTGCCGGCGGGCGCGGTCGATCTGCTGCGACACCCAGGCACGGTCCGGGCTTCCGGACCGGTAGCGGTACGACCTGCCGGCGACCCGCATGCCCGGCGCGATCATGATGAACCTCGCGTACGGGTTGCGGCGGGGAAAGCTGAACGCGTACTGCGCGGCGTACCGGCCGCGGGTGCCGGTGTCGGCATGCAGCCGGTCGGGCAGGCAGCGCGCCATCGCGGTGATGTGACCGTCCGGCCCGCCCTGCTCCTCATGGTTCCCGACCAGCAGCTCGAACGGGAACCGCGATCCCTTGTGCGACAGGTGCCGGTGGACGTAGCGGCACCAGCCGCTGTCGGTGCGCTGCCCGTAGCTGAGGTCGCCGAGCGCGAGGTAGAACCGGGCCCGGCTCGCGTCTAGCCTCGTCAACGCCCGGGAGGTGAGCCGGTCCGCACCGTGGTCGCCGGCCGCGGCGAAGGTGAACGACCGGACGCCCGACGCGCCGGCCGCGCCGCCGCCGAACGAGCCGGCCACGAGCGCCGCTGCGAGGAGTAGTCCGGACAGGCCTAGCAGGGCGAGGAGTCGGCGCATGAGGCCAGAAGCGTAGGCATCGGACCTGTGAACCGGCGAGACGAGCCGGGGGCCGGTCCAGACGCCGTTCAGGAGGCGAGCCGCTTCAGGGCCTGTACGACGACCGCTTTGTCCGTGGTGGGCCACATCGGCGGCAGCGACGCGCGCAGGAAGGCCCCGTAACGGGCAGTCACCACCCGCGGGTCGAGGATCGCCACGACGCCGCGGTCGGTCGTGGTACGGATCAGCCGACCGGCGCCCTGGGCGAGCAGCAGGGCGGCGTGGGTGGCCGCGACCTGCATGAAGCCGTTGCCGCCGGCCTGGTCGGCGGCGCGCTGGCGGGCGGACATCAGCGGGTCGTCGGGGCGCGGAAACGGGATCCGGTCGATCATGACCAGCTGGCAGGTGTCGCCGGGGACGTCGAGCCCCTGCCAGAGGCTGAGCGTGCCGAACAGGCAGGCGTGCCGGTCCTCGACGAACAGCCTGGCCAGCTCCGGGAGCTGGGCCTCTCCCTGCGCCAGGATGGTGAGGTGCGGCAGTCGCTGTCGGGCCGCCTCGGCCGCCGCCTCGGCCGCACGCCTGCTCGAGAACAGCCCGAGGGTGCGGCCGTCCGCGGCGTCCACGAGGTCGACGATCTCGTCGAGCTGCGCGGCGCCGAGGCCGTCGCGGCCCGGGGGCGGGAGATGGCGCGCGACGTAGACGATCCCCTGCCGGGCGTAGTCGAACGGCGACCCCACGTCGATGCCGCGCCAGGGCAGCACGTCGTCGGTCGGGGCCGGCTCGTCGGTGACCGCCTCTTCGTCGACGCTGTGGTCGACCCGCTCGCTGGGCTTGAGGCCGATCGAGGTGGCCACCGAGCCGAAGTCCCCGCCGAGCATCAGCGTGGCGCTGGTGAACACGACGGTCTTGTCGGTCAGCAGCCGGTCGCGCAACGGCCCCCAGACCTGCAGCGGCGCGACGCACAGCTGGCTTCCGCCGCGGTTGCGCTCCCGCTCGGCGATCCACAGCACGTCGCCGACCGACCGGGCCGCCATCCGGTCGGCGGTCGCGAAGATCTCCTGCACCCACCCTCGGGCCTGCGTCCGCCCGGGGTCGACGTCGGAGGCGTCCTCCTTGGGAAATGCCGACAGCAGCGACCTCGCCGCGTCCCGCACCAGCGCCAGCGCGTCGCCCAGGTCGCTCGGCAGCGTGTCGATGCGGCCCGCGCCGGCTCCGTCGAGCGCGAAGCGCAGCGCGTCCGCGGCGTCGGACAGGTCGTCGGCCTCGACGCCCTCGACGTGCTTGCCTGCCCGGCGGGCGGCCCGCTCCACCTCCGGCACCGACAGCTCGTCGGTGGCCGCCTGGGTGACCCGGGCGGACAGCTCGTGGGCCTCGTCGATCACCACCACGTCGTACTCGGGGATCATCGGGACGCCCTCGATGGCGTCGATCGCGAGCAGCGAGTGGTTGGTCACCACCAGCTGCGACTGCGCGGCCCGCTCCTTGGCGCGCTCGGCGAAGCACTCCAGGGCGTAGGGGCACTTCGCGGCGCCCAGGCACTCGCGGTGGTTGACCGACACCTGCCGCCACACCTTGTCGGTGTGCTTCGGCGCCGCGTCCCGGTCACCGGGGCCGCCGCTCGTCGACTGCTCCTCCGCCCACGCGCGCAGGGCCACCACCTCGGACCCCGTCGACCCCTCCGGCAGGTCCACCAGCACGCCCTGGTCGTCGGGCGCCCCTTCCCGGACCCGGTGCAGGCAGGCGTAGTTGGAGCGACCCTTCAGCACCGCGTACGACGGACGCGCCGACCCGCTCGGCAGGGCGTGCTCGGCCGCCTCGAGCAGGGCCGGGATGTCGCGCTCGACGAGCTGGTGCTGGAGCGCAAGGGTGGCCGTGGCGACCACGACCCGGCTGTCGTGCAGCAGGGCGGGGACCAGGTAGGCCAGGGACTTGCCCGTGCCCGTGCCGGCCTGGACGAGGAGGTGCTCGCGGTCGGTCATCGCGCGGGCGACCGCCTCGGCCATCTGCACCTGACCGGGTCGCTCCTGACCGCTGAGCGCGTCGACCGCCGCGGCGAGCACGTCGCGCACGGCGGTCCGGGTCTGCTGCACCGCAGAACCCTAGCCGTTGCGCAGGACGGTCCGTCGGCGCCGTCCCCAGCGCCAACGGCGAGGCGTCAGAACTGCACCTGCGGCGGCGCCTCCTGGCCCTCCGGCGCCTCGTAGAACTCGCGCTTGCCGACCGAGGCCATCCCCGCGAAGAGCATCGTCGGCAGCGTCGAGGCCAGGGTGTTGAGCCGGGCGACGGCGTCGTTGTAGTACTGCCGCGCGAAGGCCAGCTGAGCCTCGGTCTCCGACAGCTGACCCTGGAGCTGCAGGAAGTTCGCCGACGCCTTGAGGTCCGGGTAGGCCTCGGCGACGGCGAGCACGTCGACGACCGCGCGGTCCAGGCGGGCCTGTGCCTGCGCCTTCTCCGCGACGGTGCCGTTCCTGGCCGCCGCGGCGGCACCGGTCCGCGCGGCGGTGACCTCCTCGAAGACCGACCGCTCGTGCGAGGCGTAGCCCTTCACGGTGTTCACCAGGTTCGGGATCAGGTCCGCCCGGCGGGTCAGCTGCACGTCGATCCCGCCCAGCGCCTCCTGGGCGCCGACGTCGGCGCGCCGGAGCCGGTTGAAGCTCAGCACCGCGACGATGCCGAAGACCACCACGAGGACGAGCACGATCACCAGGACGAGCATGCGGTTCCCTTTCGTTCGGACGTCACCACGAGCCGCCTCCCCCACCGCCGCCGCCACCACCGCCGGAGAAGCCGCCGCCCGAGGACGAGGACGTCTGGGTCGCAGCGTAGGCCGCGACGGTCGCGGTCAGCGAGCCCTGGAAGCTGCTCACCGCGCTGGACGGCGAGGTCCAGGAGCCCACCGGTCCGTAGAACCAGATCGGCACCGGCGCCGGAGCGGCCATCTCGGTCTCGTACTTGCGCTGCCACTCGTCCGCGCAGTCGAACGCGACCGCCCACGGGATGTAGGCGGTGTAGAGCTCCTGGCGGCCGCTGAAGTCGAAGCGCTGCACGCTCGACGGCGTGGCGAGGATGCGCCGGAACCCACCGGCCCGCGACCACAGCTCGCGCCCCGCGTCGGTGCGTCGGGTGGAGCTCCCCGAGCGCAGCAGCGGCAGGCCGAGCACGGCGAAGGAGGCCGCCGGAAGGCCGGCCAGGGTCGCGCCCAGCGGGTTCGCGACGAAGACGAAGGCGGCGACGACGATCGCCGCGAGGACGAGCACCCGGCCGACGATGCCCACGGTGCTCCGGGTGACCAGACCCCCCCGGCCGGCCCACGACGTGGTCGCGTGGTGCAGGTCCCGGGTCGCGGACTGGAGGGTCGAGCCGCTCGACACCGAGCCGTCCGCCTCGAAGACGCCGCCGAGGCGGGCCACGCCGAGCGCCTTGCCGAGGCTGCGGGTCACCGGGTCGGTGGCCTCCCACTGCGTCTTCGGCACGAGTCCCTCGACCACCCAGTCGTCGCTCTGGGTGCGGGTCAGCCGGGTGAGCTGCTGCTCCGCGGTGTAGAGCAGCGTCGCCACCACCGCGGCGTCCGGCACGCGCTCGGTCACGACGTACGCCGCCTGCACGGGCCCCACGCGCTCGGGCGGCGCATACATCAGCGGCAGACCCGGCTGCTCCTCGCGGGTCCGTCGAGCGAGCGACCAGCCGGCGACGCCGGTGGCGACCGCCAGCAGCAGCAGGCCGCCGGCCAGCAGGGGGGAGCGCGACAGCACCGGGTCGAGCCCCAGGCTCCACGGCACCCGCACCTGCGCGGGAGGCGGCACGGCGAGATCCGTGCGCACGGTGACCGGGGTGAACGGCGCCAGCGGGCCGGCGCGCACCGACACAGCGCGGGTGCCGGCGCCCGAGACCGTGCAGGGGCCGGTGCTCTGGCGAGACGAGGTGCACTGCAGCCCCTGCGCCGGCGCCGGGAGGTGCAGCCGCGACACCGAGGACTCGATCGCCATCGCCCAGCCGCCGGGCACCACGTTCCAGTAGAAGACCGACCCGCCGCCGTTGCCGGGCGCGAGCACCCCGTCGACCTGGTAGGAGATCCGGTACACGTGCCGTCCCGGCGACAGGACGACGTCGGGGTCGCCGACCTTCGCGACCCGGTAGCGCCCCTGCTGCCAGGACAGCTGCACCGGGACCGGCCGGCCGTCCGCGCGCACCTCGATGTCGTGGGGCACCAGCCGAACGTGCGGGTCGGGCGGGTAGCCGATGTCCCAGAACCGGAAGATGCCGTGCTTGCCCGACGGCATGTCGGTGGTGACCGTCTCGACGGCCTGCAGGGAGCCGTCTCGGTCGACGGTCAGGTCGTCGACGTACCGGACGATCGTCGCGGAGTCCGGCGGCTGGCCCGCGGAGCCGTCGCCGGCGGAGAAGATCACCGGCCAGAAGAGCCCGACGAGGGCCACGGCGGTCGCCGCGAGCAGCGCCACCGGAGCGGGCAGCCCGCCCAGCCAGCGCCTCATGACCGAAGCCTAGGGGTGCTCCGGTGCGAACCGGAGGCATTGAGGACCGGCGGGCCGCGTCGTGTCAGCGCCCACCATGCCGTCGATCGCCTCGCGCAGCAGGTCGGCGTGAGCGTTGTGGCGGGCGCCGTCCCGGACGCCCCGCTCGTCGCCCACCAGTGGGGGACGCGGGCGGTCACCCCAGTCGTCGGGCACGTCAGCGGGTCTCGACCGGCTCTGCGGCGGCTCCGTCGGCCGTGAGGTACGGCGCCAGCTCGCCGGCGAGGTCGGCGTGCACGCGGCCGCGGACCATGGTGCCTTCCGCTGTGTGCTCGAGGTGCTCGAGCTCGCCGTGCTCGTGGATCCGGTTGAGCAGGTCGCCGCGCTCGTAGGGCAGCAGCGCCTCGAACGGCGTGCCGGGCCGGGGCAGCTCGGCCTCCACCGCGGCGAGCGCCTCGCGGACGCCCTCGCCGGTCCTGGCCGAGACCACCACGGAGTGCGGCTCTCGCTGGCGGAGCCTGGCGAGGACCATGGGGTCGGCCACGTCGGCCTTGTTGATCACCACGAGCTCGGGCACCTTGTCGGCGCCGATCTCGGCGAGCACCTCACGGACCGCGTTGAGCTGACCTTCGGGGTCCGGGTGCGAGCCGTCGACGACGTGCAGGATCAGGTCGGAGTCGGCGACCTCCTCCAGCGTCGAGCGGAACGCCTCGACGAGCTGGTGCGGGAGGTGCCGTACGAAGCCGACGGTGTCGGACATCGTGTAGACCCGGCCGTCCTCGGTCGTGGTGCGCCGCGTCGTCGGGTCCAGGGTCGCGAACAGCGCGTTCTCGACCAGCACTCCGGCGTCCGTGAGCCGGTTGAGCAGGGAGGACTTGCCGGCGTTGGTGTACCCCGCGATCGCCACGCTCGGCAGCTGGTGGCGGCGCCGCTCGGAGCGCTTGGTGTCCCGGGTGGTCCGCATGTGGGCCAGGTCCCGGCGCAGCTTGGCGATCTTGGTGTTGATGCGCCGCCGGTCGGTCTCGATCTTCGTCTCACCGGGACCGCGGCCACCGATGCCCGCGCCGCCGGCGACCCGGCCACCGGCCTGCCGGGACAGGTTGCCGCCCCAGCCGCGCAGCCGCTGCTTCATGTAGCTGAGCTGGGCGAGCTCGACCTGCGCCTGGCCCTCACGGGACTTGGCGTGCTGGGCGAAGATGTCGAGGATCAACGCCGTGCGGTCCACGACCTTGACCTTCACCCGGTCCTCGAGGTTCCTCAGCTGGCTGGGCGCCAGCTCGCCGTCGCAGATCACGGTGTCGGCGCCGGTGGCCTGGACGATCTCCCGGAGGCCGTCGACCTTGCCGCGCCCGATGTAGGTAGCCGGGTCGGGCTTCTGGCGACGCTGGTAGAGCGCGTCGAGGACCTGTGAGCCCGCGGTCTCCGCGAGCAGCGCGAGCTCGGCGAGGGAGTTCTCGGCCTCGGCGACGGAGCCTTCGGTCCACACCCCGACGAGCACGACCCGCTCGAGGCGCAGCTGGCGGTACTCGACCTCGCTGATGTCCTCGAGCTCGGTGGACAGCCCTGCGACGCGGCGCAGGGCGTGCCGCTCGGCGAGGTCGTAGTCACCGGTGGTGTCCTCCGCGGGGTCCCACTCGGCGCCGTCGTCGGCGTAGCCGGACTCCCAGCCCTCGTCCGTGTCGTCGGGGCCGTCCCCGGTCTCGGTGTCGTCGCTGGTCTCGAGGGCCTCCCCGTCGAGCCAGATCTCCCCGCTGCCGCTGTCTTCGGCGGGGTCGAACGGTTGCGGTGCGTGTGAGCTAGTCATATCCACCCGTGACAACATCGGCGCGGCCGGGGGGATTCCCGGCATCTCTCGATGGTCGCACGGCTCAGGAGAGCTCCGGAAACGAATAAGGGACGGTGCCCTCGGCGACGATCACCGCAGGTCCGGTGAGCAGGACGTGGTCGTGCGGGGTCCAGGTCACCTCCAGTCGCCCACCGGGGACGTCGACGGTGTAGGTCACCGGCCGCTCGCGGCCGTCGGCGTTCGCGGCCGCGACCATGACCGCGCAGGCGCCCGTGCCGCAGGACCGGGTCTCCCCCGAGCCGCGCTCGTGCACCCGCATCGCGACATGCCGCTCGCCTCGGCGTACGACGAACTCCACGTTCACCCCGTCGCGGAACACGCGCTCGTCGTACGACGGGCCGCTGCCCAGGTCACCGGCCTCGGCGAGGTCCGCGACGAACGCCACGGCGTGCGGGTTGCCCAGGCTCACGGTGGTGGCCGGCCAGCGTCGGTCGCCGACGGCCACCTCGGTCGCGTCGCCCAGCACGGGCACGCCGAGATCCGCGGTGACCAGGCCGTCGTCGGTGAAGGTGATCTCCTTGCAGCCGGCGCGGGTCGCCACGACGAGCGGCAGGCCGGCGTGCTCCCACTCCGACAGGTAGCGGGCGAAGACCCGGATGCCGTTGCCGCACATCTCCGAGACGGAGCCGTCCGCGTTGCGGTAGTCCATGAACCACTCCGCCCGGCCCCGAGCCGCGACCGCGGCCGGGTCGTCGTACGCCTCGGTGCGGACCGCCCGCAGCACCCCGTCCGCGCCGAGACCGGCTCTGCGGTCGCACAGCGCGCGGACCAGGTCCGGGGCGAGGTCGCCGTGCACGGAGCCGTCGGGGTCGGGCAGCACGATGAAGTCGTTCTCGGTGCCGTGCCCCTTCAGGAAGGCGAATCCGTCGCTCACCACGCCAGCCTAGTACGGGACCTTCAGGCGTGTTGTCCGGGAATCTGTCGGTGCGCTCTGCGACCGTGGAGACATGGAGAACAAGGCTGACCTGTTGATGGTGAGCGGGGTCGTGTCCTTCTGTCCGGACTGCGGTGACGACCGGCTGTTCGTGCCGGTCCGCGACGAGTGCGCGACGGACGGCTGCGAGTTCTGCTGCACGACCTGCGACGCGGCGGTGTACCTCATGTCGTTCGCCGAGGCCGGCGTGGCGAGCGGCCCCCGGACGGGAGCCGACCGCCACGCCGCCGGCAGTCTCGCCTGACCCCGCAACACGAGGAGTGCGGCGCGCCGCTACGTTGAGCCCATGTCCGCGAGGAAGGCCCAGCCGCTGCTCCGGGTGCGCGGTCTGAGCCGCCGCTTCGGCGACGTCGACGTCCTTGCGGGCGTGGACCTCGACCTCCGAGCCGGCAAGGCGCTGGCGCTGCTGGGCCGCAACGGGGCCGGCAAGTCCACGCTGCTGCGCTGCGTCACCGGCGCAGACCGGCCCACCAGTGGCACGGTCGAGCTCGACGGCCAGACCGTCGACGAGCGATCCCCGGCCACCCGCCGCGACATGGCGGTGGTGATGGACGACCTCGACTTCTTCCCGGACCTGTCGGTCGTCGAGCACCTCGACCTGTTCGCCCGCGCCCACGGCGTCGAGGACGTGGAGGAGGTCGTCGACGGCGTGCTGCGCGAGGTGCGGCTGGTCCCCCAGTCCGCGCAGCTGCCCGGCACCCTGTCGTCGGGGCAGCGCCGCCGGCTGGCGCTGGCCAGCGCGTTCGTGCGCCCCCGCAAGCTGCTGGTGCTCGACGAGCCGGAGCAGCGGCTGGACACCGAAGGCGTCGCGTGGCTCGTCGAGCGGCTCCGGCGGGAGAAGGCCGACGGCCTCGGGGTGCTGCTCGCCAGCCACCACCCCGAGCTGGTCGCGGCCGTCGCCGACGCCAGGCTCACCCTCGGCGAGACCGGCTAGCCGATGGTCTCCCTTCCCTCTGAGGCCGCGGCGGGCCCCGACGTGCGCGAGCTGCGCCGGCAGGTCCGTGAGTGGCGCCGCGGACGGGCCGACACCCGGCTCGTGGATGCGCTCGGCGACGCCTACATCGCGGCGTTCGCCGCGCTGATGCTCGGCTCGATGCTGGTCAACGTGGTCCTGAACGTGCGCACCGCCGTCGGGTCGGTGTGCACCAGCCACGCCTGCCGCGACGCCCGGGACCTGCTGCCCTGGCTGACGGCGGTCGGCGTGCTGACGGTCTGCCTGGCCACCGCCCGGCTGCTCGGGCCGATGCTGGTCTCCCCCGCGATCGGCAGCTGGCTGCTGCCGGCGCCGGTGAGCCGGAGGTCGCTGCTGCGTCCGCGGCTGGCGGGGACCGGGCTCGTGGCGCTCCTGCTCGGTGGGCTGCTGGCCGCCGGCGCCGCGACGCTCGGTCGGTTCGACGGGAGCTCGGTGACCGCGTTCGCGGGGAGCGTCGGCGCACTCTGCCTGGCCACGGTGGGTGCCGCGGTCGTCGCCCAGGCCCGCGGGGGACGTGGCGCCCAGGTGGTGACCTGGCTGCTCGCCGCGGTCGTCTGGGTCGGGCTGCTCGGGCTGGCGTTCAACGCGGCGCCACCAGTGGCGCCCCCGCACGCCGGTCCGCTCTGGGCGGCGATGCTGGGCGGGTCGTGGCTGCTCGCCGGCGTGGCGGTGTGGCGGGCTCTGGTCGACCTGCGGCTGTTGGGCCGCCCTCAGCTGACCCCCGGCGGCTCACTGCTGCCGAGCCTGTCCGGGGCGCTGGCCGGACTCGACTTCGCGCTGGTGTACGACGTGCTGGTCGCCCGGCGCTGGCGGGCCCGGAGCACCGTGCGCTCCGTCGCCGGTCGCGGGCACGGCGGGCGTGCGCTGGTCTGGCGCGACGTGGTGCGGCTGCGCCGGTCGCCGCAGGTGCTCGTCGTCCTGGCGGCGTGTCTCGTGGTGCCCTACCTGTCCGCCTCGGTCGGTCTGGGACGGGTCGTCGTGCTGGTCGCGACCGGCACCGCCTGGGTCGCCGGCCTGGGTCTCTTCTCGGCGCTGCGGGTGGTCTCGCGCACCCCGGGACTGGCCCGCTGCCTGCCGATGACCACGGCCGAGGCGAAGGCGGCGTGCCTGTGGGTGCCGGGCGTGGTGCTCCTCGTGTGGGCGCTCGGCACCGTCCCGGCGCTGCACACCGCGCTGCGGCTCTCCTGGGCAGACTGTGTCGCCGCGGCGGTCGCCGTCGGGATCGGCGCCACCGCCACCACGACGAGGTGGATGACCGGGCGGCCCCCGAACTACCAGCTGCCGATGGTCACCTCACCCATCGGCGCGGTGCCGCCGTCGCTGTACGTCGCTGCGATCCGCGGCTTCGACGTCCTGCTTCTGGTCACCGCGCCACTGCTGATCTCTCCCACCGCGACCGGCGCGAACATCTCCATCGGGCTGAGCGGGCTGGTCGTCGTGGTCCTGGTGTCCTGGCGGTCCCCGACCGGCTGACCTCCAGATCGGTCGAGGGCCCCGCTCCGCGTACACCGACGTACCAGTCGGGGCCTCGTGGTGGTCCTGGGGCGCCATCACGATGAACTGGTACGTCGCTGTACGACGCGGGATCATGGCCGGTGGCGGTGGAGTCACGGTCAGCCACTCCCCCGACCCGCTTCGCGATCGATCCGGTCGCACCGACCCGTATGCATGCAGCACGACACCAGCAGCCACCCAGTTCGGCGACCCCCGGAAGCTCGCCAAGACCGGCACCGGTCCGGTGACGATCGCGGTCACGGTGTCGTACGGCGCCGGGAGCCCGAGCACCGGTCGGAGGCCGATCACGGTCAGCAGGTGAACCACGGCCGGCCGGCGGCTCGGTCAGGGGCTGGTGGGGTCGACGACCAGCGCCGACCCGCCGCCGCGCCGGACCGGCTCGGAGACGGCGGTGAGGCGACCACCCCGGCCGAAGCCGATCGCGGTGGCGGCGCCGATCTCGGCCGCACTCGTCCCCGGCGCCCCCGCCGGGGTGAACGTGTGGCCGTACGGCGTCAGCAGCGGGCCGTACTCGTCGATGAAGGGCTGCTCCGCGGTGACCGAGGCCGTGTTGCGCTGGGAGGCGCGCGGCTCGGCGATGGCCTCCGGCAGCGACATCTTGCGGTCCACGAGGTTCGAGACAAGCTGGAGCACGGTCGTGATGATCGTCGAGCCGCCCGGCGAGCCGAGCGCGTACACCGGCCTGCCGTGCCGCAGGATCACCGTCGGCGAGATCGAGGAGCGCGGGCGCTTGCCGCCCTCGATCCGGTTCGGGTCGCCGGGGTCGTAGACCGCGCTGAAGTCGGTCAGCTCGTTGTTGAGCAGGAACCCGCGGCCGGGCAGCAGCATCCCCGAGCCTCCGGTCTGCTCGATCGTGAGGGTGTACTCCACGACGTTGCCCCAGCGGTCGGTGACCGTCATGTTCGTGGTCTCGACGTTCTCGGTGTCGCGGGCCGTCGAGCCGGCGGCCGCGTGCCGGCAGCCCGGGTGGTGGCTGTGCACGTCACCTGCAGCCACCGGCTTGGTCAGGGCGGTGTCCTCCTTGACGAGGCACGCGCGTGAGGCGGCGTACCGGTCGGAGAGCAGGGTGCGCAGCGGGACGTCGACGTACGCCGGGTCGCCGATGTAGGCGTTGCGGTCCGCGAAGGCGAGCGCGCTGGCCTCGAGGTAGTGGTGCAGCTGCGAGGCAGTGGAGGCGTGCGGCAGGTCGAACCGCTCCATGATGTTCAGCGCCTCGCCGACCGTCGTACCACCGGACGAGGCGGGCGCCATGCCGTACACGTCGAGGCCGCGGTAGCCGACGTGCGTCGGCTTGCGCAGGATGGCGTGGTAGCTGCGAAGGTCCGAGAACCGCAGGTAGCCGGGCGGGACGGGCAGCGTCGTAGCCGGGCTCCTGGGCGGCTGTTGCGCCTGGTGGACGATCTCCCGGGCGATCGGACCGTGGTAGAACCACGACATCCCGCGCCGACCGAGGTGCTCGTAGGTGGCCGCGAGATCCGGGTTCCTCAGCACCGACCCGACGGCCGGGGCGTCGCCACCGGGCAGGAACAGGCTCGGCGTCGTCGTGTAGGCCCGGAACCGCTGCTCGTTCTCCAGCGTCTGCTGCCGGAAGGTGCTGTCCACGACGAAGCCGCGGCGGGCCAGCTGCTCGGCGGGCCGCAGCGCCTTCTTCAGCGGGTAGCTGCCCCACTCGTCGAGCGCGGTCTGCCAGGTCGCCGGCGTGCCCGGCACGCCGACCGACACCCCGCTGGTGACGAGCTCCGGGGTGAAGTTCCACGGCTTCCCGGTCGACGGGTCGATGAACGCGTCGTGCGGCATCGTGGCCGGAGCGGTCTCGCGGCCGTCGATGGTGTGCACCCGGTGGGTGCGGGCGTCGTAGTAGACGAAGAAGCCGCCACCGCCGAGCCCCGAGGAGTACGGCTCGGTGACGCCGAGCGCTGCGGCCGTCGCGACCGCGGCGTCGACCGCGTTGCCGCCGTCCTTCAGCACCTGGAGACCGATCCGCGACGCCTCCGGGTCGACCGAGGTGACCGCGCCTCCGAAGCCGACGCTGGTCGGTGTCTTGGTCGTGTAGTGGCCGCCGTCCGCCCGGGCGGTGGCGGCTGTGGTGCCGACGACGAGGGCGGCGGCGACCGTCGCGCCGAGCACGACGACGGGGCGGCGGGTGGGAACGGTACGACGCACAGGGGCCTCCCGAGAACGATCCTGCGGGCTCCTCTACCCCTGCACCGGAGCGGTCAACCCTGGACAGCCGCGAGCGCGGTCCGTAGCCGACCGGGATCGTCCCACCCGACCCAGGTGATCCTCGGGTCCTTGCGGAACCAGCTGTCCTGGCGACGGGCGAAGCGGCGTGTCCCGGCGACCGTCTGCTCGAACGCCTCCTCCTCGGTGATCCGGCCCCGCAGATGAGCGAGCACCTGCTGGTAGCCCAGCGCGCGGGACGCCGTGCGGCCGCGGGCCAGCCCGGCCTCCGCGAGACGACGCACCTCGTCGACCAGGCCGGCCTCCCACATCCGGCGCACCCGCGCAGCGATCCGTTCGTCGAGCACCGGTCGGGGGACGTCCACACCGATCTGGCACGCGTGGTCGTAGTGGTACTCCAGCGCCGGCAGGCTCGCCGTGAACGGCCGGCCGGTGATCTCGACGACCTCCAGCGCCCGCACCACCCGACGCCCGTTCGTCGCGATGATCCGGGCGGCCGCCTCGGGGTCGGTCCCGGCCAGCCGACGGTGCAGCGCCATAGGGCCGAGGTCGGCGAGCTCCGCCTCGAGCCGCCGCCGTACGACGGGATCCGTGCCGGGGAACTCGAAGCGGTCGAGCACCGCGCGGGTGTAGAGCGCGGAGCCACCGACGAGCACAGGAGTCACCCCCCGCCCGCGGCAGTCGTCGACGACCGCTCGCGCCCAGCCCTGGAACTCCGCCACGGTCGCCGGCTCCGTCACGTCGAGCAGGTCCAGGAGGTGGTGCGGGATGCCACGACGCTCGGCGACCGGCAGCTTGGCGGTGCCGATGTCCATGCCGCGGTAGACCTGCATGGAGTCGGTGTTCACGATCTCCGCGCCGAGCGCCTCGGCGAGGTCCAGCGAGAGCTCGGACTTGCCCGCTGCGGTCGGGCCGACCACAGCCACGACCCGGGCAACCGGCTCACGGCCCGGAGCGTCGGGCGTGCTCCCGGGGCGCGCGATCATGACCGGCAGTCTCCCAGATCGGTGTTTCACGGCCAGGCCCGCGGGTACGCCTCGGACATGGCCACCTCCGACCCACCCACGCCTCCCGGCGGGCCGCAACGCGGTGACGCGGCATCCGGGGCACAGACGCCGGGTGGACCCGGCTCACCGGCCCAGCCGGGAGAGCCGCAGCAGGTCGACGACCCGCGGACGTCGACGTCTCCCGGCGAGCAGCCGACCGAGCCGCACGTCCAGCCCAGCAGCAAGCCCGGCGGGCCCGCCACCATCCCGACGCCGGTCCCGGCGCCGGGACCGGAAGGTGAGCCGGTGCCGGGCCAGCAGCAGAACGCCGGGACGTCGGAGGGCCAGCCTTCCGACGGGTCCGGCGGCGAGTGAGGAGGCACGCATGAGCAACGACACCGCACCGAACGTCCCGGGGCGCGCCGGCTACGGGGCCGACGAGAGCCTCGACGACCCGGTGAGCAGCCGGTCGGGCGAGGAGACCCCCGGAGAGTACGAGTCGTCGGAGCAGTCGGGTGGAGTCTCGGTGGACACCGGGGTCACCTACGACACCGAGGGTGAGCCGGAGTCGACCCCGGCCGACGCGCCGGTGCCTGCCGAGGGCTCACCGGTGAACGCAGCCACGTCCGGGAAGGTGGCGGACCAGTGAGCGACGAGCGCCGGTCCGAGCCGGTCGAGAGCGAGAACGCGGAGTCCAACCCGGGCTCGGGCGGCCCCGAGAGCCTGGCAGGTGACCTGGGGATCAGCAGCGAGCGGGTGGCTCCGCCGCTTGACGACCACGGCGGCACCGCGCCCGAGCCGGAGGCCGGCACGGTCGAGAGCATGGGCAGCCTGTCCTCCACGGTCGGACGCACCGACGGGGCGAGTCCCGTCGACCCGTCCGGGCACGACGACGACCCGTCGGCCATCCACAACGAGGAGGAGAACCCGGCGGGGGTGGCGAACAAGCACGAGTTCGACCCGAACCGCAACCCGGGCCACTCCCACGGCTGAGCTCCCTCTAGGGTCGGCGGGCATGGACCGGTTCGTGGTGGTGCCCGCGGCGTACGTCTTCCTGCTCCGTGATCGTGACGCCGTCACGGAGGTGCTGCTCCAGCTGCGCGAGGGCACCGGCTACCTGGACGGTCACTGGGCCGCGGCGGTCGCCGGTCACGTCGAGCGCGGGGAGTCGGTCCTGGAGGCGGCGATCCGCGAGGCCGCCGAGGAGGTCGGGATCGCGGACGTGGCGCTGTCGCCGCTGTGCAGCATGCACCGGACGGGAGCCGGCGACGACCCGGTGGACGAGCGCGTGGACTGGTTCTTCACCAGCCACACCTGGACCGGCGAGCCGCGGATCCTCGAAGCCCACAAGGCGGCCGACCTCCGCTGGTTCCCCCTCGACGTGCTGCCCGAGCCGGTCGTGCCGCACGAGCAGAGGGTGCTCCGGCTGCTCGGCGACCAGCTGACCGGGCTGGCCCCCGTCCCGGCGATCCTGACGCACGGGTTCTGAGGGCGCCGACCAGTGCCCGGTATGCCGGATAGTCGGCCGTCTGCTAGCCACAACTCATCACAAACCGGGCCCAACCGAGTCAGCACGCTCGCGCGCTGCGCCACCTATTCGTAGCAGTCAGGATGCTTGCCTCATACGTGACATATCGTCTAATACGAACTAACAGGACTATCAGTAAACCCACCTCAACGTGCGTGCGGGACGGGTACGTCGCCTCTGGGTCCGGTGCCGCGGCCCCGCCCAAGGTGGTCCCAGTACCAACTTTCCGGGGGGGAAGCACATAGCTCGGACAGCCGGCTGGGGGACGCCCGGCTGTCAAGGGGGAACCGGTGCGGCCGCGCTTCTGCGTGGGCCCTCCCTTTACGAGGAGGGGTTCGCATGAAGCGATCCAGCAAAGTCACTCTCATCGCCGGCCTGGTGATCGCACTCACCGCCGGCATCGCCCTCGCCGCCTGGCTCGTGTCCGGCAACGGCTCGGGCAGCGCGAAGGCGGGCAGCCTCACGGCGATCACCGTGCATGCGGCGACGCCGACTGCCGACCTGTACCCCGGTGGCGCCGGCAAGCTCTACCTCAACGTCGGCAACCCGAACGCCTTCGACCTCAAGATCACCGGCGTGAGCCGCACGTCGGGCGCGATCGTGAGCGACGCGCAGGGTTGTGACGCGAGCTCGGTGACGTTCGCCGACCAGACCGGCCTGAACGTCTCGCTGGCCGGGAACGCCAACAACTTCACGTTCTCCGTGGACGGCGTCACGATGGCTGCCGGTGCGGCAACCGAGTGCCAGGGAGCAACCTTCACCATCCCGGTGAAGGTCGACGCGCAGACCCCGTAGCCGACAGCGGCGGGGGCGCCGCTCGGGCCGGCACCCCCGCACCGCCACCCCACCCGGTCGCGACCGGTCGCCCAACGTCGCCACCGGTCACCGCTGACCGGGTCGCCCTTCCAGAACCGAGGTTCCCGCCATGCTCTCGTCGCTCGGCACCGGCACCCGCCGGCTGCTGCTGGTCGCAGTCCTGCTGCTCGCTGCCGCATTGGCCGGCACCGCGGCGAGCGGGGCCTCCCAGCACCGGCACACGTTCACGATCTCCGGCGGCGTCGCCGGTCTCCACCCCGGCGGCACCAGGACGGCGAGCCTCAGGATCCACAACTACTACCCGTGGCGGATCGCGGTCCGCAGCATCAGCGTCCGCTCTTCCAGGTCGAGCAGGAAGGGCTGCGCCGCGACCGTGGTGACGTCACCGGGCTGGCACGGCAGCCGCCGGGTCCGCAGGGGCGGCGCCACCACGATCAGGGTCCCGGTCCGCATGTCGGCCAAGGCTCCCGGCGCCTGCCAGCGCGCCACATTCACTCTGCTCTACCACGGTTCAGGGGTCCGGCCATGAGCACATCACATCCTCCCGTACGTCACACCACTGCTGCCCGGCGCCGGATCCGCGGCGTCGTCGCCCTCACCGTCACCCTCCTGCTGGTGCTCGGGCCGGCAGCGTTGGCGGCCTGGGTGGTCGGCTCGCTTCCCGGTGCGGCAGCCGCCAGGGCATCGACACTTCCCATGGTCGCCTCCGTCACCGCGACCGCGAGCGGGCAGAGCTCCGCCTCCGTGGCGTGGCAACCCGCCGCCCTGCCCGGGGGCGCCGGGCCGGCGACGTACCAGGTCACCGCCTATCCCGAGGGCGGCGGTGCCGCTCGTACGCCGGGCGGCACGTGCGCGAGCCCGGTGACCTCCACGAGCTGCGAGGACGCCTCGGCGCCTGCTGGCAGCTGGGTCTACCGCGTCTCGACGAGGCTGGCCTCCTGGACCGGTGCGGCGAGCGACCCCAGCGCGCCGGTCACGCTTCCCGCCGGAGCCGACGGCATCGTCGCGGAGAACCAGAAGCCCGGCTCACCCGCCTCGGAGTGGGACGTGTCCGGCTCGGGTGACAGCACCCTCCAGGGCTTCGCGACCGACATCAGCACCGACCGCGACGGCACGGTCCGCTTCAAGGTCGACGACACCGCCAGGGCCCCGTTCCGCATCGACATCTACCGGCTCGGCTGGTACGGCGGAGACGGCGCCCGCAAGGTCACCACGATCCCGTCCACCGAGACCACCGCGACCGACCAGGCCGGCTGCCTCCACGACACCGGCACCGGGCTACGGGACTGCGGCAACTGGACCGTGTCCGCGACCTGGCACGTGCCGGCCGACGCAGTCTCGGGGCTCTACCTCGGGCGCCTCGTCCGGACCGACACGGGTGGCGCGAGCCACGTGCCTTTCGTGGTCCGCGACGACACAGGCCACTCCGCGGTCCTCTTCCAGACCTCCGACACCACGTGGCAGGCGTACAACCGCTACGGCGGGACGAGCCTCTACTGGGGCGACGGCCCGGGCACCGGCGGCGGAGCGGACGGGCGCGCCTACAAGGTCAGCTACAACCGGCCGTTCAACACCCGCGACGCCACCCCCGAGGACTACCTCTTCAACGGGGAGTACCCGATGATCCGGTGGCTCGAGCGCAACGGGTACGACGTCAGCTACGCGGCGGGGGTGGACACCGCCCGGTCCGGCGCCGAGCTGCTCGAGCACAAGACGTTCCTGTCCGTCGGGCACGACGAGTACTGGTCGGGGCCGCAGCGCGCCAACGTGGAGGCGGCCCTGCACGCCGGCGTGAACCTCGCCTTCCTCAGCAGCGACGAGTGCTTCTGGCGCACCCGCTACGAGAACAGCACCGACGGCACGTCGACGCCGTACCGCACCCTTGTCGGCTACAAGGAGACCCACGACTACCCGAACAACCCGGACCCGACCAGCGAGTGGACCGGCACCTGGCGGGACCCCCGCGGCACCGACTCGGCGAACGAGCCCGAGAACGGCCTGACCGGACAGATCTTCATGGTCAACGACGGCTCGTCGGCGATGACCGTGCCGGCAGAGGACGGACAGCTGCGGCTCTGGCGCAACAGCTCGGTCGCCTCCAGCCCGGGCGCCGACACCTTCGGCGACCGGGTCATCGGCTACGAGTGGGACGAGGACCTCGACAACGGCGTGCGTCCCTACGGACAGATCCGGCTCTCGGACACAACCGTCAACGGCGTGGAGAAGGTCGACCCCGCCTACTACGGGTCGGTCTTCGTCTCGGGCAGCACCGCCCGGCACACCGTCACCCTGCACCGCGACCGGCAGAGCGGAGCACTGGTCTTCGGATCCGGCACCATCCAGTGGTCGTGGGGCCTGGACTCCAGCCACGACCGCGGCAGCGGTGCCACCGTCCCAGCGATGCAGCAGGCGACCGTCAACGTGCTCGCCGACATGGAAGCCCAGCCCAGCACCCTCCAGTCCGGGCTCACCCCGGCCGACGCGTCCACCGACACCAGGGCGCCGACCGCCACGCTCACCTCGCCCACCGGCGGCGGAACCATCCAGGCCGGGTCGACCGTGACGGTCACCGGCACCGCCACCGACACCGGCGGCGGCCTGGTCGGCGGCGTCGAGGTCTCCACCGACGACGGCAGCACCTGGCACCCCGCCGAGGGGCGGGCGAGCTGGAGCTACCCCTTCACCGCGCCCGCGGAGGTGGGCACCACGGTGACGATCAGGACCCGGGCCACCGACGACAGCCTCAACACCGAGACCCCGGGCGCCGGCACCACCGTCACCACCACAGCCCGGGAGTGCACCAGCGGCACGCCGTGCTCGATCTTCCCGAGCGCTGCGCCCGGCACCGTTCATGAGGCCAGCGACCAGCAGCCGATCGAGCTGGGCGTGAGGTTCCGCAGCACCGAGAACGGCGCGGTCACCGGCGTCCGGTTCTACAAGGCCGGGACGGCGAGCAGCACCTACACCGGCCGGCTCTACACCAGCACCGGCACCCTGCTCGGATCCACCGAGCCGGCTGCCTTCGACAGCCCGGGCTGGAAGGAGCTGCCGCTCACCGGCGCGGTGCCGACCATCGCCGGGACGACCTACGTGGCGTCCTACTACTCCTCCTCCGGCGACTTCTCGATCACCGAGCCCGGCTCGTCAGGCAGCCTCGCCACCGCCACCGTCAACCCGCCGCTGCGCGGGCTCGCCGCGGGCGAGGACGGCCCCAACGGCGTCTTCCACTACGGCGCCGGGGGCGGCTTCCCCGACGCCGCTCCGACGTCCCCCGGGCCGAACTACTGGGCGGACCTGCTGTTCGTCAGCACACCGGACACCACCCCTCCCACCGTCACGTCCGGCAGCCCGGCAGCCGGTGCCACGAACGTGCCTGTCGCGACCGAGGTCACCGCGACCTTCGACGAGCCGGTGAGCCCGGACACCGTCACGACGTCGACGTTCACGCTCGCCCCCACCGGCGGCGGAGCGAACGTGGCCGCGACGGTCTCCTCCTCCGGTCCGACAGCGACGCTGGTCCCGACGAGTCCGCTATCCACGGACACGACGTACGTCGCGACCCTGGTCGGCGGGCCCTCGGGGATCACGGACACCAGCAGCAACCCGCTGGAGCAGGACCACACCTGGTCGTTCACCACGGCGGCCTCGGCGGAGGTCACCCTCTTCGGCGACGTGACCCCGGGTCTGTCCACCGACGCCGCGGACTACGAGCTCGGGGTCCGGTTCTCGAGCTCGACCGACGGCACGGTCACGGGCATCCGGTTCTACAAGGGGCCGGAGAACACCGGGCTGCACACCGGTCGGCTGTGGGATGCCACGACCCACCAGCTGCTCGGGACGGTCACGTTCACCGACGAGACCGCCGCGGGCTGGCAGACCGCCTACTTCGACTCCCCCGTCGCGGTCCAGGCGGGCACCAGCTACATCGCCTCCTACACCGTTCCGGTCGGCTACTACGGCCACCAGGCCAACTACTTCACGACCAGCGGTCATACCTCGGGACCGCTGACGGCGCCACGGTCGACGACGGGCGCGCCCAACGGCGTGTACAGCGAGACGCCCGGCCAGTTCCCGACGTCGTCGTTCAACGACAGCAACTACTTCGTCGGCGTGAGCTTCCAGTCCGGCTCCGACGTCAGCGCGCCCAGCGTCACGGGCCGGAGCCCCGCCGCAGGAGCCACCGGCGTGGCGACCTCGGCCAAGGTCACCGCCACCTTCAGCGAGCCGGTCAAGCCGGCCACGGTGACGGGCACGACGTTCACGCTCGGCAACGGTGGTACGGCGGTCCCGGCGACCGTGACCACCAGTGGCAGCACGGTCATGCTCACGCCGGCGGCACCGCTCGAGAACGACGCCGCGTACAGCGTCACGCTGAAGGGCGGCTCGGGCGGCGTCACCGACCTCGCGGACAACCCGCTGCCGAACGACGTCACCTGGGCGTTCACGACGACCCCGTCCACCACCACGGCGTACACGATCTTCGGCTCCGGTCGCGGAGGAACGACGCAGGGCCCTGACCAGCCCGGGTCGATCGAGCCGGGCGTGAAGTTCCGGGTCTCCCAGGGCGGCCACGTCTCGGCGATCCGGTTCTACAAGCCGTACACCGAGGGCGACTTCTTCACCGGCCGGCTCTACAGCGCGAGCGGGAGCCTGCTGGGCGAAGGCAGCGCCACGCTGCCGGCGAACGCCACCGGCTGGCAGGAGATCCCCCTCGCCTCGCCGGTCGCACTCTCCCCCGACACGACCTACGTCGCGACGTACCTGTCTCCCACCGGGCGCTACGCCTACACCGCGGGCGGTCTCGTCGGCGCTCCGGTGACCAACGGTCCGGTGACCGCGCTGCAGTCCGGCACCGACGGTCCCAACGGGGTGTACAGCTACGGCGGCGGGTTCCCCACCACCGCGTCACCCACGCCCGCCAACTACTGGGCCGACGTGGTCTTCGACACCGGTCCGCTGCCTCCGGACACCACTGCCCCCGAGGTGACCTCGAGGACGCCGTCACCCGGCGCGACGGACGTGTCGCAGGGCAGCGCGGTGACGGTGGGCTTCGCCGAGGCCGTCGCACCCGCCAGCGTCACCGCGGACACCTTCACCCTCTCCAGCGGCGGGAGCCCCGTGGCCGCCGGCCGGCAGGTCAGTGGAGCGACCGCGACCCTCACACCGAGCGGCGAGCTCCCGCCGTCGACGTCCTACACGGTCACGCTGAAGGGCGGCAGCGCCGGCATCACCGACCTGGCCGGCAACCCGCTGAGCGGCGACGTCGGCTGGTCCTTCACCACCCGCGCCGGCGCGGCCCCCCGTCCCGACCCTGCCCAGGGCCCGGGCGGTCCCGTGCTCGCCGTCAAGGGGACCGGGGACTTCGGCGGCTACCTCCCGGAGATCCTCCGCGGGGAGGGCCTGAACCTGTTCACCGTCGGCAGCGCGGGCGACCTCACGGCCGCCGGCCTGTCCGGCTACGAGATGGTCGTGCTCGGGCAGACCGACCTGACCCAGGGCCAGGTCGACGCCCTGACGACCTGGGTCCAGGCCGGCGGCGACCTCGTCACGCTGCGGCCGGACCCGAAGCTGGCCGGCCTTCTGGGGCTGACCGGTCCGACCGGCACCCTGTCCGAGGGCTACCTCGCGGTGGACACGTCCAGCGACCCGGGCAAGGGCATCGTGGGCGCGACCATGCAGTTCCACGGCACCGCCGACCGGTTCGGCGTCGGCGCCGACACGCAGGTCGTCGCGACCCTGTACAGCACGGCGACGAGCGCGACGCCGAACCCCGCCGTGACCGTCCACCAGGTCGGCGCGTCGGGCGGGTCCGCGTCCGCGTTCACCTACGACCTCGCACAGTCCGTCGTCCTGACCCGCCAGGGAAACCCCGCCTGGGTCAACCAGAACCGCGACGGTCAGGACGGCCCGAGCCGGTCCGACGACCTGTTCTACGGACCGATGACCGGGGACGTGCAGCCGAACTACGTCGACCTGAGCAAGATCGCGATCCCCCAGGCCGACGAGCAGCAGCGGCTCCTGGCCAACGTGATGACCGACGCGTCGCTGGACGCGCAGCCGCTGCCACGGTTCTGGTACCTGCCGCACGGCGCGAAGGCGGCGATCGTGATGACCGCCGACCAGCACGACGGCGGAGCCGTGCCGGGACGGTTCGACCAGGAGATCGCCGCCAGCCCGGCGAGCTGCTCGGTCGCCGACTGGGAGTGCGTCCGCTCGACGTCCTACCTGTACCCGGACTACCCGTCGATGACCGACGCGCAGGCGAAGGCCTACGAGGACCAGGGCTTCGAGATCGCGCTGCACCCCAACACCGAGTGCCAGAGCTACTCGCGGGCGCAGTACGCCGACGCGCTGGCCACCCAGCTGGCCGCGCTGGCCGAGACGTACCCGAGCCTCCAGCCGCCGGTGACCTCGCGCAACCACTGCATCTCCTGGACGGACTACACCACTGTCCCCGAGGAGCTCGCCAGGCAGGGCATCCACCTGGACACCAACTACTACTACTGGCCGCCCACCTGGCTGAACGACGTGCCGGGGCTCTTCACCGGCAGCGGCTTCCCGCAGCGGTTCGCCACGACGACCGGCCGGCTGGTGGACGTCTACCAGGCCGCCACCGTGATGACCGACGAGTCGGGCCAGACGTACCCGTACAACGCCGCGACGCTGCTCGACCGCGCGCTCGGGAGCGACGGCTTCTACGGCACCTTCGTCGCCAACGTCCACTCCGACGGAAGCAGCGAGGGGATCAACGCCGACATCGTCGCGGCCGCGCAGGCCCGCGGTGTCCCGGTGGTCAGCGCACAGCAGCTGCTGACCTGGACCGACGGGCGCAACGCCTCCAGCTTCGGCGACCTGGCCTGGGGCAAGGACGACGGCAGGCTCACCTTCACCATCGACGTCGCTCCGGGCGCTCGCGGGCTCCAGGCGATGATCCCGCAGACCGCCGGCGGAGCCTTTGAGTCCCTGACCGGACCGGACGGGTCCGTCACGCCGACCGAGCGGACGGTCAAGGGCGTCACCTACGAGGTCTTCGCCGCACAGGCAGGCTCGTGGACCGCCGGCTACGCCGTGCCCCAGCCGGACAGCAGCGCCCCGACCGTCACCGGCACCGTGCCGGGCGACGGCGCCACCGGGGTGCGGCCGGACGCGCCCGTGAGGGCCACCTTCTCCGAGGCGGTGCAGACGGCGACGGTCTCCGCCGACACCTTCACGCTGGCGGCCGGTGGTACCTCGGTGACCGGCACGGTGACCCACGACGCGGACGGCCGCACGGCCACCTTCACCCCCGCGGCGGCGCTGGACCCCGAGACGGTCTACACGGCCACGATGACCGACGACGTCCGGGACCTCGCCGGGAACCCGCTCGCGGCACCGGTCACCTGGACGTTCACCACCGGAGCCAGCCAGCCACCGCAGGCCCCGGGCGTCACCGACAGCACCGAGGCCGACTTCGGAGCCGGGACGACCACCGGTAGCGCGGTGCGCCCCGACGGCGGTGGCGCGGTGAGTCTCGCCACCGCGACGGACCGGCTCGACTTCGACTCCTCGACGCTGGCCCCGGGCTGGGCGGCTCGCGGGACACCCTGGTCGGCAGGCGGGTCCGCGACCGTCGCCGACGGCGCCCTCACCGTCGACGGGACCGCGGTCTACGGCCCGAGCGCGCGCTACGGCGCCGTCGAGGCGCGGGCGACCTTCGGCACCGGGACCTTCGAGAACATCGGCCTGACCGGCGACACCGACTTCAACGACCCCTGGTTCACGTTCGGCATGAGCAGTCCGGCCGACCAGGTGTACGCCCGTGCCTTCGACGGGGTCACCGTCGGGCTCGGCGCCGGGCTGCTGAACAGCCCGCACACCTACCGGCTGGAGTGGTCCCCGACCGTGGTGCGGTGGTACGTCGACGGGACGCTGGTGCACACCGAGGACGTCGCCCCGGCCGGGCCTTTGATGCCGGCCGTCAGCGACTACAACACCGGTGACGGGCCGGTTGCCGTCGATCGGCTGCAGACCGAGCGCTACGCCGACGACGGCAGCTTCACCGCACGGGTGCTCGACGCGGGCCGGAGCTCCACGTGGGGTGCGGTGACCCGGGACGCCGACGTGCCCGCCGGGACGACCTTGGAGGTCCAGGTCCGCACCGGCGAGACCGCCACACCTGATGGCGCCTGGGGCGACTTCGTCACCGTTGCCGACGGGCAGGAGCCGGGTGTCGCAGCCGGCCGCTACCTGCAGTACCGCCTCGTCCTGGGGACGACCGACACCCGCGTCTCGCCGCTCGTCCGCAGCGTCACGATCAGTGGGCCGTAGCCGGTCGCCGATGCCGGGCCGTCAGCCGGTCGGGCAGCCACCCGGCTGCACCGGCAGCGGGGCCGGCACCCCCACGGCCGGCAGGCCGAGGTCGACACCCCGGGGTGTCGGCGCGACCGTCCCCGCCTGCCAGGCATCACCCGCCCGCGTCCGTCGTACCGCCGTCACGGCGCCGTCGGCCACGAGGTGATGCGGCGCGCCGTAGCTGACGGTGACCTCGACGACGTCGCCGGGGCGTACGTCGACCGGGCGGCCGGCGTCGTCGACGGGGGTGAAGTGCACCAGCCGGTTGTCGCGCGCGCGGCCGGACAGCCGATGGGTCTGCCGGTCCTTGCGGCCCTCCCCCTCGGCCACCATGAGCTCGACGGTGGAGCCGACCAGCGCCCTGTTCTCCGACCAGGCGACCTCGTCGACGAGCGCGACGAGCCGCTCGTAGCGGTCCTGGACGACGGGGCGGGGCACCTGCTCGTCGAGCACCGCGGCGGGCGTGCCGGGGCGCTTGGAGTACTGGAACGTGAACGCCCCGGAGAACCGCGCCCGCTCCACGACCTTCATCGTCTCGAGGAAGTCCGCCTCGGTCTCACCGGGGAAGCCGACGATGATGTCGGTGGTGATCGACGCCTCGGGCATCGCCGCCCGTACCCGGTCGATGATGCCGAGGTACCTCTCCTGCCGGTAGGAGCGGCGCATCGCCTTGAGCACCCGGTCGGACCCGGACTGCAGCGGCATGTGCAGCTGCGGCATCACGTTCGGCGTCTCGGCCATCGCCGCGATCACGTCGTCGGTGAAGTCCTTCGGGTGCGGCGAGGTGAAGCGCACCCGCTCCAGGCCGGGCACGTCGCCGCAGGCCCGCAACAGCTTGCCGAACGCGAGCCGGTCGCCGAACTCGACTCCGTAGGAGTTCACGTTCTGACCCAGCAGCGTGACCTCGCTGACCCCCTCGGCGACGAGCGCCTCGATCTCGGCGAGCACCTCGCCGGGGCGGCGGTCCTTCTCCTTGCCGCGCAGCGACGGGACGATGCAGAACGTGCAGGTGTTGTTGCAGCCCACCGAGATCGACACCCAGGCGGCATACGCCGACTCGCGCCGGGTGGGCAGCGTGGAGGGGAAGACCTCGAGCGACTCGAGGATCTCCACCTGGGCCTCCTGCCGCACCCGCGACCGCTCGAGGAGCGCCGGCAGCGAGCCGAGGTTGTGGGTGCCGAACACGACGTCCACCCAGGGCGCCCTGCGGGTGATCTCGCCGCGGTCCTTCTGCGCCAGGCAGCCACCGACCGCGATCTGCATCCCGGGGCGGGCGGCCTTGACCGGGGCGAGGTGGCCGAGGTTGCCGTAGAGCCGGTTGTCGGCGTTCTCTCGGACCGCGCAGGTGTTGAAGACCACGACGTCGGGCTGCTCGCCACGGTCGGCAGCGACGTACCCGGCCTCCTCGAGCAACCCGGTGAGCCGCTCGGAGTCGTGCACGTTCATCTGGCAGCCGTAGGTGACGACCTCGTAGCTGCGGGGGTTCTGGTCCGTCATGACCGCCCCAGCGTACGGGTTCTGCCAGCGCCGGCCGAACCGGCGCCGTCCCGGGCGGGACCCGGCCGGCTCACTCCTCCGCGCGGGGCGCGCTCTTCTTCGCCGGAGCCTTCTGGGTGGTCTCCTGGGCGCTCTTCTGGGCGCTCTTCCTGGGCGCTCTTCTGGGCGACGTCGACCGGGGTTGCGTGCTCGGCCGCATCGAGGTCCTCGGGGCTCACCTGGTCGACCTCCGAGACTGGCGGCGCCGGGGGCTCGACCGGCTCGGTCTCCTGCGACGGTGTGATCTTCTTCGCCGGGGACCTGGTGGCCGCCTTCTTGCGCGGGCGCCTTCTTCGCTGGCGCCTTCTTCGCGGGCGCCTTCTTCGCTGCGGCCTTCTTCGCGGGCGCCTTCTTCGCTGGCGCCTTCTTCGCTGGCGCCTTCTTCGCTGCGGCCTGCTTCGCGAGGTCGCCCGGGGTGAGGGCGTCACCGGCGTCGGCGGTCACCCGGTCGGTCGCGGTGCGCTCGGCGACGGCCGCACCGGACGTCACCGTCTCGACCGGCGCCATGTCCGAGGGCGTGGTGTGCGCGGGCTCGTTCACCGGCGGCACGGCGCGCAGCGTGTCCGCCGCTCCCCCGGCCCCGGACCGCTCATCGGTGTCGCCGCCCTGACCGTTCATGCTCTGCCGGGCGACCTCCACGACCGCGCTCGCGGTCTCGAGCAGCGCGGTGAGCAGCGCCCGCGCGGTCTGGCCGGTGACCAGCCTTCCCAGCCCGACGCTCGCCTTGACCTGCCCGGCCGCCTTGCCGGCCGTCCCGACCGGGTGCTTGACGGCACCCAGGGCGGTGTCGGTGATCGACCCGAGAGGGTTCGTGCGTGCCACGGTGCATGCCTTTCGTCGCGTACGGTTCGCTGTCGACTCTGTCAGACCCGCCAAGTCGGTAGGTTCTGCAGTGTGCCGTCCTCCCCTGTGATACCCACGACCGGGCCCGTTATCGAACTGGTCCACGTCGAGAAGTGGTACGGCGACCTGCACGTGCTCGACGACGTCTCCCTCGCGGTGGGCCGTGGCGAGGTGGTCGCGGTGATCGGACCCTCCGGGGCCGGGAAGTCCACACTCTGCCGGACGGTCAACCGTCTCGAACGCGTCGACGGCGGCACGGTGCGCGTCGACGGCAGTCCGCTGCCCGATGGAGGACCCGAGCTCGAGGCGGTCCGCGCGCGGGTCGGGATGGTGTTCCAGGGCTTCAACCTGTACGCCCACAAGACGGTGCTGGACAACGTCACCCTCGGGCCGGTGCGGGTACGCCGCCTGGCCGCCGGTGACGCGGACGCGCTCGCACGCCGGCTCCTGGACCGGGTGGGTGTCGGCTCGCACGCCGACCAGCTCCCGGGCCGGCTCTCCGGGGGCCAGCAGCAGCGGGTCGCGATCGCCCGGGCACTGGCCATGGAGCCGGCGGCGATGCTCTTCGACGAGCCGACCTCGGCCCTCGACCCCGAGATGACGCGTGAGGTGCTCGACGTGATGGTGGACCTTGCCGGCAGCGGCACCACGATGCTCGTGGTCACCCATGAGATGGGCTTCGCCCGGACCGCCGCCGACCGGGTGGTGTTCATGGACGCCGGCCGCGTCGTCGAGGAGGCGACACCCGAGGAGTTCTTCAGCGCTCCCCGCTCCGCACGCGCCCGGAGCTTCCTCGACTCGGTCCTCGAGCACTGAGCCCGTACACCGCCCGCACATCGAGCGTGCAGCCGACCACCGTGTCGACGCGGCCGCCCGGCTGTGGCTCGTCGAACCACAGCCCCTGCCGGAAGCCCACCTTCTCCAGCACCCGCAGGGACGCCGTGTTGCGGTGGTCGGGAGCGGCGTGCACCTGTGCGGCGTCCGGATAGTGCGGCAGCACCACGTCGCGCAGATAGCACCAGAGCACGCGGGCGCCGATGCCGCGGTGCACCCACGCGGGGTCGCCGATCGCGTAGTCGATGCCGACCGCGTCGGGACGACCGGTCAGCACGGCGTACTCGGGGTGGTCGCCGATGCGGTAGTCCTGCACGAAGCCCGCGGAGCGACCGTCGAGCTCGAGGACCCACATCCGGGTGGGGTCGGCACCGTCGAGCGCCGGCCCGTAGTGCCGCTCGGCGCCGGCCACGTCGGGCGCCTCGTCGCTCCACCACCGGGCGACGTGCGGCTCGGCCTGCCAGCGGACCAGGTCGGGGAAGTCGGCGCGGCTCATCGGCCGGAAGGCGAGGCCGACCCACGGCGTCGCGGCGACCTGCGTCATCCGCTCCCCGACGGAGGACGGCAGCACCCGAGTCGCCGCCAGCCGGGCCGCCAGCCACTCGTGCCTGTCGTGCTCCAGGCGGACCAGCGCAACCGCGCGGTCAGCGGAGAGCTCGCAGCCGAAGACGGCCCAGTCGCCGGACAGGTCGACGGCCCACACGTCGGCACCGGCGACGCCGGCCTCCTCGTGGAGCACCCGCACCGCCGCGGCGTGGACCGGCTCGCCGGGCAGCCTCGCGCCGGCCGGGGGCGTCTGGGCCCGGTCGCCGTCCGGACCCCGCCCGGCTCGGTGCAGGACCAGGAGCTCGTCCTCGCGATCCCCGCGGCGTCGCACCACCAACGTGGCACCGTGCGGCCGGTCGCCCGCGACGGGAGGGCCGTCCCGGGTCGTGTGCATGACCGCGGGTCAGCGAGCGACCTCGGTCGCCCGCGACTCGCGGACCACCGTGACCTTGATCTGCCCGGGGTAGGTCAGCTCCTCCTCGAACTGCTTGGCGATGTCGCGCGCCAGCACCTGCGCGGCGATGTCGTCGACCGCCTCCGGCTGGACCATCACCCGCACGTCCCGGCCGGCCTGCATCGCGAACACCTTGTCCACCCCGGGCTTGGCCATCGCGATCTCCTCGAGCCGCTGGAGCCGCTGGACGTAGGCCTCGAGCGACTCCCGCCGGGCGCCGGGCCGCCCGCCGCTGATGGCGTCGGAGGCCTGCGTGACCACCGCCTCGACGGTGCGTGGCTCGACCTCGTTGTGGTGCGCCTCGATGGCGTGCACCACGTCCTCGGACTCGCCGTACTTGCGCGCGAGCTCCGCGCCGACGATGGCGTGCGAGCCCTCGGCCTCGTGGGTGAGCGCCTTGCCGATGTCGTGCAGGAACGCGGCCCGCACGCAGGTCGCGCGGTCGAGCCCGAGCTCGTCGGCGATCAGGCCGGCGATGTGCCCGGACTCGATGAGGTGCCTGAGCACGTTCTGGCCGTACGACGTGCGGTACTTGAGCTTGCCGAGGGTGGCGACGAGCTGCGGGTGGAGGTCGGTGATGCCCATCTCGAACGCTGCGTCCTGACCGGCCTTCTCGCACATCCGGCCGACCTGGACCAGGCAGCGCTCGTGGACCTCCTCGATGCGCGAGGGGTGGATCCGGCCGTCGGCGACCAGCTCCTCGAGCGCCAGCCGGCCCACCTCGCGACGGACCGGGTCGAAGCAGCTGAGCAGCACCGCCTCCGGCGTGTCGTCGATGATCAGGTTCACGCCGGTGACCTGCTCGAAGGAGCGGATGTTACGGCCTTCGCGACCGATGATCCGGCCCTTCATGTCGTCGCTGGGCAGGTGCACCACGGAGACCACCGACTCGCTGGTCTGCTCGGAGGCGAGCCGGGCGATGACCGTGGCGACGATCTTGCGGGCGCGCAGCTCGGCCTCGTCGTGAGCGGCCTTCTCGATGTCGCGCGCCATGATCGCGGCGGTCCGCTTGGCGTCGGTCTCGATGCTCTCGACGAGCTGGGCGTGGGCGTCGGTGGCGGTGAGCCCCGCCACCCGCTCCAGGGTCTGCCGGCGCGCGGCCTCGATGTCGAGCAGCTCGGCGCGACGGGCCTCGAGCTGGGCCTCGGTGGCGGTGAGCTGGTGCATCCGCTCCTCGAGGTGCCGCAGCTCGTCGTCGAGGCGCTGCTCGCGCTCGCTCAGCCTGTGCTCGCGTCGCTCGATGTCCTGGCGCTGCTCTTGGAGGTCCTGGTGCAGGTCGTGCTCGCGCCGGGACTGACGCTGCCGTCCGACGAGCACCACGACCAGCGACACGACCGCCAGCACCACGACCAGCGCGGCGAGCAGCAGCACCAGGTCCACGGCCGGCAGGCCGATCATCAGGTCCGAGACGCCGCGCCCCGCGCCGCCGCCCTGCACCAGCGGGGCTGCGACGCGGTCCATGGCTGTTCTCCTCGCCTCAGGCGCGAAGCCGGCAGCAGTGGGCTCGAAGCGGACGGCCCGCCTCCCGTGGCGATGCCGCCCACCGCTCCTCGACAGCCTGCTGGCTCGACGCTCGTCCGGCTCTCGCCGGGTTCAATGTCGTTTCAGTCTCCGGACACCCCGGAGTTCATGGTTGTGGTTCGAGGCTAGGTCGCGGCATGGAACGGGTCAAGGATCGCAGACCGCCCATCCGGCTGCGGCCGATCCGGCGACGGCCGGTCCGGCAGCACCCCAGCAGCCGTTGAACGGCCCGCCAGCCGTCGTCGGCCGGTGTCCAGCCGGTCGTCGGATCGGTCGAGGAGGCCGTCGGACAGCCTCAGCCGTCGAACGGGTCGAGGTCCGGCACGGCGTCCGCCGTCAGGTCGTCGGGCTCGTCGGCGTACCAGGCGTCCAGCTCCTCGCGGACGACCCGGAACGCCACCCCGGGCGGGTGACCCTTGCGGGCCAGCATGCCCGCCAGCCGTCGGGTCGCGGTCGGGCGGTCGAGCCGCGCGGCGCTGGGCAGCTTCTTGCGCACGAGGACGCGGGCGGTCTCGACCTCGTCGTCGGGATCCACCTCGTCGAGTGCGGCTCGGGCGTCCTCGTCGCCAACTCCCTTGCGGCGCAGCTCGAGCGCCAGCGCCCGGCGGGCAAGGCCCTTGCCGGCCTGCCGGGACTGGACCCAGGCACGGGCGTACGCGGCGTCGTCGACGAGGCCGACCTCCTCGAACCGGGTCAGCAGCCGCTCGGCGACCTCTTCGGGGACGCCCTTGCGGGAGAGCCTGGTCGCGAGCTCGGCGCGGCTGCGCGCCTGACCGGTGAGCTGGTCGAGCAGGATCTTGCGCGCCACGGCCTCCGCGTCCGCGTCCGGGCCCAGCCCGGCGCTGTCCTCCGGCGGCGGCCCCAGGTCGCTCGGGCGCCGGGTCGCCGGGCGCCGAGTTCGTGGCTGTCGGAGCGCCCCGGCCGGCTTCGGCTCGCCGCGGACCGAGCCACGCGTCCACCCCCCGGTGGACGTCCCCCACCGGGACCCGGCCGAGGTCGGCGGAGGCTTCGGAGCGGTCGTTTCCCGAGGCAGGACCGCCCGCCTGGTCCCCTGGGAGGTAGAGACCAGCCGGGCGGCTGCCCGGACGCGTGCGGCCAGTGGGACGGGACACGCGCGTCAGAAGTCGATGCCCGTCGGCTCGACGGGCGCCGACTGCTCGGCGTCAACCTGCGGACCGACTCCCAGCTTCTCAAGAATGCGCTTTTCCAGCTCGTTCGCCAAGTCCGGATTGTCGCGAAGGAACGCTCTGGCGTTTTCTTTACCCTGGCCCAGCTGGTCGCCTTCGTAGGTGTACCAGGCGCCTGCCTTCCGGACGAGTCCGGCCTCGACGCCGACGTCGATGAGACCGCCCTCCCGACTGATCCCCTGGCCGTACATGATGTCGAACTCGGCCTGCTTGAACGGCGGGGCCACCTTGTTCTTGACGACCTTGATCCGGGTCCGGTTGCCGACCATCTCCTGGCCGTCCTTAAGCGTCTCGATGCGCCGGACGTCGAGCCGCACGGAGGAGTAGAACTTCAGCGCCCGGCCGCCCGTGGTGGTCTCCGGACTGCCGAACATCACCCCGATCTTCTCGCGGAGCTGGTTGATGAAGATCATCGTCGTGCCGGCGCCGTTGAGCGCGCCGGTCATCTTCCGCAGCGCCTGGCTCATCAGCCGCGCCTGGAGCCCGACGTGGCTGTCGCCCATCTCGCCCTCGATCTCGGCGCGCGGCACGAGCGCCGCCACCGAGTCGACCACGATCAGGTCGAGCGCGCCGGAACGGATCAGCATGTCCGCGATCTCCAGCGCCTGCTCACCCGAGTCGGGCTGGGAGACCAGGAGCGCGTCGGTGTCGACACCGAGCGCCTTGGCGTAGTCGGGGTCGAGGGCGTGCTCGGCGTCGATGAACGCCACGATGCCGCCGCCTCGCTGGGCGCTGGCCACCGCGTGGAGGGCGACCGTCGTCTTGCCGGACGACTCCGGCCCGTAGATCTCGACCACTCGGCCGCGGGGGAGCCCGCCGATGCCGAGAGCCACGTCGAGGGAGATGGCCCCGGTGGGAATCACCTCGAGAGGTGCACGCGTCTCGTCGCCGAGCCGCATGACCGAACCCTTGCCGAACTGACGCTCGATGTTGGCGAGCGCTGCGTCGAGCGCCTTGTCCCGATCTCCACCAGCCATGGAAGTAATCCGTCCGTCTGTCCGCCGCGCGGAACCTGCTGTCTTCTTCATCGACGCCGACACTAGAGAAGCCTTCCGACAGTTTGCGAGCACCGTTTTCCGACCTGGGGAAAGCGAGCCGCCCCCGCGGATGCCTCACCAGCAACGTCCGCGCCGGCTTTCGGTCGTGACCACCGTAGCCCGAACAGGTGTTCGACTTGTCCCGACACGCCGGGGCCCGCCCCACGGCGGGGCAGCCGGCGGCGGCACAGCACTGCTCAGGGCAGGACGAACGGCAGCGTGACGTCGGCGTGCCACCCACCGCACGCGCACCCGGCCGGAGCCGACAGGTCGGCCACCACCGTGGAGAGCGGCGCCTTGAGCCGGTCGATGCTGCGCGCGAACTCTGCGAAGACCTGCGTCTGGTCGACCGACTCCTCCGCGCTCACCCCCGCGTCGACGTCGGTGACCAGCGCGAGGGTCGCGTAGCAGAGCCCGAGCTCACGTGCGAGCACCGCCTCGGGGTGACCGGTCATGTTGACCAGCGACCAGCCCTGGGCGGCGTAGTGCTGGGACTCCGCACGGGTGGAGAAGCGCGGCCCCTCGATGACGACCATCGCGCCGCCGTCCACCAGGGACGGGTCGGCCCGCAGCAGCTGCCGGCGCAGGTCGGGGCAGTACGGGTCCGCGAACGGGGCGTGCACCGCCCCGGTGTCCATGTAGGTCTGGCTCCGCCCGTACGTGCGGTCCACGAGCTGGTCGGGGACCACCAGCGTGCCGGGCGGCGTGTCCGGGCGCAGACCGCCCACTGCACACGGCGCGAGCACCTGCCGGACGCCGAGGGCGCGCAGCGCCCACATGTTCGCCCGGTAGCCGATCCGGTGCGGCGGGTACTCGTGGCGCCGGCCGTGCCGCGGCAGGAACGCCACGCTGCGACCGGCGACCTCTCCGAGCGCGACCGGGCCCGAGGGCGCTCCGTACGGGGTCTCGACCTCGACCTCCTGCGGGTGGTCGAGGAAGGTGTAGAAGCCGCTGCCGCCGATGACCGCGACGGAGGCGCGAGGTGCGGACATGGCCACGAGTGTCGCAGAGCCTCAGATCGCGAGCGTCACGTCGTCGGCCGTCGGGGACGTCGTACGCCGCGCGACCTCTGCCGCGGTCGCCACGCCGGCGACCAGGAAGGCGGCAGCGAGGTTGAGCGCGCCGTACCCGAGAGAGCCCACGACCACCCCCGACAGTGCGCCCGCGGCCGCCGCCGTCACTCCCATCGCCAGGTCCGCGGCACCCTGCACGTCGGTGCGCAGGTCCAGCGGCGCCGACTCGGTGATCAGCGTCGAGGCGGCGACCGTGCACAGCGACCACCCGAGGCCCAGCAGGAACAGCCCGGCGGCGATCCGCCACGAGGCGCCCATCGGCGAGGTGCCCGCCAGCGCCAACGAGACCAGCAGGACCACCGAGCCGGCCGCGAGCACCGGCGGCCGGCCCACCCGGTCGGCCGCCCAGCCGACGGCCGGGGCGAAGAAGTACATGCCGAGCACGTGGACGCTGATCACGATCCCGATCACCTCGAGGTGGGCACCGCCATCGTGCATGTGCAGCGGCGTCATGATCATCACGGCGACCATCACGGCGTGCGCGAGGGCGAGCGCGACCGTGCCGGCCAGCACGGCCGGCCGCTCACGGACCAGCACGCGCACCCGGGACCACGACGGCCCGCGGCTCGCGACGGCGCCCCGCGAGATCGCGGCCTCCCGGGCGACGAGCAGCGGGTCGGGTCGCAACGCCGACCAGAGCACGACCGCGGCGGCGAGCAGGCCCAGGAGGCCGAACAGGAACGGCCCGGTGAGGACCGGCAGGCCCATCCGGTGCGCGGCCCGTCCCGCCGGTCCCGACAGGTTCGGCCCTGCGACGGCGCCGATCGTGGTCGCCCACACCACGAGCGACAGGGAGCGCGCACGACGCTCGGGCCGCGCCAGGTCCGTGGCGGCGTACCGCGACTGGCTGTTGGCCGCGGTGGCGGACCCCAGCAGCGTCGCACCGACGAGCAGCACCGGGAAGGAGCCGACGACACCGGCGAGCACGCACAGCGCTGCCCCGGTGGCGCCGAGCAGGTACCCGAGGACGAGCCCCGAGCGGCGTCCGCGCCGGCCCATCAGGTGCGCGAGCAGGAAGGAGGCGACGGCCGCCCCCAGCACCTGCATCGTCTGGGCGAGCCCGGCGAGCTTCTCGGAGCCCGAGATCTGCTCGGCCAGGATGGAGGCGACCGCGATGCCGATCGTGATGCCCACCCCACCGAGCGCCTGCGCGGCGACGAGCACGCCCAGGGCCCTGCGCTGGACCCTGCGGATCTCGTGCTCGGGCCAGCGAAGCCCGCCGACGACGCCGCGGGCGGCGCCCGATGCTCCGATGGTCACCCACCCCGCCATCCGGCGGCCCAGGTCGCCCGGACCGCTCCGGCCCCCGGGTCGGTCGCTCACTTCTCCGACGCCGGGAGCTCGAGGGTCTCCCACACCGCTCGCCAGACCCGCTTGGGAGGCTCGCCGCCCTCGAGCGCCTCGGCCACGGTCCGGCCGCCGAGGGCCGGCATCACCTGTTGACGTGCCCACGTCCGGGCATAGGCGGCACCCAGGACGTGCTCCATGCGCGCCCAGAACTCGGTGTGTCTCATCCGGCCGTCCCTCCTGCGGTGCAGCCGAGCCTACGACCTCGGTGCGAGCCTGTGCGGCACCGCACCAGAAGCGCCGGAGGGAGGCTGCGAGAATGCCGGTCATGTCCCCCGACATCACGATCCGGGCTGCGGTGGAGGATGACCTGCACGACATCGCGGCGATCTACAGCCATGAGGTGGCGAACAGCATCGCCACCTTCGACCTCGAGCCACCCGGCATCGGGTACTGGCAGCAGCGGCTTACCGGCAACCACGACGGCGACCACCTGCTCGTCGCGGTCGACACCGACCAGGACGTGGTGGGGTACGCCTACTCGTGGTCCTACCGGCCCCGTCCGGCGTACCAGACCACCCGGGAGACCTCGATCTACCTCGACCCGTCCGTGCGCGGCCAGGGCGTGGGCAGGCGGCTGTACCCGGCCCTGCTGGACGCGATGGCCGGCGCGGGCGTCCACACGGCCGTGGCACTGGTCGCCCTTCCCAACCCCGGCAGCATCCGGCTGCACCTCGCGTGCGGCTTCGCGCGCGTCGGGGCCATGCGGGAGGTCGGCTACAAGTTCGACCAGTGGATCGACGTCGAGTGGTACCAGAAGATCCTCAACCCGCCTTGAGCAACGTCCGTCATTTGAGCAGCAACGTGCCGAGCCTGCGGTCGACGACCGACAGGCCGACGAGGCCCATGGCCACGAGGTAGAGGACCGACCACAGGGACGCCATCGACACCGCGCCCGTGGTCAGCTCGCGGCACAGCACCACGCCGCGGTACAGCGGCGTCAGCTCGACGACCCACTGCAGCGGCGCCGGGAACGTGGTGATCGGGAAGAACGTCGCCGAGAACAGGAACATCGGCAGATCGCGAGCTGGATGAACTCGAAGTCCTGCCAGGACCTCATGTACGTCGTCAGCGCCATGCCCGCGCCCGCGAAGGCGAACCCGGTCAGCAGCGAGGCCGGCAGCGCCAGCACCGCCGACCAGGAGCGGTCAACCCCATGGCCGCCATCAGCACCAGGAAGCCGGGGCGTACACGCCCGCGCGCAGAAGGGCCAGGTGATGTCACCGAAGGCGACGTCGCGGGTGCGCATCGGCGTCGCCAGAAGCGAGTCGTAGAGCTTGTGTACTTGAGCTTGAAGAACAGGTTGTAGGTGCTGTCCAGCACGGCACCGTTCATCGCCGACGCCGCCAGCATCCCGGGAGCCACGAACGCGGCGTAGCCGACGGTGCGGCCGTTGAGCTCGAAGCCGTCGATCATCGCCCCCACGCCGATGCCGATGGAGAACAGGTAGAAGACCGGCTCCAGGAACCCGGTGAGGAACACCGCCCAGGACGCCCGGTAGGTGAGGAAGTTGCGGTGGACGAGGTGCCAACCCGAGGACCGTTCGGAGGACCGGGCCCTCATCAGCGGCAGCGTGAGGATCGCCACTCAGACCTCCAGCCGCTTCGTCAGCGAGGCGATCGCCCACCACCAGCCGAGCACCGTCATCGCCAGCAGGTAGCAGACGTGCACGAGCGCGAGCCCCGCCTCGACGTGCCGAGCACGAGCATCCGGGTCAGGTCGACGCCCTGCCACAGCGGGGTGACCAGGGCAGCCAGCTCCAGCACCGGGGGCAGCTTCGTGATCGGGAAGAACGCGCCGGAGAACAGCGACAGCGGGATCACCATCACGCGGAAGATCAGCGCGAAGCCGGCCTCGTTCTTCAGCCGGGCGCTGTAGGCGAACACCACCGTCGCGAACGCCATCCCGACCAGCACGGAGGCGAAGAACGCCAGCACCGTCCCGATCGCGGAGGTGAACACCCCGAACGGCCACATCACGAGCAGGAAGACACCGCAGGTGATGGCGATCCGCGCCGCGACGAACAACAGATGGGCGTTGACGATGTCGGCCACCGACAGGGGCGTGGCCATCATCCCGAAGTAGGTGCGGTGCCACTTGACCATGCCCATGACGGGGTAGGTGGTCTCGCCGACCGCGGTCAGCATCGCCTGGGTGGCCACCAGCCCCGGCGCGACGAAGGACAGGTAGCTGGGCGCCCCGTCGAGCGAGGCGCTGCCGCGGTCGATGAACCCGCCCAGCAGCACGCCCATCGCCAGGACGTAGAGCAGCGGCATCACGAACGAGGTGACGACGGTGCCCTTCCAGGTCCGACGGTAGACCGTGAGCCAGTAGTCCACCTGACGTCCCACCATGGCCACCCGGCCGGGCGACGGGCGGTCGCCCCGCCCGGCGCGCAGCTGCGCGAAGGCGGCCATCAGTCCACCAGCGTCCGGCCGGTCAGCCGCAGGAAGACGTCCTCCAGGGTCGAGCGCCGGACCAGGACCGCCGCCGGCTCCAGGCCCCGCTCGTGGACCCGCGCCAGGGTCTCCTCGCCGTTGGGGGTGTAGAGGAGCAGCCGGTCCGGCAGCACCTCGACGCGTTCGGCGAGGTCCTCGACCTGACCGGCCACGTCGTGGTGCCGGCCCACGCCGAAGCGGAGCTCGGCCACCTCACGGGTGGAGTGCTCCCGGATCAGATCGGACGGCGAGCCCTCCGCGACGATCAGGCCGCCGTCCATCACCACGAGCCGGTCGCACAGCTGCTCGGCCTCATCCATGTAGTGGGTCGTGAGCAGCAGCGTGACGCCCTGCGTCTTGAGCCGGAAGAGCCGGTCCCAGACCAGGTGACGCGCCTGGGGGTCGAGACCGGTGGTCGGCTCGTCGAGGAGGAGCAGGTCCGGGCGGTTGACCAGCGACCGGGCGATCGTCAGCCGCCGCTTCATCCCCCCGGAGAGGTCCTCCACCTTCGCCGCCGCCTTGTCGCGCAGCGACACGAAGTCGAGCAGCTCGTCCGCACGCCCGGCGACCTCGCTGCGCGAGATCCCGAAGTAGCGGCCGTAGACCACGAGGTTGTCGCGGACGTTGAGCTCGAGGTCGAGGGTGTCCTCCTGCGGGCACACCCCGAGCCGTGCGCGGATCGCGGGGCCGTGCGTGACCGGGTCCATCCCCAGGATGCTCAGCTCACCGCCGCTCGGTGGGGAGACCGCCGCGATCATCCGCATCGTCGAGGACTTGCCGGCACCGTTCGGGCCGAGGAAGCCGAAGGCCTCGCCGCGGTGCACGTCGAGGTCGACGCCACGGACGGCCTCGAACGCGCCGTAGGACTTGCGCAGCCCGGCGGCGTGGACCATCTCGCCCTCGCCTGGCCGCTGGTCGGCGGCCGGGCGCGTGCTGGGTCCAGGAGTCGTCGAAGCCACGCGTCCGACCTTATGCGGCAGCACCGACACGATTCACCTCCATAACCCGCTGGTCCACCGTCCACAGGAACGGCTCGGGACGCCGGCGATCCTGTCGGAGCCCGGTGCAAGGATGACGAGGTGGCGACAGATGCGACGAGGAGCAGCGGGCCCGGGGCCTTGCGGGCCGGGGACGGCTCCGTGCTGGCCTCGTTCAGCGCCCCCACGCGGACGTGGTTCGCGGCCGCGTTCGCCGCTCCGACCGCGGCCCAGGTCGGGGCGTGGCGCGCGGTCGCCGCGGGCAGCAACGCGCTCGTCGTCGCGCCGACCGGTTCCGGCAAGACGCTCTCGGCGTTCCTCTGGTCCCTGGACACGCTGGCCAGTGCGCCGCGCCCGGCCGACAAGCGGCAGCGCTGCCGGGTGCTGTATGTCTCGCCGCTCAAGGCACTCGCCGTCGACGTGGAGCGCAACCTGCGCGCTCCCCTGACCGGCATCCGGCACACCGCGACCCGGCTCGGCGAGGCCGTCCCCGACATCACCGTGGGGGTGCGCTCCGGGGACACCCCCGCGGCGGACCGCCGCCGGCTCGGCACCACCCCGCCCGACATCCTGATCACGACGCCCGAGTCGCTGTTCCTGATGCTCACCTCGCAGGCGCGCGAGTCCCTGCGCGGCGTCGAGACGGTCATCGTCGACGAGGTGCACGCGGTCGCCGGGACCAAGCGCGGCGCCCACCTCGCGCTCTCGCTCGAACGGCTCGACGCGCTGCTCGAGCGGCCGGCCCAGCGCATCGGCCTGTCGGCGACCGTCCGCCCGGTGGAGGAGGTGGCCCGGTTCCTCGGCGGGACCCGTCCGGTCGAGGTCGTCGCGCCCGGCTCCGCGAAGGAGTGGGACCTGCAGGTCGTCGTGCCGGTGGAGGACATGACCGAGCTGGCCCTGGCCCAGCTCGACGATCCCGAGCGGGGACGGTGCCCGAGGGCTCCGCGGCCGGCGACGACCGGCGGGGCTCGATCTGGCCGCACGTCGAGGAACGCGTCGTCGACCTCATCGAGCAGCACCGCTCGACGATCGTGTTCGCCAACTCCCGGCGCCTCGCCGAGCGGCTCACCGCCCGGTTCAACGAGATCGCGGCCGAGCGCGCCGAGACCGTCGCCGGCACTCCGGCGGAGGTGGGCGCCGGCCCTCGGGCAGGACGCGACGGCCGGCCCCCGGCGGAGCTGATGGCCCAGAGCGGTCGGTCCACCGGCGCCGCGCCGGTCATCGCGCGAGCCCACCACGGCTCGGTGTCCAAGGAGCAGCGGGCGGTCATCGAGGACGACCTCAAGCGCGGGAGGCTGCCCTGCGTGGTGGCGACGTCGAGCCTGGAGCTCGGCATCGACATGGGCGCGGTCGACCTGGTCGTCCAGATCGAGTCGCCCCCCTCGGTGGCGAGCGCGCTGCAGCGCGTCGGTCGCGCGGGCCACCAGGTGGGCGAGGTGTCGCGGGGCGTGCTGCTGCCCAAGCACCGCGCGGATCTCGTGCACACCGCGGTGGCCGTCGAGCGGATGCGCCAGGGCGCCATCGAGGCGCTGCGGGTGCCCGCCAACCCCCTCGACGTACTCGCCCAGCAGGTCGTGGCCGCGACCGCCGTGGACGCCTGGCAGGTCGATGAGCTGTTCGACGCTCGTCCGTCGGGCGGCGCCGTTCACGACGCTCCCCCGCTCGGCGTACGACGCGACGCTGGACCTGCTGTCGGGTCGCTACCCGTCCGACGAGTTCGCCGAGCTGCGGCCGCGCGTCGTCTGGGACCGGGTCACCGGCACGCTCACCGCGCGCGCCCGGCGCGCAGCGGCTGGCCGTGACGAGCGGCGGCACGATCCCCGACCGCGGTCTGTTCGGCGTCTTCCTCGTCGGGCGAGAAGGCCTCGCGGGTGGGCGAGCTCGACGAGGAGATGGTCTACGAGTCGCGGGTCGGTGACGTGTTCGCGCTCGGCGCCACGAGCTGGCGGATCGAGGACATCACCCACGACCGGGTGCTGGTCTCCCCGGCGCCCGGGCAGCCCGGCAGGCTGCCCTTCTGGAAGGGCGACCAGCTCGGTCGTCCCGCGGAGCTCGGCGCCGCCATCGGCGCGTTCACGCGCGAGCTGGTCGGCCCTCACGGCGGAGGATGCGACCGCGCGCTGCCGATCGGCGGGGCTGGACGCGTTCGCCGCGGGCAACCTGGTCGCGTTCCTGGCCGAGCAGCGGGAGGCGACCGGGACGCTGCCCACCGACCGGACGGTTCTGGTCGAGCGGTTCCGCGACGAGCTCGGCGACTGGCGGATCGTGGTGCACTCCCCCTACGGCGCGCAGGTCCACGCGCCGTGGGCGCTGGCCATCGGCGTGCGGCTGCGCGAGCGCTTCGGCATCGACGCGCAGGCGCTTCCCAGCGACGACGGCATCGTGCTGCGGGTGCCGGAGACCGACCAGGACCCGCCCGGTGCCGACGTCGTGCTGTTCGAGCCCGACGAGATCGAGGACATCGTCACCACCGAGGTCGGCGGCTCGGCGCTGTTCGCCTCCCGGTTCCGGGAGTGCGCCGCCCGCGCGCTGCTCCTGCCGCGACGCGACCCCGGCCGCCGCTCCCCGTTGTGGCAGCAGCGCCAGCGCTCCGCCCAGCTGCTCCAGGTGGCGGTGAAGTACCCGTCGTTCCCGATCGTGCTGGAGGCGGTGCGCGAGTGCCTCCAGGACGTCTACGACGTGCCCGCGCTGGTCGGCCTGATGCGCGAGCTCGGCTCGCGGCGCATCAAGGTTGCCGAGGTGTCGACCACCGAGCCGTCGCCGTTCGCGCGCTCCCTGCTCTTCGGCTACGTCGCCGCGTTCATGTACGAAGGCGACTCCCCGGTCGCCGAGCGCCGCGCCGCCGCACTCTCCCTCGACCAGGGGCTGCTCGCCGAGCTCCTCGGCCGGGTCGAGCTGCGGGAGCTGCTCGACCCCGATGTGCTGGGCGAGGTGGAGATCGAGCTGCAGCGGCTCACCTCCGACCGGCAGGCCCGCGATCCCGAGGGCCTGGCCGACCTGCTCCGGCTGCTCGGCCCGCTCACCACCGACGAGGTGCGGGCCCGCTGCGTGGACGGCGCGGACGTCCCGGCGTGGCTGGCGACGCTCCGCGACGCGCGGCGAGTCGTGGAGGTGCGGATGGCCGGAGTCGAGCGCTGGGCAGCAGTGGAGGACGTGGCCCGGCTCCGCGACGGGATCGGCGTCCCGGTCCCGATCGGCACGCCGGAGGCGTTCACCGAGCCGGTCGACGACCCGCTCGCGGACCTCGTCGCCCGCTACGCCCGCACCCACGGCCCCTTCACCGCCGGCCGACGTCGCCGAGCGGCTCGGGCTCGGCGTCGCCGTCGCCCTCGCAGACCCTGGCCCGACTCGCGGCCCAGGGCCGGGTGCTCGAAGGCGAGTTCCGTCCCGCCGGCTCGGGAGCGGAGTGGTGCGACGCCGAGGTGCTGCGCCGGCTGCGACGCCGCTCGCTCGCGGCCCTCCGCAAGGAGGTGGAGCCCGTCGAGCCGGCCGCCTCTGGGCCGGTTCCTCCCGGCGTGGCAGAACGTCTCCTCCGGCGGGGGCCGCGGGCTCCGGGGCGTGGACGGAGTGCTGGCCGTCGTCGAGCAGCTCGCCGGCTGCGCGTGCCCGGCGTCGCGCTCTCGAGCCGCTCGTGCTCGGCGCGCGCGTCATCGACTACGCGCCCTCGATGCTCGACGAGCTGACCGCGTCCGGCGAGGTGCTGTGGACGGGCCACGGCACGCTTCCGGGAGACGACGGCTGGGTGTCGCTGCACCTCGCGGACTCCGCTCACCTCACGCTGCCCGACCACGAGGAGCCCGGCACCACACCGCTGCACGACGCGATCCTCGCGGCGCTCGGCACGGCGGCGGGGCCTACTTCTTCCGCCAGCTGTCGGACGCGGTCGGCGCGACCGACGACAGGGCGCTGACCGCTGCGCTGTGGGACCTGGTCTGGGCGAGCCGGCTGACCAACGACACGCTGGCGCCGCTGCGCGCGCTGACCTCCCGGCGGCGAACCACCCACCGCTCCCGAAGGCCCCCGCCACGGGCCGGCTCGCGTCCCGGCGGCGTCGCCCCGACCTGCCCGCGCGGACCGGGCCGCCGGCGGTGGCCGGCCGCTGGTCGCTCCTCCCCGAGCTCGAGCAGGACGCGACTCGGCGCGCGCACGCCAGCGCCGAGGCCCTGCTCGACCGTCACGGCGTGGTGACCCGTGGCGCGGTGATGAGTGAGCGGGTGCCGGGCGGGTTCGCCGGGGTCTACAAGGTGCTGTCGGCCTTCGAGGACTCCGGGCGGTGCCGCCGGGGCTACTTCGTCGCCTCGCTGGGCGCCGCTCAGTTCGGGGTGCCCGGTGCGGTGGACCGGCTGCGTTCGTTCTCCTCCGAGGCGGTCTCCACCCGGCGAGAAGCCGCGTGCGCTGGCCCTGGCGGCCACCGACCCCGCCAACCCCTACGGCGCGGCGCTGCCCTGGCCGGAGCGGGTGGCCGAGCAGGAGGGCGCCGGGCCGAGCGGTCACCGGCCCGGCCGCAAGGCCGGCGCCCTGGTCGTGCTCGTCGACGGTGCGCTCGCGGTCTATGTCGAGCGGGGCGGGCGCACGCTGCTGACGTTCCGGTCGCCGTCCGGCGGCCCTGACAGCGACAGCCTGGAGCCGGCGTTCGAGGCGCTCGCGGCCGCCGTACGCCAGGGAGCCCTGGGCCGGATGACGGTCGAGAAGGCCGACGGGGCTCGATCCTCGGCACGGGCGAGCGGCCCGGCGCCCTGCGCGTCGCACTGGAGGCCGCCGGCTTCGTCGGCCACGCCGCGGGGACTGCGGCTCCGTGCCTGAGGGCGACACTGTCTGGCGCACCGCCAAGCATCTGGACCAGGCCCTGTCCGGGTCGAGGCTGGTGGAGACCGACTTTCGGGTGCCGGCCCTGGCCACGGTGGACCTGGCGGGCGAGCCCGTCGTCGCCACACTGGCCCGCGGGAAGCATCTCCTCACCCGGATCGGCGAGACGCACACCCTGCACACTCATCTGAAGATGGAAGGGGCGTGGCACCTCTACCGTCAGGGCACCTCGTGGCGACGCCCGGTCCACGAGGCCCGCGTGGTGCTGCGCACCGACCGGTGGACGGCGGTGGGCTTCGCGCTCGGCATCATCGAGCTCGTCGCCCGCGACCAGGAGGACGCGGTGGTGGGGCATCTCGGTCCCGACCTGCTCGGCCCCGACTGGGACGAGGCCGAGGCGCTCCGTCGGCTGCGCTCGGTGCCCGCCCGACCCGTGGGCGGGACGGTCATCGACGAGCGCACCCTCGCCGGGACTGACCCGCCTCTGAGTCCGGGTCACAGGTGCAGGCCGGCGCCCCCGTCGGACGGGTCGCAGCGTGAGATCGGAGAGGCCCTGCTGGATCAGCGGTGCCTGGCAGGCATCGGCACCGTGTACCGATCCGAGACCCTGTTCCTCGCGGGCGTGTCCCCCTTCCTCGCGGTCTGGGAGGTGTCCGACCTGTCCAGGGTCGTCGAGCTCGCGCGCCGACTGCTCATGGCCAACCGCGAGCGAGCGCGCCAGGTCACCACGGGCAACACGCGGCGCGGCGAGGAGCACTGGGTCTACGGCCGCACGGGTCGGCCCTGCCGTCGCTGCGGGCGCCGCATCGAGCGAGCGATGCAGGGCAGGCCTCCCCATGATCGGGTCATCTACTGGTGCCCTCGCTGCCAGAGCGCGCCCCCCGGTTCCAGCCGCCGCACGACGGGGTCCTGACGACCCGGTGGGCTCCGATCCCAGGGCGGCACGGTGCCATCACCAGCACCGTGCGAACCCCGGCAGCCCCTGTCCCAACGGGCCTGGGCCCTGGAGACCTCAGGGAGCGGCAGATGCGGGGCTGTGGTCAGGCCGGTGCGGCTGCGCCACGGCGTACTGCGCCAAAGACGGCTCGTCGCGGTCCTTGCGGGTCAGGACGAACGCGAGGACCACCGACGTGAGGCCCACGACGGGGTTGAGGAAGACCGCCACCTGACCACCGTCGCCGATGAAGGCCGAGAAGTCCCAGAAGCCATGCAGCAGCATCGCCGGCAGCAGACTGCCGGACCCACGGCGCAGCAGGTAGAGCGTCGTTCCGGACAGAAGGGCCAGGCCGACCTGGGCGGCCGCGGCAGGGCCTGCCCCGAAGACCATGTTGGGCAGGTGGAGCAGGCCGAAGAGCACCGTCGACCAGACCCAGGCCCGGCGCTCGGTCATGGTGCCGCGCAGGCCGACGAGCAGGACGCCTCGCGTTGCCAGCTCCTCGCAGAAGCCGACGCCGATGCTCCCGAGCGCCAGGTAGAGCACCATCGTGCTCGTGGTGTCGGAGTAGTCCTTGCCGGCGAGCGCCAGGATCCCGATCGCGAACATCACGGCCGGGGTGGTCAGCACCCACCTCGGTGCCCGCCGGACCTCGAGCATCGCCGGGCGCCACCACCCGAGCATCGAGGTGGCCACGACGAGGACCACTGCGCCTGCTGCGAGCGGGGCGACGTACCACTTGAGCAGGGTGTCGGCCGAGTCACCGATGTTCTTGTACTCGATCCCGGTGATGATCCACACCCCGTAGAACACGGCCAGGTAGGCGACAAGAACCAGGACGCCGACAAGGGGCCGGGGCCGAACCTTCATGGGGACTCCTGGGTCGAGAGGGTGCGCCGGGGCCCGGCATCCCCCCGTTCTAGGGCCGAAACCGGCGCCTGGGCACGAGGCTTTGGTTCCGGCCCCGAAGGACCAACCGCCCGAGCACCCCGCCCGTCGGTATGACGGGCAGCCACCTGCTCGACCGACTGCCCGGCTGCCCGGCTGCCCGGCTGAGTCTGCTCCCCACGACGAACCGCCGCTTCCCACGAGGTGTGCGTCGTGGGAGGCGGCGGTTCGTCTGCATACCGTGGTGGACCTCACGGCGTGCTCACGGCTCGACGGTCACCTTGATCGCCTCCCCCTTGGCCACGATGTCGAACGCCTCCAGCGCTCTCTCGAGCGGCAGCCGGACCGTGATCAGGTCCTTGACCGGGACCTCTCCGCTGGAGATGTACACCAGCGCCTTCTTGTTGTGCGAGGGCGCCGAGCCGTTGGCGCCGTGGATGTGCAGCTGGCGGTAGTGCACCAGGTTGGAGTCGCAGGTGATCGTCGGGTTCGTCTTGGGCAGCCCGCCGAAGAACGAGATCCGGCCGTTGCGGGCCGCCATCGCGATCGCCTGCTCCTGCGTGACGTTGGCCGCCGTCGCGGTGATCACCACGTCCGCGCCGCGGCCTCCGGTGAGCTCCATGACCCGGTCCACGACGTCGACCTCGGCGGCGTTGATGGTCTCGTCGGGGTGTACGGCGTCCGCGGACATCTTGAGCCGGTCGGCGTTCACGTCGACGAGGTAGACCGGGCCGGCCCTGTGCACTCCGCGGGCGATCCGGATGTGCATGCAGCCGATCGGCCCGGCGCCGAAGACCACGACCGTGTCGCCCTCCTCGATGCCCAGAAGCTCCTGGGCGTTGATCGCGCAGGCGAACGGCTCGGCGGCGGAGGCCTCGTCGTAGCCGACGTTGTCCGGGATCCGGTTCAGGCCGTCCACCTTGAGCACCTCACGGGGCACGATCATGTACTCCGCGAAGCCACCGTCGTACTGGTAGCCGACCGAGGTCTGGTTCTGGCACACCGCCATCCAGCCCTTCCGGCATTCATAGCACTCACCGCACGGCACCGCGGCGATGACCTGGGCCCGGTCGCCGACCGACCAGCCCGACACGTTCGCGCCGACGTCGACGACCTCGCCGGCGATCTCGTGGCCGATGGTCCTCGGCGGGCTCAGATTCTGGTGGCCGTTGTTGAGGATCTTCACGTCGGTGCCGCAGGTGGAGCAGTTGCGGACCCGGAGCTTGACCTCGTCGGGCCCGCAACCGGGCTCCGGCACGTCCTCGATCCGGACGTCCTTCGGGGCGTAGAACCGCAGGACCTTCATCTGTCGTCCTCTCTTCGTCTGGTCGTCAGCGGGCGGCCGACGAATCACTCCTCGTTGACCGCGTTGAGCAGCTCGTAGACCTCCTCCGCCGTTCCTGCGGCGAGCAGCCGCTCGACCTCGTCGCCGTCGGAGAACACGATCGCGATCTTGCTGAGGATCTCGAGGTGGCCGTTGTTCACCCCGGCGATTCCCACGGCGAACCGGACCTCGTTGCCGTCCCAGTCGATGGGATCCTGGTAGCGGACGACGGACAGGGCGGACCGGGCGATTGCGTCCTTCGCCTCGTTGGTGCCGTGCGGGATGGCGAGGTAGTTGCCCATGTAGGTGGACACCGACTTCTCGCGCTCGAACATCGCCTCGACGTAGTCCTGGCTGACCGCGCCGGCCTCGACCAGGATCTGCCCGGCCTCCCGGATGGCCCCGTCCTTGCTCGCGGCAGCGCCAGGCACCTTGATCTGCGCCAGGGTCAGGATGTCACTCATGCGGGGCTAGCTCCTCTGCGTTGGTCACCGTCAGCTCCGCGACGATCTCGTCGTAGCGGGGGCTGCTCATGAAGTTGTCGACCGAGACGTGCTGCGCGCTCGGGGACATGGACCGCGCGCGGGGCGTGAGGTCCTGGTGGGTGACGATCAGGTCGACGTCGTCCTTGAGGTTGGCGATCGCCAGGTTGACCACCGTGACGTCGGTGAAGCCGGCCTTCTTGATCTTGTTCCGGAGCACCGAGGCGCCCATCGCGCTGGACCCCATGCCCGCGTCGCAGGCGAACACGATGTGATGGATCGGGCCGGCCGATGACGACTCGGCGCCGGCGGGGGCCTCGCCACTCCCGGTCAGCACGCCGGACACCGAGCTCTTCTTGCCCTTCATGGCCTCCATCGAGGCGGTTGCCGCGGCGAGCTCCTCGGCGCCGACCTCGCGCTGCCGCCCGGTCTTGAGCAGCACCGAGCAGATCAGGAACGAGGTCGTGGCCGCGAGCGTCACCGACACGATCACCCCCACGTAGCTGTCCGCCGGGGTCTGCGCGAGCACGGCGATGATCGAGCCCGGAGCGGCCGGCGCGCGAAGACCGGCGGAGAAGACGGTCAGCGTGAAGATCCCGACCATGCCTCCGGCGATGGTGCCGAGCAGCAGGATCGGCTTCATCAGGACGTACGGGAAGTAGATCTCGTGGATGCCGCCGAAGAACTGGATGATCGCCGCGGCGGGAGCGGTGTTCTTGGCGACGCCGGTCCCGAAGATGGAGTACGCCAGCAGCACCCCGAGCCCCGGACCGGGGTTGGCCTCGAGAAGGAAGAGGATCGACTTCCGGCCGGACGGAGGCCTGCTGGATCCCCAGCGGCGTCAGTACGCCGTGGTTGACGGCGTTGTTCAGGAACAGCACCTTCGCCGGCTCGATGATGAAGCTCGCGAAGGGCAGCAGGCTGTGGTCCACGAGGAAGTTCACGCCGTGGCCGAGCCCCACCGAGATCCGGTCGACCACCGGTCCGAAGGCGAAGTAGCCGAGCACCGCGAGTGCAGCGGCGGCGATGCCGGCGGAGAAGTTGTCCACGAGCATCTCGAAGCCCGGCTTCACCCTGCCGTGCCAGAGGGCGTCGAGGTGCTTCATCACCCAGGCGGCGAACGGCCCCATGATCATGGCGCCGAGGAACATCGGCTGGTCGGGCGAGCTGATGATCACGCCCATCGTGGCGACGACCGCCACGACGCCACCACGCACGTCGTACACCATCCGGCCACCCTGGTTCGCGATCAGGAGCGGCAGCATGTAGGTGATCATCGGCCCGACCAGGCCGATGTTCGGGGCTCGCTGCTGCTGTTCCCGAACCCGCCGATGCCGCCGACCGGGGTCCACCCGGTCTCGATGAAGAACGCGGTGATGAAGCCCCAGGCGATGAACGCCGGGATGTTCGGCATGATCATTCCCGACAGGAACGTCCCGAACTTCTGGACATGGATCCTGGCAGAGCTCGGCGCCTGCGCCTGTGTGGTCATCGGTCGCCCCCTCCACCCGCGGGAAGATCGGTCGCCAGGCCGCGTCGCTGCCTTCGGCTGTCTCGATGCTCGTGGTGCCCTGTTCCGTCCGGCATCCTCACGATGCTGCTCCGTTCCTCATGCCCGGGAAGAGCGGCGCGCTCCGTCTCGGAGGTCGCGCTCCCTCGGACGCCCTGTGCCGAGGATCGTGTGACGTGGGTCGCACAATCTGTGGATCTCTTTGTATGCCTTTGCTTCTGTGGTGTCAAGGGGTGGACTCCACCGAACTTCGCATACAAGCAACAGAAAACCACATCGCGGCCCGCCGCAGCCGCCGCTGTCCCGGCACTGCAGGATGTGCCCTTTCCCAGGGCAGACCGCGGGGCTTCCCACGACGAAACGCCGCCTCCCACGAGGTGTGCGTCGTGGGAGGCGGCGGTTCGCCTGCATACCGTGGTGGACCTACCGGCGGGCTCACCGCGGGCCGCGGAAGGGACGGGGGGCCGGAGAGAAGGTCAGGCGGCGGAGGCGACCACGTCGCCCGAACGGGGGCCGTCCGAGCGGACGGTGAGCCGGCCGGCGTCCAGCGGGGACTGGAGCGCGACGTCCTCGAGGGCCACGGCGAGCGCCGCCTCCTCCAGCGCCACCGCGTCGCTGACCTCGGCGAGGATCTCGGAGAGCGGCACGTCGAGGGCGGCGCAGATCGAGGCGAGCAGCTCGCGAGGAGGCCTCCTTCTGACCCGCTCGATCTCGGAGATGTAGCCCAGGCTCACCCGGGCCTCGGCGGACACCTGGCGCAGCGTCCGGCCCTGGCGGATCCGCCGGGAGCGGAGGACCTCCCCGAGCAGGCGACGGAACAGGACCATGCCGCTGCTCCTTCCCTCGAGCAGCCGACGCCGGTCGTCCTGTGCTCCAACGCTACCGGTCGGACGAAACTTCCCGCCGCGGACGCTCGCACGGCTGCCACGCTCGGGCGTCGGCGGAGCCCGCCCTCCGCGCGGCCCGGCACCGCTCGACGCGCCGCCGGCGGTCTCGACCCTGGATCTCCGCACGGTCCCCGGCCAGCTGAAGCTCGGCGGACGTCACGCCCGGCGGCCCGGCGACGCCACGAAGACCAGGCCGACCGGCTTGCCCTCCTGCCGGGTCGGCCCGGCCACGCCCGTGGTGCTCACGCCCAGTCGGCGCCGAGCAGCCGGCGCACCCCGACGCCATCTCCTCGTGCGCACTCCGGCCGAGACCACGCCGTACTCGTCGACCGTCTCGCGCGGACACCCCGAGCAGGCCTGCTTGACCTCGGTGGCGTAGGAGATCACGCCCGCCGAGGTAGCTGTCGCTGGCACCGGGCGCCGCGGAGAGCAGGTCACCGAGCCCGCCCCCGGTCAGCGACTCCGCCGACGCCATCGTCAGCGAGCGCCGGTCCAGCACGGCCCGATGCCGCCGGCGATGCCACAGTCCTCGGGTCGTCGTCGTGCGCACCCGGGCACGCTCACCGGCCGCGGCGGAGGTCCCGCGCTCACCCTCTGGCAGCCATGCGGCATCGACCACCTCGATGGACAAGCGTGGCTACGGTGTCCATGGCGCTCCCCATCGAGGACTACGCGGTCATCGGCGACACCGCGCACCGCCGCCCTGGTCGGCCGCGACGGCTCCGTGGACTGGCTGTGCCTGCCCCGGTTCGACTCGCCGGCCTGCTTCGCCGCGCTGCTCGGCGACCCCGAGCAACGGACGCTGGCTGTCGGCCCGGTCGGCGAGGTCACGGTCGAGCAGCGCGGTACCTCGACGACACCGCGGTCCTGGAGACCACGTACACCACCGCCACCGGCACGGTCCGGGTCATCGACGTGATGCCGTTCGGCGACCGCCGCGCCGACATCGTCCGTCGCGTCGATCGGGGTGGAGGGCACCGTCCGGATGCAGCACGAGTGGGTGGTCCGCTTCGGCTACGGCAGCGATCCGCCCCTGGGTCACCCGGCGAGCGCACCGACGGCGACCGGAGGTGATCACCGCCGATCGCCGGACCCGACAAGCTGGTCCTGCGCGGGCCCCGGCTGCCGCGGCGCGGTCGACGGCCGGCACGAGGACGTGTTCGACGTCGCCGCCGGCGAGACGCTGACCTTCGCCTCGACCTGGGTGCCCTCGCACCGGCCGCTCCCCGAGCTCGCTCGACTTCGACGCCCGGATCGAGCGCGACCGATCGGCCACACCAGGCGTGGGCCGACGCCTGCCGCTACGCACGGCCCGCTACCGCGACGCGGTCGTCCGCTCGCTGATGACGCTGCGGCTGCTCACCCACGAGCGACACCGGCGGCATCGTGGCCGCGCCGACCACGTCGCTGCCCGAGGACTTCGGCGGGGAGCGCAACTGGGACTACCGGTTCTGCTGGCTGCGCGACGCCTCGCTGACGCTGGAGGCGCTGCTCGCGCTGCGGCTACCGCGAGCGAGGCCGCGCTGTGGCGCGACTGGCTGCTGCGCGCGGTCGCCGGCGACCCCGAGGACCTGCAGATCATGTACGCCGTCGACGGCGCCCGGCGACCTGCCCGAGCGCGAGCTGGACCACCTCGCCGGGTACGCCGGCTCCCGGCCGGTCCGGGTCGGCAACGCCGCGGTCGCCCAGCGGCAGACCGACGTGCTCGGCGAGGTGATGGTCGCCCTGCGACCTGGCCCGCGACGCTGGGCCTGGAGGAGAGCACCGACTCCTGGGCCCTGCAGCGCGCCCTGCGTCGACGGACCTGGCACAGCCCTGGCAGCGAGCCGGACCACGGCCTGTGGGAGATCCGCGGCCCCGCAGCGGCACTTCACGCACTCGCGGGTGATGGTCGTGGGCGGCGTTCGACCGGGCGGTGCGCGCGGTCGAGGAGCACGGCCTCGCCGGGCCGGTCGACACGTGGCGCACGCTGCGCGACGCAGGTCCGCGCGGAGGTGCTCGAGCGGGCTTACGACGCCGCAGCGCAACACCTTCACCCAGCACTACGACACCCGCGAGGTCGACGCCTCGCTGCTGGTGCTCCCCGCGTCGGCTTCCTCGACGGGCGACGACCCGCGGATGCTGGGCACGATCGCGGCGGTCGAGGAGGACCTGCATGCACGACGGGTTGCTGCTGCGCTACCGCACCGCGACCGGCGTCGACGGCCTGTCCGGCGACGAGCACCCGTTCCTCGCCTGCTCCTTCTGGCTGGTCCCGGCCTACGCCGAGGCGGGCCGCTCGACGACGCGACACGCGCTGATGGACCGGCTCGTCGGCCTCGCCAACGACCTGGGCCTGCTCTCCGAGGAGTACGACCCGCGGCGGCAGCGGATGGTCGGCAACTTCCCGCAGGCGTTCTCGCACCTCGCCCTGGTCAACGCCGCGCGTCACCCGTGCGACGCTCTGCCGGTGAGCCGGTCCGCGACCCCTCGTCGGACCGCGCGGCCCTTGCGCCGCACGGCCATCGCCTTGACGACGTAGTCGAGCCCCGGTCACCACGGTCACCGCGACGGCGGCGGCCATCAGCAGCGACGCCGACCCACCACAGCACCAGGCCGGCGGACTCCCAGAGCCGTCGAGCGAGCCGGAGCGGGCAGGATCAGCAGGCCGAGCGCGAACGTCTGCAGCATCGTCTTCAGCTTGCCGCCGGCGCCGGCCGCGATCACGCACGTGGCGGATCACCCAGAACCTCAGCAGCGTGACGCCCACTCGCGGACCAGCACCACGACGTCACCCACCACCACAGCTCGCCGATGATCGAGAGCCCGACGAACGCCATCCCGGTCAGCGCCTTGTCCGCGATCGGGTCGGCGATCTTGCCGAAGTTGGTGACCAGGTTGTGGCTGCGCGCGAGGTCGCCGTCGATCTTGTCGGTGATCATCGCCAGCCCGAACAGCACGTAGGCGACCGCACCGCCACAGGATCGACTCGCCGCCGTCGACCAGCAGCGCCCAGCCGAAGAACGGCACCATGACGATCCGCAGGGTGGTCAGCGCGTTCGGGCAGGTTCCAGTTGCTGGCGCTGGGGTCCGACCTCGGCCTCGCTCATCGGCGCCGCCCCGGCGCGCAGGTCGACGCCGTCGGTGCCGGTCACGACGGCGCGGACCAGGTCGCCGACCCGAGCCGTCGCGGGCAGCCCGGCCAGCGTGGTGGTGCCGTCCACCTCGGGGCCCTGGTGCGCGGCGCGCCCCTCGGCGTACCCGTCCGCGCGAGGGACCTCTCACCAGCACCTCGACCCGCTCGCCGATGCGCTCCTCGGCGCGCTGGGCGGTGAGCTCCTCGACCAGCCGGCGACGTGCTCCGTGCGGGCGCGGATCTCGTCGCCGTCGAGCTTGCCGTCGTACGTCGCCGCCTCCGTGCCGTCCTCGTCGGAGTAGCCGAACACCCCCACGACGTCGAGCCGGGCCGCCGCGAGGAAGTCGCACAGCACCGCGAGGTCGTCCTCGGTCTCGCCCGGGAAGCCGACGATCACGTTCGACCGCACCCCGGCCTCCGGCGCCTGGGCGCGGATCCGGTCGAGCAGCTGCGAGGAAGCTGTCCGGGTCGCCGAACCGCCGCATCCGGCGCAGCAGCGCCGCCGAGGCGTGCTGGAAGGAGAGGTCGAAGTAGTCGGCCACGCCCGCCGTCCCGGCGATGGCGCCGACCAGCCCCGGCCGGGTCTCCGCGGGCTGCAGGTAGGACACCCGCACCCGCTCGATCCCCTCGACCGCCGCCAGCTCGGGCAGCAGCGTCTCCAGCAGCCGCAGGTCGCCGAGGTCCTTGCCGTAGGACGTGGAGTTCTCGCTGACCAGGAACAGCTCGCGGACGCCCTGGCCGGCCAGCCAGCGCGCCTCGCCGAGGACGTCGGACGGCCGCCGGGAGACGAACGACCCGCGGAAGCGACGGGATCGCGCAGAAGGAGCACCGCCGGTCGCACCCGCTCGCCAGTTTCAGCGGGCGCCATCGGCCCACCGTCGAGCCGGCGCCGGACGGCGCGCGGACCGGAGCCCGGAGCCGCGTTCGCAGGCAGGTCCGGGGCCGCGATGGTGTGGCCCGGGACGACGACAGCGCCGGCGTCGCGCGCCGCGGGCGGATCGGCAGCAGCCGGCGGCGGTCCTGGGGCGCGTGCGCGGAGTGCCGCTCGCCCGCCAGGATGCCGCGCAGCCGCGCGGCGATGTCCGGGTAGTCGTCGAAACCGAGCACCGCGTCGGCCTCGGGGAGCGAGGACGCGAGCTGGTCGCCGTAGCGCTCGGCGAGGCAGCCGACCGCGACGACCGCCTGGGTGGTGCCGGACCCCTTGAGGTCCGCCGCCTCCAGGAGCGTGTCGACGGAGTCCTTCTTGGCGGCCTCGACGAAGCCGCAGGTGTTCACCACGACGGTCTCGGCGTGCTCGGGGTCCTCGACGAGCCGGAACCCTCCGGCCTCGAGCCGGCCCGCGAGCTCCTCGGAGTCCACCTCGTTGCGGGCGCAGCCCAGCGTCACCAGGGCGACGGTGGTGAGCCGGTCGGAGGCGGGGAGAGCAGTCATGACCGTGGTCGAGTATGACGGCCCGACGGCTGCCGAGGCCAATCAGCCGTCCCCGGCCGCAGCCTCGCTCAGCCCTGCCCGTGGATCGTCCGGGTGCCCGGCCGCCCTGCAGCCCCCACTGGACCGCGGTCCTGGCCGGCCACGCTGACCGAGACCGCGCCGGCGTCCGAGGCGTGCACCCGCACCGGGGGCGTGGCCACGAGAGGCTTGCGCACGCCACCCACGAGCGTGCCGGCATACACCACCTTCCCGGAGCCGTCCCGGACCACGACCTGGGTCCCGGCCCCGGTGCCGACCACCGCGAGGTGCAGCGGCGCGGCGACCGCGGGTGCGGGCGCCGGATGCTCCCCGGTGTGGCCGACGCCGGCGGAGCCGTTCAGGGTGGGCGCCGGGGTGAGCTGCTCGACCGGCTGGGTGGCGAGGATGCGGACGACTCCCCAGACGAGCACCAGGCACAGCACCACGGCCACCAGCAGTCCCCAGTTCGGACCGCCCACCGTGCTCCGCATGCTGCCGGTCATCCCGGTCGCGAGCTCGGCCTCGAACACCTTCCGTGCGTTGACCGGCGCCGTGGCGTACCGCTCCTCGAACTGCGCCAGCAGCGGCCCCGGGTCCTGGCCCAGCACCCTGGCCAGGGTGCGGAGGTGGCCTCGAGCGTAGAAGTCCCCGCCACACGGCCCGAAGTCGTCGACCTCGATGGACTCGATGACGTGCGGCCGGATCCGGGTGCGGTCCGCGAGCTCGTCGACGCTCAGACCGACCCGGGTGCGGGCGGCTGCCAGCTCCGGCCCGATCACCGGGTCGTAGGCCGGCTCGGTCACGAAGTCGTCGATGACCAACGGCTCGACCGCGTCGCCGAGCTGGGCGATCGGCCGGACCCGGCCGGCGGGAAGCGGCTGCACGACGAGGTCCACGCTGCCGGGGCGGCGCAGCTCCCGGCCCTCGGGGAGCTCCTCGGTCCGGGTGGCCGGGGCGAGCAGCGTCGCCGGCTGCTGCCGGGTCACGTCGGCGCGCAGCGCCGGGCGGACGGCCCGCATCGCGGCGACGTCGCGGTCCAGCGCCGGCAGCGGGGGGATCACCGGCTCGTCGAGCGCGACCGCCTGCTCCTCCCCGTCCGACTCCGCGAGCCCCTGGTCGTCGGCGACCTCGGCGGCGGGCTGCTCCCCGGCCGGCGCCGCCGGAGCGTCCACGTCACGGGTGCGGCCCTTGGCGACCCGGGAGACGATCGTCGCGATACCGCCCAGCGGGCTACGCCGTGGAGCCGGCCGACCGGTCAGGTCACCGGGAAGGTCGGTCGGCTCCTCGGGCAGGTCGGGCGGCTCGTCCGACAGATCGGGCAGGCTGACGAACGAGTGGTCCTCGCCCTCGGCCACGTCACCGGCCGGGTCACCGGCCGGGGTCACCAGCCGGGTCACCGGCCGGGTCGGCGTCGGCGACAACCTCCTCGGCGGCCTCCTCGCGGCCCTCCCCCTGCACCGGGGAGCCGGCCCACCGAAGGTGCCACCGCGGACGGCGCGGCGCCGGAGCGGCTGCCGCCACGGCGGGCTGCACCCCGACGTCCGCCGCGGGGTCGGCGCCCGGCTCGTCGCCGGCTGTGCGTCCGGACTCGGCGGTCGCCGCGGCTCGAGCAGTGCCCGGCTGCGGCTCCGGCTGCAGGACGACGACGTCGGCGCGGCCGTGTGCGAGCGCGGCGATGCCCTCCTCGAGCGCCTCCGCGCCGTCCACCGAGACCCGGGTGGTCAGGCCGAGCGGTACGGCGAGCGCGGCGCCGTACAGCTTCTGGTTGAGGCGCGCCTGCCTGCGGGCCCGGCCGTCGAGGCCGTCGAGGGCCCGGCCGAGGCTGTGCGGGGAGAACACCAGCCGGCCGTCGCGGAACGGACCGCGACGCGGCTCCACCACGACCTGGTCGACCGCCTCCCAGGGCAGCCCGCGCCACTGGCTGCCGAGCCGGATCCGCACGCCGAGGTCGTCGGCCACCAGCAGCGGGGTCCGCGAGTCCAGCAGAGTGGACAGGTAGTAGGCGGCGATGAGCGCCATCACCGCGCACAGCGCCCAGTCGAGCGTCAGCCCGCTCTGCGAGCCTCGCCAGAGGTAGGCGATCGCGATGGCGGAGGCACCCGCCCCGATCAGGGCGGACAGGCCGGCGTTGCGCCGGACCACGACCGGCGTACCGGCCACGACGGTCTGGCCGTCGCCCTCACGGTCGGGGCGGTCGGCGTCGGCGGAGACGCTGCGCAGCGGCTCCCGGCGGCCGTCGCGGTCGGCGTGGTGCTCGGTGGACTGGGCGCTCACTGTTCCCCCTGCAGGGTCGCGATGACGGCGTCGAGATCGTCGGGCTTGATGAGCACGTCACGCGCCTTCGAGCCCTCACTGGGCCCGACCACACCGCGGCTCTCCAGGATGTCCATCAGTCGGCCCGCCTTGGCGAAGCCGACCCGGAGCTTGCGCTGCAGCATCGACGTGGAGCCGAACTGCGTGGAGACCACCAGCTCGACGGCCTGCACGACCAGGTCCAGGTCGTCGCCGATATCGTCGTCGAGGTCCCGCTTGGACGCCGCCGGAGCGGTCACGTCCTCGCGGTAGGTGGGCGCGAGCTGGTCCTTGCAGTGCTGGACCACCTTGTGGATCTCGGCCTCGGTCACCCACGACCCCTGCACCCGGACCGGCTTGCTCGCCCCCATCGGCAGGAACAGCCCGTCACCTTGACCGACGAGCTTCTCGGCCCCCGGCTGGTCGAGGATGACCCGCGAGTCGGCGAGCGAGGAGGTCGCGAACGCTAGCCGCGACGGCACGTTGGCCTTGATCAGGCCGGTGACCACGTCCACCGACGGACGCTGGGTGGCCAGGATCAGGTGGATGCCGGCCGCTCGGGCCAGCTGGGTGATCCGGACCACCGCGTCCTCGACGTCGCGCGGCGCCACCATCATGAGGTCCGCGAGCTCGTCCACGACCACGGTCAGGTACGGGTACGGCGCCAGCACGCGCTCGCTGCCCGCAGGCACCTGGACCTTGCCCGCACGGACCGCCTTGTTGAAGTCGTCGATGTGCCGGAAGCCGAAGGCCGCCAGGTCGTCGTAGCGCATGTCCATCTCGCGGACCACCCACTGAAGGGCCTCGGCGGCCTTCTTGGGGCTGGTGATGATCGGCGTGATGAGGTGCGGGACGCCCTCGTAGACGTTGAGCTCCACCCGCTTGGGGTCCACGAGGATCATCCGAACCTCGTCGGGGGTGGAGCGCATCAGCAGCGAGGTGATCATCGAGTTCACGAACGACGACTTGCCGGAGCCGGTGGCGCCCGCGACCAGGAGGTGCGGCATCTTCGCCATGTTCGCGACGACGAAGCCGCCTTCCACGTCCTTGCCGAGCCCGACGATCATCGGGTGGTGGTCGTTGCGGGCGTTGCCCGACCGCAGGACGTCCCCGAGGGAGACGATCTCCTTGTCGCTGTTGGGGATCTCGATGCCGATCGCGGACTTGCCGGGAATCGGTGACAGGATCCGCACGTCGGCGGAGGCGACCGAGTAGGCGATGTTCTTGCCGAGCGCGGTGACCTTCTCCACCTTGACGGCCGGACCGAGCTCCACCTCGTAGCGGGTGACCGTCGGGCCGCGGGTGTAGCCGGTGACCTGGGCGTCGATGTCGAACTGCTCGAGCACCTCGGTGAGCCGGGCGACCACGTCGTCGGAGGCCTTCGAGCGCGGCTTGTGCACGCTGCCCGGCTTCAGCATGTCGTTGCCCGGAAGCGCGTAGGTGATGTCGCCGGACAGCGCGAGCTGCTCGACCCGGGCCGGCAGCGGGCTGTGCGGCGGCGCCTCGATGTCGTGCCGCTCCCCCGGGTCGGCCGTGGCGTCCGAGGTGCCCTCCACGGCCTCGACCGGAGCCGCCTTGCGCCCGCGGCGACCCAGCTCACGGCCCTCGAGCACCGGGCTGTCGTACGGCTTGTCGCCGCGCTCCTCGTCGTCGTCGTGGTGCAGGGCGCCGACCCTGCGCCGGCTGGACCGGGCACGACGGATCGGCGCGGTGTCGTCGTCGGGCGCGGCCTCCGTCTCCGGGGCCGGGTGATGCCCGGTCAGCGCGTCGACGAGCTCACGGACCCGGGCCGGCAGCTCGTGCAGCGGGGTCGCGGTGATCACCAGCACGCCGAACATGGCCAGGAGCACGAGCAGCAGGATCACGACGGCGGTGCTGCGCAGCAGGTCGAGGAAGAGCGAGGCGACCACGAAGCCGATGGCGCCCCCTGCGTGCTGAAGGTCCTCGGCGTTGCCGGCGTGCGGCTGCGGCATGCCGTTGGCGATGTGCACCAGGCCGAGCACGCCGAACAGCAGCGCCGCCCAGCCGACCACCTGGCGACCTGCGGGTCCGGTGCTCTCCGGGTCGCGCAGCGTGCGCACCGCGACGATGACCAGCAGCAGCGGGACGAACCAGCCCACCAGGCCCACCGAGCCGTTGACGACCGTGCGGACGAACGCGCTCACCCCGCCGGGCAGCTGCCACCAGACTGCCGCCGCGACGACGACCGCGAGCCCGACCAGGCACAGCCCGACCCCGTCTCGCCGATGCTCCGGCTCGAGCTCGGAAGCGGTGCGCCCGACCTTGCGGACCACCCCGCCGAGCACGTGCGCGGTGCCGAGCCACACCGCGCTCACCGCCCGGCCGAGGGCAGCGAACAGTCGCGCGATGGGGCCAGGCCCGTTCCGGACCGCCCGAGGCGCCGGTCGCTTCTTCGAGGATCTCGAGGAGCGTCGCGACGACGAGGAGGCCGAGCGGGTCTGGCTGCCGGACGACCGGGTCTTGGAGCTGTTCCTGCTCCGCGACGCCGGTGGGGAAGACGTACGGGTCGCCATGGTGACCACCGTAGGCGAATGTCCCACCCGTCACACGCCTCACACGCCGACCCTCGGCGGCGGACCGGTGACGGCGTCCGGACGGGCTACCCGGGCGGCTGTTCGGCGAGCACCTCGCGCAACAGCGCCAGGTCGGCCGGTGACAGGTCCGCGACCAGCGCCCGGAAGGCACCGCGCCGGTCGCCGGGGAACTCCTCGAGGACCTCCTGGACCCGCTCGGCGACGAGGGCACCGGGTGACGCGGCCGCCTGGTAGCGGTAGGCGCGTCCGTCGCGCTGCTGGCGGACCAGATCCTTCTTGGACAGCCGGCTCATCACCGTCATCACCGTCGTGTACGCGATGTCGCGCTGCCGGGCCAGCGCGTCGTGCACCTCGCGCACCGTGGACCAGTGCCCCGGCTCGACCGCCCAGAGCTGCTCGAGCACCGCGCGTTCCAGCTCACCGGTGCGTGACGTTCGGGCCATGCCGGTGAGTCTAAAGACCCTATCCCGCCGTGTACTACAAATTGTAGTATCTACGACGCGTTGTAGTAGGACCTCTCACGACACGTCGCACCAGGAGGAAACCCCCGTGGACGCACTCGAGATCGCGCGGTGGCAGTTCGGGATCACCACCGTCTACCACTTCCTCTTCGTGCCCGTCACCATCGGCCTGTCGGCCATCGTGGCGGGCTTCGAGACGGCATGGGTCCGCACCCGCAAGGACGAGTACCTGCGCCTGACCAAGTTCTTCGGCAAGCTCTTCTTGATCAACTTCGCGATCGGCGTGGTCACCGGCATCGTGCAGGAGTTCCAGTTCGGCATGAACTGGAGCGACTACTCGCGCTTCGTGGGCGACATCTTCGGTGCGCCGCTGGCGATCGAGGGGCTGCTCGCGTTCTTCCTGGAGTCCACCTTCCTCGGCCTGTGGATCTTCGGCTGGGACAAGCTGCCGCGCAAGCTGCACGCCACCTGCATCTGGATGGTGCACATCGGCACCGTGCTGTCGGCGTACTTCATCCTGGCGGCCAACTCGTTCATGCAGCACCCGGTCGGCTACCGCTACAACCCGCGCAGCGGCCGGGCCGAGCTGACCGACTTCTGGGCCCTGCTCAGCAACAAGGTGCAGCTGGCCACCTTCCCGCACACGCTGACGGCCTGCTACATGACCGCCGGGGCCTTCGTGCTCGGCGTGGCGTTCTACCTCTACATCCGGCGAGCCACCCCCGACAGGGACCGTCCGATGTACTTCAAGGCGGTGCGGGCCGGCGCGGTGGTCGCGCTCGTTGCCGGCCTCGGCGTGGCGGTGACCGGCGACTACCAGGGCAAGATCATGACCCAGGTCCAGCCGATGAAGATGGCCGCCGCCGAGGCGCTGTACGACACCGAGAAGCCGGCCGCGTTCTCGATCTTCACCGTCGGCTCGCTCAACGGCGACCAGGAGAGGTTCGCGATCAAGGTGCCGGGCCTGCTGTCCTTCCTCGCCACCGGCTCGTTCGACGGCCGGGTGCAGGGCATCAACCAGCTGCGCGCGCAGTACCAGGCGAAGTACGGGCAGGACCCCGGGGCGAAGTACTACGACCCCGGCAGCTACACCCCGGTGATCCCGGTGACCTACTGGTCGTTCCGGATCATGATCGGGCTCGGCCTGCTGGCCGCCGCCTTCGCCGCGATCGTCCTGTGGGTCACCCGCAAGGGGGCGAAGGTGCGGCCGAAGAGGGGCTGGATGTGGGTGGCGGCGCTGCTTCCCCTGCTGCCGATCGCGGCCAACTCCTTCGGCTGGATCTTCACCGAGATGGGTCGCCAGCCGTGGGTGGTCTTCGGCCTCATGACGACCGCGAACGGCGTCTCGCCCAGCGTGACCACCGCCCAGGTGCTCACCTCGGTCATCACCTTCACGCTGGTCTACGCGATCCTCGCGGTCATCGAGATCAGCCTCATGCTCACCTACATCAAGCGCGGTGCGGACCCGTTCGTCGAGCCCCCGACACCGAGCCTTGGCGAGCAGTCCGACGAGCCGCTGACCGTCGCGTACTGACAGGAGCAGGGACATGGAACTCACCACCGTCTGGTTCGCGCTGATCACGGTCCTGTGGATCGGCTACTTCTGCCTCGAGGGCTTCGACTTCGGCGTGGGCATGCTGCTGCCCTTCCTCGCCAAGGACGACACCGAGCGCCGGGTCATGATCAACACCATCGGCCCGGTGTGGGACGGCAACGAGGTCTGGGTGCTCGTCGCGGGCGGCGCCACCTTCGCGGCGTTCCCCAACTGGTACGCGACCCTGTTCAGCGGCTTCTACCTGCCGCTGCTGCTGATCCTGGTCGCGCTCATCATCCGCGGCGTGGCGTTCGAGTACCGCGCCAAGCGGGACGACGCGGTATGGCGCTCGCGCTGGGACACCGTGATCTTCATCGGCTCGGTCGTCCCCGCGATCCTCTGGGGGGTGGCGTTCGCGAACATCCTGCGCGGCGTCCCGATCGACCGGAACATGGAGTACGTCGGCGGGTTCTTCAACCTGCTCAACCCGTACGCCCTGCTCGGGGGAGTGACCACGATGATGCTCTTCCTGACCCACGGCGCGATCTTCGTCGCTCTGAAGACCGACGGCGACATCCGCGTCCGGGCCCGCCGGCTCGGCGTCAACCTGGGGCTCGGCGCCGCCGTGGTCGCGGTGCTCTTCCTGGTCTGGACGCAGGTCATCACCGGGACCGGCTGGTCGGCCGTGCTGTTCGTGCTCGCGGCGCTGGCGCTCGTCGGCGGCATCCTGGCGGCGTACACCGCTCGCGAGGGCTGGGCGTTCATCGGCACCTTCGTGTGCCTTGCGCTGGCGGTCGCGGGGATGTTCACCGCCCTGTTCCCCGACGTGATGCCGTCGTCGCTGGACGCGGCGTACTCGCTCACCACGACCAACGCCTCGGCGACGCACTACACGCTGACGGTGATGACCTGGGTGGCGGTGATCTTCACCCCGGTCGTGCTCGTCTACCAGGCGTGGACGTACTGGGTGTTCCGCAAGCGCATCGCGGTCAAGCACATCCCGAAGGACGTCCTGCTCGCCGAGCTGAAGGTGGACGCCGCACCGTGAGGCCGTTGGACCCCCGGCTGCTTCCCCACCTCGCGCCGGCCAGGGCTCCCCTGGCCGGCGCGGTGGTGGCCAGCGTCGTCTCGGCGGGGGCGGTGATCACCCAGGCGTTCGCCGTGTCGGCCCTGGTCACCTCGCTGTTCCACGGGCTGCCCTGGCTGCCCGGAGGCGCCGGCTCCCTCGGCGCCCCCGCCACCCTGCTGGCGGCCGCGACCGTGGTGCGCAGCCTGGCCGGGTGGGCCGTCGACCTGTGCTCGGCGAGCGCCTCCACGGTCGTGACGACGACGCTGCGGCGGCGCGTCCTCGGCGCGGCGCTCGCGCCGGGCGGCCAGGTGCTGTCCCACCGGCGCAGCGGCGAGCTGGCCCTGCTCACCACCCGCGGCGTCGCGTCGGTCGACCCCTACCTGACCCGCTACCTGCCGGCCCTGGTGCTGGCGGCGGTGCTGCCGCCCCTGACGGTCCTGGTCATCGCCACCCAGGACCCGCTCAGCGCCCTGGTGGTGCTGGCCACCCTGCCGCTGGTGCCGGTCTTCGCGATCCTCGTGGGGATGGCGACCCGGGACCGCGCCGACAGCCAGTGGCGGGTGCTGGCGGCGCTGTCGGGCCACTTCGTCGACGTGATGCAGGGCCTGCCGACGCTCGTGGCGCACCGCCGGGCGACCCACCAGGCGGCCTCCATCCGAGGGATCACCGACCGCTACCGGCAGGCGACGAACGAGACCCTGAAGCTGGCGTTCGCCTCCTCCGGCGTGCTGGAGCTCGTGGCGACCCTCTCCGTCGCCCTGGTCGCGGTCGAGGTCGGCCTCCGGCTGGCGTCGTCCTCGCTCGGGCTCGGGACCGCACTCGTGGTGCTGCTGCTCGCGCCGGAGGCCTACTGGCCGCTGCGCCGGGTCGGCGCGGAGTTCCACGCGGCGGCCGAGGGCACCGCGACCTTCGAGGCCGCCACGACGCTCCTCGACAGCGTGCCGGCCCGGGGCGCCGGCGCCGCTGCGGAGCCCCGTGGACCCGTCGAGCTCGGTGCCGGCATCGACCTGGTCGACCTGACGGTCGGCTACCCGGACCGGCCGGAGCCCGTGCTGCGCGGCCTGACCGCGCACATTCCCGGGCGCGGCCTGACCGCGGTCACCGGACCCTCCGGCTGCGGCAAGTCCACGCTGCTGGCCGCGCTCACCGGCGACCTGCCCCTCCAGGCCGGCAGCGTGCGGGTCGGCCCGACCGCGCTCGACGAGGTACCCCCCGAGCTCTGGCAGTCCTCGCTCGCCTGGGTGCCGCAGCGTCCGTGGATCATGGCCGCCACGGTGCGCGACAACGTGCTCCTGGGTCGGCCAGGGGCGGCCGACGCGCAGGTGTGGGCGGCCCTCGAACGCGTCTCGCTGGCGCACCTGGTGGCCACCCTCCCCGGCGGCCTCGACGAGCCCGTCGACGAGGACGGGGCATCCCTCTCGGCCGGTCAACGGGCCCGGCTGGCGCTCGCGCGCACCGTCGTGGCCGAGCGTCCCCTGGTGCTGCTCGACGAGCCCACCGCCCACCTCGACGAGCTGACCGAGAAGGTCATCGCCGACACGCTGCTGTGGCTGTCCGAACGCAGCGCCGTCGTCGTGGTGGCGCACCGCCCGCGGATCGCGGCCCTCGCCGACCACGTCGTCGAGCTCCCCGCGCTGCCGGTCCCGGCCACGCGGAGACCCGGTCCGCAAGCGGCTTCGCCGACCGAGCCGAGCCGGGTCGCCGCGGACCCCCGGCCGCCCGTCGCACCCGTCGCGGCACCGGCAACGAAGCCGTCCGCGACGACGGCGGCGGCCCCGTGGCGCCGCTGGGACCCGAGCCCGCGGGCCCGGCTCGCGCTGGCGGCGCTGCTCGGTGCGCTGGCCGCCGCCGCTGGCGTCGCGCTGACCGCCACCGCCGGCTGGTTGATCGCCCGGGCCGCGGAGCACCCACCGGTGCTGACGCTGATGGTCGCGATCGTGGCGGTCCGCACGTTCGGGCTTGCCCGACCCGCCCTCCGGTACGCCGAGAGGCTGGTCTCCCACGACGTGGCGCTGCGGCTGCTCGCCGAGCGCCGGGCCTCGGTCTACGACATGCTCGTGCCGCTGGTCCCGGGCCGGCTCGGCCCGCAGCGCGGCGACGTGCTCGCCTCCGTGGTCGACGACGTGGACGCCCTGGTCGACACCTACCTGCGGGTCCGCTCCCCTCTGGCGACGTCCCTGATCGTCAGCGCGATGGCGGTCGGCTTCTCCGCGCTCGTCCTGCCGGCGGCCGGGCTCGTAGCCCTGCTCGTGCTCGCGGTCGGCGGCGCAGCGGCGTACGGCCTCAGCCGGGCGGGCGTGACACGGGCGGAGCGCGGCTACGTGACCTCCCGCGCGGCGCTGTCCGCCGCCGTCGTGCAGACCCTGCAGGGCGCCCGGGACCTGGTCCTGTGGCAGGCGGCGGAGCGGGCGCTGGACCGGGTCGACGCCGCGGGCGCCGCGGTGTGCCGGGCGGCCACCGGGTCGGCCCGCGCGGTCGCCACCGGGCGGGCGCTGGCCGTGCTCGTCTCGGGACTCGGCGTCGTGGCGATGGCCCGGGTCGGCGAGGCCGGGCTCGCCCACGGGACGCTGTCCCGGCCGATGCTCGCGCTGCTCGTACTCCTGCCGTTGGCGCTGCTCGAGGTGGTGGCGCCGCTCGCCGACGCCGGTGCGCTGAGCGTCCGGACCCGGGCCGCCGACGACCGACTGGCGCGGCTCGCCTCGCTGGAGCCGGCGGTCCGCGACCCGGCGCGCCCGCTGTCGCGGCCGACCGACGCCACCGTGGCGCTGGAGGCCGTGGGTGCCGGGTGGGGAGCGGATCCCGCGTTCACGGACGTGACCGTGACGCTCGGCCCGGGTGCACGTGTCGGTGTGGTGGGGCCGTCGGGCTGCGGGAAGTCGACGCTGGCCGCGGTGCTCCTGCGCTTCCTGGACCCCGCCTTGGGCGTGCACCGGCTCGGCGGTGTCGACGCACGGGACCTCCGGCTCGACGACGTACGCCAGGTGACCGGCCTCGTCGACGACGACCCACACATCTTCTCCTCCACGCTCGCCGAGAACCTCCGGCTGGCACGTCCCGAGGCGGAGGACGCCGCGCTCGAGGCCGCCCTGCGGGCCGCGCAGCTCGGTCCCTGGCTGGACGGACTTCCGGACGGGCTGCACACCCGGGTCGGCGACGGCTACGCACACGTGTCCGGCGGCGAGCGCGCCCGGATCGGGCTAGCCCGGTCGCTGCTCGCCGACCAGCCCGTCCTGGTGCTCGACGAGCCCACCGCCCACCTCGACAGCGGTACGGCGCGGGCCGTCACCGAGGACCTGCTGGCCGCGAGCAGCGGGCGCACCCTGGTCTGGATCACCCACGGCAGCATCGGACTCGACCAGATGGACCGCGTCCTCGACCTCGGGGCGTCCCCCGCACCGGTTCTCCCCGCTGCCGAGGCGGGCCTGGGCTCTTGACGGGCGCCGCGTCGCTGCCGAAGGTGGAGGCATGCCCGCTGGTGGCCTTCCCGCGGCGCCGCACCCGCCGTTCGTCGGGCGCGGCCAGGAGCTGGAACGCCTGGGCGGCCTGCTGAGGCGCGGCCACGGTCTCGTCGTGGTCAGTGGCGAGGGTGGTGTCGGCAAGAGCCGACTGGTCCGCGAGGCGCTGCGCCAGCGGGCGGGCCTGCTGGTGCTGCGCGGCGAGGCGCCGCCGATCCGCACGACACAGCCGCTGCTGGCGCTCGCGGAGGCGCTCGAGTCCCCGGACCCCGCCGTCCTCGGCCTGGTGGTGGAGGCGGCCGAGGCGGTCCCGGCGGCCCTGCGCCCCGGGCTGGCCGTGCTGCTGCCGCACACCGTGGGCCGGCGCCAGCCGCACCGGGCGCACCCCCTGGCGGTCAGCCGGCGCAGGCTCGTCGCCGGCGTCGAGGAGCTGCTGGCCGGGCTCACCAAGCACCGGCGCGTGGTCCTGGTCGTGGAGAACGCGCACTGGGCCGACCGGGACACCCTCGAGCTGCTGGCCCAGCTCGGCCGCGACCCGGGGCATCCCGACGTCGTGGTGGTCGCCACCTGCCGCGACGACGAGCGGCCGGTGGCCATGGAGATGCGCGCCTGGTACCGGGCGGTACGACGCAACGCCGACGTCACCGAGGTGCCACTGACCGCCCTGCGCCGCCCCGAGGTGGCCGACCTGGTCCGCGGCTGGCTGCCGGGCACCGACGACGACGTCGTGGGACAGGTCTTCCGACGCAGCGAGGGCAACCCCTTCCTGGCCGAGCAGCTCGCACTCGCGGTCCGCAACGCGGGCCGGCTCGGCGTACGGCAGCGGGTCGGGGACTTCCTGCACGACCGGGTGCTCTCCTGCGGCCGGGCGGCGGGCGAGCTGATGACGGTCCTCGCCCTGGCCGGACGAGCCCTCCCGGTCGACCGGCTCGCCGACGTGGCCGGTCTGGACGAGGCCGGCTGCCGCGCGGCCGTCGAGGGGCTGGCCGAGGCGATGCTGGCGGAGGCCGACGAGGGCGGCGTGCGCTGCCGGCACCCGCTCGTCGGCGAGGCGTGGCTGATGCACGGGCCGGTGTCGACCCGTGCGGTCGAGGGCCGGCTCGGGGAGCTCCTCGAGGCCTTCGGCGACGAGGTGACCGCGGCCGAGGCGGCCGCGCACTACCGCAGCGCGGGTCGCCCGGCCGACGAGCTGCGGATGGCCGAGCGGGCCGCCGCCCGTGCCCGGGCGCTCGCCTCGGACGCCGAGGCGGCACGCTGGTGGCGGCGGTGTCTGGAGCTGCGCTCGGGCACCGCCACCGCCCCGGTGACCGGTACGGGGACTGCCGCCCGCCCGGCGTCCTCGACCCTGACGACCGCCCCGGCCCCCCGCACCGCACGGCTGCTGCCCGAACAGCGCCAGCCGACCGACGCCCCCGGCCACCTGTCCGGCCACCTGTCGGGCGCCGGCCCGGGCAAGCGGCTGGGCAGTCGGGAGCTGGCCGTGCTGCGGCTGGTCGCCGCGGGACGCACCAACACCGAGATCGCCCGCACCCTGGCCGTCACGCCCAGCACGGTGAGCAGCCACGTGACCAGCCTGGTGCGCAAGCTGGACGTCGCCGGGCGCGCCGAAGCCGCTGCCTGGGCGCGGGAGGCCGGGCTGCTCGAGGGGTCCGATGAGCCCGACTAGGCCTCCAGCACCACCGGGATGATCATCGGCCGGCGGCGGTGCCGGTTGGCCACCCAGCGGCCGACCACCCGGCGGATGGTCTGCTGGAGCTGGTAGGTGTCGTCGACGCCGTCGCCAGTGGCCGCGTCGAGAGCCTCGATGATCGGCTGCTTGATCTCGTCGAACGTCGAGTCGTCCTCGACGAAGCCCCGGGCATGGATCTCGGGGCCGCTCGACACCTTCCCGGTGACCGAGTCGATGACCACGACGACGGAGATGAAGCCCTCCTCGCCGAGGATCCGCCGGTCCTTCAGCGAGGACTCGGTGATGTCCCCGACCGACGAGCCGTCGACGAAGACGTAGCCGCAGTCGACCTTGCCGGCGACCTGCGCGACCCCGTCGACCAGGTCGACGACGACGCCGTCCTCGGCGACCACGACCCGGTCGTGCGGCACACCGGTGGCCCGGGCGAGGTCCGCGTTGGCTCGCATGTGCCGGATCTCGCCGTGCACGGGCAGCACGTTGCGCGGCCGCACGACGTTGTAGCAGTAGAGCAGCTCGCCGGCGGAGGCGTGACCGGACACGTGCACGAGCGCGTTGCCCTTGTGGACCACGTTGGCGCCCCAGCGGGCCAGTCCGTTGATCACCCGGTAGACGGCGTTCTCGTTGCCGGGGATCAGCGAGGAGGCGAGCACCACGGTGTCGCCCTCCTCGATGTGCACGAAGTTGTGGGTCCGCTGCGCGATCCGGGACAGCGCGGACAGCGGCTCACCCTGCGAGCCGGTCGAGATCAGCACGGTCCGCTCCGGCGGGTAGTCCGCCAGCTGCTTGGTGTCGACCAGGGTGTCCGCAGGCACGTCGAGGTAGCCGAGCTCGCGGGCGACGCCCATGTTGCGGACCATCGAGCGGCCTACGTAGGCCACCTTCCGGCCGTGCGCCGCGGCGGCGTCCATGACCTGCTGCACGCGGTGCACGTGGGAGGCGAAGCAGGCGACGATGATCCGCTGGTCCTTGCTCTGGTGGAACACCCGGTCGAGGACCGGGGTGATCTCGCGTTCGGAGGTGGTGAACCCCGGCACCTCTGCGTTGGTGGAGTCGACGAGGAACAGGTCCACGCCCTCCTCGCCGAGCCGGGCGAAGGCCCTCAGGTCGGTGATCCGCCCGTCGAGCGGGAGCTGGTCCATCTTGAAGTCACCGGTGTGCAGGACGGTCCCGGCGCCGGTGCGGATCGCCACCGCGAGCGCGTCGGGGATCGAGTGGTTCACCGCGACGAACTCGAGCTCGAACGGTCCGAGCGAGATCCGGTCGCCCTCCTTGACGACGTACTGGCTGGTCTCCTTGAGCCGGTGCTCGCGCAGCTTGGAGGTGAGCAGCCCCAGGGTCAGCCGTGAGCCGACCAGCGGGATGTCCTCGCGCTCGCGCAGGAGGTAGGGCACGGCGCCGATGTGGTCCTCGTGGCCATGGGTGAGGACCAGCGCCTCCACGGCGTCGAGGCGGTCCCGGATCGGGTCGAAGTCCGGCAGGATCAGGTCCACGCCCGGATGGTGGTCCTCGGGGAACAGCACCCCGCAGTCCACGACGAGCAGCCGCCCGGCGTACTCGAAGACGGTCATGTTCCGGCCGATCTCCCCGAGCCCGCCGAGCGGGATCACCCTCAGCCCGTGGGCGGGGAGGGGGCCGGGCGCGGTCAGCTCGGGATGCGGGTGGCTCATGCGGGGTGGACCTCCAACAGGTCTGCGCGGGACAGCTCCTGGCGCAGTCGCTCGACGACCTCGTCGTCGGCGGGCACCAGCGGGAGCCGGACGTTACGGTGCGGCAGCACGCCGAGCAGCTGCATCGCGGCCTTCGCCGCGACCGCTCCGGGCACCTGGTGCATCACGGCGTCGACCACCGGGACGAGCCGGTGGTAGAGCCGGCGCGCCTCCACGAGGTCACCGGCGTCGACCGCCCGGACCATCGCGGCGTAGTCGTCGCCGGCGACGTGGCCGACCACGGAGACGACGCCGCAGCCGCCGTGGGTCAGCCAGCCGAGGTTCAGCACGTCGTCGCCGGAGTAGAACGACAGGCCGGTCTCCTGCATGACCCGCACGCCTCGGTAGAGGTCGCCGACGGCGTCCTTGACGGCGACCACGCGCTCGTGGCGGGCCACCCGGGCGTACGTCGTCGCGGCGATGGCGATCCCGGCGCGGCCCGGGATGTCGTAGAGCATCACGGGCAGGCCGCAGCAGTCGGCGACCGCCTCGAAGTGCGCGGCGACGCCGTCCTGGCTGGGCTTGTTGTAGTAGGGCGTGACGACCAGCAGCCCGTCGGCGCCGAGCTTCTCGGCCTGGGCCGCCAGCTCGACGGAGTGCGCGGTGTTGTTCGTGCCGACGCCCGCCACGACGGTCATCCGGTCCCCGACGGCCTCGACGACCGCACGGAGGATCGCCCCGTCCTCGTCGGTGCTCGTCGTGGGCGACTCTCCCGTCGTGCCCGACACCACGACGCCGTCGTGCCCGTGGGCGGCGAGGTGCTCGGCGACCCGCGCCGTGCCCTCGAGGTCGACCGAGCCGTCGTCGGCGAACGGGGTGACCATCGCGGTCAGTACCCGGCCGAACGGCGCGGGAGGCAGCATGCCGGACGTCATGGCCACCAGGCTAACGGTAGCCGCGGACAGTCGGGCTCACCGGCGCCTGCGCCACCGGACGAAGTCGTAGCCGTCGTGCTCCTCGCGAGACGTCTCCTCCCACTCCGCCCGGTCGAAGTCCGGGTAGAACGTGTCGCCCTGCGGCGAGAGGTGCACCTCGGTCAGCACCTGCGAGTCGGCGAGAGGCAGCGCCTCGGCGTACACCGCGCCGCCACCGATCACCATGACGTCGCCCTCGAAGCCGCGCGCCACCTCGATCGCCTCGGGGACGGTGTGCGCCACGAAGACGTGCTCGTGGGCCCAGTCCGGCCGGCGGGTGACCACCACGTTGGTGCGGTAGGGCAGCGGGTGGCCGATGCTCTCGAACGTGGCGCGACCCATGACCACGGTGTTGCCGGTCGTGACGGCGCGGAAGTGCCTGAGGTCCGCGGGAAGGCTCCACGGGATGTCCCCGCCCAGCCCGATCACGCCGTTGTCCGCGACCGCCGCGACCAGGACCACCTGCTTGCCGGGCGTGGCGGCACCGGTCTGCGTCATACCGCGATCGGTGCCTTGATCCCGGGGTGCGGGTCGTATCCCTCCATCACGATGTGCTCGAGGTCGAAGCCGTCGATCTCGGTGACCGCCGGGTCGAGGCGGAGCGTCGGCAACGGCCGCGGCTCGCGGGTCAGCTGGAGCCTCGCCTGGTCGAGGTGGTTGCGGTAGAGGTGGGCGTCGCCGAGGGTGTGCACGAAGTCGCCGACGTCCAGGCCGGTCACCTGCGCGACCATGTGGGTCAGCAGGGCGTACGAGGCGATGTTGAACGGCACGCCGAGGAACACGTCGGCCGAGCGCTGGTAGAGCTGGCAGGAGAGCCGGCCGCGGCCGCCCTGCGTCGACGGCGGGGTGACGTAGAACTGGAACAGCGCGTGGCAGGGCGCGAGCGCCATCTGAGGGATGTCGGCGACGTTCCACGCCGAGACGATGTGCCGCCGGGAGTCCGGGTCGCGGGTCAGCGCCTCCACGACCGTGCGGATCTGGTCGACGTGACCGCCGTCGGGCAGCGGCCAGGAGCGCCACTGGTGGCCGTAGACCGGTCCGAGGTCGCCGGCCTCGTCGGCCCACTCGTCCCAGATCGTCACGCCCCGGTCCTGGAGCCACTTCACGTTGGTGTCGCCGCGCAGGAACCAGAGCAGCTCGGCGAACACCGACCGGGTGTGCACCTTCTTGGTGGTGACCAGCGGGAAGCCCGCCGCGAGGTCGAAGCGCATCTGGTGGCCGAAGACGCTCAGCGTCCCGGTGCCGGTCCGGTCGGCCTTGGGCACCCCCTCGTCGAGGATCCGCTGGAGGAGGTCGAGGTAGGCCCGCACCGGCCCAACCTAACATTGCCGAAGCCCCCGGCACGGGAGCTCGATGCCGGCTGGGACACTGGCTGCATGACGTCCGCAAGCAGCCCTGGACCCGACGTCTCGGTGCGGGTCGGGTGGGCCGACGACGCCTCCGCGGTCGCCGAGGTCCAGGTCCGCGCCTGGCGGCGGGGGTACGACGGACTGCTGCCCTCCGACCTGCTGGCCGCACTCGACGCCGACGAGCTCGCAGCCGCGTGGCACCAGTCGCTCGCCCGACCGCAGGACGCCCGCAACCGGGTGCTGGTGGCGCTCGAGCGTTCCGCGGTCCGCGGCTACGCGGTGACCAGCCCCTCGGCCGATCCCGACAGCGACCCGGTCGCCGACGGAGAGCTCGTCGAGCTGACCGTGGACCCCGAGCGCACCGGGGAGGGGCACGGCTCCCGGCTGCTCCAGGCGGCCGCCGACACGATGCGCGCCGACGGCTTCACCCGCGGCACGACGTGGCTGCTCGCGACCGACGACACCCGGCGTGCGTTCCTCACCGGGGCAGGGTGGGCCGCCGACGGCGCGCACCGCGAGCTCGACCTGCACGGCGATGGCAGCCTGCGGGTCAAGCAGGTACGGCTGCACACCGACCTCCGTCCCGCAACGTGAGCCGTCCGGCCCGGGACGGGCGACAGGAAACCTTTCGCGGGCGCCGTTCGTCTGGTTGTGTGGAGGGGTGCACGGCCTCGCACGGCCGCGCACCAGGCACCCGAGGTGCTACCGATCGACGCAGGAGGTCATCGTGCTGGGACCACTCCCCCCGCTCCACCGCGTCGCCGTCACGGCGGTCGCGCTCGCTGCGTTCGTCGGCGTGGGCGCCTGGCTCGCGCACCGGCTGCCCGTCGAGCTGCTCCCGGGCGTCGGCGCCGGGATCGGACTGGCCGTCGGCACGCTGGCGTTGGCCGGGCTGCTCGGCCGCCGTCACCACGAGCAGCGGGCCGTCCCGGTGCGCGCCCGGTCGACCAGACGCTGACGGCCTGCTGACCCGGCCGCTCACCATCCCGCTGCTACGTTTCGGCGGGTGAGCCGAACCAGCCCGGAGCCGTCCGGCCGGAAGCCGGACCGGGCCGCCGAGGACCGGCGCGGGATCGTCCGCGACGGGGTCGCCGTCGGCCTGGCCACTGGCGCCTACGGTCTGTCCTTCGGCGCGATCGCCGTCGCCGCGGGCCTCAGCGTGCTGCAGAGCTGCGTGCTGTCCCTGGTGGTGTTCACCGGGGCGTCGCAGTTCGCGCTGGTCGGCGTGCTCGCGGCCGGCGGTGCCCCGCTGTCGGGAGCGCTCACCGCGCTCCTGCTCGGCACCCGCAACACCCTCTACGGCCTCCGGCTCGGGCCGCTTCTCGGCTGGCGTGGCTGGCGCCGGGCCGCGGCCGCGCACCTGGTGATCGACGAGTCGACCGCGATGAGCGTCAACCGCCCGACCCGGCCGGCCGCGCGCACCGGCTTCCTGTCCACCGGCATCCCCGTCTTCGTGCTCTGGAACCTCGCCACGCTGGCCGGCGCGCTCGCGGGCGCCACGCTCGGCGACCCGAAGACCTACGGGCTCGACGCTGCGGTGGGCGGCGCGTTCCTCGCGCTGCTGTGGCCGCGGCTGGCCGACCGGCGCAACCGGCTGGTCGCGGTGCTTGCCGTCGCGGTGGCCCTCGGGATGGTGCCGGTCAGCGCCGCGGGCGTGCCGGTGCTCGCCGCCGCCGGCGTCGCCGTCGTCGTCGGGCTGTCCAGCCGGCGGGCGGACCCCACGGAGATCCCCGAGCAGCCGCACCGGGGGCACCCGTGACCTGGGTCGCGGTGCTGGTGACGGGCGTCGGCTGCTACCTGCTCAAGCTGGCGGGCCTGTCGGTGCCGGCGGCTGTGCTCGACCACCCGGTCGTGGAACGCATCGCCGACCTGCTGCCCGTGGCACTGCTGGCGGCGCTGGTCGCCGTGCAGGTGTTCGCCTCGGGCCATCAGGTCGTCCTCGACGCCCGCGTGGTCGGGCTGGCGGCCGCGACGGTCGCACTGCTGCTGCGCGCCCCCTTCATCGTCGTCGTCCTCGTCGCCGCGCTGGCCGCCGCGCTGGTCCGGACGCTGTGACGGACGCGGCGGGGTGCCGGTGACGGCTCCGACCGAGGCGTGTGGAGCCCTGTGCCAGGGTGGTTCCATGAGAAGCCAGGTCAGTGCCACCTCCCCCGTCGTCGTGGTCACCGGAGCGAACGGTCTGGTGGGGTCGCGGGTCTGCGCGGCTCTCGTGGACCGCGGCGCGACCGTGCGTGCCGTCGTACGACGACCGGACTCCGCGCCCGCACTCCGCGGAGTCGAGGAGCACGTCGGCGAGTTCCACGACCAGGACCTCGCCGGTGCGGTCCTCCGCGGCGCGACCGCTGTGGTGACGACCGTGCACCCGATGGGCGGCGACCGGAGCACCCAGCACCGGATCGGGGTCGACGGGACCCAGGTCGTCGCCCGGGCGGCCCGCGACGCCGGCGTCCCGCGGCTGGTGCACATCTCCACCGCCGGCGTCTACGACCGGTCTCCCGGCGTCGGCGACGTCGACGAGGGGGCGCCGCTGGTGCGCGACGACGCCAACGACTACGCCGTGACCAAGCGTGACACCGACGCCGCCCTGGCCGCCGTCGACGGCATCACCCGGATGCTGCTCCGCCCGCCGGCGATCCTCGGACCAGGTAGGACCTCGGTCTGGAACACCCTGCGGCCGGCGCAGATCCGCGACCACGAGAAGGCTCGCCGGGTCGTTCCCGACCAGACCTTCGCCTGGGTCCACGTCGAGGACCTGGCGGCCTTCGCCGCGGACCTGGCCTCCGGGCGGGTGCCGCCCTCCGCCGACCCCGAGCAGGGCCCCGTCGACGGCGGGTGCACCGTCGTCAACGTCGCGGCCGGCCCAGCGACCGCCCGCGACTACTACGAGACCGTCACCCGGGCGGTCGGCGTCGACCCGGTCTGGGAAGACGCGCCCGCGTGGACCGGCCGCATCGTGAGCGAGCGCGCGCAGCGCTGGGGCTGGGCGCCGACCGTGAACCTCCCCCGGGCGCTCGCGGAGATCGAACAAGGACTGCGCCGCTAGCGGTGTCGCCGGCTCCCGAGGACCAGTCGCAGTCCTTGCGCCGAGGAGCTGGAACCGGCCGGGCGGCGCCGGTCGGGAAGCGCGCCGCGGAAGACCGGGCGGCTGCGCACGGTCAGTCCGTGGTGCCGAGATCCGGTCGAACCGCGAGGACCCGCAGGGCGCAGAGGACCGCCACGACGACGGTGGCCGAACGACCAGCCAGGGTTGGACGCTCGGATCGAACCGTGCGCCGGACGGCGTTGCGCTCATGGAGCGCGCGGGCATCTGCACAGGGTCGTAGCCGAGGAGGGTGGCGACGTGGAGCATCGCCGATGCGCCCAGCGCCGCGAACGCCAACCACTGGAGAGCCTGTGCATCCGGCCCCGGCGCGGCGTGCCGAGCGCGGCGCCGGGCCGGCAAAGCCGTTCGGGTCACGGTGACAAGGACCCTTAGGGTTCGCTCATGGACCTGATCTCTCCTCGCAAGGCGAGGGTGGGCGAGAAGATCGCCGTGCTGTCCCCGTCCTTCGCGGCGCCCGCCGTCGCTCCTGCCGTCCACGAGCAAGCGCTCGAGCGGCTCCGGAGCGTGACCGGGCTCGTGCCGGTGGAGCTCCCGACGACCCGCAAGCTCGGCGCCTCCGCCCGCGAGCGGGCCGACGACCTGAACGCGGCGTTCCGTGACCCCGAGATACGCGCCGTGCTGGCAGCCATCGGCGGCGAGGACCAGATCACCGTCATCCCGCATCTGGACGCCAGGCACCTTGCCGACGACCCGAAGCCGTTCCTGGGCTACAGCGACAACACCAACCTGCTCAACTGGCTCTGGACGCACGGCGTGGCCGGCTACTACGGCGGCTCCACCCAGGTGCAGCTCGGTCCCGGTCCGCACGTCGACCCGATCCAGGAGCTCTCGTTGCGAGCCGCCCTCCTGACCGGCGACCGGACAGAGCTCACCGACCCCGGCGAGTCCGAGGACATCGGTCACGACTGGAACGACCCCCGAGCCCTGCACGAGTTCGGGGAGCGCGAGCCCACCGAGCCCTGGACCTGGTCAGGGCCGAGACGGTCGATCACCGGGCGGACGTGGGGCGGCTGCATCGAGGTCGTGCAATGGATCCTGACCGCGGGGCGGTTCCCCGCCGACCCGTCCGTGCTCGACGGTGCGGTGCTGCTCCTGGAGTCGTCCGAGGAGCTCATCTCGGCTCGCGAGTTCGGCGCGATCACCAGGGCGCTCGGGGAGCGCGGGATCCTGCAGGCCGTCGACGCCGTCGTCGTCGCACGCCCACCCACGTCCGACTTCGTCACCCGGCCCTCCGCGGGAGAACGGCGGGCGAAGCGCGACCAGCAGCGCGACACCGCGATCGACGTCGTCCACGCCTACAACCCCGACGCGGTCGTCGTGGTCGGACCGCCCTTCGGTCACACCCGCCCGCAGTGGATCGTCCCGTACGGCGGGTTCATGACCATCGACGGGACCGACCAGCGGATCTACGCCGACTACAGCTGAGCCCGGCGTGGTGCGGCGACGCCCTGGGGTGAGACCGGGCGGGTGCCGACGCGCGCCGACGCACTCGACCGGCTCGAGACGGGACCGGGCCGCGAGAATCCTGACCGCGCTCATCGGCGACACTCATCGTGACGGCGGGCCGAACCGCGTGCACCGAAGGAGCCGGGCTCAGGGGATCTCGATCCGACCCTGAGCGTCCAGCGGGAAGCCCGGGTTGTAGCAGAGCTCCCACAGATGGCCGTCGGGGTCGGCGACGTAGCCTGAGTAGCCGCCCCACGCCGCGCGGGTCGCCGGCTTCACCAGCGTCGCGCCCGCCTCGCGGGCGCGCACGAAGGCGAGGTCCACGGCGGTCTCCGACGAGAGGTTCACGGCGTACGTCGCACCTCGGTAGCCCGCCAGCTCCTCGAGCGGGACCGCGTCGAGCGCGGCGTCCCGAGCCAGTGCGTCGTAGCCGTAGAGGCCCAGCCAGGAGCCGGAGGTGCGGAACCACACGATGCCCTGCTCGAGCCCGCCGTGCTGCTCCCAGCCGAGGTCCCGGTAGAACCGGGCGGAGCGGGCGAGGTCGGAGACACCGAGAGTGACGATGACGAAGTTGGCAGGCACGTCGGGGGTCATGGGCCGAGTCTGCCTCAGACCGGGCGAACCCCGGTGGGGCACTACCGGTGAACCGGCAGACCCACCGGGGCCGACTGGCCGATCCCCCGATCCGGCCAACCCTGGGAGGGTGCCTCAACGGTCGCACGGGGCCAGGGACCGCCCAAGCCGATTCGGCTTCAGGTTCCTGCACTGCAGAGTCGCGCAGAACCGCGGTGTGGAACTCGCGGCTCAGCCGAAGAGGGTGATCGCGTGCCGCGCCGCTGCGCGTGCCCGGGTGCGGTCACCGGCCGCGTCGTAGGCGAGCGCGAGCCGGTACCAGGCGCGCCAGTCCTCGGGTGCGGCCTCGGTCTGCGCGCGCATCATCGCGAACGACTCGTCGGCGGCTGCCCGGTCCACCCGGCCGGACGGGCGCCGGGGCAGGTCGTCGACGGGCAGCCCTCCCTCGGCCTCGAGGACGACGGCCAGCCTGGAGGTGCGGCGGCCGAACTCGATCTCGCGCCACGCGAGCAGCACGCCCAGCACCGGCAGCACCAGCAGCGCCAGGCCGAGGAGCACCCCGACGAGCGAGCCGCTGCCGAGCAGCATCACGCCCTTCCAGCCGATCAGCACGGCGTAGAAGAGCAGGACCACCGCCAGGACGGCGACGGTGACCTTGGTGCGCATGCTCAGCCCAGACCGAGGAAGGACTCGAGACCCACGGTGAGCCCGGGCGCACCGCCGACCCGGCGAAGGCCCAGCAGCACGCCAGGCATGAACGAGACCCGGTCCAGGGAGTCGTGGCGGATCGTCAGGGTCTCGCCCGGTCCCCCGAGGATGACCTCCTGGTGGGCGACCAGGCCGCGGACCCGCAGACCGTGCACCCGGACGCCCTCGACGTCGGCTCCCCTGGAGCCCTCGAGCGCGGTGGTCGTCGCGTCGGGGATCGGCGGCGAGCCGGCCTTCCGACGCGCGGCGGCCACGAGGGACGCCGTACGACGAGCCGTGCCGGACGGCGCGTCGGCCTTGTCCGGGTGATGCATCTCGACGATCTCGACCGACTCGTAGAACGGTGCGGCCTCGGCCGCGAACCGCATCATCAGGATCGCGCCGATCGAGAAGTTGGGCGCCACGAGCACACCGACGCCGGGCCGTTCGGCCAGCCAGCCGCGCAGCGTCGTGAGCCGGTCGTCGTCGAAGCCCGTGGTGCCGACGACGGCGTGGATGCCGCGCTCCACGCAGAACTCGAGGTTGACCATCACCGCGTCCGGGTGAGTGAAGTCGACGACCGCCTCGGCGCCCTGCTCGACGAGCCGCTCCAGCGGGTCGTCCGACGTCGAGCGAGGCGACCAGTGTCAGGTCGTCTGCGGCGTCCACCGCGCGGCAGACCTCGGAGCCGACCTTTCCGCGGGCACCGAGTACCCCGACCTTCGACACCGTGCCGGCTCCTGCCGCGTCCGTCGTACCAGGGCTCACGTGCGCGAACCTACCCGGTCAGGTCGGGAGCCGGTCGAAGGGGCCCACCACGGCGAGCGTCTCCTTCTGCCGGAACAGGCCCCGGGCCAGGGCCCGCACGTCGTCGAGGGTGACGTCGCCGATCCGACGGATCACCTCGTCGACGCCGGGCAGCTCGTCGTACAGCAGCTCGGCCTTGGCGATCCGCGCCATCCGCGAGGCGGAGTCCTCGAGGCTGAGCACCAGGCCGCCACGCAGCTGCCCCTTGCCGCGCTCGAGCTCCTCGACCTGAAGGCCGTGCTCGGCGACTCTGTGCAGCTCGGCGCGGACCACGCCGAGCACCTCTGAGACCTTCGAGGGCAGGCAGCCGACGCCCACGCAGAACGAGCCCGCGTCGGCGTAGTGCCCGGCGAAGGAGTAGACGGCGTACGCCAGACCTCGGCGCTCCCGGACCTCTTGGAACAGCCGGGACGACGTACCGCCGCCAAGCGCGGCGTTGAGCACGCCGAGGGCGTAGCGCCGCTCGTCGGTGCGGGTCAGCGCGTTGACGCCGAGGATCAGGTTGACCTGCTCGAACGGCCGGGTGAGGACGTGCTCCCCCGCGGTGATCCGTCGGCTCCGCGAGGAGCGGCGCACCGGCATCGGCCGCACCGTGACGTCGGCGAGGAAGCCCGCACGCGAGAACGCCTTGCGGACCAGCCGGACGACCTCGGTGTGCTCGACGTTGCCGGCAACCGCGACGACCATGTTCTCCGGCCGGTAGCGCTCGCGGTAGTAGCGCGCGATCTGGGCCCGGGTCAGCGCCACCACCGATCCCTCGACGCCGGCGATCGGCCGGCCCAACGGTGACGAGCCGTAGGCCGCGGTGGCGAACAGGTTGTTCACGACGTCGTCGGGGTCGTCGTCGTGCATCGCGATCTCGTCGAGGATCACCTCGCGCTCGGCCTCCACGTCGTCGGCCTCGAGGGTCGAGGAGGTGATCATGTCGCCGAGCACGTCGACCGCCAACGGCAGGTCCTCGTCGAGGACCCGCGCGTGGAAGCAGGTGTACTCCTTGGCGGTGAACGCGTTGAACTCGCCGCCCACGGTGTCGAGGGCGATCGAGATCTCGAGCGCGCTGCGCGTCGAGGTGCCCTTGAACAACAGGTGCTCGAGGAAGTGCGAGGCGCCGGACAGCCCCGGCGACTCGTCACGCGAGCCGACGCCCACCCAGACCCCGATGGAGGCCGAGCGGACGCCGGGCATCGCCTCGGTGACCACCCGCAGCCCCCCAGGCAGGACGGTCCGGCGGACGGTGCCGATCACACCGCCGCGGCCGTCCTCCTCAGTGAGGAGCGTGCGGGTCGTCCCGGGCTTCTGCTGCACAGCCGGGAGTGCGAGGGACACGGGTCTACTCGGAGTCCGCCGTGCCCTCGGACGCGCCACCGGCGGTGGCGTCGGCCTTCTCCTCCTCGACCACCGGGATCAGCGACAGCTTGCCGCGGTCGTCGATCTCGGCGATCTGGACCTGGATCTTCTGGCCGACCGAGACGACGTCCTCGACCGCCACGACCCGCTTGCCGCCGGCGAGACCACGCAGCTTGCTGATGTGCAGCAGTCCGTCCTTGCCGGGCAGCAGCGAGACGAAGGCGCCGAAGTTCGTCGTCTTCACCACGGTGCCGAGGTAGCGCTCGCCGACCTCGGGCATCGTCGGGTTCGCGATGCCGTTGATGATCGTCCGCGCGGCCTCGGCCGACTCGCCGTTGGTCGCGCCGATGTAGATCGTGCCGTCGTCCTCGATGCTGATCTGCGCACCGGTGTCGTCCTGGATCTGGTTGATCACCTTGCCCTTGGGTCCGATCACCTCGCCGATCTTGTCGACCGGGACGGTCACCGTGATGATCCGCGGCGCGTTGAGCGACATCTCCTCGGGGGCGTCGATGGCCTCGGCCATCACGTCGAGGATCACGTGGCGGGCGTCGCGCGCCTGGGTCAGCGCCCCTGCGAGCACGTCGGCCGGGATGCCGTCGAGCTTGGTGTCGAGCTGGAGGGCGGTGACGAACTCGCGGGTGCCGGCGACCTTGAAGTCCATGTCGCCGAACGCGTCCTCGGCGCCGAGGATGTCGGTGAGCGCGACGTACTGCGTCTCGCCGTCCACCTCGCCGGAGATCAGGCCCATCGCGATGCCCGCCACGGGCGCGCGCAGCGGCACGCCGGCCTGGAGCAGCGACAGGGTGGAGGCGCACACCGAGCCCATCGAGGTCGAGCCGTTGGACCCGAGGGCCTCGGACACCTGACGGATGGCGTACGGGAACTCCTCGCGCGTCGGCAGCACGGGAACGAGGGCCCGTCCCGCGAGCGCGCCGTGACCGATCTCGCGGCGCTTCGGCGAGCCGACCCTGCCGGTCTCACCGGTGGAGTACGGCGGGAAGTTGTAGTTGTGCAGGTAGCGACGGGTCTTCTCCGGCGAGAGGGTGTCGAGCTTCTGCTCCAGCGTCAGCATGTTCAGCGTGGTGACGCCCATGATCTGGGTCTCGCCGCGCTCGAACAGCGCCGAGCCGTGCACCCGCGGCAGCACGCCGACCTCGGCGGACAGGGTCCGGATGTCGGTGAGCCCACGGCCGTCCATGCGCACCTTGTCGCGCAGCACCCGCTCCCGCACCAGGGCCTTGGTCAGCGACCGGAACGCCGCACCCAGCTCCTTCTCACGGCCCTCGAAGTCCGGGCCGACCTTCTCCATGACCGAGGCCTTGACCTCGTCGAGGCGACCCTCGCGCTCGAGCTTGCCGGCGATGGCCAGTGCCGCAGCGAGCTCGTCCCTGGCGGCCGCCTCGACGGCTGCGTAGGCGTCGTCCTCGTAGTCCAGGAAGACCGGGAACTCGGCGACGGGCTTGGCGGCCTGCTTGGCCAGCTCGGCCTGGGCGTCGCACAGCTGCTTGATGAACGGCTTGGCCGCGTCGAGCCCGCCGGCCACGACCTGTTCGGTCGGCGCCTGCACACCGGAGCGCACCAGGTTCCAGGTGGCCTCGGTCGACTCGGCCTCGACCATCATGATCGCGACGTCGCCGGAGTCGGTGACCCGGCCGGCCACCACCATGTCGAAGACCGCGTCCTCGAGCTGGCTGTGCGTCGGGAAGCCGACCCACTGGCCGTTGATCAGCGCGACGCGCACGCCGCCGACCGGGCCGGAGAACGGCAGGCCGGACAGCTGGGTTGACATCGACGCGGCGTTGATCGCCAGGACGTCGTACGGAGTGTCCGGCTCGAGCGCCATCACGGTGATGACGACCTGCACCTCGTTGCGCAGCCCCTTCTTGAAGGTCGGGCGCAGCGGCCGGTCGATGAGCCGGCAGGTGAGGATCGCGTCCTCGGAGGGCCGGCCCTCGCGACGGAAGAACGAGCCGGGGATCCGGCCCGCGGCGTACATCCGCTCCTCGACGTCGATCGTGAGCGGGAAGAAGTCGAACTGCTCCTTGGGGTGCTTGCCGGCCGTGGTGGCCGACAGCAGCATGGTCTCGTCGTCGAGGTACGCCGCCACGGAGCCGGCGGCCTGACGGGCGAGCAGCCCGGTCTCGAACTTCACGGTGCGAGTGCCGAACGTGCCGTTGTCGATGACGGTCTCTACCGTCGAGATGATGGGTCCGTCGTTCACGGAGAGCCCTTTCGTGCTTGCGGAGCGAGACACGCGAGTGCGCCCTGGGTGCCGGCGGACGCCGACCCGTGCGGGCCGTTCCGCTGACGGGGCCGGTCTTCGATCGAGGCCTGCGGCGAGACTCCGGGGAGCCGTCCGAGGGCCACTACCGAGGACCGGGCCGGACGCCGGGTCGCGGAGGTCGCTCCTGGGTGATGGAGGTGTCTTCAGTTGTGAGGCGCCGCCCTCGGGCGGCCTTGATACAGCAGGAGCGGCCTCCCGGGCAGGAGGCCGCTCCTCGAGGTCATCGGCGGAGGCCGAGCCGCTCCACGATCGAACGGTAGCGGTTGATGTCTTCCTTCTGCATGTAGTTGAGAAGGCGGCGCCGCTGACCGACGAGCAGCAGCAGTCCACGACGGCTGTGGTGGTCGTGCTTGTGCAGCTTGAGGTGCTCGGTGAGGTGGGCGATCCGGTGGCTGAGCAGCGCGACCTGCACCTCAGGCGAGCCGGTGTCGCCTTCGGAGGTTGCGTACTCGGCGATGATCTTCTTCTTGGTCTCAGCGTCGGTGCCAGTGGCCACGCGAGCTCCCTTCGGTGTGTCGTTGCGCGGCGCGCCGGGGCCTGTTCACCCGGGCACTCTCGATCCGCGGCCGTCAGACGGCAACTTCCCCAGGCTATCAGCGGCGGGTCGTTTCTCCGAATCACCGAGACGCAGAGCCGCCGCCCCCCGGCTCGGCCCGGCGCAACCCGCGGCTCGGCGGTCAGGGGTGCAGGACGGCGCGGACCGCGGCGCGGGCGGCCATCGGGTCCGACGCGGCCAGCGCGGCCTCGGCGGCGTGCTCGCAGACGTCCATCGACGCCGCCGCGAGCTGGGCACCGACCGGGCGTACCGCGGCCAGCGCCATCGACAGCGACGTGATGCCCATGCCGACCAGGGCGGTGGCCAGCGCCGGATCGGCGGCGGCCTCACCGCAGACCCCGACCGGCTTGCCGGCCTGCCTGCCTGCCTCCGCGGTGATCGCGATGAGCTGGAGGACAGCGGGCTGCCAGGCGTCGGTCAGGTGCGCGAGGTCGCTGGCCATCCGGTCCGCGGCCATCGTGTACTGGGTCAGGTCGTTGGTGCCGATCGACAGGAAGTCGACGACCTCCAGGATCTTGTGGGCGAGCAGTGCGGCGCTGGGGATCTCGACCATCACGCCCGCCCGGAGCCCGAGCGCGCGGACCTTCTCGGCGAACTCCGCGGCCTCGTCGACGGTGGCCACCATGGGCGCCATCACCCACGGCGAGGTGCCGGTCTGGCGGCCGGCGAGGGCGATGCCCTCCAGCTGGCGCTCGAGCAGCCCGGGGTTGCCGAAGGACAGCCGCAGACCGCGGACGCCGAGCGCCGGGTTCTCCTCGCCCTCCGTCGTGGCGAAGGCGATCGGCTTGTCGGATCCCGCGTCGAGGGTGCGGACCACGACGTGGCGGTCGGAGCCGAACGCGCTCAGCACCTCGCCGTAGATCGCCGCCTGCTCCTCGACGGTCGGCTCGTCCTTGCGGTTCAGGAAGCACAGCTCGGTGCGGAACAGCCCGACCCCCTCCACGGGACCGGTCGACGCCGTGCCCGCCGAGGCCCCGTCGGCCACGTTGGCGAGCAGCTTCACCCGGGTCCCGTCCGCCGTGCGCCCCGGGCCGGTCCAGGCCTCGAGCGCGGCCTTCGCGAGCGCGGCCGCCTCGACCCGCCGCCGGGCGTCCGCGGCGTCGGGGTCGACCTGGACCACGCCCGTGGTGCCGTCGACGAGCACGTCGGTGCCGGCCTCGACAGCGGCGAGGCCGCTCACGCCGACCACGCACGGGATGCCGAGCTGGCGGGCGATGATCGCGGTGTGGCTGGTGGGCCCGCCCTTCTCGGTCGCCAGCGCGACGACTCGCGCGGCGTCCAGGCCGGCGGTGTCCGCCGGGGCGAGGTCATGGGCCAGCAGCACCGACGGCTCGTCGGGCACCGGCACCCCGGGCTCCGGCTCACCGACGAGCCGCGCGGTCACCCGACGCTCGATGTCCCTCAGGTCAGTGACACGCTCGGCCATCAGCCCGCCCATGGTGGTGAACAGCCCGGCGAACTGCTCCACAGCGGCACCGAGCGCGGTGAGCAGCGGGTCGCCGGCGTCGAGCCGCTTGGCCACCGCTGCGCGCAACCCCTTGTCGCGCGCCAGCCCGGCCGTCGCGGTGAGCACCTCGGCCGCCGCTCCGGCCGCCGACGCAGCCCGCTCGGCGAGACCGCCGGCCACCTCCGAGACCGCCGCATCGTACGCGGCGAGGGCCGCGTCCCGGTCCGGGAAGCCGCGCTGCTCGAACGCCGCCACCGCCTCGGGCGCGACGTCGACCGAGACGACGACGGCGGGGGCGTAGGCGACGCCGGGCACCACGGGGGTCCCGTGCAGGAGCGGTCCGGTCCCGGCCTGGTCGGGAGCGGAGGGGTCGGCGCCGGTTCGGCGGGAGGCCCGAGAGGAGGTGCTGGCTGACATGTCTGAACCTTAGACCCGCGCCCTCTTGACAGTCAACAGATACGGGCGTAAAACAACAGATACACAGATCAACGCCGGCTCGGCCGGCCATCCACGGAAGGGACGGTGCGCCACGGTGTACGCCGAGGAGCGGCAGCAGAGCATCGCCGACCTGGTGATGCGCCGCGGGCGCCTGTCCGTCAACGAGCTGGCCCAGGAGTACGCGGTCACGACCGAGACGGTGCGGCGCGACCTCTCCGTGCTGGAGCGGGCCGGGATCGTCCGCCGGGTGCACGGCGGTGCCGTGCCGGCCGAGTCCCTGACCGTCCTCGAGATGGGGATCGTCGACCGGGACAGGGCCCGCGCCGACGAGAAGGACCGGATCGCGAAGGCCGCCCTCACCGAGCTGCCGACCACCGGCGGGAGCGTGCTCCTCGACGCCGGCACCACCACCGCACGGATGGCCACGCTGCTGCCGCGTGACGTGACGCTGACCGTGATGACCAACGCGGTCCCCGTGGCCGCTCGGCTGGCCGGCCTGACCGCCATCGAGCTGCATCTGCTTCCCGGCCGGGTCCGGGCCACCACCCAGGCCGCCGTCGGCGAGGACACCGTCGCGGCGCTCCGGCGGCTGCGGGTGGACGTCGCCTTCATCGGCACCAACGGACTGACCCTCCGGCACGGGCTGAGCACCCCCGACCACAGCGAGGCAGCCGCCAAGCGCGCGATGGTCGGCGCTGCGGAGCGGGTCGTCGTGCTCGCCGACTCCACCAAGATCGGCCGTGAGAACACGGTCCGGTTCGCCGACCTCTCGGACGTCGACGTCCTCGTCACCGACGACGGCATCTCCGACCGGGACGCGAACGCCCTGCGCCGCAACGACATCGAGGTCGTGATCGCATGATCGTCACCCTGACGCCCAACCCGAGCACCGACCGGACGGTCGCGCTCGCGTCGAGGCTCGAGCGCGGCGCCGTGCTGCGCGCCGAGTCCGTGACCTCGCAGTCCGGGGGCAAGGGCGTGAACATCTCCCGCGCCGCGGTCGCCGCCGGGGTGAGAACCATCGCGGTGCTGCCGGCCGAGAAGCAGGACCCGTTCGTCCTCGAGCTGCTCCGCGACGGAATCGACTGCCGCCCCGAGCAGCCCGCCGGCCCGGTGCGGGTGAACCTGACGATCACCGAGCCCGACGGCACGACGACCAAGATCAACACGCCGGGCGCGGTGGCCGACGCCGCCTCGCTCGGCCGGCTCGCCGAGGCGCTGCACGCCCGCGCGCAGCACGCGAGCTGGGTCGTGCTCGCCGGCTCGCTGCCCCCTGGGGCGCCCGACGACTGGTACGCCACGCTCGTCGCCGACCTGCGTCGTACCGGCGCCAAGGTCAGCGTCGACACCTCGGGCCAGCCGTTGATCGCACTCGCCGAGCGGCTCGACACCGCCGCCCCGGACCTCATGAAGCCCAACGGCGAGGAGCTCGCCTCGCTGACCGGCGGCGACGCGGACGCCATCGAGGCGGACCCGGCCGCGGCCGCCGCGGCCGCCGCGGTGCTCGTGGAGCGTGGCGTCGGCGCGGTGCTCGCCACCCTCGGAGGCGCCGGCGCGGTCCTGGTCACCGCCGAGGGCGCCTGGCACGCCGCTCCCCCTCCGACCACCGTCGTCAGCACTGTCGGCGCCGGTGACTCCAGCCTGTTCGGCTACCTGCTCGGCGACCTGCGGGGTGCCCCGCCCGCCGAGCGACTCCGGCTGGCAGTGGCCTACGGCAGCGCCGCCGCAGGCCTCCCCGGCACCACCATCCCGACACCCGACCACATCAACGCAGAGCTCGTGACCGTACGCGAGCTCCTGCTCATCTCCGCAGAGAACTGAGGGTCCCACCATGTCCGACAACACCGGACCAGCCATGATCACCCGGGAGCTCGTCCGCCTGGACGCGTCCCTGGGCACCACCAAGGAGGAGGTCATCCGGGCCCTCGCCGGCATCGTCGCCGGCGCCGGCCGGACCCAGGACCCCGACGGCCTGGCCGCCGACGCCCTGGCCCGCGAGGCGACCTCCGCGACCGGCCTCCCCGGCGGCATCGCGATCCCGCACTGCCGCACCGAGCACGTCGACGTGCCGACTCTCGCGTTCGCCCGGCTGAGCCCCGGGACCGACTTCGGCGCCAAGGACGGCCCGGCGGACCTGGCGTTCCTCATCGCCGCCCCGGCGGGCGGTGACGCCACCCACCTCAAGGTGCTGACCCAGCTCGCCCGGGCGCTGGTGAAGGCCGACTTCACCAACGGCCTGCGCGAGGCGCAGTCGCCGGAGGACGTCGTCTCCCTGGTCCTCGACGTCGTCGGCGGAGCGCCGGCCGCGCCGGCCGCTCCGGCCGCTCCGGCCGCTCCGGCTTCGGACGCCTCCGCGGCACAGTCCACGCCGGCTCCTTCCCCGACCGAGGCAGCCGCGGCGCCCACCGCCCGCCGCAGCATCGTGGCGGTGACCGCCTGCCCGACCGGGATCGCACACACCTACATGGCTGCCGAGGCGCTCGAGGCGGCCGCCACCCGTGCGGGCGTCGACCTGCACGTCGAGACACAGGGCTCCGCAGGCTCCACCCCGCTGGACCGCTCCGTCATCGCCACCGCCGACGCGGCGATCTTCGCCGTCGACGTGGGTGTCAAGGACCGCGTCCGGTTCGCGGGCAAGCCCCTGGTCGCCGCCGGCGTCAAGCGCGGCATCGACGACCCGGACGGGATGATCGCCGAGGCGCTGCGCTACGTCGACGACCCGAACGCCCCGCGGGTGGAGGGGGACGGCGCGGGTGCGGGCGGAGGCGCGGCCGCGCACACCGGTGGCGGTGGCGGCGGCGACGAGACCTGGGGCCTGCGGATCCGACGGGTGCTGATGACCGGGGTGTCGTACATGATCCCGTTCGTCGCGGCCGGCGGCCTGCTGATCGCGCTGTCGTTCCTGCTCGGTGGCTACGAGATCGTCGGCAACGACAAGTGGTCGCCCAGCGCCATCGTCACCGGCAACACGCTGTTCTCGCTTCCCGACGTCAACAAGCTGGGCCTCGAGCACGCGCTGTTCCACAGCTCGCTGTTCGCCTACATCGGCGCGGTGTTCTTCGTCCTCGGCAGCACGGCGTTCAGCTTCCTGGTGCCGGCGCTTGCCGGCTACATCGCGTACGCGATCGCCGACCGGCCGGGCATCGCCCCCGGGTTCGTGATGGGCGCGATCGCCGGCGTGATCCAGTCCGGCTTCCTCGGCGGCATCATCGGCGGTGTGCTCGCCGGCGTGATCGCGCACTGGATCGCGGGCTGGAAGGTGTCGCCGTGGTTCCGCGGGCTGATGCCCGTGGTGGTGATCCCCCTGCTCGCCACGATGTTCTCCGGTGCGATCATGCTGATCGTGCTGGCCAAGCCGCTCGCCTCGCTGATGAACGCCCTGAACACCGGCCTGACCAACCTCAGCGAGAGCGGTGCCGGCTTCCTGCTCGGTGCGCTGCTCGGCCTGATGATGGCCTTCGACATGGGCGGACCGCTGAACAAGACCGCCTACCTGTTCGCCACCACCGGTCTGGCTGCCGCAGCCACGGCGGCGAACTCCCCGCAGCTGCAGATCATGGCAGCCGTCATGGTGGCCGGCATGGTGCCGCCGCTGGCGCTGGCGCTGGCGACGGTGCTCCGGCCGAAGCTCTTCACCGAGGCCGAGCGGGAGAACGGCAAGGCCGCGTGGCTGCTCGGCGCCTCGTTCATCACCGAGGGAGCGATCCCGTTCGCGGCCTCGGACCCGCTGCGGGTGATCCCGTCGATCATGCTCGGCAGCGGCGTGGCGGGCGCGCTCTCCATGGCCCTGCACGTCGGGCTGCGCGCTCCGCACGGCGGCATCTTCGTGTTCTTCGCGATGATCCACGCACTCTGGTTCTTCGTGGTCCTGGCGATCGGCGTCGTCGTGGCCGCCGCCGCGGTGGTCGCTCTCAAGAGCCGCACGGAGTCCGCCGAGGAGCTCGCCGAGCTCGAGGCCATCCAGGTCTGAGCCCCACCGCCCGGAGAGCCCGTCAGCACCTGTCACCCGAACACCTCGCTCCACCCGTCACCGAACTCAGTCACCGGACCCAAGGAGAACCCCACGATGCCCAGCAAGACCGTCACCGTCGGCTCGTCCGTCGGCCTGCACGCCCGGCCCGCCGCGATCATCTCGGAGGCTGCCGGCGACCTCGGCTCCGAGGTCACCATCGCGGTCCCCGGCGGCGACCCCGTCGACGCGAGCTCCGCGCTGCTGATCATGACGCTCGGCGCAAGCCACGGCGACAGCGTCGAGGTGGCCGGCGACGACGAGGCGGCCGTCGACACGATCGCCGCCCTCGTCGAGCAGGACCTCGACGCCTGAGCCCCCGCGCGCACGAGAGCTCCCCGGTCACGATCCGACCGGGGAGCTCTCGTGCGTCGTGACGGCGCTCAGCCGGGACCGGCGCCGTCGAGGACCAGCCGCGCCCGTTCGCAGTCCTCCTCCATGGTCTGCACGAGGTGCTGCACCGAGTCGAACTGCTTCATGCCGCGCAGCCGCGCCGCGAACGACACCTCCACCGGCACGTCGTACAGCTCGAGGTCGTCGCGGCCGAGCACGTAGGACTCCACCCGCCGCGCACGGAGCCCCTCGAAGGTCGGGTTCGTGCCGACGCTGATCGCCGCGGGCATCGCCGGCGCGCCGGGCTCGTCGAGGCGCCGCAGCCAGCCGGCGTACACCCCGTCGGCGGGCGCGGCAGTGACCTCGGTGGCCGGCACGTTGGCGGTCGGGTAGCCGAGGGCGCGGCCCCGATGGTCGCCGCGGACCACGACCCCGCGCACGGTGAACGGGCGGCCGAGCGCCTCGGTCGCCCCCTCCACGTCCCCGGCGTTGAGACAGCTGCGGACGTACGTGGAGGACCACACCTGCGGCCCGCCGTCGAGCGGGATGCCCTCCGCGCGGAAGCCGTGGCGCGTCCCGAGGTCGCCGAGCGTCGCGACGTCGCCCGCAGCGCGGTTGCCGAACCGGAAGTTGGCTCCGACCACCACCGCGTCGGCGTGCAGCCCGTCCACGACGACGCGCCGGACGAACTCCTCGGGGGTCCAGTCCGCGACGGCACGGGTGAACTCGAGCACCAGCACGTCGTCCACGCCGGCCTCGAGCAGCAGCTCGACGCGCCGGTCGATGTCGGTCAGGGTGGTGGGGGCGTGCTCGGGCCGCAGCACCGCGATCGGGTGCGGGTCGAACGTCACCGCGACGACGTGCTCCGCGTCGTGCTCCGCGGCGACCTCGCGGGACCGACGGATGACGTGCCGGTGGCCGAGGTGCACGCCGTCGAAGTTGCCGATCGTGACGACGGTGCGGCCCAGGTCTGCCGGCACCTCGTCCAGCGAGCGCCAGATCCCCACGATGGGTGCTCCTGTCCCAGTCTCTGTCGTGTCCTGCACACGAAAGCCTGCCACATCACCGCACCGGACGGTCGGGTCAGCCGACCAGCACGGCAACCGCCGCGGCACTCCCGCCGTCCTGCTGGTAGAGCGCGAGCAGCGTCCCTCGGGGCCGAGCAGCGCCACGGGGCGGCCCTGCGCCGGCAGCGCCACCTCGAGGCGCCGGCCGTACGACACCGCGCGGGCGGTCCCGTCGTCGACCTCGAGGACGGGGAAGAACCGGCGCGCCACCTCCTCCATCGGCAGCAGGTCGAGCACGCCGCACTCCTGGGCGGTCTGCAGCGGCTGCGCCTCGGCGACCGTCAGCGGCCCCACCGCGGTCCGCCGCAGCCGGGTCAGGTGCCCGCCGACGCCGAGCAGCGCACCGAGGTCGCGCGCGACCGCCCGCACGTAGGTGCCGCTGGAGCACCGCAGCGAGACGTCGACGTCGAGCAGGTCGCCGACCCGACGCAGGTCGTGGACCTCGAGGGTGTGCACCACGACCGAGCGGGAAGGGAGCGCGACCTGCTCCCCCGCGCGAACCCGGTGGTAGGCCCGGCGGCCGTCGACCTTGACCGCAGAGACGGCCGAGGGCACCTGCTGCAGCGGCCCGACGAACCCCGCCAGGGCATCGACGACCTGCTGCTCTGTGGTCGCTGACGGTGGAGGCGCGGCTGAGCACCTCGCCCTCCGCGTCGTCGGTCAACGTCGCCTGGCCGAGCCGGATGGTGGCGTCGTACGCCTTGTCGGCCAGCGTCAGGTGGCCGAGCAGCCGGGTCGCCCTCTGCACCCCCACCACCAGCACCCCGGTGGCCAGCGGGTCGAGGGTGCCGGCGTGGCCGACCTTGCGGGTGCCGGCGAGGCGGCGCACCCGCGCCACCACGTCGTGCGAGGTGATCCCGGCGGGCTTGTCGATGACCGCCAGGCCGGATCGGGTGCCGTCGCTCACGCCGACGCGGCGTCCTCGTCGGGCTCCGCGTCGGGCTCCGCGTCGGTTCCGCTCGCGCCGCAGGCTTGCGGTAGGGGTCCGGCTCGCCGGCGAACGTCGCCCCCGCGGCCGCCGCGGCGACCTCGGCGTCGGACCTGCGAGCCCGCTCGAGCAGCTCGTCGATGTGCCGGGCCGTGTCGGGCAGCGCGTCGTGGATGAACTCCAGCGTCGGGACGTGCCGCATGCCGAGCTGCTTGCCGACCTCGGAGCGGATCAGCCCCTTGGCCGACTCCAGCGCGACCGCGGTCTCCTGAAGCTGCTCGTCGGCGCCGAGCACGGTGTAGAACACCGACGCCTGCTGCGTGTCGCCGGTGACCCGGACGTCGGTGACCGTGATGAACCCCAGGCGCGGGTCCTTGATGCGGCGCTCCAACATCTCGGCGACCACGACCTGGATCCGGTCGGCGATCTTGCGCACCCGTGCGTTGCTCACTGCTGCTCCTGTTGCTCAGTGCCCCCGCGGGGGCGGCGGTTCACCATGGGATGCAGGGTTCCCGGTGCTTCCCACGAGGTACACCCCGTGGGAAGGACCGGTTCGCCTGCATCCCGTGGTGAAGCTGCACGCCGGTCAGGCGCGCGGGATCTCCCGCATCTCGAAGCACTCGACGACGTCGCCCTGCTTGATGTCGTTGTAGCCACGAAGCGTCAGACCGCACTCGAAGCCCTCGCGGACCTCGGTGACGTCATCCTTCTCGCGGCGCAGCGACGCCAGGTCGAGGTTCTCGGCCACCACGTTGCCGTCCCGGATCAGCCGGGCCTTGGCGTTGCGGCGGATCACGCCGGTCGTGACCATACAACCGGCGATGTTGCCGATCCGGCTGGACCGGAAGATCTCGCGGATCTCGGCCTGGCCGAGCGAGACCTCCTCGTACTCCGGCTTGAGCATGCCCTTCAGGGCCGCCTCGATCTCCTCGATCGCCTGGTAGATCACGGTGTAGTACCGGATCTCCACGCCCTCGCGGTCGGCCAGCTCCGTCGCCTTGCCCTGCGGCCGGACGTTGAAGCCGATGATGATCGCGTCGGACGCGGCCGCAAGGTCGACGTTGGTCTCGGTGATCGCACCGACACCGCGGTCGATGACCCGCAGGCTGACCTCGTCGCCGACGTCGATCTTCGCCAGCGAGTCCTCGAGGGCCTCGACCGAGCCGGACACGTCGCCCTTCAGGATCAGGTTGAGCTCCTGGCTCTCGCCCTTCTCCATGGAGGCCATGAAGTCCTCGAGCGTACGGCGGACGCGGCGCTTGGCCTGCATGGCCGCCCGCTCACGGGCCTCGCGCTTCTCGGCGATCTGGCGCGCCACCCGGTCGTCGGCAACCACGATGAAGTTCTGGCCGGCACCGGGCACCGCCGTGAGACCGAGCACCATCGCCGGACGCGACGGGTCGGCGGTCTCGAGCTGGTTGCCGTACTCGTCGAGCATCGCCCGGACCCGGCCGTACGCCGGACCCGCGACGATCGAGTCGCCGACGTGCAGCGTGCCGCGCTGCACCAGGATCGTCGCCACCGGACCGCGACCCCGGTCGAGGTGCGCCTCGACCACGAGGCCCTGGGCGTCCTGGTCGGGGTTGGCCCGCAGGTCGAGCGAGGCGTCGGCGGTGAGCACGATCGCCTCGAGCAGCCCCTCGAGGTTGAGCCCGGCCTTGGCCGAGACGTCGACGAACATCGTGTCGCCGCCGTACTCCTCGGGGACCAGGCCGTACTCGGTGAGCTGACCGCGCACCTTCGTCGGGTCGGCGTCCGGCTTGTCGATCTTGTTGACCGCCACCACGATCGGGACCTCGGCGGCCTTGGCGTGGTTGAGCGCCTCGACCGTCTGCGGCATCACCCCGTCGTCGGCGGCGACCACGAGGACCGCGATGTCCGACGACTGGGAGCCACGGGCCCGCATGGCGGTGAACGCCTCGTGACCCGGGGTGTCGATGAAGGTGATCCGGCGCTCCTCACCGTCGACCTCGGTCGCCACCTGGTAGGCGCCGATGTGCTGGGTGATCCCACCGGCCTCCTTGGCGACGACGTTGGCGTTGCGCATCGCGTCGAGGAGCTTGGTCTTTCCGTGGTCGACGTGGCCCATGACGGTCACGACCGGCGGACGCGCGGCCAGGTCGGCCTCGACGCCGACGTCCTGGCCGAACTCGAGGTCGAAGGACTCGAGCAGCTCGCGGTCCTCGTCCTCCGGCGAGACCACCTCGACCTTGTAGTTGAGCTCCTCGCCGAGCAGCTGCAGCGTCTCGTCGTTCACCGACTCGGTGGCGGTGACCATCTCCCCGAGGTGGAACAGCATCTGCACGAGCGAGGCCGGGTCGACGCCGATCTTCTCGGCGAAGTCGGTCAGCGAGGCGCCGCGCGGCAGCCGCACGGTCTCGCCGTCGCCCTTGCGGACGCGCACGCCGCCGATGGTCGGCGCCTGCATGTTGTCGAACTCCTGGCGACGCTGCCGCTTCGACTTGCGGCCACGGCGGGACGGGCCGCCGGGACGACCGAACGCGCCCTGGGTCTGGCCGCGCTGGCCGGGACGGCCGCCGCCGGGACGGCCGCCGCCGGGACCGAAGCCGCCGGGACGCGCAGGCGCGCCGCCGGGGGCACCGCCGCGGGCGGGTGCACCGGGGCGGCCCGGAGCACCGGCGCCACCTCGGCCACCTGGACCGGAGCGACCGGGACCTCCGCCGCCCGGACGACCACCGAAGGTGGCCGGGGACTTCGGCATCATCGCGGGGTTCGGCCGCGGCATGCCGGGACGACCCGGGACCGGGCCCGGGCGTCCGGGAGCACCGTCACGGCCGGCCGGCGGACGCGGCGCACGGTCGCCGCCTCCCTCGGGAGCACCGCGACCGGGACCGGTGGCACGCCGGCCCATGCCCTGGGTCGAGGAGAACGGGTTGTTGCCGGGGCGGGGTGCGCCCGGACGGGCAGACGGCCGCGGGGTGGGCGTCGGGCGGCCGGGCCCGGCGTCGGAGGCACCGTCCGTGCCGCCGGTCTGACCCGGCGCGGGAGCGACCGGGACCTCCGGGGTCGCCGGAGCAGCGCTCGCGGCCGGCGTCTCCGGAGTGGCCGGAGCCTCGGGCGTGGCCGGGGCGGCCGGCTCGGCGGCCTTCTTCGGACCCGGCTTGGGTCCGGGCCGGGGAGCGGCCGGGGCGGACGGCGTCTCGGCCGCAGGGGCGGGGGTCGCGACGGCCGGCGCCGGGGCGGCGGCGGTCTCGGCGGCCGTGCCGTTGCCCGCGGACCCGTTGGACGGGGCCGGGGCAGGCGCAGGCTGGGGCCCCGGCTTGGCGGCCGGCTTCTTCGCGGCCTTCGCGTCGGCGGCGGCCTTCAGCTCCGCGCCGAAGGTATCGGTGAACCGCTTCACCACGGGAGGCTCGACCGTCGACGACGCCGACTTGACGAACTCTCCCATCTCTCCGAGCTTGGTCAGGACGACCTTGCTCTCAACTCCGAACTCCTTGGCGAGCTCGTGGACTCGGACCTTAGCCACGCTTCTCCTTCTGGTCCGAGCCCTCGCGGCCGGACCGTTAGCTGGTGTGCATGCTCATCGGGAAGTACTCATCGAGTGCTCATGAGCTGCTGCTCCAATTTCTGTCGGTCATCTCGGTCGATGCTGCATCCGCAGCGCGCTGTCTCAGATGGGCCTCGACGGCGTCGGTGGCGAGCGGTCCCGCGACCCTGAGGGCCCGCGGGAAGGCGCGTCGTCGACGAGCAAGGTCCAGGCACGCGAGCGTGGGATGCAGATGTGCACCTCGTCCGCGAGCCCGTCGTACCGGGTCGGGGAGCACGGCCGGACCGTGCCCGTCGTCACCGGCGACGACTCGTAACAGCTCCTGCGCGGTGGCACGCTCTCGGCACCCGATGCACGTGCGCATGCCCTCACCGGACATGAGCCAGCGCCTCAGCACGGACCTGACTGCGCACCACCGTCGACCAGTCTAACGCGTCGATGGCTGTGCGCCGAACCGGTCAGGACGCGGGTGCCGTGTCGGCGGGGGCTGTCTCTGCCGGCGCCTCGTCGGAGCGGATGTCGATGCGCCATCCCGTGAGCCGCGCGGCGAGCCGGGCGTTCTGCCCCTCCTTGCCGATCGCCAGCGAGAGCTGGTAGTCGGGCACCACGACGCGCGCCGAGCGTGCCTCTCGGTCCACGATCTCCACGCTCGAGACCCGAGCCGGGGACAACGCGTGCGCGACCATCTCGGCAGGCTCGTCGGAGTAGTCGACGATGTCGATCTTCTCGCCGTGCAGCTCGTTCATCACCGCGCGCACCCGCTGGCCCATCGGGCCGATGCAGGAGCCTTTGGCATTGACACCGGACACCGTCGAGCGCACCGAGATCTTGGTGCGGTGTCCGGCCTCGCGGGCGATGCCGCAGATCTCGACGGTGCCGTCGGCGATCTCGGGGACCTCCATGGCGAACAGCTTCTTGACCAGGTTCGGGTGCGAGCGCGACAGCAGCACCTGCGGGCCGCGCATCCCCTTGCGGACCGCGACGACCAGGCACCTGATGCGCGTGCCGTGCTCGTAGCGCTCCCCCGGCACGCGCTCGGCCGCCGGCAGCTGGGCCTCGAGGCGGCCGAGGTCGACGAGGACGTCCTGCGGGTCCCGGCCCTGCTGGATGACCCCGGAGACGATGTCGCCCTCCCGCCCCGAGAACTCGCCGAACTTCAGCTCGTCCTCGGCGTCACGCAGCCGCTGCAGGATGATCTGCTTCGCGGTCGTGGCCGCGATCCGGCCGAAGCCCTCCGGCGTGTCGTCGTACTCGGTGAGCGTGTTGCCCTCCTCGTCGGTCTCCGCGGCGTACACCGTGACGTGACCGCTCTTGCGGTCCAGCTCGACGCGCGCGTTCGGCTGTGCACCAGGCGTCTTGTGGTACGCCGTGAGCAGGGCCTGCTCGATGGCCTCGACGAGGATGTCGAAGGAGATCTCCTTCTCGCGCTCGAGCGAGCGCAGGATCGTGATGTCGATGTCCACGGCCTCAGCCCTCCTTCCGGTTGAACTCGATCTGGACCCTGGCCGTGGCCACGTCGTCGAGCCGTACGGTCCGCGGGGCACCGTCCACGTCGAGCACGGCCTCCTGCCCGTCGCTCCCGGTCACCCGACCGGTGAACGAGGCGCCGCCGGCGAGGCTCACCTTGACGAGCCGCCCGGTGTTGCGGCGCCAGTGCCGGGGCAGGGTCAGCGGCCGGTCCACCCCCGGCGAGGTGACCTCGAGGGTGTAGGGCTGCTCGCCCAGGGCGTCGCTGTCGTCGAGGGCACGCGAGACCGCGCGGGTCGCCTCGGCGATGTCGTCGAGGGTGACCCCGCCGTCCTTGTCGACGGCCACGCGCAGCAGCCGCCGCTTCCCCGCAGGTGTGAGGTCGATCGCCTCCACGTCGAGCCCAACGGCGAGCAGCGGGGCGGACAGCACCTCTTCAAGGTCCCGGATCTGCTGCTTGCTCACGGGTGTCCTCCCTGCTGTGCTGTTGTGTAGCCGAACCCTAGCCGAACTCCCTCCCGGGAGACACCGACGGCCCGGCTAGAGTCGCCCCGTGCCTCTCGTGCCACCACCCGCGCCCGGGCCGCCTGCCGGGCCGCCTGCCGGGCCGCAGCAGCCCCGGAAGAGGCGGCCCCGGGTGCGCGAGGACCGGGAGCAGGGGAGCCGGGAGCCTCGGCGTCTGAGCCGCCGGGGCGCCCTGGGCCTGGTCGTCGGGGCAGCCGTGGCGACGGCCGGGTGCCGGCCGATGACGGTGGCGACCCCACCGGTCGGCCGCCCCACGCTCACCGCGGCGCCGCACCTGGACCCCGACGTGTCGCTGGCCGCGGTGGCGCTCGGCCAGGAGCAGCAGCTGCTCGACCTCGTCCAGGACACCATGGCCCGGCACCGGTCGCTGCGGCACGCGCTGGACGCTGCGGCGAGCGTCCACGACCGCCCACGTCGCGGTGCTGACCAAGGCCGTGCCACGCGACGTCCGGCCCCGGGTCACCGCGGCCGCGTCGCCGTCGCCCTCGGTCTCCTTCCCGACCGGCTCGCCGACGCGCGGTCCGTCGGACTCGGCCCCCGCCTCGGGGACACCCGGCTCGGCCGAGCCGAGCACTGCGCCGTCGACCGGCAGCACCGCGGGGCCGGGCACCCCGGTCCGGATCCCGGTGCCGGAGAGGCCCGACCGGGCGCTCGTCGCGGTGTACCGGCACGAGGACCTGCTCTCGCTCGCCCAGAAGCGCAACGCGTTCGCCGCCGACAGCGGGACGTTCGCCCGGGTGCTGGCGAGCATGGCGGCGGCCGCGGCCCAGCAGGCGGCGACGCTGCGCGCGGCGAGCCGGCGAGGAGCGTCGTGACCCCGCTCGAGGCGATGCAGGCGACGCTGGCCGGCGAGCACGCCGCGATCTACGTGTACGGCGTCGTCGGCGGTCGGGTCTCGGCCTCGGCCGACCCCGGGCTCGCGACCCGGGTGGCGCACGGCTACACCACCCACCGGTCGCGGCGTGACCAGCTCACCACGATGGTGCGCGACGCAGGCGGCCGTCCCGTGGCCGCTGCGGTCAGCTACGAGCTCGAGAACCCGGCCCGCACGACCGAGCAGCTCACCGCGCTCGTACGCGACGTGGAGACCCGCTGCACCGACCTGTACGCCCAGATGGTCGGCAACACCTCGGGCGCGAACCGTCAGTGGGCCATCGAGGCGCTCACCGACGCCGCGGTCCGGGCGGTCGGCTACGCAGCGACGCCGACCGCGTTCCCCGGTACGCCGGGGCTGTGAGCGGCCGGTCGCTCAGCTCCGGTAGGCCGCGAGCATCTTTCCGCATCCGAGCGGCCTGGTCGGGGGTTGACTGGTTGTAGCAGGAGTCCCGCCCGACCGGCACCCGGACGCCGGGCTGCTCTGCGCCGCCGGGGTGTCGGCGACCTGGTCGTTCGGCTCGGCACACCCGCCCTGGAACGTGTGGTGGAGCCCGAACCAGTGGCCTGCCCCGTGGCTGACGGTCTTCTCGCGGCTGCGGGTCCGCGACCGGTACTTCGCGCTCGCCCTGTCCTGGTGCCGGGTCGTGTTGTCGTAGCGGTTCACGCCGGCCAGCGTGAAGGTGAGGCCGGTGTTCGCGGCCGCGCTGCTCTCGCCGGCTCTTTTTGCTGCAACTCGTCGCGTCTTGCTCCCGCAGGTCCGCAAGCCGAGGTATAGAGGGGACTACGCGCCGGCCCCTCGCGCCGGTCGACCACCCCTGACCGAAGGAGCACGTTCCATGCGGCTTTCCTCAACCACCACCGCCACGGCGGCACTCCTCGCCGGCGGTGTCCTTCTCGCCGGCTGCGGAGGCTCCACGGGGACCCCGGAGAGCAGTGCGTCGAGCGTGCAGAGCGCAGCATCGGTCATGGTGGACAAGGCCCTGGCATCCCGGGTCCCGGGACCCCTGGCCTCGAAGGGCGTGATCGTGGTCGGCTCGGACGCGTCGTACGCACCCTCGGAGTTCCTGGCGACCGACAACTCGACCGTGCAGGGCTTCGACGTCGACCTGTTCGACGCGGTCGCGGCCAAGCTCGGGCTCGAGACGAAGTTCGAGAACGCGAAGTTCGACTCGATCATCCCTGGCGTGAACTCCGGCAAGTACGACATCGGGGTCTCGTCGTTCACGGTCAACGCCGACCGGATGAAGCAGGACAACATGGTCAGCTACTACTCGGCCGGCACCCAGTGGTTCACCAAGAAGGGCAACCCGGACAAGGTCAACCCGGACGCCGCCTGTGGCAAGAAGATCGCCGTGCAGACCAACACCGTCCAGGTCGACGATCTCGCCACCCGGTCGAAGAAGTGCACCAACGCGGGCAAGCCCGCCATCAAGGTCGACTCCTACCAGGGACAGGACCAGGCCACCGCCGCCGTGGTGTCCGGCAAGGACGCTGCCGGGCTGGCCGACTCCCCGGTCGGTGCCTACGCGGTCAAGCAGACCGGGGGCCAGCTTCAGCTGCTCGGCAGCATCTACGACTCCGCACCGTACGGCTACGTCCTGCCCAAGGACGAGACCGCCTTCGCCAAGGCCGTGTCCCTGGCGGTCGACGCGCTCATCAAGGACGGGACCTACGTGAAGATCCTCAAGAAGTGGGGCGTCGACCAGGGTGCCGTGACGAGCTCCGAAGTCAACCCCGCGGTCTCATGAGCGGGAGCTCTGCGGTCCAGCCCGCGACGGGCCCGGCTCGGGAGCGGAACGCCATCAAGGCGGTGCCGGTACGGCATCCGGGTCGCTGGGTGGCGGCGGCACTCATCGCCCTGTTCACGGCCATGTTCGTGCACATGCTGTTCACGAACGACGCCTTCCACTGGAGCTTCGTGCGCAGCATCCTGTTCACCAAGCCGGTGCTCAAAGGCGCGCTGGTCACCCTCGAGCTCACCGTGCTGGCGATGCTGATCGGGATCGCCCTGGGCATCGTGCTGGCGGTCATGCGGCTCTCACCCAACCCGATCCTGTCGACGGTGGCCTTCCTGTACACCTGGTTCTTCCGAGCGGTGCCACGGCTCGTCCTGTGCGTGATGTTCGGGGTCTCGGCGATCCTCTACCGACAGGTCTCCTTCGGGCTGCCCTTCGACCGGCAGATCGGGAACCTGCTCGGCGTACGGCTGAACACCAGCTTCTACTCCGTCGACATGAACACGCTGCTGTCGGCGTTCGTGGCCGGACTGCTCGCGCTGGCGCTGTCCGAAGGCGCCTACATGGCAGAGATCGTCCGGGCCGGGATCAACTCCGTGGACGAGGGCCAGGTGGAGGCGGCGACGGCGCTGGGCATGAGCCGGGGTCTGGCGATGCGCCGCATCGTGCTTCCCCAGGCCATGCGCGTGATCGTGCCACCCACCGGCAACGAGGTGATCGCGATGCTCAAGGACACCTCGTTGGTGGCCTACGTCCCGCTCGCCGAGCTCTTCTTCAACTACGAGGCCATCGGCGCGCGGACCTTCCAGGTCTTCCCGGCGCTGGTCGCCGCGCTGCTGTGGTACCTGGCGATGACGAGCGTCCTGCTCGTCGCCCAGTACTTCATCGAGAAGCGCTTCGCGCGAGGCTTCCAGCGCGGCCGCACGAATGCGGAGCCCGTCCTCACGGGGGTGACCGTCGATGGCCACTGACCAGCAGGCCGGGCCGGGACCGTCGGAACCGATGGTCCACGCCGACGACGTGCACAAGTCCTTCGGTCGCGTGGAGGTCCTCAAAGGCATCGACCTGCGGGTCCGCCGGGGCGAGGTCGTCTGCATGCTCGGGCCGTCCGGCTCCGGCAAGTCGACGTTCCTGCGCTGCATCAACCACCTGGAGAAGATCGATGCCGGAAGGCTCTCGGTCGACGGGCAGCTGGTGGGCTACCGCGAGCGTGGGGACAAGCTGTACGAGCTCAAGGACAAGGAGATCGCCGCCCAACGCCGGCACATCGGGATGGTGTTCCAGCAGTTCAACCTCTTCCCGCACATGACCGCGCTGCAGAACGTCTGCGAGGCACCCATGAAGGTGCACGGGGCGAAGAGGCAGGAGGCTCGCCAGCGAGGCCTGGAGCTGCTGTCCCGAGTGGGGCTGGCGGCCAAGGCGAACACCTATCCCAACCAGCTCAGCGGCGGCCAGCAACAGCGGGTGGCCATCGCCCGGGCCCTGGCCATGGACCCGAAGCTGATGCTCTTCGACGAGCCGACGTCCGCGCTCGACCCCGAGCTGGTGGGCGAGGTCCTCGACGTGATGAAGGACCTCGCCCGCTCAGGGATGACCATGGTGGTGGTCACCCACGAGATCGGGTTCGCGCGCGAGGTCGGCGACCAGCTCGTCTTCATGGACGGAGGGGTGGTCGTCGAGAAGGGCGACCCCCGCGAGGTGATCACGCGGCCGCAGCACGAACGCACCAAGGCGTTTCTGTCGAAGGTGCTGTGAAGCGGCCGCGCGCCCCTCGTCAGCGCGCCGCGCCCGGGCGGCGCACCCGGACGCCGACGACGATCGGGTCGTGGTCGCTGGCCCGGTACGGGCTGGCGTCGTACAGGTCGGTGACGTTGTAGTTGTACCGGCTGTACTCGCGCGCCACCGACTCGTAGGCGTTGATGTTCCACACGTCGGCGCCGGTGACCACGCGGAGGGCCTGCCGCGTCGCGAAGACGTGGTCCAGCGAGCCCACGGTGCCACCGAACTGGTAGGTCTCCTTGTCGGTCATCGTGCGGGCGAGGTCGGTGAAGCCACCGGCCTCGATGAGCCGCACCGGGTCCTCGCGGGCGTAGGAGTTGAAGTCGCCGGTGAGGAACACCTTCGGGGTGGCGGCCCGGGCCCGCATGGTCTTGACGAAGCGCAGCAGCGCCTGGGCCTGGAGCACCCGCGAGTGGTTGCTCGCGCCCTGGCCGTCGCCCTGGTCGGCGTCGACGCCGGAACCGGAGCCCTTGGACTTGAAGTGGTTGACGATCGCCACGAAGCGGTCCGCCGGCACGGCCCCGGCCGGCTGGAAGGCCTGCGCGAGCGGCTGCCGCGCGTTGGCGAAGGCCGGGTCGTCGAGGATCACCGACGCGCCGACCGGCCGTACCGCCGCGCTCCTGTAGATGAAGGCGGTTCGGATGACGTCCTCGTCGGCGGGCAGCGTGGACGGCGACCGGACGTAGTCCCACGTGCCGGCGCCGGCGTCGGCGTTCAGCGCCCTCACCAGCGTGGCGAGCGCGACGTCCCGGTCCTCGGCTCCCCCGGAGACGGCACGGTTGTTCTCGATCTCCTCGAGCGACACCACGTCGGCGTGCAGACCGTTGATCGCGTGCACGATCTTGGCCTGCTGACGAGCGAGGTCGGCGGCGTCCCACGCTCCCCGGGGTCCGTTGCCGGGGCAGCCGGCCACGGTCACGGGGTTGCCGTCCCGGTCCCGGTACGGCGAGCAGCCCGGGACGTCGATGCCCAGGGTCGTGAAGTAGTTCAGCACGTTGAACGTGGCGATCGAGATGTCACCGTGCACGTCGGCGGGCGCTGCTCTGCGGGTGCTCGAGAAGGTCGCGGGAGCGTCCTGCGGGTCGTCGCCGGTGAGCCGCTGCGTCGGCTGGAGCTTCCAGGCGCCGTTGCGGTAGTCGAGGATCACCGGAGCCACGAAGGACGCGGCGGCCCCGACGCGGACCTCGTTGCCGCGAGTCAGCCAAGGCAGCGGGATGTCCTTGTTGGCGTCGGCGCCCAGGAAGTTCACCGACGAGCCGTCGTCGAGGGTGATCAGGTGTGCGGCGTTCCAGGCCACCTTCCGGTCGTAGGCACTGCCGGTCGTGGTCACGTCGTCGTCGGGGAGCACGACGTTCGTGGGCGTCTGGAGCGGGCGGTCGCCGATGGCCAGCCCGACCTCGCCGTACTGGTTCGTGGCGTAGTTGTCGGTGACGGCGTACGGGCCCTCGGGCGCCACCAGCATGCCCTCCAGCGACTCCCGCTGCGCCTCCTGGGTCGGGACGCGCAGCACCGCGGGCTTCACCGCGGCGAGCGGGTGGTCCGTCGCGACGACGCCGCCCACGGCGGCGCCCAGCTCGGTCAGTCCGTGGTACTCGCTGACGGTGCCGGTGACCTGCACGGCCTCGCCGACGTGCACCGCCGCGGCGGACGTGGCGCCGTACACGAACACCGCGTCGGAGGTGGTGTGGCCGGCGAGGTCCAGGTCGCCTCCGGTGCCGGCGGTCTGCAGGTAGAACCCGTCGAAGCCGCCGGTCGGGTAGTCGGCGGTGACGATGCCCTCGGTGCGCACCGCCTGGTCCACCAGCGGGCTGGTCGGGCCCGGTCCCTGGATGTCCTCGATGCTGACGTCGGTCGGCGCCGTGGTGCCGCCGCCACCGTCGCCGTCGCAGGCCGTGCCGCAGGCCACAGGCGGGTGCGCGTCGCCGGTCGTCAGGTCCACTGAGTTGTCGTCGGTGTCGCCTCCGGAGCGAACCAGGGCGTGGTCGGAGGGGGTCGCGGCCGGTGCGGTCTCGTAGGAGGCGGCCGACCCGTAGCCGACCAGGTCCAGGACGTGCGGGTCGTTCGTGACCGAGCCCGCCGGATAGAGGTAGCCGGCCGTGACGTCGACCAGGGCGACCCGGCCGCTGGTGGCGCTGAGGTTCATCGACGGGTTGGCCGCGTCGCCGACCGGGGTGGCGGACGCGCCACCCGAGGTCCCCGCAGCACCGGTCACCAGGTAGTGGCCGCCGGCCGGAACGGTCCCGGTCAACGGCACGACCTGGCCGGAGGCCGGTGCACCGGTCCCGCTCGCCGACCGGTACTGCAGCGAGAGGCCGTCGAGGGCGACCGGCGCGCCGGCGGGGTTGGCGATCTCGACGTAGTCGCGGTCCAGCACCGCGCCACTGTTGCCGCCGTTGGCGTAGACCTCGCTGATCACGAGGTGCGGTCCGGCCGGGCTGGCGTGTGCCGGCAGGGTGGTGAGCGCCGTCGCTGCGACGGTCGTGCCGAGGGCCGCCGCGAGGGCTGCGGCACCGCGGGCCGCCGTCCGGGGTCTCCCGCTCATGGGGTGGTCTCCTGTCCGAGAAGGTCTCACGAGAGCGGGTCCGGGCAGATGGTGGTGCCAGGAGAGCCAACCCGCGAGTCAGGTGGGGTGAGCGCCGATGCGGCGCCCACAGGAAACCATCCGACAGGGCCCCGGCGACAGAGGGACGGCGAGGCGGTGAGCCACGGGCGACCGGGCAGCGACCGGGCAGCGACCAATGGTGGCTGGTCGGGGGGACAGGCGCCAGTCGGCCACGACGTCGTACTCGACGACCAGCCGGTCGACGGGGTCAGGGCGCGAGCTTGCCGCCCCGGTCGAAGACCACCATCTCGACGGCGGCCCCGCGGGGGGTGGCTCAGCCACGCACCACGTCGACGAGCCGGTCGACGACCTGCTCCACCGGCACGTCCTCGCGCTCGCCGCTGGCCCGGTCCCTGACCTCCACCACGCCGTCGGCCAGGCCCCTGCCGACCACCACGATCGTGGGCACGCCGACCAGCTCGGCGTCCTTGAACTTGACCCCCGGCGAGACCTTCTGGCGGTCGTCGTACAGCACCGTGACGCCCAGCGCGGAGAGCTCACCGGCCAGCCGTGCGGCGGTGTCGAAGACCTCCTGGTCCTTGCCCGTGGCGACGAGGTGCAGGTCGGCCGGCGAGACCTCGCGCGGCCACACCAGCCCGAGGTCGTCGTGGGCGTACTCCGCGACGGCCGCGACGGCGCGCGAGATGCCGATGCCGTAGGAGCCCATCGTGACCGTGACCAGCTTGCCGTGCTCGTCGAGCACCCGCAGGTCCAGCGCGTCGGCGTACTTGCGACCGAGCTGGAAGATGTGGCCCATCTCGATGCCGCGCGCGGTCTCCAGGGTCCCGTCGCGCGCCTCCTCCGCGCACCGGGGGCAGGGGTCGCCGTCACGAACCTCGGCCGCCTCGATTGTTCCGTCCGGGGTGAAGTCCCGCCCCGCGACCAGGTCGAGGACGTGCCGGCCGTCGACGTCGGCGCCGGTGACCCAGCGGCTGCCCTCGACGACTCGGGGGTCCACCAGGTAGCGGATCCCGGAGGCGTTCTTCTCCCCCAGCGCACCAGGGCCGATGTAGCCCTTGGCGAGCTCGGGATGCTTGGCGAAGTCGGTGGCGTCGAAGGCCTCGAGCTCGACGGGCTCGAGCTGGCCGCCGAGCCGCTTCTCGTCCACCTCCCGGTCACCGGGCAGCCCGATGGCGAGCGGCTCCCGCGTGCCGTCGGGGTGGCGCAGCATCACGACGACGTTCTTCAAGGTGTCGCCGGCGTGCCAGGGGCGGTCCTCGCGCGGGAACGCCGCCTCGAGGTGGGTCACGAGCGTCTCGATGGTGGGCGTGCCCGGGGTGTCCTCGACGTGCGCGGCGGGCGCGTCGTCGTACGACACCGGCTCGGGCGCGCGCACCTCCACCGCCTCCACGTTGGCCGCGTAGTCGCAGGTCGTGCAGCGGACGTAGGTGTCCTCGCCGTTGGCGGCGGTCGCGAGGAACTCCTCCGAGCGGGAGCCACCCATCGCGCCCGCGGTCGCCTTGACGATGACGTACTCGAACCCGAGCCGGTCGAAGGTGCGGACGTAGGCGGCCCGGTGAGCGGCGTACGACGCGTCCAGCCCGGCGTCGGTGGTGTCGAAGGAGTAGGAGTCCTTCATGACGAACTCGCGCCCGCGCAGCAGCCCGGCTCGGGGACGCGCCTCGTCGCGGTACTTGGTCTGGATCTGGTAGAGCCAGAGCGGCAGGTCCTTGTAGGAGGAGTAGAGGTCCTTCACCAGGAGCGTGAACATCTCCTCGTGGGTGGGGCCGAGCAGGTAGTCGGCGTCCTTGCGGTCCTTGAGCCGGAAGATGTTCTGGCCGTACTCGCTCCACCGGCCGCTGGCCTCGTAGGGCTCCCGGGGCAGCAGCGCCGGGAAGTGCACCTCCTGCGCCCCGATCGCGTCCATCTCCTCGCGGACGATCCGCTCGACGTTGCGCAGCACCCGGTAGCCCAACGGCAGCCAGGAGTAGATGCCGGGCGCCGCCCGACGGATGTAGCCGGCCCGGACCAGGAGCCGATGGCTCGGCACCTCGGCGTCGACGGGGTCCTCTCGCAACGTGCGCAGGAACAGGGTCGACATCCGCATGATCATGGCGGCAAGGCTACCGAGGCCGCGCAGCGCGCCGCACACAGGTTTCCCGCGAGGACGGTGGGGTTGTTCCCGCGGCCGGCCGAGCGAGAACAACCACCGGCGGCATCCGAGGGCGGGCCTCGAGGTGAGGCTGGAGCCGCTCGGGAGCAGCCTGCGGATCAGCGTCGCCCACGACGGCGTGCCAGGTGGGGGCGACCCAGGGCTCGGCACCGTGGCCTTCCTGGCCACGGCCTGGGGCGCGCACCCCACGGCCACCGGCGGTCGGGCCTGGGTGGAGCTCCGGCGGGGTTGAGCCACAGCCGTCGCAGCTGCCGGGGCAGGTCAGAACATCACGGTCGCGAAGGTCGCGGTCTGCCGGAAGCCGACCCGGTCGTAGGCCCGTCGGGCGGGAACGTTGTGCTCGTTGACGTACAGCGACACGACCGGCGCGATCTCCCGCAGCGCGGTCGCCACGACTGCCGCCAGCCCGCGCTCGGCGAGCCCCTCCCCACGACGGTCCGGCGGGACGTACACGCCCTGCACCTGGCACGCGGACGGCGTCACGGCGGCCACCTCGGCCTTGAAGGTCACCCGGCCGTGCTCGATCAGGGCGAACGACCAGCCCTTGCTGATCAGCTGGGCGACCCGGGCCCGGTAGAGGTCGCGGCCGCCGCCCTCCTCGGGGGAGACGCCGAGCTCTTCGGTGTACATCGCCACGCACGCCGGATACACCACGTCGAGGTCCTCGCGCCGGGTGCGACGCACCATCGGCTCAGGCGCGACCAGCGGGGCGTCCGCGATCTCGAGGTGCGGCTGGTTCCACCGCTCGTCGCGAGCGGGCCCCCAGGCCGGGGAGAGGTACCGCCACAGGCCGGACACCGCGTCGACGGGACCCCCGATGGTGGCGCAGCGCCTGCCCTGCTGCACCGCCCGCTCCGCGAACACCGCCAGCGCGTCCGAGGTCGCCTGCACCGGGACGAGGTTCGCGCCGGAGTGGCACGCCGAGACCAGCTCCCCGCCATCGAGGAAGCCCCACATCTCCCCGCCGATCCAGCGGGGCTCGAGCTGCGTGATCCGGGCGCGGTAGTCCACGAACACGTTGACGACCGGGTCACGGCCGGCCAGGTCGAGCATCCTGGGCAGGTCCGACGGCCCAAGCAGCCGCAGTCCCTGCCGTGTCCGGAGCACGTTCGGAGCCTACGCGACTCGGGGCACGGTCTCGACCGTCCGGGAGGTCCGCGCCGGGCACCCGCGGGTCAGCCGACGGTGACCGTCGCGCCGCCCTCGCCGGTGGTCACGGGCTCGCCGATCTCCTCGGCGATCCGCATCGCCTCCTCGATCAGGGTCTCGACGATGCGCGACTCCGGCACGGTCTTGATGACCTCGCCCTTGACGAAGATCTGCCCCTTGCCGTTGCCGGACGCCACGCCGAGGTCGGCCTCGCGCGCCTCGCCCGGTCCGTTCACGACGCAGCCCATCACCGCCACCCGCAGCGGCACCTCGAGGCCCTCGAGCCCCGCGGTCACCTCGTCGGCCAGCTTGTAGACGTCGACCTGCGCGCGACCGCACGACGGGCAGGAGACGATCTCGAGGCGGCGCGGCCGCAGGTTGAGCGACTCGAGGATCTGGAGACCGACCTTGACCTCCTCCACCGGCGGGGCGGACAGCGAGACCCGGATGGTGTCGCCGATGCCGCGCGACAGCAGGGCACCGAACGCGACCGCCGACTTGATCGTCCCCTGGAACGCCGGGCCCGCCTCGGTCACCCCGAGGTGCAGCGGCCAGTCGCCGCGCTCGGCCAGCATCTCGTAGGCCTGCACCATCACGACCGGGTCGTTGTGCTTCACCGAGATCTTGAAGTCGTGGAAGCCGTGCTCCTCGAACAGCGACGCCTCCCATACCGCCGACTCCACGAGTGCCTCCGGGGTGGCCCTGCCGTACTTCTCGAGCAGCCGCTTGTCGAGCGAGCCGGCGTTCACGCCGATCCTGATCGAGGTGCCGTGGTCCTTGGCGGCCTGGGCGATCTCCTTGACCTGGTCGTCGAACCTGCGGATGTTGCCGGGGTTCACGCGCACGCCCGCGCAGCCGGCCTCGATCGCGGCGAACACGTACTTCGGCTGGAAGTGGATGTCGGCGATCACCGGGATCTGGGAGTGCTGCGCGATCTGCGGCAGCGCGTCGGCGTCGTCCTGCGAGGGGCAGGCCACCCGGACGATGTCGCAGCCGGCGGCGGTGAGCTCGGCGATCTGCTGGAGCGTGGTGTTGACGTCCGAGGTGAGCGTCGTGGTCATCGACTGGACCGAGACCGGCGCATCGCCGCCGACGAGCACCTTGCCGACCTTGATCTGACGGGTGGTGCGCCGCGGCGCGAGCACCGGGGGCGGAGCGGCGGGCATACCGAGGTTGACCGAGGTCATGGAAATCCTTTGCAGTTGGGGCGGGTTCAGCCGAGCGAGACCGGCGCGACGATGTCTGCGTAGATCAGCACCACGCTCATCACCAGGATGACACCGGCCATCACGTAGGCGACCGGCAGGAGCTTGGCGACGTCGACGTAGCCGGGGTCGGGGCGGTGCCGCAGCCGGGCGACACCGCGCCGGGCCGCCTCGTAGAGCGCCCCGGCGATGTGGCCGCCGTCGAGGGGCAGCAGCGGGATGAAGTTGAACAGACCGACGAACAGGTTGATGCCGCCGAGCAGGGCGAGCAGGCCGAAGAGCTTGTCGCCGGTGGGCGTGCTGTGGTTGGAGGCCACCTCCCCGGCGACCCGGCTGGCACCGACCACGCTCATCGGGCTGTCCGCCTGCCGCTGCTCCAGGCCCAGGGCGGCCTTGCCGACGTCGATGAGCCGGGCCGGCATGTGCGCGAGGGCGACCACCGTCTTGCCGGTGTAGTCCACCATGGTCGAGACCACGTAGCCCGGCCCTTGCTTGACCAGCGGCGTGGTCGGCGTGACGCCCAGGAAGCCGACCTTCACGATCGTCTGCGGGTGGTCGGGCGACTCCGGTCGCGGGGAGACCGTGGTGCTGGTCCGCGTCGTCACTCGATGACCGTTGCGGACCACGACGATGGTCGCGGCGCCGTCACGGTTGGCGCGGATCTGCCGGCTCAGCTCGTCCCAGGAGGTCACCGGCCGGCCGTTGAACGAGACCACCCGGTCGCCGTGGCGCAGGCCCGCGGCCCGGGCCGGCGCCACCGGGTCCTTGGGCGAGCACTTGCGCACCGGGGCGAGGGCGTTGTTCGGGGTCGCGGCGATCACGCAGTCCGAGACCGTGTCGATCGTGGTCGTGGCGGTAGGCACGCCGTGCAGCATGAACACGGCTCCGAAGAGCAGGAACGCCAGCACGAGGTTCACCGTCGGGCCGGCGGCCATCACGATGACCTTCCTCCACCACGGGAGCCGGTAGAACAGCCGCTCCTCGTCGCCAGGCCGCACCTGCTCGTACTCGGCGGCGCGGGCGTCGGAGATCAGCTGGGTGAACATCCCGGTGTTCGAGGTGCGGACCCGGCCGGGTTCCTGGCCCGGCGCCGGCGGCAGCATCCCCACCAGCTTGACGTACCCGCCGAGCGGGACCGCCTTGACGCCGTACTCGGTCTCGCCGCGGCGCGTGGACCACACCGTCCGGCCGAAGCCGACGAAGTACTGGGTCACCTTCACCCCGAACTTCTTGGCCGGCACCATGTGCCCGAGCTCGTGCAGCCCGATGGAGGCCGCGACGCCGACGACGAACAGCACCACCCCGAGGGTGTACATCAGCACGGTCATCGGCGGTCCCGGCGCCCTTCGCGAAGTCCCTGGCGGGCCGCGGCGCGGGCCCACCCGTCGGCCTGCAGCACGTCGTCGACGCTCAGGCCTGTCTCCTCCGAGCGTACGTCGTGCGCGGCGAGCACACGCGCCACTGTCGGCACGATGTCGGTGAACCGGATCTCACCGTCGACGAACGACGCGACCGCGACCTCGTTGGCGGCGTTGTAGACCGCCGGGGCGGTACCGCCCCGCGAACCGGCCTCCCGGGCCAGCCGCACCGCGGGGAACGCGTCGTCGTCGAGCGGGAGGAACTCCCAGGTCTGCGCAGCGGACCAGTCCACCGCCGGTGCCGCGTCGGGCACCCGGTCCGGCCAACCGAGACCGAGCGCGATCGGGATCAGCATCGACGGCGGCGACGCCTGGGCGATCGTGGAGCCGTCGAGGAGCTCCACCATGGAGTGCACCACCGAGGTGGGGTGCACGACGACGGCGATGTCCTCGAACGGCACCCCGAACAGCAGGTGCGCCTCGATGACCTCGAGACCCTTGTTGACCAGCGTCGCGGAGTTGATGGTGACGACCGGCCCCATGGACCACGTGGGGTGGTTCAGTGCCTGGGCGACGGTCACGTCGTGCAGGTCCTCGCGGCTGCGACCCCGGAACGGCCCGCCGCTGGCGGTCAGCACCAGCCGGCGCACCTCGTCTCGACGCTCGCCCCGCAGGCACTGGGCGAGCGCGCTGTGCTCGGAGTCCACCGGCACGATCTGGCCGGGCTTCGCGCGGGCGGTGACCAGGGGTCCGCCGATGATCAGGGACTCCTTGTTGGCCAGCGCCAGCACGTTGCCGGCGTCGAGCGCGGCCAGGGTGGGCCGCAGCCCCACGGCTCCGGTCATCCCGTTCAGCACGACGTCGCAGTCCATCGCCGCGGCCTCGCAGGAGGCCTGCTCCCCCACGCCGGAGAGCCGGGGCGCGAACTCGCGCACCTGCGCCTCGAGGAGCTGCGGGCGGGAGCCGCCCGCGGTGAGGCCGACGACCCGGAACCGGTCGGGGTTGGCGCGGACGATCTCGAGCGCCTGGGTGCCGATCGACCCGGTCGAGCCGAGCACGACGACATCGCGGGGCCGGGCCGCGTCGCGGGGAGTCACCCTAGTCATTGTGCCAGGGGCTGTTTTGCCCGAAATGCCGCCGCAGTCGACCTGCCGCACCTACCCTGAGGGCAACCGGGTGACAGTGTCCCGGTGCAGCGCGGAGGGGGAGCGGGGCATGGGCGTCTCCTCGACCAGCCCGGGCTCCTGGAACATCCACACGGTCAACCGCGTCGTCGCCGCGGTGGTGGTCTTCTTCGCGCTCGGCTTCTACCTCTACGGGCCGCCCGCCACACCGCGGCTCCACGAGGCGGCCGCAGTCGCGTGCAACGACTACGCCGGCGGCAACTACCGCGACTACCGGCTGAGCTGGCACGTCGGGGCCAGCCCGCACTGGACCTGCTGGAACGCCCGCAGGCCCATGATGCGGGCCGTCGACATGGGCTGGACCGTCAGCCTCACCGGCTGACGGCCCCGGCTCTCACGACTTCTTCGGCTCCAGCTCACGGATCCCCCACGGCGAGCCGTACGCCGTCAGCAGGTCCAGGAACGGCACCGCGTCCAGCGCCTCGGGCCCCAGCACGCCGGCGCCCGACCAGGTGCCGTTGGCGAGCAGCTCGAGCGCCGCGACCGGGTTCACCGCGGTCTGCCAGACCACGCACTGGTGGCCGTACTCGCGCATCGACCAGTCGTTGTCGACGACGTGGTACAGGTAGGTCGATCGCGGCCGGCCGTCCGTGCCGGTCCCGGTGACGTGCAGGCCCGCACACGTCTTGCCGTGCATCCGGTCCCCCAGCGTCGCAGGGTCAGGCAGGCAGGCGGCGACCACGTCGCGCGGGCTGACCTCGTGGTCGCGGACGGCGACCGGCTCGGTGCGGTCGAGGCCGAGCTTGTGCAGCGTCTTGAGGACGTCGATGAACTCCGCGCCGAGGCCGTACTTGAACGTCGCGCGCCGGGCGTCCACCCAGCGAGGCATCAGCAGCACCTCCTCGTGCTCGACGTTCACGCACTCCACGGGGCCGATCCCCTCGGGGAAGTCGAAGACCTCCGGCTCGCTGAACGGCGGGGTGGTGAACCAGCCACGCTGCCGCTCCCACACGACCGGCGGGTTGAGGCACTCCTCGATGGTCGTCCAGATCGAGAACGACGGAGCGAACTCGGAGCCGTCGACGGTGAGGTTCGCCCCGTCGCGCACGCCGAGCTCGTCGATCTCGCTGAACAGGTGGTCGGCGGCGTACCGCGCGAACACGTCCGAGAGGCCGGGCTCGACGCCGATCCCGCACAGCGCGAGTCGACCCGCCTGCTCCCACCGGTCCGACTGGGCGAACTGGTCGTCGCCCAGCTTGACGCCGCAGTGCGCGTACGGCTCGTCGGGGTGCGGCTTCGACAGGCTCATCGCCATGTCCAGGTAGTCGGCGCCCGCGGCGAAGGCGCCGTCGAAGATCGGCATCACGAACCGTGGGTCCACCGCGTTCATGACGTGCGTGACTCCGTGCTCGCGGGCGAGCGCCGTCACCGAGTCGGCCGAGGAGGCGTCGACCTGGGCGGCGACGAACCGCGGGTCCACCGCGGCCCGCTCGGCCCTGGCCATGTCGTAGTCGGCGACGACCAGGGTCTCGTAGAAGTCCCGTCGCGCGGCGATGGCGGCGAAGGCGGCACCGACACCGCCCGCGCCGACCAGGAGGATCCTCACTCGCCGATGTAGGACATGACGTGCTTGATGCGCGTGTAGTCCTCGAGTCCGTACATGGACAGGTCCTTGCCGTGCCCGGAGTGCTTGAAGCCGCCGTGCGGCATCTCCGCGACCATCGGGATGTGCGTGTTGATCCATACGCAGCCGAAGTCGAGCCCCTTGGCCATCCGCATGGCGCGGCCGTGGTCCTTGGTCCACACCGAGGAGGCGAGCCCGTACTTGACGCCGTTGGCCCAGCGCAGCGCCTCCTTCTCGTCGGTGAACTTCTGCACGGTGATGACCGGGCCGAAGATCTCCTCCTGGATCGCCTCGTCGTCCTGGTGCAGGCCGCTGACCACGGTCGGGCTGTAGAAGTAGCCGGCGTCGCCCTGCCGCGAGCCGCCGGTCTCGATGCTGGCGTGGTCGGGCAGCCGGTCGATCATCCCGGTGACCCGCTCGAGCTGGTTCTTGTTGTTCAGCGCGCCGTAGGTGACGTCCTCGTCCGGAGCGCCGGTGCTCGAGCCACGGGCCTGCTCGGTCAGCGCGGCCACGAAGTCCTGGTGCACGCCCGGGCCGGCCAGCACGCGGGTCGCCGCGGTGCAGTCCTGCCCGGCGTTGAAGTAGCCGGCGGCGGCGATGCCCTCGGCGGCCGCCGCGATGTCGGCGTCGTCGAAGACGATGACCGGCGCCTTGCCGCCGAGCTCGAGGTGGGTGCGCTTGAGCTGGGCGGCAGCGGAGGCGGCGACCTCCATGCCGGCCCGGACAGACCCGGTGATCGCGACCAGCTCGGGCACAGGATGCTCGACGAGCGCCCGCCCGGTGTCCCGGTCACCGGTGACCACGTTGAGCACGCCCGGCGGCAGGAACTCCTGGGCGAGCTCGGCCAGCAGTGTCGTGGACGCCGGAGTGGTGTCCGACGGCTTGAGCACGACGGTGTTGCCCGCGGCCAGCGCCGGCCCGATCTTCCAGATCGCCATCATCAGGGGGTAGTTCCACGGGGTCACCTGTCCCACGACGCCGATCGGCTCGCGGCGGATGAACGACGTGTGGTCGGTCATGTACTCACCGGCCGAGCGGCCCTCGAGCACCCGGGCGGCGCCGGCGAAGAAGCGCAGCTGGTCCACGCACGGCGGCAGCTCCTCGGACTCGGTGAGCGCGATCGGCTTCCCGGTGTTGCGGCACTCCGCCTTGACGAACTCGGCGGAGCGCTCCTCGAGCGCGTCGGCGATCTTCAGCAGCGCCTTCTGCCGCTCCGCCGGCGTGGTCTCCCCCCAGCTCTCGAACGCCTCGGCGGCCGCCGACATCGCCCGGTCGACGTCCTCGGCCGCGGAGGCGGCGGCCTGTGCGTAGACCTGGCCGGTCGCCGGGTCGATGATGTCGTAGGTCTTGCCGGACGCGGCATCGACGGTCTTGCCGCCGATGACGTTGCGGAACTGCTCAGCCATGGGTTGCTGCCCCTTCGCGGATCTGCGGATGGTGGGTGGGCCTCTGGGCGGGAGCCTAGCCAGTGGCCGACGGAATCGGTAGACCAACCGGAAGAACCGCACGGATTCGGCGGTCAGGTTTGCGCGAGACCGCCGATAAGTACCGTGCCGGGGCGTTCACGAGGCGCCGTGGACGGGGCGGCAGCGGAGTCGCCAGCCGTCGAAGTCCCAGGTGTCGAGGAAGTCCAGCGCCGCCTGCTCGCCGGCCCTGACGAGCTTCGCCTGCTCGGCCCGGGAGATGCCGAAGTCCAGCACACCCACGTCGCCGGTGTCGACGTACACGCTGCGGGCCACGTTGCACGGCGCCAGGACGTGCTCGGCCTGGCAGCCCTCGACGGCCGTCTCGACGAGCGCCACCCCGAGTGGTACGGCGCCCCGCACCCGGTGCACGGTCGCCTGTCCGCCGCCGAGCAGCGCGTCCAGCCGGACCCCGATCGTCGGCCACCGTGGCGCACGACCGTCCTCGCGGTCGAACATCTCGACCGGGTAGTTGGAGACCACCGCACCGTCGACCAGGGTCACCTCACCCCGACCCCCCCGCAGCGTCACCGGCTCGAAGAGGTAGGGAATCGACGCGGAGGCGCGGACCGCCGTGGCGACGACCTGCTCGTCGGGGTCGAGGCCGTAGACCGGCTCGTAGTCCCAGGGCAGCCGCGCCAGCCTGCGGCGCGAGACGTCGCTGGCGTTGACGACGAGCGACCACTGACTGTGCGGCGCGCCGTCGTCGCCGGGGTCGTCACGACGCAGGTCGCCGAAGGTGCGCACCCCCAGGTCGGCAAGCACGCCCGCGACCCAGTCCTGTAGGAAGTCACCCTCGTAGGCACCGTCCTCGAGCAGCACAGAGACGCCGTCGGCGAGGAACCCCAGCGGGCCCAGGTAGCGGCCCGGGAAGCCACGGTCGCGGAGTCGGCGGTAGTCCAGGGACGCAGCGATCGCCCCCAGGTCGTCCACCGAGCCGTCGGAGCGCTGCAGCGCCGCCAGCACGGCCCCCACGACGGCACCCGCCGAGGTGCCGCCCACCCTCGGGAACGTGTAGCCGGCGCGGAGCAGCGTGGACACCGCGCCGTTGAGCGCGATCCCCTTGACCCCACCGCCCTCGAGGACCAGATCTGCCCGCAGGCGGTCCGCCCGCTCTCCCTTGGTCGTCATTGGCCCGACCCTAGACGGGCACACCCCCCGGAACCGTCGGGTCGCGTCGCCGGCCGTGGGTCAGCCCCGGTGCACCCGCACCCCGTCGACGTACGTCGCCCGCACCCGCGCCGCTCCGATCTCCTCGGGAGGACCGGCGAACGGATCCCGGTCGAGCACGGCCAGGTCGGCCGGCATCCCCTGCGCGAGCCGGCCGGTGCGGTCGAGGTGGTTGACGCGGGCAGCGCCGCTCGTGTACGCCGCGAACGCCTGCTGCACGGTCAGCGCCTGCTCGGGAAGGAACGCCTCCGAGCCGGCCCGGCCGGGCCCGTCGTACACGGTGCGGTTCACCGCGACATGGATGCCCTGGAGCGGGTCGGGGCTGCTGACCGGCCAGTCGCTCCCCGCGGCCAGCCGGGCGCCGGCGCGCGCCAGGTCTCCGAAGGGGTACTGCCACGACACCTGCGCCTCGTCGAGGAACGGGATCGTCATGTCGGTCATCTGCTCGTCGTAGGCGGCCCACAGCGGCTGCACGGTCGCGGTGACCCCGAGCGCGGCGAAGCGCGGCCGGTCGTCGGGATGCACGAGCTGGAGGTGCGCGATGTGGTGCCGCCGCTGCGGGTGAGTGCCCTCCAGCGCGTCGAGTGCCTCGCGCACGGCCCGGTCCCCGATCGCGTGCACGTGCACCTGGAAGCCTTCGGCGTCGAGCCGCACCACGGCCCGCCGCAGCAACCCGGGGTCGAGAAAGGACAGGCCGGTGTTGTCGGTGTGGCCGCCGTGGCCGTCGCGGTAGGGCAGCGTGACGGCTGCGGTGCAGTTCTCCGCGACACCGTCCTGCATCACCTTGACCGAGCCGGCGACCAGCCGCCCGTGGCTGAGCGCCGCGCGCCGCTCGAGGAGCTCGGGGACCTGCTCGAGCCCTCGGTCGCGCTCCCACCACAGGGCACCGCGCACCCGCGCGGTCAGCGTGCCCTCGTGCACGGCCCGAAGGTACGTCGGCGAGGGGTCGTCGGTGCCGGCGTAGTCGCCGAGGATGGCGTCCTGCCAGGCGGTGATGCCGAGGCTGTGCAGGTGCTCCTGGGCGACCAGCAGGGCCCGGTATCGCTCGGCGTCGGAGGTGGCCGGCAGCTGGCGCTCAACCAGCCGCATCGCGCCCTCGTGGAGCGTCCCGGTCGGCTCGCCCGCCGCATCCCGCTCGATCCGCCCGTCGACCGGGTCCGGGGTGGTGCGCTCGACGCCGGCCAGCCGGAGGGCGACCGAGTTCACCCAGGCGCCGTGGTGGTCGCGGTTCGGCAGGAACACCGGCCGGTCGGGCACCACGGCGTCGAGCTGGGCCGCCGTCGGACCACCGGGGCCGAAGGCCGGCATCGCCCAGCCACCGCCGAGCACCCAGGCCCGTTCGGGGTGTGCGCGGGCGTGGGCGGCCACCGCGTCGACGTACTCCTCGCGGGTGGTCAGCGCACTGAGGTCGCAGCGGATCCGCTCCAGCCCGCCCTGCACCGGGTGCGCGTGCGCGTCCTGGAAGCCCGGCAGCAGCAGGCCGCCGGCGAGGTCGACCACCTCGGTGCCGAGCCCGGCGACCCGGCCGGCGTCGTGCTCGGGGACCACCTCGACCACCCGGCCGTGCGCCACGGCCACCGCGCGGTCGCGCCGGTAGCCGTGCCCGTCGAACACGGCACCGTTGCGGAACAGCAGCTGGGGCGCACTCATTCAGCAATTCTGGGCCACGGATTCCGTAGTCAGCAAGGTCTCGATCTGATGAAGTAGCCGAACGCACCCGTGTGCGGCAACGGATTCACTTGCTTTGCTGTCGATCGCAGGCAAGAATGAGGCGCGAGTCACCCCGAGAACACGAAAGGCGCTGGGATGTCTTCAGAACCGCTGGACAGCGAGGTCTACGACGGGCTCCAGAAGTCGGCCCGCGACCACCTGTGGATGCACTTCACCAGGATGTCGGGCTACGCCGAGGCCGACGTCCCCGTGATCGTGAAGGGCGAGGGTGCCTACGTCTACGACGCGAAGGGCAAGCGGTACCTCGACGCGCTTGCCGGCCTCTTCGTGAGCCAGCTCGGCCACGGTCGGCAGGACCTCGCCGACGCGGGCGCCAAGCAGGCGTCGCAGCTGGCGTTCTTCCCGCTGTGGTCCTACGCGCACCCCAACGCCATCGAGCTCGCCGAGCGGGTCGCCGGCTACGCCCCCGGTGACCTGAACCGGGTCTTCTTCACCACCGGCGGCGGCGAGGCCGTCGAGACGGCGTGGAAGCTCGCCAAGAACTACTTCAAGCTCACCGGCAAACCGATGAAGCACAAGGTGATCAGCCGGTCCATCGCCTACCACGGCACCCCGCAGGGCGCGCTGTCGATCACCGGCCTCCCGCCGATGAAGGCGCCGTTCGAACCGCTCGTGCCCTCGACGTTCCGGGTGCCGAACACGAACGTCTACCGGGCGCCGGACTTCCTTGCCGGCCCCGACGGCACGGTCGACCCCGAGGTGTTCGGCCGCTGGGCCGCCGACGAGATCGCGGTGGCCATCGAGAACGAGGGTCCCGAGACCGTCGCCGCGGTGTTCCTGGAGCCGGTGCAGAACTCCGGCGGTTGCTTCCCGCCGCCGCCCGGGTACTTCCAGCGGGTCCGGGAGATCTGCGACGAGTACGACGTACTCCTCGTCAGCGACGAGGTGATCTGCGCCTTCGGCCGGCTCGGGCACATGTTCGGTGCGGAGCGGTACGGCTACCAGCCGGACATGATCACCTTCGCCAAGGGCATCACGTCCGGCTACTCCCCGCTCGGCGGGATGGTCGCCACCGACCGGCTGATGGAGCCGTTCCTCCAGGGCACCAACACCTTCCTGCACGGCTACACCTTCGGCGGTCACCCGGTGTCGACCGCGGTGGCGCTGAAGAACCTCGACGCTTTCGAGGACGAGGGCATCAACAAGCACGTCCGCACCAACGAGGGCGCGTTCCGGTCGACGCTGGAGAAGCTCCTCGACCTGCCGATCGTCGGCGACGTCCGTGGGGACGGGTACTTCTACGGCATCGAGCTGGTCAAGGACAAGACCACGAAGGAGACCTTCGACGACGCCGAGTCCGAGCGGCTGCTGCGCGGGTTCCTGTCCAAGGCGCTGTACGACGCCGGACTGTACTGCCGCGCCGACGACCGTGGCGACCCTGTCGTCCAGGTCGCCCCGCCGCTGATCTGCGACCAGGAGCACTTCGACGAGATGGAGCAGAAGCTCCGCGGCGTGCTCGAGGAGGCCTGGACCAAGCTCTGAGCCCAGCCACCACCCAGAAGGGCCCGGCCTCGCAGCAGCGCGAGGTCGGGCCCTTCTGACGTTCAGCGGTGCCGGGATCAGTCCTCCGCACCGTCCGAGGAGGCCTCGGCCAGCGCGTCGTCGATGGCGAGCGCCAGACCGAGTGCGTCGCCGATCGCGCCCGCCGCCGCGACGACCCGAGGGCCGCCGACCACGGGGGCGATGCCGACGAGCAGGCCCTGGATGTCCTCGAGCGCCAGTCCGGCCTCGCTGGCCGCGCCGATGTTCATCAGGTACGACGACGGGGGCGCGTCCACTGCGGCCAGGGCCGCGATCCGCACGAGCATCAGCTCGCGGTCCTCCAGGCTGGTGTTCTCCAGTGACGACTGGGTCATCCCCAGCACGGTGTCGAGCAGCGGTGTTCCATCGGCCATGGTGGTCCCTTTCGGTGTGCTGGGCCGCCGGGCGCGGCCGTGTGCTCCACCACCGTCGCCGACCCGAGGGCGGGCGACATCATCCGAGCCGGATGAGAGTCGGCACGCGGGGGTCGTCGCGGAGGCGGCGCCCGCCGAGGAAGCGACGCCCGCCGAGGAAGCGACGCCCGCCGAGGAAGCGACGCCCGCAAAGGGGCGCCCGCAAGGGGGCGCCCGCCGAGAAGGGGCGCCCGCCGAATGGGCGTCCGCCGAGAGGGGGCGCCCGCCGGGAAGGGGCGCCCGCCGGGAAGGGGCGTCATCGAGGACCGGGCCGTCGGGACTGGTGCCCTCAGCAGTCCGTCCTCGGCCTTCGACCCTTCTCCATCCCCCGGCTTGCGCCTTCCGCGCTCCACCCTCGGCCTCCGCACGGCCCTCCGCCCTCGGCGCTCGCCCCTCGGCCTCCCCCACGCCCTCCGGCCTCCCCCGGCCTCGCCCCTCGGCCTCGGCCTCCCATCGGCCTCGGCCAGGTTCCCTCCACAGCCGCGACCGTGGAACCGGCCGTCCACAGATCGGCCGCACCGGCGGAAGGCCCGGGGACGACACGGCATCCTCGACCCATGAGCGTTGCGCAGCTGACCGACCGGGACGCCACGGTGGCGACCCGGCTCGCTGCCGCCCGCGCGGCTCTCTCCGAGCTCGCCGAGGTCGGCCTGGGCGAGCTCGACGCCGATCGACTCGGCGAGCTCCTCCACGCGGTTACCTCCCTCGGCGCGCAGGTCGACGCCGTGCGCCTGCGGGTCCTCGCCGAGGCCGACCGCCGACATGTGGCCGACCAGTCCGGCGCCCCGGCGACGGACGCCTGGGCCGCGGGCTGGACCGCGACGACGAGGGCGTCGAGTGCGCGCGGCGTGCGGCTGGCCGGACTGTTGACCGACCGCTATCCGACCACCCGGGAGGCGCTGCGGGAGGGGCGGGTCTCCGCGGAGCAGGCCGGGGTGATCGTCGATGCCGCGCAGCACCTCCCCGCGGCGGCGACCGACCAGCAGCGATGGCTGGCGGAGCGGGCGCTGGTCGCCAAGGCGGCGTCCGGCATGGACCCCCGACGCCTGCGCCAGGCGGCCCGGCGGATGCTGGAGGTCACCTCCCCGCGCCTCGCCGACGTGCAGGAGGGAGCCATGCTGGCCGCCGAGGAGCGCAGCGCGCGGCAACGGACCTGGTTGACCCTGCAGGACCAGCCGGACGGCACGGTCTCCGGGCGGTTCGTGGTGCCCGAGCTGCACGGTCACCTGCTCCGCTCCGCGCTCGAGCGGCTCACTGCACCACGCCGGCGTGTCGAGCCCGGCCAGAAGTCCGCAGCCACGGCCGCACCCCCGGCCGGGTCTGCCGGGACCGGCTCCGTCGAGGCCGGCTCCTTCGGCACCGGCTCCCTCGAGGCCGGTGAGGGGTCGGACGGCCCGCTCGCCTGGACCGCGCGGATGGGTGCGGCGTTCTGCGAGGTGCTCGAGCATCTGCCCACCACCGGCCACGGCCCGGTCGCCGCGACGATCCTCGTCCACCTCGACCATGACCGGCTCGTGGACGGGCTCGCGGCTGCGCGGCTCGACACCGGGGCGCACATCTCCGCGGGAGAGGCGCGCCGGCTCGCCTGCGAGGCCGGCATTCTTCCGGTGGTCCTCGACAGCCGGTCCGAGCCGCTGGACGTGGGCCGTGAGCAGCGGCTGCACACCAGGGCCCAGCGGCGGGCGCTCGCGACGCTTCACGACTCGTGCGCCGCGGTCGGGTGTGAGCGACCCTTCGCGTGGTGCGAGATCCATCACCCACAGGCCTGGTCGGCGGGCGGACGGACCAGCGTCGCCAACGGAGTGCCGCTCTGCGGATGGCACCACCGACGCGCCCATGACCCCGCCTGGACCGTCACGGTCGGACCGCGGCGCCAGGTCGCCTTCCACCGGCGGACGTGAGAGGCCGCTCCTGCCGGCCGGACAGAGGCCATCTGCCTATGCTGCCGGGACCATCGCCCCTGTGACGACGGCCCTTCGCGGCGAAGCGTGAGAGAGGACGGAAGACATCCGCCCTGCAGAGCCGCAGGAGGCACCTCCATGACCTACATCGCCCCAGGGAAGCCCGGAAGCGTGGTCGGCGTACAAGAGCGCTACGACAACTTCATCGGTGGCAAGTGGATGCCACCGAGCACCGGTGAGTACACCACCAACCTCGCGCCCGCGACCGCCCAGCCGATCTGCCAGGTGGCCAGGTCCGCCCCGGCGGACGTGGACGCGGCGCTCGACGCGGCACACGTGGCGTTCCGGACCTGGGGGCGTGCCTCGCAGACCGAGCGCGCGGCGGTCCTGAACCGCATCGCCGACGCGATCGAGGCGAACAAGGAGATGCTCGCGGTCGCCGAGAGCTGGGAGAACGGCAAGCCGGTCCGGGAGACGCTGAACGCGGACATCCCGCTGGCGGCCGACCACTTCCGGTACTTCGCCGCCGCCGCACGCGGCCTCGAGGGCCGGCTGTCCGTGCTGGACGAGAAGACGACCGCGTACCACTTCCACGAGCCGCTCGGCGTCGTGGCCCAGATCATCCCGTTCAACTTCCCGCTGCTGATGGCCGCCTGGAAGCTGGCTCCGGCCTTGGCCGCGGGCAACTGCTCGGTCATCAAGCCGGCCTCGCCGACGCCGTGGTCGATCCTCAAGCTCATGGAGGTCATCGAGGACGTCGTCCCGCCGGGCGTGATCAACGTCGTGACCGGCCCGGGCGCGGAGGTCGGCAAGGCGCTCGCCAGCAGCCCGAAGATCGCGAAGATCGGGTTCACGGGCGAGACGGTGACCGGCCGGCTGATGATGCAGTACGCGTCGCAGAACCTGGTCCCGGTGACGCTCGAGCTCGGCGGCAAGTCCCCGAACGTGTTCTTCGAGGACGTGATGGACCACGACGACAGCTTCCTCGACAAGGCCGTCGAGGGCCTGGTGCTGTACGCCTTCAACAAGGGCGAGGTCTGCACCTGCCCGTCGCGGGCGCTGATCCAGGACACCATGTACGACGCGTTCATCGAGCGCTGCCTTACACGCATCGCAGCGATCCGCCAGGGCGACCCGCTCGACGAGTCCACGATGCTCGGTCCGCAGGTGTCCGAGCAGCAGCTGCACAAGATCTCCGGGTACGTCGACATCGGCCGCGAGGAAGGCGCCGAGGTGCTCATCGGCGGGCGCCGGCCGGACATCGACGGCGAGTTCGCGAACGGCTACTTCTACGAGCCCACGGTGCTGAAGGGTCACAACCGGATGCGCGTGTTCCAGGAGGAGATCTTCGGCCCGGTGCTGGCGGTCACCACCTTCCACGACGAGGCCGAGGCGCTCGAGATCGCCAACGACACGATGTACGGCCTCGGTGCCGGGGTGTGGACGCGCGACGCCAACCGGATGAGCCGGATGAGCCGCGGGATCCAGGCCGGCCGGGTCTGGGTGAACTGCTACCACCAGTACCCCGCCGGCGCGGCGTTCGGTGGCTACAAGATCTCCGGCATCGGACGGGAGAACCACCAGATGATGCTGGAGCACTACAGCCAGACCAAGAACGTCCTCGTCAGCACCGACGAGTCGCCGCTCGGCTTCTTCTAGGAGGTGTGGCGGTGTCCGGGAACGTCCGGATCCCGGCCGTGCAGGCCACAACCCCGGCCCGCACGGCCGTCCGCCGGCTGGTCGAGCAGCACGGGCCGCTGCTCTTCGTGCTGTCGGCGGGGTGCTGCGACGGGAGCGCGCCGATGTGCTTCCCGGCTGCCGACTTCGCCGTCGGCGACGGTGACCTGGAGGTCGGCCGGGTGGAGGGGTGTCCGGTCTACGTGGACCGGCGGCAGCTCGAGGCCTGGCCGCACCGCGACCTGCTGCTCGACGTGCAGCCGGGGTACGCAGACGGGATGTCGCTGGAGCCGGGGCCGGACCAGCACTTCGTCGACGCAGGAGCGGTCTGCGGTGCCTGACCCGCTCAGGAGTCGAAGCCGACGCCGAGCCGGTCGAGCGTGCGCAGCCACGCGTTGCGCCGGCCCGCGCGCGCGTCGGCGCGTTCCAGGGAGCGGCGGGTCAGCGTGACACCGCCCCAGCGGACCGGCTCGGGCGGGAAGGGCAGCGGGCGTTCGCGGACCATCCGCAGCCGGGTCCGCTCGGTGTCACGACCCTCGACGAGGTCGAGCACCACGTCGGCGGCGAACCGGGTCGCGGCCACGCCGAGCCCGGTGAAGCCGAGGGCGTAGGCCACCCGGCCGTCGTGGGCCGTGCCGTAGAACGCGTTGAACCGGGTGCAGGTGTCGATGACGCCGGCCCACCGATGCGTGAAGCGGACCCCCTGTAGCTGCGGGAACGTGGCGAAGAAGTGCTCGGCCAGCCGTGCGTGCGTCGGTCCGGCCTGCTCGAGCGCCGGGGCGATCCGGCTGCCGTAGTGGTACACCGCGTCGTACCCGCCCCACAGGATCCGGTCGTCGCGGGTCAGCCGGTAGTAGTGGAACAGGTTCGAGGCGTCCCCCACGCCACATCGGCGCTTCCAGCCGATCGAGGCCATCCGCTCGGCGTCGAGCGGCTCGGTCATCAGCACGTAGTCGTACACCGGCACGGTCATCAGCCGCAGCCGGCGCAGGAGCGGGGGGAACGCGTTGGTGGCCAGCACCACCCGGCGGGCGGCCACCGAGCCGTGGGCGGTGCGGACCAACACGTCGGCGGCGTCGCGGTCGAGGCCGGTGACCGGGCTCTGCTCGTGGATCCGGACGCCCAGGGCCAGGCAGGCCGCACGCAGCCCCCAGGCCAGGCGGGCCGGCTCGACGAGGGCGGTGCCGTGCGGCTCGAGCAGACCACCGAGGTACGTCGGGGAGTCGAGCTCGGCGCGCACCTCGGCGGTGTCGAGCAACGCGGCGTGATGGCCGGCCTCCGCCAGCTCCGCGGCGTGCTCGGCGAGGCCGTCCAGCTCGTGGGGCGCCCGAGCCACGGTCAGCTCGCCGGTCTCCTCGAACGCGCAGTCGATCCGGTGCCGCCGCACGGTGTCGCCGACCTCACGCAGGTTCTCGGCGCCGAGCCGGTCGAGGCGGTCCATCTCCTCGGGCCAGCGAGCCGTCCCGTTGGCGTGGCCGTGGGTCAGGCTGGCCGAGGCGAACCCGCCGTTGCGGCCGCTCGCCTGGTCGCCGCAGCGGCCCGCCTCGAGCAGCACCACGTCGAGGTCCGGGTCGCGCTCCTTGGCCCGCAGCGCGGTCCACAGCCCGGTGTAGCCGCCGCCGACCACCGCGAGGTCGGCCCGCTGCGTGCCGGTGAGCACAGCGGCCGGCTCGGGTCGGGCCGGGTCGGTCAGCCAGTAGACCTTCGGCTCGGCGTCGGCGAGCGCCTGCGCCGCCACGCTCACGTGGCCTGCGTCCGCCGGCGCTGGAAGACCTGGCTGCCGAGCACGCCGAGCAGCGCGATCAGGAACATCGCGGTGCCGACCACGTTGACCTGCGGCGGGATGCCACGCTGGGCCGCGCCCCACACGAACATCGGGAAGGTGATCGTGTTGCCGTGGTTGAAGTTCGTCACGATGAAGTCGTCGAACGACAGTGAGAACGCCAGCAGCGCCGCGGCCAGGATCCCGGGGAACACCAAGGGGAAGGTGACCCGCCAGAACGCCTGCGACTCGTTGGCGTACAGGTCCATCGCCGCCTGCTCGTACCGCTGGTCGAGGCCGGACAGCCGGGCCTTCACCGTCACCACGACGAACGAGACGCAGAACATGATGTGCGCGACCAGGATCGACCAGAAGCCGAGCCGGCCGGCGAGGTGCGCCGCGGTGAACAGTGCGAGCAGCGACGAGCCCATCACCACCTCGGGGGTGGCCATCGGCAGGAAGATCAGCACGCTGGTGGTCGAGCGGCCGCGGAACCTGTGCCGCACCAGCGCGAAGGCGATCAGCGTGCCGAGGATGGTCGCTCCGACCGTGGCCAGGAAGCCGATCTGGATGCTGGTCACCACCGAGGAGCACATCCCCGGCGAGGCGCAGGGGTGCAGCCAGTTCTGAAGCGTGAACGAGTCGAAGGTGTACGACAGCCGGCTGCTCGGCTGGTTGAAGCTCATCAGCACGACGAACGCGATCGGCAGGAACATGTAGCCGAGCACGAGGATCGCGATGAGCGAGATGATGTGGTCGGTCACCCAGCGACCGGCGCGTTGCAGCGGGTTCACAGCAGCTCCTCCGTCCCGGCCCGGCGCACGTACACCAGGACCATCGCCGTGATCGCCGCCATCAGCACCACCGAGCAGGCCGCCGCGATCGGGTAGTCGAGCTGAACGAGGAACAGGTTGTCGATGACGTTGCCGATCATGTACTGCTGCGGCGTGCCGAGCAGCTGGGCGTTGATGTAGTCACCGGCCGCCGGGATGAAGGTCAGCAGGGTCCCCGCCACGACGCCGGGCATCGACAGCGGCAGCGTCACCTTGCGGAACGACGTGAAGCTGTTGGCGTACAGGTCGCTGCCCGCCTCGACCAGCCGGGGGTCGATCTTCTCCAGGCTGGCGTACAGCGGCAGCACCATGAACGGCAGGAAGTTGTAGGTCAGGCCGGTCACCACCGCCACCCAGGTGGCCAGCAGCCGCCCGTCGGGTCCGAGGATGTGCACCGCCTGCAGCACGTTCACCACGAACCCGTTGTCGGACAGGATCGACTTCCAGGCCAGCGTCCGGACCAGGAAGCTGGTGAAGAACGGCGCGATCACCGCCACGAGCATGAGGTTGCGCCAGCGGCCGGCCTTGAACGCGATCGCGTAGGCCAGCGGGTAGCCGAGCAGCAGCGCCAGCACGGTCGCCGTCACCGAGTACACCAGCGAGCGCAGGAACGGGTCGACGTACGTCGTGAGCGCGTCGACGTAGTTGCTGAACGACCAGGTCATCGAGTAGCCGGTGTCGAGCGAGCCGGTCGGCTCGTACAGCGACGTGCCGGCCAGCTGGATGGTCGGCAGCACGAAGAACACGACCAGCCACAGCATGCCCGGCAGCAGCAGGAGGTAGCCGGTCCGGCCGCGGCGCCGCTTCATCGGCTCCGGCGCGCTGGGCATCACGCCCGGCTCGGCCGCCTCGGTCTCGGCCCAGGCGGCGGTCACTCCTCGACCTCCGCACCGGCCGAGGCGTCCTGGGCGGCGTCGAGCAGGAACGTGTGCGCGGCCATCCAGTGCAGGTCCACCGTGTCGCCGACCGCGAACGGCCGGCGGGCGCCGGTGTTCTGCTCGAAGACGGTGAGCTCCTGGCCCCAGGGCATCCGCACCAGGTACTGGGTGCTGACGCCGATGTAGCTCACGTCGCTGACCCGCCCGTCGCGCAGCACGTTGGAGCTGGACTCCGCCTCGGCGCCGGCCTCGGCCAGGAACACCTTCTCGGGGCGGATGCCGGCCCAGACGGCTCCCTCGGAGCTGTGCGCGCGCGCCGTCGGCACCGCCAGGCTGCTGCCCTGGGCGTCGACGACCACCTCGTTGCCGGCGCGGGAGCGCACCTCGGCGCGGACCAGGTTGGACTGGCCCAGGAAGTTCGACACGAACGTCGTGGCCGGGTTGTCGTACAGGTCGGCGGGGGCACCCTGCTGCTCGATGAGCCCCTTGTTCATCACCGCGATGGTGTCGGCCATGGTCATGGCCTCCTCCTGGTCGTGCGTGACGTGCATGAAGGTGATGCCCACCTCGGTCTGGATGCGCTTGAGCTCGATCTGCATCTGGCGGCGGAGCTTGAGGTCGAGGGCCCCGAGCGGCTCGTCGAGCAGCAGCACCTGCGGGCGGTTGATCAGCGCCCTGGCGAGCGCGACGCGCTGCTGCTGGCCGCCGGAGAGCTGGGCCGGCCGGCGACCGCCGTACCCGTCGAGCTCGACCAGCTCGAGCATCTCCCCGACCTGCTGCTTGACGTTCTTGACGCCACGTCGGCGCAGGCCGAACGCGACGTTCTCGAAGATGTCGAGATGCGGGAACAGCGCGTAGTTCTGGAACACGGTGTTCACCGGCCGCTTGTACGGCTTGAGCCGGCTGATGTCCTTGCCACCGAGCCAGATGCTGCCGGTCGTCGGCTCCTCGAGGCCCGCGACCATCCGCAGCGTGGTGGTCTTCCCGCAGCCCGAGGGCCCGAGCAGCGCGTAGAACCGGCCCTGCTCCACGGTCAGGTCGAGGTCGTCCACGGCGGTGAACGCACCGAACCGCTTGGTCACCGACGTCAGCGTCAGCTCGGCGCCGCTCGCCGCGGCGGAGCCGTGGTCCGCGCCGGTCTTCACGTCCAGGTCAGCCACGTCAGGCTCCAGTCACTTGGGCGAACTGCTTCTGGTAGAGGCGCTCGACGCCTTCGGGCAGCGCCATGAACCCGTAGGCGTTCTTCAGCGACTCCTCGGTCGGGAAGATCAGGGGGTTCTCCGCGAGCGACTTGTCGATCTTCGTCATCTCCTCCTGCGCACCTTGGACCGGGCAGATGTAGTTGACCCAGGCGGCGAGCTCGGCGGCCACCTTGGGGTCGTAGTAGTAGTTCATCCACGCCTCGGCGTTCGTCTTGTGGGTGGCCTTGTTCGGGACGAGCATGTTGTCGCTCCACAGCGACAGCCCCTCCTCGGGCGCCACGAACTTGATGTGCGGGTTGTCGAACTGCAGCTGCAGGATGTCGCCGGACCACGCCTCGCAGGCGAGCACGTTTCCCTTGACCAGGTCCTGGGCGTACTCGTTGCCGGTGAAGGAGCGGATCTGGCCGGAGTCCACCGACTTCTGCAGCCGGTCGATGGCACCGCTGAACTGGTCGGGGGTGAAGTCCTCCGGGTCGTGACCCTCGAGCAGCAGCATGAACAGCATGGTGTCGTTCATCTCCGAGAGCAGCGTGACCTTGCCCTTGAGGTCCGAGCGGGTCAGCAGCTCGTCGAAGGACCTCACCGGCTTGACCAGCTTCTCGTTGTAGGCGATGCCGGTCAGGCCGCTCTGCCACGGGACGCTGAACTCGCGGTTGCGGTCCCAGGTGGGGTGCCGCAGGTTGGGCTCGAGGTTGCTGACGACGTTCGGGATCTTCTGCTTGTCGAGCTTCTGCAGCCAGCCGAGGTTCTTGACCCGGGCCGCCATGTAGTCGGTGAGCACCATGATGTCCCGCCCGGTGGGGGCACAGGTGGCCAGCTGGTTGCGGACGATCCCGAAGAAGCTGGCGTTGTCGTTGACGTCGGTGACGTAGTCCACGGAGATCCCGGTCTGGCGCTGGAACTTCTCCAGCGTCGGGTAGACCGTGACCTTCTGGCCGTTCCGGGTCACCTTGGCCTCGTCGATGTAGAGCGGCCAGTTGGAGATGTCGAGCACCTTCTGGCTGCTGGACAGGTCGGTGCTCGGACAGGACTCCGGGGTCTGGGTGGCGGCGGGCACACCGCAGGCCGACAGCAGGCTGGGCGCCCCTGCGGCAAGGCCGGCCACTGCCGCGCCGCGCAGGAAGCCCCGTCGGGTCAGCTCGACCCCCCGAGAGCCTCGAGGTCTGCTGCGAAACATGCTGCCGACGTCGTGGGCGGGAATCTCCGACCTCATACAGACAAACCCTCTTTCGGCCGTTGGGTGCGGCAATTTGAGGATAATGTCAGACGTCCCCCGGAGCCACAAGGGATTCCGTCGACCGGTAACAGAACTGCAACGAATTCCCTCGCCAACAGCGCGGGAATCCGTCAAGTCAACGCTACCTCTGAGAGGATGGCACGGTGAGCATACGCGCAGGTCGGGCCACCAACGGCCCCACGCTGGACGAGGTGTCCAAGGCGATCATCGAACAGCTGCAGCATGACGGCCGCAAGTCCTACGCCGCGATCGGCAAGGTCGTGGGGCTGTCCGAGGCCGCAGTTCGCCAACGCGTCCAGCGGCTCATCGACGGAGGCGTGATGCAGGTGGTCGCGGTCACCGACCCGCTCGAGCTGGGATTCGGCCGGCAGGCCATGATCGGCATCAACGCCAAGGGCCCCCTCGAGCCGATCGCCGACGAGCTGGCCGCCATGGAGGAGGTCGACTACGTGGTGATCACCGCCGGCTCGTTCGACCTGCTCGTCGAGGTGGTCTGCGAGAGCGACGAGGCGCTGCTGCGGGTGCTGTCGGACAAGATCCGCGAGATCCAGGACGTGGTGTCCACCGAGACGTTCATGTACCTCAAGCTGCGCAAGCAGACCTACTCCTGGGGCGTGCGCTGATCGCCGTGCCCGACTACCACGACCTCTCCTTCTGGCACGCCACCGTTCCGGACCCGCTCCAGCCGCGGCCGCCGCTGCCGGGCGACACCGACGTCGACGTGGCCATCGTCGGCGGCGGCTTCACCGGGCTGTGGACCGCCTACTACCTGCTTCGGGCCGACCCCACGCTGCGGGTGATGGTCCTCGAGGCGGAGACCGCCGGGTACGGCGCGTCCGGCCGCAACGGCGGCTGGTGCTCGGCGCTGTTCCCCGCCTCGCACGCCAAGCTCGCCCGGCTGCCCGGCTCGAGCCCGGACCACGCCCGCGCCCAGCACGCCGCGATGCGGGCGAGCGTGGACGAGGTGCTGCGCGTGGCCGACGAGGAGGGCATCGACGCCCAGCACCACAAGGGCGGCACGGTCTCGCTGGCCCGCAGCCGCTCCCAGCTCACCCGCGCCCGGGCCGAGGTCGAGGACGCCCGCGCCTGGGGGCGCGGTGTGGACGACGTCCGGCTGCTCGACGCCGACGAGGCGCGGGCCCGGCTCGCAGCCACCCGGGTGCTCGGTGGCACGTTCACCCCCGACTGCGCGGTCATCCACCCGGCCCGGCTGGTGCGCGGACTCGCCCGGGTCGTCGAGCGGCTCGGCGGGGTGGTGCACGAGCAGACCCGGGCGGTCTCGATCGAGCCCGGCGCCGTGGACACCGCGCACGGCCGGGTGCGTGCCGATGTCGTGATCCGCGCGACCGAGGGCTACACCGGCCACCTCGCCGGTCCCCGAGCGGTCGTGCCGGTCTACTCCCTGGCGGTCGCCACGGAGCCGCTCGACACCGCCACCTGGGACCGGATCGGGCTGCGCGACCGCGAGACGTTCAACGACCACCGCAACCTGATCATCTACGGGCAGCGGACCGCCGACGACCGGCTGGTCTTCGGCGGTCGCGGCGCGCCGTACCACTTCGGCTCGGCGACCCGTCCGGACTTCGACCGCGACCCCCGGGTGTTCGCGATGCTGCGCGCCACGCTGGTGGACCTGTTCCCTACGCTTGCCGCCACCAAGTTCACCCACGCCTGGGGCGGCGCGCTCGGCATCCCCCGCGACTGGTGCGCGTCCGTGGGCCTGGACCGCCGTACCGGGCTCGGCTGGGCCGGCGGGTACGTCGGCGACGGGGTCAGCACGACCAACCTGGCGGGTCGGACGCTGCGCGACCTGGTACTCGGCTGGTCGACCGACCTGACCGCGCTCCCGTGGGTCGACCACCGCTCGCCGCGCTGGGAGCCCGAACCGCTGCGCTGGCTGGGGGTCAACGCGGGGCTGCGGGCGATGGCGCTGTCGGACGGCGAGGAGCGGCTCACCGGATCCCCCAGCGTGGTGGCCCGGGCGATGGCCCCGTTCCTGGGGCACTGAGTCGCCCCGGCGCCGCCGGGACCCGGTCAGGGCTGGTCGGGCGTGGTGGCGCCGTAGTGCGAGCCGATCGCGTGGCTGTGCCGGCTCCAGATGAAGTCGAAGTTCCGCACGTAGGTGTGGTACGCCGCCGAGCGCGGGATCCGCACGGTCACCTCGTCGTTGCGCAGCGCCATCCCTGACCAGTTCTCCGACCCGGTCCACACCGAATGGGTTCCGCGGCCCAGGAAGGTGCCGTTGAGCGCCATGTACTTCTCGTGGGTGAACTTCTCCAGCACGCCGTTGTGGTTGCGGTCGTAGTCGGCGCTGCGCACCCGTACCCCGTTCTTCGCGAGGGTGCGGGCGACCAGTCCCCCGCCGTTGCTGAGCACCACCTTGATGTTGCACCCGCGCCGAGCCATCTGGCCGACCCGTTGCGCCAGGTAGAGCCCGCGGGTGCCCTGCCAGCCGTACATCGCGATCCGGATGACGGAGTGGCCGTGCAGCCCCGACCCGCCGAGCGCGGCGCAGCGCACCCCGTTGAGCCGGCGCAACACCGGGTCGCTGGCCTTCGTGGTGTCCGGGTGCGGGTAGAAGATGCTCGTGAACGAGCCGGTCTGCACCGAGCGGTACGGGCGCTGCACCCGCCGGTCGAGCTTCAGCTCGTCGAAGATCCTGGTGTACGCCGCCAGCATCGCCGGCGCGTTCTGGAGGGTGAACAGGTCGTTGAACTGGTTCACCGCGGCGTAGTTGGTCAGGTTGGCCGAGCCGTTCATCACGACGTTGCGGGCGCTGCCGGTGTGGGTGAACAGGTAGATCTTCATGTGCTGGTTGCCGTACCCGCCGCGGCAGGAGCCCGCGCAGATCGTGATGAAGTGCTTCTTGGTCGGGTCGGTGCCGAGCACCCGGCGGGTGCGCTGGATCTGCGGCGAGGTCCAGTTGTCGTTGACCACCACCTGGACGTGCACCCCGCGTCGGTGCGCCGCGATCAGCGCGTCGGCGATGCTGCGCCGGTCGAAGGAGTACACCGCGATGCGGATCGTGGAACCGGTCCTGGCGTGCTCGATCGCGGACAGGACGTGCCGGAGGATCCGCGAGCGACCGGCCTGGTCGCCGTACGGGTTGTTGAACACCGCCCCGGGAGCCGGCGCGTAGGCGGCGGCGGCCTCCGCCGTGGCAACGGACCCGATCACGACGATGACAAGCAGCGCGACGAGCCTACGGATCACGACGAACCCCCGAGTCGGTGGACATGCAAGCGACCATGGTGCCAGGCGCCCGGCCGGGTCACCGCCGCGGGTCTAGGTCGGTCAGCGGCGAAGCGTGTCCCGCAGCGTGTCGAGCACCCCGCGGTCCTCGATGGTCGAGGGCACCACCGCGTCCTTGCCGTCGGCGATCTCCCGCATGGTCTTGCGCAGGATCTTGCCGGAACGGGTCTTCGGCAGCCCGCCGACCACGCTCACCTCGCGGAACGCGGCCACCGCGCCGATCTCGTCGCGCACCATCCGCACCAGCTCGGCGCGGATGTCGTCCGGGTCCACGGTGACGCCCGCCTTGAGCACCACGAAGGCGCGCGGCAGCTGGCCCTTGAGCTGGTCGGCCACCCCGATGACCGCGCACTCCGCGACCGCCGGGTGCGCGGAGATGACCGCCTCCATCGAGCCGGTCGACAGTCGGTGGCCGGCGACGTTGATGACGTCGTCGGTGCGGCCCATCACGAACAGGTAGCCGTCCTCGTCGACGTAGCCACCGTCGCCGCTCAGGTAGTAGCCGGGGAAGGCGTTCAGGTACGACGACAGGTAGCGCTCGTCGTCGCCCCACAGCGTCGGCAGCGTCCCCGGCGGCAGCGGCAGCCCGATGCAGATCGCGCCCTCGGTGTTCGGGGGCGCCGGCCTGCCGCGCTCGTCGAGCACCACGACGTCGTACCCCGGCACGGGCACCGTCGGTGAGCCCGGCTTGAGCGGCATCGGCTCCAGCCCGCGCAGGTTCGCCGCGATCGGCCAGCCGGTCTCGGTCTGCCACCAGTTGTCGACCACCGGCACCCCGAGCCGCTCGGTCGCCCACACGTAGGTGTCCGGGTCCAGACGCTCACCGGCGAGGTAGAGCGCGCGCAGCGAGGACAGGTCGTGGTCGGCGAGCAGCCGGCCCTCGGGGTCCTCCTTCTTGATCGCCCGGATCGCGGTGGGCGCGGTGAAGAGCGTCGCGACCCGGTGCTCGGCGACCACCCGCCAGAACGCGGAGGCGTCCGGCGTACCGACCGGCTTGCCCTCGTACAGCACGGTGGTCGCGCCGTTGATCAGCGGGCTGTAGACGATGTAGGAGTGGCCGACCACCCAGCCGACGTCCGAGGCCGCCCAGAAGACCTCGCCGGCCCGCACGTCGTAGATGTTCGGCAGCGACCAGGCCATCGCGACCGCGTGGCCACCGTTGTCGCGGACGATGCCCTTGGGCTTGCCCGTCGTGCCGGAGGTGTAGAGCACGTACAGCGGGTCGGTCGCGGCGACCGGCACGCACTCGGCCGGCTCGGCGGCTCCCGCGGCCATCGCGACGTCCCAGGTGACGTCCCGGGGCTCGGTGAGCTCGGCGGTGACCTCGGGGCGCTGCACCACCACGCAGGTCTCCGGCCGGTGCGTGGCCAGCTCGAGCGCCCGGTCCAGCATCGGCTTGTACTCCACCACCCGGCTCGGCTCGATCCCGCAGGAGGCGCTGACGACCACGCGCGGGCGGGCGTCGTCGATGCGCATCGCGAGCTCGTGCGGCGCGAAGCCGCCGAACACCACGGAGTGCACCGCACCGAGCCGGGCGCAGGCCAGCATCGCGACGACCGCCTCCGGGATCATCGGCATGTAGACGACCACCCGGTCGCCCTTCGCGACGCCGAAGCCGCGCAGCGCCCCGGCGAAGGCGGCGACCTTCTCGAGCAGCTCGGCGTAGCTGAAGCGCCGCGTCACGCCGGTGACCGGACTGTCGTAGACCAGCGCCGCCCGGTCCGCGTGCCCGGCGACGACGTGCCGGTCCAGCGCGTTGTAGCAGGTGTTCAGGGTGGCGTCCGGGTACCACCGGTAGAACGGCGGGCGGTCGCGGTCGAGGATCCGGGTCGGCTTGCGGACCCAGTCGACGAGACCGGCCTGGTCGGCCCAGAACCCCTCGGGGTCCTCGATGCTCCTGCGGAACGCCTCGCGGTAGTCACCCATGGGGAGCATTCTGGACAGCCGGACCGGCTCCGGCCAGGGCCGGTGGTCCCGGCGCGCCGCGTCCGCCTCGTCGAGCGGGGTCAGCCCAGGCCGTTGGCGGCGGTGTCGGCCGGCTTGGCGGGGGTGCGCAGCCAGCTGTCGAAGAAGCCGCCGAGCTGCTGCCCGCTGACCGACGCGGCGAGCGCCTCGAACTCCTCGATGGTGGCGGTCGAGCCGTGGTGCTGTCGCACCCAGCTCCGCAGCACGGTGTGGAAGTCGCGGTCGCCGATGCGGTGCCGGAGCGCCTGGAGGGTCATCGCGCCGCGCACGTAGACCGGCTCGGAGAAGAGGTGCTGCGGGCCCGGGTCGGCCACGGACCGCGTCCAGAAGGGGCTGTGCGCGCCGTACACACCGTAGGTGTCCCGCAGCTGCCGCTGGGCGGAGTACCCGCCGTGGTGCTCGGAGTAGAGCCACTCGGCGAAGCTGGCGAAGCCCTCGTTCAGCCAGATGTCGCGCCACCGGTCCACCGACACGTCGTCACCGAACCACTGGTGGGCGAGCTCGTGCACCACCGTGGTCCGGTCGAGGCCGTAGAAGTCGTAGGTCGGCCTGCTCTGGTTCTCCAGGGCGAAACCGCTGAACAGCGAGGTCGCCACACCGCCCGTGGAGCCGAACGGGTAGGGGCCGAACTGGGTGGCCAGCCAGGCGGTGATCGGCGCGCTGCGGCGCAGCACCTTCAACGCCCAGCGCTGGTCGGCGGGCGCCAGCCGGCGGGAGACCGCGATCGTGAAGGGCAGTCCTGCGCTGCGGCCGCGCTCCACCCGGAACCGGCCGGCGGCGAAGAAGGCGAGGTAGGAGGCCATCGGCCGGCTCATCCGCCAGTGGTAGGTCGACCAGGTGCCCCCGAGGTGCCGGGACACCAGCGCGCCGTTGCCGATCACCTGGTTGCCGCGCGGGACCCGCACGGTGACGTCGTACGCGGCCTTGTCCCGTGGGTGGTCGTTGACCGCGAACCACCACGGAGCGATGTGCGGCTCGTTGGTGGCCAGCGCCTCGTGGCGGTTCGACAGCCAGGGGCGCTCGCCGTTCCAGCGGATCCGCCGCGGCACGCCGTGGTAGCGCACCGAGACGGTGAACCGGTGACCCGCCGCGATCGGCGCGCGGGGGGTGACGACCAGCTCGTGCAGCCCGGACTTCGTCGCGCGCGCCCGGACACCGTCGACGGTCACCGCGTCGGGCGTCAGCACCAGGTCGAGGTGGAAGGAGGACAGGCGCTCGGTGGCCACCGCACGGATCACGGTGCGTCCGGTGAGCCGCCCCGAGGCCATCCGGTAGGTGTCGTCGATGCCGTAGTGCGCGACGTCGTACCCGCCGTTGCCGTCGCGCGGGAAGTACCCGTCGCCGATGCCGGCGGCGCCGGGCTGCGGCGTCGGGACCGAGGCCGCGGCCCGGTCGGCACGGTCGGTCGCGGGGTCGAGCACGACCGCGGCGGTGAGCGCCGCGCAGAGCGTGCAGACGGCCGAGGCCACCAGGGCGCCGACGAGCGTGCGGGGACGCGGGGTGGGGGTGCGCACGACGGTCCTTCCAACAGAGTCACCCCGAGTCTAGTACCGCGACAGGGCACGTCCGGCCCCGACGAGCGTGCGCGCCCGGTAATTGACTTGCGCGGGATGGCGGGCTGCACCAGGCTGGTCCGCGGGTGACGGCCGCAGAGGCCGTCGTGACCGGGAGGAGGCCGACATGCGCACACCTGTTTTCGGCGTGTCCGCCGTCCTCGATCCCCCTCACGCTTGGAGCACCCCCACCGATGTCGTACGACGTCTTCCCCGAGCCCGCCACGGCGTGGCTCGCTGAGCAGCACCCCACCTCCGACACCACCGCCGACGACGTCGACCCGTTCTTCGTCTGCGACTTCCGCCCGCTCGACGAGCCGGACGCCTGCGCTCAGGCCCGGTGGAGCACCTACTGGGACCTCGAGCGGCTCTGCCGCGGACCCGAGCCGGTGCCCGGCTGGCTGGTGACCGACCGCGCCGCGGTCGACACCGAGCTGGGCGTGCTGAAGACCGGCAAGGAGGCCGACGTGTTCCTCCTCGAGCGGGCCGTGCCCGACGACCCCGACCGACAGGTCGTGCTCGCGGCGAAGCGCTACCGCAGCGAGGAGCACCGGACCTTCCACCGCAGCGCCGGCTACACCGAGGGCCGGCGCACCCGCAACAGCCGCGACGGCCGCGCGCTGGCCAAGAAGACCGCGCACGGCCGCGCCGTCGCCGCCGGCCAGTGGGCCTGGGCCGAGTGGGAGGCGCTGACCCGGTTCTGGTCGGCCGGCGTCCCGGTCCCCTACCCGGTGCAGATCGACGGCACCGAGATCCTCATGGAGCTCGTCGAGGACGACGGCGAGCCCGCGCCGCGGCTGGTCCAGACCCGGCCGGGCAGGCAGCTGCTGGCCTCCTACTACGACCAGCTGCGCGAGGCGATGGTCCGGCTCGCCGGCCACGGGGTCGCGCACGGCGACCTGTCCCCGTTCAACGTGCTCGCGGCCGGCGAGCGGCTGGTGCTCATCGACCTGCCGCAGGCCGTCGACGTCGTGGCCAACCCGCGGGGCATGGACTACCTGATGCGGGACTGCCACAACGTCTGCACCTGGTTCACGGCCCGCGGCCTGGACGTCGACGAGCACGCCCTGTTCGGGGAGCTGCTGGCCGAGGCGATGTAGCCCTCACGAGGTCTCTCAGGTCGGTCACGGGTGGGCGCAGCCGCATTTCCCGATGCCGATGGGCGTGCGCGTGAGATCGATCGGCCGGGCGATGCCGCGGGGGCTGCCCAAGGCGTCTCGTCCGTTGGGTTGGGCACGGACTCCGCCTGGCCGGCGCGCTGACGGCGACCGTGGCGTGCAGCCTCGGCTGGACTCTCTCGAGTGGCCGGGCATCGAGGTGTCCACCGGCTCGCCGTCGACGTGGACCTTCGCGGGTCGCCAGAAGCAGATGAGGTCCTTGACCCGGTATGCGTCGTCGAGCGGGTCGGGGTAGAACCACGCAACTTCAGGGGCTCGGCGCTACCGTGTGCTTGTCCGAAGGTGTGAGCAGATCCATCCGGACGTCACGGCGAGGCAGGTACCAGCGCACAGGCAGCGAGGTCTCGAGAGCATCATCGAGCGGATCGACTCGGCGAGGTGGACGGAAGGCGAGCTTGGCCTCCTCTCGACGAGGCCATCACCCCACAACCCTGATCGCGCAGTCCCGGGCAGGCGGCGGGTGCTCGAGGGAGCACCCGCTCGCTGTGCCGCTGCCCGCGCGCGGAGGAGAGCGTGGCTGTCAGGCGGTCACCTTGGTCGATGCCCGGATCGGCGAGGGCACCTTCCGGCGTGACGGGGCTCGTGTCGTCTCCTACCCAGAGACTCGGCACGATCAGACCGGCTGGCGCGCACCCTCGCCAGAAGCGGTCTCACCGTCGCCACCGGGAGCGGCACCGTGCAGGAGACCCTCCAGGAGCCTGCGAGAGCCTCTACGCCGACGAGTCGTCGGTGGCCCCGATGTGCTGGTGGACGCGGACTACCCGCGAGGTGCCGGCGTGGCCGCTGCTCGAGGCGCTGGCCGGCGGCCCGCCACGACACGCCAGCCGCGCTCAGACGTCGACCGCGGCCAGCTGACCGCAGGCCCCGTCGATCTCCGATCCCCGGGTGTCGCGCACGGTGGTCGGGACGCCCTTCGCCTCCAGCCGGCGCACGAACTCCCGCTCGTCCTCGCGTCGCGAAGCCGTCCACTTCGACCCGGGGGTGGGGTTCAGCGGGATCAGGTTGACGTGCACCCAGCCCCAGTCTCCGTACGACGTCAGCACGTCGCCGAGCAGGTCGGCCCGCCACGCCTGGTCGTTGATGTCGCGCATCATGGCGTACTCGATCGAGACCCGGCGCCTGGTGGTGCGCGCGTAGGTCCAGGCCGCCTCGACCGCCTCGTGCACGCTCCAGCGGGTGTTCACCGGCACCAGCTCGTTGCGCAGCTCGTCGTCGGGGGCGTGCAGCGACAGCGCCAGCGTCACCGGGACGCCCTCCTCGGCGAGCTGCCGGATCCGTGGGACGAGGCCGACGGTCGAGACGGTGATGCCCCGCGCGGACATCCCCAGCCCGTCGGGGGTCGGGTCGGTGAGCCGTCGTACGGCGCCCATGACCGCCTTGTAGTTGGCCAGCGGCTCGCCCATGCCCATGAACACCACGTTGCTGACCCGGCCGGCCCCGCCGGGTACCTCGCCGCGCGCCAGCGACCTCGCGCCGGCGACCACCTGCTCCACGATCTCCGCGGTCGACATGTTGCGCTGCAGACCGCCCTGGCCGGTGGCGCAGAACGGGCAGGCCATCCCGCAGCCGGCCTGCGAGGACACGCACATCGTCACCCGGTCGGGGTAGCGCATCAGCACCGACTCCACCAGGGCGCCGTCGAACAGCCGCCAGAGCGTCTTGCGGGTGGTGCCGCGGTCGGCCTCGAGGGTGCGCAGCGGCGTCATCAGCGCGGGAAGCAGCGAGGCGGCCAGCGCGTCCCGCTCCGCCGCCGGGAGGTCGGTCATCTGCGCCGGGTCGTCGACCAGCCGGCTGAAGTAGTGCGTGGAGAGCTGCTTGGCGCGGAAGCCGGGAAGCCCGTGCTCGACGAGGAGCGCCTTGCGCTCGGCGGCGGTGAGGTCGGCGAGGTGGCGGGGCGGCTTGCGGCGGCCGCGCGGCTCGTCGAAGACCAGCGGAAGGGCGGAGCGTCGTTCGGACATGACCTCAGAACACCAGGTAGTGCAGCAGCAGCCAGACCGGCGCGGCAGTCGCGAGCAGCGAGTCGAGTCGGTCCATCAGCCCGCCGTGCCCGGGGACGATGTGGGACATGTCCTTGATGCCGAGGTCACGCTTGATGACCGACTCGCAGAGGTCGCCGAGGGTGGCCATCACCACGGCGGTCGCGCCCAGCAGCACGCCCACCCACCAGGCGCCGTCGAGCAGGTAGACGACCGACAGCCAGCCGACGACCACGCAGGACACCGCCGAGCCGGCGAAGCCCTCCCACGACTTCTTCGGCGAGATCACCGGCGCCATCGGGTGCCGTCCGAACAGCACGCCGACCGCGTAGCCACCGATGTCGGAGGCTACGGTCACGAGGATGAACGTGATCACCGCAAGCGCACCCTGGCCCTCGGCCAGCAGAAGCGCGACGAAGCTGCCGAGGAACGGCACGTAGAACGTCGTGAAGACCGAGGCGGTCGCGTCGCGGACGTAGCCGTCGATGCCGCCGCGCAGCCGCCACAGCAGGCACACGAAGGCGGTCACCGCGGTGACGGTGACCAGCGCCGGCGCGCCGGCGAGGTAGGCGGCGAGCACCATCACCACGCCGCCGACCAGCAGTGGCTCGAACGTCAGCCGGATCCCGGCACCCCCGAACGCCGTCCGGAGCTCCCAGACCGCCACGAGCACCGCGGCGACCACGATGATCATGAAGCCGGTCTTCCAGAACGCCAGGGACAGCACGATGGCCACCGCGAGCACGACGCCGGAGGCGATCGCCTTCGGCAGGTCGCGGCCGGCCCGGCTCGGGGGGGCGGCCGGTGGCACCGGGACGTCTGCCGGCGGCGTGTCGGGCGCGCTCATGGTGGACACCGTTTGCTCAGACCTCGAGCAGCTCGGCTTCCTTGTGCTTGAGCAGGTCGTCGACCGCGTCGACGTGCTTCTTGGTGACCCCGTCGAGACGCTTCTCCGCGCCGGTGACGTCGTCCTTGCCGACCTCGCCGTCCTTCTCGAGCCTCTCGAGCGCCTGCTTGGCGTGCCGGCGGATGTTCCGGATCGCGACTCGACCCTCCTCGGCCTTGTGCCGGGCGATCTTGATGTACTCCTTGCGGCGCTCCTCGGTGAGCTCCGGGAGCGTGACGCGGATCGTCTTGCCGTCGTCGGTGGGGTTGACCCCGAGGTCCGAGTCGCGGATCGCCTTCTCGATGGCGTGCATCGAGCCCATGTCGTACGGCGAGATCAAGATGACCCGGGCCTCCGGCGCCGTGAACGACGCCAGCTGCTGCAGCGGCGTCGGGGAGCCGTAGTACTCCACGGTGATCTTGTGGAACATCTGCGGGTTCGCCCGGCCGGTGCGGATCGCCGCGAAGTCCTCACGGGAGACCTCGACGGCCTTGGTCATCTTGGCGTCGGCCTCGTTGAGGGTCTGGGTGATCACGGCTGCTCCTCGTTCCTCTGTCGTCGTCGTGCGGCGCCCGGGGCGTCAGGCGTCCCGGGTGACCGTCGTACCGATCTTCTCACCTGCGACGACGCGCGCGATGGTCCCCTCCTCGGAGAGGTTGAACACGATCATCCGCACGTCGTTGTCGCGGCACAGGCTCACCGACGTCGCGTCGGCGACCCGCAGGTCGCGGGTGAGGAACTCGTCGTAGGTCAGATGGTCGAACTTCACCGCGTCCGGGTTGAGGTGCGGGTCGGAGTCGTAGACCCCGTCGACGCCCTGCTTGCCCATCAGGATCACCTGCGCGCCGATCTCGAGCGCGCGCTGGGCGGCGACGGTGTCGGTGGAGAAGTACGGCATACCCGCGCCGGCACCGAAGATCACCACGCGGCCCTTCTCGAGGTGCCGCATCGCCCGGCGCGGGATGTACGGCTCGGCGACCTGTCCCATCGCGATGGCGGTCTGGACGCGGGTCTCGACGCCCTGCTTCTCGAGGAAGTCCTGGAGCGCCAGGCAGTTCATGACCGTGCCGAGCATGCCCATGTAGTCGGCCCGGGACCGGTCCATCCCCCGCTGCTGCAGCTCGGCGCCACGGAAGAAGTTGCCGCCCCCCACCACGATCGCGACCTGGACGCCGCTGCGCACCACACCCGCGATCTCGTGCGCCATCGCGTTGACCACGTCGGGGTCGACGCCGACCCGCCCGCCACCGAAGACCTCTCCGGAGAGCTTGAGGAGCACGCGCTTGTACGCCGTCACAGGCATTCCTTCAGGTGGGGTGCGGTGTCGGGCGGCGACGTGCGAGGAGGCCGGTCCGTGGTGGTGGTGCGGTGTGCCAACGGACCGGCCTCCTCGTCGTGCGTCGTCGGTAAACCCTAGTCGATCGCTCAGGCGCCGATCTCGAAGCGGGCGAACCGCTTGACGGTCACGCCGGCCTCGTCGAGGACCGCCTTGACGGACTTCTTCGACTCCTGGACCGACGGCTGGTCGAGCAGCGCGACGTCCTTGAAGAAGCCGTTGAGCCGGCCCTCGATGATCCTCGGCAGCGCCTGCTCGGGCTTGCCCTCCTCGCGGGCGGTCGCCTCGGCGATCTCGCGCTCCTTGGCCACCACGTCGGCCGGGACCTCGTCGCGGGTGACGTACTGCGGACGCATCGCGGCGATCTGCATGGCGACGCCGCGGGCGGCCTCGACGTCGGCGCCGTCGTACTCCACGAGCACGCCGACCGCCGGCGGCAGGTCCGCGGCGCGGCGGTGCATGTACGTCGCGACCGTGCCGTCGAAGACGGCCACCCGACCCAGCTCGATCTTCTCGCCGATCGTGGTGGCGAGCTCGGAGACGAGGTCGCCGATCGTGGTGCCGTCGACCGTCACGGCCAGCAGCCCCGCGACGTCGGCGGGCCCGGCCTCCGCAGCGGCGTCGGCGATCCGCTGGGCGGCCGCGATGAACTCCTCGTTCTTCGCCACGAAGTCGGTCTCGCAGTTGAGCTGGACGAGCGCCGGGCCGCTCGAGGCGACCAGGCCGGCAGAGGCGGTGCGCTCGGCGCCGCGCTTCTCGGCCTTCTTGCCGAGTGTGACGCGCAGGATCTCGATGGCCTTGTCGACGTCGCCGTCGGCCTCCTGCAGCGCCTTCTTGCTGTCCATCATGCCCGCGCCGGTGATGTCGCGAAGCTTCTTGACGTCTGCGGCGGTGATGTTCGCCATGACTGTGCTCTTCCTCGTCTCAGGTGTCGTGAGGGTGGAACCGGCCCGTGGCGCGAGCGGGCAGCGTGGATGCGCGCGGCCCGCTCGCGACCGGTCAGGACTCGGTGGTCTCGGCGGCCGGGGCGTCGGCGTCGGCGACTGCTGCCTCCACGGCGGCCGGAGCGTCCACAGCGGCAGCCTCCGCGACGGGAGCCTCGGCGGTCGGGGCCTCGGCGGTGGGGGCCTCGGCGGTGGGCGCCTCGGCAGCGGGCTCGGCAGCGGCCTCTGCGGCCGGCGTCTCGGCCGGTGTCTCAGCCGGCGCCTCGGCGGCGGGGGCCTCAGACGACGCACCGGTGGCCTCGGCGGCCGGTGTCTCGGTCACCGCGGCGTCGCCACCGGTGGCCTCGACTGCCGCGGCGTCGGCCTGACCCTCGAGCAGCTCGCGCTCCCATTCGGCCAGCGGCTCCTGGCCCGTGGTGTCGCCCTCACCGGTCTTGGCGCCGGAGCGAGCGATCAGGCCGTCGGCGACACCGTCGGCCACTACGCGGGTCAGCAGGCTGACGGCGCGGATCGCGTCGTCGTTGCCCGGGATCGGGTAGTCGACCTCGTCGGGGTCGCAGTTGGTGTCCAGGATGCCGATGATCGGAATCCGGAGCTTGCGGGCCTCCTCGACGGCGAGGTGCTCCTTCTTGGTGTCGACGATCCACACCGCGGACGGGGTGCGGGTCATCTCCCGGATGCCGCCGAGGGTCTTCTCCAGCTTGTCGCGCTCGCGCTTCATGTGCAGGAGCTCCTTCTTGGTGCGCCCGCTCCCCGCGACGTTGTCGAAGTCCACCTCGTCGAGCTCCTTGAGGCGGTTGATCCGCTGGTGCACGGTCTGGAAGTTGGTGAGCATGCCGCCCAGCCAGCGCTGGTTGACGTAGGGCATGCCGACGCGGGTCGCCTGCTCGGCGATCGCCTCCTGGGCCTGCTTCTTGGTGCCGACGAACATCACCGTCCCGCCGCGGGCCACGGTGTCCTTGATGAACGCGTAGCTGCGGTCGATGTAGGCCAGCGACTGCTGGAGGTCGATGATGTAGATGCCGTTGCGCTCGGTGAAGATGAATCGCTTCATCTTCGGGTTCCAGCGCCGGGTCTGGTGCCCGAAGTGCACGCCGCTCTCGAGGAGCTGGCGCATGGTGACGACGGCCATGGCCTTCGATCCCTCTTTCGTCATGACCCGCGCCCGCGCACGGGAGCAGGTCGCTTCAGTTACCGCAGTCGGGCGGGTGCCCGCTGCCCTGACGCCCGACGCGCGTCCCACTCCCCCGTACACGGGAGAGACCGAAAGACGTCGCCCACGGTGACCCGTCGACGGTCGGGACCGTCCACGGCTCGTTGTGGAGTGCGAGCGTGCGAGGTCAACCCGTTCGCACGGGTTGCCACCGGCGATTCTAGAGGACCGGGGCGGCTCAGCCCTAATCCGTTCGAGATCCGTTCGCGGGCGCGGCGTTCGGCCCGGCCGGCCGGGCGCACCGGGGAGCGGAGCGCGCAGCGAGGCCACCACCCCCGGCCTCACCAGCCAGGAACCGTCCCCAGCCAGCGGGGCCCGCCAGAGCGTCCCCAGGTGTCGGCCGACGCATGCGCGCGCGGCGCCCGGCCCGGCAGGCTGCCGCCATGGTCGCATCCGGTTCCGCCGTCACCCGCTCAGCGCCATGCCCAGCCACCAGGACGCGCCCAACCTCTCCCGGTGCGGCCAACTCCTCATCGGTGACTCGCGCCGACTCATCGGTGACTCGCGCCGACCTGCCGGCGCGTCAGGCGACCCCCATGGCGGTTGTGGCCGCGCTGCTCCAGCTCCTGCTTCTGCTGCCGCACGTGCTCACGCCGCTGGGGCCGGGCGCCTCGCCGGCCCGCGGAGTGTGGCCGCTCCACCCGCGGCCCGAGCTGTCGGAGTCCTTCCACCCTCCCGCGTCCCGCTACGGTTCAGGCCACCGAGGAGTCGACCTGGTAGGGCATCCGGGGCAGCCGGTGCACTCCCCCCTCGCCGGCACGGTTCGCTTCGCCGGCCTGCTCGCCGGCCGCGGCGTGGTGGTCGTCGACCACGGCGACACGCGCACCACCTACGAGCCGGTGCACGCGACCGTGCACCTCGGTGAGCAGGTGGCCGTCGACTCGGTCATCGGAAGGCTGCAGGCATCCCCGAGCCACTGCGCCCCGCGCACCTGCCTGCACTGGGGGCTGATCCGCGGCGACACGTACCTCGACCCACTCGCCCTCGTCGGGGGAGGCCCGGTGCGGCTGCTGCCGCTGACCGGCCCGGTCCTGCCGGCCGGACCTGGTGCGACGGCTGCCGCCTGGCTCGGTGCTCCCGTGGCTTCCCGCGCTGCCGCGCCGCCAGGCCGTCCGCCGGCCTCATTGGTCAGGACAACGCCGCCCTGGGCAGATGCCTCCGGTCGGAGGCCGCACCGCGTCGACGTCGGTCGGCGGCACGCCGGTGGGCCAATGGTCGACGGCTGGCCCCGGTCCCGGTTCGCGCGGCCGCTGTGAGGGGGCGGGCGACCCCACCCGGCCGTGCGGCGACCGGATCCCCGCCCCCTGCGCAAGGCGTCGTGAAGGCCGCCCGCTCGGCACCGAGGCCGTCCTCAGGCGCGCGGGTGCGCCTGACGATAGGCCTGCCGGAGCCGGTCCGTGGTCACGTGGGTGTAGATCTGGGTCGTCGCCAACGACGCGTGCCCGAGCAGCTCCTGCACGGTGCGCAGGTCCGCACCTCCCTCGAGGAGGTGGGTGGCCGCGGTGTGGCGCAGGCCGTGCGGGCCGAGGTCCGGCGCACCAGGCACGTCCCGCAGGCGGGTGTGCACCATCGCCCGGACGGTCCGCTGGTCCACTCGGCCTCCCCGCGCCCCCAGGAACAGCGCCGCGCCGGAGCCGGGCCTGGCCAGCGCGGGGCGACCACGGCTCAGCCACTGTTCGACGGCCCGCTCCGCGGGGCGCCCGAACGGCACGGTGCGTTCCTTGCGGCCCTTGCCGAACACTCGGACCACCCGGCGTTCCTGGTCCAGGTGGTCGACGTCCAGGGCGCAGAGCTCCCCGACCCGGATGCCGGTGGCGTAGAGCAGCTCGAGCACGGCCACGTCCCGCACCCCGACCGGTCCGGCCCCACGTGCGTGCACCGCCGCGGCGTCGAGCAGCTCGCGAACCTCGTCGAGCCGCAGTGCCGGGGGCAGGGTCCGGTGTGCCTTGGGCGATCCGAGGAGGGCGCCGGGATCCTGGGCCACCCGGCCCGTGCGCTGCGCCCAGGCCGTGAACACCCGGACCGCGGTCGCCCGCCGGGACATCGTGGTGCGGGCCAGGCCGAGCGACTGCTGCTTGGCGAGCCAGCTGCGCAGGGCGCGTACGTCGATGGTGTCGAGGTCCGTGTGGCCGAGGGCGGCGGCGTGCGCCAGCATCGCGGCGATGTCGCCGGTGTAGGCGCGGACCGTATGCGGTGTCAGATCGCGCTCGGCCTGCAGGTGGCGTTCGTAGTCGGCGAGCACGCGGACCATCGGCTCCGGCAGTGCGTCGGTCTCCGCGGCCACGATCTGGAGCGTAGGCGCCCGGAGCCCTCACTCGTCGGCGGCGCGACCGACCGGGCCGGCTCATCCACCCGGCGAGCGCCTCGGCCGGCACGGTCACCTACCCGGGCGAGCACGACCGGCACGGTCAGCTAACCGGGCGAGGCTTCCGGCGCACCCGCCGGGAGCGCCGCCGGCTGCTGCAACCGCCACAGCTCACCGGAGCGCTCCACGAGGGCGCGACCGTGCAGCCGTTCGAGCACTGCCGCCACCTCCACCTCGCCGACTCCTGCGGTGCGGGCGATGGACGCGGTGGCGGCGCCACGCTGGGCGGGCACCGCGTCGAGGACCTGGAGGTCACGGGCAGGCAGCCGGTCGTGCGCACGGTCCGGCCCGCGACGGCGCACCGTGAGCCAGCTGCCTGCGGGCGAGACAAGCTCGAGCACGTCGGCTCCGCGGGTCACCAGGGCCGCCTCGCGATCGCGGATGAGCTCGTGCACTCCTTCCGACGGCGCGCTGGTGACCGGTCCCGGCACCCCCATGAGGATGCGGTTCATCCGGGAGGCCCAGTTGGCGGTGTTCAGGGCCCCGCTGCGGATCGCGGCCTCCACGACGACCGTGCCGCCGGCCAGCGCGGCGATCACCCGGTTGCGGGACAGGAACCTGACCTTCGTCGGCGCCGAGCCCGGCGGCAGCTCCGAGACGACTGCACCGGTGTCCGCGATGTAGTCGAGCAGTGCGCGGTGCGCCGCCGGGTAGGCCCGGTCCACGCCGCAGGCCAGCACCGCCACGGTGGGCCCGCGGGCGGCAAGGGCACCGCGGTGGGCGGCCTGGTCGATGCCGTAGGCCGCGCCAGAGACCACGCAGACGCCTTCACCCGCCAGATGTGCGCCGAGCTCCGAGGCCACCGCAGCCCCGTAGGTCGTCGCTGATCGTGACCCGACCACAGCAACCGCCCGAGAGGTGACCTCCGCCAGGGAGGCCGGCCCCTTGACCCATAGCCCGATCGGCGCGCCTCCGCGACCCTGCCACGGTTCGCACCGGCCGAGGTCCTCCACCTGCGCCGGCCACTCCTCGTCATCCGGCACCACGAAGCGGATGCCCTGCGCAGAGGCGTCGGCGAGCATCCGCTCCGGGTCGAGCCCCCGCAGCCGAGTGGCAAGGTCGGTCAGCATGCCTCCGACGTCCCGTTCGCCGACGAGCAGAGCGTGAACCTGCTCGGCACCCAGCTGTGCGACGAGCGCCGCGAGCCGGACGTCGCCGGGCTCCGCCAGCCTGCTCAGGGCGGCGCGTGCGATGCGCTCGTTCATGCCGCGCCCACCTCCATGCTGGCGAGCGTGAGGGGAGCGCCGCTGCGGAGCCGCAGGGCGACGTCGAGCTCCGCGTCGCCCGGGCCGGGCCGGCCACGCAGGTCGGCCACGGTCCAGGCCAGCCGGTGGACGCGGGTGGCGCCCCGTCTGGTGAGCCGGCCCGCGTAGACCTCGTCGTCGAGCCGGCGCAGCGCTTCCTCCGACAGCGCCCAGGACTGCCGCAGGGCGGGTCCGGGGACGTCCGCGTTGACCCGCCACGGCGTGCCGGCGTAGCGCTCGGCGGCCCGACGTCGAGCAGCGGCGACCCGCTCACGGACCACGGCGGTCGGCTCCGGCCGGGCCAGGGGGTCTCGCAGCTCGTGGGGGCGCACCGGCTCGACGTGGCGCGTGATGTCGATGCGGTCCGCGATCGGACCGCTGATCCGGGCCCGGTAGTCGCGCCGCCTGACCTCGGTGCAGGTGCAGCGGTTGTCCCGGTCGTGCGGGTGGTAGTCGCCGCAAGGACACGGGTTGCAGGCGATCACGAACATCGTCCGCGCCGGGAAGGTGGCAGACTCCTCGCCGCGCGCGATCGTCACCTCCCCGCTCTCCAGCGGCTGGCGCAGCGCCTCGATGATGTCGGCGCTGAAGAGCGGGAACTCGTCGAGGAACAACGCCCCGGTGTGGGCCCGGCTGACCTCGCCCGGCCGGACCCGGCCGGAGCCGCCGCCGAGCAGGCTTGCCCGCGAGGCCGAGTGGTGCGGCGCGCGGAACGGCGGACGCACCAGCCGCGGGACTCCGGGCGGCAGCCCGCCGGCCAGGGAGTAGATCGCGCTCAGCTCCAGGGACTCCTCCACCGTCAGGTCGGGCAGCAGACCCGGCAGCCGCTCCGCGATCGTCGTCTTGCCGGCTCCCTTGGGGCCGGTGAGCATCAGGTGGTGAGCACCCGCCGCGGCCACTTCGAGGGCGAAGCGCGCGTCGGCCATGCCGAGCACGTCGGCGAGGTCCAGGTCGCGGGTCCGCTCCTCGCCGCGCCAGGACAGCAGCGGACCGGCGCCCATCGGCTCGACCGGAGCGGCCGAGGGAACCGGCTTGTCGCACAACAGCGCGACCACCTGGCCCAGGGAGCGCACGCCGAGGACCGAGACCCCCGGCACCATCAACGCCTCCTCGGCCTGCGGCTCGGGCACCACCATCCGCCCGATGCCCTGCGCCGCGGCAGCCATCGTGATCGGCAGCACGCCGGGCACCGCCCGCAGCCGGCCGTCGAGGGTGAGCTCCCCGACGAACACCGTGTCGGCGAGCGCCGCGGGCGGCACCTCGCCGGCGGCCGCGAGGGTGCCGACCGCGATGGCCAGGTCGAAGTGCGGCCCACGCTTCGGCAGATCGGCCGGGGACAGCAGGATCGTCACCCGCCGCGTCGAGGGCCACGTGAAGCCCGAGTTGGCGACGGCGGCGCGGCACCGGTCCCGGGCCTCGTTGACCGACGCGTCGGGGCGGCCGACCAGCGCGGTCTTCACCACACCCTGCGAGACGTCGACCTGAACGTCGACGAGATGGCCTGTCGCTCCCTGGAGCGATACCGTCCGGGCCGTCGCGCAGCCCATCTCAGCCGACCCCACGGACGTGGTCGAGGTCGGTGACGCTGCCACCGTGGAGAAGCACGCCGACGATGTCGATGCGCACCTCGTCGGGACGCAGCCTGTGGTCGGCCAGCCAGCGCGCCGCGAGCCGGCGCAGCCGCGCGGCCTTCTGCTCGGTGACCGCCTCCACCGGACTGCCATGGCTCAGTGACGTCCGGGTCTTCACTTCGCAGACCACGAGCACGGCGCCGTCGCGCAGCACCAGGTCGATCTCGCCGAGCGGGCACCGCCAGTTGCGGTCCAGGACCACCATCCCCAGCCCGACGAGGTGCCGGGCGGCCACCGCCTCCCCGAAGGCTCCCAGAGCCGATCGTCGGGACGGCACGTCGGCCGCAGTCACGTCGTAGGTCATCGCCCACCTCCTGGACCACAGCCTCGCGGCATGGTCGGTCAGGAGTCAGGACCGAGCTCGGAGCCTGTGGATGACCGGCGGGGAGAGTGCGCCTGTGGACGGAAGCCGGCTCGCTCAGACCTTCGGCGGCTCGATCTCGGCAGGTGTCAGCTCCTCGACGTTCACGTCCTTGAAGGTCAGCACCTTGACGTTCTTCGCGAACCGGGCAGGCCGGTACATGTCCCAGACCCAGGCGTCGGTCATGGAGACCTCGAAGAACACGTCACCCGCCTCGGTGCGTGCCTTCACGTCCACCTGGTTGCAGAGGTAGAAGCGGCGGTCGGTCTCCACGACGTACTTGAAGATCCCCACCACGTCGCGGTACTCGCGGTAGAGGTGGAGCTCCATCTCGGTCTCGTACTTCTCGAGATCCTCGGCACTCATCGGCTGACCTCCGTCGTCTCCACGTCCTCGTCATTGTCCACGACCTCGTCGAGGTATCCCGGCACCGCCTCACCATGCGCCCGCGCGACCCGGCGCACGTTCACGAAGCGGCGCCGGTGGATCGGGCACGGCCCGTGCGCCTCGAGGGCCGTGGCGTGCGAGGCCGTGACATAGCCCTTGTGCGTGAGGAAGTCGTAGGCCGGCCAGGTCTCGTGCATCCGCGCCATGATCCGGTCCCGGGTGACCTTGGCGACCACCGAGGCCGCCGCGATGCAGGCCGCGACCCGGTCCCCCTTCCACACGGCGAGCCCCGGCACCTCCAGCCCGTCCACCGGGAACCCGTCGGTGAGGACGTACGACGGACGCACCTCGAGCCGGGCCAGCGCACGGCGCAGCGCCTCGACGTTCGCGACGTGCATGCCGATCCGGTCGCACTCCTCGGAGTCGATGACGACCACCGACCAGGCGAGCGCCCGGGCGAGCACCTCCTCGTAGCAGCGCTCGCGCGCCCGGGCGGTCAGCAGCTTGGAGTCGGCAAGTCCCGGCACGACGCCGCGCCTGCCCTCCGGGAGGATCGCCGCGGCTGCGACGAGGGGGCCGGCGCACGCGCCCCGGCCGGCCTCGTCGACGCCGGCGACGGGCTCCAGGCCGGCCCGGCGCAGCGCCCGCTCGTAGCCGTACAGGCCCGCGTCGCGGCGTACGGTCAGTCCTCGGGGCAGCGCAGTCATGACGGATCCATTCTCACGCCTCCCCCGCGCCGGCGCGACGACCGGGTGGACCCGGCGCACGCGGCTCAGTTCGGGACGGTCGCGAACGTGGCGGGCCGGTGCATGATCGTCGCGTGGTCCCAGGGCCATACCACGGCGAACACCTTGCCGACGACGTCGGCGGCCGGCACCTGTCCCCCTCCGGGATCGCCGAGATGGAACCTCGAGTCAGCCGAGTTCGAGCGGTTGTCACCCATCACCCACAGGTAGCCAGGGTGGACCTTCACGTCGAACCGGATCAGCGAGGGCTTCTCACCCGGCTTGATGTAGGCCCTCTCGTGGAGCGGCACGCCGTTGACAGTGATCTGGCCGCGGCTGTTGCAGCACTTCACCTCGTCACCGCCGACGCCGATCACCCGTTTCACGAGGTGGCCGCCGGTCGGGTAGAGACCGAAGAGCTCCAGGGCCTTCGCCGCCGGATTCGTGGCGCCGGGCGCCTCGGCCCCGCTGAGCCACCCGCCCGGGTCGGAGAAGACGACCACGTCGCCGCGCTGCGGGGTGCCGAACCAGTACGACATCTTCTCGACCAGGATCCGGTCGTTCAGCACGAGCGTGTCGTTCATCGAGCCGCTGGGGATGTAGAAGGCCTGCATGAAGAAGGCCTTGATCACGATGGCCAGCACCAGCGCGATGCCGAGCAGCAGGATCATCTCCTGCCAGAGCGGCAGCTGCTGCTTGGCGGCCTTGCCGCCACCACCCTCGCGGCCCCGACCGCCGTGACCCCGGCCGCCGTGACCGCGGCCACCACCGTGGCTGCCGCCACCGCCTGCGGCGGGCACAGAAGCACCGCCTGCGGCGGGCACAGACGGCCGCGGCCCCCTCGAGTCCTCATCGGTGTCGACCGATGACTCCTCGAGGGGGCCGCGACCCTCGTCCGGGGTGTTCGTCACGCGGCCGAGCCTATCCGCCCGCCCGTCAGCTGGCCGGGGAGGCCTCGCGCTTCTCCTTGATCTTGGCAGCCTTGCCGCGCAGGTTGCGCAGGTAGTAGAGCTTGGCGCGGCGGACGTCACCGCGGGTCACGACCTCGATCCTGTCGATGATCGGGGTGTGCAGCGGGAAGGTGCGCTCGACGCCGACACCGAAGGACACCTTGCGGACGGTGAACGTCCGGCCGACGCCGGAGCCCTGCACCCGGATGCACACGCCCTGGAAGAGCTGGACACGGGAGCGGTTGCCCTCGACCACCTTGACGTGGACCTTGAGGGTGTCGCCGGCTCGGAAGGCCGGGACGTCGTCGCGCTTGACGGACGCGGCGAGCGCGTCGATGACGTTGGTCATGGTGTCTCCTCGTCGGCGCCACAGGTCACCAGCGGAACTGGAGTGTCGGAAGGTGTGTCGCGGTCCTTCGCCGCGTCGTGCGGCACGCCCCCTGTGGCAGGTGGACCGCCGACCCTCGCGCCTGGCGAGCGGTCGCGACGCTCGGGACCGAGGGTCAAGTCTGCCACAACGGCACTGGTACGGCGAAATCGCCGCTGTCACCGCCGGGGCTTGGTCATGCGGACCACACCGGGGCGAACCTCGCCCCGCGACCGGTAGCCGGCCTTGGTGCAGACCCGCCGGCTGCGTCGGCTTCCGGCGGCGGTGACCAGCCCGAACCCGGCAGCCTCCGCGGGTGCGGCCTGCTCCACCCGGTCGAGCAGCATCCGTCCCAGCCCCCGGCCCTGGATGTCCGGGGCCACCATCAGCCGTCCGACGTCCCACGTGCCGTCGTGCAGCCGGCCCTGCACGGCGCCTACCAGCCGGCCACCGCTGAGCGCGACCAGCACCGTGCCGGTGGACGACCAGTGCCGGACCTCGGCGAGGGTCTCGGTCAACGCATCACGGGCGACGTCCGGGTGGTCGGGGTTCTCCCGCATCACCTGGGCCCAGCAGGCACGCTGGAGCGTCATCAGCTCGCCGGAGTCGGCCGGTCGGGCCGTGCGCACCTCGACGTCGTCGAGCACCTGTGCGGCGTGCAGCAGGTCCGGGCGCCGGGCGGCGGTACGACGCAGCGACGCGGCACGACGCCAGGCAGCGATCCGGGCGTGGTCGCCGGAGAGGAGCACCTCCGGGACGTCGAGCCCCCGCCATGTCGGAGGCTTCGTGTAGACCGGGTACTCCAGCAGTCCCGCGTCCCCGTGGGACTCCTCGACGAGGGAGGAGGCATTGCCCATGAAGCCCGGCAGCAGCCGGACCACGGCCTCGGTGACCACGAGCGCCGCGACCTCGCCGCCGTTGAGCACGTAGTCGCCGATCGAGAGCTCGCGCACGGTCAGGGCGGTCCGCGCGTTGTCCACGACGCGCTGGTCGATGCCCTCGTAGCGGCCGCACGCCACGACGACCCAGGGCTCGGACGCGAGCTCCTCGGCGACCCGTTGGGTGAACGGCTCTCCCGCCGGCGTCGGTACGACGAGCACGGGCGTGCGTGCCCCGTCGACCGCCGCACCGTCGACCTCCGCACCGTCGACCTCCGCACCGTCGACCGCCGCACCGTCTGCGAGGACCGCGTCAAGCGCCTCGCCCCACGGCTCCGGCCGCATCACCATGCCGGCGCCGCCGCCGTACGGGGTGTCGTCGACGGTGCGGTGCCGGTCGTGGGTCCAGGACCGCAGGTCGTGCACGTGCAGGTCCAGGACGCCCGAGCGCCGGGCCCTGCCCGGCAGCGACAGGTCGAGCGGGGCGAGGTAGTCGGGGAAGATCGTGACGATGTCGACGCGCACGGCTCAGCCCTGCTGGTCGGGGTCGAGCAGGCCCGGCCGGTCCTCGACCACGAGCCGCCCGGCCGCGAGGTCCACCTCTGGCACCAGCGCCGCCACGAACGGCACCAGGACCTCCTCGCCGTCGGCGCGGGCGACCACCAGGAGGTCCTGGGCAGTTGCGTGCGCGACCTCGGCGACCGTGCCGACCGGCGCACCGGCTGTGGTGAGCACCTCGAGGCCGACGAGCTGGTGGTCGTAGAACTCCTCGGGGTCCTCAGGGCGCTCGTCGAGGTCGACCGTGCTGACGAGCAGCAGCCCGCGGACCGCCTCTGCTCGCGTGCGGTCGACGACGCCCTCGAACGTGACGAGCAGCCGCGACTGGTGCCAGCGGGTGCCGCGCACCACGAGCGCCGCGGGACGGCCCGGGCCGTGCGGCTCGCCACCCGTCGGTGTCCGGGTGAGCAGCCGCGCTCCCGCCGCGAAGCGCCGCTCGGGCTCGTCGGTGCGCGGCTCGACCGACACCTCGCCGCGGACGCCGTGCGCCTTGCCGATGCGCCCGACGACGACCTCGGTGGTGCTCATCCGGACCTCCTGCTCAGGGTGCCGTGGACGCGCGGATGGGGAGGCCCCGAGGGGGCCTCCCCATCCGCGGTCACGCCCGTGGCCGTGTGCCGTGTATGCGGGCCGGCTCAGCGACGGCGGTCGACGTCGACGAAGTCGACCCGCGCGCCGCCCTTGCCGGCGAGGGCGCTGACGACGGTGCGCAGCGCAGTCGCTGTGCGGCCGCTGCGGCCGATGACCTTGCCGAGGTCGTCCGGGTGCACCCGCACCTCGAGGACGGACCCGCGGCGCAGCTGCTTGTCCCGGACGGTGACGTCGTCGGGGTGCTTCACGATGCCCCGGACGAGGTGCTCGAGCGCGTCGGCGAGCATGCCGCTCAGGCCTCGGCGCTCTCTGGCTGGTCGGCCTGCTTCTCCGCGTCCACGGCCTGGGTCTCCGCCACCTCGGCCTCCTCGGTCGCGCCCTCGGGCGTCTGGACCGCCGGCACCTCGTCGGCAGCGGGAGCCTTCTCGGCGGCCTTCTTGGCAGGCGCCTTCTTCGTCACGGCCTCGGCGTGCGACGCGCCGCCGGACTCCTTGAGCGCCTCGTTGAAGATCTCGGCCTTGTCCCGCTTCGGCTGCGCGGCGCGCAGGGTGCCCTCGGAACCGGGCTCGCCCTTGAACCTCTGCCAGTCGCCGGTCACCTTGAAGATCGCGGTGACGGCCTCGGAAGGCTGAGCGCCCACGCTCAGCCAGTACTGCGCCCGGTCGGAGACCACCTCGATGTGCGAGGGCTCCTCCTTCGGGTGGTACTTGCCGATCTCCTCGATGACCTTTCCGTCGCGCTTCTTGCGCGCGTCGGCCACGACGATGCGGTAGTACGGCGCGCGGATCTTGCCCATGCGCTTGAGGCGAATCTTGACGGCCACGAGTGTGGTGTCTCCTTGGAGTTTCGTTGTGGATGAGCGGCCCCTGAGCCAGGTGGGGCCAGGCCGGGACGCTACGTGGTGGCGCGGGCTGGCGGATGAGAGGGTCCGACGGCGCGCGACGGTCGACCATTCTGCCAGACATTGCGCGCTGCACTCCAATCGCGCAGGTCGGCGCCCGGTGGAGCCCCGGCGGAGCACGGAGCCGGGCGGGGCAGTCAGGCCACCACGGCACCACGCAGCACGACCCGGCGTGGCTCGGCGAGCACCCGGAGGTCGGCGAGTGGGTTCCGCGGGTAGACCACGAAGTCGGCCTCGGTGCCTTCGGCGAGGGCGCCGTCGAAGCCCAGCCACGGCCGGGCCCGCCACGACGCCGCACCCAGGGCGTCCGCCGCGCTGAGGCCGTAGCCGGACAGCCCCAGCACCTCCTCGGCGATGAGGCCGTGCGGCAGCACACCGCCGGCGTCGGTGCCTGCGTAGATCTGCACCCCCGCCTCGTACGCCGCGCCGATCACCTCCCGGCGCGAGTCGAACAGCGCGGTCATGTGCTCGGCGTAGCGCGGGAACCTGGCAATCCCCGCAGCCGCGTAATCGGGGAAGTTCTCCAGCTGACGCACCGTGGGCACCAGCGCGACGCCCCGCTCCGCCATGGTGTCGATCAGGTCCGCCGAGAGGCCGGTGCCGTGCTCGATGCAGTCGATACCGGCCGCGATCAGATCGGGCAGCGCGTGCTCGCCGAAGACGTGCGCCGTGACGCGGGCCCCGCGCTCGTGGGCGACGGCCATCGCCTTCTCCAGCGCCTCCCGTGGCCACAGCGGCGCGAGGTCTCCGGCGTCCCGCTCGATCCAGTCGCCGACGAGCTTGACCCAGCCGTCGCCGCGCTCCGCCTCGCGGGCGACGTACGCCGGGAGCTCGTCCGGCTCGATCTCGTGGGCGAAGTTGCGGATGTAGCGCCGCGGGCGGGCGAGGTGACGGCCGGCGCGCACCAGCCGCGGCAGGTCGTCGCGGCCGTGGATCCAGGAGGTGTCGGCGGCCGATCCGCAGTCGCGCAGGAGCAGCGCTCCGGCGGCCCGCTCGGTGAGCGCCTGCTCCTCCTGCACGTCCTCGGGAACCGCACCGTCCTCGTCGAGCCCGATGTGGCAGTGCGCGTCCACCAGACCCGGGACGATCCATCCCTCGGCGACGAGCTCGGCGCCGGCCACCGGCTCGTAGGTGACCCGGCCGTCCACGACGTACAGGTCGCGAGCCTCGCCGTCGGGGAGCAGCGGGCCACGAAACCGCAGGGCAGACATGGCCCGACGGTACCGTGCGGCGCTACTTGAGGTACTTGGACAGGTCGGCCGGCAGCTCGAGCGAAGCCGGGTCGAAGTCGTCGTCGGCGCCCGCGGGCAGGCCGAACGGGTTCTGGCCGTCGGCGGCGGGCTTCGTCGCGCCGGCCCGCTCCTGGGCAGCGCGCTTCGCCGGGTTCCCGGAGCCGCGCTTCGCCTTGCCCTTCTTCGGCGCCTGGCGGCCCTTCGCGCGCTTGCCCGTCCCCATGCCGGGCATCCCCGGGGCGCCCGGCATGCCGCCGCCGCGCGCCATCGACATCATCATCTTGCGGGCCTCGAAGAACCGGTCGACGAGCTGGTTGACGTCGGAGACCTGGGTCCCCGAGCCGCGAGAGATCCGCGACCGCCGCGAGCCGTCGATGATCTTGGGGTTGTCCCGCTCGGTCGGCGTCATCGACTGGATGATCGCCTGGATCCGGTCGATCTCGCGCTCGTCGAAGTTCTCCAGCTGCTCGCGGAACTGCCCCATCCCGGGCAGCATCCCCATGATCTTCGACAGCGAGCCCATCTTGCGCAGCTGCTGCATCTGCTGGAGGAAGTCGTCGAGCGTGAAGTCGCCGCCCTGGCCGCTGAGCTTGGCCGCGGCCTTGGCCGCCTGCTCGGCGTCGAAGGTCTTCTCGGCCTGCTCGATCAGGGTGAGCACGTCGCCCATGTCGAGGATGCGCGAGGCCATCCGGTCGGGGTGGAACAGGTCGAAGTCGGTGAGCTTCTCGCCGTTCGAGGCGAACATCACCGGCCGGCCGGTGACCGACCGGACCGAGAGCGCCGCACCGCCGCGGGCGTCGCCGTCGAGCTTGGTGAGCACCACGCCGTCGTAGCCGACCCCGTCGAGGAACGCCTGAGCCGTGTTCACCGCGTCCTGGCCGGTCATCGCGTCGACGACGAACAGGATCTCGTCGGGGTGCACGGCGTCACGGATGTCCACCGCCTGCTGCATCATCTCGGCGTCGACGCCGAGACGACCGGCCGTGTCGACGATCACGACGTCGTGCAGCGTGCGCCGAGCCTCCTCGACACCGGCGCGAGCCACGGCGACCGGGTCGCCCACGCCGTTGCCTGGCTCGGGGGCGAAGACCGTGACACCGGCGCGCTGCCCGTTGACCTGGAGCTGGTTGACCGCGTTGGGCCGCTGCAGGTCGGCGGCGACGAGCATCGGGCTGTTGCCCTGCTCGCGCAGCCACAGCGCCAGCTTCGCGGCGAGCGTCGTCTTGCCGGAGCCCTGCAGGCCGGCCAGCATGAGCACCGTCGGCGGGTTCTTGGCGAACCGGAGCCGTCGGGTCTCGCCGCCCAGGATCTCGACGAGCTCCTCGTTGACGATCTTGACGACCTGCTGCGCGGGGTTCAGCGCCTGGCTGACCCCCTCGCCGCGCGCCCGGTCCTTGACCGCGGCCACGAACTCCTTGACGACGGGCAGCGCGACGTCCGCCTCGAGCAGCGCGATGCGGATCTCGCGGGCAGTGGCGTCGATGTCGGCCTCCGACAGCCGACCCTTCCCCCGCAGGTTCTTGAAGGTGTCGGCGAGCCGGTCAGAGAGAGTCGCAAACAATGGTCGTCAGTCCTCGGGTCCGGGGGCGCCGCGCGGCCGGGCACCCGCCGGCGACGCAGAACTGGTCAGGCCTCAAGGGTAACCGCGCCGGCGAGCGCTCGCCGTACGGCATGGGCGGCGACGGCCGCGCGCTCGTCGGTGAGCCCTGCGGCGCCGTGCTCCTGCACGTAGAACACGTCGACCGCCTGCGGCCCGAGCGTGCCGACGTGGGCGGAGCGCACCGAGAGACCTTCCGCGGCCAGCGCGCCGAGCACGACGTGCACGACGCCCGGCCGGTCGACCATCCGCACCTCCAGCACGGTGGCCTGGTCGGACGCGTCGTGCCGCACCTGCACCGAGGGCTCGAGCGGCTCGGGGCCGGTCCGGAGCAGCCGGTCGGCCGGCCGCAGCCGACCCTCGAGCACGGCCTCGAGCCGCTGGCGGACCATCGCCTCGTCGAGGTGCGTCTCGTCGACGTCCCACACCGACACCGCGACCTCGTCCTGGTGCCAGGCACGGGCAGCCCGCACCGAGGCACGCAGCACCGCCAGCGCGCCGGCGGCCGCCGCCATCAGTCCCACCCGGTCCCCCGACACGACGGTGACCCGGGCGCCGTCGTACGACGGCTCCACCCGGACCTCGACGCGCGAGGGGTCCTGCTGCACGCGTGCGGGAACCTCCACGTCCAGAACGGGCTCGGGTGACGCCGACACCAACGACACCGAGCCGGGCCCGGCCGACGCCAGCCTGCCGCGCACCCGCCGGACAAGGTCGGCGACGAGGCCGGCCCGCCAGGTCGTCCAGGCCGTGGGCGAGGTCGCGCGCGCGTCGGCCTCGGTGAGCACCTCGAGGAGCGCCAGCGTCTCGGTGTCGCGCACCCGGGACGCGACCAGGTCGACGGTGGCCGGGTCCGCCAGGTCCCGAGTGGTGGCCACCTCCGGGAGCAGGAGGTGCCACCGGACCAGGTCCTGGACGAGCCGCACCTCGTCCTTCTCGAAGCCCATCCGAACCGCCACCGCGCCGGCCACCGGCTCGCCCACCACGCTGTGGTCCTGGCTGCCGCCCTTGCCGATGTCGTGCAGCAGGGCGGCGACCATCAGCACGTCGGCGCGCGCCACGCGACGGATCATCCGGGAGGCCTCCGTGCAGGTCTCGACGAGGTGCCGGTCGACGGTGAACCGGTGCACCGCCGAGGCGTGCGGCAACAGGCGCACCCGCTCCCACTCAGGCAGCAGGCGGGCCAGTCCCCGGGTCTCGTCGAGGGTCTCCCACACCGGCAGCAGGCCCGGGCCGGCACCCAGCAGGCGGGTGAACAGGGTGCGCGCCTCCACCGACCACGGCGTGCCCAGCGTGGCCCCGTCGCGGACCAGCCGGGCCGCCGTTGCCGGTGCGAGCACCAGGTCACGCTCGGCTGCCTCGACCGCCGCGCGCAGCAGCAGGAGCGGGTCGTCACCGGGCGCGACGCCGCCGTCGAGGACGACCTCGCCCGCGGAGACCGCGATGCCCGGCGCGACCGGTCGCAGGTCGGGGCCGCGCCGGCGCGTTCCCCGCGGGCGCTCCAGCACCCGGTCGACGCGTCGCCAGGTCAGCCGCGAGAGATGGGTGATCCGCCGGCCGATCTCGCGCACGTGGCGTTGGGCATGGTCCGCGTCCGCCAGGCCGAGCTGCGCGGCCAGGTCGGGCCACAGCTCGGGCGCCACCCGGTCGGTGGCCCGGCCGGCCGTCTCGTGCAGCGCGTCGCGTACGTCGAGCAGCTGGAGCCGGCACCTCTCGAGGTCGACGTGCGGCACGTCCACGAGCCAGGTCGCGACCAGGGCCTTGAGCACGGTCGCGTCGCGCAGACCTCCGACGGACTCCTTCACGTCGGGCACCGCGGCGTGCGCCAGCTCGCCCACCCGCCGGCTGCGCGAGGCCACCAGCTCGCGGACCGCCGGCAGCCGGGTGCGGGCGTCGCGGCGCCAGTGCGCGAGCAAGGAGGTGCGCAGCCGCAGGCTCAGCGAGGGATCGCCCGCAAGGTGCCGGGCGTCGAGCAGCCCGAGCGCCACCCGCGGGTCCGCGTCCGCGGCGCGGGTCGCCTCCGACAGGCTGCGGACCGCGTGGTCGATGTCCAGGCCGTCGTTCCACAGCGGGTACCAGACCGCGCCGGCGACCTCGCTGGCGTCCACGTCGTCAGCGTGTACCAGCACGACGTCGAGGTCGCTGTGCGGCGCCAGCTCGCCCCGTCCGTAGCCGCCGACCGCGACCAGGGCGATCCCGGTGTCGTCGGCGCCGGCGAGGCTGCCCTCGAGCGCCTTGGCGCACAGCAGGTCGGCCGCCTCGGTGCGCCGGAGCCGTTCCGCGGCGGTCATCGCCGCGGGTCCGGCCGGACCCGGACCAGCCGTTGCACGGGAACCACCCAGACGTCCGGCTGCAAGGCCGCGGCCACGCCCGAGGCGAAGGCGAGCTGCTGCACCACGGCCTCGACCTGGTCGTCCTCCACGACGATCTCGACGCGCAGGCCGGGCGCCAGCGACACCTCGTCGGCCGCGCTCCGAGACGCCGCGTTCACCGTCATGCCGGTGACCCCGGACACCTCGACGGCGGACCGGAAGGCCTCCCAGGCATGCGGCCGGACGACCGCGGTGACCAGCTTCATGCCGTCCTTCCTCGCAGCCCGAGGCGAGGCCGACCGCGACCTGACGTCGCGGTGGCCCCGCCTGCGGTGCGCATCGGCTACAGCGCCGCCTCGTCGCGATCTCCGGTGCGGACCCGCACCACGGACTCGACCGGGACGACCCAGACCTTGCCGTCACCGATGCGGCCGGTCTGCGCGCTCTTCACGACGATGCCGACCACGTCCTCGACGTCGGCGTCGTCGACGACGATCTCGATGCGGATCTTCGGCACCAGCGCGATGTCGTACTCGGCGCCGCGGTAGACCTCGGTGTGGCCCTTCTGACGGCCGTAGCCGCTGACCTCGCTGACCGTCATGCCGGCCACACCGAACGTCTCGAGGGCCTCGCGGACCTCTTCCCACTTGTGCGGCTTGATCACTGCGGTGACGAGCTTCATGCCGTCACGCTCCTCTCCTTGGTGCCGGTGGTGCCGGTGGTGCCGGTGGTGCCGGTGGTGCCGTCGGACCCGGCCACGGCGCCGGCCAGGACGCTCGTGCCGCCCAGGGTGCCGCTCCCGCTGTGCAGGTCGTACCCGGTCTCGGCGTGCTCGGCGAGGTCGATGCCGTCGACCTCGGCCTCCCTTTCGAGGCGGAACCCGACCGTCTTGTCGAGCGCCTTGCCGATGACGAAGGCCATCACGAAGGAGAATGCGCCCACGGAGACCACGGCGAGCGCCTGCTTGCCGAGCAGGCTGATGCTGCCGCCGTACAGCAGGCCCTTCGAGCCGTCGTAGTTCGACAGGAAGCCGATCGCCAGGGAGCCGAACGCGCCCCCCACCAGGTGCACGCCGACGACGTCGAGCGAGTCGTCGAAGCCGAGGCGCCACTTGAGGCCGACGGCGAGCGCGCAGACCGCACCGGCGAGCAGGCCGAGCAGGCAGGCACCGAGAGGCGAGACGAAGGCACACGCCGGGGTGATCGCCACCAGTCCGGCGACCGCACCGGACGCCGCGCCGAGGGTGGTGAAGTGGCCGTCTCGGAGCTTCTCGGTGACCATCCAGCCGAGCATCGCGACCGCGGTGGCGAGCTGGGTGTTGATGAAGGCGAGGCCCGCGGTGCCGTTGGCGCCGAGCGCTGAGCCGGCGTTGAAGCCGAACCAGCCGAACCACAGCAGCCCGGCGCCGAGCATCACCAGGGTCAGGTTGTGCGGCCGCATCGGGTCGCGCTTCCAGCCCAGCCGCTTGCCCAGCACCAGCGCGAGCGCCAGCCCCGCGGCACCGGCGTTGACGTGCACCGCCGTGCCGCCCGCGAAGTCCAGGACGCCCAACCCGGCCAGCCAGCCGGCGCCGTTGCCGTTCCTGTCACCGAAGTCGAAGACCCAGTGCGCCACCGGGAAGTACACGATCGTGACCCAGATCGCCACGAACGCCATCCACACGCCGAACTTGGCGCGGTCGGCGATGGCCCCGCTGACCAGCGCCGGGGTGATGACGGCGAACATCAGCTGGAAGGAGGCGAACACGAGCAGCGGGATCGGGTAGACGCCACCGTTGACCGTGACCTGGTCGGTGAGGTCCGACATGCCGGCCCACCCGAGCCCGCCCCACAGACCGCTGTCGGCCGTGCCGAAGGAGACCGAGAAGCCGTAGAGCACCCAGAGCAGCGAGACGATGCCGATCGTCGAGAAGCTCATCATGAGCATGTTGAGCACGCTCTTCGAGCGCACCATGCCGCCGTAGAAGAACGCCAGGCCTGGCGTCATGAGGAGGACGAGCGCGGCCGAGGCCAGCACCCAGGCAGTGTCGCCGGTGTTGATATCCATCAGTCGAAACCCTCGCGTCGAGAAGAGTCAGGTCCACGCGGAGCGACGACGTTGTCGGCACCGGTACCCGTCGCCGTCACTCTTGGCCGTCGATGTTTCGCTGCCGCTCGGGACGTGTTGCGGCGCTGTATCACTTGGACGCTCCGTGTTACGAACAGGTGAACCGACCAGCGGACCACCGCCTGTTCTCGGTGTCGGAACTCCGCCTATCGTGGAGGCATGCAAACTCGGGACGCCCGCGACCCGGAGGCTGCCCGGTCGGATGACCCTCCGGCTGCCCCCGCCGCCCCGACGCGCCGCGGCCGGGGGCGGCCGCGCGACCCCAGCGTCGACGGCCGGATCACCGCCGCGGCGGCGGAGCTGCTGCTGCGCCGGGGCTTCGACAACACCACCGTCGACGACGTCGCCGCGCTGGCCGGTGTCGGCAAGGCCACCGTCTACCGGCGCTGGCCGTCGAAGGAGGACCTCGCCCTCGCCGCGATGACCGAGCTGTTCGCCAACGAGTTCCCGGAACCGGACACCGGGTCGATCCGGAGCGACGTGGAGGCGTCGATCCGGGGCATCCTCACGTTCGTGAACACCACCGAGGGCGAGGCGTTCTTCCGGATGACCATCGCGGAGTCGATCCGGGACCCGCGGATCGCGGCGCTCTACCGTGAGTCGGTCCAGCGGAGCGAGGAGCGTGGCCGGCGGATCCTGCGGCGGGGCGTCGAGCGCGGCGAGGTGCGCCCGGACTTCGACGTCGAGGTGGCCCTGCAGTGGCTCACCGGGATGCTCGCCGCCCGGGTGATCAGCGGGCAGCCGCTGCCGGGGGTCGACCGGGCCGAGGCGTACACCGACTGGGTGCTGCACGGCATCGCCTGCCGACACCCCGGAGTCTGACCAGGGGCACGCCTCCCGGCGTACGACGTCAGGGCGGTGCGTCTCAGGCGGTGTCGCCGAGCAGCGCGTCGACGAACGCCTCCGGGTCGAACGGCGCCAGGTCGTCGGCGCCCTCGCCCAGCCCGACCAGCTTGACCGGGACGCCGAGCTCGCGCTGCACCGCGACGACGATGCCGCCCTTGGCCGAGCCGTCGAGCTTGGTGAGCACGATGCCGCTGACATCGACCACCTCGCGGAACACCCGGGCCTGCACCATGCCGTTCTGACCGGTCGTGGCGTCCAGCACCAGCAGCACCTCGGTCACCGGCGCCTGCTTCTCCACGACTCGCTTGACCTTGCCGAGCTCGTCCATCAGGCCGGCCTTGTTCTGCAGCCGGCCGGCCGTGTCGACGAGCACGACGTCGGCCTCCTGCTCGATGCCGCTCTTCACCGCCTCGAACGCGACGCTGGCGGGGTCGCTGCCCTCGGGCCCGCGCACGGCCGGCACCCCGACCCGCTCGCCCCAGGTGGCCAGCTGCTCCGCGGCCGCGGCCCGGAAGGTGTCGGCCGCGCCCAGCACGACGTGCTTGTCCTCGGCCACCAGCACGCGGGCCAGCTTGCCGACGGTGGTGGTCTTGCCGGTGCCGTTGACGCCGACCATCAGCACCACTGCCGGCACGCCCGGACCGCGCTGGACGTGCAGCGACCGGTCCAGCGATGGGTCGACGAGCGCGAGAAGCTCCTCGCGGAGCACGTCGCGGACCGGCGCCGCCGCGGAGCCCTCCACGCGCAGCCGTGCGCGCAGCCGCTCGACGAGCTCGGTCGTGGGACCGACGCCGACGTCGGCGGTCAACAGCGTGTCCTCGATCTCCTCCCAGGTGTCCTCGTCGAGCCGGTCGCGGGAGAGCAGCGCGAGCAGCCCGCGTCCGAGCGTGCCCTGGGAGCGGGACAGCCGCTGGCGAAGCCGCACCAGGCGGCTCGCCGTGGACTCCGGGCGCTCGATCGTCGGGGTCGGCGCGATCTCCGGCAGCTCGTGGTCCTCGAGCGTGCGCGTCGGGGTGTCCCGGGGGGTCTCGGCGTCCTCGCCGACCGTGGGCTCCGGACGCGGCTCGGCCTCCGGTGGCGCGATGACGCTCGCGTCACGACCCGTGACAGGTCTGCGGCCCCGCACCCGGGTGGTGACGAGACCGACGACGACACCGACCGCCAGCACGGCGATGGTGATGATCAGGATCAGGGTTTCCACAGGGTCACATCCAACCAGAGCGCATGCAGCAGCAGGCGCGGCACAGGGTCTGCGTCCGAGAGCCGGTCAGGCCCGGACAGGGCGGTCAGCAGGGCAAGCAGGGCGGGTCAGCGGTCAGTGCCGGGAGTGGGCCTGCCGGTTGTCCAGCGTCGGCAGCCGGTGCACACCTCGGCGCAGAGCGTCGCCGACCCACGGCGTGTGTGGCATCTCCTCCCCGCGGTGCGGGAACGCGACGTACACGACGACCACGCCGGCGACGGCCAGGATCAGCAGCATCGCGAGGAGGATCCAGATCACTGGTCACCACTTCCGGGGCTCGACGCGGGAGTACGGCGGGACTCACCCGCTCTCCCATCGTGTCACACGCTCCAGCACCGGTCTGCGCCCGCGAGCGTGGAGACCGGGTCAGACGTGGCGCAACTCACGCCCGGACCAGCCGACCGACCACCTCCCGGATCTCGGCGGGAAGCGGTCGGGACCGGCGGGCGCCCTGCGGCCCGACGCCGATCGCCAGCAGCGGGTTGTCGACGTACACGTGCACGAAGCGCCCCTCGGCGGCCGCCTGGTCCCCGGGGCCCTGGAACAGTCCGATCCGGTAGACGACCGACGTGCGGCCGAGTCGCTCGACGGCGAGACCCGTCTCGACGGGCTCGGGGAAGCCGATCTCCTCGAAGTACCGGCAGGACGTCTCGGCGACCACTCCCACGGTGGGCAGCCGGCGGACGTCCAGCCCGGTCTGCTCGACGAGGTGCGCGTTGACCGCGGTGTCGAACAGCTCGTAGTAGGTGGCGTTGTTCATGTGCTGGTAGGCGTCGTCGTCGGCCCAGCGGGTGGTCGCGGTGCGCCAGACGACGTAGTCGGAGCGGGTCGGCCGCGGCGGTCGGTCGCTCACCCGGCCTCCTGCTCGCGCAGCCGCTGGGAGATCACCGCCGACACGCCGTCACCGCGCATCGTCACGCCGTAGAGCGCGTCACCGACCTCCATGGTCCGCTTCTGGTGGGTGATCACCAGCAGCTGGCTGGTCTCCCGCAGCTCCTCGTAGATCTCGAGCAGCCTTCCGAGGTTCGTGTCGTCGAGGGCCGCCTCCACCTCGTCGAGGATGTAGAACGGCGACGGGCGAGCCTTGAACAGGGCCACCAGGAAGGCCACCGCGACCAGGGACCGCTCGCCGCCGGAGAGCAGCGAGAGCCGCTTCACCTTCTTGCCGGGCGGCCGCGCCTCGACCTCGACGCCCGTGGCGAGCATGTCGGAGGGGTCGGTCAGCACGAGCCGCCCCTCCCCCCCGGGGAAGAGCCGGGTGAAGACCTGGTCGAAGGCGTCCCGGACGTCGTTCCAGGCCTCCGTGAAGACCTGCTCCACCCGCTCGTCGACCTCGCGGACGATGTCCAGCAGGTCACGGCGGGTCCGCTTGAGGTCCTCGAGCTGCTCGGTCAGGAACTTGTGGCGCTCCTCGAGCGCCGAGAACTCCTCGAGCGCGAGCGGGTTGACCCTGCCGAGCATGGCGAGCTGGCGTTCGGCGGCCCGGAGCCGCTTCTGCTGCTCCTCCCGGACGTACGGCGCGCCCGCCGGCCGGTCCGGCCCGGGCCCCTCGCCGGAGCCGTCGGCGGAGCCGTCGCCGGGGCCGTCGCCGGGGCCGTCGGCGGGGACCGTCGGGACCGACCCGGCGGTGCCGACCGCGTCCGCGGGGCCGTCGAGGGAGGCGTCCGCGGGGCCGTCGAGGGAGGCGTCCGCCGGGCCGGCGTCGGAACACGCCTCGGGGAGCGGCACCAGCGTGGCCGGACCGTACTCGGACACCAGCACGTCAGGGTCGAGACCGAGCTCCTCGACGGCGCGCTCCTCGAGCTGCTCGATCCGCATCCGCTGCTGCGCGCGCGCCAGCTCGTCGCGGTGCACGCTGGTCACCAGCTCGTCGTGCTGCTGGGCGAGGTCGCGCAGCCGGCCGCGGACGGCCATCAGCTCCTCCTCGCGGCCGCGCCGCGCCTGCTCGACCGCGGCCCGCCCCTCGGCCGCGACGGCGACGGACTGCTCGAGTCGGGCCAGCACCACCGCGACACCGCGGCAGACGGCCGCGGCGAGGCTGCCCTCCCGCTCCGTGCGCGCTCGACGGGCCGCGGCTCGCGCCCGGGCGTCGCGCTCGCCCTGCGCGGCCCGCAGCAGCGAGTCCGCTCGCCCGGCCAGGGCGCGCGCCCGCTCCTCGGCCGTCCGCAGCGCGAGGCGGCTGTCCATCTCCTGCTGGCGGGCCAGCTTGGCCTGCTCGGCCAGCCGCTCGCGCTCGGCGGTGTCCGGCTCCTCGTCCGGCGACTCCTCGGCCGACCGCAGCCGTTGCTGGAGCTCCGCGAGCCCCGCGAGCTCCTTGTCCCGGGAGGCCTCGGCCGCCTCGATCGCCATGGCCGCCCGGTCGGCCTCGGCACGAGCCGACCGGGCCAGCGCGCCGAGCTGACCGAGCTCCTCGGCCACCGCCGCGAGCGTGGCGTCGGACTCGTGCAGCCGCGCGAGCGCCACGTCGACGCGGTGCCGGGCCTGGGTGCGCTCCTCCTCCAGGCGACTCAGGTCGAACGTGAGCCGCTCGCACGCGTGGGTGGCCGCGGCGAGCTGCTCACCGGCCTGGTCGACCGCGGCCTGGACCTCGATGAGGCTCGGGACCGACGTCGACCCGCCGGCGGCGAAGTGCCCGCCGAGCACATCGCCGTCGCGGGTCACCGCGGTTGCGTCGGGTAGGTCCTGGACGAGGGTGCGCGCAGCCGCCAGGTCGCCGACCACGGCGACGTCGCGCAGCAGCCGGCCGAGGGCTGCGTCGAGCGCCGCGGGGACCTCGACGACGTCGCGCGCCCAGACGGCGCCGGGAGGTAGCGTCGGCCGGTCGCCCGCGGCGGGAGCGGCGCCGCCGAGCAGCAGGCCCGCACGGCCCAGGTCCTCGCCCTTCAGGTGGCTGATCGCCCCGAGCGCGGCGTCGACGTCGTGGACCGCCACCGCGTCGGCCGCGCTGCCGAGCGCCGCGGCAACCGCCGTCTCGAAGCCGTCGCGCACCGTGAGCAGCGCGGCGACGGAGCCGAGCAGGCCCGAGACCGTGTCCGTGGCGGCGAGCAGGGCCCCGGCGCCGTCCTTGCGGTCCAGCCCGAGCTCGAGGGCCTCCTTGCGGGCGGCGAGGCCGGTCCGCTCGCGCTCGGCGGTCTGCGCCTCCTCCTGCGTCTTGGCGAGCCGCTCCTCGATGTCGGCCAGCGCCGAGGCGGCGCCTTCGTGCTCGGCGTCCAGCCCCTCCTCGCCGGCGTCCAGGCCGGCGACCCGGGTCTCGAGCGCGGTGAAGTCGCGCTGCGCCCGGTCGGCGCGAGCGAGCGCCTCCTGGCGCGCCTCCTGGAGCCGGGTGAGCTCCTCCTGCGTCGCGGCGGCGCGGCTCTTGAGCGCGTTGACCTGGCCGTGCAGCCGGGCCAGGCCCTCGCGACGGTCGGCCGCCGCCCGCAGCAGCCCGGCGACCCGGCGGTCCTCGTCCTGGTGAGCCGCCTCGGCAGCCTGCCGGGCGGCCACCGCGGTCTCCAGGGCGGAGCCGCCGCGCGCGACCTCGTCGCCGATCTGCTGCTCCTGGACGCGGACCCGCTCCGCCTCGGCGACGAGCTGGTCCGGGTCGCGGCCCGAGGATGTCGCCGGCTCGGCCGCCGCCTCCTGGGCGTGGCGCACCCGCTCGGCGGCCAGCCCGGCGGTGCCCTTCAGCCGCTCCCGGAGCCCCGACAGCGCGAACCAGGTCTCCTGGGCCGCGGCCAGCGCCGGGAGGTCCTCGCGCAGCGCCGCCTCGAGGGCGCTCTCGGCGGCCCGGGCCTCGCCCAGCGCCGCCTCGATCACCGCCCTGCGCTCCTGCAGCAGCGACTCGTCGGCCAGGTCCTGCTCGAGCGAGCTGCGCGCGCCCACCAGGTCGTCGGCCAGCAGCCGCGCCCGGGCGTCGCGCACGTCGGCCTGCACGACGGCCGCTCTGCGAGCCACCTCCGCCTGCCGGCCGAGCGGCTTGAGCTGGCGGCGGATCTCGCTGAGCAGGTCGCCGAGCCGTGTGAGGTTGCCCTCCGTGGAGTCGAGCTTGCGCAGCGCCTTCTCCTTGCGCTTGCGGTGCTTGAGCACCCCCGCGGCCTCCTCGATGAAGCCGCGCCGGTCCTCGGGGGTGGCGTGCAGGATCGAGTCGAGCTGGCCCTGCCCGACGATGACGTGCATCTCCCGGCCGATGCCGGAGTCCGACAGCAGCTCCTGGACGTCGAGCAGCCGGCAGGCGTGCCCGTTGATGGCGTACTCGGAGCCGCCGTTGCGGAACATCGTCCGGCTGATCGTCACCTCGGCGTACTCGATCGGCAGCGCACCGTCGGCGTTGTCGACCGTCAGCGCGACCTCCGCCCTCCCGAGCGGCGGGCGGCCGGACGTGCCGGCGAAGATCACGTCCTCCATCTTGCCGCCGCGCAGCGACTTGGCGCCCTGCTCGCCCATCACCCAGGCCAGCGCGTCGACGACGTTTGACTTGCCGGAGCCGTTGGGTCCCACGATGCAGGTGATGCCCGGCTCTAGCTGCAGGGTCGTCGCGGACGCGAACGACTTGAACCCGCGGAGCGTCAGGCTCTTGAGGTGCAAGGGGGCTTCCCTCCGGGACTCGATGGGCGTGGAAGCTGGTCGACAGGACGTCGCGGAACGCTGTCGAGGGGAAGGTCAGCGGGCAGCAGCCTACCGGGCGGCACCCCCGGAACCGCGCAGCACGCCGGGTACGTCGCGCGGTGCCCAGGTCGCCACCCCCGAGGACCCGGCCGACCACGCGGGCCCGGCCACACCTCCCCGACCACGGCGAGGCCGGCCGGACGCTCCGCGGGTCGAGCGCCGGGTCGGCGTGCATCGGCAGCTCCATCGCCACCCGAGCGCCGCCCTCGGCGGCTGTCCCGCACTCTCGCGCACGCGCCGGTGCTGTGATGGCCGCCCGGCGGATCGCCGGGGCGGCAGCGGCGCTCCTGGCCGCGCTCGCCCTGCTGCTGGGGCCGGTCCCGGCCGCGGAGGCGCACGCCTACCTCGTGCGCAGCAACCCCGCCGACGGGGCCGGCCTGCACGCCGCACCGGCGCGGCTGACGCTGGCGTTCAGCGAGCACGTCGTGCTGGAGGCCACCCGGGTCAGCCTGGTCGACCGGTCGGGCCGGGTCGTGCACACCGGTCCGCTGCGGCTGCACACCGAGGACGCCGCCGACACCGAGGAGCCGGTGCAGATCAGCACCCGGCTCCCCCGGCTGGGCCGCGGCGCCTACCAGGTCAGCTGGGAGACGCTGTCCAGCGACGACCTGCACCCGACCGCCGGGCTCCTGGTGTTCGGGGTCGGGCACGCGGTCACCGCCGGGTCGTTCACCGAGCCTCGGCCGGCGCTCGTGGAGTCGGCGCTGCGGGCAGCCGTGTTCCTCGGACTCGCGGTCTCGCTGGGAGGGCTGCTCGCCGCGGCCGTGCTGCTGCGGGCCCGGACGGCCGGGCTGGTGGTCCTGGGCATCGTGGTACTGCGGCTGCGCGCCCGGACGCGTGCCGAGACCCGCGCCCCGGCGCGCGTGGCGCACCGGAACCTCCTGGGCGGCGGTGTCGTCGCGGCCTGCGTGGGCACGGCGCTCATGGGCCACGCGGGGCGGTTGTCCGGCCCACCGGTCACCCGGGTGGCGGTGACCGCGGTGCACCTCGGCGCCGCCCTGGGCTGGTCCGGCGCGGTGCTGTGCCTGGCCGCGACCCTCGTGGCAGCTCGGAGCCGGACCGTCGGCGCGGTCGACAGCCGGCGGGTGCTGAGGGCGTTCGCGGCTCCGGCGTCGGTGTGCGTGGGTCTCGTGCTGGTCAGCGGTGTCTACCTGACGAGCACCGTCGTCGGCTCGGTCGACGCCGCTCTGGTCACGCACTACGGCCGGACCCTCCTGGTCAAGCTCGGCCTCGTCGCCGCCGCGGCCTGCTGCGCCGCGGTGAACCATCGACGGGTGCGCCGTGCGGCGACCTCCCCACGCCGTACGGTCCTGCTCGAGGCCGCCGTCCTGGTGCTCGTCGTCGGCGCGACCGGTGTCCTCACGGCGGGGCAGCCGGCGACCGAGCCGCAGCTCGTGCGCTCGGCGGCCGGCGCGCCGGGGCCCGCCCAGCTGGACAGGAAGGTGCGCGACCTGCAGGAGACCGTGCGCCTGCGCCCCGGGTCCCCTGGCCCGAACGTCGCCGTGGTCGACGTCTTCGACACCCGTCGACCATCGCCCGCCCCGATGACGGGGGTCGACGTCACCTGGGCCGGCCGGGTCGTGCACGCCCGCTCGCTCGGCGACGGCAGCTGGTCCGCCCCCGTGGTGGCCCGGGCCGCCGGAAGCCAGAGCCTGCGGGTCACCGTGCACCGCCCGGGGCTTCCCGACGCGACGGCGGGGTACCGCTGGACGGTGGCCGACCCGTCCGCCGCCGGGCGCCCGAGGGTGCTCTCCCAGGCGCCCGTCGCCGGGCCGCTGCGATGGCTGGCGGTGCTGCTCGCGGTGCTGCTGACCGGCGTCTGGGCGGTGCGCCGAGGCGGGTTTGTGCGTCCTCGTCGACTGGACCTCAACCGGGGGTGTCGCAGACGAGGTCGGGGACGTAGGCTCCCCGTACCGGTCGAGCGAGGGGGAGCTGACGTGGTGATCAGGACGGTGGCTCGGGCGCTGCGCCGTGCCCTGCCGGGTGTGCCGTCGGCTGCCCGGGGGCTGCTCCGTACGATCGCCCTGGTCACGGTGCTGCTCCTGCTCCTCACCCTCTCCCGCTCGCTGTCCGCGGCCCCCGTGACATCGGCCGCAGAGGAGCCGCCGGCCTCGGTCACCGAGGTGTCCGGAGGGCCGCTCCCGGTGCTGCACGACGCCTTCGGACGGCCGTACGACCACGCGACGCTCCGCCCGAGCAGCACGTCCACACCGCCCGGACCCGACACGACCGCGGCCGTGCTCGGTTCGACGTCCGCCCTTCCCGTCCCTCGGGTGCTGCTGGCCGCCTACCGGGCCGCGGTCGCCGGCTCGCCCGCGAGCTGTCACCTGCCGGTCACGCTGCTGGCCGCGATCGGGCAGGTCGAGTCGGGGTCGCTCCGCGGCTACCCGATGGACTCCCGCCACCGGGTGCACGTCCTCGGTCCGGTGCTGGACGGGCACGGCTTCGCCGCGATCCGCGACACCGACGGCGGACGGTACGACGGCAGCGCGGCCTGGGACCGGGCCGTCGGTCCGATGCAGTTCATCCCGAGCACCTGGGCCCGCTTCGCCCGCGACGGCGACGGTGACGGGCAGGCCGACCCCCAGGACGTCGAGGACGCGGCGGCCGGGGCGGCGGCGTACCTCTGCTACGGCGGCCGCGACCTGGCCACCGCGTCCGGAGTCCGCTCAGCGGTGCTGTCCTACAACCACTCCGACGCCTACCTGACGCTGGTGCTCGCGTGGAAGTCGCGGTTCGAGCACGGCGGCGCCACGTCGGTCGGCGCGGGCCTCGGCAGCACCGGCGCCCTGCTCGCGGCCGACGGGCCGATCCAGGCACGGACGCCGGGCACCGTCCGCCCGCACCATGTCCGGACACCGGGGCAGCGTCCGGACGGCTCCCCGTCGACCGGCCCGTCGACCGGCCCGTCGACCGGCCCGTCGACCGGCCCGTCGACCGGCCCGTCGAGCTTCCATCCCCGACCGTCTCGGCGTCGCCATCCCCCTCCGGAAGCCCCACCCACAAGCCGGGCGGCGGCGCGACCGGTGTCCCCACCGCCCCCGGTGCCCCGACGCCCACCTCGACCGGCAGCGCCTGTCCGACCCCGTCGCCGCCGTCCCCGTCGCCGCCGTCCCCGTCGCCGTCGTCCCCGTCCCCGTCGCCGTCGTCCCCGTCGCCGTCGTCCCCGTCCCCGTCCCCGACGCCGTCGGGAACGCCCACGGATGGTCCGTCGCCCACCCGCGGTCCGACCAGCACGCCGTCGCCGACCGGACTTCCGTCGCCGACGCCGTCCGGTTCGCCGTCCGGTTCGCCGACGACGCGGCCGAGCGGCACCCCCACCGGTACTCCGTCGCCGTCGTGCCCGGCCCCTGCCTCCGCGTCCCCGACGTCGTCGTTCCCCAGCGCGCAGCGCCCCTCGGGCGCCGGCTCGCCGACGGCCCTGCCGCACCTCTAGCCCGGGACCGCCTTGCGCATGGACTCGGCCGCCGGCACGAACGCCAGCCGCTCCAGCCAGCCGCGCGTCGCGGCCTCCGGACCTACCAGCGTCGCCTCGAGGGTGCGCGCGCCACGATCGGCACAGGTCCGGACCGCCGCCTCGACGGCGGCCGTTCCGTAGCCGTGCCGGCGGTGCGAGCGCTCCACCACGAGGTCGTGTCCGAGCGCAGCCCGGCTGTCGGGCGGCTCCGCGAGCTGGAGCCACAGCGCACCCACCCGCGTGCCGTCGTGGCGGATCGCGAGCAGCGCGTGGCCGGGAGTGCGCATCCCTCGGGTGAGCAGCCCGGCCAGGCCCTGCACCGCCCGGGTCCTGGCCTCGGCCGGCAGAAGTCCCTCCGCGGCGGCCAGGGCCATCGCGCGGCGCCGGAGGAGCTCGTCGCGGTAGCCGGCGTACGCCCGTCCCGGCAACGGGTCGAGCCTCACGCCAGGCAGCGGACCGACGGACGCCCCGCTGGCGTGCCCGGACACGAGGTCGCGGACCACGGTGGTGCGCACCGGGCGGTAGCCGAGGCTGTCGTAGAGCCGGCGGGCGGGCAGGTTGTGACCGAAGACGTTGAGGGCCATGCTGCGCGCGCCGAGCGCGAGGGCGTGCGTCTCGGCGAGGAGCATCGTGGCCCGGCCGAGTCCGCGGCCCCGAGCGCTCGCGTCGACCGCGACGTCGAGGATGTAGGCCTCCGCTCCGTCGGGACGGGGCCGCAGCTGGATCCAGAGGTGGCCGACCACCGCCTCGTCGAGGCGAGCGGTCCAGAGATGGTGTGAGGGCGTGCGCAGCCCCTGGGGCAGCAGCAGGGCGAGCTGCTCGCGCGCGACGGCTTCCGCCTCGACGCGGGTGAGCAGACCGGCCTGCACCTGCTGGGCGGCGTAAGCCTGGGTCGACGCATCGGCCCAGGCTGCGTACTCGTCCTCGGTGAGCGGGAGAAGGTGGACGCCGCTCACCGGGTGACGTGCCGGCTCAGGCGGGTTGCATGCTCTCGTCGAGGGTGAGCAGAGCGGAGTCGTTGACAGCGGCGGCGAGGGAGTCGGTCTCGGCCTCCAGACGCAGGACCTGCGCCTGGAGGTCGGCGACCTGCTGCTTCAGCCGGCGGTTCTCCGCGGAGAGCTGGGCGACGACCCGGGGATCGGTGCTGCTGCTCATGTAGCCGAGAAGAGCCTTGGCCATAGTTGTGTCCTCCGTGGGGGTCGGGCACACCCGGGGGCCGGCTGGTGAGCCAGCCGAGAAGGATGGGTGGAAGCCTTCCCACGATCCCACGTCGCCGCCGCCCGGTCAACCTGGCACTCGGCATGCGAGAGCGCCAGCCGGACGCCCCTGCGTCCGCGCAGCCGGGCGGGGCATACCGTGGACCGGTGTCCCGACGCCTCGAGATCGGCGCGTGCCGGTCGGCCTGCGCCTGGCGGGCGACCGACGAGTGCGTCGACGGCGACCCGCTGCTCGCCTGCGCCGGGTGCGGCAGCGAGTGGCTGCCCTCCGAGGCGTGGACGCCGGTCGACTGGACAGGCGCCGTCCCCGAGGCGGTTCAGGCGCTCCGCGAAGGCCGACGACGCGGCGGACGCTGACACAACGGGCAGGAGTACGACGAACGGTTCATGAACGCCACCCGGACCACCGGCGTGCCGCAGCGCGAGCAGGGCCGGCCGTCCTGGCCGTACACCTCCAGCGACCGGTCGAAGTAGCCGCTCTGCCCGTTGACGTTGACGTAGAGCGCGTCGAACGACGTGCCTCCCGCCTCGAGCGCCGAGCTCATCACGGCCCGGACCCCTGCGAGCACGTCGAGGACCTGTGCGGCGCGCAACGAGCTGCCGAGCCGGTCACCGTGCAGCTCGGCGCGCCACAGGCCCTCGTCGGCGTAGATGTTCCCGACCCCGGAGATCACCGCCTGGTCGAGCAGGATCCGCTTGATGCCGGAGCGCCGGCGGCGGACCCGGGCCACGAACAACGCCTCGTCGAAGGCGGGGTCGAGGGGGTCCCGGGCGATGTGGGCGATCTCCGCGGGGAGCTCCGCCCCGCCCCGGGAGACGGCGAGGCCCCCGAACATCCGCTGGTCGACGAAGCGCAGCTCGGAGGTCGGGTCGTCGAGGCCGAAGCGGACCCGGAGGTGCCGTTCGAGCGGCGCGGTCGGTGGCTGCAGGAGCATCTGTCCGCTCATCCCGAGGTGGCCGAGCAGCGCGTCGCCGCTGTCGAGCGGCAGCCAGAGGTACTTGCCGCGCCGGCGAGCATCGAGCACCCGGCGGCCGGTCAGCACGGCGGCGAAGTCGACGGGGCCGGCGAGGTGGCGGCGGACCGGTCGGGGGTGCAGGACCTGCACGGAGGTCAGGGTCCTGCCGACGACGTGCCGGGCGAGGCCGCGCCGGACCACCTCCACCTCGGGAAGCTCAGGCACCTAGCTCGGCCCGGTGCCGGGCGGCTGCACCGGCGCCTGGACCGGCTGCTGGCCGGGCGGTGCGAGAGGCACCTCGGCGTAGGCCTCGGCGATGGCCCGGTAGGCCGTCTCCGCGGCCTGCTGCTCGGCCTCCTTCTTGGAGCGACCGGTGCCGTGACCGTACAGCTGCTCACCGACCCGGACGCGGGCGGTGAAGACCTTCTCGTGGTCGGGCCCCTCGTCGCTGATGACGTACTCCGGGACACCGAGCGCGTGCTCGGCCGAGAGCTCCTGGAGGCTGGTCTTCCAGTCCAGGCCGGCGCCGAGCCCGGCCGCCTCGACCATCAGGGGGTCGAACAGCAGGTGCACGACCTGACCGGAGGCCTCGAAGCCCCCGCTGAGGTAGATCGCGCCGATCAGCGCCTCGACCGTGTCGGACAGGATCGAGGCCTTGTTGCGGCCGCCCGTCGCCTCCTCGCCGCGGCCGAGCTTGATGTGCCGGCCGAGCCCGATCGTGCGGGCCACGTCGGCGAGCGCGCGGGCGTTCACGACCGCCGCACGCAGCTTGGCCAGCCGCCCCTCGGAGAGGTCCGGGTGGGTCCGGAACAGGGTGTCGGTCACGACGACGCCGAGCACGGAGTCACCGAGGAACTCCAGCCGCTCGTTGGTCGGCAGGCCGCCGTGCTCGTAGGCGTACGAGCGGTGCGTCAGCGCGCGTTCGAGCAGCTCGGGCTCCAGCCGGGGGCTGCCGAGCGCTTCGCGCAGGTCGTCGTAGGACGAGGCCGGCGGAACGGGCACCGAGCTCGCCGTCAGAGGACCTGACGACGCTCGGAGCGGGCGCCGTACTGGCCGCACTCGGGGCAGGCGCGGTGCGGGAGGTGCTTGGACCCGCAGGCCGGGTTGGCGCACGTCACCAGCGAGGGCGCGACGGCCTTCCACTGCGAGCGACGGTGGCGCGTGTTGCTGCGCGACATCTTCCGCTTCGGGACAGCCACTGGTCTGACTCCTCTTCTCGGCCGGTTTCGGCGAACTGCTGGTCGGTGTTGCTCGATAGGTCCGCGAGCTCCGCGGGGGTGCTGCCGGGTGCTACTGGTCGGACCGGCCGTCCGGCGGCGACAGCGCCTGAAGCGCCGCCCACCGCGGGTCGACCGGCTCGTCGTGCCGATGGTCCGGGTCGTCCGCGAGCCGAGCGCCGCACTCGACGCACAGCCCGGGACAGTCGTCCTGGCACAGCGGCTGGAACGGCAGCTCGAGGACCACCGCGTCCCGCAGCACCGGCTCGAGGTCGAGCAGGTCGCCCTCCAGCCGGCTGACGTCGTCGTCCTGGTCGTCGGACTCGGTGTCGTTCTCCTCGTAGACGAAGAGCTCCTGGAAGTCGGCCACGGTCTCGTCGTGGATCTCCGCCAGGCACCGGACGCACTCGCCGGCCAGCGCGGCGCGAGCCGTGCCGGTGACGAGGACCCCCTCCATGACCGCCTCGAGCCTCAGGTCGAGCTCGACGGGCGATCCTTCGGGGACCTTCAGGACCTCGATGCCGAGGTCTGCCGGCGCCGGCACCGTGCGGCTCACCCGACGCTGCGACCCCGGTCGGCGGCCGAGCTCGCGAGTGTCGAGCACGAGCGGCGATCTCGGGTCGAGACGCACGAGTGAGTCGCTTTCGTTGCTGGGCAGACAGACCACGGTCCTCGTGCCCTCTGGCGCATCGCCACGCGAACTGTCCGCCGACGCTGCAATCGTGAGCATGAGGAACCAGCACCCAGCCTACCGGTTCCGGCGCGCAGCGGCCAAACCGGGCGCCTCGGTCAGCCGTCGAGGTGGTCGGGCAGCCTGATGGCGGCGACGTCGTCGTCGAGCGCGTCGAACCGCGACCGGTCCGCGAGCCGCTCCCGGCCGCGGCGGACCGCCTCGATCGTGCGCTCCAAGGTGATCTCGAAGGTCGCAAGCCGTCCGTCGACGTAGTCGTCGGTCTCCTTGCGCAGCCCGTCGGCGTCGGCCCGCGCGTGCTCGAGCACCTCGTCGGCCTGCCGCTTGGCCACCCGGAACACCTCGGTGTCGGACAGGATCTTGTCGCGCTCGTCGTGCGCCTCGGCGATGATCCGCCCGGCCTCCGTGCGACCTTCGGCGACCATGCCCTCGCGGTCGTCGAGCACCGCCTGCGCGCCCGAGAAGGCGGCGTCGAGGCCGGCGCCGAGCTCGTCGAGGGCAGCGAGGAGCTCGCCGCGGTTCACCACGGCCGAGGCCGACATCGGCATCGACCGGGCCTGCTCCACGACCCGCCGGATCTCGGCCAGCTTCGCGTGCACGTCCAACGTTGTCCCTCTCCCGTGTGCCGCGGCGGGTGACCTGCGGGTGACCGGCGGGTGACCGGCGGGTGACCGGGCCGGTCGCGACGGCAGCCCGACTGTCTCCAAGGCTACGCCGTCCCGGCCCGTCCGGCCGGACCGACGCTCAGCCGCGCCCCTCCAGCCGGGCCGCGAGCGAGGTCAGCACGGTGGCGGGCACGAGCCCCGAGACGTCGCCGCCGTACGCGGCGACCTCCTTGACCAGGCTGGAGGCGAGGAAGGAGTACTCCGGACTGGTCGGCACGAACACGGTCTCGATCGCCGCCAGGCTGGAGTTCATCTGCGCCATCTGGAGCTCGTAGTCGAAGTCGCTCACCGCGCGCAGGCCCTTCACGATGGCCTGCGCGCCGTGGGCCTGGCAGAAGTCGGTCAGCAGCCCGTCGAACCCGTCGATGCGGACGTTGTCGAAGTCCGCGCAGACCTCCGACAGCATCGCCATCCGCTCCTCCGCGGTGAACAGCCGCTTCTTCGCTGCGTTGACCCCGACGGCCACGATCACCTCGTCGAAGAGCGCAGCGGCCCTCGCGATGATGTCGAGGTGGCCGTTGGTGACCGGGTCGAAGGACCCCGGACAGACGGCTCTGCGCACCTGGTCTCCTTCGGCTGCTGGACGGCTGCTGGACCGCTGCCGGACGGGCTATGACGGCCACGTGGCCGTCGCGTGACCGTACCAAAGCGTGGTCTCGCCGTAGCGCTTCGCGCGGGTGCCGACGAGCCCGGCGGGCCAGGTCGGCCCGTCGCCGCGGCTCGAGCGCTCCACGAGCACCAGCGCGCCCGAGGACAGCCAGCGCTGTCCGACGAGCGCGGCCAGCGCGGCCTCGACCTCGGCGCCCGGGACGGCGTACGGCGGGTCGAGGAAGACCACGTCGTACGGCGCCCGCGGAGACTGCGCGAGCGTCCGGGCCACCGAGGAGGTGAGCACCTCCACGGCGCCGAAGCGCAGCGTCTCGGCGTTGTGCCGGATCACCCCCGCCGTGCGCCGGTCGTGCTCGACGAGCGTGACCACGCCGGCGCCCCGCGACCGCGCCTCGAGCCCGACCGCCCCGGAACCGGCGTACAGGTCGAGGAAGCGCAGCCCGCTCAACGAGCCCACCTCCGCGTCGATGGCGGAGAACATCGCCTCGCGGACCCGGTCCGAGGTCGGGCGGGTCGTGGCACCGGCCGGCGCCCTGATGCGCCGGCCGCCGGCCGTGCCGCCGATGATCCGTGTCATGCCTTCTCCAGGAAGTCGGCCTGGGCCGACTCGTGGAGCAGGCGCACCTGGGTGGCCAGGTCCCGGTGCCGGGCCAGCGTCGGATCGTCCGCGACGACCTCGGTCGCCGCGGCCCGGGCCGTGAGGATCACGTCCTCGTCGCGCAGCACCGACAGCAGCCGCAGGCCGGAGCGGCGGCCGGACTGAGTGGCCCCGAGCACGTCGCCCTCCCGGCGCTGCTCGAGGTCGACACGGGACAGCTCGAACCCGTCCAGGGTGGCCGCGACCGCGTCGACGCGCAGCCGGGCGGAGGTCTCCTTCTCGGCCGGCGTCACCAGCAGGCACAGCCCCGGGTGGCCGCCGCGGCCCACCCGGCCCCGAAGCTGGTGGAGCTGGGAGACGCCGAAGCGGTCGGCGTCGAGCACGACCATCGTCGTCGCGTTGCCGACGTCGACGCCCACCTCGATCACCGTGGTGGCCACGAGCACGTCGACGTCGCCCGCGGCGAAGCCGCGCATCACCTCGTCCTTGCGGTCCGAGGGGAGCCGGCCGTGCAGCACCTCGACCCGCAGGCCGGCCAGCGGGCCGGCGACCAACGCCGTCGCCACCTCCTCGACGCCGGCGACCTGCCGGCCCTCGGGCTCACCCGGAACGGCGTCGGACCGGTCGGGCTCCTCACCGCCGATCCGCGGGCACACGACGTACACCTGGTGGCCGCGCTCGACCTCCTCGCGGACCCGCGCGAACGCCCGGTCCAGCCAGCCGGGCTGCTCGGCGAGCGGCACCACCGTCGTCTGGATCGGCTCCCGGCCGGCCGGGAGCTCGCGCAGGGTCGAGGTCTCCAGGTCGCCGAACACCGTCATGGCGACGGTCCGAGGGATCGGGGTGGCGGTCATCACCAGGACGTGCGGGGGCGCGCCGGCCTTGTCGGTCAGGGCGGCGCGCTGCTCGACGCCGAAGCGGTGCTGCTCGTCGACCACGACCAGGCCGAGGTCGGCGAAGCTGACGTGCTCCTGCAGCAGCGCGTGGGTGCCGATGACGATGCCGGCGGCACCGGACGCCGCATCGAGCAGCGCGGCGCGACGGGCCTGCGCGCCCAGCGACCCGGTCAGCAGCGCCACCTGGGTGCCGTCGGCGTCACCGCCGAGCATCCCGCCCGCCGCGAGCTCCCCGAGCATCGCGGTCACCGAGCGATGGTGCTGCTGGGCGAGCACCTCCGTCGGCGCGAGCAGCGCGGCCTGACCACCGGAGTCGACGACCCGCAGCATGGCGCGCAGCGCCACCACGGTCTTGCCGGAGCCGACCTCCCCCTGCAGCAGGCGGTGCATCGGGTGGCTGGCCGCCAGATCGGTCAGCACCGTCTCGCCGATCTCCTGCTGCCCGTCGGTCAGCGCGAACGGCAGCCGGGCGTCGAACCGGTCGAGCAGCCCTCCCGGTCGGCCGGTGCGCGGCTGGGCGGCCTGCGCGGTGAGCTCCGCGCGACGCTGCGCCAGGACGGTCTGGGTGACGAACGCCTCCTCGAAGCGGAGCCGCCGCTCCGCCGCACCCTTCTCCTCCCAGGAGCCCGGCCGATGGATCCACCGCAGCGCCTGCTCGGCACTGACCAGGCCGTGCGCCAGCCGGACCTGCGGCGGCAGCGGCTCGGGGACCTCCTCGAGCAGGTCCAGCGCCACCTTCACGGCGTCCTCGACCTGCCACGACGAGACGGTCGCGGTCGCCGGGTAGATCGTGACCAGCTCCGGGAGCGCCTCCCACGCGGAACGAGCCAGGTCCTCCCCCGCCTCACCGTCGGCGGGCTGGAACATCTTGGTCTGCGGGTTCGTGAGCTGCCAGCGGTTGCGGAACCGGCCGACCTTGCCCGAGAAGAGGCCCACCTTGCCGGCCGCGACCTCGCGGGCCCGCCAGTCGGCGACGTGCCTGCGCTTGTCGAAGAACGTGCAGGTGAGCTCGTCGCCCTCTGTCGCCACCACGACCTCGAGCCGGTAGGCCGAGCCGCCGCGCCGGCGGTCCTGGTAGGGGATCTGCTTGGCGGACACCACCTCGGCGATGACGGTGACGTGCTCGTCGAGCGTGAGGCTCTCGAGGCTGCTCAGGCGCCCCTTGGCGACGTACCGGCGCGGGTAGTGCCGCAGCAGGTCGCCGACCGTGCGGAAGCCGAAGGCCTTCTCCAGCTTGGGCGCGGCGCCACCGGCCACGACGGCCAGCTTGGCGTCCCAGGTCACCGCGGGCATCGGCTCACTCCACGCCCACGAGCAGCGGGTAGCGGTCCTGCGCGCCGTCGTAGACCACCACGTCGACGGTGGGGTGGCAGGCGGCGAGGTGCGCCGCGCAGCGCGGCGCGAGGTCGGCGGAGCCGGCCCCGGCGACCAGCGTGACGAGCTCGCCCCCGCCGCCGAGCAGCCGCTCCAGGATGTCCACGGCCACAGTGAACAGGTCGGCGCCGACAACCACGAAGTCGCCCTCCACAGCGCCCAGGACGTCGCCGACCTCGCAGGGACCACCGGTCGTCATCGCGCGGCGGGCGGCGACCGTGACGGCACCCGAGCGGGCGTGCCCCGCCGCGGCCGTCATCTCGAGGATGTCCTGGTCGAAGGCCCGGCCGGGCTCGTGCACCGCGAGGGCGGCCAGTCCCTGCACCTGCGCGGAGGTGGCGATCACCCCCACCCGCATTCCGAGCTCGGCGCGGGCGGCCCGGGCCGCGGACTCGGCGACGGCCACCGAGTCGCGGTCGTTGGGCAGCAGGACCGCCTCGGCTGCGCCGGTGGCCTCCAGCGCGCTCAGCAGCTCGCCGCTCGACGGCCGCCGTCCCGGTCCGCCGGGTACGACGGCGGCGCCGGCCTCCTCGAAGAGCCTGCCGAGGCCCTCACCTGCCGCCACCACGACCACGGCCCGGCCACGCCGCTCGGTGAGCGGCCGCTCGGGGCTGCGAGCGCCGATCTGCTCGGCGAAGTGGGTCACCCGGACCCGGTGCGGGCGGCCCGCCACGATGCCGGCCTCCACGGCGGCGCCCACGTCGTCGACGTGCACGTGCACGTTCCACAGCCCCTCCCCGCCGACGACGACCAGGGAGTCGCCGATGCCGGCCAGCGTGCGGCGCAGCTGCGCGACCTGCGCCTCCTCGGCGTCGAGGAGGTACATCACCTCGTAGGCCGGCCCCTCGGGAGTGAGGTCGCCCGAGGGCAGCGGCACCGGGATGAGATGGGCCCCGAGCGGGTGTCGTGCCGGGACCCGGCGGCGCCCGGTGAGGGCGGTCTCGGCGGCGTCGAGCAGCACCACGAGCCCGCGGCCGCCGGCGTCCACCACCCCCGCCTGCGCGAGCACCGGAAGCTGGTCGGGCGTGTGCGCGAGCGCCGTGCGGGCCGCGGCCGCGGCGGCCGTGATCACGTCCCCGGTCCCGCGCCGCCCGTCCCGGGCGGCTTCGACGGCGGCCTCCCCCGCGGCACGCGCGACGGTCAGGATGGTGCCCTCGACCGGCTCCCCGACCGCGGCGTACCCCGCCTCCGCGGCCAGCAGCAGCCCGTCCGCGACGGCCTCCGGCGTCCGCTCCTGCGCCCCGGCGTCCGCCAGGCGCTTGCAGAGCGCCCCGACCAGCTGCGACACGATCACCCCGGAGTTGCCGCGGGCGCCGAGCAGCGCACCGCGCGCGAAGGCGGCCAGGCACCGCGGCGAGGTCACCCTCGCCGACGTCGTCGAGGGCGCTGCAGCATCGCGTTGCGCGCGGCCTCGAACGTGAGGAACAGGTTGGTGCCCGTGTCGCCGTCGGGCACCGGGTAGACGTTGAGCGCGTCGATCTCCTCGCGGGCCTCCCCGAGCGCGGCCAGGCAGGTCTCGGTGAGCCGGAGCACCGTGGGCAGGTCGACGGCGACGTGCACGCCGTGGCCCACGTCCTGCATGCTCGCTCCTCGTGCTCTCCCTACGTGCGGTCGTACGAGACTAGTGCGTGGCCGCTCGATTGGCGTCCGCCTCCGGGCATCGGATACGCTGGTGCGGTTGCCCGCTGCGTGTCGGGCACCCCGATCGTTCGACATCTAGCTGATCCAGGAGTTCACGGTGGCTGCCGTCTGTGACATCTGCGCCAAGGGCCCGGGCTTCGGTCACAACCGGCCGTGGTCGCGCAAGATTACGAAGCGTCGCTTCAACCCGAACATCCAGCGCGTGCGCGCCACGGTGAACGGCGCTCCCAAGCGCCTGAACGTCTGCACCGGCTGCCTCAAGGCAGGCAAGGTCTCCCGCTGACGGAGCCCGTCGCGCACAGCTCAGAGAGCCGCCTCCCGCCGACCGGAGGCGGCTCTTCTCGTACGCCCGTCGGCCGCAGCGACGTACAGCGCTGCCACCCGGACCGGCTCAACCGGCTCAGAAGCCCAGAGCGTACGTCCGGCGGGCCGCCGGCGGGGCGGTCAGAAGTGCCGGTGCCCTGTGGCGCCTGCGTACGCCGCGCCGTCGACGGTGACGCCCTCCCCCTCACCGACCGTGCCGATGACGCTCCAGCCGTCGGGGAGCGCCGCCTCCGCCGGGAAGGTCGCGACCAGCGCGTGGTCGTCACCGCCGCCGAGCACGAAGCCGACCGGGTCGGCACCGAGCGCGGCTCCCACCGCCTTGAGCGGCTCCGGGATCTCGAAGGCGGTCGTGCGCACGTCGATCGCGACCGCGCTCCGCGCGGCGACGTGATCGAGGTCGGCCAGCAGGCCGTCCGAGACGTCGATCATCGCGGTGGCGCCCGCGGCGAGCGCCTCGGGCCCGGCGCCGTACGGCGGCTCCGGCCGGCGGTAGGCCTCGACCAGCACCCGCGGTGACCGGAAGCCACGGCCGAGCACCGCCAGCCCCGCCGCGGCCCAGCCCTGCCGGCCCGTGAGCGCCACCACGTCTCCGGGCCGCGCGCCGCCGCGCTCCACCGGTCGGCCGTCGACGACGCCGAGGACCGTCACCGCGACCATCACCTCGTCGGCGCGGGTGAGGTCGCCCCCGACCACGGAGGCGCCGACGAGGCCGGCCTCCGCGGCCAGGCCGTCGGCGAGCTCGAGCGCCCATGCGGCGGGAAGGTCGGCCGGGGCCGCGAGCCCGACGGTGAGCGCCGTGGCCCGACCGCCCATCGCGTTGAGGTCGGACAGGTTCTGGGCGGCCGCCCGTCGTCCGACGTCACCGGCCGAGACCCAGTCGCGACGGAAGTGCCGGCCCTCCACCATCAGGTCGGTGGAGACCACCACCCGGCCGGAGCGGACCGCCACCACGGCGGCGTCGTCGCCCGGGCCGAGCAGCACGTCGGCGCCCTGGGGGAAGCGAGCGGCCAGTGCGTCGATCAGCCCGAACTCGCCGACGTCGGCGAGCGTGGCGTCGGCGGGGAGGGTCCGGGAGGGCGTGGCCGAAGTCATGGGGGCTATTGAATCCGATGCCGGCGCCGTGTTCCGAGCCGCCCACGCCGCACGATAGGTTGACCGGGCACGAGCAGCAGAGACGACCCTTCACCCTCAGGAGCTCACCATGGTGGTTCAGGCCTACATCTTGATCCAGACCGACGTCGGCAAGGCGGCCGAGGTGGCGGCCGAGATCGCCGAGGTCAAGGGTGTGACGCTGGCGGAGGACGTCACCGGCCCGTACGACGTCATCGTGCGAGCCGAGGCGCGCAACGTCGACGAGCTCGGCAAGCTGGTCGTCGCGAAGGTGCAGAACATCTCCGGCATCACCCGCACGCTCACCTGCCCGGTCGTGCACATCTGAGCCCTCCCCCAGCTCCGTGACGTCGCGACGGCGCCCCGCTCGCTCGAGCGTGGGCGTCGTCGCACGTCCGGGCACCGTCCTCACCAGGATGCTGAGCTCCTTGCTGGTCGCCCTCGTGCTGGCCGGTTCGCTGGCAGGCTGCGCAGGCGGCCCCCGGAGCGTCGCGGTGAGCGCTCCGAGGCCTCGGCTGCCGGCGGCAGACGCGGCCGCCTGTCGCGCGTTCGTGCACGCGCTGCCGGCCCGCGTGGACGGTCAGCCCCGGCGCACCGTCGAGCCGGCCGGCGCGCCGGCCGCGGCGTACGGCGACCCCCCGATCGTGGTGCGCTGCGGCGTCGCCAAGCCGCACGGCTTCGACCGGTTCGCGACCTGCCAGCGCGCGAACGGCGTGGACTGGTTCATCCCCGAGCGCCAGCAGACCGGCTCCCCCACGGACATCACGATGACCACCGTGGGCAGGTCGCAGTACGTCGAGGTGCGGCTGCCCGCGGCGTACTGGCCGCCCGCCGCGGCGATGGTCGACCTGGCGCCGGCTGTCAAGAGCACTACCCGGCTGCTCCGGCCGTGCCTGTGATGCTCAGCGCAGCCCGGTGCCCCGGCGCAGCGCCAGCTGGATGAGCCGGTCCACGAGCGCCGGGTAGTCCATCCCCGTGGCCGCCCACATGCGCGGGAACATCGACGTCGGCGTGAACCCCGGCATCGTGTTGATCTCGTTGAGAACCACCCGCCGGTCCGGCAGCACGAAGAAGTCCACCCGCGCGAGACCTTCGCACGACAGCGCCTCGAACGCCTGCACGGCCAGTGCGCGCGCCCGCCCGGCGACGTCGGCGGGCAGGTCGGCAGGGACGTCGAGCGCGGTGTGCTCCTCGGGGAGGTACTTCGCGGCGAAGTCGTAGAACTCGTGGCTGCCGTCGATGCGGATCTCCGCGACCACGCTGGCCTCGGGCGCGTCGCCGTCGAAGCCCTGGATCACTCCGCACTCCACCTCGCGAGCGCCTTCCGCAGAGGCCTCCACGACCACCTTGGGGTCGTGACGGCGGGCCTCCTCGACCGCGTCGGCGAGCTCTGAGGCGTCGTGCACCTTGCCGATCCCGATGCTGGACCCTCCCCGGCACGGCTTGACGAACACCGGGTAGCCGAGCGAGTCGACCGCCTCCTGACAGGCGGCCCGGTCGAGCTCCCAGGCCCGCGGGGAGATCACGGCGTACGGAAGCACCGGGAGCCCGGCGGCCTGGAACACCACCTTCGTGTAGTGCTTGTCCATCCCGACCGCGGAGGCCAGCACGCCCGCGCCGACGTAGCGCACGTCCGCCATCTCGAGCAGCCCCTGGATCGTGCCGTCCTCGCCCCACGGCCCGTGCAGCAGCGGGAACACGACGTCGACCTCGCCGAGTGTCGCCGGGACCGCCGACGGCTCGTGCACGACCAGCTCGCTGGCACCGGCCGCCTGGGAGAGTGCGACGCGTGGCCCGCGAGCCGTCGACCTCGGGAAGCCTGTCCGCGGAGGTGATCGCGAGACGTCGAGGGTCGGCCGACTCGAGGACCCATCGGCCGTCGTGGGTGATCCCGACCGGCACCACGTCGTACGCCTCGCGGTCGATCGCCTGAAGGACGCTGCCGGCGGTGACGCACGAGATGGCGTGCTCGCTCGACCGGCCGCCGAAGACGACGGCGACGCGCGGCTTGCGGGGGATGCTCGGCTGCGGGCTCATGGTGCGCCAGACCCTACCGGTGGCCGACCACGTCGGCGTGCTGCGACCTACGCTGGTCGCCATGACGGACGCACCCGACCAGCCCACTCCCCGGCCCGGCCTGAGGCCCGCGACGGTGGCGGTCACCGCCGGCCGGCCGCCGCACGAGGTCGACAACCCCCTCAACACGCCGCTGACGATGGCCTCGACGTACGTCGCGGGCGGAGACGTGGAGTACGGCCGGTACGGCAACCCGACGTGGACCGCCTTCGAGGAGGCCCTCGGCAGCCTGGAGGGCGGCCGCTGCCTGGCGTTCTCGTCCGGGCTCGCCGCGGTGGCCACCGTGCTCGACCTGGTCGCGCACGGCGAGACCGTCGTCGCGCCCCGGCACGCCTACAACGGCAGCGTGCTCCAGCTGGCCGACCTCGAGGCCCGCGGGCGGATCAAGGCCGTCCTGGTCGACGTCACCGACACCGACGCCGTCGTGGCAGCCGTCCAGGACGCCGCACTGGTCTGGCTGGAGTCGCCCACCAACCCGGCGCTGGAGGTCGCCGACATCCCCGCGGTCGTCACCGCGGCCCACGAGGCCGGCGCGTACGTCGTGGTCGACAACACCTTCGCGACCCCTCTGCTGCAGCAGCCGCTCTCCCTCGACGCCGACCTCGTGGTGCACTCCGCGACCAAGTTCATCGCCGGGCACAGCGACGTGCTCCTCGGTGCCCTGGTCACGCAGGACGCGACGCTGTACGACGTCCTGAAGAAGCGCCGCGACATGATCGGCGCGACACCCGGCACCCTCGAGGCCTGGCTGGCCCTGCGCGGGCTGCGCACCCTGCACGTCCGGCTGGAGCGCGCGCAGCACAACGCCCAGGAGCTGGTCCGCCGCCTCGAGGAGCACCCCGCGATCGGCGAGGTCCGCTACCCCGGCTTCGGGGCGATCGTCTCCGTGGTGCTGGCCCAGGGCGCCATCGCGGCGGATCTGATGACCCACAAGACGACGCTGTGGGTGCACGCGACCAGCCTCGGCGGCGTGGAGTCGACGTTCGAGCGGCGCCGCCGCTGGCGCACCGAGCCGGCCACCATCCCCGAGGGGCTGGTGCGGATGTCGGTGGGCATCGAGGACGTCGAGGACCTCTGGGACGACCTGGCCGGCGCTCTCGACCAGCTCAGCTAGTCACGTTCGTGCTTGGTCTCCTTCGAGATCAGCTCGGTCAGCATGTCTGCGGCGGTCATCTCGCCCTCGACCACGGCGTGCACCGCATCGACGATCGGGGCGTAGACCTCGGCCTTCCGCGCCAGCTCGCGCAGCGACGAGCAGGTCTTGACGCCTTCGGCGACCTGGCGGGTGGAGGCGGCGATCTCCGCGGCGGTCATGCCCTGCCCGAGCCGCTCGCCGAACGTGCGGTTGCGCGACAGCGGCGACGAGCAGGTGGCCACGAGGTCGCCCAGCCCGGCCAGACCCATCAGTGTCATCGCGTCGGCGCCGAGGCGGACCGCCAGCCGGGCGGTCTCCGCGAGGCCGCGGGTGATCACCGAGGCGGTGGTGTTGTCGCCGAAGCCCAGCCCGATGGCCATCCCGACGCTGAGCGCGATCACGTTCTTGCAGGCGCCGCCGACCTCGCAGCCGACCACGTCGGTGCTCGAGTAGGGCCGGAAGGTCGAGGAGTGGAAGGCGACCCGCAGCCGCGCAGCGACGTCCTCGTCCGCGCAGGCCACCACGCTGGCCGCCGGCTCCCGCATCGCGATCTCCTTGGCCAGGTTGGGCCCGCTGAGCACCCCGATGCGCTCTGGGCCGGCCCCGGTGACCTCCGCGATCACCTCGCTCATCCGCTGGAGGGTGCCGAGCTCGACCCCCTTCATCAGCGACACCATCACCGCGTCGCCAGGCACCAGGTCGACCCAGTCCACGACGTTCTCCCGGAACCGCTGCGCGGGCAGCGCCCAGACGACGTACCGGGCGCCGGCGAGTGCGCGCTCCGGGTCGTGGGTGGCGGTCACGGCGGGCGGCAGCTCGATCCCGGGCAGGTACTCGGTGTTCTCCCGCTTCTCGTTGATCGCCAGGCACACCTCCTCGCGACGGCCCCACAGGGTCACGTCATGGGTGGCGTCGGCGAGCACCAGCGAGATCGCAGTGCCCCACGACCCCGCACCGAACACGGCGACCTTGCTCACGCGCTCACCTGCCTTCCCTGCTCCGTCGCGCGCGAGGCGCGCGCTGCTGGGCGGAGCGCGGGTTGCCGATCTCGCGCACCCCGGCGGCCCGCGGGTCGAACCGGGTCGCCGGCGCATGGTCGTTGCGGAGATCCTCCAGAAGCCGGGTCACGTCGTCCATGATGCGGCCCGTGGCCTGGTGGAGCACCTCGGGCGTCAGCGGCAGGTCGCGGAGGTCGTCGAGGTCCACCGGGTCGCCGGCCTTCACCCTGATCGTCTTCAGCGGGAAGATCCGCGGCTTCTTGCCGTACGGCGCCAGGATCTCCTGCGCGCCCCACTGCGCGACCGGGATCACCGGAGCGTCCGTGCTCAGCGCGATCCGGGCCGCGCCCGTCTTGCCGACCATCGGCCAGAGGTCGGGGTCACGGGTGATGGTGCCTTCGGGGTAGACCACCACGCACTCGCCGTCCCGCACCGACTGCACGGCTGCGTCGAAGGCTCGCGAGGCATCGGTGGAGAGCCGGTAGACCGGGATCTGCCGTGCGTTGCGGACGATCGGGCCGACCACGGGCGCGTCGAACAGCTCTGCCTTGGCCAGGAACCGTGGCAGCCGCCCGTGGTAGTAGGCGAAGTGCGCGAACGTCAGCGGGTCGAGGTGCGAGATGTGGTTGGCGGCCACCACGACGCCGCCCTCGGCAGGCAGCTTGAGGCCGTCGACCCAATGACGGCGGGTCAGCGTCTGGAGGATGGGCTCGAGGATCGCGATGCACAGCGTGTAGGCCCACCCGCGCTTCTGGGTCACCTTGCGCAGCTTGCCCACCGGCTCTCCTCGCCCTCGTCCCGCCTGTTCGTCTCCGGCCTCGTGTGCCGACAGCATGCCTCATCGCAGCCCGCCGTCCATGCTCCTGGCAAGATCGACGGTGATGTCGTCCTCAGCCAACCGCCGGCGCTTCGGTGTCGTCGTGCCCGTGAAGCCGCCCTCCGTCGCGAAGTCGCGGCTGCACCCGCTCGGCGAGCGGGCCCGCGCCGCCCTTGTGGCCGCCTTCGTCTCCGACACGGTGGCCGCAGCCTCCGGGGCCGGCTCCGTGGCTCGCGTGCTCGTCGTCACCGACGACCACGAGCTGGCCGGAAGCCTCGCCGGCCGGGGCGTCCAGGTCATCCCCGACGGTACGACGGACGACCTGAACGGCACCCTCGTGCAGGGTGCGGCCGAGCTCGCGCGGCAGGACCCGGCGCTGCACCTGGTGGCGCTGTGCGCCGACCTGCCCGCGCTGCGCAGCGACGAGCTCGAGCGTGCCCTCGAGGCCGCGCCGTCACACGGAATGGCCTTCGTGCCGGACGCGGACGGCATCGGCACGACGATGGTGGTCGCCGCCGGACTCGACGACTTCCGGCCGTCGTTCGGCGACGGCTCCCGGCGTCGACACCTGGAGCAGGGTGCGCGCGAGATCGACCGCGACGACGTGCCGTCGCTTCGCCGCGACGTGGACACGCCCGCCGACCTGGAGCAGGTTCGTCGACTGGGCGTCGGCACAGCCACCGCCCGCGTCCTCGACGACCGTAGGCTGTGAGCATGCAGGCGACGGTGGCGACCTACGACCCCGCGACCGGCTCGGGCTCCGTGCTCCTCGACGACGGCGTGGAGCTGCCGTTCGCCGGCGACGCGCTCGCCGGCACCGGCCTGCGCCTGCTGCGCGCCGGACAGCGCGTGCGGGTGCAGATCTCCGGCACCGGGACCGGCGCGAAGGTGCAGCACCTGCAGATCCTCACGCTGGCGTAGCGGGTCCCGGCGTACCGGCATGACGAGGGGACCGGCCCCGTGGACCGGTCCCCTTCCCGAAACCGGATGTCAGGACTTCTTGGCGGCGGTCTTCTTGGCCGGAGCCTTCTTGGCGGTGGTGCTGGTCTTCTTCGCCGGCGTCGCCTTCTTGGCGGACGTGGTCTTCTTGGCGGCCGTGGTCTTGGCGGCCGTGGTCTTCGGCGGTCTTCTTGGCGGGCGCGGTCTTGGCCGTGGTCCTCTTCGCCGGCGCCGTCTTCGTGGTCGTCGCCTTCGCCGCGGGAGCGGTCTTGGTGGCGGTGGCCTTCCTCGCCGCAGTGGTCTTGGCGGTCGTGGTCCTCTTCGCCGGCGCCCTCTTGGTGGCGGCCGTCTTGGAGGCGGAGGACCCGTTGGCGGCGGTCTTGGACGCCGTCGACTTGGCCGGAGCGGCCTTCTTGGTCGCCAGCTTGGGGAGCTTCTTGGCGCCGGACACGACGGCCTTCAGCTCCGCTCCCGGGTTGAACTTCGGGATCGCGGTCTTCTTGGCCTTGAGACGCTCCCCGGTGCGGGGGTTGCGGACCCAGCGGGCGTCCCGGATCCGCTTCTCGAAGGAGCCGAAGCCCGTGATGGCGACCTTCTCGCCCTTGGCCACCTCGCGCGTGATGGTGTCGAGCACCGACTCGAGCGCGTGTGCGGCCGACTTGCGGTTCCCGTCGAACCGGTCGGCGAGGGTGTCGATGAGCTGACTCTTGTTCACTGTCTTCCCTTTCGTGAACACTCGGGTCGAGCCAATGCTCGACTACTCAAGGCACGCTAGGGAATAGAGCGGCCCGCCACAACGACTACACGCAACTTTCCCTTGTTTTCTTGACGATCATATGAGATGGGCGTTCCTTGCCGGCGCGGGTGGCAGTTCAGCGCACGACAGGAATCGTCAAGCAGGCAAGGCGTTCGCTCGCCAGAGCGACCCGGGCGCACGGGTCGTGGGCCGGTTCACGCGGGGGACCCGTCACAGGGGACGCGCCGACGCACCACTCGCGGGAGGATCGCGGGTCCGCGCGCCGGTCAGAGCGTGACGGGCTTCCAGGACGGGCGCTGCGCCTCGTACGCCGTGATGTCCTCCTCATGGGACAGCGTGATGCCGATGTCGTCGAGGCCCTCGAGCAGCCGCCACCGCGTGTAGTCGTCGATCTGGAACGGCGCGGCGAGGTCGCCGGCACGCACCTCGCGGGCCTCGAGGTCCACGGTCACCGGAAGCGTCGGGTCCGCCTCCACCGCTGACCAGAGCCGCTCGACGACGTCCTGCTCGACCTGCGCGGCGAGCAGGCCGGCCTTGCCGGCGTTGCCGCGGAAGATGTCGGCGAACCGGCTGGAGACCACGACCTTGAACCCGTAGTCGGTCAACGCCCACACGGCGTGCTCGCGCGAGGAGCCCGTGCCGAAGTCGGGGCCGGCCACGAGGACCGACACCCCGGTGTGCTCGGCCTTGTTCAGGACGAACTCGGGGTCCTTGCGCCACGCGGCGAACAGCCCGTCCTCGAAGCCGGTGCGGGTGACCCGCTTCAGGTAGACGGCCGGGATGATCTGGTCGGTGTCGACGTTGCTGCGGCGCAGCGGCAGCGCAGTGCCGGTGTGCGCGGTGAACTTCTCCATGGTGTTCCCTTCGGTCCCGGTCGCTCAGGCGGGAGCGGGCAGGTCGGACGGTGAGGACAGGTGGCCGGTGACCGCGGTCGCGGCGGCGACCAGGGGCGAGACGAGGTGGGTGCGGCCACCCTTGCCCTGTCTGCCCTCGAAGTTGCGGTTCGACGTGGAGGCGCTGCGCTCCCCCGGCGCGAGCTGGTCGGGGTTCATGCCCAGGCACATCGAGCAGCCCGCCCCTCGCCACTCGCCGCCGGCCTCGGTGAAGACCGCGTCGAGCCCTTCCTGCTCGGCCTGCAGGCGCACCCGCACCGACCCCGGCACGACGAGCAGCCGGGTGCCGTCGGCGACCTTGCGGCCCTCGATGACAGCGGCGGCAGCGCGCAGGTCCTCGATGCGGCCGTTGGTGCACGACCCGACGAACACGGTGTCCACCGCGATGTCGCGCATCGGCGTCCCTGCTTGGAGACCCATGTACTCCAGCGCCTTGCGGGCGGCGAACCGGTCGCTCTCGCTCTCGAAGTCCTCCGGCGCCGGGACGGACGCCCCGAGCGGCACGCCCTGCCCGGGGTTGGTGCCCCAGGTGACGAACGGCGTCATCGTGCTCGCGTCGAGCACGACCTCCTTGTCGAACACGGCGTCCTCGTCGGAGACGAGAGAGCGCCAGTGCTCGACCGCTTCCTGCCAGTCGCGGCCGTGCGGCGCCTCCGGCCGACCCTCGATGTAGTCGAAGGTCGTCTGGTCGGGAGCGATCAGCCCGGCCTTGGCGCCCCACTCGATCGACATGTTGCAGATCGTCATCCGGGCCTCCATCGAGAGCTGCTCGATGGCCTGGCCGCGGTACTCCACGATGTAGCCCTGACCGCCGCCCGTTCCGGTGTGCGCGATCAGCGTGAGCACGAGGTCCTTGGCGGTGACGCCGTCGGGCAGCGTGCCCTCGACGGTGACCGCCATCGTCTTCGGACGGGCCTGCATCAGCGTCTGGGTCGCGAGGACGTGCTCGACCTCGCTCGTGCCGATGCCGAAGGCGATGGCGCCGAAGGCTCCGTGCGTGGAGGTGTGCGAGTCGCCGCAGACGATCGTCATCCCGGGCTGGGTCAGGCCGAGCTGCGGACCGACGACGTGCACGATGCCCTGCTCGACGTCACCGAGCGGGTGCAGCCGCACGCCGAACTCCGCGGCGTTCTTGCGCAGCGTCTCGACCTGGGTGCGCGAGACCGGGTCGGCGATCGGCTTGTCGACGTCGAGCGTGGGCACGTTGTGGTCCTCGGTGGCCAGCGTCAGGTCGGGGCGCCGTACCCGCCGCCCCGCGAGCCGCAGACCGTCGAAGGCCTGGGGCGAGGTGACCTCGTGGATCAGGTGGAGGTCGATGTAGAGCAGGTCCGGCTCCCCCTCGGCACTCCGGACGACGTGCTCGTCCCACACTTTCTCGGCAAGGGTCCGGCCCATTGCGCATCTCCGTCCACTCGGGCTCCACTGGCTGTGCACTGCACCCCGACGGTGCCATTGCGGGGCTCTCGCCACCGACTTGCATCCCAGGATCTGAGACGGCATTATCAGAGTATGGACAACTCTAGCGGAGTCGGCGTTCTCGACAAAGCCGCCCTCGTGCTCTCGGCGCTGGAGGCCGGACCGGCCACGCTCGCCGGCCTGGTGGCGGGCACCGGGCTGGCACGACCGACCGCGCACCGGCTCGCGGTGGCGCTGGAGCACCACCGGCTCGTCGCCCGGGACATGCAGGGCCGGTTCATGCTCGGTCCCCGCCTGGCCGAGCTCTCCGCGGCCGCCGGCGAGGACCGGCTGCTCGCCGCCGCCGGCCCGGTGCTGGCCCGGCTGCGCGACATCACCGGCGAGAGCGCGCAGCTGTGGCGAAGACAGGGCGACTACCGGGTGTGCGTGGCGGCCGCCGAGCGCCCGTCGGGCCTGCGCGACACGATCCCCGTCGGCTCGCAGCTGACCATGCGCGCCGGCTCCGCCGCCCAGGTCCTGCTCGCCTGGGAGGATCCCGAGCGGATGCACCGGGGGCTGCAGAACGCCGCGTACTCCGCCACCGCACTGGCCGGCATCCGCCGCCGCGGGTGGGCACAGTCCGTCGGCGAGCGTGAGCAGGGGGTGGCCTCGGTGTCCGCGCCGGTCCGCTCCCCCTCCGGCAAGATCATCGCAGCGGTCTCGGTGTCCGGACCGCTCGAGCGGCTGTCCCGCCAGCCCGGGCGCATGCACGCCCCGGCCGTGCTGGCCGCCGCCGAGCGGCTGTCGGAGTCGCTGCGCCGCGCCGCCGAGTGAGCGGCGGACACTCGCTCAGAACAGGGCGCGCTGCTCCAGGTCGAGCAGCGCGTGCTTGCGCTCCAGGCCTCCCGCGTAGCCGCTGAGCGACCCGCTCGCCCCGACGACCCGGTGGCACGGGATCACGATCGCGATCGGGTTGCGGCCGTTGGCAGCGCCGACCGCGCGGGACGCGCCGGGGCCCAGCCCGACGGCCCGGGCGAGATCGCCGTAGGAGACGGTCTCCCCGTAGCCGACCTTGCGCAGCTGCTCCCACACGCGCTGCTGGAAGGCGGTGCCGTGCGGCGCCAGCGGGAGGTCGAAGGCGGTCAGCTCTCCTGAGAAGTACGCCGTCAGCTGGCGCACCGCGTCCCCGAGCACCGGGTCCTCGTCGTCGCGCTCGCCCACCTCGCGGGCCGCCGACACCTCGGCGGCCCGGCGCATCGAGGACCGCGGCGACGCGGCCTCCGGCGGAGGGCCGCCGAACTCGACCGCGGTGACCGCCGAGCCGTCGCCGACGATGCGCAGCGGACCCACCGGCGAGTCCATCGTGGTCCACCGCATCAGGGTGCTGCTGGGTGGGCGGGTCGTCCCGGATCCGGTCATCGTCGGGCCTCCTGTGTCGTGCGGGTGGTCAGAGTCGTGGTCCTGCCCAGGGTCGTGGACGTGCCCATGGTCGTGGACGTCGCGTCCGAGGAGGGTGCAGCCACCCGGGTCCGGGCAGGGGCCAGGTCCAGGGTGCTCCACAGGTGCACCAGCGCGTAGGAGCGCCAGGGGCGCCAGGTCCGACCCAGGGACTGCAGGTCGGCCTGGTCGCCGGTCTCCTCACCACGCCGGGCCAGCGCCCGCCGCACGCCGGCGTCGGTGGGCAGGAACACGTCGGGGTCGCCCAGCGCGCGCAACGCGACGTAGTCCGCGGTCCACGGGCCGATCCCGGGCAGCGCGAGCAGCCGCGCCCGCACCTCGGCCCGGTCCCCGCTCCGGTCCAGCGCCACCTCACCGTCCCCGATCGCCCGGCACAGCCGCACCAGCGCACGTCCGCGGGCCCGCGGCATGGGCAGCTCGGCGGGGTCGACCTCGGCCAGCACCTCCGGGCGCGGGAACAGCCTGCCCGGCCGCGCGTCCGGGTCGTGCGCGTCAGCGGGCGTGGCCTGCGACTCCTCAGGCAGCGGTTCGACCGGCATCCACTCGCCGTACCTGCTGACCAGCTTGGCGCCGAGCGCGATCGCGCCGGCCACGGAGATCTGCTGGCCGATCACCGCCCGCACCGCCAGCTCGGCACCGTCCACCGAGCCGGGGACCCGCAGGCCCGGGCGGCGGCGCACGAGCGGCGCCAGTCGCGGGTCGCCCGCGAGGCTCTCGTCGACCGCGTTCGGGTCGCAGTCGGCGTCCAGGAGCCGGCGGCAACGCTCCACGGCTGCGCCCAGATCGCGCAGGTCGGTCAGCTCCAGCCGACAGCCGACGAAGGCCGTGCCTGTGGCCGTCCGCTCAGGAGAGCCCGGTGAGACTGCGGGACCTCCTGCGTCCGAAGGCATGGTGAGCCGCACCCGCCCCGGGCCGTGCGGCAGCGCGAGGGTGCGCTCGTACCAGCCGGGGCCGCTGCACTCCACGCCCGGCACCAGGTGGGCGGCGAGGAACACCAGGAGGTCGTCGCCCGCGAACGGCGCGCGTACCGGGAGCCGCAGCTCGACCGCGCCCGTCCGGTGGGTTCGGGGCGCCCGTCCGCGCAGCTGCGAGGGCGAGGCGGCGTACACCGCGCGGACCGTGTCGTTGAACTGCCGGATGCTGGAGAAGCCGGCCGCGAAGGCGACGTCCGCGAAGGGCATCGAGGTGGTCTCGATCAGGGTGCGAGCCATCTGCGCACGGCGCGCCCGGGCCAGGGCCAGCGGGCCGGCGCCGAGCTCCTGCCCGAGCAGCCGGGTGAGGTGCCGCGAGGTGTAGCCGACTCGGGCCGCGAGGCCCTCGACACCGTCGCGCTCCACCACGCCGTCGGCGATCAGCCGCATCGCCCGCCCGGCCACGTCGGCGGCGACGTCCCAGTCCGGCGAGCCCGGCGTCGCGTCGGGCAGGCAGCGGCGGCAGGCCCGGTACCCGGCGGCCTGGGCCGCGGCGGCGGTGCGGTGGAACGTGACGTTCCTCGCTGCGGCGTGATTGCCGGGCACGACGGACGGCAGTAGATGCCCGTGGTCCGGACGGCGGTGTAGAAGACGCCGTCGAAGCGGCGGTCCCGGCTCTTCACCGCCCGGTAGCAGGCCTCGGTGTCCTCGATGTCCACACCCCGATCCTGCCCGGTGAGGCGGGCTCGTGCTAGCGGGATTCGGACACGACCGTGAGCGGACCCTCGTCGGGCGTCGGTGGCTCGAAGTGGTCGAAGTACCGGGTCGCGAGCTCCTCGGGCAGGACGAAGTCGTCGGAGTGACCGCCTCGCCTGGCCCGCATGCGTCCCAGGACCAGCTCGACCAGCTCGACCAGCCGGGCCCGAAGGCCGGCCTCGATCTCGACGCGAAGGTTCGCCGGCAGCGGCACCGCTGAGATGCCGCGGCGCCACATCTCCGTGTCGAAGGAGAGCCGAACCATTCCCTGGCTCTCCAGGCGTCTGGCGTACGTCGACTTGCCCGACCCGGAGGGGCCACACATGAAGATCACCCGGCTGCTCACGGACGGACCCTACGTCGTTCGTCGGCGACCCCACGCCTCACGCGGCCCCGGGGCCCGCCTCGATGATCCGCCGGACCTCGTCGAGGTCGAGGTCGAACGGCCCGACCGGGTCAGCACCCACGAGGCCCCGCGGTCCAGCCACGGCGCGGGGTCCTGCTCGGGTTGCAGGTCGACCACCACCTCGAAGCCGGGCGCCGGGGCGTGCGCGGCGAGGCTGGGCGGTCACCTCCTCGAGGTCCTCGGGGCGGTCCAGGCCGATGACGAAGAAGCCGTCGTGCTGCGCGGCCCGGCGCAGGGGTGCCCGGTTGCCGAACCGCCCGCCAGCCAGATCGGCACGGCGGGTGCCGGCCGGAAGCGGACGTCGCGGGCGGTGTAGTGGGCTCCGTCGTGGTCCACAAGGTCGCCGGACAGCAGGCCGGTGAGGACGCTCGAGCCCCTCGTCGAGCATCCGGCCGCGCACCCGGGGGTCCGCCTCGTCCCCGAAGGCGCTGAACTCTCCGACCCAGTCGTCGCCCAGCCCCAGGCCGAGCACGAACCGGCCCCCCGAGAGCACCGCCAGGCTGGCGGCCTGCCGGGCCAGGACCTGCGGCCGGCGCCGTGCCAGCGGGGTCACCATCGGCCCGAAGCAGCAGCTGTCTCGGTCCGCATCGCGACCGCCGCGCAGCAGGTCCACACGTCGGCGATCGCGCTCACCCGCTCGCCGTACTGCAGGTGGTCCCAGACGAAGAAGCCGTCCCAGCCGGCCGCCTCGGCGCCGCGGCCAGGTCGCCGACCACCCGGGGGTCGGCCAGGGCGTCGAAGGGAGCGACGAAGAGGCCGCGGCGCGTGGTCATGGCGACGATCATGCCGACCCGGCGCCCGGAGGAGACGTGGGCACGGGGCGACACCCGCGGCCGGTCCCAGGCGCTTGACGTCGACCCGCGGTCCGCCGACCGTGGCGTCATGGAGTCCGACCGGTCCCGGCGCGGGCGAGGCACGCTCGCCGTGCGGCCGGTCGTGGTGGTCATCGCTGCGAAGGCCGCGCTGATGCTTGCGGTGTCCGGGCGCTATGGCTGGCACCGCGACGAGCTCTACTACGCCGTGGCCGGCCGCCATTGTCGTGACCGCGTCCCTCTCGTCATGGCCGGGCTTGACCCGGCCATCTACCCCCAGACGATCGGGTCGGGGTGCAACGGAACACGCCTTGCCGGAGACAGATGGCCGCCTCAAGCTCGGCCACGACGCGGATGAGCGGCGTCTGTCCGCACCATGTAATCCGGCACGGTCGTAAGCGTCCAACTCCCGTAACGGGGCGAGACGGTACGAAGCAAGCGGGAACACGGATGAACACAGATGAACACAGATGAACACGAATGCTGCGGAGCAGGAGGCGGCCGCGGTGCGTTCCTCACAGGTCCGGGACGAAGCGTCGGATACCCGGGCGCGAGGCACCCCATGTACCAGAGAAGTCAAATGCGGATTCAAATACGGTGTGGTGGCACCTACGAAATTCAGGGTCGCGCGCCATGCGCGCCGTCCGGGACTCGCGCAGCTTTGAATCCGCCAACACTGCGCTCCCGATCAGCAGATCGTCGCAGCACGTCTCACAACAACCTCGTGGTAAACCAGGCGGTGGTCCTGGATTGATCCGCGGCTCCCACGCCCGTCTTCCCGCAGCGCAACCGCCGGCGCATGTTCACAGACCTGCTCTGGAACCCGAAACCCCGACATGTTCGGCCACAGCGAAAGGCCAGGCGACAGGTCGTTCCGGCAGTGCCATCCACTCGGCAGCATTCGTGTTCGTCCGCGTATCATCCGCGTTCCCCTTTCGGATCCCGTCACACACGAGCCCTGCGATAGCTCCCCAGAGCCGCAATGTGGCTCGCGCCACCGCAGGAAACCCTTTTGGAGGAGCAGCGCCGCCCTGTCCGCCGGGCGCGGACCAAGCCGGCGCCCATCATTTCATCTTTGACACAACCGCGCCCGTCAGTTAGAAATACAAACGATGAGCGACGCGGTCTCCACCTCCGGCCTGTCTCCCTCGCCCGGTCCTGCAAAGGACCGGCCCGGCAGGCCCATGCCGGAGAACATCGCCATCTCCTCGCCATCGTCCGCATCCTGATCGGCTACGGCCTGCACCTGGCGGAAACGCTCGAGCACCGCGCCGCCGCGCGCGGCTTCGCCACCATCGCGCAGTTCTTCGGCACAGCCCGCGTCGCAACGATCCACGCACGGCTCTGCCGCGGCCTGCTGCGCGCCATGGCGCTGGAACGGGTGCTGCTCGCCCGCGCCGCGCGGGGCCGCGATCTCGTCGCCTACACGCCCCGCGCGGCCAGCGCCCAGCGCGGCCGGCGCGCAAGCCGCGTCACCGCCGCCGCACCGCACCGGCCGGGCCCGACCCGGGCCGGCGCCCCGACCCGGACGAAGCCCCTGATCCCGCCAACCTCCCCACCCTGGAGCAGCTCGTGGCGGAGATCCGGCGCCGTCCCATCGGCCGGGCGCTGGCCGATATCTGCGGCGACCTCGGCGTCTCGCCCAGCCTGTGTCAGGGGAATTTCTGGTTCGAAATAACCTGCGGGCTCATGTGGT
>CAWEQW010000008.1:0-1224125 GCA_963811365.1 uncultured Actinomycetota bacterium | reverse complement strand
GGTGGTCCGGACGGGTTGCCCGCTGAGGATCGGTGAGGGGCGGAACCCCTTGGTAGGAGCCAGACGCTGAGGGAGAGCTCCCAGAGGGCCTCGGGGGCGGTGAGCGCAACGGGGACTCCGGCGTGGATGTCCCAGGCGCCCAGCAGCACGCCGACACCGGCGAGAAGTGCCAGCGGTCCGCCGATGAGACCGATCATCACCATCGGTCGGGGCAGCAACCTGGATCGCCACATCAGGTAGCCGAGCAGGATGCCGTTGCCGAGGCCGGCGCAGAACTGCGGACCGAGCAGCGCGGTCTCGTTGTGGACGGCGAGCAGTGAACGCGCGACGTCGACCAGTGAGCTGTCCCTGCTTCCCTGGCCGAAGTCGTGGCGCAGGCCGACGATCGACATGAGGCTGAGCAGGCCGATGATGATGATGACTGATTCCATGGTGCGCGTGGCGATGTAGCCCAGGGCGACGCTCTCGTTGACCCGCTTGACGATGGGGAAGATGACCACTGCGGTGGCGATGCCCGAGGCCGCGAGCAGAACCTCGAGCAAAGCTCCGATGCCGACCCGGGTATCAGCCCCGGTCGCCAGGACGTAGCTGGCGTGGTCCAGCAACGGGTCGTAGAACCAGAAACGCGGGGATCGAGAAGACGAAGGTGCCCAGAAACCAGGCGCCCATGATGCGCGCGGTCCGCTGTTCCCCGGTACTCGGCGCGTAGAGCGTCTCACCGCGCTGAGCAGGAATCGTGCGGGAGAGCTGAGGTTGCTCGAGTTACCCGAGTGCTCATTTCCGAGCCCGCCTTCACAGCGAGGTCGTGGCTGGGGTCGTGGCTGGGTCCTGGCTGGGTCCTGGCATCACGCTCCGGCGACGTGCGCGCCGACGGGATGGTGACGTCCACACGCCTGGACCGCACGGGCGGCACCGGTGATGCGCCACAGCGCGTAGCCCAGGCCGATCATTGCGATGCCGTTGGGGAACGCGAGCAGGCGGAACCAGGGATCGGGCAGCAGGTGAGCCCTGCAGACGACGAGGCCGCCGACGGCGAGGAGCACGGCTGCCCAGCGGGGCAGGACCCGGGCCCGGTACAGCGCGATGCCGAAGAGCAGTCCGCCGGCCAGGTACAGGACCACCGCCGAGCAGGAGCACGGTCTACAGCGCGCCGGTGTCGCCGGGCGGGTGGTGACCCGAGGCCGCGACGAGAACGTTCTCGACGTAGCTCGGGCTGGTGTCGGCGATGGCCGGCAGGACGTAGCCGCGACGAACGAGGTGCTGACGATGACGAGGTAGTTCGCGGCGAACAGCACGTACCCGACCAGCCCCAGCACGCCCATCTTCCGTCACCTGGTAGAGGTACATGCCGGTGATGCCGACCAGGGCCAGGGCCGCCATCAATACCTTCAGCGAGCTGCGGACGACCCACTCCGTGTTGACGTGACCGACGCGGCGTCCAGTGTGGATGGTTGAGCTGGACGCCGATGAAGATCGCGCCTGCGGCAACGGCCGCGAGGCCCGCGGATCGGGTCAGGGTAGTGGGAGTGACGGTCATGTCGGGTCCTGTCTGCGCCGTGGCGCGTGATAGTCTGGGAACTCTCGCTTGGGGACGTACGCGTGGGGCTCGCGGCGCGCTACTTGACCTCGGATCGCATCACGAGACGGAGCCCGACCAGCAGCGGGATAAGCAGCCAGGTGACGCCGGTGACGGCGATGTGGGCCCATTCCTGGCCGGTCAGGGACTGGGCGAAGACGAACAGCCCGGCTTGGGCGAACTGGATGTCGACCCAGGGCTGCAGGTCGTGGAACCACTGCTGGCTCTGGGCCAGCAGTCCGAACACCGTGGGCACGAGGAACGTCAGGATGAAGTAGGCCACGATCGCCCCGGTCGAGGCGCGGATGAGCACGCCGAGCATGAACCCGATCAGCAGGCTCAAGACCATCCCCAGGACGTAGTACAGCGCACTGGGTCACGCTTACGTCCCAGACCAGGGCGGAGCCCCTGATCGCGGCGCCAAGTAGGTTGCCGAACGCTCCGACCGCGAACGTCAGCACCATCGCGGCGACGGCGATGACCACCGAGGAGATCGCCTTGGCGATGATGATCCGGCTGCGGTGCGGGACGAGGGTGAAGGTCGTGAGCCCGGTCCGCTGGCTCCACTCGCTGGTGACCGCGAGGATCGCGATCAGCGGCAGGATGATGACCACGGGGAAGCGGATCGCGGTCGCGAAGGTGGAGTACGTCAGGCCGCTCGTTCGAAGCCCAGAGGATGACTCCACCGGCGGCGAGCAGTGAGGTGATCGCGATGCTGGCGATCAGCCAGAACCCGGAGCGGGTGTCGAACATCTTGCGGAGCTCGACCGCGGTGATCCGGGACAGCGGGATCGGCTGGACGGTTGCGTGAGGGGCCCGGACCCGGGCTGCTGCGATGGCGGTCATGCCAGGGCTCCTTCTCGTTGGGTGGCGGCGGTGAGCTCGAGGAACATCTCCTCGAGTCCGGCATCGGTGGCGGCCCGTAGCTCGGTGAGGGCGATGCCGGCGTCCAGGGCGACCTTGCCGACCTGGACGGCGTCCGCGTCGGTGCGCAGCGCGCCACCTTCGGAGGTAAATGTGAGGCCGTTGGCGGTCAGCGCGAGCTCGAGCGCAAGGAGGTCGGCGGCGCGGACCACGGTGCCCGCCTCGTGCAGCAGCTCGGTCTTGGTGCCCATCGACACGATCCGGCCCAGACCGATCATCACGATGTCGTCGGCGATGACCTCGATCTCGTGGAGCAGGTGGGAGGACAGCAGGACAGTCCCGCCGCGGTCTGCGTAGCCGCGGAGCAGGTCACGCATCCACCGGATTCCTGCGGGGTCCAGACCGTTTGCGGGCTCGTCGAGGATCAGCACCTCGGGGTCACCGATCAGGGCGGCGGCGATGCCGAGTCGTTGACGCATGCCGAGGGAGTACTCACCGACCCGGCGCGACGCCTCGGCCGGTGTCAGGCTGACCGTTGCCAGCATCTCCTCGACGCGGGCACGGGGTAGTCCCATGTACCGCTGGGCCAGCGTGAGGATCTCCCGGCCGGTGCGGCCTGCATGCTGGGCGGAGGCGTCGAGGAGCACGCCGACCTCGAGTCCGGGGTTGGGAAGGTCGACGTAGTTGCGTCCGGAGATCGTGGCGCTGCCGGCATCGGGCCTCGTGAGCCCGGCCATGATCCGCAGGGTGGTCGACTTCCCCGCGCCGTTGGGTCCGAGGAAACCCGTCACCCGCCCCGCCTCAGCGGTGAAGCTGACGTCGTCGACGGCGAGCGTGGTCCCGTACTTCTTGGTGAGATGGTCGATGCGGATCATGTCAGGTCCTGGCTTCGTCGGGTGGAGCACGGCCGCTGCGCCCCTGGTCGGTGCGGCGTAGACGTGGAAGCCCGACCGGGTCGGTTGGGGTAGCTGCGCGGTTCATCAGCGGTGTGGTCACAGCCATGAGATGTCCCTGCCAGCAGGCTGCGAGAGGGGCGTGCGCGACGATGCACGTCGCGGGGCGACCGTGCTTGCGAGGAGTCCGAGTGACTCATGGCGGTCCCGTACATGGGAGCCAGGAGCGGCCGGGAGGTGATGTCCTGGAGGCCGGAGTCACTGACCGGGCTTTGTGATCTCGACGCTACGCTCGGCGCCGCCCGGCAGCCATGACATAGAAGCGCTACCCCACCATGGGTGAAACGTGGAGAGAGCTGGACGAACCGCATCCGGGTCTCTGTCCCGGTGGTGACCGATGCCGTGCTGCTGCGTGAGCTCACGGTGAGCTTCCTTCGCGTTGATGGTGACATGCTCGGCGTGTGCGGTCCCTCGATGTGATCCGTCGTGAGAGCCGGCCGCGAGGTCCTCCGGGTGGAACGTCCCCGGGCGGCGTCCGGGACCGGTCAGGTGGCGGCGGCGCGGGTCAGGAGGCGGACTCGAACCTTGTGAAGCTGGGGCATGAGGCCGTAGATGACGATCGGCACGGCGATGGTGGCCAGCACGAAGGTCCGATCACCGGGGTCAGGGTGACGAGCCAGTCGCCAATGGTCAGGTTGAGGACGGCCAGGGTAGGGAAGACGGCGATCCAGATCATCAGCGCGAGCTGGTGCTTGGACGGCGGGCCGGCAGTGGGGGTGATCATGGTGATCTCCTTGATGGGGTTGGGTTGGTGGGTCACCGAGGGTGGCCCTGGTTGAAGGCGTGGACGGCGCCGCTGACGTCGTCGTCGACGAGGTCGGCGTTGATGGCGATGGCGGCAGCGGAGCCGGCGCCAGCGGCGGTGATGACCTGGGCGCGGGGGTCGACGACGTTGCCGGCGGCCCAGACGCCGGGGACGCTGGTGCGGCCGGTGGCGTCGGCGGTGACCCAGCCGTTCTCGTCGGCCTCGCAGCCGACACCGACGAGCAGGTGGTTGTGGGGGATGAACCGGGGCGGGACGAAGAGGGCGTCGCGGGGGACGACGCACCCATCGGCCATCTGCACTCCGCGGAGGCGGTCGTCGTCGATGATGAGAGCCTGCACCTCCCCTTCGATGACGCCGATGGCGCGGGCGAGGAGCTGGGACCGTTCGGCGTGGGTGAGGGTGTCGGGCGGTGTGAAATACACGAGGTCGTGGGTCCACTGCCGAACGATCTGGGCGTAGCGCACCGCACCGGGGGTCCCGCCGATCACGCCGAGCTGGCGGTCGGCGAATTCGTGGCCGTGGCAGTAAGGGCAGTGCAGGACGTCGCGGGCCCACCGCTCAGCCAGCCCGGGGATGTCGGGCAGTTCGTCGCGCAGCCCGGTGGTGACCAGCACTCGCCGGGCGGAGATCCGCTCGCCGCTCGCAAACAGGAGCCGGAACCCAGTGCGCCCGTCAGACACGACCTCGGTGACAACTCCCTCGACGAAAGCGCCGCCGTACTTGGCGACCTCGGCGCGGCCACAGGCCAGTAGCTGGACGGGATCAAAGCCGTCACGAGACAGGTAGCCGTACATGTGGGCGGCCAGTGCGTTCCGCGGTTCGCCGGCGTCGGCGACGAGAACCTGGCGACGGGCGCGGGACAGGACGAGGGCGGCGGATAGACCGGCGGCGCCGCCGCCGACCACCGCGACGTCGTACGAGGCTGGATTCATGTCCGCCAGACTGGCGGCATGGGCATGCGAGACTTACGAACGTTGCTGTTTCCGGGAAAGCAGAGTCCTATGGGGAGGTGACAGCCGCGACGAGGTCCGAACCCGACAGCGCTGCTGTCCCCGCCAGCACCCACACGCCGGCCATCGCGGCCGCGCTGGCCGGTGTCGGACCGCGACTGAAGCGGGTGCGCACGCAACGCCGGTTGACCCTTGCCTGGGTCGCGGGAACGACGGGCATCTCGAAGAGCACCTTGTCGCGTTTGGAGACCGGCCAGCGGCGACCCACCTTGGAGCTGCTACTCGCGCTCTCCCACGCCTACCGCGTGCCCTTGGACGACCTGGTGGCCGCACCCCCCGAGGGGGACCCACGCATCCGGCTCAAGCCGGAAAGGGTAAAGGGCCGGACCGTCCTCCCACTGACCCGGCAACCGGACGGCATGCAAGCGTGGAAGATCGTGATCCCGACCAGCAAGGTCACCCCAGAGCCGCGCGGCCACGACGGCCACGAATGGATCTACGTCCTCTCAGGGCACGTGCGGCTCGTGCTGGGCGACGACGACTGGGTCCTGGCCCCCGGAGAGGTCGTGGAGTTCGAGACTCAGATCCCACACTGGTTCGGCAGCACAGGGCGCGAGCCCGCTGAGATCCTCAGCATCTTCAACCGACCCGGCGAGCGGATGACCGTCCGCGGATCCGCCGAGTCCCGTTGATCATTGATCGTGGTCGCCGCGTGACGCGCATGGCGCCGCCGACGGTTCCGACCGGGTGCCCCTTGACTTTCATCACCTCGAGCCCGACCCTGGCTCGGATCAGGCGCCACTGGTGGCCGGCGCTGTTGCGGTTGAGCAGCGCGTCGACTGACTGGAAGAGCCAGCCCACCTCACCGTAGGTGCCCACCGATGTGAGGTGGTCGGTGAGCGTGCCGGTGAGGCTGGTCGGGATCGGTACGTGGCGTTCCGAACCGCCTTCGGCGGGACGATGTGCTGCTTGCCGCGCACCTGGCTCTGGACCTGGCGGCGCACGGCGAGGACGTGGCTGGTCGTCTCGATGTCGCTGGTCTGGATGGCTGCTGCCTCGCCGAGCCGCAGGCCAGCGAAGGCGCAGAGCGCGACGAAGGCCTTGAACTCGCGAGGCGCGGCACTGAGCGCCTTGGCGACCTGCTCGGGCGTCGGGATAGTCATCGCGACGTGGCGGCGGCGCCGCCTGGGGATCTTCACCCGTCCCGTTCGGCGGAGTTCGCCACGATGAGCCGGTCTCTCACCGCAGCCCGGAGCGCCATGTGGACGTAGTCGAACCTCGTCCGGATCGTCGACGCCGCGAGCCCGTGCCTGCGGCTCCCGGCGGGCATCGTCATGGCCTTGACCCACTGCTCGACGTGCGCCCGCCTCAGAGATCTCAGGGGCGCGTCGCCGAAGGCCACCGAGCTCGCTGACAGGTCGGCCGTGTCCCGGGTCGAGTGCGTCCAGGTCTGGCGGGCAGACCAGACCGTCCACCATGCGGCGAAGGTGACCTTCCCGGCTTCGGGATCGACGTACGCACCGGTGAGGAAGAGTGAGCTGACCTCGTCGAGCCAGCGCTGAGCGTCGACTTTCCGGGCGAAGTGGCGGGCATGCTCGTGTCCAGCTGGGTCGCGGTAGCGCGCCCGCCACTTGCCGCTCGACCTCTTGGTGATGCTCGTCATGGCTACTCGCCGGCGTGCGCCTCGCCCCAGGCGACCACGTCCTCGACGCGGTAGCGAGTTCACGCCACGACCTCCGCCACTTCTACGCCCGCGGCCTCATCGCCGCGGACTGCGACGTGGTCACCGTCCAGCGTGCACTTGGCCACGCCAGTGCCTCAATCACCCTCAACACCTACAGCCACCTGTGGCCCACCGCGGATGACCGCACCGGAGCGGCCGCGACCGAGTTGATGCGGCAGGTCGGCGTACTCCCTGCGGACTCCGTGCGGACTGGCGAGCAGGGACAGCGCGCTGACCAGCGCAACAGCCCAGATCAGCGGTAGTTGGCGAACTGCACGGCGAAGTCGTAGTCCTGCTGCTTCACGAGCGCGATGACGGCCTGGAGGTCGTCGCGCTTCTTGCTCGACACCCGCAGCTCCTCACCCTGGACCTGGACCTTGACGCCCTTGGGGCCCTCGTCGCGGATCAGCTTGCCGATCTTCTTGGCGTTCTCCTGCGAGATGCCCTCCTGCAGGGTCACCGAGATCCTCGACTCCCGGCCGGACTGCCGGGGCTCGCCGGCGTCGATGATCTTCAGCGACTGGTTCCGCTTGACCAGCTTGTCGCGGAACACGTCGAGGACCGCGCTCGCCCGGTCATCGGCGTTCGCGGAGATCTCCACGCTGTGGTCGCCGGACCGGCTGATGGTCGCCCCGGTGTTCTTGAAGTCGAAGCGTTGGCTGATCTCCCGCTGCGCCTGGTTGATCGCGTTGTCGACCTCCTGCAGGTCGAGCTTGCTGACGATGTCGAACGACGAGTCGGCCATGGACGAGGCTCCTCCAACGCTGTGCTGATGCGATTTATGACTGTGGGTGGTGCTGCGCTATTGTTTCGTGTCGCTGCGCCGGAGACCAATCGGGGCAGCATGGCAGGTTGTCCGAGTGGCCAATGGAAGCGGACTGTAAATCCGTCGGCGTATGCCTACGCAGGTTCGAATCCTGCACCTGCCACCGATCGGAATATGCTTCCGACCTCCGGAGACGCGGCGGTGGCATGCCGGGGGGCGCGGGGAGTTCGCGCCATGACGAACGGCCGCTGGCGGTCGGCTACGCCGTTGCTGTCCCGAGGCGGCGACGGGAAGCATCGTCGGCGCACGCTAGGAGAGCCGGCTGTCCGGGGCGACCCACTGGCGGCGCAGGTTGCTGAGGGCTGGGGAAGGCGCGGCCACGAATGCCTCTGCGGACCACCACCGTCGGAACCGCTCGGTGCCGACGCGCATCTCGAGGGCCCGCGTCGTGAGGCGTGCGCGCGCAGCGCGGCGTACTTGGCTTGGGCGAGCTCTCCGGTGCAGACGTCTGCGTGGCGTACCAGAGCCGCGAGCGGGCGCCGTCGCGGCGCCACGCCTCGGTCACCCAGGGGCAGACGGTGCGGTGGCCGGCATGGCCGGGTCATGCCGACCGGTCCGAACGTCACCACGGTGTCGGAACCTACGGCGTCGAGCAGTGCGCGCACCTGGTGCACCCCCGTCTCCAGGGGCACCTCGGACAGGGTGCCGTCGCGGTGGCCGAGACAGTGGTGCTCGTGAACGTCGACCGGGTCGTCGGTGCCGTCCTCGCCGTGCGTGGCGGTGGCCACGACGACGGCGCCGCCGGCTCGTCGGACCGACGCCGTGAGTCCGGCGGAGAGGTACGCCTCGTCGTCCGGGTGGGCCCAGACGCCGAGCAGAGCGCGGATGTCCGGCGTGGAGTCCATGCTCGGCAGGCTCCGCGACCTGCCTTCCGCGACCTGCCTTCCGCGGCCCTGCCTTCGCCCGGTCCTGGCGAGAAGGCCCGGGGAAGGTCACCGTCGGACGCTGACGGCCCGACCGCGAGCTACCCGGAGAGAGCCCATGGCCACGACAACGGACACGCAGACGGACACCGAGGTCCTTGCCCTGCCGCAAGCGCGCGTCTGGCGCGACGTCCGACGAGGCGCGCTCGAGATGCTGCCGCTGCTGGTGGGGTACGCACCCTTCGCATGCCTGGTCGGCGTGGCGGTGGCCGGCAGCAGCGCCCCCGCAGCCGCGTGGTCCGGAGTGGTGCTGATCTTCGCCGGCACGGCGCACCTGATGACGATCCAGCTCATCGACGGAGGCGGCAGCGTCCTGGTGGTGGCAGCGACGGCCGTCGCGGTGAACGCGCGGCTCGCCCTGTTCAGCGCGACGCTCGCGCCGGCCTGGCGCGGCACTCGGCTCTGGGTGCGGCTGGCCGCGGCCGCGACCGTGATCGACCCGAGCTGGGTGCTCAGCAGCCGGCTGCAGACCAGCGGTACGGCGCCGGCCGTGATCCGCCGCCACTACGCCGGTGCGTCCGTCACCCTGCTGCTCGGCTGGAGCGGCTTCGTCGCACTGGGCGCCGTGGCGGGCGACCTGATGCAGGGGCAAGAAGGGCTGTCCCTGTTCGCGCCGCTGTGCCTACTGGCCATGGTGGCACCAGCGACCCGGACTCGCTCTGGCGCCGCTGCCGCCGTGGTCGGCGTGGCGGTCGCTCTTGCAGGGGCCGCTCTGCCGGCCGGGCTTTCGCTGCTGCTGGCCATGCCGCTCGGCGTCCTGGTCGCCGAGATGAGCGAGACGGTCGTGGGACGTCGGAAGGGAGACGGCTCATGAAACTCGCGGTGGCGGTTCTGCTGGTCGGCCTCGGCAGCTACGTCCTGCGTGTGATGCCGTTCCTGCTGCTCGAGCACGTGCGCCTCTCGGCACGCGCGGAACGTCGGCTCGGCCATGCCGTTCAGGCGATGCTGGCCGCCCTGCTCGGCGGGATGCTCCTGCACGTCTCGGACGGGACCGCGCACACGGCACCGGGCGTCGGCACGTGGGCTGGCCTCGCGGTCGGCGCGGCCGCGGCCCTGCGCGGCTGGTCCATGGGCCGCGTCGCGCTCTGCGGACTGGCGACGTTCGCTGTCGTCACCGAGGTGAGCGCGTTGCTGTGAAGCGGACGGCAGGCGTGGGTACTGCGGCCAGCGGCCTGGGCCAGTCCGGGAGCCCCCGGTGGCTTCGGGCAGCCCGCCCAGGCTGCCTGCGAGGCGTGCTGTGCTCAGGCAATCGAGCGCTCGCCTGCCGCCCCGCGAGTGCGAGGGTCACCACTGGCCCCAGGTCGCGATCCTGTGGTCGGGGGATTGCTGGGTGCCACGGGGTCGCGGCGGTGCGCCGGTCGCCGAACCGGTCCGCCGGACCTCGGCGAGACCCGGACTGATCAGCACGTACCGGACGTGGCGACGGCCGTCCACCTCGGCCGGAGCGGCGGCTGCCGCAGCCGGCAGCCGCGGCATGCCCGCCTGCACGTCGAGGGTGAGCACATCGTCGACGTCGCACCGCTGCCCGTCGAGGAGGCAGGGCGTGCGGCCCCGGCAGCCGCCGTCGCACTGTTCACACAGGTGGCCAAGTGGCTGGACCCGACGTTCGACCTCGAGACCCACCGCGAGGACGTGGTGACCATCTGCCGCAGCGTGGACGGGGTGCCCCTCGCACTCGAGCTGGCAGCCGGTCACATCCGGACCCTGCCGCCCTCCCTGCTGCGCAGCCGTCTCGGCGCGCGGCTCGGATCCCCCGCCGGCGCCGCACGTGACCTGCCGGCGCGGCAGGCGACCGTCCCCGCGACCATCGACTGGAGCCTCCAGCTCCTGGGGCCGCCCGAGCGGCGACTCTTCGCCCGCCTCGGGGTCTTCACCGCGCCGGTGTCCCTCGACGCGGTCGAGTCCGTGTGCGCGGACGGGACCCACGACGTTCTGGACGGGTTCAGCCGGCTCGTCGACCAGAGCCTCGTGCGCCGCGTGGTCGGGGCCCGAGGACAGCCGCGTTTCGGGCAGCTGGCACTGCTGAGGGAACGCGCCCGGCAGCTGCTCTCAGGACCGGACCGGGTCGAGGTGGAGCGCCGGCACGCCCACTACCTCGCCGACCGTCTCGAGGACATCGGTGCACTGCTGGTCGGGGCGTCGGACGCCGCGCTACGCACGCTGGAGGTCGCCCGTCAACCGGCCGACCTCTGCGAGCACGAGCGGGTCACCGCGGGCCTGCGAGCGGCGCTGGGACAGGCCCGCTACGCCGAGCTGCTGTCGGAGGGCGCGCAGCTCTCCCTCGACGAGGCGGTGCAGCTCGCGCTGTCGGACGAGGAGGCCCCGACCCATGCGGAGCCGGGCCGCCCTTGAGCGGGCGGCCCGCGATGGAGCAGCAGGCCACGACTGAGCTGGCGGGGAAGGGCGGGGAAGGCCGCGGGACGGGTGCCGGACCACCGTGGGAGCACCTACTCCAACGGAGGCCACCATGTGCCACCCCTACCTCATGCTCGACCTCGCACAGGAACGCGAGAGGAACCTCGCACGCATGCTCGGCGACCCCCGTCGCCGCGCCCGCCAGGAGGCCCGTCGGCAGCGCGCTCTCATCGGTCGCGACCGACGGCGCCGGCTCGGTCGCCGCCTCGTGGCAGCTCTCCACACGGCACGGGTGCGCCCGCCGCAGGCGGTCAGCGACCGATGACACCCGCCGCCCGGTCAGCACCGACGCGTCGCCACGTCGGCCGCGGTGGCGGCCACTGCGGCCGCCACCGCGTCGGGCCGCTCCTCCGTGACCAGATGACCCGCACCAGGCACCACCTCGAGGTCGACCTCGAGCAGCCGCCGGACGGGTCCAGTGAGCCGGTCGAGCGGGAAGAAGCAGTCGTGCGCGCCGGACACCACCCGCACCGGACGGCCCTGCCAGCGGTGCACGAGGACCTCCGGAAGCGGACCGGGCGCTCCCGTGGCGCGCGTGCCACGGGCCACCAGCGTCATCCAGTCCACCAGGTCGGCGTCGGCTGCGGAGCCGGGGCCGCTCATCAGCTCGAGCAGTCGCGCCGACCGAGCGGCGGTCGGCCGGGCCAGCCACGGCAGCGTCGCGCCGAGCAGGCGGGCGGTCACACGGACGGGCACAAGCCCGGCGGGGCTGAGCAGGACCAGCCCGTCGACCTCCTCGGGCTCTGCCTGCAGCGCCACGACGGCGCCGCGCGAGTGGCCGACCACCAGGATCGGAGTGTCGGCCGAGGGCTCGCGGAGCGCGGCGACCACGTCAGCCAGCCAGCCGGCGTCGCCGGCGGCCCGGGTCGCGGGCCGGCGAGAGGTGCTGAGGCCGGGCTGGCCGGGCAGGTCTGCGGCAACGACCCGGTGACGCTCGGCAAGCACGCCCAGCACCGGCATACTCGTCGCGGTGCAGAAGCTGGTGCCCGGCAGGTACAGACAGGTGACGGGGCCCGCGCCGACCTCGGTCAGGTGGATGTCGCCGACCCGTGTGGGCACGACAAGCGTGCGGTGCGGCACTGACCAGCCGTCCAGCCGGCTCTTGCACCAGGTGCGGACCTGTCGCTCCGCGGCCGGGGTCCGGTAGAGGCGGCCCATCTCAGCGCCGCGGCCGTGGGGAAGGCATGCACGGAGTGTGGCACGGCGCCCCCGCGGTGCCGCCGCACTTCTTCGCCATGACAGGCCTGACTCGCCGCGCTCGGGCAACCTCAGCGAGCTCGCGCGGCTGGTCCGGATGAGTCGTGAGGGGCTGTCCAAGGCGCTCTCGGCAGACGGCCAGCTTCGCCGCGATCATCAAGGTCGCGCGCGCCTTGGGCCCGTCGTCGTCCTCCGCACCGCGTGACCGCCTCCCGACCCCGACAGCCGTCGCGTACCGTCGTCTCGTGTCCACCAGCGATCCCCGAGCAGGCTCCGTCGCCCAGCAGCTGCTCGACGCGCAGGTCGCCTACCACCTGGACCGGCTGAGCGGAGACCGGCTCGCGGCCACCGTCGCCCTGCTCGTCGACGACGCGCTGGCGGCGGTGGGTCAGCACCAGATCGCGGACCTGGCCGACCGGTCGGTGATCAAGGACATCGTGTCCCGGGCGCTCGCCACCGTGCCGGGAAGTGCCGCACTCAGCGGGATCGTCGAGCTCACGACCGAGGTGGTGTACGGCGGGCCCGCCGAGACGTACGTGCTCGGGGAGCTCGTCGAGCGGGACCGCGTCGAGGCCCTCCTCGACGAGCTGCTGGCGACGAGACCTCTGCTCGAACGCGTCCTGGAGCGTCTGACGGACAGTCCGCTGGTGGGCACGGTGGCATCGCGCTTCATGGGCCGTGTCGTCGGTGAGGTGCTGCAGGCCAACAGGGCGGTCGCCGACAGGGTGCCTGGGCTCGGCTCGCTCATGTCCTTCGGGACGAGTACGGCGTCCAGGATGATGGGCGCCGCCGACAAGCAATTCGAGGGCCTGATCGGCGACACTGTCGGCAAGGGCGGCACGTTCGCCGTACGTCGCCTGAACCGCATCCTCATCGAGACCATGCAGGACCCCACGACCCGTGAGGCCGCGCTGCAGGTCTGGGACCTGATGGCCCGGGAACCGGTCACTGGTGTGAGCGACCACGAGGCGCGCTCGCAGATCTCCGGGGTGGTCGACGCCTTCCACGACCTGGTGATCACGACGGCCGCCAAGGAGCACGCGGCACATCTCGGGGAGGCGATCGTCGACGGCTTCTTCGAGCAGTTCGGCGGCTACACCCCCACTGAGCTCCTCGACCAGCTCGACCTCAGCCGCGAGGACCTGGTCGCCGACCTGGTCCGGATCGCACCCTCGGTCCTCGACGCACTCCGGGAGTCCGGCGACCTCGAACATGCGGTGCGGGCGCAGCTGGCGCCGTTCTACGCCTCGTCCGAGGTCGGCGCCATCCTGGACTGAGAACAGGGTGTCGCTGTGATCTAGAGGAAGCCCAACTCGCGCATCCGCGTCGTGACGAGGTCGTGGACCAGGCTCGCCGGCAGCGGCTCGTCGACCGGGAAGTGCAGCGAGCCCTTGGTCATCTCGTACCCGGTCAGGTCGGTGGACAGCGCGCCCAGGACCGAGCCACTGTGCGGCAGGTAGCTGAGGTGGTTCTTGAACGCCGCGAAGCCGGCCACGGTCTTGCCGTGAAGCTTGAACGCCGGCATGCCGTAGGAGATGCACTCCTCGGCGTCGGGCACCTCCTCGAGGATCCTCCGACGCAGCCGCTGGAGGGCGTCTCGGCTCACCTCGTCCAGCCCGGCGAGGTAGCTGTCGATGTCGGGTGCTGCCACGAGTCCGAGTCTGGCATGGGGTCCGTCGCAGCCGTGGCGACTCGACGCGCCAGGCGGTCGGTTGTCCGTGTCTCTCGACTCGACCGGGTACGTCGCCGGCCCGCCTCGTCCTCGCGGGTTGTGCACAGCGGTGGTTTGGGGGGCTGCGGAGTGTCGGTGGCGGCGGGTAGGGTCGAACACATGTTCGAGGCTGTGGTGGGGGATCTGGACGCCGTGGGGGCGTTGGCGGAGGCGGCGGCGTGTCGTCGGCTCGCCGAGGCCGCGGAGGCCCGGTTGTTGCAGGTCGCCGCGCGGCTGGCGGACCTGCATCCGGTGCTCGACGGTGTCCCGGCCGGCACGATGGTGCCGGGGATGCAGCGGCTGGTGCCGTTGGCCGGGGAGGGCGCCCCGCAGGTCGCGGAGTTCGCGCCCGCCGAGCTCGGCGCCGTGCTGGGGATCACCACCGCGGCCGCGGCCGCGCTGGTCGGCGACGCGCTGGAGCTGCGGCACCGGCTGCCGCGGACCTGGGCCCGGGTGGGTGCCGGGCAGCTGCCGGTGTGGCGGGCCCGGCTGCTGGCGCACCAGACGATGACCCTCTCGGCGCGGGCCGCGGACTACGTCGATGCCCAGGTCGCGCAGCTGGCCGGGTCGATGACCAGCTACCGGGCCCAGCAGCTGGTGGCCGCGGCGATCGTCCGGTTCGACCCGGACCGGGCGGCCCGCGACGCCGCCGCGGCCGCGGAGTCTCGGGGAGTGCGGGTCCGCCGTGGCCACGACCACGGGGTGGTGCATCTCGACCTCGACCTCGACCCCACCGACGCCGCCGCCTTCGAGACCGCGGTCGCCGAGATCGCCGGCCTCCTCGGCACCGGCCACCACCCAGACCGTGACCCGGCAGCTGACCCGGACCGTGACCCGGGGGATCGCCCGGGCGGCGACGCTCAGCGTGCTGCGCAGTCCTGGCAGGTCCGCCGGGCCCGCGCGGTGGGGATCCTCGCCGACCCCCAGCAGGCCCTCGACCTACGCACCGCCACCCGACACCACACCGACACCACCCACGACGGCGAGGCGGCCCCACCGACCCGGACCGGGAGCACGGGCCGGGGTGTGAGTCGGGGTGTGGGGTCGGTGCTGGTCTACGTGCACCTGTCCGAGGCCGCACTGGCCACCGGCGAGGGACCCGCCCGGGTCGAGAACCTCGGCGTGGTCACCGTCCAGACGGTCCGCCGCTGGGTCGGGCACCGCAGCTTCACCGTGCGACCGGTGCTGCACACCGATGCCACCACGGTCGCCGCCGACTGCTACGAGATCCCCGACCGGCTCCGCGAGGCCGTGATCACCACACTGCCCTACTGCGTGTTCCCCTGGTGCAACCACCCCTCCCGCACCAGCGACCTCGACCACACCATCCCCTACCTGGCCCCCGACACCGGTGGGCCGCCCGGCCAGACCCGCGCAGACAACCTCGGCCCGCTCTGCCGCCGCCACCACCGCCTCAAGACCCACGGCCACTGGCACCTCGACCAACCCGAACACGGCGTCTACATCTGGACCTCACCCCACCACACCCGCTACCGCGTCGACGCCACCGGCACCACCCCCCTCGGCGCCGCAGCCTAGAGGCTTGAAGGTCGGAGCAGAGCGCCGTCCGGCCGTCCGCCCCACCTCGCGACGTGGAGGTGCCTCCTTCCCTAGCTCGGTGAACGTGGGCGACGGGCGATGCCCGCCGCCCGATGGCCGGTGAGACTCGGCGCATGAGGACGCTCGCGTCAGGCGTCGGGGTGCGCCCGTCGCCTCGGCCGAGGACGTACGCGAGCCCGCCGTCCCTCCGCGAGCGTCCGCGCCAGATACCGGCAGTTGTCGCGAAGGGGATCTCCTGGCGACGCAGCGCTCGGGCTGGCGGTCGTGACCAACCGGGCCGTCCCGGTGCGGATCGGCCGGTGCGCTCCAGATTCGGCTGCGCGACCTTGCGCGACGCCATCGTCTCGGCGGGTAGCCAACCTCACCGACGGGAGCTCGACGTGCTCGCGCCACTGTCTCAAGACTCTCCAAGCGCGACATCGCCGGCGAGCTCTTTTGTCCTTCAACACCATCCGCTCGCACCCAAGTCGACCTACACCCGGCTCGACGTTGAGCAGCCGTGACGGGCGATCACCTGGGCGCGAAGTGTCGACCTTCTGTGACGCCCCGCGTTCACTCCATCGTGATGTCACGTCCATGGGCGGTCAGCGCCCAGATCACGGCGATGTCGATGGCGAGGATGGTGATGGCCCAGACGGGATAGGCCGGCATCCACGCGAACGTGGCCAGCGCGCTGACGGCGGCGACGATGACGCCGACGGTCCGGGCCCAGACCGCGCCGTTGAACAGCCCGATGCCGGCGGCGATGACGACCGTGCCGCCGATCAGGTGGATCCAGCCCCAGGTCGTGGTGTCGAACTGGAAGAGGTAGTTCGGGGTCTTGGCGTACAGGTTGTCCCCGATGAGACCAGCAAGGCCCGCGATCAAGTGGAACGAGCCGATGATCATCATCATGAATGCTGCGAAGATGGTCCAGCCGATCGCGGCGTCGCTGCGAACCTTGAGCTCTGTCATTGTGCTGCTCCTCTTCTCCCGGCCACCAGGCGATGGCCCATCCGTCCTCTGGGCGCCTGCCGCCTCCCGCATCGGGCGCGCACCCGGCACCCCGATTAGAGCGAACCACCGCTGATGAGGGCGGCGCCTCACCTTCCGGGCCATCTCACCCGGGGGAAGGTGCCGGCGGGTCGCGTGCCGGGTGCGCTGCCTCCCTCTGCGCTGCGAGGTCGCGAGCGACCGCTCCACCCGGGGGACCAGACGGCCGATGAACCCGTGACGTCGCCCGGGCCTCGAACGGCCCGCGTCAACGGGTCAGCAGCGCCAGCAGCTCGGTGACCGCGAGCGCGAGGGTGCCGACGGTCAGCGCGACGGCGGCCCGCCCGCTGCGGGTGTGCGACCGGGGGGAGACGCCGGTGCTGTGCCGGTAGCGCCCCCGGCTCTCCACCAGCACCCAGGCTCCGAGCGGCAGGCCCACCACCAGGCTCACCAGCGAGACCGGTCCGAGCACCGGAAACGTCAGGCGGGTCAGCACCGCCGATCCGGCCACCAGGCTCAGCGCCGTACGCTGCCAGGCGAGAGCCGTGCGCTCGTTGGCCGCTCCGGGCTCGGCCCGGACCGCAGGTCCGCTCACCTGCCCACCACGAGCAGGATCACGGCGACCACGAGCACGCCTGCGGTGAGCACGGCGATGAACCACGAGGACGGAAGCGGTGTACCGCGGCGCAGGGCCCGCTCGGCCTGCGCCCAGCGGAGCCACGAGGCCGCCGCGCAGAGCATCCCGAGCAGCACCATGATGAGGGCGAGGGTCCGCTGCATGCCGGTGGAGATGCCGAGGTCCAGCGCGTCGATGGCGACGCCTCCGGCGAGCAGGGCGAGCGCCGTCCTGATCCAGGCCAGGAAGGTGCGCTCGTTGGCGAAGCTGAACCGGGCGTCGGGCTCGTCACCGGAGCCGTACACCCATCCGGGCCATCGCCTTCGTGCGGACACGAGGCGACCCTAGCGGAGGCTGCGTCCCGCTCGGACGACGGCGTGTCGGCTTGACTTTGATACATTCCTGTTCCCAGGAGCCTCTCCTTTCCCTACACTCGCAGGTGTGACTCGATTCGCCCGTTTGGTCGGTATTGTGCTTCTGGGGATGGTGGGAGGCCTCCTCGGAGCCGGTGTCGGACCAGGGCCGGCCTCCGCGTCCACCACCTACCTGTGCAGCGGCTATGCCTCCTGCTCCGCTGCAGGAATGTCGGCCAGCGGCTACGCCGGCGCCAACTCGGTCATGTACTGGCGGATGTACGCCGGACACAACTGCACGAACTACGCGGCCTACCGGATGGTCCGCAGCGGGCTGCCGAACGTCAGGCCCTGGTCCGGCGACGGGAACGCCACCAACTGGGGGACAGCGGTGCCCGCCCTCACGAACGGCACCCCGACCGTGGGAGCCGTCGCCTGGTGGAAGGCCTACGTCTCTCCGGCCGGCAGCGCCGGCCACGTCGCGTACGTGGAGCGGGTGGTCTCCAGCAACGAGATCATCGTGTCGCAGGACAGCTGGGGCGGGACGTTCTCCTGGGCGCGGATCACCCGCTCGGGCAGCGGCTGGCCCAGCGGGTTCATCCACTTCAACGACGCCAGGCTGGTCGACAGCACGCCGCCCGCGATCAGCGGGACCGCGAAGGTGGGGTCCACGCTGACGGCCTCGGCCGGGGTGTGGCACCCCGCCGCCTCGACGCTCGGCTACCAGTGGCGGGCCAACGGCACGAACATCGCCGGGGCCACGTCGCCGACGCTGGTGCTGGCCCGGGCGCAGCAGGACGCCACCATCACGGTGCGGGTGACCGCCAGGAAGCTGGGGTACCCGAACGCCTCGGTCACCTCGGCCCCCACGGCTGCCGTGCTGCCCGGCGAGCTCAGCAACGTGGTGGCGCCCCGGGTCTCCGGTGACGCGACCGTGGACGCGACCCTGGCCGCGAGGCCCGGACGGTGGTATCCGGCGCCCGACCGGCTCGCCTACCAGTGGCGGGCCGACGGCAGCCGGATCTCCGGCGCGACCTCGCCGACGCTGCGGATGCACCCGTCGCTGGTCGGGAGGACCGTGACGGTCGCGGTGCGGGCCGTGAAGACGGGCTACTCCAGCGTCCGCGCGGTCTCGGCGCCGGCGGGTCCGGTCGCGCGGGGGACGCTCAGGGTCGTCTCGCCGCCCTCGGTCAGCGGGGCGACCAGTCCTGGACGGACGCTGACGTTGACGGAGCCCGAGACCCGGCCCGCGGCCGCCGCCCGTGTCCAGTGGCTGCGCGCCGGGGTTCCGGTGCCCGGCGCCACCGGTACGACGTATCGGACCACGGACGCCGATCTCGGCTCGCGCATCGCCGCCCGCGTCGTGATGGACCGGCCCGGCTACACCAGCGTGCGGCTGCGCACTGCGCGGACCTGGCGGGTGCGGGCGACTCCTCGCGTGAGGGTCACCGCCGAGCCCGGCACCGGCCGGCTCAAGCTCACGGTCGCGGTCAGCGCTCGCGGCGTCAGCGCGGTGTCCGGTGCGGTCGGGGTCCGCGCCCGCGGCAGGCTCCTCACCGTGGTCCCGGTGAAGAACGGCGTGGCCATGGCCCGGCTCACGGGCCTTCGGTCCGGGGCGTCGAGCTTCCGGATCCGGTTCCGCACCACCGACGTGCTCGACGGCGTGACGCTGCGACGCACCGTCTCGATCGGCTGAGCGCTCAGCAGGCCTCGACCAGGCGCACGAGCCGGCCCCGGTAGGTCTCGGTGTGCGCCGCGCAGCCGTGCTGGAGGTCGTCGCCCTACTGTGCCGCGCGACCGGCCCGTCGCGCACGGTAGGCGGCCGCGGCGTACCGGTTGCCGCAGGCCGTGCTGCAGAACCGCCGGGACCGGTTGCGGGACAGGTCGAGCACCAGCCCCGCGCAGTCGCGGACGGCGCAGACCCCGAGCCGCGACAGCTCGTCGGCGCGGATCACGTCGATCATCGCCATCGCGGTCTCGACCGTGATCCGGGTGGCGAGCGGTGCGTCGGGTCCGACCGCGTGCACGTGCCAGTCGAACGGCTCGTGGCGCACCAGTCGGGGGACGGCACGTGCCTCGGCCAGCATCGCGTTGACCTGTTCGACGGCGGCGTCCCGGTCGCTGGTCAGCAGCCTGCGCAGCACCGGCCGGAGACGTCGTACGGCGTCGAGCTCGGCGTCATCGCCGTCGAGCCGCCCGGTGTATGACCAGCCGGCGTACCAGCCGGCGAGGTCGGCGGGCGAGGTCATCGTGTCCGGCGGCTCGCCGGTGTTCACCAGGTCGACCGCGGACTGGAGGGCCAGCTCGGCGTCATGAGCGAAAACCACATTGACAGGTTATCGCACGACTGCGTAGCGTCATGACCCATGCAGATCATGACTCCTGAGGAGCGGGTCGCGAGCGGTCTCGGTTTCGCGCTGCTGTCCGCGACCAGCTTCGGGATGTCCGGCGCCCTCGCGCGGGGGCTCCTCGACACCGGCTGGACGCCGGGCGCGGTCGTGCTGGTGCGCATCGCGCTGGCCGGACTCGTGGTGGCGCCCTTCGGCGCGCTCGCGCTGCGCGGCCGCTGGAACCTGCTGGTCCGCAACACCGGGCTCGTCGTCCTGTACGGCCTGCTCGCGGTGGCCGGTGCCCAGTTCTGCTACTTCTCCGCGGTGGCGCACATGCAGGTCGGCCCGGCGCTGCTCATCGAGTACACCGCCCCTGCGGCCGTGGTGGTGTGGCTCTGGGCCCGGCGCGGCGAGCGGCCCGGCCCCCTGACACTGGTGGGGGCGGGGCTGGCAGCGCTGGGGCTGGTGCTGGTCCTCGACCTCCTCGCGGGAGCGGTGGTGAACCCGACCGGGGTGCTGTGGGCGCTCGGCGCGATGGTCGGCGCTGCGACGTACTTCCTGGTCTCGGCCGACGAGGGCAACGGCCTGCCCCCGCTGGCGCTGGCCGCTGCGGGCCTCGTCGTCGGCGCGCTGTTCCTGGGCGGGCTCGGCGCCGTCGGCGTGCTGCCGCTGCACGCGTCCAGCCTGCCGACGACGTACGCCGGCCGGCCGGTCGCGTGGTGGCTGCCGCTCGTCGTGCTGGGCCTGGTGACGGCGGGCGTCGCCTACACCTCGGGCATCGCCGCCGGACGCCGGCTCGGGTCCCGCCTGGCATCGTTCGTGGCGCTGCTCGAGGTGGTCGCCGGGGTGGTGTTCGCCTGGCTGCTGCTGGCCGAGCTGCCCCGGCCGGTGCAGCTCGCGGGCGGCCTGCTGATCCTCGCCGGGGTCGTCGCCGTCAAGCTCGGCGAAGCGCGGCCGCCGGCGCCCCAGGCTCCTACCACGCACGCGCCGTGTCCGACGATCCCGGCTCTGCCGGCACGTCGGTGATCCGCGGCCACGGCCTGGCCTGCTCGATCTCGAAGGCCAGCTCGAGCAGCGTGCGCTCGTCACCGAGGTCCGCCGAGAGCTGGCACCCGATCGGCATCCCCTCCGAGGTCAGTCCTGCGGGCAGCGAGGCGGCCGGTCCTCCGGCGGTGTTGTGGAACGGGGTGAAGCCGACGTACGCCTCGAGCCGCTGGTAGAGCACGTCGAAGGGAAGCGTCGGGGCGAGGTGGCCGAGCAGCGGCGCGGGGTGGCCGACCGTGGGTGACAGCAGGACGTCGACGTCCTCGAACGCGGCGCGGTAGGTCCTCGTCGTGCTGCGCAGCCGCCGGACCATCCCGGGCACGCGTACCAGGCCGCGGCGGCACATCTGCGCGAGCCCGTGGGTCAGGTTGTCGGTCCTGCTCGCGTCGAAGTCCGGGCCGAACATCCGGGCGCCGGCGCGGACCACGGCCAGGGCCAGCAGGCCCCAGTACAGGGCGAAGTCCTCGCCGAACCGCGGATCCGCCGGGTTCGGCCGCTCCGCCACCTCGTGGCCCAGGTCGGCGAGCAGCTCGGCGGTGGCCAGGACGCAGCCGCGCGTCTGCGCGTCGACCGGCACCCCGGTGAGCCCGTCGAGCACCACCCCGACGCGCAGCCGGGTCCGGCTCGGGCCCTCGACGAGGCGGACGGGAGGCAGGTGCGGGTTGCGCCAGGCGCGCTCCGCGGCCGCGTAGAACCGGGCGGTGTCTCGCACGCTGCGGGTCAGCACCCCCTCGGTCACCACACCCACCGGCAGGATCCGCTCGAGCGGGTCGGGGACGAGCCGGCCACGGGTGGGCTTGAGCCCCACGAGACCGCACGCGGCGGCCGGGATCCGGGTGGACCCGCCGCCGTCGTTGGCGTGCGCCAACGGCACCACCCCGGCCGCGACCAGGGCGGCCGCGCCGCCGGAGGAGCCGCCGGCGGAGCGTGCAAGGGCCCAGGGGTTGTGCACGGGGCCTGCGGAGCGGAACTCGGTCGTCGCGTTGAAGCCGAACTCCGGCAGCCGGCTCTTGCCGACCACGGTCGGGCCGGTGCTCTTGAGCTGGACCACGAAGGGGCTGTCGGTGCGGGCCGCGGACGGGGTGAACGCGTCGCTGCCCTGCGAGGTGGGCAGCCCGGCGACGTCGTCGTTGTCCTTGACGTACGTCGGCACCCCGGCGAACGGTCCTCGCCGACGCACGCCTGCGGCCGCGAGGGCTCGCTCGTGGTCGGTCACCGCCACGGCGGACAGGAGCGGCTGCATCCGCTCGGCGCGCTCGATCGCTGCGGCGCACACCTCCGCGGCGCTCACCACGCCGGACCGAACCCGCTCCGCGACCTCGGTCGCGTCGCCGTGACCGAGCGCATCGTCCGCGAAGGCGTGCACCCGGCCGGCTGTCGTCATACCGGCATCTTGGCAACCGGGGCGCGCCGGCACCGGCGATCGGCGGGGATTCATCCCGGGGGAGTGATGTCCCGGGCGCTGCGTGCCGGGAGAACGCGGGGCGTGCCGCGCTGGCGAGCGTGGAGCGGTCGACCCGATACCCGAGCGCGAGGTGCCGCCGGTGGTCGTCGACGCGGACTCCGCCGAGATCACCGTGGGCGTCGACGGCGAGGCGGTCGTTCTCCCGGCCCCGGTGCGATGCTCGATACGGCCTGGAGCTGGCGGCCACTCTGGCTGCCGACCGTCGCTGGGTGAGGCAGGATGGCCCGATGATGCGCGAACGGCTGCTCACTGCGGGCAGGGAGCTCGTGGAGCTGGACCGGGCCGTGTACGCCGCGGTGCACGCCACCCCCACCCCGACGCTGGACCGTGCCGTGGCAGGGCTGTCGCGGGCGGCCGACCACTCCAAGATCTGGCTCACCGTCGCTGTCGGCATGAGCCTGTCCGGGCCCCGGCTCCGGCAGGCCGCGGTCGGCGGGATAACCGCGGTGGCGATCACCTCCGCGGTGGTCAACGTGGCGGTCAAGCCCGTCGTACGCCGCCGACGGCCGCTGCGCGAGGAGAGCGTGCGCACCCACGTCGTACGGATGCCGACCTCCCGTTCCTACCCGTCCGGCCACACGGCGTCGGCGTTCGCCTTCTCGACCGCGGTCGGTGGAGTCGTCCCTCAGATCGACACGGTGCTGCGGCTCGCGGCCAGCGCGGTGGGCTACTCACGCGTGCACACCGGTGTGCACTACCCGGGTGACGTGATCACCGGCGCGATCATCGGTGCGGGGGTCGGCTCGGTCGTCCGGCACGCGGTCCACGGCAGCAGGAGCTCGACGCTGCTGCGGCGCTACGCGGCGGCGCCGGTGCTGCCGGGCACCACCTGAGGGCGGGGCGGCTCAGACGGGCGGCGCGCCCAGCCGGACCCGTGCGGAACGGGTGACCAGCGCGGGGTCGATCGTGGCGGTGCGTGCGGTCGACTCGTCGATGGCGTCGAGCACGGCCGTCGTGATCTGAAGAGGACTGCGCCCCGGCAGCTCGCTGACCAGGGCAGCGACCAGCGTCCTCTCCACCTCCATGGTGCTGATGTCGGTAGTCACCCTCCTATGCAAATGCCCGCCGCGGCGGCGGCACAAGGGAACCCGGATCTGTTCACCTCCCGTACACCTTTCGCGCCCCGGTCGCCCGGATTGCCCCATGTGCGAAGCCGGGGCCGCGGGATTCTCTCGCGGTGCTGTCCTTCCCATCGCCGCCCGTTCGTCTTCAAGATGAGTCCGGTGATGGGCACCGGGCCGGTCAACGAGGAGGAACCCGAGATGACGCTGTACGCCGCACTCATCTACACCCACGACGGCGACTGGTCCTCGCCGGAGGAGCTGAAGTCGACCAGCGACTACGCCGCCTTCGGGGAGGCGGCCGGTCCGGCCATCCAGGGCGGTGCCGCGCTGCACCCGACGAGCACCGCCACCACGGTGCGGGTCCTCGGGGGCAAGGGCGGCGAGGTGATGACCACCGACGGGCCGTTCGCGGAGTCGAAGGAGGTGCTGGCCGGGTTCTACCTGCTCGAGGCCGCCGACCTCGACGCTGCGGTGGGCCTCGCGGCGCAGATCCCGGCCGCCTGGGACGGCGAGGGAGCCGTCGAGGTGCGACCCGTCCTGCCGATGTGACTCCTCGAGCCGTTGAGCACTGCTGAGGAGCGGCTCTCCGCCCTGGTCCGCGACGAGGGCCGCTGTGCTGGCGGCCCTCGTCCGGGTACCGGGAGCCTCGGCGCCGCGAGGACGCAGTGTCCAAGGCGACCGTCGCCGCACTGCGCCGCTGGCCGGTCGACGGGGTGCCGGACAACCGCGCCGCTGGCTGCTCACGACGGCGCGCAACGCTGCGGTGGACGTGGCCCGTCGCGAGGCCAAGCGGCACGACAAGGAGGTCGAGGCCGTCCGGCTGGCCGCGCTCACCGGGTGGCGTGACGTGCCAGACTCGCAGATCACCGACGACCTGCTCCGGCTGGTGTTCACCTGCTGTCACCCGGCGCTGTCCCGGGAGGCGCAGGTGGCGCTCAGCCTCCGCCTGCTCTGCGGCCTGGCCACCTCCGACGTGGCCAGGCTGCTCCTGGTGTCGGAGGCGGTGGTCGCCAAGCGGCTCTCCCGGGCGAAGCAGAAGATCTCCGCGGCCGGCATCGCCTACCGGGTGCCCGACGCCGAGGAGCTGCCGGACCGGCTGGACGCGGTCGCCACGACCGTCCATCTGCTGTTCACCGCCGGCCACGCCGGGGCGCCCTCACTGGTGCGCCCCGAGCTCTGCGACGAGGCGCTCCGGCTGGGCCGCCTGCTGGTGGCCCTGATGCCCGACGAGGCGTCGCTGGAGGGGCTGCTCGCGCTGATGCTGCTCACCGACGCCCGGCGGAGCACCCGGACCGATGCCCGGGGACGGCTGCTGCGCCTCGCGGACCAGGACCGCAGCCAGTGGGACGGGGCGGCGATCGCGGAGGGCGTGTCGCTGGTCCGGGACGCACTGCGGCGCAGCCGTCCGGCCGCCGGCCGCTTCGAGATCCAGGCCGCGATCGCCGCCTGTCACGCGGAGGCCGCGACGTACGCCGACACTGACCGGGACGAGATCGTCGCGCTCTACGACGCGCTGCTGCGCGTCGAGGACACGCCGGTCGTACGGCTCAACCGTGCGGTCGCGGTCGGTGAGCGCGACGGTCCGGAGGCCGGGCTCGCCGCGCTCGACGCGGTCGCCGGGCTGGACGGGTTCTACCTCTGGCACTCCTGCCGGGCCGCGCAGCTGGAGCGGCTCGGCGCTCTGCGACCTGCCGCGGACGCGTACGCCGCCGCGCTGGAGCGGGCGCCGTCCACGCAGGAGCGCGCCTTCCTTCGCGAGCGCCTCAGCGAGCTCTCCGCGGCGCCGCCGGCCGGCTGAGCGCTCTACGATCGAGGCGATGAGCGGCCAACCACCCGCAGTCGACGTGTGGCTGCGGCACACCACGGACCCGCGCTGGGTGGTCCGCGTGCTGCGGCAGCGGGCCGCAGACCTCGCCGGCGCAGGGGTCGGCGACGTGGCACTCGGCCACCTGTGTCCGCGGTGCGGGGGAAGCGACCACGGCCGCCCGCACCTCCTGGTCGGGGGACGTCCGTCGGCATGGACGGTGAGCATCAGCCGAACGGCGCGCCTCAGCGCGGCCGCTCTCGGCCGTGGTGGAGCGGTCGTCGGGGTGGACGTCGAGCGGGTCGCCGGGGACTCCGCCACGGCGGTGCGGGCGGTGGCACGGCACCCGGCGGAGCGGGTCGAGGGCACCGACGGCCTCGCCCGGCTGTGGGCACGCAAGGAGTCGCTGCTGAAGGCGCTCGGAGTCGGGCTCGCGATGGACCCGGCGTCGGTGCGGCTGACCGAGCCGCCGGCGGCTCCGGCGGTGGTCGCCTGCGCACCCCTGGCCGCGGCCGGCCGGCGTTCCTGGCTCACCGACCTCGCGCCCGGACCGGGCCTGGTCGGCTGCCTGACGGTCCTGTCGGACCGGGCGCCGACGGTCAGCCTTTTCGAGGGAGCTCCGGCAGCCGGGTCTTCGTCAGCCACGCGGTGAACAGCCGGCCGAGGTCCCGCCCGGTGCGCTCGGAGGCGAACCGGGTGAACAGCTCGGTCGACACCGTCCCGTAGGCATGCTCCGCGGTCCAGGCGCGGAGCAGGTCGAAGAACGCCTGGTCGCCGACCGTCGTGCGCAGCGCGTGCAGCAGCAGCGCCCCCCGCTTGTACACGCGGTCGTCGAACATCAGCTCCGGGCCGGGGTCGGCCAGCAGCAGGTCCTGGTCGAGGCCCGCCAGCCTGGTCCAGTGCTTGTCCGCCTGCTCCTGCGTCGAGCTGCCGCCGCTCTCCTCCGACCAGAGCCACTCGGCGTAGCAGGCGAAGCCCTCGTGCAGCCAGATGTCGGCCCAGGAGCCCACCGTCAGGCTGTTGCCGAACCACTGGTGGGCGAGCTCGTGGGCCACCAGCCGGACGTTGCCCCACTCCTCGTGGACGTGGTTGGCGCCGAACGTCGACAGGCTCTGCGACTCCAGGGGGATCTCCAGGTCGTCGTCGGTGACCACGACGCTGTAGGTGTCGAACGGGTAGTCGCCGAACAGCCGGGCGAACGTGCGGACCATGTCGACCTGCCGGCCGAACGCCCCCGAGAAGGCGTCGACGAGCCGCGGCGGGACCGCGGCGCCGACCGGCACCGACAGGTCGTCGGCATCCAGGTCCAGCCACGCGTAGTCGCCGATCTGCACGGTGGCGAGGTACGGCGCCATCGGCTGCCGCTGCTCGAAGGTCCACTGGGTCGCGCTGGAGCGGCGATGGGTCTCCACGAGCCGGCCGTTGGCGACGACCCGGTAGCTGCTCGGCGCCGTGATCCGCATCGTGTAGGAGGCCTTGTCGCCGGGCCGGTCGTTGCACGGGAACCACGAGGGCGCGCCGTGCGGCTGCCCGGCGACGATCACCCCGTCGCTGAGCTCCTCCCAGCCCGCGGTGCCGAGATGCCGCTGCCGCACGGGCACGGGCCTTCCGGAGTAGGTGACCGCCAGCTCGAACGGCGTGCCGGCACGCAACCGGGTCACCGGCCGGACCCTGATGCGGTCGCCCTTGACCGTCCAGCGGGCGCGGGTGCCGTCGACGGTGACCTTGCCGACCCGCAGCGCGTGCAGGTCCAGGGCGAGCTCGGTCAGGTCGGCGCAGGCCACCGCGGTCAGCACCGCATGGCCCTCCAGGTGGTTGCTGCGCACGCTGTAGACCAGGTCGAGGGTGTAGTGCGTGACGCCGTACGCCGGGTCGCCGTGCCCGACGACGTAGTCCTGCGGGCGGGCGGTCGGACCGCCCCGGCGCCCGCCTTTCACGAGCCCGTGCCCGAGCCGGCCACGGACTCCCGGGGCACGGCCGCCGCTTGGCCGGGCTCCTCGTCGGGGACCCAGGGGCCGATCGGGTTGCCGATCCACCGGGTCTTGTCGGGCACCGACTCCCCTCTCATCACCAGCGACACCGGGCCCACCGTAGCGTGCCGGCCGATCGACGAGGCGGGCAGGATCACGCTGTTCGGGCCGAGCGTCGCGCCTGCCCGCAACGTCACCCGATCCATGCTCAGGACCCGGTCGTGGAACAGGTGCGTCTGCACCACACAGCCCTGGTTGACCGTCGCGCCGTCGCCGAGCTCGACGAGGTCCGGCTCGGGCAGCCAGTAGGACTCGCACCACACCCCGCGGCCGATCGCGACGCCGAGGGAGCGCAGCCAGACGCTCAGCGCCGGGGTGCCGTGGGCGACCCGGGCGAACCATGGCGCGGCGACGATCTCCACGAACGCGTCGACCAGCTCGTTGCGCCAGACGAAGGAGCTCCAGAGCGGATGGTCGGTGACCTTCAGCCGGCCCACCAGCAGCCACTTCACGGCGGTGGTCACGCCGGCGGCGAAGGCTCCGGCCAGCATCAGGGTCGGGCCGGCGAGCAGGGCCGCGAGCAGCAGGTCACCCCGGATGAGCACGAACTCGACGGCGACGACCACTCCCAGCGCCAGAGCGGCGGAGGTCAGCACCGCGAGCAGCCGGCAGAGCTCGACGACCGCGCGCGCGAGCCGCAGCCGGGTCGGCGGGTCGTACGTGCGGCTGGTGTCGGCGTCGCCGTGCTGGCGGCGCAGCAGCACCGGCGGGCTGCCGAGCCACGAGGAGCCGGCCTTCGCGCTCTTCCGCCGCGGCGCCGCGGACAGCACCGCGACCAGGGACTGCTTCGGGACCTTGCGCCCGGGCGCGGCCATCCCGGAGTTGCCGACGAACGCCCGCTTGCCGATCTTGACGCGCTCGATGCGCAGCCAGCCGCCGCCGAGCTCGTAGCTGCCGATCAGGGTGTCGTCGGCCAGGAAGGCCTGGTCGTTCACCGTGGTCAGCTTGGGGATGAGCAGCACGGTGGAGGCCTCGACCTCGCGACCGACCCGGGCACCGAGGGCGCGCAGCCACGCCGGCGTGAGCGTGCTGGAGTACAGCGGGAACAGCCAGGTGCGGGCCTCGTCGAGGACCCGGATGGTGGCCCAGGCCTGCCACGCCTGCCGGCTGTGGATCGGGTGGTGGCCCGCGGACAGGCCGATGCCGAGCAGCCGGACCGTCAGCAGCACCAGCGCCGAGAGGGCCAGCAGCCCCACGAGGGTCACGACCGGCAGCCAGGCCGCGGCGCGGGCGGCAGCCTGCGCGAACGACGTCGCGTCGGTCACCGACCGCACCGCGAGCGAGGCGCCGACCAGGAACGACGCCCCGGGGTAGAGCGACACCAGGGCCGCGACGGCGGCGTACAGCATCACCCAGCGGCGCTTGCGCGGCGGCCGCTCGGTCGACCAGGGGCCGCGGGCCTCGGTCACCCGGGCCGCGGGGGAGCCGGACCAGAACTCCCCCGTGGTCACCGTGCCGAGCACCGCCGAGCCGGGGGCCACCTCGGCGTCCCTGCCGACGACCGCCCCCGGGAACAGCGTGCTCCGGGTCCCGACCCGGGCTCCCGCGCCGACCTTCATCGTGCCGATGTGCAGCACGTCGCCGTCGAGCCAGTGCCCGGTCAGGTCGACCTCCGGCTCGACCGAGCAGCCCCTCCCGAGCGTGAGCATGCCGGTCACGGGCGGGATCGAGTGCAGGTCGACGTCCTCGCCGACATCGGCCCCCAGCGCCCGGGCGTACGACGGCATCCAGGGCGCCCCGGCGAGGTTGGCGGCGCCGAGCTCGTCGGCCATCCGCTCGGCCAGCCAGAGCCGCAGGTGCACCTTGCCGCCGCGGGGGTAGGTGCCGGCACGCACGCCGTGCAGCAGCACCCGCGCCCCCAGCGCGCTGAGCGCCATCCGTCCGGGCGCGAGCACCAGCAGCAGCCAGCCGGCCAGCACCCACCACCAGGAGACGCCGGGCAGCCAGGTGACGCCATACCCGTCGCGAAGCAGGTTGTTCGCGGCCGCCACCCAGGTCAGCCAGCGCAGACCGGACAGCATCCGCAGCGGGATCGAGAAGCCGAGCTGGCCGAGCTGCGTCTTGGACGGGGTCGGCCGCACCCTGCGCCGGCTGGTCGGCGTGGGCGCCGCCATCCCGTCCAGCAGCCCGGCGAGCCCGGCGACGGTCGGCTTCTCGTAGAGGTCGGCGACGGTGACCTCGGGGTAGCGGGCGCGCAGCCGGGAGACCATCTGGGCGGCGGTGAGGCTGCCGCCGCCGAGGTCGAAGAAGTCGTCGTCGCGGTGCGTGACGACCGCCCCGAGCACGTCGAGCCACAGGTCCGCGACCATCGCCTCCGTGCCCTGCAGCTCGACAGCGCGCCGGGTCTGCGTGTCGGCGGTGGCGAGCGGCCAGGGGAGCGCGTCGCGGTCGATCTTCCCCGACGTCCTGGTCGGCAGGTCCGCCACCTCGGCGAGCCTCGGCACGAGGGCGGCGGGCATCGTGCGGCGGAGGTGCTCGGCGGCAGCCGCGGCGTCGAAGCCGTCGGCGACCGCGACGTACCCCACCAGGATCGAGTTGCCGGCCCGGCTGCGGCGGACGGCCGTCGCCGCGCCCTTCACTCCCCGAAGCGCCAGCAGCGCGCTGTCCACCTCGCCGAGCTCGATGCGGCGGCCGCCGACCTTGACCTGGTCGTCGACGCGGCCGACGAAGACCAGGCCCTGCTCGTCGTACCGGACCCGGTCGCCGCTGCGGTAGGCGCGCTCCCAGCCCAGCGTCGGCATCGGCGCGTACTTCTCGGCGTCCTTGGCCGGGTCGAGGTAGCGGGCCAGACCGACCCCGCCGATGATCAGCTCCCCGACCTCGCCGACCCCGACCGGGTGCAGCTCCTCGTCGACGACCGCCAGGTCCCAGCCGTCGAGGGGCAGCCCGATCCGGACCGGCTCCGCGCCGGTGAGCGGGGCGCCGCAGGACACGACGGTGGCCTCGGTGGGGCCGTAGGTGTTCCACAGCTCCCGGCCGGGGCGGGCCAGGCGGGTGCCGATCTCGGGTGGGCAGGCCTCGCCGCCCATGATCAGCAGGCGCACGGCGTCCAGCGACTCCTCCGGCCACAGCGCGACCAGGGTCGGCACCGTGGAGACGACCGTGACGTCGTTGGCGACCAGCCAGGGGCCGACGTCGAGGCCACTGCGCACCAGCGAGCGCGGCGCTGGAACCAGGCAGGCGCCGTGCCCCCAGGCGAGCCACATCTCCTCGCAGGAGGCGTCGAACGCCACCGAGAGGCCGGCCATCACCCGATCCCCAGGCCCGATCGGCGCGCCCTGGAGGAAGAACCGCGCCTCGGCGTCGACGAACGCCGCCGCGGACCGGTGGCTGACCGCGACGCCCTTCGGGGTGCCCGTCGAGCCGGACGTGAAGATCACCCAGGCGTCGTCCTGCGGCCGTGGCGGCTCCTGCTCGGCGAGCAGGACAGGAGTGTGCCGCTCGGCGATCACCAGCCCGTTGCCGACCACGACCGCGACGTCGGCCTCGTCGAAGACCGTGCGGGCGCGCTCGTCGGGGTCGTCGGCGTCGACCGGCACGTAGGCCGCGCCCGCGACCAGCACGCCCATGATCGCGACGTACAGGTCCAGCGTGCCGGAGGTGACGCGCACCCCGACCCGGTCGCCGCGTCCGACGCCCCGGGTGCGCAGCGCGAGCGCGAGCTCCTCGGCGGCGTCCTCCAGCTCGGCGTAGGTGAGCACGTCGGCGCCGTTGTCGACCGCCGGGCTGTCGGCGTACTCGTCGGCGGTCTCGCGGAAGATGTCGACCAGCGTGCGCGCCGGAGGAGCGAGCGGACCGCGCAGCAGGGTCACCGGCGCGCCTCTGCCGCGGTGCACACCAGGTGTCGCTGGCCCCGGTCGGTCATCACCCTCACTCCTTCGCCACGCCACGACCCCGCGCGGTCCCGGATCCGGCGTTCGCGGGCCCCGGGGCGCCTGCCTCGTCTCAGAGCCTCGCAGAACCGAGAAACCTGGGCAGGGCGAACCGCCGGACCGGCGCAGCGGACGCGAGCCTTGCCCATGGTTCCGGTGTTGCGGCCACACCGTGGTGACAGAACCGAGGATGCTGCTCTACCGTTGCCGCCATGCCGCAGATGAGGGTTCGGGAGGCCGCTGCCTTCCTGGGGGTGAGTGACGACACGGTGCGTCGGCTCGTGGAGGGCGGGGCGCTCGACGCGGTCACCGACGAGTCAGGGCGCAAGGTCGTCGACGGCTACGCCCTGGCGATGTACGCCCGCACGCAGGCCACGACGGCGCCCAACCCGCTGGGTGTGGCCAGCTCGGCGCGCAACCGGTTCGTGGGCCTGGTCACCGACATCCGCACCGACGCGGTGATGGCGCAGGTGGAGCTCCAGTGCGGCCCGTTCCGGGTGGTGTCCCTGATGAGCAGCGACGCGGTGCGCGACCTGCGCCTGGAGCTCGGCTCGGTCGCGGTGGCCGTGGTCAAGTCCACCACGGTCATCGTCGAGACCCCGGGAGGGGACGCATGAGGCGCCTCGTCGCAGCCTCGGCCGGCGCCCTGCTGCTGGCCGCCGTGGCCGGCTGCGGGTCCGGGGGCTCGCCGTCGGGCGGGACGCTGACCGTGTACGCCGCCTCGTCGCTCACCGACACGTTCACGACACTGGGCAGGAGGTTCGAGGCCGCCCACCCGGGTACCACGGTCACGTTCAGCTTCGGCGGCTCCTCCGACCTCGTGGCGCAGCTGCAGCAGGGTGCGCCCGCGGACGTGTTCGCCTCGGCGGACCCGGTCAACATGGCCAAGGCGGTGAGCGCCCACGTCGTGAAGGGCAGGCCCGTCGACTTCGCGTCGAACACCCTGGAGATCGCCGTACCCCCGGGGAACCCGGCCGACGTGCACGCGCTGGCCGACCTCGCCGACCCGAGCACGAAGGTCGTGGTCTGTGCGCCGGAGGTCCCGTGCGGCGCCGCCACGCAGAAGGTGGAGAAGGCGTCCGGCGTCGCGATCAAGCCGGTCAGCGAGGAGCAGGCCGTGACCGACGTGCTCACCAAGGTCGAGTCCGGCGAGGCGGACGCCGGGCTGGTCTACGTGACCGACGTGAAGGGGGCCGGCGACAAGGTCGAGGGGGTCACCTTCGCGCAGTCCTCCTCCGCGGTGAACGTCTACCCGATCGCCGCGCTCTCCGACAGCCGGCAGCAGGCGCTGGCCGGGGAGTTCATCAAGCTCGTCACCGGGCCCTCCGGACAGAGGGTGCTCGGGGCAGCCGGCTTCGCCGGGCCCTGACGTGGCAGACCGGTCGAGCCGCTACGGGCTGCCGGCGTGGGCGTTCGTGCCCGCCGGCGTCGGAGTGGTGTTCGTGCTGCTCCCCCTGGTGGCGATGGTGAGCAGGGTGCGCTGGTCGCAGTTCCTGGTGCTCGTCACGTCGCCCTCGTCGGTGGACGCACTGCTGCTGAGCCTCCGCACGTCGATCGCCGCGACGGTGCTCTGCGTGGTGCTGGGGGTGCCGATGGCGCTGGTGCTCGCGCGCAGCCGGTTCCCGGGGCAGGGCCTGCTGAGGTCGCTGGTGCTGCTCCCGCTCGTGCTGCCGCCCGTGGTCGGGGGCATCGCGCTGCTCTACACGTTCGGCAGGCGCGGGCTGCTGGGCCACTCGCTGGAGGTGCTCGGCATCCAGGTGGCGTTCTCGACGACAGCGGTGGTGATGGCGCAGACGTTCGTGGCCCTGCCGTACCTGGTGGTGAGCCTGGAGGGCGCGCTCCGGTCGTCGGGGCAGCGCTACGAGGCGGTGGCGGCCACCCTCGGGGCCCGGCCGTCGACGGTGTTCCGGCGGGTGACGCTGCCGCTGGTGCTGCCCGGGCTGGCCGCCGGGGCGGTGCTGTCCTTCGCCCGGGCACTCGGCGAGTTCGGGGCCACCATCACCTTCGCCGGCAGTCTCCAGGGCGTCACCCGGACCCTGCCGCTCGAGATCTACCTGCAGCGCGAGGTCGACCCGGACGCGGCGGTGGCGCTGTCGCTGGTGCTGGTCGTCGTGGCGGTCCTGGTCGTGGGGCTGGCGCAGAACCGCAGGCTGGCGCCGTGACCGGGGTGCCGGCATGGGGCTGACGATGACGGCGAGCGTCCTCGAGCGGGACGTCGAGGTGGCCGTCGAGGTGCCGGCGGGGAAGGTCGTGGCGCTCCTCGGCCCGAACGGCGCCGGGAAGTCCACGGTGCTGCAGGCCGTCGCGGGGCTGCTGCGACCCGACCGCGGTGAGGCCGTGCTCGACGACCGGGTGCTGTTCCGGATCGGCGCGGGAGGCGCCGAGGTCTGGGTGCCGCCGCACGCCCGGGAGGTGGCGATGCTCGCCCAGGAGCCGCTGCTGTTCCCGCATCTGTCGGCGCTCGACAACGTCGCGTTCGGGCCGCGCAGCGCCGGGATGGGCCGGGCCCGGTCGCGGGAGGTCGCCGAGAGGCTGTTGGCGGAGGTGGAGGCGAGCGACCTCGCCGGACGCAAGCCGGGCCGGCTGTCCGGTGGCCAGGCGCAGCGGGTCGCCGTCGCCCGCGCCCTTGCCGCCGAGCCGCGGCTCCTGCTGCTCGACGAGCCCATGGCGGCACTCGACGTGGGGGTGGCCCCGGCGCTGCGGCAGATGCTCCGCCGGGTGCTGACCGGGCGGACCGCGGTCGTCGTGACCCACGACGTGCTCGACGCGCTGCTGCTCGCCGATGAGGTGGCGGTCGTCGAGGCGGGGCGGGTCGTCGAACGGGGCGCGACCGCGCAGGTGCTGTCCCGGCCGCGCAGCGGGTTCGCGGCCCGGGTGGCCGGGTTGAACATGGTGCGCGGGACCGTCGAGGACGGCGCCGTACGCGACGGTCTCGGGCGGGTCGTCGCCGGGCATCCGGACCCTCTGCTGCCGCACGGCGCCCCGGCGGTGGCGGTCTTCCGGCCGAGCGCGGTGTCGGTGTTCCAGCAGCCTCCCGGGGGCAGTCCGCGCAACGTGCTCGCGGTGACCGTCACCGAGCTGGAGCCGCTCGGTGACCGGATCCGAGTCCGCGCCGGTGACCTCGGCGCCGACCTCACCGCCGCTGCGGTCGCCGAGCTGGGCCTGGCCCCGGGGGCGCGGGTGTGCTTCGTGGTCAAGGCGAGCGAGGTCGACCTCTACCCGGCGTGAGCTGGGGGGAGTTTCACCATGGTATGCAGATGAACCTGCCCTTCCCATGGCGTACAACTCGTGGGGAGTGGAGGTGCGGCTGCATACCATGGTGAACCCCCGCCGGGGGTACGACGCCGGGGCTCTCCGGCTCAGGCGAGGCCGAGCTCGGCGAGCACGGCGGCCGTGTGCTCGCCCAGCGCCGGGACCTGGCCCATCGCGGGGCGCCGGCCGGCGAGCACGGCGGGCGGTAGCACGGCGTGCACCGGCCCGCCCGGGGTGTCGACGTCCACGAGCCGCCCCCGCGAGACGAGCTGGGGGTGCGCGACCACCTCGTCCAGGGTCCGCATCCGGGCGTGCGCGATCCGGCCGGCCCCCAGCCGCTGCTCGAGCTCGTCGCCGGTGAGCCGGGAGGCCGCGGCCGCGAGCAGACCGTCGAGCTCCCCGCGGTGCCGGACCCTCAGGCTGCTGCTGCGGAACCGGGGGTCGTCGGCGAGTCCGGGGTCGGCCAGGAGGTGCTCGCACAGCTGCGCCCACTCGCGCTCGCTCTGCACCGACACCATCACCTCCACGCCGTCGCGGGCGGTGAGCAGGCCGTACGGCGCGATGGTGGCGTGGCTGGTCCCGGTGCGCGGCGGCGCCGAGCCGCCGTACTCCGCGTACGCGAGCGGGTAGCCCATCCACTCGACGAGCGCGTCGAAGAGGCTGATGTCGATGCGGGCGCCGCGGCCGGTCCGCTCGCGTTCGTAGAGCGCGGTCAGGATCGCGCTGTAGGCGTACATCCCCGCGCTGATGTCCGCGACCGCGATGCCGGCCTTGGCGGGGTGCTCCTCGGTGCCGGTCACCGACACCAGGCCCGCCTCCGCCTGGATCAGCGCGTCGTACGCCTTGGCGTCGCGGTAGGGCCCGGTGGTGCCGTAGCCGGAGATGCCGCAGCAGACCAGCCGGGGATGCCGCGCCAGGAGCTCGTCGGCGCCGAGGCCGAGCCGTTCCGCGGCGCCCGGGGCGAGGTTCTGCACGAAGACGTCGGCCCGGTCGAGCAGCGCTTCGAGCACCGGCCTCGACGCAGGGTCCTTCAGGTCGAGGACCACGCTCTCCTTGCCGCGGTTGACCCACACGAAGTGGCTGGACAGCCCGTGCACGGTCTCGTCGTACCCGCGCGCGAAGTCGCCCTCGGGGCGCTCGACCTTGATCACCCGGGCGCCCCAGTCGGCGAGGTGGCGGGTGGCGAGCGGCGCGGCGATGGCCTGCTCGCAGGAGACCACCGTGATGCCGTCCAGCGGCAGGGGCGGAGCGGTCATCGAGCGGGAGCGACGGTGCCGGCCGGGTACGGCGCGTCCGTCGGGACGATCTCGCGGCCGAGCGGCAGCAGGGACACCGGCACCATCTTGAAGTTCGCCACCCCCAGCGGGATGCCGATGACCGTGAGGCAGAGCAGGCAGCCGGTGACGATGTGGCCGATGGCCAGCCAGATGCCGGCGACCAGCACCCAGATCACGTTGCCGATGGCGGAGCCGACGCCCGCCGACGGCCGCCGTACGACGGTCCGACCGAACGGCCACAACGCGTAGTTGGCGATCCGGAACGACGCGATGCCGAACGGGATGGTGATGATGAGGATGCAGCACACCACCCCGGCGAGCAGGTATCCGAGCGCCATCCAGACGCCGCAGAGCACCAGCCAGATCACGTTCAGCAGCACCCTCACAAGGCCAACCTAACGCCGCGCTACTCTCGCCGCATGATCTTCCTGGTTGCGTCGCCGTCGCTGCGGCTGGACGCGATCCGCGACCTCAAGGCCGCCGGGTACGGCGCCTCCGCACCGACCGAGGACGAGCAGGGCGGCACCGGCTACACCCTCGTCGTCGGGGACGCGCCCGCCGACGACGCAGGGCGGCTGCTCGACATCGTGCGTGCGGTCGACCCGTCCGCCACGTCGGCCGACCGCCCCGGCGGCTGACGGCTCAGTGCGGGCCGCGCACCACCAGCTCCGACAGCCTCGAGCCCTGCTTCGTCACGTGTGCTCTCACCCGGACCGCTGAGGTGGGGCGGGGGTGCCACGTGACCGTCTGGGTCGTTGCTCCGCTCGCGGTGCGGCTGCCGACGGTCCGCCACCCCGGTCGGCGTCTCGACCTGGACCCGGTAGGAGACCGCGCCGTCCCCGGCCCAGGCCAGCACCGCCCCGTCGGTGACGGAGTGGTCGGCGAGGGTCACCGTGAGCCGGGCCCGCGCCGTGGTCGGCGACCAGCCGGTCGCGCGCTCGCCGTCCACCGCGCCCTCGGGCGGGGCGCTCGGGTCGGACGACGACGCCGTCACCGGGCGGCAAAGCGCCAGGTTGTCTGTCGCCGCCTCGTCGGGACGCGCGGTGGCGAGAGCCAGCGAGCCGCCCGTCGGCAGCTGGTGGTCGCCGGCCGGCGTGGACACGGTCATCGCCGGCCCGGACACCAGAGAGACGGTGGTGTGCGAGCGCCGGACGTCCACGTCGACGACCCGGCCCCGCCAGTGGACGTGCCGCAGCTGCAGGCCGCCGGCCAGCTGCGGAGGCAGGGTCGGGTCGAGACGCAGGGAGTCCTCGCGCCAGCGCAGGCCCGGGTAGCCGTACAGGAACTCCTGCAGGAAACCGCCCTCGCCGGTGAGGAAGGTGAAGACGCCCTGGCCGCTGCGCGCCTCGGTGAACTGCGCGTACGGCGGTACGACGAACGGGTCCATGCTGCGCCGGGTCCAGGTCCAGTCCGCGCAGCCCGCCGGCCGCAGCTGTGCCCACACGATCGAGTTGACGGAGTCGGTCATCGCCGGCCCGTCGGGGTCATAGCGCTGGGCGTAGTAGCGCAGGTCCGCGAGGTCGACCGCACGCGACTGGCGGTACTCCCACGGGTAGGTGAGCATCACGGTGTCGGCCTGCTTGACGACGTCGCCGGTGTAGCCGCGGAACTCCGGCCGCACGTGGGCCGGCATCGACCCGGACCCGGGCGCCGGCACGACCAGGCCGTCGGCGACCTCGCCCCAGCGAGCGGGGACCTGGTTCCCGGTGAGCACGGCCGCCCGGGAGGCCAGGTCGAGCGCGGTCTTCGCCGCGACGTTGGTGTAGGCGGAGTCGTCGACCGGGTAGTGGTGCTCGTCGGGCCCCTCGACCCCGGTGACCGACCAGCTGCCGTCGTCGTTGCGGGTCGCACGCGAGGCCCAGAAGTCGGTGGCCCCCCGCAGGACCGGCCAGCCACGACGGGCGAGCCAGCCGCGGTCGCCGGTCGCCAGGTAGTACTGCCACTGGGCGAGCGCGACGTCGGCGGTGATGTGCTGCTCGTACCTGCCGGTCTCGGCCCAGCCGGGCGTGACCTCCCGGCCGGTCAGCGCGCTCTCCCAGGCGAACCGCATGCCGTCGTACCCGGTGGCGGCAGCGTTGGCGAGCGCGCCGTCGCGGGTCCGGAAGCGGTAGTCCACGACCGACCGCGCGAGGTCGGGGTGCAGCGCGAGCAGTGCGGGGTACATCCACGTCTCGGCGTCCCAGAACACGTGGTCGTTGTAGCCGTCGCTGGACAGGCCGACCGGCGACAGGCTCCACCCGGCGCCGGGCTGCCCGGGCTCCGCCACGCTCGACATCAGGTAGAACTGCGCGGCGCGCAGCCGCCGCTGCAGCTCGAGGTCACCCGGCACGACGATGTCGGACCGCCACAGCCGGGCCCAGGCGCTCCGCGACTGCGCCAGCACGGCCTCGAACCCGTGAGCGGCGCCCGCATCCGACGCGGCGCGCGCGTCGGACGCCGGCCGGTCGCTGTCCTGCGAGGTCGCGAACCCGACGGTCTTGGTCGTGGTGTACGTCCGGCCACTCTGCACGTCGAACGCCGCCTCCAGCCGCGTCCGGTCGCGTGAGGTGGAGCCGGTCGCGGTCGCCCCGGCAGGCGCAGCGAGCCGGTCGGCGTACGCCACGTCGATCCCGGTCCCGGTGGCGTGCACCATCAGGGCCGCGGTGCTGTGGGCGGGGTCCACCGACTCGGTGCCGCGGACCAGCCCGCTGGACAGCCAGTCGGGGTGGTGCGTCCAGCCGTCGCCGAGGGTGTCGACGACCGACGCCGAGCCGGTCCAGTGCGGGGTGACCCGGAGCCGCACGACGCCGACCCGGGGTTGCGCCCGGTCCAGCAGCACGTCGTAGCGCAGGTCGGTGGTGCGGCCGGACGGCGACTCCCAGGTCATCGAGGTCGTGACCGTGCCGGTGCGCAGGTCGAGCTGCTGCCGGTAGCCGCGCACGGTGCCGCGGTGCAGGCCGTAGCGATCTCCGCCGGCGACGAACCCGAGCCCGGTCCATCCGGGCAGGTTCACCGCGCCCTCGGGCTGCGGCGCGTCGTGGGAGAGGTCGCGGACGTCGGCCCAGACCCCTGCGATGTGCGTCTGCGTCGGCACCGGTGCGGCGGCGAACCCGGCTCCCGCCGCGGGTACCCGGGTGCTGACGAACCCGTTGCCGATCACCGCGGGCGCGTGCGCGACGCCGCCCCGGCTCTGCGAGGTCAGCGTCCAGGCGTCGCCGGGACTCGCCTCGGTCACGGCCGCACCGGCCCGGGTCGCCGCGGACGTCGGGGGGGCCGTGCCGAGGGCCAGCAGGGCGAGCGCAGCGGCCGGGGCGAGGACCCAGCGGCGGCGGACGACGGAGTGCGGCATGGTGACCTCCCGAGCAGCCGGTGCGCCCCGTCTCCCCACCGCAGCGCCCGCGCAAACCCGCTGCCGTCCACCGTGCGCATCGGCTCAGCGAGCCCGGGCGCGAGCGAGGATCTCCTCGACCACGCCTGACTTGGCGTCGGCGTAGTCCTGCACGTGGGCCCACTCTCGGGCGGCGAGCTCGTGCTTGCGACGCTCGTACCGTGTGCGGTCCTCGGGGTGAGTGCGCAGCCAGTCCCGGAACGCCAGCATCCGCTCCACCTCCTCGGTGCCCGGACCGAAGACGTGCAGGTTCGCGGCCGGCTCGGTGTGCCGCAGCAGCCGGTGCTCGTGCCAGCCAGGCTCTCGCACCCGGAGGGCGAAGCCGCATGACTCCAGCGTGGGGACGTACGCCGCCTCGTCGCGGGGGTCGCTCACCACCAGCAGCATGTCGACCACCGGCTTGGCGGCCAGCCCGGGCACGGACGTCGAGCCGACGTGCTCGAGGGTCAGCACCGCGCCGTCCAGGGCGCCGCGCACCAGCTCGGCCAGCGCGTCGTACCGGAGCGGCCAGCCGGGGTCGGATGCGGCCAGCTGGATGGTCGCATCGTGCCGCGGGCGCCCGCCGATGTACTCGGTGTGCTCAGGCGTCACGCTCCGATCGTGGCACGGTGGGGGACCGGCCGGAACCTCGCTGGCCGGCCCGGGGAACGCCTGCGGCGGAGTCGGTCGAGCCCGACCGGCAACATCGTGCCGTAGTGGGTCGGGACCGCCGCACGGCACCCGAGCAGCGGGAGGCAGTCCGCGACTGCTGCCGGGTCGAGGTGGCGCCCGCGTAGCCGCGGCCCCGCATCGCCCACCTCGACCGCGACGCCCAGCCGCGGGTGCAGCTCGCCCAGGCCACGGAACCCGGCGGTGGCGCCGGCGAAGCGCGCCGGCACCGTCCCGGGGGTGAGCCCGGCGCGGCGCCGCAGGTGCAGCAGCGGGTCGGTGAGCACGCGCACCCGGTCGCCGAGGAGGACGGTGGCATGGCCTCACCACGTCCGGCGGATCGGCCCGGCTGCATCGTGTGCGGCCGTCGATCCCCGGGGCTCGTCCGGGCGGGGTGCGCGTCGCCGCCGCCTCGCCGTACGCCCTGCATCACGTCGCACGCCCTGTATCACTGCCCACGACGGACCTCCGCCTCCCACGAGGTGTACGTCGTGGGAGGCGGAGGTCCGGCTGCATACCGTGGGGAACCTCCGCAGGGGAGATAAGCCGTGAAACGGTACGGAGAGGGAGGTATCGGCGTACCTTCGAAGAAGCTCGGGACGCAGACATCGCACGTGCAGGTCCTGGGGGGTCCCGATGGTCGTTCTTCTCGTGATGGTCGCGGTCGCGGCCGCGGCAGCCGGGCTCTGGGCCCGGCACCGGCACCAGGAGCTGGTGGTCTGGGAGCGCGAGCTCGACGACGCGTTCCGGCCCCGGGACCTCCGCGAGCTTCCGCGGCACAGGTCGCTGTGAGCTCAGGCCCCGCGGGCGAGCTCCCTCGAGACCGCCTTCGCGAGGTCGGCGACCAGCCTGCCGTGCCAGCGCTCGTGGGCGTCGAGGTCGGCCACCAGGGCATGGCAGTCGGGACAGGTCGCGTGCTCGTGGTGGTGCTCGTGGGTGCCCTGGTCGGTGGTCTCCATGGTGCTCGCCTCCTCGACGTCGCCTTCCCTCCACGGTGGCACGCCACCGCCCTGCGCGTCCATGCACAGGGTTCGGCCACGACCCCGGTTGCCCGACCGAACGGTCGGTCGTAGGCTGCGGCGACATCCCCACGTCGTCACCTCGGAGGCCCCGGTGTCCGTGCAGTCCCCGTCCGTCCCCGCCGCCGCGACTCCCGACCTCGAGGAGCTGGTGGAGCGGCACAGCGCCCTGCTGGAGCAGGCGGTCGCGGCCGCGCACGCCCGCAGCTACTTCTCCGCCTACCCCGAGTCCCCGAGCCCGAAGGTGTACGGCGCCGAGGCGGCCGCCGCCGGCCAGGCGGCGTTCGACGGGCTGCTCGGCGAGCGCCTCGACCTCGGGCAGCCCGGTGACGGGACGTGGGTCGGCGACGAGGTGTCGCCGTGGGGGCCGACGCTCGGCGTGACCTACCAGCACGCCACCCCCGACCAGCTGCTCGCCGCCGCCGAGGCGGCCCTTCCGGCCTGGCGCGCCGCCACGCCCGCGCAGCGCGCAGCGGTCGCCGTGGAGATCCTCGCGCGGGTCAACGCCCGCACGTTCGAGCTGGCGCACGCGGTGATGCACACCTCGGGGCAGGCGTTCGTGATGGCCTTCCAGGCCGGTGGTCCGCACGCCCAGGACCGCGGGCTGGAGGCGGTGGCCTACGCGCTGGAGGAGCAGGAGCGGCACGCCGCCGCCGTGCTCTGGGAGAAGCCGCAGGGCAGCCGCCCGCCGCTGCGGATGCGCAAGGAGTTCACACCGGTCTCGCGCGGCGTGGCCCTCGTCATCGGCTGCAACACCTTCCCGACCTGGAACTCCTACCCGGGGCTGTTCGCCAGCCTGGTCACCGGCAACCCGGTGGTGGTCAAGCCGCACCCGCGCGCCGTGCTGCCGCTGGCGATCACCGTGCAGGTGGCGCGCGAGGTGCTCGCCGAGTACGGCTTCCCCGCCGACGTCGTGCTGCTCGCCCCCGAGGCGCCCGGGGAGCGGTCCGCGGCCGAGCTGGCCACCCGCCCCGAGGTGCGGGTCGTCGACTTCACCGGCTCGACCGCGTTCGGCGAGTGGCTGGAGGAGCACGCCCGCCAGGCGGCGGTGTACACCGAGAAGGCCGGGGTGAACTCGGTCATCCTCGAGTCCACCGACTCCTACCGGGCCGCGCTGGGCAACCTCGCGTTCACGCTGTCGCTCTACACCGGCCAGATGTGCACGACGACGCAGAACCTCTACGTGCCGGCTGACGGCGTGCGCACCGACGAGGGCCTCAAGTCCGTGGCCGACGTGGCCGCCGACCTCGGCGCTGCACTGCACAAGCTGCTCGGTGACGACGAGCGCGCGGCCGGCATCCTCGGCGCAGTGGTCAACGACGACGTCGCCGCTCGTCTCGAGGCGGCCGGCTCGGGCGAGGTGCTCGTCCCGTCCCGCGAGGTGCACGTCGAGGCCTGGCCGGACGCCCGGATCCGCACGCCGCTGGTGCTGGCCGCGGACCCCTCCGACGAGGACTCCTTCGGCCGCGAGTGCTTCGGGCCGGTCTCCTACCTGGTCGGCGCCGCGGACCGCGACGAGGCGGTGGCGCTGTTCGAGCGGCTCACCCGGACCCGAGGCGCGCTGACCGCGGGGGTGTACTCCACCGACGAGGCGTTCCTCGAGCAGGTGCGCGGGGCCGCGCTGCGTTCGGGGGTGGCGCTCTCGGAGAACCTCACCGGCGGCGTCTTCGTGAACCAGACGTCGGCGTTCTCCGACTTCCACGCCACCGGCGCGAACCCGGCGGCCAACGCCTGCTACACCGACGGGCACTTCGTCGCCGGGCGGTTCCGGGTGGTCGAGACCCGCCGACCCGCACCGGACGCCTGAGCGGCACCGGGCCGTCCGCGAGACTGGGCGCATGAGGATGAGCGGCGGCCCACGCACCCGGACCCTGCCGTCCGGCCGACCCCGTCCGCGCTACGACCTCGAGCGGCTGCTCGCGGTCGCCGTCGCGGTGTTCATCGAGCGCGGGTACGACGGCACGAGCATGGAGGACCTCTCGCGGGCGTCCGGCCTGTCGAAGTCCTCGCTCTACCACCACATCGACAGCAAGGAGCAGCTGCTGCGGCTGGCCCTCGAGCGGGCGCTCCGGCCGCTGCTCGAGGTGCTCGAGGAGGACGAGGCGGCGCACGGTCCGGCGGTGGACCGGCTGGCCCACGTCGTACGCCGCGAGGTCGCCGTGCTGTCCGCGCAGCTGCCCTACGTCACGCTGCTGCTGCGGGTGCACGGCAACACCGCCACCGAGCGCTGGGCGCTGGAGCAGCGGCGCCGCTTCGACAAGGCGGTGGCCGACCTCGTGCAGCGAGCGATCGACGAGGGCGACATCCGCGCGGACGTCGACGCCCGGGTCACCGCCCGGCTGGTGTTCGGCATGGTCAACTCGCTCGTGGGCTGGCACCGGGCCGGACCGGACGGGGGCGCCGCGGTCGCCGAGCAGATCATCGCGATGGTGTTCGACGGGATCCGCGCCTGAGCGCGCTCAGCGGAGTCGTCGGTGGTCCACGATCCGCCGCATCTTGCCGACCGACCGCTCCACGCCGTACGGCGGCAGCACCTCCACGTCGACGCTCACGCCGATCACGCTCTTGACGAGGTGCCGCAGCTCGCGGGCCGCCCGGTCGGCGGCGACCGGGTCGGCGTCCTCGCGGTGCTCGACACGCACGGTGAGCGAGTCCATCCGTCCCTCGCGGTCCAGCACGCACTGGAAGTGCGGCGACAGCGCCGGGGTGCGCAGGATCAGCTCCTCGATCTGGGTGGGGAACAGGTTCACCCCGCGCAGGATGATCATGTCGTCGCTGCGCCCGGTGATCTTCTCGATGCGGCGCATCGTGCGAGCGGTGCCCGGCATCAGCCGGGTCAGGTCCCGGGTCCGGTAGCGGACCACCGGCATCGCCCGCTTGGTGAGCGTGGTGAACACCAGCTCGCCCTCGGCGCCGTCCGGCAGCACCTCACCGGTGACCGGGTCGATGATCTCGGGGTAGAAGTGGTCCTCCCACACGTGCAGCCCGTCCTTGGTCTCCACGCACTCGCTGGCCACCCCGGGCCCCATCACCTCCGACAGCCCGTAGATGTCGACGGCGTGCATGTCGAGCCGCTCCTCCATCTCGCGGCGCATGTCGTTGGTCCACGGCTCGGCGCCGAAGATGCCGACCTTGAGCGACGTGGAGCGCGGGTCGACCCCCTGGCGCGCCATCTCGTCGACGATGTTCAGCATGTACGACGGGGTCACCATGATCACGTCGGGCCGGAAGTCGACGATGAGCTGGACCTGACGCTCGGTCATGCCGCCCGACACGGGGACCACCGTGCAGCCCAGGGCCTCGGCGCCGTAGTGGGCGCCGAGGCCTCCGGTGAACAGGCCGTAGCCGTACGCGTTGTGCACGGTGTCGCCGCGCCGGCCGCCCGCCGCGCGGATGCTGCGCGCGACGACCGAGGCCCAGGTCGCCAGGTCCTCGGCGGTGTAGCCGACCACGGTCGGCTTGCCGGTCGTGCCCGAGGAGCCGTGGATCCGGGCCACCTGCTCGCGCGGCACCGCGAACATCCCGAACGGGTAGTTGTCGCGCAGGTCCTGCTTGGTGGTGAACGGGTACGCCGCGAGGTCCTCCAGCCGGTGCAGGTCCTCGGGGCGCATCCCGGCGGCGTCGAACGCGCGGCGGTAGTGGTCGACGTGCTCGTAGGCGTGCCGCAGCGACCAGCGGAGCCGCTCGAGCTGGAGCGCCCGGAGCTCCTCGATGCTCGCCGTCTCGACGGGCTCGAGGTCGCCGGAAGAGGGCGTGAGGTCCAGCATGCGCAGGCTCCTTGGCCGGTGGAGGAAGTGACCGGCGGTCCGGTGCGGCAGCCTAGGACCGCCCAGTCCTGCGCTTCAACCCCGCGGGTTGTGTGCGGAAGAGGCGTCGGGCACACTCTCCTTACCCGCGCGGACCCGACCGATCGTTCGGTTTGACGAGGAGGGCCATGACCGGCACTGCGACGCCTTCGACCCCCGAGGAGCTCGACGCCTCGTTCGAGGAGACCCTCGCGCACGACCTCCGGGTCGAGCCGCGCGACTGGATGCCCGAGGGCTACCGGAAGACGCTGGTGCGCCAGATCGCCCAGCACGCGCACTCCGAGATCATCGGGATGCAGCCCGAGGGCAACTGGCTGACCCGCGCCCCGTCCCTGCGCCGCAAGGCGATCCTGATGGCCAAGGTGCAGGACGAGGCGGGCCACGGCCTGTACCTGTACTCCGCGACCGAGACGCTCGGCGCCGACCGGGCGGACCTGACCGCGAAGCTCGTGGAGGGCCGCCAGAAGTACTCCTCGATCTTCAACTACCCGACGCTGTCCTACGCCGACGTGGGGACGATCGGGTGGCTGGTCGACGGCGCGGCCATCTGCAACCAGGTGCCGCTGTGCCGCAGCTCCTACGGCCCCTACGCCCGGGCCATGGTGCGGATCTGCAAGGAGGAGTCGTTCCACCAGCGGCAGGGCTACGAGCTGCTGATGACGATGATGGCCGGCACCGACGAGCAGCGAGCGATGGTGCAGGAGTCGGTGGACCGCTTCTGGTGGCCCTCGCTGATGATGTTCGGACCGCCCGACGCGGAGTCGCCGAACACCGCGCAGTCGATGGCCTGGCGCATCAAGCGGCACACCAACGACGAGCTCCGGCAGCGCTTCGTGGACATGACGGTCCCGCAGGCCGAGGCGCTCGGCGTCACGCTGCCCGACGAGGGGCTGGTCTGGAACGAGGAGCGCGGGAGCCACGACTTCAGCGAGCCGGACTGGGCCGAGTTCCTGGCCGTGGTGAAGGGCAACGGACCGTGCAACCTCCAGCGGCTCGCGGTACGGCGGGCCGCGCACGAGGACGGCGCCTGGGTCCGCGAGGCGGCCACCGCGTTCGCCCGCGCCGAGGCCCGGGACGCGCAAGGACAGCAGCGAGAGGGGCGGCCGGCATGAGCGACGCGCCGACGTACACCGCGGAGGGCGGCCACGGCGCCGTACCGACCGAGGGAGTCCAGGTCGAGCCGGACACCGAGCAGGTGGCGGCCGACTGGCCGCTCTACGAGGTGTTCGTGCGCGGGAAGCGGGGACTCAACCACGTCCACGTCGGCTCGCTGCACGCCGCCGACGACGTGATGGCGCTCCGGCACGCCCGGGACCTCTACACCCGCCGCAACGAGGGCGTGAGCATCTGGGCGGTCCGGGCCGACGCCATCGTCGCGACGAGCCCCGCGGAGAAGGACCCGTTCTTCGCGCCGAGCGGCGACAAGGTCTACCGGCACCCGACCTTCTACGACATCCCCGAGAACGTCCCGCACATGTGAGCGACCTCGACGTGCGAGAGCAGGAGACAGCGTGACCGACCACCACAACGCCTACGAGGGGCTCGTCGAGGCCGACCCCGACGCGCGCTGGGCGTTCGGCGCCGGCTTCGACGACCCGCTCGCCGGCGTGGACACCACGCTGGCCGAGGGCGTGGACGGACCTGCTCTGGCGGCGTACTGCCTGATGCTGGGCGACGACGCCCTCGTGTCGGCGCAGCGGCTCGCCGAGTGGACCGCGCACGCTCCCGAGCTCGAGGAGGAGGTGGCGCTGGCCAACCTCGGCCTCGACCTGCTCGGCCAGGCACGCCTCCTGCTGGCCCGCGCCGCGGCGGCGGACCCGTCGGTGGTTCCGGCGCTCCCGGAGGGGTCGCCGGTGCCGCCGGAGGACGCGCTCGCGTTCTTCCGCGACGACACCGGCTTCCGCAACGTCCGGCTGGCGGAGGCCGAGAACGGCGACTTCGCGCAGACGGTCGCGCGGCTGTTCGTGCTGGCCACCTGGCGGCTGGCGCTGTTCGAGGCGCTGCGCGGCTCGCGGGACCCGGTGCTCGCCGCGGTGGCCGCCAAGGGCACCAAGGAGCTGGCGTACCACCGCGACTACGCCGCCCGGTGGCTGGTCACCCTGGCCCGCGGGACGCAGGAGTCCCGCCGCCGGACGACCGCCGGGCTGGCCGCGGTCTGGCCGTACGTCGAGGAGCTCTTCGTCGCCCACGACGTGGAGGCGGCGCTCGCCGCGGCCGGTGTCGCGGCCGACCCGCGGGGGTTGCGCGCCGTCTTCGACGAGGTGGTCGACAGCGTGCTGTCGGCCGCCGACCTGCCCGTCCCGCAGACACCGGTCGTGGCCGCGATGGCCGGCCGGGCCGGACGCGACGGCCTGCACACCGAGGCGCTGAGCCACCTGCTGGCGGAGATGCAGAGCGTGGCGCGCGCGCACCCGCTGGGGCGGTGGTGAGCGTGGCGACCGTCCTCGACGACCTGTCGGTCGCTCAGCGGGTCGCCGGCGAGGTCCGTGACCCGGAGCTGCCGATGCTCACCTTGGCGGACCTCGGCGTCCTGCGGGAGGTCCGGCTCGACGGTGGCACGGTGGTCGTCTCGGTGACGCCGACGTACTCCGGCTGCCCGGCAACGGCGACCATCCGGTCCGACCTGGTGCTGGCCCTGTGGCGCGCCGGCTTCGGCGACGTCGAGGTGCGTACCGTCCTGCACCCGGCCTGGTCGAGCGACTGGATCACTGCGCAGGGGCGCGCGGCCCTGGCAGCCCACGGCATCGCGCCGCCCGGGGCGGCCCCGCGCGAGGCCGGCCCCGTGCCGCTGGTGCTCGGCCGGCGCGAGCCGTCGGTGGCCTGTCCACGCTGCGGCTCGGCGCGCACCGAGGAGGTGTCGTGGTTCGGAGCCACGGCGTGCCTGTCGCAGCACCGCTGCCGGGGCTGCCTCGAGCCGTTCGACCACGTCAAGGAGCTCTGAATGACCCTCGCCGCCACGCAGGCGCCGTCGCGGGCCGCCACCTTCCACACTCTCGAGGTGGCCGACGTCGAGCGGCTGTGCGACGACGCCGTCGCGGTCACCTTCGCGGTCCCGGCCGACCTCGCGGGGCTCTACGACTTCCGTCCGGGACAGTCGCTGACGCTGCGCCGCCGCCTGGAGGGCCGCGAGGAGCGCCGGTCGTACTCCATCTGCGCCCCCGCCGGTGCCCGCCCGAGGGTCGGGGTCCGGGAGGTGCCCGGCGGGCTGTTCTCCTCCTGGCTGGTGCACGAGGTCCGGCCCGGCGACCGCATCGACGTCGCGCCGCCCGCCGGCTCCTTCGTGGTGGACCCCGCCGACCCGGGGCGGCACGTGCTGGTCGCGGCCGGGTCGGGCATCACGCCGCTGCTCTCGATCGCCGCCTCGCTGCTGGCCAACGAGCGCGCGTCGGTCACCCTGCTCTACGGGAACCGGCACACCAACACGGTGATGTTCGCCGAGGAGCTCGCGGACCTCAAGGACCTGCACGGCCCGCGCTTCGAGCTGGTGCACGTGCTCTCCCGGGAGCCGCGCGACGTCGACCTGTTCACCGGGAGGCTCGACGGCGACCGGCTGCGGGCGATCCTCGGCGCTCTCGTGCCGCTGCCCGCGGTCGACGGGTTCTGGCTGTGCGGACCCTTCGCGATGGTCCAGGAGGCTCGCGACGTGCTGGCGTCGCTGGAGGTGCCCCGCGCGAAGGTGCACGCCGAGCTGTTCTTCGTCGACGACGTGCCTCCCGAGCCGGTGCGGCACGCCGAGCCCGGGATCGTCGGCCCGAGCAGCCGGGTCACGGTCACCCTCGACGGCCGCTCCACGGTGCTCGACCTGCCGCGCGACGCGACGGTGCTCGACGGCGCGCAGCGCTCCAGGTCCGACCTGCCGTTCGCCTGCAAGGGCGGCGTCTGCGGCACCTGCCGCGCGAAGGCGACGTCGGGCCGGGTCGACATGCGCCGCAACTACGCGCTCGAGGACGCCGAGGTCGAGGCCGGCTTCGTGCTCACCTGCCAGTCGTTCCCGGTCACGGACGAGGTGAGCGTTGACTACGACGTGTAGGGGTACCGTTCCCGAATGACTGACGAGCGCCTGCTCGAGACCTCCCGCCGGCTGGCGGCGGCGCTGACCCCCGGCGACCTCGACCACACCCTGGAACGCATCACCGAGGTGGCGGTCGAGGCGATCCCCGACGTGCACTACGCCAGCATCTCCGTGCTCCACGCCGACGGGACGCTCGGGACGGCCGCGCCCACCGACGACATGCTGTGCGACGTCGACAAGGCGCAGTACGACCTGCAGGAGGGGCCGTGCTACGAGGCCGCCGTCGACTCGGTGCACGTCGTGGCCCCCAACCTCTCGGCCGACCAGCGGTTCCGCCGGTACGCCGAGGTGGCCGTCGCCGCGGGCATCCGGGCCCAGGCCGGGCTGCGGCTGTTCGAGACGCCCCGGGGGGCGCAGGGCGCGCTCAACCTGTACTCCCGCGACGTCGGGGCGTTCCAGGACCTGAGCCGGCTCGGCGACCTGTTCACCCAGCACGCCGCGACCGCCCTCGCGTACGCCCAGGAGATCCACGACCTCCAGGAAGCGGTGCGCACCCGCCGTACGATCGGCCAGGCTCTCGGCATCGTGATGGAGCGCTACCAGCTCACCGACGCGCGCGCGTTCGCGTTCCTGACCCGGCTGTCGCAGCACCGCAACGTCAAGCTCCGGCTGGTCGCCCAGGAGATCGTCGCGGGCGCCGAGCAGAGCGGCGACGACGAAGGGCGCTGAGCCTGGCCCGAAGCCGTCGTCTCCTCCTCGGGCGCGAGCGGCGGGTACCCGCGCCCGGCGGGTTCATCCGCGGGAGGACGCGACCTCCGAGGACGTCAGACCGAAGTGGTTCATGGCGTACCGCACCGCGTCGGCCACGGTCGGCAGGGAGATGGCGCGCTCGGGCGCGGACGCGGGAGGCTGCTCCCCGTGGTGCGGGACCGGGGCGTAGCCGCCGCTGGGGTGGGGCAGGACCGTGCACCGGACGAGGGGACGGGCCGGGCTCGACGTCGCGGGGGAGGGTTGCGGCGGCATCGAGCCGGTCGTCATGGCGGTGGCCTCTCCTGGTGGGCGCGGGATCTCGGCGCCCACCCCATCGGCCTCCGGCGCCGCGACCTGACCGGTCCGCCCACCCGAGGGGGACACGGCAGTCGCCCCACGCTTCGCAGTTGCCACCGCGGCTGCCGCTCAAGCACTGGTCTGGACGGCTCGGTGTGGAGTCAGAGCACGTTCACGGCCCTGGCCACGACCATCAGCAGCAGGGTGAGGCTGATCATCGACTCGAAGATCAGCCACAGCTTCGACCAGTGCCTGATCGGGGAGACGTCGGTGGGGCTGAACGCGGTGGCCGTGTTGAACGACAAGGCAAGGTAGTCGACGAACTGCGGGTACCAGCCGGCGTCGACCAGGTCGGGGATGGACTGCTCAGGGAACCGGAACGCGGGTCGTGTCCTGCTCGAGCCGTTGGCCCGGGCGGCTGGTCCCCCTGAGTCCAGATGCCAGTACCACAGCGCGAAGGCGATGATGGTGGTGATCCACGCGATCGCCCCCACGCGCAGGAGCTGCGCCGGGCTGTCGAACTCCTTGTGTCTGAGGATGCCGGCGACCAACCGGAAGGCGGCTGCTGCGGACGCCGAGGTGAGGATGACGACCATGAGTCCGGTGACGGCGCGCAGGGGACGTGACTCCCGGTCGATGCGACCAGGGTCGCCGAAGACGAGCACGACGAGCAGCGAGACGAGCACGACCGGGTACACGATGTAGGTCCCCAGACCCAGCCGGAACTGCTCGGGGATCAGCAGGAACAGCGCCGCCGCAAGAATGACGGCGATGGCCATGGGCAGCCGTGGCTCACCCTGCCGCGCACCGGGGCGAGGGGGCCCCTTGATGGCCAACTGGATCCCTCCGCTCCTCGCGCACGGTCGCAGGCAGCCGAGCCTCGCGCGTGTCAGTCCTCGTCGTTGCCGGGGTGGAGCTCGCCGGTCTGTTCGCGGTCGGGGAGGGTCATGGTGTCGGGGTCGAGGTCGTAGGTCCACGGCAGGCCGGACATCTGCCAGCCGTTCTTCCGGCGCATCCCGTCGAAGACGCTGTCGGGGTCCTCGACGCGACTGCCTTCCATCCCGTCGAGGATGTTGAAGGCATGGGTGAACCCAGCGGCGGCGAGCATGTTGATCGCCATCGCCGCGCGGCCACCCGACCGGCAGGTGACCAGGAGGGTGTCGTCGGGCTTGAAGCGCTCGAGCACGGTCTCGACGAAGTGCGGGTTCAGCGACCAGGGCAGTGCCCTCTTCTCCTCGTCCCACACGTAGGCCAGGGTCGCGAAGGGGATGTTGACGGCCATCGGGGGGTGTCCGGTGAAGACCCACTCCTCGGGGGTGCGGACGTCGAGGACGGTGACGCCCTCGGGGTCGGCCTGCCACATGTCGTAGGCCTCCTTGGCGGTGAGGTAGAGGCCCAGCTTGGTCTGCCGGGCCTCCACGATCGGACGCCCGTCGTGGGTGGCGGTGGTGCTCATCGTTGCCTCGATTCCCGACTCGCGAAGTTGGGTGAACGCGGAGTCCGAGTCGTATGACGCCCGCCGGTGGGTGAAGCTCCCCCTGCTTCAGAACGGGTAGTGGCCGATCTCGCGGCCGGGTCCGGAGATGGTGTGTGGTCCTCGCGCCTCGAACTCGTGGAAGAACGGCCCCACCTCGCGGACCAACGAGAGGGGACCGCGGCGCTGCTTGACGGCGAGAACGATGAGGATGACGGGGGTGACCAGGCCGTAGGCCAGCAGCGCCACGAGCTCACGCAGCACCCCGCTTTCCGGCACCGGCCGGCGCCTCAGCCGCGACAGGCCCGCGTCAACGGTGTTGCTGGCCCGGTTCATCCACGCCATGGTCTTGGCCACGAGCTCTATGTCGGCCTGTTCCTGAGGGCTGAACTGCTGTCGGAAGTTCGCCCCGACCAGTTCAGGTACATCGGCGAAGTCGCTGCCGGCGGCGGCTTGAGCCCACGCGATCGCTGCCCACGTCCGCGCGTCGAAGTGCTCCGGCTCCAGTCCCTCCAGAGCGGCAAGGTCCGCCTCGGGAAGCCCCTCGGCCAGAGCCCACTCCCGGTGGGCGAAACTGCACTGGCGACACGAGTTCACGCCCGCCACCGAGACCATCAGCTCCTCGCGGAAGGCAGGGTCGAGGCGGCCGCCGAACCAGATCGCACCGAGGTCGGGAACGCGGCGTAGGAGGTGGACGGTCAACCGGCCGAACTCGCCCCACTGGATGACCGGCTTGTGGCGTCCGACAGCAGGTCTCGTCGCCGACGTGATCACGCCGACCGGTGACCGTCCGTGTTCCTGTAGCTGCATCTCAGCCTCTTCTCGTCATGGTCGGCCTGCTTCCCGGACCGGATCACGGAACGTAGTTGGCGCTGGTGTCGGCGCCGTACCCGCAGCCCTGGTAGGCGCAGCCGAGCTCGTCGCGGAGGATCGCCGCCCAGCCTCCGGCGCGACCCGTGTCGAGCACGAGATCCTGGTCGAGGATCTTGGTCTCGAACGTCCAGCCTTCTGGGAGCTGCGTGAGCTTGCCCCCGAGCTCGTGGAGGTTGTCAGGTTCGAGGGTCGGGTCGACGTCCTTCGTCATCTCCTGCAGCACCCATACCGCGCCTCCGGGCTCCCGTAGAAGGTAGACGGGCTTGCCCGCATGGAAGATCCACGCGGTGTTGCGGTAGATCATTGAGGGGGTGTACGCGTTCTGGAACTCGGACAGCATCTCCGCCCCAGTCATGTCGCCGGCCCATCGCATCGGGACGCCGTGGAAGTCGACAACCTCGCTGCCGGTGTACTCGTCCATCATCCAGAAGCGACCGCTGTTGACCGCGCACATGTCGACCTCGAGCTCGCGTGCGAGCCTCTCGGGGTCGATCGACTCGTGGGTCTCCGGACCCACTGGGAACGACGCGGCCGTGTAGACGTGGGCTCGCTGGGCCCGTCCCGTGCCGACGAAGGCTCCCATCCCACAGAACCGGAGGCCGCGAGCGTCCTTGACGTGGATTGCTCGTTTGCACCGAGACCTGTCTTGAGCTTCATCGTTGACTCCTCTTCGTAGGTTGCACTTCGAGACTTGCGATGCCACGTGGACCGCCCCCGAATGAGGTCATGTTGCGCGGCGCGAGCTCTCTGCGACGAACGGTCCCACCAGCGCGGTGCGCCGTTCGGCGTCGGCGGCGACCGCGAAGGGTTCGGCGTCCGCAGTCGACAGGGTGGCGATCTGGACCGTCTGTCCCAGGCGGTGCAGCTTGCGGCCCTCCTCCTCGCTGGGGCTGCGCAGTGTCACGTCGGTGACGTGCTCGAGCACCTCGCTCCAGCCCGAGGGGCTGCCTCGGAACGCGAAGACGTCCGACACCCAGAGGGCGTGGCCCCTGGTCCACCGCTTCCTTCCCGCCCGTTGCAGCCGAACCGGGATGTCGCCCGGTCGCTTTCGCAGGCTCCGGTTCCGCAGGACCGTGATGGTGATGCCTGCCGCGCACACCCACAGCGGAACGCCCAGGAACACGAGAATCGCCCAAACCATCTGCTGCCTCCCAAGGTGACCTGACCGGCACGGCCGGCCGCCGACGTCGCGGTGAGCGGTCGAGACCGGAAGGTCAACCACCGCACCGTCGGGTGCTTATGACCGGAGCATGCCAAGCCGAAGAGAGCGCGGCATCACCCGCGAGGTACGAGATCGCACATGAGGAGCGTCAAGACTCGCCGGGTTCGCTGGGCCGGCCGGCCTCGACAGCCTCGATGTCCGTGAGAGCCGCGCTCATCGACGTGTAGAAGTGGTCCCTGTCCAAGGTGTCGAGCAAGCCGTAGCGCAGCACCAGCTCCTGCAGGCGCCCACGCAGCTCCACGAACGCCAAGTGCACGCCCTGGGTGTTGAGCTGTTTGTCTGCCTGATCCAGCATCTCGGCGGCGGTCACGTCGACGTCGGTGATCGCCTCACACTGGAGCACCACCCAGCTGGCGTGCTTCGCCCGGACCAGTTTGCGGACCTGGTCGTGGAACATGCCGGCGTTGGCGAAGAACAGCGGCGCCTCCCAGCGGAGTACGACGACACTCGGCCTCTCGATGACCTCGATGTCGCCCGTGATGTCGTGCCAACTGCCGTCCGGCGCCTCTCCGAGCACCGCGCCATGCGGCCACCAGCTGCGGCGGAAGAAGAGCAGTACGGACAGCACGATCGCGATCGCGATGCCCTCGAGCACGCCGAAGAAGATCACTCCCAGGCTGGCGACGACTGACAGGGCGAACGCGGTCCGCCGGACCCGCCAGTACCGGGCCAGGGCCGAGAAGTCCATCAAGGAGAGCGCGGCGGTGATGACGACCGCGGCGAGGGCCGTCTGCGGCAGGTCGGCCAGCAAGCCGTTCAGGAAGAGGAGGAGGATCGCCACCACACCAGCCCCGACGAGTCCGGTCAGCTGGCTCTTGGACCCGGACTGTTCGGCGACCGCGGTGCGCGAGCCGCTGGTGGAGACCGAGAACCCCTGGAAGAATCCCGCCGCCAGGTTCGCGGCGCCGAGCCCGATCATCTCCTGGTCGGGACGCACCTCGTCGCCGCGACGGGCGGCGAAGCTGGTGGAGGTAGCGATCGTGTCGGTCAGCGAGACGAGGGCGATCCCGAGGGCGGCGAGCAGCAGGGGTCCGATGTCACTGGCCTGCGTCCACGGGATCTGGGGGACGGGAAGGCCTTGAGGCAGCGCCCCCACGGTGTCGACGCCCTTCGCGGAGAGGTCGAGCACCGCGCTGACCACGGTTGCGCCCACGATGGCGATCAGGATCGCGGGGAGCTTCTTGGTCACCCTGGGCAGGACCAGCAGCACGGCCAGGGTCGCGAGACCGACCACCAGCGTGGTGGTGTGCGTCTGGTCGAGGCCGGCGAAGAAGGCCTTCACCTCCTCGACGAAGGTGTCGGCGTCGGTGGAGAACCCGAACAGCTTCGGCAGCTGACCGACGATGATCGTGATGCCCAGGCCGTTCATGTAGCCGACCTGGACCTCCTTGGACAGCAGGTCGGCGACGAAGCCGAGCTTCGCCACACCGATCCCGGCCAGGATCAGGCCGGTGAGGATCGCCAGCATCCCGGCCAGCGCGATCGCGGTCTCGGGGCTGTCCGCCGCGCCGAGCGGGACGATCGCGGCGAAGATCAACGGAGAGACCGACGAGTCGGGCCCCAGAACCAGGATCCGAGATGCCCCCATCAACGCGTAGCCCACCAAGCACGCAATCGTCGTGTACAGACCAGTGACGGCTGGCAACCCGGCAAGCTCGGCGTACGCCATCCCCTGCGGCACCAGGATCGCGGCAAGGACCAGCCCCGCGACCAGGTCGGGCCTCAGCCATGCCCGGTGGTACGAACGAAGGGCGGCCACCCCCGGCACGTGACGCTCGAGCATGCTGCTTTGCGGCTCGACCGTCGGCGCGCTCATGGGACCCGTCGCCGAGCCGCTTGATGATCGGTCAGCGTTGGGTCAGGCATCTGCAACACCACCAGGGAGGCTCTGTCGGCGCAGCTTCTCAGGCTGTCGGCCCCGTGCCACGGCAACGAGATCACCGAGGTCGAACCCGCGGACGCTGCGCCACGCCTCTGTCGCGATGCTCTCCTCGGGCACCAGGATGCGGAGCCCCCGCGGGTGGACGCGGAACTCCAGCGGGGTCGTCAGGTCGAGTGACTCTCCGTCGACGCCGGCGAACGCCGTGCCACTGTGCGACCTCACGGTGAACGACTCGGCCGTGAACTCGTGGACGTTGGGATCCCGCCGGGCGAGTCCCACCGTGGACCGCGTGACGAGCGCAGCAGCCTCGGCCCCGGTCTTGGCGGTCACCGCCACCACGCCGAGAGTGCCCGTGTCGAGCCGGCGTCGCTGAGAGATGTCCAAGGCGGGTCCGAGGACGTAGGGGTTGTTCGAGACCAGGATCATGAAGGCACCGTCGACGTCCGTGCCCTCGGGCGTGGTGAACTGGAGGTCGAACGGCTCTGCCTGCCTGCCGAGGAGCTGGGGCAGCAGTTGGGCGGTCGTCTGCCGCTTCGCCTCGCGGTAGCCCTCCTGCTGCACGATCGTGGCGTACACCCCGAGGGAGACGTTGTTGACGAAGAGGCGGTCGCCCACGGTGGCGTAGTCGATCCGGCGTTCCAGGCCGTCACGGAACGCGATCATCCCGGTGCGGGGGTCATCGCGGTCGAGTCCAGGTCGAGGGCGAAGTGGTTCCGGGTGCCTGCCGAGATGCAGACGAACGGGACATTGCGCTCGATCGCGATGGAGGCCACCAGAGCCTGCGAGCCGTCGCCACCGGCCATGCCGAGACAGTCCGCGCCACGATCGATGGCGTCGTAGGCGAGCTGCGCGAGGTCGAGCCCGCGGTCCAGGAACACGGTCTCCACGCCGAGCTCCGCTGCCATCTTCGCGAGACCGAACTTCTCCACCTTCCCGCCACCGGACCACGGGTTGCACAGCAGTACGGGCTTGCTCGGACGGACGTGCCCGCGGCCCTGTCGACGATCGAGCTCGTGCAGATCTGGGACCAAGGCGGCACGCGCAGTGCCGGCTGCGATGCCTACCAGTGCCACCAACAGGAGGACCCGCAGGATCGCGCCATCGGTAGTCGCGGCGGCGACCACGATGCCGGCGCACACGGCCACCCCACCCAGCGCCATGCCGGTGATGCCCAGCGCCTGCCGCGGATTTCTCTCGGCGACCGCCCACCAGCCGCCGCCGGCGAAGAGCGCGAGGCCGATGAGGCCGCCGACGACGATCCACGGATCGCCCAACAGCATCAGCACGGTTGCGCACATGAGCACCAGGGCAGCAAACAGCGAGACGACCGCGGCGAATCTCTGCCTTGTGGAGGGGTCGCGAGAGCGCGGATGACCCACCCGAACCGACTGTCGATGTGTCCATGACAGTCCTCCTCCCGCTTGACGCTAGAGGCGCAGGGTTCTCCCGTCCTCACCTTCAAGGGACGAGGTCTGCGGTTCTCCAGCGCTCGAATCACCGTGAGGGGGGAGGCGGGTGTGTCCGAAGCCGGTCTGCCTGTCTATAGGCCTCAGCCACGAAGGAACGATCGTGAGTGCACAAGCCCAGCCCTGACCGCCAGCTTCTGGCGACGCGGCGTCGGCTGCGGTCGCGGGATCGTCTGCCGCGCCCGCTGCTCACCGCGATGACGATGATGCGCCTCGGGCTTTCCGACGCCAGCCTCGCCTCCCTTCGCCATGACGAGCAGCGACGGTCCCTGATCCGGGCCAGCCTGCAGCTCGTTCCCTTCGCCGGCATCGCCTTCCTGTGGTTCATCGGCGTCGTCCGCGAGCAAGCTCGGCGCCGCCGAGGACCGGCTCTTCTCAACGGTGTTCCTGGGCAGTGGCCTGCTCTTCCTCGCCATGGTGTCCAAGCAGCGGTGAACGCCAACAGCCTGCTGGAGGTGCTGGCCAAGCCGCGCCTCGCAACGGACCTGTGGGACTTCGGTCACGGCAGCACCCAGGTGCTCATCTCCGTCTACGCGATGCGGATGGCCGCGGTATTCACACTCTCGGTCAGCACCGTCGGGATGCGCGCCTCGGCGTTCCCCCGGTGGCTGGCGCTTCTCGGGTACGCCGTAGCACTGGTCCTGCTCCTCGGGGCCGGCGAGCATCGCTGGGTGCAGTTGGCCTTTCCCTTGTGGGTGCTGCTGCTCAGCGTCGTCATCCTCCTCACGCGCCCGGTGGCACGGGAGAGGTGACCGACCGCGCCCATCCCTCCCTCGCCGGTAGCGGTGGGTCATACGGCGGAGGTGTCGCGGCAGGTGCCTCGACGGGCGCTCGCCTGAGGCGGCTCGACGAGTCGGCCGAGATCATCATCCTCGAACGCGACCGGTACGTGTCGTTCGCCAACTGTGGACTGCCGTACCACGTCGGCGGGGCGATCCCGGACCGGGACAGCCTGCTGCTGCAGACGCCTGAGAGCCTCGCGAAGAGTCTCGCGCTGGACGTGCGGACGGGGCAGGACGTGGTTCGCATCCACCGTGACCTGAAGGAAGTCGAGGTGCGTGACGACCGGACGGGGCGTTCCTACCGGGAGTCCTCCGACAAGCCGTGCTCTGCCCGGGCGCCGAGCCGGTGCGGCCTTCGATCCCGGGCGCCGACGACCCACGAGTCGACGTGCTCCGCAACGTTCCCGACATGGACCACATCATCGCCCAGCTCGAGGACGGTGCCACCAGCGCCGTAGTCGTGGGAGGCAGCTACATCGGGTTGGAGCTGACAGAGGCGTTTCGGACCCGCGGGCTGCAGGTGACCCTCGTGGAGCGCACCGAACGGCTCATGCCCTGGCTCGATCCCGAGATGACCCGGATCCTGGACGTCCACGTCGAAGCTCGCGACGTGGACCTCCGCCTCGGCACGGGCTGATGACCTACCACGGCTACCACAGGACCCCGCTGACCCTCGACGAAGCCGGCACGCCACATGTGGCTCATGCGGAGGACGACCTGGCCGTCGAGACCGAGCCGCGGAGAGCCGAACAACCTCCGGCGGGGGCGGCGAGAACCCCATGACGCTGGTCTCCCGTGGCGGAGTGGGCCGCCCTGCCGGCGCGCCCGACGCGATGGACGAGGAACGCCTCATCGAGCAGGTCGAGACCGATCTCCGCCGGGAGTTTCCCGGGCTGTCAGCGGTTCACGTGCGCGTGGTGGTCGAGTGCGTGTGGGCGGAGTTCGAGGGCGCCGACATCCGGGACTTCGTGCCCGTATTGGTACGCAAGCAGGCCCGAGAAGAGCTCCGCGACCACTTCCACAGCGATGCTGACCCCGCCTTACGCGTGCGTGCGCCTCAAGGCCGTCGACGGGTCATCCGGCGGAGGTGATGCGGAGCCCGCAGTCCCGGCGGATCCTGAGTCGGGAGTGGTCCAGGCGACCGGGTCTGGGTTCGAACACATCGGCATCACCTCCGGTCGGGTGAGGCACAAGAAGGAGCCAGGCCATGCGGGGCCAATTGTCGTTCTCCCGGACGAGATCCGGGCTGACCCTTCGGCCCCATGGAACGCCGAGGGCCTTCCACCCGTTCGGGCTTGCTCTCGCCGAAGTCCGGACTGTCCGGCTCGGTCACCGGCTCGCCTTCGAAGCCGTCGACGAAGCGGGACGACTGGTCGACCGAGCCCGCGGCCATAGGCCCGGGTGCCTGGCCGGCATTGCATGACATGACAGGTGACTGCGCCCGGCCCGGGTCATCCCGGGACGCGCGTGCCACGAGGGAAAGGATCCATCCGAATGCCCGCGTACCCGCTCATTGCCGACCATGGCCTCATCGGTGACCTCCAGACCTCGGCACTGGTCGCGACCGACGGCTCGATCGACTGGTTCTGTGCGCCTCGGTTCGACTCGCCGAGCATCTTCGGGGCTCTGCTCGACCATGACCGGGGCGGTCACTTCCGGATCAGGCCCGCTGGCGAGGTGTTCACGAGCAAGCAGCTGTACTTCCCGGACACCGCGGTCCTGGTCACCCGGTTCCTGACCGAGGCCGGTGTGGGAGAGGTCATCGACTTCATGCCGGTCGCCAGACGCCGACGTGGCCTCGGACCGCCACCGGCTGGTCCGGATGGTGCGCTGCGTGCGCGGCCAGATGAGCTTCACCGTCGACCTGGCGCCGCGTTTCGACTACGGGCGTGAGACGCACGCAGACCCATCTGGCGCGACGACGGAGTCGTCTTCGAGGGTCCCCGACGTCGATGACGGTCAACCTCGTCAAGCGAGCCGGACGACGAGCGGCTGGCCGCTTCCAGGCAGACGCGCACGGCGACGTCCACGGCGAGGTCACCCTCGTCGCCGGGCAGATGCGTGGCCTGGTCCTGGAGGTCGGAGCAGCAGGGCCGGTACGCCCGGTGCGGGTGACCGAGGCGTGGACGTCGTTCGACGAGACCGTGGCACTTCTGGAAGTCCTGGATCGCGCAGTCGACGTACGCCGGGCGCTGGCGCGAGGCCTTGAACCGTTCCGCCATCACTCTGAAGCTGATGACCTACGCACCCAGCGGCGGACTCGTGGCGGCACCCACGGCCGGACTGCCGGAACAGATCGGCGGCGAGCGCAACTGGGACTACCGCTACACCTGGATACGTGACGCCTCGTTCTCGGTCTATGCGCTGCTCGGCATGGGCTTCACCGACGAGGCCGCAGCGCTGGGCCGGTGGCTTCGCGCTCGGATCGACGAGCACGCGTCCGGCGGCGGCGGCGGACCTCTGAAGATCATGTACCGGATCGACGGCTCCTCCGACCTGAACGAGGAGGTCCTCGAGCATTGGGAGGGCTACCGGGGCTCCCGGCCGGTGCGGATCGGGAACGGCGCGGCCGACCAGCTGCAGCTGGACATCTACGGCGAGGCGCTCGACAGCATCTACTTCATGGACCAGCGGGGGCTCGACCGCCGGACACCAGGGCTGGCTCGGGATCTGCGAGCTGCTGGACTGGGTGAGCGACAACTGGGACCAGCCCGATGAGGGGATCTGGGAGACCCGCGGCGGCCGGCAGGACTTCACCTACGGCCGGCTGATGAACTGGGTGGCCCTCGACCGCGGCATCCGCCTGGCCACCAGCACATGGACGGCCGGCACCGATCGACCGTTGGCGCACCGAACGAGACGCCATCTACGACCAGATCATGGAACGTGGCTGGAGCTCCGAGCGGCAGGCGTTCGTGCAGCACTACCAGACCGAGGTGCTGGACTCCTCGCTGCTGCGGATGTCCACGGTCGGGTTCATCACCCCGAATGACCCGATGTGGGCATCGACCCTGAAGGCCATGGACGATGAGCTCGTCACCGACAGTCTCGTCTACCGCTACGACCCGCAGGCCTCACCGGACGGGCTCCGCGGCTCCGAAGGCACCTTCTCCCTCTGCAGCTTCGCCTACGTCGAGTCCCTGGCCCGTGCCGGCCAGCTCGAGAAGGCTCGTGTGACCTTCGAGAAGATGCTCACCTATGCCAACCACCTCGGCCTGTACTCCGAGGAGATCGCGCTCACCGGGGAGCAGATCGGCAACTTCCCGCAGGCGTTCACCCACCTCGCCCTGATCGATGCCGCGATCACCCTCGACCGCGAGCTCGACCGCGCGACCGCACCGAGGCCGCGGCGGTCGTCAGACGAACTGACACGTCCACCACGAGCTGAAGGGACACAGCATGAAGACAGTGATCGTCGGAGGGGTCGCCGCCGGCGCCTCCACCGGGGCCAGGCTGCGGCGGCTCGACGACTCGGCCGAGATCGTCATCCTCGAACGTGACCACTACGTCTCGTTCGCCAACTGCGGTCTGCCCTACCACATCGGCGGGGAGATCCCCGAGCGCGACAGCCTCCTGCTCCAGACGCCCGAGAGCCTGGCCAGGAGCCTCGCGCTCGACGTGCGGACCGGGCAGGAGGTGCTGCGCATCGACCGTGACGCCAAGGAGGTCGAGGTACGCGACGAGAAGGTGGGCCGTACCTATCGCGAGTCCTATGACACGCTCGTGCTGTGCCCGGGCGCCGAACCGATCCGGCCCGCCGATCCCGGGTGCGGACGATCCCCGCGTCGACGTGCTGCGCAACATCCCGGACATGGATCGCATCATCGCCCGGCTCGACCAGGGTGCATCGAGCGCGGTCGTCGTCGGCGGCAGCTACATCGGCCTGGAGCTCACCGAGGCGTTCCGGGCACGCGGGCTGCAGACCACCGTCGTGGAACGCACCGAGCGCCTGATGCCGTGGCTCGACCCGGAGATGACACACATCTTGGACTACCACGTGGAGGCCCAGGACGTGGACCTCCGGCTCGGTACCTCGGCGGAGGCCGTCCGGCGCACGCGAGGACGACCGGCTCGTGCTGGACCTCTCAGACGGCACCTCGGTCGAGGCGGACGTCGTGGTCATGGCAGTCGGTGCCCGCCCGAACGTCGACCTCGCCCGTGCCGCGGGGCTCGACATCGGGCCGCACGGCGGCATCGTCGTCGACGCCCACATGCGCACGTCGGCACCGGACATCCTGGCGGCCGGTGACGCCGTGGAGACGCTCCACCTGCTGACCGGCGAACCGGTCCTCTCGATGCTCGCCGGACCGGCCAACCGGGAGGGCCGGATCGCGGCCGAGACGATCGCGGGCCACGACAGCGCCTACCGGGGCACCCAGGGCACAGCCGTCGTCAAGGTCTTCGACCTCACAGCGGGCGGCACCGGGCATGACGGAGACCGAGCTGCGGGCCGCCGGCATGGGCTACCGCAAGGCGTACACCCACCAGATGGGTCACGCAGGCTACTACCCAGGAACGGCTCCGTTGTTCGTGAAGGTGCTCTTCACCCCCGACGAGGGCCGGCTGCTCGGCGCGCAGGTGCTCGGCTGGGACGGCGTGGACAAGCGCATCGACGTCTTCGCGGTCGCCCTCCGCGCGGGCATGACGGTCTACGACCTCGAGCACCTCGAGCTCGCCTACGCTCCGCCGTACGGCTCGGCGAAGGACCCGGTGAACATGGTCGGCTTCCTGGGGGCCAACCTGCTCCGCGGCGACATCGACCTGTGCTACCCGGAGGACTTCCCGGACTGCGCCACCACGGTGACGATCCTCGACACCCGCACCCAGGCCGAGTACGACGCCTGGCACATCCCCGGACGCCGTGCTCATTCCGTACACCGAGCTGCGCGATCGGCTCGACGAGCTCCCGCGGGACAAGCCGGTGTACACCTACTGCCGCTCCGGGTTCCGCAGCTACATCGCCTACTGTGTGCTGAAGCAGAACGGCTTCGACGACGTCGCCTTCCTGTCCGGCGGGGTGATGACCTACCACGGCTACCACCGCACGCCACTGGAGATCGGCAAGGGCGGTATGCCGATGGTGTCCCATGTCGAGGACGAGCTGGCCCAGCGGCCGGGTGCCCTCGTGCACGTCTGACGCGCGATGACGGACCGGCCCGATCCGGCCGGACAGATCGGAGACACGGTGAAAGCAGTCACGGTCCAGCCAGGGATCGCGGGATCGGTGCGCTTCGACGAGGTGCCCGAACCGGACGAGAGCACGGGATCGGTCCTGGTCGAAGCAGTGGCGGTCGGCGTGTGCGGCACCGACGTCGAGATCGCCTCGGGGGCTTACGGCTGGGCACCACCGGGGCGGGACCGGTTGGTCCTCGGTCACGAGTCCCTCGGCCGGGTGGTCGAACCCGGCCCGGGCACCGGCCTGCAGCCCGGCGACCTGGTCGTCGGGATCGTCCGACGTCCCGACCCGGTGCCCTGCGGCAGCTGCGCCGTGGGGGAATGGGACATGTGCCGCAACGGGCAGTACACCGAGCGCGGGATCAAGGAGATCGACGGGTTCATGTCCGAACGCTGGAGGATCGAGCCCGGCTACTTCACCAAGCTCGACCCCGCGCTCGGGATCCTCGGCGTGCTGCTCGAGCCCACCACGGTTGTGGCCAAGGCGTGGGAGATGGTCGGCGCCATGCGGGCACGCGCCTTCTGGGAACCGCGCCGGGTGCTGGTCACCGGCGCCGGCCCGATCGGCATGCTCGCAGCCCTCATCGGCGTCCAGCACGGGCTCGAGGTCCATGTCCTCGACCGGGCCACCTCCGGCGCCAAGCCCCAGCTCGTGCGCGACCTCGGCGCCACCTACCACTCGGGAAGCGTGTCGGACCTGGGCTTCGCTCCTGACGTGGTCGTGGAATGCACCGGAGTCGGGACCGTGATCGTCGAGTCGATCCGCGCCGTCGGTGCCGGAGGGGTGGTCTGCCTCACCGGTGTGGGCAGTGGAGGGCGGTCCCTTGGGCTGTCGCCCGCAGAGGTCGCGAAGGAGCTCGTGCTGCAGAACAACGTGATCGTCGGCTCGGTCAACGCGAACCGGCGGCACTTCTACCGGGCCGCCGAAGCGCTCACCGCCGCGGACCGGACCTGGCTGGAACGGCTGATCTCACGCCGGGTCCCGCCAGGCGCCATCGCCGAGGCGCTCGATCGCGGACCGGACGACATCAAGGTCGTCGTGGACTTCGAGGACTGACCCGATGACAGCGGAGGCGGAGGGTGCCGGTGTGGCTGCTGCGTGCACGGCCGAGCAGACGCAGCTCGGTGAGGGCGTGCGCTGGGACGGGCGCCGCGGTGAGCTGCTGCGGGTGGACATCCTGGCCGGGCGGTTCTACCGTGACCGGGTCCTCCAGGACGGAGCGCTTTCCCCGGTGCGCGACTACGAGCTGCCGGGGACCATCGGCATGGTGGCCCCGGTGGAGGGCGACGACGGCTGGCTGCTCGGCGCCGGACGCGGCTTCGTGCACCTCGCCCCGGACGGCTCACGTCGAACCATCGCCGACGTGGCGCCGGCCGGGACCCGGATGAACGACGGGGCCTGCGACCCCCGGGGCCGGTTCTGGGCAGGGACCGTCGCCGACGACCACCACCCCGGAGGCGGCGCCCTCTACCGGCTGGACGTCGACGGACGGACCGAGCTGATGCTGGAGGGACTGACGATCTCCAACGGTCTCGGCTGGAGCCCCGACGGCGAGACCATGTACCTTGTGGACAGCGGTCCTCGCCTCGTCCACGCGTTCAGCTTCGACGCAGACTCGGGCACCGTCTCCGCGGGCCGGGTACTGCTCGAGGTGCCCGAGGAGATCGGCGCACCCGACGGCATGACCGTGGACGCCGCGGGTGACCTGTGGGTGGCGATCTACGGCGCGGGGGCGGTCCACCGGTACTCCGCCGACGGCGTGCTGCGCGGTGTGCACGGCGTTCCCGCCGCGCAGACCACCTGCTGCGCGTTCGCCGGCCCCGGGCTTCACCGGCTCTACGTCACCACCGCCACCGAGGGCTGGACCGAGCAGCAACGTCGTGACCAGCCGGAGGCCGGCCTGGTCTACCGACTGGACACGCCCGCCACCGGCCGCCCGGCAGCGCCGTTCGCCCCGCAGCCGGCGTGGTGGCGCAGCGCCGCATCGATCCCAACGGCCGATCGTCATGGCGGCGGTGTCCCGGGTATCTCCTGAGCCGGAGGCGCTCAGAGGATCGACCCGCCCACCAACCTCGCGTGACGTGGCGCATACCGGGGGTGACCAGTCGCCGCACCCAAGGTCATCCCTCGAAGGTGAGGAGACCGGGGCCGTCCAGCGGGAGGGCTCGAGGTGCGGACGAGCCGTGGCATCGCGCCCTGCGGAAAGGCACAGGCTCGGCGTATGACGAGAAGTGAGGTGAAACATGAGCTTCATGGAGTGGACGCTGTGGTTCTTGATCGCCACGTTCTACATCTTCTGCGTGTTCACTGTCTGTCTCCTGACGTTCAGGAAGGGCTATGTCGGACTCGGCATCATCGGCATCTTCCTGCCGTTCCTGTGGCTCGTGGGCGCCATGCTCCCGGCCAAGGCAGGCTCGAGCTACGCACGGGACCACCGCCGCCTCGTCAGCCCGGGCTTGATCCAGGAGCAGCGTGCAGCGCGAAAAGCGCGGCTCGACGTCGCTGGCGGCTCGCCGTTGAAGGTCCCGGCGGTCCGCCTTGGACCCGCGCGTACGGCGCAGCCGTGCCGGCGGGCCGACTCACTCGGTTGCAGACCGGTTGTTCTTGACGATCTTCAGGAGCCTGTCATAGCCTCCGCCGTTCAACACCGTGAACCCTTGTCAGCAAGGATGTCCCGGGCTTTGCCGGCCCGGCCGCCGGTCTTGCAGTAGGTCACGATGGTCCGGTCGCGCGGCAGCTCGTCCAGGTGGCGCCGGAGGACCAGCATGTCGATGTTCTTCGCTCCCGGCACCATCCCCTTCTTCGCTTCGAGGCCGAGGCGGACGTCGAGGATGTAGCCACCGTCCTTGATGACGTGGGCGACCTCGCTCTCGGGACTGATCGACCTCGTCCGGATCCGAGGAAGTGCTTGTCGAAGAATCTCTCGAGCCACTCCAGCATCTGGCTTCTCCTCCCGGGTTGGACGTTCGCGCTCCCGTCTGGGAGCCACGAACAGTCCTCGTGCATCTCTTGGTCAGGGCACGAGTCGATCGTGCCGGGTCTGTGGGATCACGGGTGCACAGAGCGCTCATCCTGCGAGTCCTGCCCCGTTCGCGGCAGCCCTGCCAGGGAGCTCCATGCAGGGCTGCCACCTTGGGGAGGCTCAACCCCGGGGGTCGCGACGGTCCTCGCGACGGTCCCCGCGGTCGTCTCGCCGGTCCTCACGCCGGTCCGCCCGGCGGTTGTGGCCGTGGGCCACGACAACGGCGCCGCCAACGGCGGCCACTGTCCTGCGCCTGCGTCGTGCTGCCATGGGCATGTCAGACTCCTTCCTTCTCGGTCTCGGTTTCCGCGTCGGCCTCCAGCGCGGCCAACAGCGCCTGGGTGGGGATCCGGCCGGTGGCGACCAGGTCGCCTCCGGCCTCACGCACTGCGGTCCCCATGGGGGCGGCCCACAGGTTCTCCCAGACGAGCAGTGCGGCGGAGCGGCCGGGTTCGATGGTCTCGGCCAGGTCCAGGACGTCCTGCTCCGGAGAGCACCATGGCCAGCTCGGTCTCGGCTTCTCGCAGCTGCTCGAGCGTGGAGTCTCCGAACTCGTTCAGCTCGGCGAACTCCAGGGCGCCGGTCTCGTCCTTCTGGAGGAACAGCATGTCGAGGATTCGGATGAGTCCCTTGTCGACATAGTCCTGCAGGATCGGAGCGACCCTTCCCTTCCCGAAGTCCATTCCCGGGAACTCGACGACAATCCAGTCCACGGGGCCCAGTACGTCGATTGTCTGTGTCATGCGGTGACCTTCCCTTCCTCGCTCACGGCGACGCCCGGTTGGCATCACCGTCTCTCTTGTGTCGATCACGGCACCGTCCTGGGGACGACGCCTCACCCGGGGTGCCGTTCGCACCCCGGGTGTCCGGGTTCGGGACCGGTGTCATCAGACTCCTTCGACTGCCTTCAGCCGGGAGCTGCGGATCGCCTCGACGAACGCGTCGTAGTCCCGCTCGTTCTGGTCTGCGTACCGCATGGAGAAGTCCGTGATCGCCACGTCGAACCCGTCGTCGCTGCCGAGGTACGCGGCGATGGCGACGGGATCTCCCGATCGGGCGTGGGCCCGCGCCAGGGTCCAGCCGCAGAGGCGTCCGTAGAACGTGAGGGCGTCGGTGTGCATCTGGTCCACGAGCGCCGACCCCTTCATGTCCCGCAGCTGGCGCCAGTAGAGGTAGCGGCCGGCCTCGTGACCACGCGTCCAGCCCAGGAAGATGTCGCTGGTCGCCTGCATCAGGCGCTGTCCCTGCACCACGCGCTCACCAGCCTGGTCGAATCGGCTCTTGTGGAGCCCGCCCTCGAGCACGGAGGTGGTGGCCTCCTTCATCTGGAGGAACAGCGGATCCGTGTCATCCCCGCCCTGGAGGAGCGCGACGAACGCGCGGGTGCCCACGCTGCCCACTCCCACGACCTTGCGCGCCCAGTCGATGAGCTCGTACTTCTCCAGCAGCCGGCGGCGGTCGAGCTGGAGGGTCGCCGGTAGTCGTGGAACTGCTTGATGATGACCTGCTCGAGCTCCTCCGGCGACACGCCGTACGTCGCGTAGAGATCGCGTGCCGGCACGATCACCGGTGGGGCGCTCACGATCCGGTACCGGCCGTCGACGACCTCGGTCAGCTTGGCCAGGGCCTGCATGCTGGTGTGGCTCCGCGCCTTCTCGGCGTTCTTGGCGAATCGCTTCTCGAGCCTCCTCGCCTCCTTGGCCGACGAAGGGGCTGACTCTCCCTCGCGATGGGGCTTCTTTCCCTTGCCCTTCCTGGCCTTGCCTGGGCTGCCCCTGCCGGCCATGGCCGCGGTCGCGCGGAGCATCGCCTGCCGAAGGTCGTCCTCGGAGAGATGCGCGTACCACACGTCGAGCGTGCCCATCTGCGCGAAGCCGGACATCGCCTCCCGGTACGACGACCGCAGGCCTGGTGATCGCCCGAGCATCTGCCGGTGGGCAGCCGTTGTTGCGTGCCGCCACGGTCAGGCTCGCCGCCAGCCGCTTGACGTCGTACTCGAACGGGCCCGGCAACGTCTCGTCGAAGTCGTTGATGTCGAAGACGAGCCGACGTTCCGGAGATCCGTAGACGCCGAAGTTCGACAGATGCGCGTCACCGCAGAGCTGGACCTCGAGACCAGCTGTCGGGGTCCCGGCGAGATCGGCGGCCATGACCGCGGCGGCACCCCGGTAGAACGTGAACGGCGAGGCCATCATCCGTCCATGGCGCACCGGCACCAGGTCGGGATCCCGGCGCGCGTTCTGCTCGTCGACCACCGAGACCGGGTCCTTCCGGTTCGGGTCGACGCACCAGCCCAGATGTTCCGACGGGTCGACCCGGTCGCGGGCCGCCGCGCCATGCGCCTCGCGCTGCTGACGGTTGAGATGCTCGATGCGGGCGACCATGTGCTCTCCTCGTGTGGGGAATGGGTGACCGGCCGTCCGGCGACGCCTGGGCGGAGCAGGAGAGGCGGACGGGCGGGTGCGCTACTCCATCGTGATGTCACGGCCGTGAGCCGTGAGCGCCCAGACCACTGCGACGTCGACCGCGACGATCGTGATCGCCCAGACGGGGTACGCGGGCATCCAAGCGAAGGTCATCAGCGCGCTGGCGGCGGCGACGATCACGCCGACCGTCCGAGCCCAGACCGCACCGTTGAACAGCGCCAGCCCGGCGACGACGAGGATCGTGCCGCCGAGCAGGTGGACCCATCCCCAGGTCGTGCTGTCGAGCTTGAACAGGTAGTTCGGGGTCTTGACGTACAGGTCGTCGCCGATGAGTCCGGCCAGCCCTGCGAGCCAGTGGAAGCTACCGATGATCATCATCATGGAAGCTGCGAACACGGTCCAGCCCACAGCAGCGCCGCTGCGAACCTTGACCTCAGTCATCTGATCTCCTTCCGCCGGGCTCATCTCTGCGACGGGCACGTTCACTCGGGGTGCTTGCGCGCTCCCGGATTGGAGACCGCTCGGCACCAGTCCGAGACAACCACCGTTGGACCCGGTCCCGCCTCATCCGTGAGAGGCGATATCCCGGAGCCGGATGTCCCGGATCGGGCAGATGCCGGTCGCGCCGCTCCACGGGTGCACGCATGAGAACACCGCGGTGCGGGCACGACGGTCCCGACACCGACGTACGAGGAGTGGAGAACCGATGAGCGAGCAGCCGGAGAGCGTCTCCGAGCAGATCGGCACCGAGGCGACCCCGCCGGACACCGGTGACACCAGCGTGAACGAGAGCTACCACGGCTACAGCGTCGACGACGAGGACCAGCCCCAGGGCTCCGGCGACAGCCTGGTCGACGACCGGGGACTCGCCGAGCCCCTGGACGAGGGCTACTCACCGCCCGAGAAGTGGTCGCCGGCCGAGGGCTATGGCAATACCCCGGCGGAGGAGGCAGCCGGGGAGAGCCTCGACCAGCGCCTCGCCCAGGAGGTCCCGGAGCCGGACCCGTACGACCAGGCGGGCCGGCTCGTCGAGGACGTCGACGACGGCGAGGTCGGCCGCGAGCGCGCGGGACGGCTGCTCGCGGAGGACGAGGGCGTCCACGAGGACACCGAGAAGGACCTGGTCGCCGACGACGTCGGCATCGACGGCGCGGCGGCGTCCGCGGAGGAGGCTGCGGTGCACGTCGTCGAGGAGTGACCGCGGTCGTCGTCGCGGGAACGGGCGCGGGAGCCGGCCGTGCGGTCGTGGGGGTGCGCCCGACCGGACGGCTCAGGCCAGGATCTTCGCCTTCTGCGCGTCGAACTCCTCGTCGGTGAGGATGCCCTGGTCGCGCAGCTCGGCGAGCTCCTTGAGCTGCTGGATCATGTCCTTCTGCGGAGCCGCCGGCGCCGGTGCCTCCTGCGGCTCGGGCGCCACCTGCTCCACGTAGGCCTGGTCGCGCTCTGCTGCGATGCTCGCGTCACGTGACGCGTACTTCTCGGCCTGGCGGCGCTGGACCCGACCGCTCACCGCGGTCGCGGTGCCGGCCACGACCGCGGTCCTGGCCACTCCACGAATCAGTCCGGGCATCGTGCTCCTCCTCGGTTGTCTGCTCTGCCGGTGTCGGGTCGCGCCCTCAGCCCGCTGCCTCGAGGGCGTCGAGGGCGTCCATGATGTCCCCTGCCGGGATCCGACCGCTGGCGATCACCTCGCCGCCGCTGTCGCGCGCCGCGGCGACGAAGGGGCGCGCCCAGGCGTTCTCGAAGACGATGAGCGCGGCCACGGTCCCGACCTGCATCGCCTCGGCCGCCTCGGCCACGTCGTCGTCACCGAGCAGCCCGGAGCGGGCGCCGGCGAACTCCGCGAAGCCGCTGCCGTCGTCCGACAGTTCGAGGGCGGCCACCGAGCCGTCCGGGTCCTTGCTGACCACCACCAGGTCGTACAGGTGGATCGTCCCGCTCTCGATCAGGTCGCCGAGTGCCACGGCCGCCCTGCCGGTCAGCCGGTCAGTGGGGAACTCGATCAGCAGGAAGTCGATCGGGCCGGACACCTCGTCCGGTGTTGTCACTGATGTCGTCTGCGTCATGGACCTTGCACTCCTGTCACCGCGCGTCCCTCGGCGCTGGTGCAGCCAGTGAACCCGGCCCCGGCGGGCCTCGCATCATCCACCGCGGGTGAGCCGGAGCGGAGCCGTGCTCCGGACCCTTGAGGCGGGCGGACGGAAGGAGCCACAGGGTGGACGCGGTCGCCGTCGCGGTGATCACCGCGGCCCTGGTCGTCTGGGGTGCGGTCTCAGGCCCGGCTGGTGCGTGCGGACCTCACTGCGCCGGTCGTCTTCCTGGTGCTGGGGGCGGTGCTGGGCTGGCTGCACCTCGTCGACCGGCCGTCGGCCTCGGAGAGCCTGAAGCCGCTGGTCGAGGTGACGCTCGTATGGGTGCTCTTCTCCGACGCCGCCCGGGTGCGCGCCCACGACCTCCGGGCGGACGCCGGGAAGTACCTGCGGCTGCTCGGTGTGGGCCTGCCGCTGACGGTTCTGCTCGGATGGCTCGCCGCCCGGGTGCTGTTTCCCGGGCTGGACGGGTGGCTCGTCCTGTTGGTCGCCGCCGCGCTCGCCCCGACCGACGCCGCGCTCGGCGTACCGGTGGTGACCAACCGCGTCGTACCCTCCCGGATCCGGCGCCTGATCACGGTGGAGAGCGGGCTCAACGACGGCATCGTCACGCCGGTGGTCCTGCTGGCGATCGCGGGTGCAGCGGCGGTCGAGCAGCACGCGAGCAGCCCTGGGATGGGCGCACTCGTGGAGCTGCTGGTCGGCGCTGTCGTCGGGGTGCTCATCGGACGGGGCGGCGGCGCCCTGCTGCGACGGGCCGGCGACGCAGGCTGGGCCGCCGAGGAGTTCATGGGCATCGCGGTGCTCGCGCTGGCGCTGCTCAGCTACACGACCGCCGGGCTCCTGCACGGCAACGGCTTCGTCGCGGCCTTCTGCGCCGGCCTGGGCTTCGGCGCCGCGGCGGGGAAGCGCCGTGCGGCCGAGCTGCTCTTCCTCGACCAGGCGAGCGGGCTGGTGTCGCTGCTGGTCTGGCTCGCGTTCGGTCTGATCGCCGTGCCGCGGGTTCTGGACCAGCTCGACGTCGCCATCGTCGGCTTACGCCGTGCTGAGCCTGACGGTCATCCGGATGGTCCCGGTCGCGATCGCCTGTGTCGGCTCGGGCCTGGACCGGGCGACCGTGCTGTTCGTCGGCTGGTTCGGCCCGCGGGGCCTGGCGTCGCTGGTGTTCGCGCTGCTGGCGCTGGAGGAGCTCGGGGAACGGGCCGACTCGGCCGTGCTCGTCATCGCGGTCACGGTGGTGCTCAGCGTGGTGGCGCACGGGTTCACCTCGGCCCCTCTCGCGGCCCGGTACGGCGCCCTCCAGGCTGCGCGCGGTCCCGAACCGGGCGGCCCGGTGCCCGACGTGCCCGTGCGTGGCCTTCCGCGCCGGCCCGCGCCACCGGACGGCGACCCGAGCTGACCGGGTATGTCACCCGCACGGGAGGAGGCAGCGCCTGGCGACGTCGAGGAGACTGGCGCCATGTTGCGTCTTCGTGCTGCTGCCCCGCTCCTCGTGGCCCTGCTGGCCACCGCCCCTCTGCTCGCCTCGTGCAGCAGCGGATCGTCGGACGCGAGCGGCTCCGCCGGGCAGGGAGCCTCGAGCGATGCCTCGGGCGGGGCGGCCTCCTCCGCGGTGTGCCGGGACCTCGACGCGATCAAGACGTCGATGGCCGGCCTCAAGGACATCAAGGTGGGCCAGGGCGGCCTCAACGACCTCGCCACCACCCTGACCACCGTGCAGGACCAGGTGCGCCGGCTCTCGCAGGACGCGAAGACGCAGTACGCCCCGGAGACCGCTCAAGTCCGGTCCAGCGCACAGGCCCTCAAGGCGAGCCTGCGGAAGGCGGCCTCGGACCCCTCGCTCGACAGCCTGGGCCAGGTCAAGGACGACCTGACCGCGCTGGGCACGTCGTTCGACCGTTTGAGCACTGCGGTGAGCCAGGGCTGCTGAGCCGAAGGCTCGACGCGGGAGGAATCATCCAAGCGGGGTGAGGCCGGCGTCGCGCGCACCTTGTTGCCTGGGTCGGGAGTGCCCGATCCTACGGAAGGTGTGTCATGGCGGTCTGGAAGACGAGCGGTCCCACGAGCGAGTCCGAGCTGGTCCCGACGTTCGCCCGGTCGGGAATGTCGACGGTGCCCAAGGACAAGATCGCCGACGTCGAGATGCTGCCCCAGACGGCGTACCGGATCGTGATGGACGAGGTGATGCTCGACGGCAACGCCCGCTTCAACCTCGCGACCTTCGTGACCACCTGGATGGACGAGGAGGCCGACAAGCTCTACGCCGCCACCGCGACAAGAACATGATCGACAAGGACGAGTATCCCCAGACCGCCGAGATCGAGGCGCGCTGCGTGAAGATGCTCGCCGACCTCTGGAACAGCCCGGACGCCAGTGAGAGCGTGGGGACCTCCACGACGGGCAGCTCCGAGGGCTGCATGCTGGCCGGCCTGGCGCTGAAACGCCGGTGGCAGAAGGCGCGGCGGGCGGCGGGGCTGTCGACCGACCGGCCGAACATCGTGATGGGCGGCAACGTCCAGGTCGTCTGGGAGAAGTTCGCGAACTACTGGGAGGTCGAGCCGCGGTACGTGCCGCTCGAGGGCAACGTCTTCCACCTGACGCCGGACCGGCTGTTGGAGTACGTCGACGAGAACACGATCGGCGTGGTGGCCGTGCTCGGCTCGACGATGGACGGCACGTACGAGCCGGTGGCCGACATCTGCGGGACGCTCGACGACTACGAGTCGCGCACCGGTGTCTCGGTGCCGGTGCACGTCGACGCCGCGTCGGGCGGGTTCGTCGCCCCGTTCGTCCAGCCCAACCTGATGTGGGACTTCCGGCTGCCGCGGGTGGCGTCTATCCAGTCGTCCGGTCACAAGTTCGGTCTGGTCTACCCGGGCGTCGGCTGGGTGCTGTGGCGCGAGGCCGACTACCTGCCCGAGGACCTGGTCTTCCACGTGAACTACCTCGGCGGCGACATGCCGACGTTCGCGCTGAACTTCTCGCGGCCGGGCGCCCAGGTCGTGCTGCAGTACTTCCAGTTCCTGCGGCTGGGCAGGGAGGGCTACCGGGCCATCCAGCAGACGTGCCAGGACGTCGCGGTGCACATCGCGGACGCGCTGGCCGCGATGCCGGAGTTCGAGGTGATCGCGCGAGGGACGGAGCTCCCGGTGGTCACCTTCGCGATGAGCGACCGGGTGACCAAGTACGACGCCTTCGACCTGTCCCGCAAGCTGCGCGAGCGCGGCTGGCTCGTTCCGGCGTACACGATGCCGCCCAAGCGGGAGGACCTCGCCGTGCTCAGGGTGGTCGTGCGCAACGGCTTCAGCCACGACATGGCCGAGCTCTTCCTGCGCGACCTCGGTACGGCGCTCGCCTGGCTCGACAACCTGGAGGCCCCGATGCCGCGAGAGGAGCAGGCGAGCAACTTCCACCACTGACACGGTGCGGGCGTCGACCAGGCCCACCTGACCTCTGTGGAAGACGGCGAGGGCGCATCGGGGTCAGCCGTTTCGGGCCCTTGGTCCCGTGACCCCCGACCCAGGTGGCTCATGCGCGGACGGGGTGCGCCTTCCTAGGGTGGAGCCGACGCCAGGGCCGATTGCGCCCTCGGCGTGGCGGGCTCGGGCCCACGACCCTTCTCGGGGGATGGATGGCGCTTCGGTGGGCACGACCGACCCGGCCTCAGCGGCGACCCCCTTCGCGGGGCTGGTCGACGCTGCCCGCTTCGCCGTACCGTCGCCGGGTCCCGGCCACGTACGACGACCACGGCTGCTGCACCTGCTGGACGAGCCTGCCCCCTTCCCGCTCGTGCTCGTCAGCGCGCCGGCCGGCACCGGCAAGAGCACCCTGGTCGCGGAGTGGGCCCGGGAGCGCGTCCCGCCGGCGGACCTCGGCTGGGTGACGTTCGAGGCCGGCGAGGAGCCCCCTGACGACCTCGGATGGCGCCGTGTCGTCGACTGCCTGGGGCGCAAGGGGGTCGACACCTCGGGCACGACGTGGAGCGGCGTGGCGCCCGACGCGGACGGGATCGCCGCCCTCGCTGACGCGCTCGCCGGCCGGCGCCGCCGGCTGGTGCTCGTCCTCGACGGGTACGACTTCGCCTCCGCGGTGGAGGCCACCGCGCTGGAGGGGCTGCTGCGCCTGGCCGGCGGTGCGCTCCTGGCCGTGGTGGTGGGTCGGGTGGACCCGGCCCTGCCGCTGTACCGGTACCGGCTCGACGGCGGACTGCTCGAGCTGCGGGCCGCGGACCTGGCGTTCACCGATGCCGAGGCCTCCGCGATGGTGGCCGCGTGCGGGCTGCAGCTGGCGCCGGACCGGCTCCACGACCTCAACCACCGGGTCGGTGGATGGGCGGCGGGACTCCGCTTCGCGGTCCGCGGGCTGGCGGCGTACGACGACCCGGGTGCCGCGGTGGCCGAGATCCTCGTGGACGGCGGGGACATCGGTGAGTACCTCGTCGGCGAGGTCCTCGACGTCCAGCCGCCCGGGCTGAGGCACTTCCTGCTGGCCACCAGCGTCCCGGACCTGCTGCTCCCGGGACTGCTCGAGGAGCTCGGTGGCCCGGTCGCGATGCGAACCGTGCAGCAGCTCACGCACGGCAACGCCTTCGTCGACGCGGTTCCCGAGGCGCCCGGCTGCTACCGCTACGCGTCGTTCTTCCGCGACGTGCTGCGCGCCCAGCTCGACTACGAGCTCCCGGACGAGGCACGCGCACTGCAGCGCCGGGCCGCCCGCTGGTACGTCGGGCAGGGGATGCCGGACACTGCCGTGGCGCACTTCGTCGCGGCAGGCGACTGGACCGAGGCGGCGACCGCCGTCGTACAGGGCCTCGGGGTGGCTCGCCTGATGCTGGACCGAGGCGGCTCCCGGATCACGCGGAGCCTGCGGCAGCTTCCGGCGGACGTGGCAGGCCCGGACGCCGCACTGGTACGCGCCGCGGTGGCCGCCGCGTCAGGTGACGGCCTGCGCTGCGAGCGGGAGCTGGCCGACGTCCCCGGCGACGCAACGACTCCCGAGAGGGCGGCCTCGCGTGCCGTGGTGGCCGCGGCGGCCGCCCGGTCCACCGCGGAGCCGGACGCGGCGGCGGCACTGGCAGCGCAGGCACGCACCGCTGTTGCCGCGCTGCGCGTCGGGCGGCTTCTCGAGATGCGGGTAGCCGCCGACCTGTGCTGCGCGGTCGCCGACCTCCGGCGCGGTGAGCTCCAGTCGACGCGACACGCCTGCCTGGTCGCGGCACAGACCGCGACGGACCTCGGCTCGGGAGTGCTGGCGGTCGAGCCGCTCGCCGTCCTGGCGTTGGTCGACGCCGTCGAGGGACACCTCGGCCGGGCCGAGCGCGGTGCCCATCGCGCCCTGGAGCACGCCGAGAGCCTCGGCTGGGGTCCGGAGCTGCTTCCACCGGCTGCGCACACGGCCCTCGCGCTGGTGGATCTGGGACGGGACGACCTCGACCGGCTCCGGGACAGACTGCGTCAACTGCGCGCCGCACGACTGGTCGCCGCCGACCCGGTGACCCGGACCCTGCTCGCCGTGGCCGCTGCGGCGGCGATGCGGGCCCGTGGCAACCTCGCGCGGGCGGAGGCGGTGCTCGCCGAGGCCGGCGCGACGCTCGCGCGGGGCGACTGCTGGCTGGCGGACCAGGTGGTGCTCGAGCGGGCGCGCCTGCATCTCGACTCCCGAAGGCCCGATGAGGCGCTGAGCTCCCTCGGCGCGGCGCACGAGGCAGCCTCCCCTGAGGTGCTGCTCCTCGCTGCACGCGCCCGGCTCGACTCGGGCGACGACGCAGAGGCCGAGCGGCTGCTGCAGCAGGCGCAGCACACCTGCCCGTCCTCGGGAGCCCGACGGGTCGATCTGCTGCTGGTGCGAGCTCAGCGGGAGCTTCACCGCCCGGCGCTGGTCCGCGCCTCCCACGACGTGGAGCGCGCGTCGTCGCTGGCGACGGCGGACACCCTCCGCCGGCCGTTCTACGAGGTGGCCGAGGCGCTTCGCCCGCTGGTGCTGGCCAGCCCGTCCCTCGCCGGCCAGCTGGGATGGCTCGCCGGTCCGACATCGCAGCGTCGTGCGGTACTTGCCCTTCCCGAACCACGAAGGCCGGCGGAGGCTCCTCCTGTGGACGTGGAGAGCGCTCTCGTGGTCGAGGAGCTGACTCCCAAGGAGCGCGAGGTGCTCGGCCACCTCGAGGCGCTGCTGACCACCCAGGAGATCGCCGACAAGATGTTCGTCTCGGTCAACACCGTCCGCACCCACATCCGCAACATCCTGCGCAAGCTCGGGGTCAGCCGCCGCAACGCAGCGGTCCGCCGGGCCCGCGAGCTCGGCCTGCTCGAACCGCTGAGCATCAGTCCTTCATCCTCCTCGGATGAGGCGGCCGTCGGGCACCGACGCTGTGATGGGAGGCACCTGACTTCCGGCTGAGGAGGTGCGCATGTCGGGCTGCGACGTTCGAACCTACGAGGTTCGGGTCGCGGGCCTGGTGCCCGATCCAGGACCTGGCGGAGTCGTTCGGCGACGTCCAGGTCTCCGAGCACGAGGTGCGCACCGTTCTCACGGGCCGGTTCGCCGACCAGGCGGACCTTTACGGCTTCCTCCACCGCCTGCGCTCCTACGGCCTCCAGGTGGTGGAGGTCCGCCGGGTGCCGCTGGCAGAGACGTCGGAGCCTTCCGAGCCGCCGGAGCGGGAGACGTGACCGGCGCGCCGGGCCTGGCCCCGGTCTACGAGCTGACCGTCGACGGCACGATCGGACCCGTCCTGCGGCACGCCCTGCGCGAGGTGACGGCCGTGCGAAGCCGCTCGACGGTCGTGGTGACCCGGCCTGTGGCCGACAGCGACGTGGCCGACCTCGTGGACCTGGTCGGGGCGCTGGCCGCGCACGGGGTGGAGGTGGAGTCGGTCGTCGAGCGGCCCGCTCCGGATCGCCCTCCGCGGGTGAGCCGGGACGTCGTCGAGTCGGAGAGCCTGAGCACAGGCCGTGTTACCGAGCCAGGAGGTACGTCGTGAGCGAGACAGGCGAGGTCGAGCGCCTCCAGGCCCGGGTCAACGAGCTGGAGGCCCGGCTCGCGGTCCAGCAGGCCGCCCCGCAGCCAGGGCGGGCGCCGCGGCAGCGTCGGAAGGGCTGGGGCCGCAGCTTCGCCTCGGCCGTCCTCATCGTGCTGGCGTGCCTGCTGGCACCGTTGTCGGTGGCGTCGGTGTGGGCCAGCTCCCAGGTCTCCGACACCGAGCGGTACGTGGCGACGGTGGCCCCGCTCGCGCACGACCCGGCGGTCCAGAAGGCGGTCGCGACCGCGCTCACCCAGGAGATCCTGCAGCGCGTGGACGTCCAGGGCTTCACCTCGGACGCGCTGGGTGCGCTCGCGGACCAGCCGAAGGTGCCCCCGCGGATCGCCGCGCTGCTCCCGTCCCTCGCCGTCCCGATCACCAACGGCATCGAGGGCTTCACCCGCTCGCAGGTCGACAAGTTCGTCGCCAGCTCGCAGTTCGTCACGCTGTGGGAGCAGGCGAACCGGGTCGCCCACGACCAGCTCGTGCACCTCCTCTCGGGCACCCAGGGCACCGCGGTGACTGCACAGGGCGACAGCGTCACGCTGAACCTCGCCCCGCTCATCCAGCAGGTGAAGCACCGGCTGGTGGCGCGTGGCTTCTCGCTGGCCGACAACATCCCGGTCGTCGACAAGTCCTTCGTGCTCGTGCGCTCGGACTCGGTGACCAAGGCCCAGTCGTTCTACCGCGCGCTGAACGCCCTCGGGTCGTGGCTGCCCTTGATCGCGGTGGTGCTGTTCGGGCTCGGCGTCCTGCTGGCCCGGGAGCACATGCGGGCCCTGATGGTCGGTGCCTTCGGGGTGGTCGGGACGATGCTGCTGCTCGGCGTGCTGCTGGCGATCGCCCGGCTGGGCTACCTGAACGCCGTGCCGACCGACGTCCTGCCGCAGTCCGCGGCCGGTGACGTCTTCGACACGCTGGTGCGCTTCCTGCGCTCGGCCCTGCGTGCGGTGGCCGTGCTGTTCCTCCTGATCGGCGTCGGCGCGTACGTCGCCGGCTCCTCGAGCTCGGCCGGTCGGATCCGTGGCGGGCTGGGCCGCGGCATCGGCTCGCTGCGCTCCGGCGCGGAGTCGGCGGGCTGGCGGACCGGCCGCTTCGGCACGTGGATGTACCAGTACAAGCGGGTGCTGTGGGTCGTCACCGTGGTTCTCGCCGGGCTCGTCATCGCCTTCTGGACCCGGCCCACCGCAGCCGTCGTGGTGGTCACCGCTCTGGTCGCGCTCGTGCTCATCGGCCTCATCGAGTTCCTGGCGCAGCCGCCGTCGGCCGATGCACCCCCGTCGGCCGACGACCCTGTTCTTGACGGCACGCCGTCCGAGCCGGGGCCCGAGGACACCCAGAAGCTGGCAGCCACCGCCTCCGGCGGCGGCTCGATCCAGGAGGAAAGGCCATGACCGACACGCACACCACCCACTCCTCGCGCCGCACGGGCTGGGTCGGGTGGGTCTACTTCGCCGCCACCATGATGGTCGTGCTCGGCTGTTTCGAGGCGCTCGTCGCTCTGACCGCGATCCTCGACCCGGGCTACTACGCCGTGTCGAAGAACGGGCTGCTGCTGCACGTCGACTACTCCGCCTGGGGCTGGGTCCACCTGATCCTGGCCGCAGTCGTGGCCGTGGCGGGCGGCGGCCTGCTGGCCGGCCGGACCTGGGCACGGTTCGTCGGCGTGGTCGCGGCGATGCTCGTCGCGGTCGTCAACATGGCGTTCATGGAGGCGTACCCGGTGTGGTCGCTGACCACCATCGCGCTGAGCGTCGTCGTGATCTATGCGATCACCGCGCACGGTGGCGAGCTCAAGACCGAGGACTGAAGTACGACCGCGGGGAGCGTTGATGACCAACGACGGTTCCGACCGGATCAGCACCCGGCCAAGCGACGACCAGGCCCGCGCGCAGCGCTGGGTCGGCTGGGTCGCGTTCGCCGCGCTGCTGATGATCCTGCTCGGCGTCGTCCACGTCACGCTCGGGCTGGTCGCGCTCGTCTCGCCTGAGTCCCTCGGCGCCAGGAGCCGTGACCTGCTGATGCCGCTGGACTACACGACCTGGGGATGGATCCAGGTGGCGCTCGGTCTGCTGGTCGTCGTGGCCGGCTTCCTCGTCTTCTCCGGGCGCGTCTGGGCCCGGGCGGTCGGGGTCGCGGCCGCGGTCCTGAGCGTGCTGGCCAACATCGGCTTCCTCAGCTCGCATCCCGTGGGTGCTGCGCTGCTCGTCGCGGTGGCGGCGCTGCTGGTCTACGTGCTGGTGGCACACGGCTCGGACATCAGGCCCTGACCGCTCCCCGGTGCCGAAGGACGCTCACGAGCCCAGCGTCTGGTGGACCGGCCGCGGCTGCCAGTCGTAGATGACCGAGGTGCGCAGCACGACGTCCTGCAGCGAGCGCTGCCTGGGGCTGACCGCGCACCAGAACAGCCCGATCGGCACGAAGGCGCAGAACACCGCGCGCAGGAACGCGCCGACGAGGTGGACGCGCTCACCGCGGAAGTTCACCACGCGGGTGCCCATCACGGCGTTGCCGTAGCTGCGCCCTGTGAAGGCCCAGGCCCCGGTCAGGTAGACCACCAGGATCAGCAGAGCCGCCGCCAGACTGAAGGCCAAAGACGGCTCCGGGAACGTGAAGCCGCGCGGGTCCACCACGAAGAGCGCGGCACACGCGGCGACGTAGAGGGACACCTGGATGACACCGACCACGATCGCGTCGACGACCGCGGAGACCGTGCGGGTCACCACCCCGGCCCGCCGCCCCATGTACGGACGCGCCTCTCCCGGGATCGCCGAGAGGCCACCGTGGGCCATCACGCATCCCCCGAGACCGGGGGGGCGGCCAACGGCGGGTCCGTCGGCACGGTCGGGCCGCGGTCGCGACGGCGCAGCAGTCGGCCGACCGTGCGGCCGACCCGCTCGTCGCCCGAGATGCCGCGCAGCCGGACCTCGCGCACCGTGTCCGACGTGATGCCGCCGGTGGACTCGCGGATGATCTCCGGGAGGTCGATCGCGTCGAGCACCTCCTCGCTGATCGCGACCAGGTCGTCGTGGTCGATGTGCTCGAGCACGGCCTTCACCAGCACGTCGAGGTCGACCCGGTCGAGGACGATCCGGGTCAGGTCCAGCCGGTCGACGACCGCCTCGACGTCGAGGCGCGCCGCGGCGGCGTCGAGGTCGGCGGCCGCGACCACCCGGTCGAGGTCGACCCGGTCGAGGACGATCCGGGTCAGGTCCAGCCGGTCGACGACCGCCTCGACGTCGAGGCGCGCGGCCGCGGCGTCGAGGTCGGCGGAGGCCACCACGCGGTCCACGTCGACGTACCGGAGCACCACCTCGGTGAGGTCCAACCGGCGCAGCACCTCGTCCAGCACCACGGGAAAGACGTCGTCGAGGAGCCGTCCGACCGAGCGCGCGGCCGCGGTCCGCTCGAGCGACCCGCGCGCCGCCAGCACCGGCGCCCACGTCGCGGGCTGCAGGCGGCGCGGCACCAGCGGTGGCCGCGCCAGCGCACCCAGCACCGGACGGGCCACCTTGCTGCCCCGACGCACCACCGCGGTCACGGTCTCCGCGAGCACGGCGGCGGCTCCGAGGCCCACGTCCAGCCGGCGGTCGTAGGGCAGCGGGTCCGTCGGTCGCAGCCGCACGACCCGGTCGGCGTTCGTGCCTGCGCCGGTGCCGGTGCCGGCGCCGGACGGACCGGCGCCGCCGTGTGCCGCGGGGCCTGACATGGTGGCTCCTTCCCGGCCGGACCACCCGCACGGGGGCCCACGATCACCACCCAGTGTGCGGATTCCGGTCCCGTTCCAGCCTCACCCCGGCGGGGTGAACGGCCAGTGGGCGTCCGGGGCTTTGGGCGCGCGGGCAAGGATGGGGGCATGAAGCACGTCGCGCTGCCCGGCCTCGCCCACGTCACCCGCCTCGGCCTCGGCACCTGGCAGTTCGGCTCCCGCGAGTGGGGGTACGGCGACGCCTACGCCGGGGACGTCGCGGGACGGATCGTCCGGCGCGCCCTGGACCTGGGTGTCACGCTCTTCGACACCGCGGAGGCCTACGGCTTCGGGCGCAGCGAGCGGATCCTGGGTCGGGCGCTCGCCGACCGGCGCGACGAGGCCTACCTCGCCACCAAGTACTTCCCGCTCGACCCGCTGCCGGCGCTGGTCGAGCGGCACGGTCGGGCCAGCGCCCGCCGCCTGGACGTGGACCGCATCGACCTCTACCAGGTTCACCAGCCCAACCCGCTGGTCCCGGACTCGGTGATCATGCGCGGGATGGCGGCGCTCCGGGACGCCGGTGTCGTCGCCGACGTCGGCGTCAGCAACTACTCCACGGACCGGTGGCGACGTGCCGAGCAGGCGCTGGGGGCGCGGGTGCTGAGCAACCAGGTCCGCTACAGCCTGGCGGACCGCCGCCCGGAGAGGGACCTCCTTCCGTACGCCACCGCGCAGGGCCGGCTGGTGATCGCGTGGAGCCCGCTGGCGCAGGGCTTCTTGTCGACCCGGTACGACGAGGACCACCGTCCGCACGGCGCCGTCCGCCGCGCCAACCCGCTGTTCCTGCCCGAGAACCTCCGCCGCGCCCGCCCGCTCTTCGCCACGCTGTCGGAGGTCGCGGCGGCGCACGCCGCGACGCCGGCGCAGGTGTCGCTCGCCTGGCTGCTGCACCGGCCGGAGGTCGTGGTGATCCCGGGGGCCTCCAGCGTCGAGCAGCTCGAGCGCAACGTCGAGGCCGCAGACCTCGACCTGGACGACGACGAGGTGGGCGCGCTGCGGGAGGCCGCGGAGGCGTTCCGGCCGGTGACCGGTCCCGCCGCGCTGCCGCAGCTGCTCGGGAGCTGGCGCGCCGGCTGAGCCGGGCCGAGGTGTGACCGCGGTCGCCGGCTGCGGGTCGCGACTCATCCGTGGCGGCGGATGCGGGGCCGCTGCACACCGCGCGAGCATGAGGCATGCGCGACTACCCCGTGACGCCCGCCGGCTGGCGGGTGCGCGGTCGGCACGGCCTGGGCCCGTTCACGACCGCGGTGACCTTCGAGCGTCCCGGGGGCGGCACGGTCGAGTGGCGGTCCCGGGTCCATCGCAAGCACGCCTCCCGGCTCTCCCGGGTGCGGCCCGCGCGCGAGGCCGTGCTGTGGGCGCCGCACCGCGCCTCCTGGTGGATCGCGGTGCTGTTCATGGTCGGGTCGGCGTGCTTCCTGGTCGGTCCGCTGCCGTTCTACTACGACCTGGTGGGCGGGCAGGTCGTCGGTGCGACGTTCTTCGTCGGGTCGGTCTTCTTCACCTCCGCCGCTGCCCTCCAGTGGCTCGAGACGGTCAACGCCGACCGGCATCCCGGCAGCGGCTCGCCGACCCGGCTGCGACTCGTGTCGTGGGAGCCCCGGCGCATCGACTGGTGGAGCAGCGGCGTCCAGCTGCTCGGGACGCTGTTCTTCAACGTCACCACGTTCCGCGCGCTCGGCACGGCGGTCGAGGCCACGTCGTACGACAAGCTGGTCTGGCGCCCGGACGCCTACGGCTCGGTCTGCTTCCTGGTGGCCGGCTATCTCGCGTACGTCGAGGTGACCGGACGGCTGCTGCGGCGTCCGCCGCGCACTCTCGAAGGCTGGATCGTGGCGGTCAACCTCTTCGGGTGCATCGCCTTCGGCGTCTCTGCGGTGGCCGGCTACGCGGTGCCGGCCACCGGTGACCTGGTGAGCGCGACGGTGACCAACGTCGGCACGGCGCTGGGTGCGCTGGGCTTCCTCGTCGGCGCCGCGTTGCTGCTGCCGGAGGGTGCCGCGCAGCCGGAGTGAGCGCGGTGGCCGCTCAGCAGGCGAGCGTCCTGGCGAACAGCTCGGTGAGCCGCGCCCAGTGCCGGTCGGTGGCCTTCTCGTCGTACGCCGCGGTGTCCGCCATCGTGAAGCCGTGTGCCGCGCCCTCGTAGAGCTCGGTGCGGTGCCGCACGCCCGAGGCCGCCAGCGCCTCGGCGAGCCGGGTCTGCTGCTCCGGAGGCATCGACCGGTCGTGGTCCGCGTGGCCGACGTACACCTCCGCGTCCACCCGGTCCAGCAGCAGGTGCGGGCTGTCGGGCTGGTCGGTGGCGAGCCGGCCGCCGTGGAAGCCGGCCACCGCGGCGACCCGGTCCGGGGCAGCGGCCGCGGTGCGGAGGGCGAGCGCTCCGCCCATGCAGTAGCCCACGAGGCCGACCGGGGCGTCGCACACCCGGTCGTCGGCTGCGAGGAAGCCGAGGTAGTCCTCGGCGTCCTGGACGGCGACGTCCGGGGTGAGGGCCCGCATCAGCGGCCCCAGCTTCTCGAAGACCGTCGACCGCTGCGCCGGGTCGGAGAGGTCGCCGAGATCCGCGACCGGAGCACGGCCCGCACGGTGGAACAGGTTGGGCACCAGCACCACGTAGCCGTCCGCGGCCAGCCGGGCCGCCATCTCCTCCAGCCGGGGGCGCAGCCCGAAGGCGTCCATGAAGACGAGCACGCCCGGATGCGGTCCGCCTCCGTCCGGGACCGCCAGGATCGCGTCCGCGCTGCCCGCTGTGGTGGGTACGTCGACGGTGGTGGTCCGCACCTTCATGACGGCCAGTCTCTCAGCCCGGTCCAGCGGCTCCGGGGGCTCCCCGCGACACCCTGGCGCGGCGGTACGCCGGCTCGCGCAGCCGCCGCACCCAGTCGTAGGTGTCGAGCCCCGGCACCTGGCAGAGCACCGGGTCGAAGGAGGTGAGCGGGTCACCGCCGTGCGCGGCGGTGCGCTGCAGCCGACCCCAGGGCAGCCAGTCACCGCGGGGCCGGGCCCAGAGCAGGTCGAGCTCCGGCAGGTCGGGATCGGGCGCGGGGCCTGTCGTCGAGCGGGCACGGATCGCGAGCAGCACCGGACCGGTGGCCGTGCGGTAGGGAAGCAGGGTCGTCATCGGCCGCCCGGTCATCCGTAGCGCGGGAGTCAGCGTGAACCGGGTGAGCCGGCCCAGTCCCGTGGTGGCGAACAGCAGGTCGCCCTCGCCGCCGTCCGGGAGGCCGATCCGGAGCGCGAGCCCGAAGATGTCGGGCAGCGCCGCAGGCAGACCGACCGCCCGCGAGCTGCGCACCGTCACGGGAAGGGAGCCGGGTTCGTCGAGGAGCGGCACGCCGGTCGGCTGCGGGGAGCCCGTCCGGTGCAGCACGGCCGGCAGGAGCTCGCCGCGCGGATGGAGCGGCTTGGCGGCCGGGCGGAGCGCGGCGAGGGCGGCGGTGCCCCGCGCCAGCGTCGCGCCGCCGGCGTCCGCGAGCCGGCTCGTCAGGCGCGGCCGGTCGCCGCGTCGGGTGGTCGTCACCCTCCTGCAGTGCCCCCGTCCGGGCCTCCTCACGCCCCGGTGGACCACCACGGCCCACCCATTACGGTGGTGCCGCCCCATCCCTCGCGACGACCGGAGGCCGCCGTGACCGACGCCGTCACCCCCCAGCGCATCGACACCGACCACTACCTGCGTGCCGAGCGGGTCACCGGGGTGCGCAGGACCGCCCGGGGGATCGTCGCCGAGGTGCTCGGCGAGGAGCTCCGCGTCGAGCTCGTCGCCGACGACGTCGTCCGCCTGACGATCGGCAGAGGCGGGGTCGTCGACGAGCAGCCGACGTACGCCGTCTGCGTCGACCCGCTGTCGGAGCCCGTGGAGGTCGACGTCGAGGAGAGCGCCGACGAGGTCCTGGTGCGGACCCCTGCCATGGTGGTCACGGCCGGGCTCGACCCGTTCCGCCTCGACGTGCACCGCGCGGACGGGTCACCTGTGGTGGAGACGGCGACCGACGAGCAGGACAGGCCGTGGGCGTACGCCACCCTCAACGACGCGTTCACGCTGCGGCGTCGCTGCCGGCCGGAGGACCCCGTCTACGGGCTGGGCGAGAAGACCGGCCACCAGAACCGGCGGGGCCGCGACTTCACGCTGTGGAACACCGACGTCGTCGACCCGCACAGCGCCGTGGAGTTCACCGCCGGGCGCCCGCCGACCGACCCGCGCGCCGACCGGACCAGCACCGAGTACGACCCCTACTACGTCGCGGTCCCGTTCTTCTACCACCAGGCGGGTGTCGGCGGGCAGGTCGCCGGGTCGTTCCTCGACAACGCCCATCGGTCCCACTACGACTTCACGGACCCGCACGAGTACCGGATCCACGTCGCCGGCGGGCAGTACACCGAGTACGTCTTCGCCGGCCCGGACATCCCCGGCGTCCTCGAGGCGTTCACCCGGCTGACCGGGCGGGCCGCGCCGCCGCCCCTGTGGGCGCTGGGATTCCACCAGTGCCGGTGGTTCCGCTACACCCAGGACGCGCTGGAGGCGCTGGCGCAGGAGCACCGAACCCGCCGGGTCCCGTGCGACGCGCTGTGGCTCGACATCGAGCACATGGACGGCTACCGGGTCTTCACCTGGGACGCCGAGTCCTTCCCCGACGTACCCGGCATGCTGGCCCGGCTCGGCGAGAACGGCTTCCGGGTGGTCACGATCGTCGACCCGGGGGTGAAGCACGAGCCGGGCTACCCGGTGTTCGACGAGGCGCTGAAGCGCGACGTGCTGTGCCGGACGGAGGGCGGCGACGTGTACGTCGGCCAGGTCTGGCCCGGCGACACGGCGTTCCCCGACTTCGCCACCGAGGAGGGCCGCAGCTGGTGGGGTGAGCTCAACGCCTCGCACGTCGCCTCCGGCGTGGCCGGGATCTGGAACGACATGAACGAGCCGGCGACCGGCGCGATCTCGCCGCAGGCGATGCGCTTCGACCACGGCCGCCAGCCGCACGACCGCTTCCACAACCAGTACGCGCTGCTGATGGCGATGGGAACGGTGGCCGGGCTGCGCGAGGCGATGCCCGACCAGCGGACCTTCGTGCTCTCGCGCGCGGGGTTCGCAGGCATCCAGCGGTACGCCGCGAACTGGATGGGCGACAACCAGGCGCGCTGGGACCACCTGTGGCTCAGCATGCCGATGGCCGCCGGGCTCGGCCTCAGCGGGCAGCCCTTCGTCGGCGGGGACGTCGGCGGGTTCCAGGGCGACTCGAACGCCGAGCTGTTCCTGCGCTGGATGCAGTACGGCGTGCTGACGCCGTTCTGCCGCAGCCACTCCGAGCTCGGCAGCATCGACCAGTACGCCTGGTCGTGGGGCGGTGCGGTGGAGGACCTGGTCCGCGAGGCGATCGGGCTGCGCTACCGGCTGCTGCCGTACCTCTACGCCTGCTTCCTGCGCGCCTCGGAGACGGGTGCGCCGGTCCAGCGGCCGCTGGTGTTCGACCACCAGTACGACCCCGCGGTCCGCGACCTCGACGACGAGTTCCTGCTCGGGCCGGACCTGCTCGTCGCCCCCGTCGTCGAGGCCGGCTGCACCGCACGGCAGGTCTACCTGCCCGAGGGCACCTGGTACGACTGGCACACCGGCGAGGTCCACGGCGGTCGCACCTTCGTGGTCGCGCCCACCCCCATGCAGAGCATCCCGATCTACGCACGTGGCGGCGCCGTCGTGCCGATGTGGCCGGACGCCCCGCAGTCGACGAAGGACCACCACCCCGCCTCCGTCGAGCTGCACCTCTTCCTGCCGGGCCTCGACGGCACGACGACCTCGTTCCTGCAGGAGGACGACGGCGTCACGCTCGCGGCCCTGTCCGGCGCCCGCTACCGGACCACGCTCGAGGTGACCCGCGCGGGCGAGCGGGTGGTGCTGAGCGCCGCGGTGGACGGCGACGGCTTCGACGGGTTCGCCCGTGAGGAGCTCGTGCTCGTCGTGCACGGCCGCGCCTCCGACGTCGTACGTCTCGACGGGGTGCGGGGTCGGCTCGAGGAGGGCCGGCTCCGGATCGCCAGCCGCGGGACGCCGTTCCGGGTGGAGCTCGAGGCGCTCCCGACGTGACGAACCGGGCAGACGGCAACGCGTACCGTCGTGGCACCCGTTGTTCGATGCCGATCAGTTACGTGTGGACGCTGACGCACGACTGATTCCTCAGGTACGGTCTCCCCACGAATCGGGTCTCGGGATGGCTGGAAGGCGGTGCCGTGGCGCAGCAGGCCGACCCCTCGTCGGGGCGTGACCGGACCGCCTCGGCTGCCGCCGAGCCCGGTCCGAGCCTGGGCGGCGGGCCGCCGGCCGTCTCGCTGCGCGGGCTGCGCAAGCGGTTCGACTCCGTCACCGCGGTCGACGGCGTGGACCTCGACATCGTCCAGGGGGAGTTCTTCTCGATGCTCGGCCCCTCGGGGTCGGGGAAGACGACGGTGCTGCGCCTCATCGGCGGCTTCGAGAGGCCGGACGAGGGCGTCATCGAGCTCTCCGGCACGAACGTCACGACGCTGGCGCCGTTCGAGCGGAACCTGACCACGGTCTTCCAGGACTACGCGCTCTTCCCGCACATGACGGTCATCGACAACGTCGGCTACGGGCTCCGGGTCCGCGGTGTCGGCAGGGCCGAGCGCCGCGACCGGGCCGAGAAGGCGCTGCACACCGTCGCGCTGCACGGCATGGAGACGCGTCGCCCGTCGCAGCTGTCCGGCGGTCAGCGGCAGCGCGTCGCGCTGGCCCGGGCGCTCGTGGTCGACCCGGCGGTGCTGCTGCTCGACGAGCCGCTCGGCGCGCTCGACCTCAAGCTGCGCGAGCAGATGCAGGTCGAGCTCAAGCAGATCCAGCGCGAGGTGGGGATCACCTTCGTCTTCGTCACCCACGACCAGGAGGAGGCGCTCACGATGAGTGACCGGATCGCGGTCTTCCACGAGGGCCGGATCCAGCAGGTCGCGGCCCCGCACGAGATCTACGAGCGCCCGGAGTCGGAGTTCGTGGCCGGGTTCGTCGGGACGTCGAACCTGCTGACCGGTGCGGTCGCCGAAGCGCTGCTGGGCGAGTCCGGCACGTTCGCGCTGCGACCGGAGAAGGTCGACCTGCACACCGACCTCGACGGCCCGGTCGCCGAGGGCGAGGTCTCCGCGCTCGGCGCCGTGGCCGAGGTCGTCTACGCCGGGTCGGCGACCCGCTACCTGGTCGACCTCGACGCGGGCGTCCCGGTCACCTGCGTGACCCAGAACCACCGCACCGCCGACGACCTCGCCGACCGCGGGGACCGGGTGCGCCTGGTCTTCGCGACGGCGCACTGCCGCCGCCTCGAGCCGACGCCCTGACCCCGCTCCGCCCCACCCCAGAGTGGGACCCAGAGACCACCTTGAGAAACCGTCAGCACAAGGAGAGCTCCATGAACCGTCACAAGGTCACAGCCGCCGCGGGCGCGCTGCTGCTCGGAGCGGCGCTCACCGCGTGCGGCACCAGCAGCAGCGGCGGCGGCGCCGGCAGCGGCGCCACGCCCGGCGCGCAGGGCTTCGTCCCGCCCGACGTGCCGATGCAGAAGACGCTCGGCAAGAGCGAGGGCCAGGTCAACATCCTGGCCTGGCCCGGATACGCCGAGGACGGCTCGAACGACCCGAAGGTCGACTGGGTCACGCCGTTCGAGAAGCAGACCGGCTGCAAGGCCCACGTGAAGTACTTCGGGACCTCCGACGAGGCGGTCAGCCTGATGAAGACCGGGGAGTACGACGTGGTGTCGGCGTCGGGCGACGCGTCGCTGCGGCTGATCGCCGGCGGGCAGGTGGCGCCGTTCAACACCTCGCTGACGAGCAGCTACGCCGACGTGGCGCCGTTCCTCAAGGACCGGCCGTGGAACTCCGTCGACGGCCGGATGTACGGGATGCCGCACGGCTGGGGGGCCAACCTGCTGATGTACAACAAGAACGTCGTGAAGCCCGCGCCAGACTCCTGGGGCGCGGTCTTCCCGGGCGCCTCGCAGTACCAGGGCAAGGTCACCGCGTACGACTCGCCGATCTACATCGCGGACGCCGCGCTCTACCTGATGAAGACCAAGCCGCAGCTCGGCATCAAGAACCCCTACGCGCTCGACGACAAGCAGCTCGCGGCTGCGGTGGACCTCCTGAAGCAGCAGCGGCAGAACGTCGGGGAGTACTGGTCGGACTACACCAAGGAGGTCAGCGCGTTCAAGGCAGGCTCGTCGGTGATCGGCACGACCTGGCAGGTCATCGCGAACATCGCCGAGGCCGACGCTCCCGTGGCGGCGGTGCTGCCGAAGGAGGGCGCGACCGGCTGGTCCGACACCTGGATGGTGGCGGCTGAGGCGAAGCACCCGAACTGCGCCTACCAGTGGGCGAACTACGTGGCGTCTCCGAAGGTCAACGCCCAGGTCGCGGAGTACTTCGGTGAGGCCCCCGCGAACCTCAAGGCCTGCCAGTACACCTCCGACAAGCAGTTCTGCGCGACGTACCACGCGGCGGACGCGGCGTACGCGAACCGGATCTGGTACTGGACGACCCCGATCACGCAGTGCCTGGACCACCGCAAGAGCGGCTCCTGCACCGACTACGCCACCTGGACCCAGAGATGGCAGGAGGTCAAGGGCTGACCTCGTGACCACGCTCGGCGCGCACTTCCTGCACCGGCACCCCCGCCTGCGACTGGCGGGGGTGCTGGGCGCGCCCCTGCTCTGGCTCGGCGTGGTCTACCTCGGCTCACTGGCCGCGCTGCTGGTCACGTCGCTGTGGGTGCAGGACTCGTTCACCGGGGAGATCTTCCGGACCTGGACGCTGGCGAACTTCCGCCAGCTGCTCACCGACCCGCTCTACCGCACCGTGCTCGGCCGCACGCTGCTGATCGCCGCGTCGGTGACCGTGATCGACCTGCTGCTGGCGCTGCCCATCTCGTTCTTCATGGCCAAGGTGGCCACGCCGCGCACCGCGCGGCTGCTCGTGGTGGCCTGCCTGATGCCGCTGTGGGCGAGCTACCTGGTCAAGGTGTACGCCTGGCGCTTGCTGGTGATCGACAACGGCGTGCTGCAGTCGTGGTTCGGCAGCACGCCCGGTTTCGGCATCGTCGCGGTCGTGATGACGCTGGCCTACCTGTGGCTGCCGTTCATGATCCTGCCGGTGTACAGCGGCTTCGACCGGCTGCCCGACTCGCTGCTGGAGGCCTCCGAGGACTGCGGCGCCCGGCCGTGGCGCACCTTCCGCTCCGTCGTCTGGCCGGCCATCCTGCCCAGCGTGATCGCCGGCTCGATCTTCACGTTCTCACTGACCCTCGGCGACTACATCACGGTCCAGATCGTCGGCGGCGCGTCACAGATGCTCGGCAGCCTGGTCTACGACCAGCAGTCGCTCAACCTGCCCCTGGCGGCGGCGACCGCGACGTTCTCGGTCGCGGTGATGGCGATCTACCTGCTGCTCGTCCGTCGTACCGGCGCCCTGGACCAGCTGTGAGGCGGCCATGACGCTGGGACGCGGAGCCCGGATCGCGCTCGGTGGCGCGGTCGGCCTCGTGCTGCTGGTCATCTACGTCCCGCTGGCCGTGGTCGCGATCAGCTCGTTCAACTCCGACTCGACCTTCGGCTGGCCGCCCACCTCCTTCACGCTGCACTGGTGGCAGGTCGCCGCGACCAGCCAAGGTGCCCGGGACGCGGTGCTGACCAGCGTCGAGGTGGGGCTGGTCGCGACCGCGGTGGCGCTCGTGCTCGGCACGCTGGCCGCGTTCGCGCTGGTCCGCTACGAGTTCTTCGGCCGCGACAGCATCTCCCTGCTGATCATCCTGCCCATCGCGCTGCCCGGCATCGTCACCGGACTGGCGCTCAACAGCGCATTCACCACGATGATGGGCGTCAGCCTCTCGATCTGGACGGTCGCCGTCGCGCACGCCACGTTCTGCATCGTCGTGGTGTTCAACAACGTCAGCGCCCGGCTGCGGCAGATCGGTGGCAACGTCGAGGAGGCGTCCATGGATCTCGGCGCCTCGCGGTGGACCACCTTCCGCTGGGTGACGCTGCCGCTGCTGCGGCTGGTGCTGCTGGCGGGCGGCCTGCTGGCCTTCGCGCTGAGCTTCGACGAGATCGTGGTGACCACGTTCACCGCCGGGCAGGGCGTCCAGACCCTGCCGCTGTGGATCTTCAACAACCTCTTCCGACCGAACCAGACGCCGGTCATCAACGTGATCGGCACGGTGCTGATCCTGCTCTCGCTCGTGCCGATCTACCTGTCGCAGAAGCTCGTGGGCCACTCCGGCAGCGGGGGCCGGCTCTGACCCGACGGACGCGTCGCCTTGTGACTCGCTAGTACGGGTGTAGCCGTGCGACTCTCAGGGCAGGTGTCTCCAGGGGACGGGAGATGCCGTCCCGCACAGCACGAGGAGGCTCGCGCCATGTTCCAGCGCATCGCGATCGTCAACCGCGGCGAGTCGGCCATGCGGCTCGTCCACGCCGTCCGGGACCTGAACGCCGAGGGCGGGCCCCGCGTCGAGACCGTGGCGCTGCACACCGAGGGCGAGCGCACCGCGATGTTCGTGCGCGAGGCGGACCGGGCCTACAACCTCGGGCCGGCCTCCGCCCGGCCCTACATCGACCTCGCCGTGCTCGAGCGCGCGCTGCTGGAGACCGAGGTGGACGCCGCGTGGGTGGGCTGGGGCTTCGTGGCCGAGGACCCGGCCTTCGCCGACCTGTGCGACCGCATCGGGGTGAGCTTCGTCGGGCCGAGCGCCGAGGCGATGCGCAAGCTGGGCGACAAGATCGGCTCGAAGCTGATCGCCGAAGAGGTCGGGGTCCCGGTGGCGCCGTGGAGCCGCGGCGCCGTGGACAGCCTCGAGGCGGCGCTCGCGGCCGGCAAGGACATCGGCTACCCGCTGATGCTCAAGGCGACCGCCGGCGGCGGCGGCCGGGGCATCCGGGTGGTCCGCTCCGACGAGGAGCTCGCCGACGCCTACGAGCGGACCCGCGACGAGGCCGCCCGCGCGTTCGGCAGCGGCGTGGTCTTCCTCGAGCGTCTGGTCACCGGCGCCCGGCACGTCGAGGTGCAGGTGATCGCCGACGGACAGGGCACGGCGTGGGCCCTCGGCGTCCGCGACTGCTCGGTGCAGCGCCGCAACCAGAAGGTCATCGAGGAGTCCGCGTCCCCGGTGCTCGCCGCAGAGCAGGTGGCCGAGCTGAAGGCGTCCGCGGAGCGGCTGGCGCTGGCGGTGGACTACCGCGGCGCGGGCACCGTCGAGTTCCTCTACCACCCGGGGGAGCGGTTCTTCGCGTTCCTCGAGGTGAACACCCGGCTCCAGGTCGAGCACCCGATCACCGAGCTGACCACGGACCTCGACCTGGTGAAGGCGCAGCTCCACGTCGCCGCCGGTGGGCGTCTGGAGGGCGACGCGCCGCCGGAGGTGGGCCACGCCGTCGAGGCCCGGCTGAACGCCGAGGACCCGGATCGCGACTTCGCGCCCTCACCGGGCCGGATCGCGCTGCTCGACCTGCCGTCCGGCCCCGGGATCCGCGTCGACACGGGTGTCGGCCAGGGCGACACGATCCCAGCGGACTTCGACTCGATGATCGCCAAGATCATCGCCTACGGGCGCACCCGGGACGAGGCCCTGGCCCGGCTCCGCCGCGCCGTCGGCGAGACGACCGTGGTCATCGAGGGCGGGGCCACCAACAAGAGCTTCATCCTGGACCTGCTGGACCAGCCGGAGGTCGTCGCCGGTACGGCGGACACCGGCTGGATCGACCGGGTCCGTGCCGAGGGCCGGCTGGTCTCGCACCAGCACGCCGGCGTCGCGCTCGTCGCGGCCGGCATCGAGGCCTACGAGGAGGAGGAGCACCTCGAGAGGGCGCGCCTGTTCGAGACCGCTCGTGGCGGCCGCCCCCAGGTGCAGCACAAGGTCGGGCGCAGCGTCGACCTCAAGCTGCGCGGGACGACCTACCGGGTGACGGTGGCGCAGATCGCTCCGCACCGGTTCCGGGTCGCGCTGGGCGCCGACGACGACGCCCAGGTGGTGGACGCCGACGTCGAGCGCCTCGACGAGCACCACAGCCGGCTGGTCGTGGGCCGGCAGCGCTTCCGGATGGTGACGGCGACGCACGGTCCGGTCCATCTCGTCGAGGTCGACGGCGTGACGCACCGGGTGACCCGGGACGAGGGCGGGGTGCTGCGCTCGCCCGCGCCCGCGCTCGTCGTCGCCACCCCGTTGGCGGTTGGTGCGGGCGTGAGCGCGGGAGCCCCCGTGCTCGTGCTGGAGAGCATGAAGATGGAGACCGTGCTCGTCGCGCCGTTCGACGCGACGCTCAAGGAGCTGATGGTGGCCACCGGCAGCCAGGTGGAGACGGGTGCGCCGCTGCTGCGGCTGGAGCCGACAGGCAACGACGAGGAGGGCGCCGGCTCGGACAGCCCCGAGGGCGAGCTGACGCTGCCGAACGGCCAGGGCGAGGAGTCTGCGGCGGAGCGGGCCGACCGGGCCGTCGGCGACCTGCGGGCGATGCTGCTCGGGTTCGACGTCGACCCGCGTGACGAGGGCAGTGCGCTGGGGTCCTACCTCCGGGCCCGGGACGAGCTGGCCCCGCTGTCCGGCGACCGGATCGCCGTGGAGCTGCACCTGCTGTCGGTCTTCGCGGACTTCGCCGAGCTCAGCCGGAACCGTCCGGTCGAGGAGCAGGAGCACGTCGAGAACCGGGTGCACAGCCCCAGGGAGCACTTCCACACCTACCTGCAGAGCCTGGACATCGAGCGGGCCGGCCTCCCGGAGGACTTCCGCGGCAAGCTCGGGCGGGTCCTCGGGCACTACGGCGTCGACACGCTGGACCGCTCGGTGGAGCTCGAGGAGGCGGTGTTCCGGATCTTCCTGGCGCAGCTGCGGTCGGCGCCGGAGGTGTCGCTGGTGACGGCGCTGCTGCAGCGCTGGATCGCCGAGCCGATCCCGCACGAGCAGCTCGCCGCGGAGGCCCGCGACGTGCTCGACCGGCTGGTGCTGGCCACCCAGCTCCGGTTCCCCGTCATCGGCGACCTGGCCCGCAGCGTCCGCTTCCGGTGGTTCGACCAGCCGCTGGTCGACGAGGAGCGTGCCGGGGTGCTGGCCGGCGTGGCGGCGGAGGTGGCGGCGCTCGCGGAGGCGCCGGACACCCCCGAGCGGCAGCAGCGCATCGACAGGCTCGCGGCGATCCCCGAGCAGATCGTGCGCTTCCTGGCCGCCCGCCTGGAGCGCGGCATCCCCGACCAGGAGCCGATGCTCGAGGTGCTGGTGCGCCGGCACTACCGCGAGCACGAGCTGACCGGCGTACGCCCGGTGCACGCGGACCACCGGCCTTTCGTGGTCGCGGACTACCGGCTCGACGACCGGCCGACCCACCTGGTCTCGACCGTGGGGCGGTTCGAGGAGCTCGTCGCCGACAGCGCGCTCGTCGAGGCGGTCGCCGAGCAGGTGGCGCGGCGGGCCGACGACCAGCATGCCGTCGTGGATCTCTACCTCGCCTGGCCGGACGCGCCCGAGGAGCCCGACCGGGTCACCGCCGAGCTCGCCTCCCGGCTCAGCGCGCTGCCGTTCACTTCGCAGCTGCGCCGGATCGCGGTCGCGGTCTGCCCGGGCGGTGGCCGCGAGGTCAGCTACCTCACCTACCGGCCGGTCGAGGGCGCGATGGTCGAGGACGACCTGGTGCGCGGGGTGCACCCGATGGTCGGCCGCCGGCTCAGCCTCTGGCGGCTGCGCGAGTTCGAGGTCACCCGGATCGCGGCTCCCGAGGACGTGCTGCTCTACGAGTGCGTGGCGAGGAACAACGCCGCCGACCGGAGGCTGGTGGCGCTGGCCCAGGTCCGGCAGCTCGCGGTCGTCCGCGACGAGGAGGGCAACGTCACCTCGCTCCCGCACGCCGAGCGAGCGGTGGCCAACTGCCTCGAGGCGATCCGGCGAGTCCGCAGCGAGCGCGGCCCCGCCGGCACCAAGCTCGACATGAACCACGTGTGGGTGCACATCTGGCCCGTGGTCGACGCCGAGCTCGACCAGCTCACCGCGCTGCGGCAGAAGATCGCGCCGCTGACCGTGGGCGCCGGCATCGAGGAGGTCCTCGCGTCCGGCCGGGTGGCCGCCGAGGACGGCTCCGCCACCCCGATCATCGCGCGGTTCTACTACCAGCCGGGCTCGGGTGTCGTGACCTCCCTGGAGCAGCCGGCCACGCAGCCGTTGAGACCGCTCGACGACTACGCCCAGAAGGTGGTGCGGGCGCGTCGCCGCGGCACGGTCTACCCCTACGAGCTCACCGGCATGGTCGCCGGGCCGGGCGGCTCGTACACCGAGTACGACCTCGACGACGCCGGGGAGCTGGTCCCCGTGGACCGCCCGGCCGGGCTGAACAAGGCGGGCATCATCACCGGCGTGGTCAGCAGCCCGACCGAGCTGCATCCCGAGGGCATCCGCCGGGTGGTGGTCAGCGGCGATCCGGTGCGGGCGCTCGGCGCGGTGTCGGAGGCGGAGTGCTCCCGGATCATCGGCGCCATCGACCTGGCGGAGCGGCTCGGCGTCCCCGTCGAGTGGTTCGCGGTCTCGGCCGGGGCGCGGATCTCGATGGACTCCGGGACCGAGAACATGGACTGGGTGGCCCGCGCGCTCAAGCGGATCGTCGAGTTCACCCAGGCCGGTGGCGAGATCAACATCGTGGTCGCCGGCATCAACGTCGGCGCCCAGCCGTACTGGAACGCCGAGGCCACCATGCTGATGCACACCCGCGGCATCCTGGTGATGACGCCGGACAGCGCGATGGTGCTCACCGGCAAGCAGTCCCTCGACTTCTCCGGCGGCGTCTCGGCGGAGGACAACTACGGCATCGGCGGCTACGACCGGGTGATGGGCCCGAACGGGCAGGCGCAGTACTGGGCCCCGGACCTTGCCGGCGCGCGCGACGTGCTGATGCGCCACTACGAGCACACCTACGTCGCCCCGGACGAGTCCGGACCGCGTCGGGCGGCCACCACGGACCCCGCGGACCGGGACATCTCGTCGTACCCCCACGACGTGCCGGACAGCGACTTCCGCACGGTGGGCGAGATCTTCTCCGCGGGGACCAACCCGGACCGCAAGAAGGCCTTCGACATCCGCACGCTGATGCGCGCGGTGACCGACCAGGACCACACCCCGCTCGAGCGCTGGGCCGGGATGGCCGACGCCGAGACGGCGGTGGTGCAGGACGCGCACCTCGGCGGCCGACCGGTCTGCCTGCTCGGCATCGAGTCGCGCTCGGTGCCGCGGCGCGGCTTCCCGCCCACCGACGGCCCCGACGTCTACACCGCCGGCACGCTGTTCCCGCGGTCGTCGAAGAAGGCGGCGCGGGCGATCAACGCGGCCAGCGGCAACCGGCCCGTCGTCGTGCTCGCCAACCTCTCCGGGTTCGACGGGTCGCCGGACTCGATGCGCAACCTCCAGCTGGAGTACGGCGCCGAGATCGGCCGCGCGATCGTGAACTTCGACGGGCCGATCGTGTTCTGCGTGGTCTCGCGCTACCACGGCGGGGCCTTCGTGGTCTTCTCCAAGGCGCTGAACCCGCGGATGACCGTGCTGGCGGTGGAGGGCTCCTACGCGTCGGTGATCGGCGGCGCACCGGCGGCGGCGGTCGTGTTCGCGGGCGAGGTCAACGCCCGCACCGGCGCCGACCCCCGGGTCAAGGAGCTCGAGGAGCGTTTCGCGCAGGCGAGCGGCTCCCAGCGCGCCGCGATGGCGCCCGAGGTCGACAAGGCCCGCTCCGCCGTACGCGCCGAGAAGCTCGGCGAGGTGGCGGCGGAGTTCGACGGCGTGCACGACATCCACCGGGCGGTCCGGGTCGGCTCGGTGGACGCCGTGATCAAGGCCGCCGAGCTCCGGCCGCAGCTGATCGCGGCGGTCGAGCGGGGGCTCGGCAACGGCTGACCCCGAGGGTGCTCAGCGGGTGCACTCCAGCGTGCGCAGGTCGACGGCGTCGGCGATCGCCCGGTGGCCGGCGTTGCTCGGGTGCGGGTGGTCCCCGCTGTCGTAGCCGGGCAGCAGCCGGTGCGCTGCTGCGGGTCGCGCATCGCGACCGCCAGGTCGACGAACGGCGTCGAGCTCGCCGCTGTGCCGGACGTCCACCACGACGGCGTCGAGCCGGTACCAGTGCGTGATGCTGCTCCGGTACGCCGTACCGGCCTCCTCGGCCGCATGGTCCCCGGCGCCCGAGACGTACGACGTCTGGACGGCGAGCATGTGGCCGGTGACGCTGCTCCCGGCCACGTGCACGCCGACGGACAGGTTCGCGCCCGCTGCCACCGCCGTGGCGACCGGGTCGCTGAGCACCTCCGCGCCCGGTGGGACCGGACCGCCGAGCCGCCGCCGAACGTGACACGGCGGTTGGAGCCCGCGACGACCGTGGCGCCCGACGCGGTCAGGCCGAGGTAGACCGCATCAAGGGTGACCGTCTGGCTGCCGAAGACGTTGGACAGCGACAGCCGGGGGTTTGCGCACGGTCTGGTCGTTCAGGACAGGGCGGACGACCACTCGGACCGGCACTCGGACCGGATACGGCGGCCTCCCTCACGGAGATCTCCGGGCCACGGTCGGCGAGTGCCGGTCGGAGTGGTCGTCGAACGGCTGCGGGGATCGCGCATGGCGGTTCGCCTGCATACCGTGGTGAACCTCCCGGAGGCCGGCGGCCGCGGTCAGGACCAGCCGACCGAGAGGTGGTCGTCGGTCGCAGCAGCGGCCGTCACGGTCGCCGGGTCGCCTCGAACGCGCGCTCGAGGATGTCGAGGCCCTCCTCGAGGAGGTGGTCCGGCATCGCCAGCGGCGGCAGGAAGCGCAGCACGTTGCCGTAGGTGCCGCAGGTCAGCACCACGAGACCCTCGGCGTGCGCGGCAGCGGACACCTGCTTGGTGAGGTCGGCGTCCGGCTCGGTCGTGCCGGGCCGCACGAGCTCGATGGCCATCATCGCCCCGCGACCGCGCACGTCGCCGATCCGCGGGTCGGCCTGCTGGAGCCGGGTGAGCCGCTCCCGCATGGTCTTGCCGATCGAGGTGGCCCGGTCGATGAGGCCGTCCTCCTCGATGGTCTCCACGACCGCGAGGGCGGCGGCGCAGGCGATCGGGTTGCCACCGTAGGTGCCTCCGAGGCCGCCGACGTGCGCGGAGTCCATGATCTCCGCGCGGCCGGTCACCGCCGACAGCGGCAGCCCGCCGGCCAGCCCCTTGGCCGTGCAGATCAGGTCGGGCACGACACCCTCGTGCTCGCAGGCGAACAGCGCGCCGGTGCGGGCGAAGCCGGTCTGCACCTCGTCGGCGACGAACACCACGCCGTTGGCGCGGCACCACTCGACGAGCGCGGGCAGGAACCCGGTCGCGGGCACGACGAAGCCGCCCTCGCCCTGGATCGGCTCGATCACCACGGCGGCGAGGTTCTCGGCGCCGACCTGCTTCTCGATCACCTCGATCGCGCGTCTGGCGGCCTCGGCGCCGTCCAGCCCGCCGTCCCGGAACGGGTACGACAGCGGCGCGCGGTAGACCTCGTTGGCGAACGGGCCGAACGTGCTCTTGTAGGGCATGTTCTTGGCGGTCATCGCCATGGTGAGGTTGGTGCGGCCGTGGTAGGCGTGGTCGAACGCCACGACGGCCTGCCTGCGGGTGTGCGCCCGGGCGATCTTGACCGCGTTCTCAACGGCCTCGGCGCCGGAGTTGAACAGCGCGGTGCGCTTGTCGTGGTCGCCGGGCGTGATCCGGTTGAGCGTCTCGGCGACCCGCACGTAGCTGTCGTACGGCGTCACCATGAAGCAGGTGTGCGTGAACGAGGCGACCTGCTCCTGCACGGCCTCGACCACCCGCGGGGCGCTGTTGCCGACGGTGGTGACCGCGATCCCGGAGCCGAGGTCGATCAGCGAGTTGCCGTCGACGTCGACCAGCACGCCACCGCCGGCGGCGACCGTGTAGACGGGCAGCGTGGTGCCGACGCCCTGGGCCACGGCGCCGGTCTTGCGGGCCTGCAGCTCGCGGGAGCGCGGTCCGGGGATCTCGGTGACCAGCCGGCGCTCCTGCGGGAGCTGCGGCCCGCCGGCGGGCCGGTCGGGAGACTGGTCGGGGGAGCGGTCGGACATGGTGCCTCCGGAGGGTCGAGGGGACGGACGCGCGACTGCCGGACGGCGCAGCCCGCAGCCTCCTCCACGCTAGGTCCGGCCGGGCCCGCTGCCTAGGTGATTGATGCACAGCCGTCCTCCACTGACTGTGCAAGGATGACACGGTGGTCGCGGTTGCGGATCTGCTCGCCGACGAGGGCCTGCGGCTTTGCGCCGTACACCTCCCGCACCCGGAGGCGGCCGTTCGCTGGGTCGCCGCCAGCGAGCTCACCGACCCGGCGCCCTTCCTCGAGGGCGGCGAGCTCCTGCTCACGACCGGACTCGGCACCGCCACCTGGGACGCGGCCGGCTGGGAGGGGTACGTCGCCCGACTGCTCGCCACCGGCGTCGCGGCGCTGGGCATCGGCACCGGCCTGACGCATCCCGTCCCGCCGCCTGCGCTGGTCGAGGCGGCCCGGCGCCACGGCCTGAACGTCCTGGAGGTCCCGAGGGCCACGACGTTCGTCGTGGTGAGCCGCCGCACCGCCGCGCTGCTGGAGGCCGAGCAGGCGGTGGCCTCGCGCGCCGAGGTGCGCGTGCAGCGCGAGCTGACCGAGGCCGCCCTCGACCGGGACCCGACCGCGCTGCCCCGGCGGCTGGCGGACGCGCTCCGGGGCGCGGTCTGCGTGCTGGGCCGCGACGGGAGCCCCGACCACGGCCCGTACGGCGCGGCCCGCGACCTGATCGACCTCGCGGACCTGCGCGCGTCGGTGCTGCGGCTGCGCCCGCACGGGATGCGCGCCGGGTCGAGTCGGACGCTGGGGGCGGGACGCACCGCCGTGCATCCCCTCGGCCTGCGCGGCCGCCCCGAGTCCTACCTCGCCGTGCTCACCCCGGGCCGCCCGACCGCAAGCCAGCGCAGCGCGGTCACGACCGCCACCGCGTTGCTCAGCCTCGCCGTCGAGAACCGGCTGGAGCGGCGGGCCACCGAGCGCCGGATGCGCGGTCGGGCCCTCGAGCTGCTGCTCGGTGCGGACGCCCGCACCGCCCGGGTCGTGCTGGCGGCGCTGCACGGCACCGAGCCGGAGCAGGTCTCGCTGCCGACGCGGGTCCAGGCGCTGCGCGCGACCGGGCCCGCCGACGCGCTCGACGACGCGCTGACCGCCCTGGAGTCCGCAGGCTCCCCGGCCCGTGAGCTGAGCGCCCGGGCCGGCGACGAGCTGTGGGCGGTGCTGCCACCGGCGGCGGCGAGCAGGTCGGCCGAGGAGCTGACCGGGGCGGGGCTCGTGGTCGGTGTCGGCAGTACCGTCGCGCTCGAGGAGGCGGCGCTGAGCCACGAGGTGGCCGGGCACGCGCTGCGCGAGGCGACCCCGGCAGCCCCCCTCGTGAGGTGGGACCAGCTGGTCGGCGAGGGCGCGCTCGCGCTGCTCGACCCGGGCCGGGCCGAGGCGTTCGGCACCGCGTACCTGGAGCCGCTGCGGCGGGACGGCGGCGACGAGCCGGTGCTCCGGGAGACCCTGGCGTCGTTCCTGCGGCACAACGGGTCGCGGGGCCGGGTCGCGACGGAGCTCGGGGTGCACCGCAACACCGTCCGAGCCCGGGTCGCGCAGATCGAGGCGGCACTCGGTCGCTCGCTCGACGAGCCGCAGACCCGCGTCAACGCCTGGATCGCGCTCCAGGCCGGCCGCCCCGCAGGGGTACGCCGCTGACGGTCGGCGCCGCGCCCGAGGATGACGCGCACGCGGCGCCGCGCCTAGGGTTCTCGGGACAGGGCACGGTGTCGACGCGCGCGGGCGACGAGCGCGACCACGCTGCCGACCCTGCTGCTCCACCCACCCGGCGGCGACGTGGCCGCCGCCGTGGACACCGCCGTCGACCTGGTGCACCGAGAGGCCCCGAGATGACCGACCTGTTCCTGCCCGCGGGCGCCACCGCCGACGAGACCTTCGACCTGGTCGTGACCCCGGAGTCGGCCGGCTGGGGCTACTCCAGCCTGCGGGTGCTCACCCTGGCCCCCGGCGGCACGGCGACCGTCGAGACCGGCCACGACGAGATGTTCGTGGTGCCGCTGGAGGGCTCGGTCACCGTGCGCTGCGGAGACGAGCAGCACGTCCTCGCGGGCCGGCCGAGCGTCTTCTCGGGGCCGACCGACATCGCCTACCTGCCGATCGACGCGCGCGTCGAGCTGGCCTCCGCCGATGGCGGCCGGTTCGCGCTTCCCGGGGCGCGGACCGACACCCGGCTGCCCTTCCGGTACGGCGCCCGGGCCGGCGTGCCGGTCGAGCTGCGCGGCGCGGGCAGCTGCAGCCGGAAGGTCCGCAACTTCGGCACCGTCGAGGCCTTCGAGACCGGCGCGATCATCGCCTGCGAGGTGATCACCCCCGGAGGCAACTGGTCGAGCTACCCAGCGCACAAGCACGACGAGGCGGGGCCGCACGAGTCGGTGCTCGAGGAGATCTACTACTTCGAGATCGCGCCGGGCGATGACGGCAGCCCCGGGTTCGGCTACCACCGCACGACCTCCTCGCCGGCGGGGGCGATCGACGTGCTCGTCGAGGTGCACGACCGGGACACCGCGCTGGTGCCGTTCGGCTGGCACGGCCCGTGCATGGCCGCCCCCGGCTGCGACATGTACTACCTCAACGTGATGGCCGGACCGGGCCAGGAGCGGGCCTGGCTGATCTCCGACCACCCCGACCAGACCTGGGTGCGGGAGACGTGGAAGCACCAGGACGTCGACCCGCGGCTGCTCGGTGACGACGACCAGGCGGGTGCGCGCTCCTGACCGACCGGCGCGAGCCGACCGTCCGCCGCACCGTGGCCCAGGCCCTGGTGCGGTTCGTCGCCGCCCAGCACTGCGAGCGCGACGGCGTGAGCCGGCGGAAGGAGGGGGCCCGGTTCTCGGTCGTCAGCGACGCCTCGCCCGAAGGGGCCCGCGAGGCCGCTGGCACAGCCGGCGCGCGGATGGTCGAGGACCCGTGCGAGGCGGTCCAGGCGTCCGTGCGGTCGGCAACGGCGAGCGGGTGGAGGCCGAGCCGGGGCGTCGGCCGTGATGCCGGCGCTCGACGGACTGGTCTGGTCCGCCCACAGCGAGCGGCCGCCCGTCGTACCACGGTGGAGGCGGCGATCTCGACCTGCCACCTCCTCCGACGGCACCATCGAGCAGAATCGCGCGTGAGCCGCACGAACGACGTTGGGAGACACCTTGATGGCCACCACCCTCCAGCACTGGATCGACGGAGCGCTCAGCGCCGGCACCAGCGGCCGGTTCTCGGACGTCACCGACCCGGCCACCGGTGAGGTGACCGGCCGGCTGCCGCTCGCGTCCTCCGACGAGGTGGACGCCGCCGTCGCGGCGGCGACCACGGCGTTCCCGGGCTGGCGCGACACCTCGCTGACGAAGCGGACCCAGGTGCTGTTCGCGTTCCGCGAGCTGCTCAACGCCCGCAAGGGCGAGCTGGCGCAGATCGTCACCTCCGAGCACGGCAAGGTGCTCTCCGACGCGCTCGGCGAGGTGTCACGCGGGCAGGAGGTCGTCGAGTTCGCCTGCGGCGTCGCGCACCTGATGAAGGGGTCGGCGACCGAGAACGCGTCCACCGGGGTCGACGTGCGCTCGATCCGCCAGCCGCTGGGCGCGGTGGCGATCATCAGCCCGTTCAACTTCCCGGCGATGGTGCCGATGTGGTTCTTCCCGATCGCCATCGCTACCGGGAACGCCGTGGTGCTCAAGCCGTCGGAGAAGGTCCCGACGGCGGCGCTGTGGATGGCCGAGCTGTGGAAGGAGGCGGGGCTGCCGCGACGGCGTCTTCAACGTCCTGAACGGCGACAAGGTCGCGGTCGACGGGCTGCTGACGCACCCGGACATCGCATCGGTGTCCTTCGTGGGCTCCACGCCGATCGCGCGCTACGTCTACGAGACCGGCACCGCCCATGGGAAGCGGGTGCAGGCGCTCGGCGGGGCGAAGAACCACATGGTCGTGCTCCCGGACGCCGACCTCGACCTCGCCGCCGACCAGGCCGTGAACGCCGGCTTCGGCTCCGCGGGCGAGCGGTGCATGGCGATCTCCGCGGTGGTGGCCGTCGGGGACGTCGCCGACGACCTCGTCGACAAGATCCGGCAGCGGGCGGTGGCGCTGCGCACCGGGGACGGCCGCCGCAGCTGCGACATGGGCCCGCTCGTCACGGCGGCCGCACGGGACCGGGTCTCGGGGTACATCGACGCCGGCGAGGCCGCCGGCGCCACCCTCGTCGTGGACGGCCGCAAGGTCGAGGCGGACGCCGAGGGCGAGGGGTTCTTCGTCGGCCCGACGCTGTTCGACCGCGTCGGCACCGACATGACGATCTACACCGACGAGATCTTCGGCCCCGTGCTGTCGGTCGTGCGGGTGGAGACCTACGACGAGGCCGTCGCGCTGGTCAACGGCAACCCGTACGGCAACGGGACCGCGATCTTCACCAACGACGGCGGCGCAGCCCGGCGCTTCGAGAACGAGGTGCAGGTCGGGCATGATCGGCATCAACGTGCCGGTCCCCGTGCCGATGGCCTACTACTCCTTCGGCGGCTGGAAGAGCTCGCTGTTCGGCGACACCCACGCGCACGGCGCGGAGGGCGTGCACTTCTTCACCCGCGGCAAGGTGGTGACGACGCGCTGGCTCGACCCGAGCCACGGCGGCATCAACCTCGGGTTCCCGCAGAACCAGTGACAGACGGGCGGCCGGAGCGCCGTCGGCCAGCCGCCGCGCCGTGCCTCGGACGGGCGGGTGTAGGTGCGCCGCCACCGCGGGGACTCGCGGCCGACCGCGCGCGCCCAGCCTTCCCGCCGCAGCTGCGACTCGAGCTCCGCCAGGCAGTGTCGAGCGGTGTCCACCCAGGTGTTCGGGCCGGCCTCCGCGTCGTCGAGCCCCTGAAGGCGCATCACCGGGAAGGCGTCGCTGGCCCGCTCGTAGGGCCTCTGTGCTCCGGACCCGGTCCTCGCCGCGAACCGGTACGACGCACTGCCGTTGCTGTGCGACAGCGCCGCGAGCAGCGCATGACCCCAACCGGCGCAGGCCATCTCCTCCAGCTCGACGTGCAGGATCTCGTCGTGTGCCACCATCACCGACCTCCCTCCACTCGATCGTGCGCTGTGGCGTGCCGGGAGACCAGTGCACTTGGTCCCGGACCGGGGCCGCTCAGCGCATCCGGGGGCTCAGGCCGGGAGGACGGTGCCGCGGACCTCGCCGAGGCCGATCCGCCCGCGGGAACCGGGCGCCGAGTAGCGCAGCACCACCTCGTCGCCGTCCTCGAGGAAGGTGCGCTCGACGCCGTCGAGCAGCCAGGGGTCCCGGCCGCCCCACGACAGCTCGAGCAGCGACCCGCGCTGCTCGCGCTCCGGGCCGCTGATCGTTCCCGACGCGAAGAGGTCACCGGTGCGCAGGCCCGCTCCGTTCGACGTCAGGTGTGCCAGCATCTGGGCGGCGCCCCAGTACATCGACCGGTACGGCGGACGCGCGACGACCGTGCCGTTGACCTCCACCTCGACCTCGACGTCGTAGCCGGCCGGCCCGGACACCGCGAGGTGCTCCAGCGGCGGCGGCTCCTGCCCCGGCAGGTCGACGACGGCGGCCTCGAGCGCCTCCAGCGGCGTGACCCAGGCCGCGACGCTCGTGGCGAACGACTTGCCGAGGAACGGCCCGAGCGGGACGTACTCCCAGGCCTGGACGTCGCGCGCCGACCAGTCGTTGACCCCGACCACCCCGAAGACGTGCTCGCGGAACCGCCCCGTCGGCACCGGGTCTCCGAGCTCGCTGCCCACCCCGACCACGAAGCCGAGCTCGGCCTCGATGTCGAGCCGCGCGGACGGTCCGTACGTCGGCGCGTCGGCGTCCGGGCTCTTGCGCTGTCCGCGCGGCCGGCGCACCGGCGTCCCGGAGACCACCACCGTGCCGGACCGACCGTGGTACCCGACGGGCAGCCACCGCCAGTTCGGCAGCAGCGGCTCGGCGTCCGGCCGGAAGATCCGCCCGACGTTTCCGGCGTGCTCGAGCGAGCAGTAGAAGTCCACGTAGTCCGCGACCGTGAACGGCAGCCGCAGCCCTACCTCGGACAGCGGGACGAGAGCCGGCCGGACCTCCGCCTCCCGGGCCGGGTCGCTCAGCAGCTCGACCAGCCAGCGCCGCACCTCGGACCACACCGACGGCCCGGCCGCCAGCAGCCGGTCGAGCGTCGGCGCGTCGAGGACGTCGTGCAGGTCGGTCCGGTCGACCGCCGCCGCACGGGCCACGTCGAGCACCTGCTCACCGATCCGGACCCCGAGCCGTGCCGGGTCGGACCCGCGCGCGAACACGCCGTACGGCAGGTTGTCGACGTCGTAGGGCGAACCGGCGGCGCCGTGCACCCAGGACCTGGCTGACGAGCTCGGCGACATGCGCGACCTCCGACGGTGAGCACTGTTGACACGATTCTTACCAGCCACGCAGACTCGTCAGCGACCGGACCCCGACGTCCGCATATCGGACAAGGAGCGCACGCACCCATGGCCTACTACCGCCACGTCGGAGAGCTGCCCCCCAAGCGGCACACCCAGTTCCGCGACGCCGCCGGCGCGCTGCGCCACGAGGAGCTGATGGGCGAGGAGGGCTTCTCCTCCGACTCCTCGCTGCTCTACCACCGAGGGGTCCCGTCGGCGATCGTGGCCAGCGACGTGTGGGAGCTTCCGGACCTCGCCACCATCGCCAACCACCCGCTCAAGCCGCGCCACCTGCGGCTGCACTCCCTGTGGGAGGAGGCCGAGGTCAAGGCGGTCGACCCCGTGCAGGGCCGCCGGCAGGTCCTCGGCAACGCCGACGTCCGGATCTCGTACGTCGTGGCCGGCGAGGTCTCGCCCTACTACCGCAACGCGACCGGCGACGAGTGCGTCTACGTCGAGGCCGGCGCCGGCACCGTCGAGACCGTGTTCGGGAGGCTGGGCTACCGCACCGGCGACTACGTCGTGGTGCCGCGGGCGACCACCCACCGGTGGCTGCCGGACACCGCCGACGGTCCCAGCCGGCTCTACGCGATCGAGGCGACCAGCCACATCACCCCGCCGAGGCGCTACCTGTCCCGGTTCGGGCAGCTGCTCGAGCACGCGCCGTACTGCGAGCGGGACCTGCACGGTCCCGACGAGCCCCTGCTCGTCGAGGGCGCGGACGTCGAGGTCCTGGTCAAGCACCGGGGACCCGGCCCGGCCGGCGTCGTCGGCAGCCGGATGACGTACGCCACCCACCCGTTCGACGTGGTCGGCTGGGACGGCTGCCTGTACCCGTACACGTTCAACGTCGCGGACTTCGAGCCGATCACCGGCCGGGTGCACCAGCCGCCGCCGGTGCACCAGGTCTTCGAGGGGCACAACTTCGTGGTCTGCAACTTCGTGCCGCGCAAGGTCGACTACCACCCGCTGTCCGTGCCGGTCCCCTACTACCACTCCAACGTCGACAGCGACGAGGTGATGTTCTACGTCGACGGAGACTACGAGGCCCGCAAGGGCTCCGGCATCGGCATCGGCTCGATCTCCCTGCATCCCGGCGGCTACGCGCACGGTCCGCAGCCGAGCGCGGTCGAGGCCTCCCTCGGCGTGGAGTACTTCGACGAGCTGGCGGTCATGGTGGACACCTTCCGGCCGCTCGAGCTCGGTGAGGCGGGTGTGGCCGCGGAGGACCCCGCGTACGCCTGGACCTGGGCCGGACGGCGCTCCGGCCCGAAGGAGTCGTGACGGCGCCCTGAGGGCCCTCCCGCTCCCAGAACCGGTCCGAAACGCGGACTTGCCCGTCGCCGGGGGTGACGTGCGTCACCGAAAAGGGTAAGAAGACGGTGCGCGGGACGGGCCCGCGTGTTCTTCACAACGGATCGTCCGGCACGTTCCTGCCGGTGGAGGAGTTGGTGTGTGATGGCTTCGGTCACGTTCGAGAATGCCCAGAGGTTGTATCCGGGCTCGACGGTGCCGGCGGTCGACGACCTGAACCTGGAGATCGCCGATGGCGAGTTCATGGTGCTGGTCGGGCCGTCGGGCTGTGGGAAGTCGACGTCGCTGCGGATGTTGGCGGGTCTGGAGGAGGTGACCGAGGGTCGGATCGAGATCGGCGACCGTGACGTCACGCACCTGGCTCCCAAGGAGCGGGACATCGCGATGGTGTTCCAGAACTACGCGCTGTACCCGCACATGAGCGTCGCGGACAACATGGCGTTCTCGCTGAAGATGGCGAAGGTCGGCAAGGAGGAGCGCCAGCAGCGGGTGGCCGAGGCGGCCAAGCTGCTGGACCTCGAGGAGTTCCTGGACCGCAAGCCGAAGGCGCTCTCGGGTGGCCAGCGGCAGCGGGTCGCGATGGGCCGGGCGATCGTCCGCAAGCCGCAGGTGTTCTGCATGGACGAGCCGCTGTCGAACCTGGACGCGAAGCTGCGGGTCTCCACCCGCACCCAGATCGCGGCGCTGCAGCAGCGGCTGGGGGTCACCACGGTCTACGTGACCCACGACCAGACCGAGGCGATGACGATGGGCGACCGGGTCGCGGTGATGAAGGACGGGGTGCTGCAGCAGGTCGACACGCCGCTGAACCTCTACGACCACCCGAAGAACCTGTTCGTCGCGGGCTTCATCGGCTCGCCGGCGATGAACCTGATCTCGGCGAAGGCCTCCGAGCAGGGTGCGCGGATCGGTGGCTTCGAGGTGCCGATCGACCGGACCGCGGCGTCGCGGGCGCGGGGCGACATCACCGTGGGGGTGCGGCCGGAGAACTGGCGGGTCCTCGAGGGCGATGAGCAGGGCGGCCTGCCGATCAAGATCACCGTGGTCGAGGAGCTCGGCGCGGACGCCTACGTGTACGGGATGTGCGAGGTCGAGGGCGCACCGTCGCAGGTCGTGGTGCGCATCGACGCGCGCCGCAACCACCACAAGGGCGAGACGATGCACGTCACCACCGACCCCGAGCACGTCCACGTGTTCGACACCGGCAGCGGCGAGCGGCTCTCCGGCTGAGCATGCCGGAATCCGAGCACGACCTGGGGACGGCCGACGCTCCGTGGTGGCGGAGCGCGGTCGTCTACCAGGTCTACCCGCGCAGCTTCGCCGACTCCGACGGGGACGGGATCGGCGACCTCCCCGGCATCGTGTCGCGGCTGGACCACCTCAGTGCGCTCGGCGTCGACGTCGTGTGGCTCTCCCCGGTGTACCCGTCGCCGCAGGACGACAACGGGTACGACATCAGCGACTACCAGGACGTCGACCCGACGTTCGGGACGCTCGACGACCTCGACCGGCTCGTCGAGGAGCTGCACGCGCGCGGCATGAGGCTGGTCATGGACCTCGTGGTCAACCACACCTCCGACGAGCACCCGTGGTTCCAGGAGTCGCGCTCGTCGCGCGACAGCCCCAAGCGGGACTGGTACTGGTGGCGCCCCCCTCGCGAGGGTCGTCCTCCCGGCAGCCCCGAGTCCCGGCCGAACAACTGGGGGTCGTTCTTCTCCGGGACCGTCTGGCAGTGGGACGAGGCCACCGAGGAGTTCTACCTGCACCTGTTCTCGCCGCGGCAGCCGGACCTGAACTGGGAGAACCCGGACGTCCGGCAGGCGGTCTACGCGATGATGCGCTGGTGGCTCGACCGCGGGGTCGACGGCTTCCGGATGGACGTCATCAACATGATCTCCAAGGCGCCCGGCCTGCCCGACGGTGCGCCCACCCGCGACGGCCTCGGCGACGGTTCGCCGTACTACCAGTGCGGTCCGCGGATCCACGAGCTGCTCGCGGAGATGCACCGCGAGGTGTTCGCCGGCCGGGCCGCGCAGCTCATCACGGTCGGTGAGATGCCCGGGGTGACGATCGAGGAGGCCGTGCTGTTCACCGACCCCGCGCGCGCGGAGGTCGACATGGTCTTCCAGTTCGAGCACATGCAGCTCGACCAGGGGCCGACCAAGTGGGACGTCCACCCGCTGGACCTCCGCGACCTCAAGGCGTCCCTGGGACGCTGGCAGGTCGGGCTGGCCGAGCGCGGCTGGAACAGCCTGTACTGGAACAACCACGACCAGCCCCGGGTGGTCTCGCGGTTCGGTGACGACGGCGCGCACCGGGTCCGCTCGGCCAAGCTGCTCGGCACGCTGCTGCACCTGCACCGCGGGACGCCGTACGTCTACCAGGGCGAGGAGCTCGGCATGACCAACGCCGGGTTCGCGGGGTTCGAGGACTTCGTCGACATCGAGTCGGTCAACCACATCGAGGTCGCCGAGCGGCTCGGCGACGACCCCGGCACGGTGCTCGACGCGCTACGGGCGATGTCCCGCGACAACGCCCGGACGCCGATGCAGTGGGACGCCGGGCCGCACGCCGGCTTCACCAGCGGTACGCCGTGGCTGCCGGTCACCGCCAACTACCCGACCGTCAACGCGGAGGCCGCCCGGGCCGACCCCGACTCGGTCTTCCACCACTACCGCCGGCTCATCGAGCTGCGCCACACCGACCCCGTCGTCGCCCACGGCGACTTCACGATGCTGGCGCCCGACGACGAGCAGGTGTACGCGTACACCAGGTGCTGGGACGGCGCGGAGCTGGTGGTGGTCGCCAACGTGTCGGGGCGGACGGCGACCGTGCCCGCCGACGTGGCCGAGCGCCTCGAGGATGCGACGCTCGTGCTCGGCAACGTCGAGCAGCAGACCGACCTCGACGCCGGCAAGCTCGCTCCGTGGGAGGCGCGGGTGCTGCGTCGGACGCCGCTGGGGTAGCTGGCCGTCGGCTCACCGGCGGGCGCCGTCCACGTAGCCGACCAGTCGGGAGAACATGCTCGTGGCCCGGCGCAGGTCCTCTGAGGAGGCGGTCGGCGGTGCGAGCCGGTCGACGTCGTCGCGGACGTCGGCCGCCCCGAAGGCCGCCGCGAGCTCCGCACAGCCGTGCGCGGCCTCGCGGACCAGCAGCGGCTCCAGGCTCCACACCCCCTCGAAGCGACGGTCCCGGTCGGGGACCCGGTCCTGCCCCGGCACCTCCCAGGCCGCGAGACACGCGGGGTGGTCCGGAGCGTCGCAGACCAGGAACCACTCCCGGCGCAGCGCCGCACTGTCCGGCAGGTCCACCCAGGTCACCGGCGCGTCCACGGCCGGCCCGCCGGAGCCGCGGGCGGCGAACACCACGGTGCGCTGCGCGGTGCGGCTGAGCTCGGTCCAGCGTCGCTCGGCACGCCGGAAGAACCGCTCGTGTTGGAAGCCCCCGAACAGCAGCGGGCTCTGGGCCCGCGCGCAGCACTCGTCCTCCATCGCCCAGGTGAGCGCGAGCAGCGTCGACTTGTGCATCGTCTGCGGCACGAGGTGGGGGTGTCTGCGGCGCAGCTCGGCGTAGACCGACGGCATCCGCCGGGCGGTGGCGGCCGCCGCCTCCGCGACGGCTGCGTCGAGGCGGACCCCGGCGTCCCGGCGACGCAGCACCTGCGCGACCAGGTCGACGTCGCGCTCGTCGTAGCGCCGGTGGCCGCTCGCCAGCCGCTGCGGCACGGGGAAGCCGTACCGGGTCTCCCAGGTCCGCAGCACCGCGGGGGTCAGCCCGGTGCGCCGGGCGAGGTCGCCGATCGTCAGCGCCGGTCCTGCCCCCCGCGGGCCGTCGGGCCCGGTGTCCCCGGTGGCCTCGGTGTCCGCAGCCTCCGGTGCGCTTCCTGGGGCACTTTCCCGGACATCTCGGACCGAGCCTTGCGCCGTTCCCTGGTTTGCGGTCACAGTGAGAGGGTAAACCTAAACACGTTGCTTAGGTATATGCTGAACTTTATTCGTTCTCAGGGAGGCTCCGATGAGCACCGACATCCACCCGAACGGCACCGCCGGCGCGCACGACGGACAGGAGGTCGTCGACTGGACCGACCTCGGCCGCGAGATGTGGTCGTTCCTGACCGGCCGGCACGCCGCGATCAACTACCGGTTCGTCGACATGACCGTCGAGGTGCCGCGCGACACCGGCGCCTCCGCGCCGCGGGCCACCTGGAAGATCGACGGCACCCTCCAGGTCACCACCAGCGACGCCGACAACGGCGGCGCCGCGGCCGCCCGCGGCGGAGGACGGGCGGCCTGACCGTGGCTGCCTCAGCCGCCCCGGCCACCCGTACGAGCGTGACCGCGGACCTCACGATCGAGGTGACCCTGCCCGGACCGGACCCGGCGGCCGTGCGGGGTCACCTCCGAGGCAGCGGGTCCTCGCTGGAGCTCTACGTGAGCGACCCGACCGTCTTCGCCGGACGGTCCGACGCCCCGCTCCTGCGAGGGCTCGCCGCCTCCCTCGCCGCGCGACGCCTCACCGTGCGCGTCGTGTCGGACACCGGCCCGCTGGTCACGCTCGGCGTGCCGCGGTCCTCCTGGCTGCAACGCCGGCTCACCGGCTCACGCCACATGCGGGTGGACAGCCTCCGAGGAGTGCTGCCCGTCGCCCGCGGTCGGTCGCGGGGGAATGCATCACCGCTGCCGTCGACGGCCCTGACCCCGCCGTCGACGCTCCTTCCGCTTGCACCGACCTTCCTGCGCCGCCCCCGTCGGACCACCACCACCCACGACCCCGACGGGGGCGGCGACCCCCGCCTCATCGGCGCCCCCGGACCCGCTCCCTGGCCCGGTGACACCCAGCCCGTGTTCCACCTCGCCCGCGAGGTGACGACGATCGGCAGCGACCCGGTCTGCGACATCGTGCTGCGCGGGCTCGACGGTCTGCAGGCCGTCGTACGCCGCGACGCCGACGACGAGCTCGTCTTCGTCCACCTCGGTCGCACGGTTGCCAGCCGGGTGAACGGGGAACGAGTCCGGGAGCGCCTGCTGCGCACCGGCACCAGGCTCGAGATGGGGGAGTGGACGTTGTCCTACTATCGCGAGGAGTACGCCGACCACGGACGCCCCTACGGCGGCCGCATCGGTGGCGAGCTCGGCCACCAGCGGGCACAGCCGCCCCGCCCGAGCGATGCGGCGGCGCGTGCCGGGGACCGGGCGGCGACGTGAGGGTGCTGGTCGCCGGGGCCTCCGGGTTCGTCGGGCGCAAGCTGTGCCCCGCCCTGCAGGAGGCCGGTCACGAGGTGCGGGCGATGACCCGGCACCCCGAGACGTACGAGGGGCGGCCGGGTACGCCGGTGCGCGCCGACGTGCACGACGCGGACACGCTGCCCGCCGCGCTCGAGGGCTGCGAGGCGGCGTACTACCTGGTCCACTCGCTGAGCTCACCGGACTTCGAGCGGCTCGACGCCGAGGCGGCCCGCGCCTTCGGGGCGGCGGCCCGCAAGGCCGGCCTGGAGCGGATCGTCTACCTCGGCGGGCTGGGCGACGACTCCGACGAGCTGTCCCCGCACCTGCGGAGCCGGCGCGAGGTCGAGGGACTCCTCGGCGCCGCCGGCGTCCCGGTGACCGTGCTGCGGGCCGGCATCATCGTCGGGCACGGCGGGATCTCCTGGGAGATCACCCGCCAGCTCGTCGACCACCTCCCGCTGATGGTCACCCCGCGCTGGGTGCGGACCCGGACGCAGCCCATCGCCCTCGACGACGTGGTGCGCTACCTTGTCGGGGTCCTGGAGCCTGCCGAGGCGCGGGGTCGGGTGTTCGAGATCGGTGGGCCGGAGGTCCTGATGTACCTCACGATGCTCAAGCGGGTCGCGGCGATCCGGTCCCGGCCGCTGGCCATCGTCCCGGTGCCGCTGCTCTCGCCCCGGCTCTCCTCGCGGTGGCTCTCCCTGGTCACCGACGTGGACAGCCAGGCGGGCCGGTCCCTGGTGGACTCGATGAGCAACGAGGTGGTCGTCGACGACGACAGCATCCGGTCGCTGGTGCCCTTCGAGCCGATGCGGTACGACGACGCGGTCCGCCGGGCCCTCGCCGAGCGGGAGCAGCACCGGCCACAGGAGCCGGCCCGGTGACGGCGGCGTCGGGTCCGCAGGACGTCCCGGCGGGCGGCCGCTGGCGCGGCCGGCTGAGGGGGCGGCTGCCGATGCCGCTGTCGCACGAGGTGCCGATCCACCACCTCGAGACCCGGTCGGTGGTCGGTCGGCGTCGCCGGGTGGTGGGCGCGGTCTCGGTGCTCGGCGCCGGGCTGCTCGGGGTCTCGCTGTCGGCCGAGCCCGGCTCGCGAAGGTTCTACGCCACCTCTCTCGGACTCGCGGGCCTGTGGACGGTCGGCGGGCTGGCCTCCGGACCGCTGCACCTCGGCTGGATCCAGCTGCGCGACGAGACCATCCGGCGTCCGGTGCTCACCCCGGTGGGCACCGGGGTCGGCGCCTTCGGGTTCTTCTACGCCGCCGCGCTGGTCGCCCGGCGGATCCCGGTCCTCGACGACGCGCTCGTCAACGTGCTGCGCTTCGCCGAGCAGGGCAGCGGCCCCCTCGTCCTGACGACCACGCTGGTCAACGGTGCGGGCGAGGAGGTGTTCTTCCGCGGCGCACTGTTCTCGGCGCTCGGCCGGGAGCGTCCGGTCGCCGCGTCCACCGCGGTGTACGCGCTCGCCACCACGACCACCCGCAACCCTGCGCTGGTCCTGGCGGCGACGGTGATGGGCACGCTGTTCGGCTACCAGCGCCGCGCCACCGGAGGGCTCCAGGCGCCGCTGCTCACGCACATCACCTGGTCCACGCTGATGGTGCTCTTCCTGCCTCCGCTGTTCCGCCGCGCGCACCGTACCGGGGACGAGGCGCTGCGTGCGGCCCGCCGGGCAGCCCGGCGTGGACGAGGGGCGCGCGGTGCCGCCACCGTCTGACCGCCGCCACGACGTGATCGTGGTGGGCGCGGGACTGGCCGGTCTGGCGTGCGCCACCACGTTGGTCCGCGCCGGGCTCGACGTGGTCGTGCTCGAGGCGTCCGACGCCGTGGGCGGCCGGGTCCGCACCGACGTCGTGGACGGCTTCCGGCTCGACCGCGGCTTCCAGGTGCTGAACATCGGCTACCCCGAGCTGTCCCGCTTCCTCGACCTGCCCGCCCTCGACCTGCGGCGCTTCGACGCGGCGGTACTGCTCCGGCTGGACGGCCGCACGGTGCGGCTGGTGCACCCGCTCGCCGAGCCGCTGCGCACTCTCGGCGACCTCCGCGCGCCCGTCGGCGGTCCGCGCGGCGCCCTCGCGCTCGGTGGGTACCTCGCCGCGGCGGCCACCCTGCCGGCCGGGCGGCTGCGGGCCCGCGAGGACGTGCCGGCCGCCGTCGCCTGGCGCGCCGCGGGGATCGAGACCGAGGCCGTCGACCGGCTCCTGACACCGTTCCTGTCCGGGGTCGTCCTCGAGCGCGAGATCACCACCTCCCGCCGGTACGTCGACCTGATCATCCGGATGTTCGTCCGCGGCCGCTCCGTGGTGCCCGCGGGCGGCATGCAGCGGCTCCCCGAGCAGCTGGCTCGCGCTCTGCCGGCCGTGGAGCTCGACTCCCGGGTCGTCGCGGTGCGCGCCGACCGGGTGCAGACCGGCTCCGGCTCGCGCCGGGCCCGCGCCGTGGTGGTGGCCACCGACGGCGACTCGGCGGCCGGCCTGCTCCCCGGCGCCGTGCGGCCGGTGCAGTGGCGCGGGGTCACGACCTTCTACCACGCCGCCCCGGAGCCGCCCGCGACCTCGCCGACCCTGCGGCTCGACGCCGACGGCTCGCTGGTCGCGAACACCGTGGTGATGAGCGCCGCGGCGCCCGAGTACTCCGGCGACGGTCGTGCCCTGGTGTCCACGTCGGTCGTCGGCCTGCCCGCAGTCCCGGAGGACGCCGTACGCCGTGAGCTGGGCCGGCTGTACGACGCCGACGTCGCGCGGTGGCAGCACGTCGCGACGTACGACGTGCCGCAGGCGCTGCCCGCCATGCCGGCGCCGCACCCGTTCCGGCGACCCGTCCGCGTCGGGACGGCCGGCGAGCCGCTCTACGTCGCGGGCGACCACCGCGACACCAGCTCGATCCAGGGTGCGCTCGTCTCGGGACGGCGGGCGGCCCACGGCGTGCTCGCCGACCTCGGACTCCGAGCGTCCCGCCCGTGAACAGCCCGGGTCTTGACGCGGCGCGTGGTGATCCTCTGGGCACCGGCGCGGTGATCCTGCCGATCGTCGCGATCCTGTCGGCGACGAGCGAGCGGAGCCGGCGCAGCGGCCTCGCGACGTTCACGCTCGGGTCGCACCGGGACCGGGTGATCGGCGCCAAGCTGGTCGCGGCCGTGGCAGTGGGCCTCGCCTCGACGGCGGTGGCGTTCACGGTGGGCGCCCCGCGGGCGGTCGGGCCCGCGCTCACCCTGCGCTCCGAGGCGTCCTGACCCCACCCGCCGGCTCAGCCTCCGGACGTCTCCACGGGGCGGTGGCGACGGCAGCCCGCCTGTTGCGCCGACTCCCAGCTGGGGTACGGATGGTCGTGCTCGGGGTTGACGCACCACCGCGTCCGGAGCTCCTCGGCCTCCTCGAACGAGGGCAGCAGCAGGTAGGTGCCGTACCCGTGCGGGATGCGTACGACGCCCGGGAGCTCGGCCGGGCGGGGGAGCCAGTCGCGGCGGGGCAGGCCCAGCAGCCGGTAGAGGAGCTTGCCGGCCAGGTACTGGCCGTACAGCGGCACCAGGACCACCAGCAGCACGTCGCGCTTGCGGTAGGAGACCTTGCGCATGAAGGGCATCAGGAGCAGGCCGACCGCCCAGAGGATCCCGGTGCGGGTCAGCAGCAGGTACGGGCCGGTCCGGGGGCCCAGCCGCCAGTGCCAGTCGGCGGGAACGTAGAGGAGGGCGGCCAGGAGGGCCAGCGTCACGACCGTCCCCGCGCCGATGCGGACGGCCGGGTGCTGCCACCAGCGCGGCCGCAGAACGGCCGAGAGGTCGGCGATCGGTGCCGCCGGGGCCGCAGAGGTCATTGCCCGAGCAGATGGGCGACGTGGCGCAGGGCCAGCACGTAGCCGTGCACACCGGCCCCGACGATCACCGCGTCGGCCACCTCCGAGATGTAGGAGTGCTGCCGGAAGGCCTCGCGTGCGTGCACGTTCGAGACGTGCACCTCGACGACCGGGGCGCGCACCACCTCCAGCGCGTCGCGCAGAGCGACCGAGGTGTGCGTGTAGGCCCCGAGGTTCGCGACGATCGCCGTGCCCTCGTCGAACGCCTCGTGGATGCGGTCCACCAGGGCGCCCTCGTGGTTGCTCTGGCCGAAGACCACCTCGAGGCCGAGCTCGTCCGCGACCGCGCGGCACTGGTCCTCGACGTCGCGCAGGGTCCGGGCGCCGTACACCTCGGCATCGCGGCGGCCCAGGAGGTTCAGGTTCGGCCCGTTGAGCACCAGCACGGAGCGGGTCATCGCGGTCCTCTCGGTCGGCGCTGCGGCGGGCTCAGTCTCCCACGCGGCCCGGTCGTGGCGGGTGGTAGTGGAACACCGGGATCGGATCCGGACGCCAGTGGTAGTCGGGTCCGCCGTCGCGCAGCCCGTTGCGGCCGGCGCGGTAGGCGCGCACCTGCTGCCGGGCGGCGGGTGCCATGTCCGGCTCGCCGATCAGCACCCAGTGGTGGTGCTGCTCCATGTGGCCGTGGCGCAGGTCGCGCTTCCATAGTGCCCAGCCGACGCGCCGCGCGGCGCGGACCACCTTCTGCTGCTCGGTGACGGTGAGGTGCTCGGTGCGGGTGTCGAGGCAGCCGGCGCGGTCGTGCGTGCCGCCCGACGCGACGGCGGCGAGACCGTTCGTCGCCATGAACGCGCCCTGGATGATCACCGGCCGGAAGTCGAGCTGCGCCACGACCGCCTCGAACGCGGCCTGCATCCGGACCGTCAGGACGATCGGGCGGCCGGAGCTGTCGGTTCCCAGGTGGACGTGGTCGGTGGCCCGCGGTGGTCGGGTGGCGTGCGGGTGCGGCATGGCTCCTCCTCCGGAGTGCCAGGGCTGGCCGAACGAGGATAGGACGGCGCGTGCGTACGATGACCGCGAGCCAACCAACGACCGGGAGGAACGGATGGACCAGACCCGCGCCGGACAGGTCGCGCAGCCCGCGGACCTCGTCGACGTCGCACACCTCGTGACCGCCTACTACACCGGGCGGCCGGACCCGGCCGAACCCGACCAGCGAGTCGCCTTCGGCACCTCGGGACACCGGGGGAGCAGCCTGGCCACGGCGTTCAACGAGACCCACATCGTCGCCACCACCCAGGCGATCTGCGACTACCGGAAGAGCCAGGGGTACGACGGGCCGCTGTTCATGGGCCGCGACACCCACGGGCTGTCCGAGCCGGCCTGGTCCTCCGCGCTCGAGGTGCTCGCCGCGAACGACGTGACCGTCCTCGTCGACGACAGGGACGGCTACACGCCCACGCCCGCGGTCTCGCACGCCATCCTGCGCGCCAACCGTGGGAAGGGCGCCGGTGCCTCCGGGCTGGCCGACGGCATCGTGGTGACGCCCTCGCACAACCCGCCGAGCGACGGCGGCTTCAAGTACAACCCCCCCAACGGCGGGCCGGCTGACACCGAGGCCACGACCTGGGTCGCGGAGGCCGCCAACCGCTACATCGAGAAGGGTCTCGAGGGCGTCCGCCGGGTGCCGTTCGCTCGGGCGCGCGCCGCGGCCTCGTCGTACGACTTCCTCGGGACCTACGTCGACGACCTGCCGTCGGTCGTCGACGTCGCGCGCATCCGGGAGGCCGGCGTCCGCATCGGCGCGGACCCGCTCGGCGGCGCGAGCGTGGCCTACTGGGGCGAGATCGCCGACCGGCACGGCCTCGACCTCACCGTGGTGAACCCGCTGGTCGACCCGACGTGGCGCTTCATGACCCTGGACTGGGACGGCAAGATCCGGATGGACTGCTCCTCGCCGTCGGCGATGGCGTCGCTGATCGGCCGGAAGGACGAGTACGCCATCGCCACCGGCAACGACGCCGACGCCGACCGGCACGGCATCGTCACGCCCGACGGCGGGCTGATGAACCCGAACCACTACCTGGCCGTCGCGATCCGCTACCTGTACGGCGGCGCCCGGCCGTCGTGGCCCGGGTCGGCGGCGATCGGCAAGACGCTGGTCTCCTCGTCGATGATCGACCGGGTCGCCGGACTCGTCGGGCGCACCTTGACCGAGGTGCCGGTGGGGTTCAAGTGGTTCGTTCCCGGGCTGCTCGACGGGTCCATCGCCTTCGGCGGCGAGGAGTCCGCGGGCGCCTCGTTCCTGCGCTTCGACGGCTCGGTGTGGACCACCGACAAGGACGGCATCCTGCTCGCGCTGCTCGGCTCGGAGATCCTTGCGGCGACCGGGAAGACCCCGTCGCAGCACTACGCGGACCTCACCGCGGAGTACGGCGACCCGGCGTACGCCCGCGTCGACGCGCCGGCGGACCGGGCACAGAAGGCCAAGCTCGCCGCGCTGTCGCCGGACGACGTCACGGCGGCGTCGCTGGCCGGTGAGGAGATCACCGGGCGGCTCACCGAGGCGCCCGGCAACGGCGCGAAGATCGGCGGGCTGAAGGTGACCACCGAGAGCGCGTGGTTCGCCGCCCGGCCGTCCGGCACCGAGGACGTCTACAAGATCTACGCCGAGTCGTTCAAGGGCCCCGAGCACCTCAGCCAGGTGCAGTCCGAGGCCCGGGAGGTGGTCAGCGCCGCGCTGGGTGGCTGACACCGTCGCGGGGCTCGTCGTGCAGCAGGTCGGCGAGGGCCTCGATGTCCCGGGGACCGACCCGGCAGCAGCCGCCGACGTAGGCAGCACCGGCCGCGACCCACGACGGGGCGAGGCGCACGTCGTAGCAGGTGTCGCCGGCCCAGCCGTGCGTCCGGGCGTCCCAGCCCTCGCCGCTGTTGGGGTACGCGACGCCCGGAAGCCCGGTCACCCCTCGCGCGAGCCCGAGCGCCGGCAGCACGTCGTCGGGCACGCAGCAGTTCACCCCGGTGGCGACCAGCGTCCGGCACCCTGCGGCCACGGCGAACGCCTCCCCGAGCGGCTGGCCGGCCCGGGTCCGCTCGCCGTCGACGGAGTAGGACAGCCAGGCCGGCAGCCCGATCTGGTCCAGGAGGCCGACGAGCACCTCCGCCTCGTCGAGGTCGGGGATCGTCTCCACGGCGAACAGGTCCGGCGTCTCCTCGGCGAGCAGCTCGAGACGCGGCAGGTGGAAGTCGCGCAGCTGCGTCGCCGTGCGCCCGTAGCGCCCGCGGTACTCCGAGCCGTCGGCCAGCACGGCGCCGTACGGCCCGACGGACGCGGCCACCAGGCGGGCGGCGCCGTCGCCGGCGAGCTCGTCGCGGACCTCGCGCGCCAGCGAGACGCTGCGCCGGACCAGGCGGGCCGCCTCGTGCGGCGAGAGGCCGGCCTCGACGAAGCCGGGGACGCTCGCCTGGTAGCTCGCGGTGGTCGCGACGTCGGCGCCGGCGGCGTAGTACGCCCGGTGCACCGCGGCCACCTCGGCCGGGTCGTCGCGGAGCAGGGCGGCGGTCCAGAGGTCGCCGGTGACGTCGTTGCCGCGGTCCTCCAGCGCGTTGGAGAGGCCGCCGTCGAGGATCAGCACGGTCTCAGTCTCCCGCCCCGGGTCGAGCCGCGGGTTGGGCGGCGTCGTACCGCGGGTTGGGCGGCGTCGTACCGCGGGTTGGGCGGGGCGTCGTACCACCGGCCACGGCTCCCCACGACGGACCGGCACTCACCACGAGGTGTACGTCGTGGGAGGCGACAGTTCGCCTGCATACCGTGGTGAACCTCCCCCAGGGTCAGCGCAGGTTCTGCAGCCGCACCTGTCCCCGCGCGACCAGCCGGCCCCGGTCGTCGCGGGTCTCCACGACCCACACCTGCTGCGAGCGGCCCTGGTGGAGCGGCGTGCCGACCGACGTCAGCGGGCCCTCTGCCACGGCACGGTAGAAGTCGGTGTTGTTGTTCACCCCCACGACCTTGCCCTCGTCGCCGAGCCAGGTCGCGGCGCCGATGCTCGCCAGCGTCTCGACCACGCCGCAGTGCGCTCCGCCGTGCACGATGCCGTAGGGCTGGTGCAGCGGCTCGCGGGCCTGCCAGGTCGCCACGACGCGCTCCCCGGTGACCTCCTGGAACTCCACGCCCAGGTAGTCGGTGAACGGGCCGCCGAAGGTTGTGTCCATCGCGCCAGTATCGCGAACCGGTCGCTGTCCGCCGTACCGCCCCCGCGCTAGCGTCGGGGACATGGCTACTGCGAGCGAACTGCTGAAGGACGCCTTCGACCGGGTGCGCGACGACGTGCATGCCGCGGTCGAGGGGCTCGACGAGACGCAGCTGACGACCCGGGTCGGCCCGGACGCGAACACCATCGCCTGGCTGGTGTGGCACCTGACCCGCGTCCAGGACAGCCACGTCGCCGAGGCCGCGGGCACCGAGCAGCTGTGGACGACGACCGGCTGGGTGGAGCACTTCGGGCTGCCGTTCGACGTCGGCGCCACCGGCTACGGCCAGTCCCCGGAGGAGGTCGGCGCGGTGCGGGCCGGCGCCGACCTGCTGCTGGCCTACCACGACGCCGTGCACCAGGCGACGCTCGACTACCTGTCCGGGCTCTCCGAGTCCGACCTCGACCGGGTCGTCGACGTGCGGTGGGACCCGCCGGTGACGCTCGCGGCCCGTCTGGTCAGCGTCGTCAACGACACCACCCAGCACGCCGGCCAGGCCGCGTACGTCCGGGGACTGGTCGAGCGCTAGGAGCGGGTACGGCGGGCTCGGCTACTCACCGACCCACACGGTCTTGATGTTCATGAACTCGCGGATCCCGTGCACGGACAGCTCCCGGCCGTAGCCCGAGGCCTTGACGCCGCCGAACGGCAGCACCGGGAACGACGTGGTCATCCCGTTGATGAACGTCTGCGCCGGCGGCGAGGTCGCGGATGAAGCGCTCCTGCTCCCGGCGGGTCGTTCGGTCCACGCGTTGGAGCCGAGCCCGAACCGGTGCGCGTTCGCGATGCGCACGGCGTCGTCGAGGTCCTCGGCGCGGTAGACCTGGGCGACCGGCCCGAACACCTCCTCGGTGTACATCCCCATCTCCTCGGTGACGCCGGCCACGAGGGTCGGCGGGTACCACCAGCCGGGCCGGTCCGGACGCTCGCCGCCGACGAGCAGCTTGGCGCCCTTGCCGACCGCGTCCGCCACGAGGTCCTCGACGTCCTGCCGGCCCTGCTCGGTGGCGAGCGGTCCGACGTCCGTGCCGTCGTCCATCGGGTCGCCGACCACGAGCGCCGCGATCTCCGCTGGCGAACAGCTCGACGAACTCGTCGTACACGTCGGTGTGCACGATGAACCGCTTGGCCGAGATACAGGACTGGCCGTTGTTCTGGCAGCGCGAGGTGGTCGCGACCTTCGCCGCCTTGGCGAGGTCGGCCGACGGCATCACCACGAACGGGTCGGAGCCGCCGAGCTCGAGCACGGCCTTCTTGAGCACCTCGCCGGCGATCCGGGCCACGGCCACGCCCGCCGCCCTCGCTGCCGGTGAGCGTCGCGGCGGCCACCCGGTCGTCGCGCAGCACCGCGTCGACGCCCCTGCTGCCGATCAGCAGGGTCTGGAAGGCGCCGTCGGGGAAGCCTGCCTCGTGGAACAGCTCCTCGAGGAAGAGCGCGGTCTGCGGCACGTTCGAGGCGTGCTTGAGCAGGCCGATGTTGCCGGCCATCAGCGCCGGAGCGGCGAACCGCATGGCCTGCCAGAGCGGGAAGTTCCACGGCATGATCGCCAGCACCGACGCCGATCGGCTGGTACCGGGCGTAGGCCGCGGCTGGCGTTCACCGACGCCGGCGTCCACCGGCTCGTCGGCCAGGAACTCGGCGGCGTGCTCGGCGTAGAACCGGCAGCGCGCCGGCGCACTTGCCGACCTCGGCCTGCGGCCGACTTCCTCGTCTTGCCCATCTCGGGGTCATCATCGAGGCGATCTCGTCGGTCCGCTCGTCGAGGATGTCCGCCGCCGCCGCGCAGCCACCCGGCCCGCTGGTCGAAGGTGGTCAGCCGGTAGCCTTCGGCCGTCTGAGCAGCCCTGGCCAGCTTTTCCTCCACCTCGTCGGGAGTGAGTTCCTCGAAGGTGGAGACAATGTCACCCGTGCGCGGGTCCGTCGTCGCGATTGCCATGCCGTCACCTTTCCACGCACACTGCCCCGGACCAAGGAGGGACCGATGCAAATCTGGCCAGGACGGCCATACCCGTTGGGGGCGACGTACGACGGGGCCGGGGTGAACTTCGCGCTGTTCTCCGAGGTCGCCGACCGGGTGGACCTGTGCCTCATCGGGGACCGCGGGAAGGAGACCCGCATCAACCTCATCGAGACCGACGCCTTCGTGCACCACGCCTACCTCCCCGGGATCCAGCCGGGCCAGCGCTACGGCTACCGGGTGCACGGTCCCTACGACCCCGACAACGGCCACCGCTGCAACGCGTCCAAGCTGCTGCTGGACCCCTACGCCAAGGCCGTCGAGGGCCAGATGGACGGCGACGAGTCGCTGTTCTCCTACCGCTTCGGCGACCCGGACTCGTTCAACGACGACGACGACCGCGGCCACAACATGCTGTCGGTGGTGATCAACCCTTTCTTCGACTGGGGCAACGACCGGCATCCCGACCACGAGTACCACGACAGCGTGATCTACGAGGCCCACGTCAAGGGCCTCACCCAGACCCATCCGGGCATCCCCGAGGAGATCCGCGGGACGTACGCCGGGATCGCGCACCCGGCGATGACCGACCACCTCGTCTCGCTGGGCATCACCGCCGTCGAGCTGATGCCGGTGCACCAGTTCGTCCAGGACACCGTGCTGGTCGACCAGGGGCTGGCCAACTACTGGGGCTACAACACCATCGGCTTCTTCGCGCCGCACAACGCCTACTCCTCCACCGGGGAGCGCGGGCAGCAGGTGCAGGAGTTCAAGGCGATGGTCAAGGCGCTGCACGAGGCCGGCATCGAGGTGATCCTCGACGTGGTCTACAACCACACCGCCGAGGGCAACCACCAGGGGCCCACGCTCTGCTTCCGCGGCATCGACAACAAGGCGTACTACCGGCTGGTCGACGACGACCCGAAGTTCTACTACGACACCACGGGCACCGGGAACACGCTGCTCATGCGGCACCCGCACGTCCTCCAGCTCATCATGGACTCGCTGCGCTACTGGGTCACCGACATGCACGTCGACGGGTTCCGCTTCGACCTCGCCTCCTCCCTGGCCCGCCAGTTCCACGAGGTCGACCGGCTGTCGGTGTTCTTCGACCTGGTCCAGCAGGACCCGGTCGTCAGCCAGGTCAAGCTGATCGCCGAGCCCTGGGACGTCGGCGACGGCGGCTACCAGGTCGGCAACTTCCCCCCGCTGTGGACCGAGTGGAACGGCAAGTACCGCGACACGGTGCGGGACTTCTGGCGCGGTGAGCCGGCGACGCTCGGCGAGTTCGCCTCCCGGATCACCGGGTCGGCCGACCTGTACGAGCACTCCGGCCGCAAGCCGATCGCCTCGGTCAACTTCGTCACCGCCCACGACGGGTTCACCATCCACGACCTGGTGTCCTACAACCACAAGCACAACGAGGCCAACGGCGAGGGCGGCGCGGACGGCGAGAGCCACAACCGGTCGTGGAACTGCGGTGCAGAGGGGCCGACCAAGGACCCGTCGGTGCTCGCGCTCCGCGACCGTCAGCACCGCAACTTCCTCTCCACGCTGCTGTTCTCCCAGGGCGTGCCGATGCTCCTGCACGGCGACGAGGTCGCCCGCAGCCAGCGCGGCAACAACAACGTCTACTGCCAGGACAACGAGCTGTCCTGGATGGACTGGGACCTCGACGCCTCGCAGAAGGCGATCCTGGCGTTCACCCAGCGGGTCGTCGCGATGCGCCGCGACCACCCGGTCTTCCGGCGCCGGCGGTTCTTCGCGGGCGCCTCGGGCTCCGACGTCGGCGACATCGCGTGGTTCCGGCCGGACGGCAGCAGCATGCGCGACGCCGACTGGGGCCACGACCACTCGAAGTCCCTGATGGTGTTCCTGAACGGCGACGCGATCCCGGAGCCGGACCGACGCGGCGAGCCCGTCTACGACGACTCGTTCCTCATCGCGTTCAACGCCGGAGCGGACACGATGACCTTCACGATCCCCGGCGACGTGTACGGCGAGGGCTGGCTGGTCGCCCTGGACACCCACGACGACGAGACCGGCAGCGTGTCGATCTTCGAGGACGCCACGACGCTGCTGCCCGGCGTCGAGTTCAAGGTGACCGGTCGCTCGATCGTGGTGCTGCGCCGGCCTCGGGAGTGATTTCGCTCATCGACCTACGCTGTCGGCATGAGCCACCCCACCCCCACGACGCTCGGCGAGCTGCGCGAGCACGGCTACTCGTCGCGCTCGGTCAAGGCCGAGATCCGGGCGAACCTCCTGGAGCGGCTGCGCTCGGGCGAGGCCGCCTTCCCGGGCATCCTCGGGTTCGAGGACACCGTCCTGCCGCAGCTCGAGAGCGCGCTGCTGGCCGGCCACGACCTGGTCCTGCTCGGCGAGCGCGGGCAGGGCAAGACCCGGCTGATGCGCACCCTGGTCAGCCTGCTCGACGAGTGGAGCCCGTACGTCGACGGCTGCGAGATCGCCGACGACCCCGCGGCCCCGGTGTGCGTGCGCTGCAGGGGGCTCGCCGAGCGGCTCGGCGAGGAGCTGCCGGTGGCGTGGCGGCACCGCGACGACCGGTACGTGGAGAAGCTGGCCACCCCGGACACCAGCGTCGGCGACCTCGTCGGTGACGTGGACCCCGTCAAGGTCGCGGAGGGCCGCACGCTCGGCGACCCCGAGACGATCCACTACGGCCTGCTGCCGCGCACCAACCGCGGCGTCTTCGGCATCAACGAGCTCCCGGACCTCGCCGAGCGGATCCAGGTGGCGATGTTCAACATCCTCGAGGAGCGCGACATCCAGGTCCGCGGCTACTCGCTGCGGCTGCCCGTCGACGTACTGCTGGTCGCGACGGCGAACCCCGAGGACTACACCAACCGGGGCCGGATCATCACCCCGCTCAAGGACCGGTTCGGCGCCGAGATCCGCACCCACTACCCCTACGAGGTCACCGAGGAGGTCGACGTCATCGCCCAGGAGGCGGAGCTCGTCGCCGAGGTCCCCGAGCACCTCCTCGAGGTCGTGGCCCGGCTGACCCGCGGGCTGCGGGAGTCGCCGTCGGTCGACCAGCGGTCCGGGGTCAGCGCCCGGTTCGCGATCGCGGCCGCCGAGGGGGTCGCCGCCTCGGCGCTGCGCCGCGGTGCCCGGGTCGGCGAGCCCGACCCGGTGGCCCGGATCTGCGACCTGCCCACCGTGCTCCCGACCCTGCTCGGCAAGGTCGAGTTCGAGATGGGCGAGGAGGGCCGGGAGACCGACGTGGTGGCGCACCTGATGCGGGTGGCCACCGCCGAGACGTTCCGCGAGCGGCTCGCCGGGCTCGACCTGTCCGGCTTCACCGAGCTGTTCGCCGAGGGCAGCACGGTCGAGACCGGTGAGCTGGTGCCGGCGGCAGACCTGCTCGGGCAGGTCGGCACGGTGCCCGGGCTGTCGAAGGTCCTCGACCGGCTGGGCCACGGCGACGACGCGAGCCCCGGGGAGGTCGCGGCCGCCGTCGAGCTCGTCCTCGAGGGGCTGCACCTCACCCGGCGCATCGACAAGGAGTCGGTGGCCGGACGCGCGGTCTACGGAGCCTGACGGTGGCCGACCACCGGTTCCGCTACGCGCCCTGGAGCGGCGGCCCCGACCCGCTGGCCCCGCCGTACGACGTCCGTGCGGCGCTCGACGAGGTGGGCCGCGACGTCCTGGCGGGCGGCTCGCTGCGGGAGGCGCTGCGTGACCTGATGCGCCGGGGGCTCGACGGCAACCGGGGCCTCGACGACCTCGCCGCGCGAGTGCGCCGGATGCGCAACGCGGCACGCCGTCGCGGCGACCTGGGGGGCACCCTCGACCAGGTGGCCGCGGCGCTGGACCAGGCTCTCGCGCAGGAGCGGGACACCCTGGCCGGCGAGGACACCGACGCCGCGCGCTGGAACGAGATGGAGCTCGCCACGCTTCCCGACGACACCGCGGGCGCGGTGCGGGCGCTCGACCCCTACGACTGGCACTCCGACGAGGCCCGGGCGACGTACGACTCGATCAAGCAGATGCTGCGCAACGAGGTGCTCGACGCCCAGTTCGCCGGGATGAAGCAGGCGCTGCAGTCGCAGGACCCCGCCGCGATGCAGGCGGTCAAGGACATGCTCGCCGACCTCAACGCGCTGCTCGCCGCGCACGCCCGCGGGGAGGACACCACCGACCGGTTCCGCGACTTCATGGACAAGCACGGCGACCTGTTCCCGGAGCGCCCCGAGAACGTCGACGAGCTGATCGACGCGCTGGCCCGCAGGCAGGCGGCGGCCGACCGGATGATGGCGTCCTTGTCGCCGGAGCAGCGCGAGCAGCTCGCCCAGCTGATGAGCGACGCGATGTCCGACCCTGACCTCGCCTCGCAGATGGCGCAGCTGTCGGACAACCTGCGCGCGCTGCGGCCCGGCCTCGGCCGGGGGCCGGTGCAGATGCGCCAGGGCGGCGAGCCGCTCGGGTACAGCGACGCCGTGGAGGCGGTGGCCGAGCTGGCCGACCTCGAGGCGCTCGAGGCGCAGCTCGAGCAGGGTCATCCCGGCGCGACGCTCGACGACGTCGACGTCGACGCGCTCGAACGGAGCCTCGGGGCCGGAGCGGCGGCCGACCTCCGGGCGCTGCGTGAGCTGGAGCGCGAGCTCGAGCGCCAGGGGTTCGTGTCCCGCGGCGACGACGGGCTGCGGCTCACGCCGCGTGCGGTACGCCGGCTGGGCGAGACCGCGCTGCGCCGGGTCTTCGCCGAGCTGGAGGCGCAGGGCAGCGGCGACCACCAGGATCACCGCACCGGCTCCGCCGACGAGCCCACCGGGCTGAGCCGCGGGTGGGTGTTCGGCGACGAGCTGCCCATCGACGCGGTCCGGACCGTCTCCAACGCGCTGCGCCGCGGCGGCACGGTCCCGGGCCGGCTGCTGGTCGACGACTTCGCGGTGGTCGAGACCGAGCGCCGTACGACGGCGGCGGTGGCGCTGTGCGTCGACCTGTCGTACTCGATGGTCCAGGAGGGCCGGTGGGGCCCGATGAAGCAGACCGCGCTGGCGCTCTCGCACCTGATCGCGACCCGGTTCCGCCAGGACGCCCTGGAGGTGGTCGGCTTCAACCGGGTGGCGCACCGGCTCTCGCCGGTGGCCCTCGCGGAGGCGGAGCCGGAGTGGATCCAGGGCACCAACCTGCAGCACGCGCTGATGATCGCCGCCCGGCACCTGCGCCGGCACCCCGATGCCGAGCCGGTCGTGCTGGTGGTCACCGACGGCGAGCCCACGGCGCACCTGCTCGACGACGGCACCCCGTACTTCAGCTGGCCGCCCACCCGCGAGACGGTGCGGGCCACGGTCGGCCAGGTCGACGAGCTGATCAGGTACGGCGCGGCGATCAACTTCTTCATGCTGGGCGACGACCCCGGGCTCGCGCGGTTCGTGGACTCGGTGGCCCGCCGCGCGGGCGGCCGGGTGTTCACCCCCGACGTCGCACGTCTCGGTGAGTACGTCGTGGCCGACTACCTGCGCGCGCGCCGCGGCCGTAGGTGAGGCACGTGGGGAGGTTCACCATGGGATGCAGGTGAGCCTCCCCTTCCCACGACGTACACCTCGTGGGAGGCACCGGTCCGTCGACATCCCATGGTGAACCTCCCGGGCCCCGGACCGGCTACCACCACCGGTCGAGGTGCTCGAGCACCGCGGCGTCGAACTCCTCCGGCCGCGCGACGTTCGCGATGTGCGCAGCGCCCTCGATGACCACCAGGTCCGCGTCGGGGATCGCCGACGCGAGCGCCTCGGCGACGGCGGGCGGGCTCACCGCGTCCTCCGACCCGGCGACGACGCGGGTCGGCGCGGTGATCGCGCCGACCATCCGGCTCACGTCGTACGACGCCAAGGCCTCGCAGCACGCCGCGTACCCGTCCGGGTCCGTCGCGGTCAGCATCGCGATCACGCGCGCCACCTCGTCCGGACGCGCCGCGATGGTCGCCGGGGTGAACCAGCGGTCCCGGGTCGGCTCGGCGAGGAACTCCATGCCCTCGGCGCGGACCCGGGCCGCCCGGTCGTGCCAGGTCTCGGGGTCGCCGAACGACGGCCCCGTGCAGGCGAGGACGAGCGGGCCGAGGCGTCCGGGATGCTCGAGCGCCAGGGTCTGGCCGACCGCCCCGCCGAGCGAGAGGCCGAGGAACGCGAACCGGTCGAGGCCGAGCCGGTCCGCCAGCGCCACGACGTCGGCGGCGAGGTGGGAGACCGTCCACGGGCCCGGGGGCGTGGGCGAGCCGCCGTGTCCACGGTGGTCGAAGCGGACCACCCGGTAGCGCCGGGAGAGGCGCTCGGTGAGGTCGTCCCACAGCTCCAGCGTGGTCCCCAGCGAGGGGGCGAGCACCACTGCGGGGGCTCCGGAGGGGCCGTCCTCACGGTGCCCCAGGGTCACGACCTGATCGCCAGCGGCCACAGGCAGCCTCCTCGCCCAGCGGCCGTCGGTGCCGTACCGACGGCCTCTCCCGCGCCACTGTAGGCGCAGGCGGCTCAGGCCTGGGCCGGGTCGGCCCTGCTGATCCGCTCGGCGGTCTGCTCGACCCAGTCCTCCGGCATCGACACACCGGCCTCGTCGAGGCCCGAGCGGAGCTCGTCGCGGACCGTCTCGACGGGTGCGCCCTCCTGCCAGGACAGGACGCGGTCGACGACCGCCTGGACGACGTCTGACGCGGTGGTGTCGTGGCGCAGCTCGCTGTTGTCGCTCATGGCCGAGGGTTACCCCGGCGAGGGCCGGTCCATGTGCGGCGCCTCCGCGGTCCGGCGGTCGAAGGCTCACAGTTCCTTCACCTCACCGGGCTAGCCTCGGGGTATGCCTGCCGCCCGGCTCGTCGGCCCCCGCCCCGCGCAGCAGGGGCGCCGCAGGTGAGCCAGCTCCTCTCCGCGCTCACCGACATCCCCGCACCGCTGGTGATGGGCGCGATCATCGCGCTCGTCTTCGGGGAGTCCGCGCTGTTCCTGGGCTTCGTGCTGCCGGGGGAGACCGCGGTGCTCCTGGGCGGCTTCATGGCCTCGACCGGCCGGCTCGACCTGGTCACCCTCGCGGTGGTGGTCGTGGTCGCCGCGATCGTCGGCGACTCGGTCGGCTACGAGGTCGGACGGCACTTCGGGCCGCGGATCCTCTCGACCCGGCCGATGCGCCGGCACGAGGCGCGGGTGCAGGGCGCCCGCGCGTTCCTGGAGGGGCGCGGCGCCTCGGCGGTCTTCATCGGACGCTTCACGGCCTTCCTGCGTGCCGTCGTCCCCGGCCTCGCCGGGCTGACCCGGATGCACTATCGGCGGTTCCTCGCCTACAACGCTGCCGGAGGCCTCGTCTGGGGCGTCGGGATGGTGCTGATCGGCTACTTCGCCGGAAGCTCCTACCAGCGGGTGGAGCAGTGGCTGGGCCGGGGCGGCGCGATCGTCATCGGCCTGATCGTGGCCGCCGGCGTCGTGGTGTGGCTCCGTCGCCGGCGGCGCGCTCGGCGCGAGGCCGACCTACGCGACGACCCCGAGGACGAGCCGGACGATGGTGACGCCGAGGAGCCGGCCGACGAGCCGGACCGGCGCAGCACCGGGTAGGGCTCAGCCCGCGAGGCGGTCCTGGTCCGCCCGGCCCAACGGGGTGTGCGCCGGCTCCACGGCCTCACCGGGCCGAGGCGGTCCCGGCGGCCTCCCGTCGCCGAACGGCCGCCCGCCGAGCTGCTCGCGACCGTGCGCGGAGAGCCACCCGGACAGGTCCGGTCCGGCCGGGACGATCCCGCTGGGGTTCAGGTCGCGGTGCACGACGTGGTAGTGCCGCTTGATGTGCGCGAAGTCGACGGTGTCGCCGAAACCGGGCGTCTGGAACAGGTCGCGGGCGTAGGCCCACAGCACCGGCATCTCCGCCAGCTTGGCCCGGTTGCACTTGAAGTGCCCGTGGTAGACCGCGTCGAAGCGGGCCAGGGTGGTGAACAGCCGCACGTCGGCCTCGGTGAGGGTGTCGCCGACGAGGTAGCGCTGCGTCGACAGCCGGTCCTCGAGCCAGTCGAGGGTGTCGAACAGCGCGGCGTACGCCCGTTCGTACGAGCGCTGCGACCCGGCGAAGCCGGCCCGGTAGACCCCGTTGTTGACGTGCCGGTACACCCGGTCGGCCACCGCGTCGATCTCGTCGCGGCGGGCCTCCGGGTAGAGGTCGGGGGCGCCGGCCCGGTGGTGGGCCCGCCACTGCGTCGACAGGTCGAGGGTGATCTGCGGAAAGTCGTTCGTCACCACCGCGCCGGTGCGGACCTCCACCATCGCCGGCACCGTGACCCCGCGGCTGTACGACGGGTCCCGGGCGAGGTAGGCGTCCTGCAGCCGGGGGATGCCGAGCACCGGGTCGACGCCGCCCGGGTCGAGGTCGAACGTCCAGCTCCGCTCGTCGTGCGTCGGCCCGCAGACCCCCATGCCGAGCACCGGCTCGAGGCCGAGCAGCCGCCGCACGATGATCGCCCGGTTGGCCCACGGGCAGGCACGGGCCACCACGAGACGGTAGCGGCCCGGCTCGACGGGGTAGCCGTCGGAGCCGTCGGCGGTGATCCGGGTCGTGAGGTAGGCGGTGTCCCGGTCGTAGTCCTGGCCCGGTGTGACGTAGCCCGAGCGCTCGTCGTTCCCCATCAGGTCAGTCAACCAGCAGCGCCCAAGTCGCCCGGGTGACGGTCAGGGCCCGCCGAGCAGCTGCTGGAACGGCGTCGGGTGCTCGAAGGGGTCCACCGCACCGGAGTGACGGCGTCCGGCCACGAGGCTGCCGAGCTCGCGGGCCGCCACGTCGATCCGCTCGGCCAACGACGCCGAGCCGAAGTCCTCGGTCGCCGCGAACACCGAGGTCGGCACCACCACCGCCTTGAGGTAGACGAACAGCGGCCGCAGGGCGTGTTCGAGCGCCAGGGAGTGCCGCGGGGTGCCGGCCGTCGCGGCGACCAGCACCGGCGTCCCGGCCAACGCACCCTCCTCGAGCACGTCGAAGAAGGTCTTGAACAGCCCCGTGTACGACGCGCTGAAGATCGGCGACACCGCGACGACCCCGTCCGCGCCGGCGACCCGGTCGAGCACGGCGGCGAGCTCGCCGCTGGGGAAGCCGGTCAGCAGGTGGTCGGTCAACGGGTGCGCCAGCTCGCGCAGCTCCACCACCTCGATCTCGGCCTGCTCGTCGTGCAGCCGCAGGGCCCGGTCGGTCGCCTCGGCCAGCCGGTCCGCCAGCAGCCTGGTGGAGGACGGCTGGCTCAGCCCGGCGGTGACCACGACGATCCGACGACGCGGCTCGGGGGTGCTCACGAGGTCACCGCCGCACCGGTCGCCTCGGGCTCGTCGACGGTCTCGGTGGTGCGGGCGGCCGCCACGAGCGAGGCGTGTGTCGGCGGGTGCGGGACGTGCGCGGGCCGCAGCGCGTCGAACTCGCGCCGCAGTACCGGCACGACCTCCTCGCCCAGGATGTCGAGCTGCTCCAGCACGGTCTTCAGGGGCAGCCCGGCGTGGTCCATCAGGAACAGCTGGCGCTGGTAGTCCCCCGCGTAGTCGCGGAAGCCGAGGGTGCGCTCGATCACCTGCTGGGGGCTGCCGACCGTCAGCGGGGTCTGCGCCGTGAACTCCTCGAGCGAGGGCCCGTGGCCGTAGACCGGCGCGTTGTCGAAGTACGGCCGGAACTCCCGTACCGCATCCTGGCTGTTCGGCCGCATGAACACCTGGCCCCCGAGACCGACGATCGCCTGGTCGGCCGAGCCGTGGCCGTAGTGCTCGAAGCGCTGCCGGTAGAGCCGCACCATGCGCTGGGTGTGCGTGGCGGGCCAGAAGATGTGGTTGGCGAAGAACCCGTCGCCGTAGTACGCCGCCTGCTCGGCGATCTCGGGGGAGCGGATGGAGCCGTGCCACACGAACGGCGGGACCCCGTCGAGCGGCCGGGGCGTCGAGGTGAAGCCCTGCAGCGGGGTGCGGAACCTGCCCTCCCAGTCCACGACGTCCTCGCGCCACAGCCGGTGCAGCAGGTGGTAGTTCTCGATCGCCAGCTCGATCCCGTCGCGGATGTCCTTGCCGAACCACGGGTAGACCGGGCCGGTGTTGCCGCGGCCCATCATCAGGTCCGTGCGACCGTCGGAGAGGTGCTGGAGGGTCGCGTAGTCCTCCGCGATCCGCACCGGGTCCGTCGTGGTGATCAGGGTCGTGGCGGTGGACAGGACGATCCGCTCGGTCTGCGCGGCGATGTAGGCCAGCGTCGTGGTGGGCGCGGACGGGACGAACGGCGGGTTGTGGTGCTCACCGGTGGCGACGACGTCGAGGCCGACCTCCTCGGCCTTGCGGGCGATCGCGACGGTCGCCTTGATGCGCTCGTGCTCGGTCGGGGTGCGCCCGGTGGTGGGGTCCGTGGTCACGTCGCCGACGGTGAAGATCCCGAACTGCATGCTGGCTCCTTTAGTTGCGATTTCAACTATACGACCTCAACCCGCGGACCGGAAGCCGTATTCCGGAGCACCGACCGCCCCGGTCGGCCGACCCGGGCGGGCGGTGCGGCCGGGTACTGTCGCCGACGTGCTCACCCTGGGTCACCGGAGCTTCGACGACGACGCGCTGCTCGTGATGGCGATCGTGAACCGCACGCGCGACTCCTTCTACGACGGCGGGGCGACCTACGACGAGCAGCGGGCGCTCGACCGGGTCCGCCAGGTGGTGGCCGACGGGGCCGACATCGTGGACGTCGGCGGGGTCAAGGCCGGCCCGGGCGAGGAGGTCGACGTCGCGGAGGAGATCCGCCGGACGGCCGGCTTCGTCGCCGCTGTGCGTGCCGAGTTCGCCGACCTCGTCGTCAGCGTGGACACCTGGCGCGCCGAGGTGGCGCGCGAGGCGTGCGCCGCCGGCGCCGACCTGCTCAACGACGCCTGGGGCGGTCACGACCCACACCTCGCCGAGGTGGCGGCAGAGTACGACGTGGCACTGGTGTGCACCCACGCCAACGGTGCCGTGCCGCGCACGGCCCCGCACCGGGTCTCCTACGACGACGTGGTCGCCGCGGCGGTCCACGACACGGTCGCGCTCGCCGAGCGCGCGGTGTCCCTCGGCGTCCGCCCCGACAGCGTGCTGATCGACCCGGCGCACGACTTCGAGAAGAACACCTGGCACTCCCTCGAGGTCACCCGCCGTCTCGACGAGCTGGTCGCCACCGGATGGCCTGTGCTGGTGTCGCTGTCCAACAAGGACTTCGTCGGCGAGACGCTCGACCGGCCCCTGGGGGAGCGGCTCGTGGGGACCCTCGCGGCCACCGCCGTGTGCGCGTGGCAGGGCGCCCGGGTCTACCGGGTCCACGAGGTCGCCGAGACCCGGGAGACCCTCGACATGGTCGCGAGCATCCGGGGCACCCGGCCGCCCGCGCGGGTGGTGCGCGGCCTGGCCTGAGCCGGTCCGCCGACGGCCCCCGAGACGTCGGCTACTGTCGCGCTCGTGATCCTGGCCGCGGCGGTCTGCCCGCACCCACCGCTGCTGGTCCGCGAGCTCACCGGTCTGCAGGACCCTGCCGCCGAGGTCCGGACCGCCGCGCTGGCCGCCGCGCGCGACGTCCTCGAGCGGCGTCCCGATGAGCTCGTGCTCCTCGGTGGCGCCGGCCCGGACGAGCCGACCGGGCTGCACCGCTTCGGTCGCCCGGACACCGACGGGACCCGTGACCTGCGGCTCGCGCACCTCGTCGGGGTCCGGCTGCTCGCGGGGGCCGGCTGGCGAGGCCCGGTCCGCCTCGTGGCCGTCGACCCGGGCGCAGGAGCCACCGAGGTCGACCGGCTCGGCAGTGAGCTCGCCGACGGTCCCGGTCGTGTCGGCCTGGTGGTGCTCGGCGACGGGAGTGCGCGGCGCGGCGCTCGGGCGCCGGGTCCCCGAGACGACCGGGCGGACGGCTTCGACGAGCACCTGGTTGCTGCGCTGCGCGCCGGCGACGCAGCGCAGCTGGCCGGTCTCGACGCCGCCCTCGCCGAGGAGACGGCGGGCAGCGGGCGCGCGGCCTTCCGGGTGCTCGGTGCGGCGGTGCTCGCGCAGGGTGCCGCGGTCCAGGCGCGGCTGCACTACGCCGACGACCCGTTCGGGGTGACGTACGTGGTCGCGTCCTGGCGGCTGGGCTGAGGCTCCGAGCCCGGTCGGTCAGCGGCGCGGCGCGACGAGCAGCGCCTGCGCCGACCGCGCGACGAGGCCCTGCGCGTCGTACACGTGGGAGGTGGCCAGCCCCACGCTGCCGGGACCGAGGGTGGCGTGCGCGTCGAGGCAGACCCATGGTCCTACCGGCGGCCGCAGGACGTGCACGGTGAGCTCGGTGTTCAGGAACGTCCAGGCGCCCGGGTCGAGCGCGGCGGAGACGCCGGAGGCGGAGTCGACGCAGCACATCAGCCGCTGCACCGCCGACATCGGCTCGTCGTCCACCAGCGGCACGCGCGGCCGCATCCAGACCACCCCGGGGCCGGGCTCCTCCACCGAGCCGGTGACCCACCGCCACTCGACCGCGTCGAGGTAGCCGCCGGACCAGCTCATCGGGCGGTCGTGCGGGAGGCCGTCTGCCGGGACGTGCGCGAGCGGCCGGAGCTTCGCGGCGGGCCCCGCCTGGTGCGCCGGGAAGCACCAGGCCGCGGCGCGGGCGACCGGACGGTCCGCGTCGAGGTCGTGCAGCGTCGCCTCACGCAGCTCCACCGACCGTCCCGGACGTACGACGGACGCGGTGACCGCGAACCTGCCCACGGGCACCGGGCCGAGCAGGTCGAGCGTGAACCGGCCGACCACCCGGTCGCCGTCGGGGTCGAGCCGCTCCACGGCCCGGGCCAGCAGCGCGGCCGGCGGTCCGCCGTGCTGGCTCTCGCCGCCCCAGGGCCCCGCGGAGGTGCCTTGTGCGGCGTACGAGCCGTCGCGGCAGGAGCGGTAGAAGGCCGTCACCGGGCCATCCTGCCCGGCCACGGGGAGCCGCGTCGCGGCAGGTCAGGCTCGATTTCAGTTCGCTCAGGGGTATGTGTATCCTTTCACGCTGCTTGCCCCTTTAGCTCAGTCGGCAGAGCGTCTCCATGGTAAGGAGAAGGTCTACGGTTCGATTCCGTAAAGGGGCTCTGGGTAGGAGTGTCCCGTCCACGCGGACGGGCGCCCCGTCCCGGTGGCGGGGTAGCTCAGGTGGTTAGAGCACACGGCTCATAATCGTGGTGTCGCGGGTTCGAGTCCCGCCCCCGCTACTGACCGGCATGACCGACGGTTCGCCCGCGGCTTGCCCCGTAGGGCAGACTGGATCGAGCAGCATCACCGACCAAGAAGAGGCACCACCGTGGCCAGCAAGACATCTGACGTCCGACCGAAGATCACTCTGGCATGCGTGGAGTGCAAGGAACGCAACTACATCACCAAGAAGAACCGGCGCAACGACCCCGACCGCATGGAGCTGAAGAAGTTCTGTCCGCGCTGTCGTCGGCACACCGCGCACCGCGAGACCCGCTGACTCCACGCATCACCGCGCTTCGAGGAGCGGCGCCCCACCCGGGGCCGCCGCTCCTCGTGCGTGAGGGGCCGGTACGCCGGCTGCTAGCGTCGCGGTCATGGCAGTCGACTCCTCGCTCTCGGGGCGGACGTTCCCGCCGACCGAGCCGTACGCCGTCTCGCGGGAGAAGATCCTGGAGTTCGCGAAGGCGACCGGCTCGACGTACGACGGGACCGCGGCGCCGGTCACCTTCCCGATCGTCGTGGCGTTCGCCGCGATGACCGGTCTCATGGAGGACCCCTCGGTGGGCATCTCGCTGCACCACGTCATCCACGGCGACCAGCGGTTCACCTACACGCGCCCGGTCGTTGCCGGGGACGTGCTCAGCGCCACGCTCACCGTCGACACCCTCCGCCGGCTCGGCGGTGCCGACATCATCGGCACCCGCAGCGAGGTCGTCGACGCGCACGGCGAGCCGGTGTGCACCGCGTTCGCGACGCTCGTGCACCGGGGTGAGGACGGATGAGCGCCCTCGAGCCGGGAACCGAGCTGCCCGAGCAGTCCTACCGGGTCACCCGCGCCGACCTCGTCCGGTACGCCGGTGCCAGCGGCGACTTCAACCCGATCCACTGGTCGGACCGGGTCGCCACGTCGGTCGGCCTGCCCGGGGTGATCGCGCACGGCATGTTCACGATGGCGCTGGCCGCGCGCGCCCTCGACACCTGGGCCGGTGGCACCGGCCGGGTCCTGGAGTTCGGCTGCAGGTTCACCAAGCCGGTGGTCGTGCCCGACGACGCCGACGGGGTCACCGTGACGGTGCGCGGCAGCGTCAGGAACGTCACCGACGACGGCGTGCACGTGGCCTTGGAGGTCACCTGCGGCGGGGAGAGGGTGCTGGGCATGCCCAAGGCGGTGCTCCGGCGTGACTGAGCAGGCCACCCGCCCGGTGGCGGGGCCTGAACCGCTGTCGGCGCGCACCACGCTGAGGCTCGGGGGGGCGCCGCGTCGAACCGTGCACGCCACCTCCGACGACGCCCTCGTGGCTGCCGTGCGCGAGGCCGACGAGGCCGCCGTACCCGTCCTGCTCGTCGCCGGCGGCAGCAACCTGGTGGTCGCGGACGCCGGCTTCGACGGCACCGTGGTCAGCATCGAGACCCGGGGGGTCGAGGCGGTCTCCGACCTCTGCAGCGGCGCGAGCGTGACCGTGGCGGCCGGCGAGCCGTGGGACCCCTTCGTCGAGCACGCCGTAGCGCAGGGCTGGGTCGGTGTGGAGGCCCTGTCCGGGATCCCGGGCAGCGTCGGCGCGACGCCGGTGCAGAACGTCGGCGCGTACGGGCAGGAGGTCGCCGACACGGTGGCGTCCGTGCGCTGCTGGGACCGGGTCGAGGGCGCCGTCCGGACGCTGTTCGCGAGCGACTGCGGCTTCGGCTACCGCACCAGCCGCTTCAAGCAGGACCCCGCACGCTACATCGTGCTCAGCGTGACCTTCCAGCTCCGGCTGGGTGACCTGTCCGCCCCGGTGCGGTACGCCGAGCTCGCCCGGACCCTCGGCGTGCACCCGGGCGAGCGCTGTCGGCTCGGCGCGGTCCGCGAGGCCGTGCTCGGGCTGCGGCGTGGCAAGGGCATGGTGCTCGACGCGACCGACCCGGACACCTGGAGCGCCGGGTCGTTCTTCACCAACCCGGTGCTCGACGCGCGGGCGGCCGAGGCCCTGCCCGAGGGTGCGCCGCGCTACCCGCAGACCGACGGCCGGGTGAAGACCAGCGCCGCGTGGCTCATCGAGCGCGCGGGCTTCTCCCGCGGCTACGGCAACGACCGGGTCAGCCTGTCGACCAAGCACTCCCTCGCGCTCACCAACCGCGGCACCGGCAGCACCGAGGACCTGCTCGCGCTCGCCCGGGAGATCCGCGACGGCGTCGAGCGGAGGTTCGGGGTCCGCCTGGTCAACGAGCCCGTTCTCGTCGGCTGCTCCCTGTGACCCGCCGAGCCGCGGGCTCTGCCGGGCCTCGAGGTGTCGTTCGTCGAGAGTCAGCCGGCGCCGACCGGGTCAGGATCCCGAGCGAGCCAGGCATCGATCTCGTCGAGGGCCCGGCCGCTGAGCTCCTCGGGGGCTCGCGAGGCGCGCAGCGACATCCGGGCGAGCTCGGCGAGCCGTGCGTCGTCGAGGTCGTGCGCGGCGCGCATCGTCGCGTACTGCCCCTCCAGCCGGGACCCGAACAGCAGCGGGTCGTCGGCGCCGAGCGCGACCGTCGCGCCCGCCGCGAGCAGCGTGGGCAGCGGCACGGAGGTGAGGTCGCTGAACACCCCGAGCGAGACGTTCGACACCGGGCACACCTCCAGCGGGATCCCCGTGGCGACCACCCGCTCCAGCAGGGCCGGGTCCTCGACGACCCGGACGCCGTGCCCGAGCCGGTCCGCGTGCAGCTCGTCGAGGCAGGCCCGCACGCTGCCCGGACCGAGCAGCTCGCCACCGTGCGGGACCAGCAGGAGCCCGGCGCGGGCCGCGATGGCGAACGCAGGCGCGAACTCCGAGGTGGTCCCGCGCCGCTCGTCGTTCGACAGCCCGAAGCCGACCACGCCCCGTCCGGCGTACTGCGCGGCGAGCCGGGCCAGCGTCCGGGCGTCGAGCGGGTGCCGGGTGCGGTTCGCGGCGATCACCACCGCGATGCCGATGCCGACGTCGCGAGAGGCGGCCCGGACCGCGTCCAGCACCAGCTCGGTGAAGGCCGTGATGCCGCCGAACCGTCCGGCGTACCCGCTCGGGTCCACCTGGATCTCCAACCAGCGCGACCCCTCGGCGGCGTCGTCCTCGGCGGCCTCGCGCACCAGCCGCCGTACGTCGCCCTCGGTGCGCAGCACGGACCTCGCCACGTCGTACAGCCGCTGGAAGCGGAACCAGCCCTTCTCGTCCGCGGCCGACAGGTGCGGTGGCCACCGGGAGACCAGCGAGTCGGGAAGGGGTACGCCGTCGCGCTCGGCGAGCTCGACCAGCGTGGCGTGCCGCATGGAGCCCGTGAAGTGCAGGTGGAGATGTGCCTTGGGCAGGGCCGCGAGGTCGCGGCCCTGAGTGGTGGCGCTCAGCTGAAGAGCTTCTGCAGCCGGGTGATGCCCTCGACGAGGTCGTCGTCCCCGAGGGCGTAGGAGAACCGGAGGTAGCCCGGCGAGCCGAACGCCTCACCGGGGACCGCCGCGACCTCCGCCTTGTCGAGGATCAGCTCGGCGAGCTCCGCGGACGTGGTGGGGGTGACCCCGTCCAGCTCGCGGCCGAGCAGCCCCTTGACCGACGGGTAGGCGTAGAAGGCGCCCTTCGGCACCGGGCAGACCACCCCGTCGATGTCGTTGAGCATCGTGACGATCGTGCGGCGCCTTCGGTCGAACGCCCTCTTCATCTCCGCCACCGCCGCCAGGTCCCCGGAGACCGCTGCGAGCGCGGCGCGCTGCGCGACGTTGGAGACGTTGGAGGTGGCGTGCGACTGGAGGTTGGTCGCCGCCTTGACCACGTCCTTCGGCCCGATCGCCCAGCCGATCCGCCAGCCGGTCATCGCATACGTCTTCGCGACCCCGTTGACCACCACGCAGTGGCCGGCCAGCTCGGGCACCGCGACCGGCAGCGAGGCGGTCTCCAGGCCGTCGTACACGAGATGCTCGTAGATCTCGTCGGTCATCACCCACAGGCCGTGCTCGACGAGCCACCGGCCGATCGCGGTGACCTCCGCGCGGTCGTAGACCGTCCCGGTGGGGTTCGACGGCGAGTTGAACAGCAGCACCTTCGTGCGCTCGGTCCGCGCCGCCTCGAGCTGCGCCACGGTGACCTTGTAGTCCTGGGTCTCGTCGGCCAGCACCTCGACCGGGACGCCGCCCGCGAGCCGGATCGCCTCGGGGTAGGTCGTCCAGTACGGCGCCGGAAGGAGCACCTCGTCGCCGGGGTCGAGCAGCGTCGCGAACGCCTCGTAGATCGCCTGCTTGCCGCCGTTGGTGATCAGCACCTGGGCCGCCTCGACGTCGTACCCGGAGTCGCGGCGGGTCTTCTCGACGATCGCCTGCTTGAGCTCGGGAAGGCCGCCGGCCGGGGTGTAGCGGTGGTTGCGCGGGTCGCGGCACGCCTCGACCGCCGCCTGGACGATGTAGTCCGGGGTCGGGAAGTCCGGCTCCCCGGCGCCGAACCCGATCACCGGACGCCCGGCCGCCTTGAGCGCCTTCGCCTTGGCGTCGACCGCGAGCGTCGCGGACTCGGCGATGTTGCCGATCCGCGTCGAGACGCGGGTCCGGTCCGAGGGAGCGGGGGAGGTCGAGGTGGACCCGGTCGAGGTGGACCCGGGCTCGGGCAGGTGGGCGTCGGTCATGCGACCATGCTTCCACCCGAGGCCGCATCGGGACAGTCCGGGTCCCGGGGAAACGGGTGCCTCCGGCGCGCTCGGTTCGACTTCCCCCGTGACCGCCCCGTACACTTGCCAGTCGGTGAGTCTCACCCTTGGCTGTCATGCCCGGAACCTGACGAAGCGCGCGCTCCGGCGCGCCGCTGCGGCGGTCCGGCCGGTGGCCGGGACCCATCGAAGGGCACTAGCTCAACTGGCAGAGCATCGGTCTCCAAAACCGAAGGTTGGGGGTTCAAGTCCCTCGTGCCCTGCAAGGCCCGTCGCGGTCCACCGCGAGGGGAGCACAGAGAGCCCGGTCGCACCGCACCGGTCAGGACGAGCAGGGAAGGTGGAGGACTGTGTCGGAGAGCCGCTCCGTTTCTTCGTCGCGGAACAAGCGCACCAGCCCGCCCGTCTTCTACCGCCAGGTGGTCGCCGAGCTCCGCAAGGTCGTCTGGCCGACGCAGCAGCAGCTGGTCACCTACTTCTCGGTGGTCCTGGTGTTCGTGGTCGTGCTCATGGCGATCGTCTCGTTGCTCGACGTGGCCTTCGGCAAGATGGTCTTCGCCCTCTTCGGGTGACCGACCGGGACCGACCACGCCGGGCGGCCCCGCAGCATCAAGTGCTTCAAACAGTGCTTCAACAGTGAAGGTGACTGATCTACCGTGTCGCAGCCGTACGACGAGCAGCTCGAGAACGCGCCCGGGGCGGACGCCCCGCCGGCGCCCGCCGAGGGTGCTGTCGCGGAACCGTCCGACGGTCCGTTCGCCGGGCTCGACGAGCAGCCGGTCGACGAGCACGTCGTTCCCGAGGAGATCGTCCCTGAAGAGCTCGGTGCCGCCGAGGCGACCGAGGCCGCGCAGGCCACCGAGGCCGCGGAGGCCACTGACGTCGCCGAGCCGGTGACCGAGGTCCCCGAGGACGGCGCCGCGGAGAGCCCCGAGGCCCCGCTCGAGGCGACTTCCGGGGACAGCCCGGCGGACAGCTTCGGCGCCCAGCTCGCCGATGCGCAGGCGCACGCGGACGGTGACGCCGCCGAGCCCGGCGATGCCCAGGACGTGGCGGGCCCGGACGCGGCGGTCCCGGACGAGGCGGTCCCGGACGACGCCGGTCCCGGACGCGGCGGGCCCGGACGTCGACGAGGAGGCCGGCGACCCGCTCGAGGAGTTCCGCGAGGCGCTGCGCAACAAGCCCGGTGACTGGTTCGTCGTGCACACCTACTCGGGCATGGAGAACCGGGTCAGGGCCAACCTCGAGAACCGGATCACCTCCCTGAACATGGAGGACTACATCCACGAGGTGATCGTCCCGACCGAGGAGGTCGCGGAGATCAAGAACGGCCAGCGCAAGCTGGTCCGCCGTACCGTGCTCCCCGGCTACGTCCTGGTCCGCATGGACCTGACCGACGAGTCCTGGGCGGCCGTCCGGCACACCCCGTCGGTGACCGGCTTCGTGGGACACAGCCACCAGCCTGTGCCGCTGAGCCTGGCCGAGGTCGAGAGCATGCTCGCCCCGGCCGTCGTCGCCGAGGTCGAGGCGTCGCGGCCCGAGCAGGCCGGCCAGCCCGGAGCGGCCAAGAAGAAGGTCGAGGTCGCCGACTTCGACGTGTCGGACTCGGTCATGGTGGTGGACGGGCCGTTCGCCACACTGCACGCGACGATCACCGAGATCAACGCCGAGTCGCAGAGGGTCAAGGCCCTCGTCGAGATCTTCGGCCGGGAGACCCCGGTCGAGCTGAGCTTCAACCAGATCCAGAAGGTCTGAGCCGCGGCCTCCGGCCTGAGCCGGGGACACGGCGCGAAGCCCCGCAACACCAGCTACATCACGTAAGGACCCAAGGAACATGCCTCCCAAGAAGAAGATCGCAGCGCTCGTCAAGGTGCAGCTGCAGGCCGGGGCGGCGACTCCTGCTCCTCCGGTGGGTACCGCGCTCGGTCCCCACGGTGTGAACATCATGGAGTTCTGCAAGGCCTACAACGCTGCCACGGAGCCGATGCGCGGCAACGTGATCCCCGTCGAGATCACGATCTACGAGGACCGCAGCTTCACCTTCATCACGAAGACGCCGCCGGCGGCCGAGCTGATCAAGAAGGCGGCAGGCTTGCAGAAGGGGTCGAGCGTCCCGCACACCGACAAGGTCGGTCGGCTGACCAAGGACCAGGTGCGCGAGATCGCCACGACCAAGCTCCCCGACCTCAACGCCAACGACATCGACGCGGCGATGAAGATCGTCGAGGGCACTGCTCGCTCGATGGGCATCACGACCGACTGAGCGTTGCGGCGGCCGCCCGGCCGCCGTACGACACACAGAGAACCGTGGCAGGGCCGCTACGCGCCCGGGGACCACACCTGGTGAGAGAAGGCAACCAGCATGCAGCGCAGCAAGACCTACCGCTCGGCGTCCGAGCAGATCGACCAGGACGCCCTGTACGCCCCGCTCGAGGCGATCAAGATCGCCAAGGCGGCGAGCAGGAAGAAGTTCGACGAGACCGTCGACGTGGCGATGCGGCTCGGCGTCGACCCCCGCAAGGCCGACCAGATGGTCCGCGGCACCGTCAACCTCCCGCACGGCACCGGCAAGACCGCCCGGGTCCTGGTCTTCGCCAACGGCGATAAGGCCGAGGCCGCCCGTGAGGCGGGGGCCGACATCGTCGGCGGCGACGAGCTCATCGACCGGGTCTCGGGCGGTTGGCTCGACTTCGACGCCGTGGTCGCGACCCCGGACATGATGGGCAAGGTCGGCCGGCTCGGCCGGGTGCTCGGTCCCCGTGGTCTGATGCCGAACCCGAAGACCGGCACCGTCACGCCGGACGTGGCCAAGGCGGTCAGCGACATCAAGGGCGGCAAGATCGAGTTCCGGGTGGACCGGCACGCCAACCTGCACTTCATCATCGGCAAGGCGTCGTTCTCCGAGGCCGCGCTCGCGGAGAACTACGCGGCGGCGCTCGAGGAGGTGCTGCGGCTCAAGCCGGCCAGCTCCAAGGGTCGCTACCTGAAGAAGGTCACCGTCTCCACGACGATGGGCCCCGGTATCCAGGTCGACCCGAACCGCACCCGCAACGTCGCGGCCGACGGCGAGGCCTGACCGGCCGCCCCTTCCTCGATTCGTCTGCGGTCCCGTCGGAGGCCGCCGCGCGGCGACCGCAGACGAACGGAGCGGCTACTCGATGAAGACGCGCTCGTCGACCAGCTGCTCGTTGACCGGGCGCCCCTCGCCCTCGAAGCGGCTCTGCTCGAAGCGCTTGCGGAACTCCATGTCGACTCCGTCGCGACCGGCCCGGTTCTTCTCGACGGTGAGCACGACCCACTCCCGGAAGCGATCGGCGCTCGCCACGTTGTAGACCAGGTGGTGCCGGGCCACCACGTCGTACTTGTCGTTGATCAGCAGGACGGTGTCGGCCTCGTACGCCAGCGCCGAGGACCCCCGCATGTTCGCGACCCGCATCCGCTTGCCGGACTGCAGCCCCTCCTTGTCCGAGGCGACCACGGCGAGGATCGGGATGTCGTAGTCGAGCGCCATGTCCTTGAGCCCCTCGACCACGGCCGTGACCCGCTCGGACTCCTCCTGCGAGCCGCCCGGGACCTTGACCTTCTGCAGGTAGTCGACGACGACCAGGGGAGCCTGGCCCTGCGTCGAGCGGACCTCCTCGACGATCTCGCGGATCGTGTCGAGCGTCGTCGAGCTGCCCGTCGAGCGGTGCAGCAGCAGCCGGTCGGCGTACTCCTGGACGATCTCGAGCGCCTTCGTGCCCCCGGCGGTGTCGGAGAGCCGGTCGGCGAGCGAGCCGCTGCGACCGTCCGAGGCCTCGAACGAACGCCGGATCCGGCTGATCGTGGGCGCGTCCGGGTCGCCGAGCGTCCCGGCTTCGAGGGCCACCAGCCGGATCAGCAGCGTCTGCGCGTCGTGCTCGAAGGAGAGCACCACCGCCGACCGGCCGGAACGGGCCACGTTTCGCGCGACCTGCAGCACCCACGTCGTCTTGCCGAGGCCCTGCGGCCCACCGAGCAGCACCAGCTCACCGGAACGGAATCCCCCGGTGAGGTGCTGGTCGAGGATGTCGAAGCCGGTCGGCCAGACCCGTGCCGCCGGGTGCGCCTCCGCGCGCACCCGGTAGTCCGCCTGGTCGAGCACCCCGCTCAGGGTCTGCAGTGAGAGATCCACCTGCTCATGGAAGCACCGCGCCGCCCACCGCGAAGGCGATTCGCCCGGATTCGTCCGGCGGCCTGGCCTGGTGGGGGTCTGCGGTTCACCACGGGATGCAGCCGAACCTGTCCTTCCCACGACGTACACCTCGTGGGAAGTGGCGGTTGCCCTGCATACCATGGTGAACCTCCCCCCGGGGCAGCCCGATTTGGCCGACGCCCCTGCGCTCACGTAGGGTGGGCGGCGAAACCAGAGACCGCCGGTCGTCGGCGCGCGGGCAGCAGCCCGGGCCCGGCTGAAGGTCCCGCACAGCGGGCGGCCTGCGCAGGTGACACTGATCGAGTCGTCGACGATGGTCGGCGTTCCCGCCCTGTGCCGTCTGCGCCAGGGCGCTTTTCGTTGCACGGGTCTCCTCGGCTGTCTCCGGACCGGTTCACACTCATCAGTGGGAAGGAGACCCATGGCGCGGCCAGACAAGGCGTCCGCCGTCGCAGAGCTCGTGGAGTCGTTCCAGGACTCTGCCGGCGCTGTGCTGACCGAGTACCGCGGTCTCAGCGTCAAGCAGCTGCAGGACCTGCGGCGTGCGCTCGGCGCGAACGCGGACTACGCCGTGGTCAAGAACACGCTCACCAAGATTGCCGCCACCGAGGCCGGCGTCGAAGGATTCGACGACCTGCTCACCGGTCCGACCGCGATCGCCTTCATCAACGGCGACGTCGTCGAGGCGGCGAAGGGCCTGCGTGACTTTGCCAAGGCACACCCATCCCTCGTGATCAAGGGCGGCTTCTTCGAGGGGAAGTCGCTCGACGCGTCGGAGATCGCCAGGCTCGCCGACCTCGAGTCCCGCGAGGTGCTCCTCGCGAAGCTCGCGGGCGGGATGCTGGCGTCGCTCAGCCAGGCCGTCTACCTGCTCAACGCACCGATCGCCCAGGCCGCGCGTCTGGCCGGTGCGCTGCAGGCGAAGGCCGAAGAGGACCCGTCCGTCCTCCAGGGTGGTGCCGGTACGCCGGCGGCCGCTCCTGCCGAGGACGCCTCAGCCGCGGCCGACGAGCCGGCGGAGGAGCCCGCGGGCGAGACCACCGAGGCCCCGGCCGAGGACTGAAGCAAGTAACCCATCGTGACCCACACGACCGTGCGGGTCCGCCACACGGAAGGAACCGCCACCATGGCGAAGCTCAGCACCGACGAGCTGCTCGACGCTTTCAAGGAGATGACCCTCCTCGAGCTCAGCGAGTTCGTGAAGCAGTTCGAAGACACCTTCGGCGTGACCGCGGCTGCCCCGGCTGCCGTCGCCGCCGCTCCGGCCGCCGGTGGCGGTGCCGGTGAGGCCGAGGCCGTCGAGGAGCAGGACGAGTTCGACGTCGTCCTCGAGGCCGCCGGCGAGAAGAAGATCAACGTCATCAAGGAGGTGCGCGCCCTCACCAGCCTCGGCCTGAAGGAGGCCAAGGAGCTGGTGGAGGCCGCTCCGAAGGCGGTCCTCGAGAAGGTCAGCAAGGACGCCGCGGAGAAGGCCAAGGACGCCCTCGCGGGCGCCGGCGCCAGCGTCACGGTCAAGTGAGCCGAGGCCGGCGACGGCCTCCTCGCTGGACCCGCGGCATCCCGACGGCGGTCACCCCCTGCAGGGGGTGGCCGCCGTTCTGCGTGCCTGGACGCCGCCCGGAGGGTCACCGTGCCGAGAGCGGCTGGTGAGCCCGCGGCTCCCCCCGAGTCTGCTGCCGTACGTCGACCAGAGGCACGACGAGCACGATTCTCGGGGGCCGGACCTGCCCGAGGTGCTTGACTCGGCTCCCGGACGGGTTCATGCTTTGCGTGGCTTGCGGTCCGCCGCGGGCCACGCGGAGACCCCGCAGCGGCACTCTCGCCGGCCACCCTCGAGGACTCGGGTGGGGCGATTCCGAGGGCCCGGAGAAGTGGGTCTCTGGCGGGTTGTGCCCCGATGCGCCCTGGGGTAACATAGTGCTTTGCGTCTGCCCTCAAATGCTCCCAGCCTGCCGGTGGGCTGGTCTGTGGTGGGCCACGACGCCATCACCAGATGAGTCCGCGAGCCCTCGGAAGGACCCCTCTTGGCCGCCTCGCGCAGCGCAAGCAGCAGTTCCGTCTCAGCACCCCGCCGTATCTCCTTCGCCAAGATCAAGGAACCCCTCGAGGTTCCCAAGCTCCTCGCCCTGCAGACCGACAGCTTCGACTGGCTGGTCGGCAACGAGCGCTGGCAGGAGCACGTGCAGAAGCGTCTCGACGAAGGGGAGGACGTCAGCCTCAAGTCCGGTCTGGAGGAGATCTTCGAGGAGATCTCTCCGATCGAGGACTTCTCCGGCACGATGTCGCTCTCGTTCGAGAACCCGGTCTTCTACGACCCGAAGAACACCGTCGACGAGTGCAAGGAGAAGGACTTCACCTACTCCGCGCCGCTCTACGTCTCCGCGGAGTTCACCAACAACGAGACCGGTGAGATCAAGGGCCAGACGGTCTTCATGGGCGACTTCCCCCTGATGACCGACAAGGGCACCTTCGTCATCAACGGCACCGAGCGGGTCGTGGTCTCCCAGCTCGTCCGGTCGCCCGGCGTCTACTTCGAGCGCACGGCGGACAAGACCTCCGACAAGGACATCTTCACCTCGAAGATCATCCCGTCCCGCGGCGCCTGGCTCGAGTTCGAGATCGACAAGCGCGACATGGTCGGCGTGCGCCTCGACCGCAAGCGCAAGCAGAACGTCACGGTGCTGCTCAAGGCCCTCGGCTGGAGCGAGCAGCAGATCCGCGAGGAGTTCGGCGAGTACGAGTCGATGATGCTCACCCTGGAGAAGGACCACACGTCCGGCCAGGACGACGCGCTCCTCGACATCTACCGCAAGCTGCGCCCCGGCGAGCCGCCGACGCGTGAGGCCGCACAGACGCTGCTGGACAACTACTACTTCAACGGCAAGCGCTACGACCTCGCGAAGGTCGGCCGCTACAAGATCAACAAGAAGCTGGGCCTGACCGAGGCGTTCGACCAGCAGACGCTGACCGTCGAGGACATCGTCTCGGCGATCAAGTTCATCGTCGCGCTGCACGACGGCAAGCTCGACATGGAGATGCCCGCCGGCGCCATCGAGGTGCGCGCCGACGACATCGACCATTTCGGCAACCGCCGCATGCGCACGGTCGGCGAGCTGATCCAGAACCAGCTCCGCACCGGCCTGGCCCGGATGGAGCGGGTCGTCCGCGAGCGGATGACCACCCAGGACGTCGAGGCGATCACCCCGCAGAGCCTCATCAACATCCGTCCCGTGGTGGCCGCGCTGAAGGAGTTCTTCGGCACCTCCCAGCTGTCGCAGTTCATGGACCAGACCAACCCGATCGCCGGCCTGACGCACAAGCGTCGGCTCTCGGCGCTCGGTCCCGGTGGTCTCTCCCGCGACCGCGCCGGCTTCGAGGTCCGCGACGTGCACCCGTCCCACTACGGCCGGATGTGCCCGATCGAGACCCCCGAGGGTCCGAACATCGGCCTGATCGGCTCGCTGTCCACCTTCGGCCGGATCAACCCGTTCGGCTTCGTGGAGACGCCGTACCGCAAGGTGGAGCACGGCCGGGTCACCGACAAGGTCGACTTCCTCACCGCCGACGAGGAGGACCGCTTCGTCATCGCGCAGGCCAACGCCCCGCTCGACGAGAACAGCCGCTTCGTCGAGGAGCGGGTGCTGGTCCGTCAGCGCCACGGCGAGGTCGACGTCATCCCGGCGGCCGAGGTCGACTACATGGACGTCTCGCCGCGGCAGATGGTCTCGGTGGCGACCGCGCTCATCCCGTTCCTCGAGCACGACGACGCCAACCGTGCGCTGATGGGCTCGAACATGCAGCGCCAGGCCGTGCCGCTCATCCGGAGCGACGCGCCCCTGGTCGGCACGGGCATGGAGTTCCGGGCCGCCGTGGACGCCGGTGACGTCGTCACGGCGACCAAGGCCGGCGTGGTGAGCGAGGTCTCGGCCGACGCGGTCGAGGTCATGCAGGACGACGGCACGTACCAGACCTACCGGATGCAGAAGTTCAGCCGCTCCAACCAGGGCACCTGCATCAACCAGCGCCCGCTGGTCTGGGACGGCCAGCGTCTGGAGGTCGGTACGCCGATCGCGGACGGTCCGTGCACCGACGACGGCGAGATGGCCCTCGGCACGAACCTCCTGGTCGCGTTCATGCCGTGGCAGGGGCACAACTACGAGGACGCGATCATCCTCTCCCAGCGCCTCGTGCAGCAGGACGTGCTCACCTCGATCCACATCGAGGAGCACGAGGTGGACGCCCGCGACACGAAGCTCGGTCCGGAGGAGATCACCCGCGACATCCCGAACGTCAGCGAGGAGATGCTCGCCGACCTCGACGAGCGCGGGATCATCCGGATCGGTGCGGAGGTCACGACCGGCGACATCCTGGTCGGCAAGGTCACCCCGAAGGGCGAGACCGAGCTCACCCCGGAGGAGCGGCTGCTCCGCGCGATCTTCGGCGAGAAGGCGCGCGAGGTCCGCGACACCTCGATGAAGGTCCCCCACGGTGAGTCCGGCACGGTGATCGGCGTGCGGGTCTTCGACCGCGAGGACGGTGACGAGCTGCCCCCGGGCGTGAACCAGCTGGTCCGCGTCTACGTGGCGCAGAAGCGCAAGATCTCCGTGGGCGACAAGCTCGCCGGCCGGCACGGCAACAAGGGCGTCATCTCCAAGATCCTCCCGGTCGAGGACATGCCGTTCATGGAGGACGGCACCCCGGTCGACGTGGTGCTCAACCCGCTCGGCGTGCCGGGCCGGATGAACATCGGCCAGATCCTGGAGATCCACCTCGGCTGGCTGGCCAAGACCGGCTGGCAGGTCGAGGGCGACGACCAGGAGTGGAAGCAGCGGCTCATCGAGATCGCGGCGGACTCCTCTCCCGGCGACGTCAACGTGGCCACGCCGGTCTTCGACGGCGCCAAGGAGGACGAGATCGTCGGTCTCCTCGGCTCGACCCTGCCGAACCGCGACGGCGTGCGCGTCGTGAAGGAGAACGGCAAGGCGCAGCTGTTCGACGGCCGCTCCGGCGAGCCGTTCCCGGACCCGGTCTCCGTCGGCTACATGTACATCCTGAAGCTGCACCACCTCGTGGACGACAAGATCCACGCGCGCTCCACCGGCCCGTACTCCATGATCACCCAGCAGCCGCTGGGCGGTAAGGCACAGTTCGGCGGCCAGCGCTTCGGTGAGATGGAGGTCTGGGCGATGGAGGCGTACGGCGCCGCCTACGCCCTGCAGGAGCTCCTGACCATCAAGTCCGACGACGTGCCGGGTCGCGTCAAGGTCTACGAGGCGATCGTCAAGGGCGAGAACATCCCCGACTCGGGCATCCCCGAGTCGTTCAAGGTGCTCGTCAAGGAGATGCAGTCGCTCTGCCTCAACGTCGAGGTGCTGTCCCAGGACGGCTCGGCCATCGAGATGCGCGACGCGGAGGAGGACGTCTTCCGCGCCGCCGAGGAGCTCGGCATCGACCTGTCCCGTCGCGAGCCCAGCAGCGTCGAGGAAGTCTGACTCCGCAGGAGGTACGACGGGCGGCTGCCCGTCGTGCCTCCGGGGTCGGTCCCCGTCACGATCACTCACCTTCAAGAACACGAGGAAAGAAGCCACTGTGCTCGACGTGAACTTCTTCGACCAGCTTCAGATCGGCCTGGCGACCGCTGACGACATCCGTCAGTGGAGCCACGGCGAGGTGAAGAAGCCGGAGACGATCAACTACCGCACGCTCAAGCCCGAGCGTGACGGTCTCTTCTGCGAGAAGATCTTCGGTCCCACCCGGGACTGGGAGTGCTACTGCGGCAAGTACAAGCGGGTCCGCTTCAAGGGCATCATCTGCGAGCGCTGCGGCGTCGAGGTGACCCGCTCCAAGGTGCGCCGCGAGCGGATGGGGCACATCGAGCTCGCTGCTCCGGTGACCCACATCTGGTACTTCAAGGGTGTGCCGAGCCGGCTCGGCTACCTGCTCGACCTCGCCCCGAAGGACCTCGAGAAGGTCATCTACTTCGCGGCGTACATGATCACCCACGTCGACGAGGACGCGCGGCACCGCGACCTGTCCTCGCTCGAGGCGAAGGTGGACCTTGAGCGCAAGCGCCTCGAGAACCGCCGGGACACCTCGATCGACGAGCGCGCGAAGAAGCTGGAGGAGGACCTCGCGGCCCTGGAGGCCGAGGGTGCCAAGGCCGACGCGCGCCGCAAGGTCAAGGACGGCGCGGAGCGCGAGATGAAGCAGCTCCGGGACCGGTCGCAGCGCGAGCTGGACCGCCTCGAGGAGGTCTGGAGCCGGTTCAAGAACCTCAAGGTCCAAGACCTCGAGGGCGACGAGATGCTCTACCGCGAGATGAAGAGCTGGTTCGGCAAGTACTTCGAGGGCCACATGGGCGCCACGGCGATCCAGAAGCGCCTCGAGAGCTTCGACCTCGACGCCGAGGTGGACTCGCTGCGCGAGACCATCGCCACCGGCAAGGGCCAGCGCAAGGTCCGGGCGCTCAAGCGGCTGAAGGTGGTCGACGCCTTCCGCAAGACCGACAACAGCCCCAAGGGCATGGTGCTGGACGCGGTCCCGGTCATCCCGCCGGACCTGCGCCCGATGGTGCAGCTCGACGGTGGCCGCTTCGCGACCTCCGACCTCAACGACCTGTACCGCCGCGTGATCAACCGGAACAACCGCCTCAAGCGGCTGCTGGACCTCGGCGCGCCCGAGATCATCGTCAACAACGAGAAGCGGATGCTCCAGGAGGCCGTCGACTCGCTGTTCGACAACGGCCGCCGCGGTCGTCCGGTGACCGGTCCGGGCAACCGGCCGCTCAAGTCGCTGTCCGACATGCTCAAGGGCAAGCAGGGCCGGTTCCGCCAGAACCTGCTCGGCAAGCGCGTCGACTACTCGGGCCGTTCGGTCATCGTGGTCGGTCCTCAGCTCAAGCTGCACCAGTGCGGTCTGCCCAAGCAGATGGCGCTCGAGCTGTTCAAGCCGTTCGTGATGAAGCGGCTCGTGGACCTCAACCACGCGCAGAACATCAAGAGCGCCAAGCGGATGGTGGAGCGCGCGGTCAGCGGTCTGTCCCGGTACGCCGTGGTGTGGGACGTGCTCGAGGAGGTCATCACCGAGCACCCGGTGCTGCTGAACCGGGCGCCGACGCTGCACCGCCTCGGCATCCAGGCCTTCGAGCCGCAGCTCATCGAGGGCAAGGCCATCCAGATCCACCCGCTCGTCTGCTCGGCGTTCAACGCCGACTTCGACGGTGACCAGATGGCCGTGCACCTCCCGCTGTCCGCCGAGGCGCAGGCCGAGGCCCGGATCCTGATGCTGTCGACGAACAACATCCTCAAGCCGTCCGACGGCCGTCCGGTGACCATGCCGACCCAGGACATGATCATCGGGCTGTTCTTCCTCACCCGGGAGATGGACGGTGAGCTGCCCGGCGCCGGGCGGGAGTTCGCGTCGACGGCAGAGGCGATCATGGCCTTCGACCGTGGCGAGCTCGCGCTGCAGGCCAAGATCCGGATCCGGCTCAAGGACGTCGTCCCGCCGGAGGGCCAGCCGGTTCCCGAGGGCTGGAGCGAGGGACAGCCGCTGATCCTGCGCACCACGCTCGGCCGTGCGCTGTTCAACGAGACCCTGCCGGCCGACTACCCCTTCGTGGACTACGAGGTCGGCAAGAAGCAGCTCGGCGTCATCGTGAACGACCTCGCGGAGCGCTACTCGAAGGTGGAGGTGGCCGCGGCGCTCGACGCCCTGAAGGACGCCGGCTTCCACTGGGCGACCCGGTCCGGCGTCACGGTCTCCATCGAGGACGTCGTCACCCCGGAGCGCAAGGGCGAGATCCTCGAGGTCTTCGAGGCCCAGGCCGCGAAGGTGCAGAAGCAGTTCGAGCGGGGTCTGATCACCGACGACGAGCGCCGTCAGGAGCTCATCGAGATCTGGACCCAGGCGTCGAACAAGGTCGCCGACGAGCTGGAGACCACCTTCGACAAGCTCAACCCGATCTACATGATGGTGCACTCCGGCGCCCGCGGAAACATGATGCAGGTCCGGCAGATCGCCGCCATGCGAGGCCTGGTGGCGAACCCGAAGGGCGACATCATCCCGCGGCCGATCAAGGCGAACTTCCGCGAGGGCCTGTCCGTGCTGGAGTACTTCATCTCCACGCACGGTGCCCGCAAGGGCCTGGCGGACACCGCGCTGCGGACCGCCGACTCCGGCTACCTGACCCGGCGCCTGGTCGACGTCTCGCAGGACGTCATCATCCGCGAGGACGACTGCGGCACCGAGCGTGGTCTGCCCAAGCGGATCGGGCAGCGGCTCGAGAACGGCCGGGTGTTCAAGCACGAGAACGCCGAGACCGCGGCGTACGCCCGGTCCGCGTCCGTCGACGTCCTGCACCCGGAGACCGGCGAGGTGCTCGCCGCCGCCGGCTCGGACCTCGGCGACGTGAAGATCGACGAGCTCGTCGCGGCCGGGATCGAGGAGGTGAAGGTCCGCTCCGTGCTGACCTGCGACGCCAAGACCGGCACCTGCGCGAAGTGCTACGGCCGTTCGCTGGCGACCGGCAAGCTCGTGGACATCGGCGAGGCGGTCGGCATCATCGCCGCCCAGTCGATCGGCGAGCCCGGCACGCAGCTGACGATGCGCACCTTCCACACCGGTGGTGTGGCCTCCGCGGACGACATCACGCAGGGTCTGCCCCGCGTGGTGGAGCTCTTCGAGGCCCGCCAGCCCAAGGGTCGCGCTCCGATCACCGAGGCCGCCGGCCGGGTGACCATCGAGGAGACCGACCGGGCCAGGAAGGTGCTCGTCACGCCGGACGACGGCTCGGACGTGCAGGAGTACCCGGTCAGCAAGCGGTCCCGGCTGCTCGTCGGCGAGGGTGACCACGTCGAGGTGGGCCAGCAGCTCACCCAGGGGACGCCCGACCCGCAGGAGGTGCTGCGCATCCTCGGTGTCCGCAAGGCCCAGGAGCACCTCGTCGACGAGGTCCAGGCGGTCTACCGCAGCCAGGGCGTGTCGATCCACGACAAGCACATCGAGATCATCGTGCGGCAGATGCTGCGCCGGGTCCTCGTGCTGGAGCAGGGCGAGACCACGATGCTCCCGTCCGAGCTGGTGGACCGGGTGATCTTCGAGGAGGAGAACCGCCGGGTGGTGTCCGAGGGCGGCAAGCCGGCCGCCGGTCGTCCGCAGCTGATGGGGATCACGAAGGCCTCGCTCGCCACCGAGTCGTGGCTGTCGGCCGCCTCCTTCCAGGAGACGACGCGGGTGCTCACGGACGCGGCGATCCACGCCAAGTCCGACTCGCTGCGCGGCCTGAAGGAGAACGTGATCATCGGCAAGCTGATCCCGGCGGGCACCGGCCTCGAGCGGTACCGCAACATCCGGGTCGAGCCCACCGAGGAGGCGCGCGCCAACGCGTACTCGGTCACGGGCTACGGCGACTACGACTACGACTTCGGCAACACCGGAGGTCAGGCCGTGGCGCTCGACGACTTCGACTTCGGCTCCTACCAGAACTGAGGTCGTCGTCCCCCGGCCTGGCGCCGGCACACCTGGAGGCCGGGTCCCGCGAGGGGCCCGGCCTCCGGCCTTTCGCCGGGAGTGGCCGGCCACAGCGACGTACAGCTGTCGTTCCGGTGCGGCCGGACCCGCTGCAGACGGCCGGAGCCTAGGTCGGGCGGGCCGCCCTCTGGTGGACGAGGTGGATCCGGGCGCGCCTAGACTCGCGGGCATGGCCGAGGACGCCGCACCACCCCAGCGTCAGCGGGTCGCCGCCTACGCGCTGCTGACCCGCGACGGGGAGATCCTGCTCACCCGGATGTCCGACCGGACCCGCATCCCCGGCCGGTGGACGCTGCCCGGCGGCGGGGTCGAGCACGGCGAGGACCCCCGGGACGCGCTGCGGCGCGAGGTGTACGAGGAGACCGGACTGCACGTCGTCCCCGGCCGGAGCCGCGACGTGCACGCGTCGCACTTCGTCGGCGCTCGCGCCGACGGCCTGGTCGAGGACTACCACGGCATCCACCTGATCTTCGACGCCGACATCGAGCCCGGGTCGCAGGACGCCGAGCCGCGGGTCGTGGAGGTCGGCGGCTCCACCGAGCTTGCGGCCTGGGTTCCGGTCGAGGAGGCCGAGCGGCTCGACCTGCTCAGTGCCGCGCGGCACGCCCTGACCCTGCTCGCCGACGACCGGGTGCCGGCGCCGGGCGGTGGCCGGTGACGCGCCCGGATCCGGAGACCGTGTTCACCTACGGCGCTCCGGCGCTCAAGTTCGGCCCCGGGGCCGCCGCCGAGATCGGCCACGACCTGGCGGCGTACGACGTCCACCGGGTGCTCGTGGTCACTGACCCCGGCGTCGCGACCACCGGTCATCCGGCACGCGTCGCCGAGCACCTGTCCCGCTCCGGGCTGGACGTCCGGGTGTACGACGAGGTGCACGTGGAGCCCACGGACGCCAGTCTGGCCGCCGCGGTGCGGGCCGCCCGTGCGACCGGCCCGTGGGACGCCTTCGTCGCGGTCGGCGGCGGCTCGTCGATCGACACCGCGAAGGCGGTCGCGCTGCTGAGCAGCAACCCCGGCGAGCTGATGGACTACGTCAACGCCCCGATCGGCGATGGTCGCGCCCCGGTGCACCCGCTGCCACCGCTGGTCGCGGTGCCGACCACGACCGGCACCGGCAGCGAGAGCACCACGATCTGCGTCCTCGACGTGGTCGACCTGCACGTCAAGACCGGGATCAGCCACCCGCGGCTGCGCCCGGTGCTCGCGGTCGTCGACCCGGAGCTGACCTGGAGCCAGCCCGCCGGCGTCACAGCGGCCTGCGGGATGGACATCGTCTGCCACGCACTGGAGAGCTGGACCGCCCGGCCGTACTCCTCCTACGACCGCAAGCAGCCCGACCAGCGGGTGCCGTACTGCGGCGCCAACCCGGTCTCCGACCTGTGGTCGGAGCGGGCGATGGACCTCCTGGCGTCGTCGTTGCGGCGGGCGGTCCGGGACGGGCAGGACGCCTCGGCCCGCGAGCGGATGGCGCTCGCCGCCACCTTCGCCGGGCTGGGCTTCGGCAACGCCGGCGTGCACGTCCCGCATGCCATCGCCTACCCGGTCGCCGGGCGGGTCCGGGACTTCCGCCCGGCCGGCTACCCCGACGACGAGCCGCTCGTGCCGCACGGCATGGCGGTCGCGCTCACCGCCCCGGCGGCGTTCCGCTTCACGTTCCCGGCCGACCCCGAGCGGCACCTCCGCGCCGCAGCGCTGCTCGACCCCGAGGCCGAGCGCCGCGGCGACCCCCGCGAGCTCCTGCCGACCGTGCTCACCGCGCTGATGCGCGACATCGGGATGCCCAACGGGCTCGGCGCCGTCGGCTACGGCGAGCAGGACGTGGAGAACCTGGTGGCCGGGGCGCTCCAGCAGCAGCGCCTGCTGGCGACGGCGCCCCGCGCGCCGTCGGAGCACGACCTGGCGGGCATCATCCGCGACAGCCTCGAGCTGTGGTGAGCGAGGCCGGCGCCGCGGACGTCGTCGCCGCGCTGCGCCGGCACGGCGTCGGTGAGGTGGACGACTCGACCCTGGCCCGGGCGATGTACGCCGCCGACGCGTCGCTCTACCGGGTCGTCCCGCAGGCCGTCGTGCGGCCCCGGCACGTCGAGGAGGTGCACGCCTGTGTGGCCGCGGCCCGGGAGACCGGCACCCCGCTCACCCTGCGCGGCGCCGGCACGTCGATCGCCGGGAACGCCGTCGGCAGCGGGATCGTCGTGGACACCGCGCGGCACCTCGACCGGGTCCTCGCGCTCGACGCCGAGGTCGGCACCGCGACCGTGCAGCCGGGCACCGTGCACGCCACCCTGCAGCGCGCCGCCGCGGCACACGGGCTCCGGTTCGGCCCGGACCCCTCGACGCACAACCGCTGCACGGTCGGCGGGATGGTCGGCAACAACGCCTGCGGCTCGCGGGCGCTCGGCTACGGGCGCACCTCCGACAACGTGCTGGGGCTCGAGGTGGTGACCGCGGCCGGGGAGCGGCTGGAGCTCGGGGCGGGGCGGCGCCCGGCCTCGGCCACCCTCGAAGCCCTGGACCGGCTCGTCGACGAGCACCTGTCCGTGGTGCGCACCGAGCTGGGCCGGTTCTCGCGCCAGGTGTCCGGCTACGCGTTGGAGCACCTCCTGCCCGAGCACGGCCGCGACGTCGGCCGGTTCCTGGTCGGCAGCGAGGGCACCCTGGCCGTCGTGCTCGGCGCCACCGTCCGGCTCGTTCGCGACGCCCCGCACCGCGTCCTCGCCGTGCTCGGCTACCCGTCGATGGCCGAGGCCGCGGACGCCGTGCCCGCCCTGCTGCAACACCCGTTGGTCGCCTGCGAGGGGCTGGACGACCGGATCGTCGAGGTGGTCCGGCAGCGGCGCGGGGCCGCGGCGGTGCCGGACCTGCCGTCGGGCTCCGGGTGGCTGTTCGCGGAGGTGGCCGCCGACTCGGCCGCCGAGGCCACGGCGCTCGCCGGCGCGGTGGTCCGCGACGCCGCCGCCGTCGACCATCGGGTGGTCGGTGACGAGCTCGAGACCATCGCGATGTGGCGGATCCGCGAGGACGGCGCCGGGCTCGCGGCCCGCAGCCTGGACCGGCCCGCGCACTCCGGCTGGGAGGACTCCGCGGTGCCACCGGCGCGACTGGGCGGCTACCTGCGCGAGCTTCGACGCGCTGCTGCTCGAGCATCGGCTGGACGGGGTGCCGTACGGACACTTCGGGGACGGCTGCGTGCACCTCCGCATCGACTTCCCGCTGCGGGACCGCGACGGCCGGGACCGCTTCCGGCGCTTCCTCGAGGACGGCGCCGACCTCGTCGCGGCGCACGGCGGCAGCCTGTCCGGCGAGCACGGCGACGGCCGCGCCCGGTCGGGGCTGCTCCCGCGGATGTACTCCGCGGACGCCGTCGCCCTGTTCGGCGCGGTGAAGCGGCTCTGGGACCCCGACGGGCTGCTCAACCCGGGCGTGCTGGTCGACCCCGTGCCGGTCGACGCCGACCTGCGCCTCCGGCCGCGGCTGCGCGAGCCACGGCACCGGCTGCGGCTCGTGCACGACGGTGGCTCGCTCGTGGAGGCGGTGCACCGGTGCACCGGGGTCGGCAAGTGCGTGGCAGACAGCACGACGTCGGGGGGCGTGATGTGCCCGTCGTACCTGGCCACCCGGCAGGAGAAGGACTCCACCCGCGGCCGCGCGCGGGTGCTGCAGGAGATGGTGGACGGCCGCCTGGTGCGCGAGGGCTGGCGGTCACCGGAGGTCCACGACGCACTCGACCTCTGCCTGGCCTGCAAGGGCTGCGCCCGCGACTGTCCGACCGGCGTGGACATGGCCACCTACAAGGCCGAGGCGCTGCAGCAGCGCTACCGCCGGCGGCTCCGGCCGCGCAGCCACTACACGCTCGGCGCGCTGCCCCGGTGGGCCCGGCTGGCGCAGCCGGTCGCCGGCGCGGCCAACCGGGCCCTCCGGCCGCTGACCGTGCAGCGGGTGGCCCGCGCCGTCGCCGGGATGGACCAGCGACGGGGGCTGCCGGAGCTTGCCGCGGACCCGCTGCGCCGCTGGGCCCGCCGGTCGTCGTCCGCGACGGACGGCAGGACCGGCGGTCCGGACGTCGTGGTGTGGGCCGACTCGTTCACCGACTCGTTCGCCGCGGACGCCGGTCGGGCAGCGGTCCGGGTGCTGGAGTCGGCGGGGCTCCGGGTGGGGGTGGTGGCAGAGCCGGCCTGCTGCGGCCTCACCTGGTTCGGCACCGGCCAGCTCGCCGCCGCCGCCCGGGTGGCCTCCCGGACGGTCCGGCTGCTGAACCGGTACGTCGAGCGAGGGATTCCCGTGGTCGGCCTCGAGCCGTCGTGCCTGGCGACGCTGCGCTCGGACGTCCCGCAGCTGCTCGGCGACCCGCGCACCGCCGAGCTGGCCGCCCGGGTCGCCGCCGGGGTCCGCACCCTGGCCGAGCTGCTGTCGGACCTTCCCGGCTGGACGCCGCCCGACCTGACCGGCACACAGGTGGTGGCCCAGCCGCACTGCCACCACAGCAGCGTGCTCGGCTGGTCGGCGGACGCCGAGCTGCTGCGCCGGACCGGCGCCGCCGTCACCCGGGTCGGCGGGTGCTGCGGACTCGCCGGCAGCTTCGGCGTCGAGCGGGGTCACTACGAGGTGTCGGTGGCGGTCGCCGAGCACGCCCTGCTCCCGGCGGTCCGGGCTGCGCCGGAGGGGGCGGTGCTGCTCGCCGACGGGTTCTCCTGCCGCACCCAGCTGGCCGACCTCACCGGCCGGCGGGCGGTGCACCTGGCCGAGCTGCTCGCCCTGCCGCTGACGGGACCGCTCCCGGGAGGCCGTCCTTGAGGCCGCCGGTACGATGAGATCCTCAGCCACGCAGCAGGCGGCTGCGCTCGCGGGGCCGCGTCCGCCCTCGTTTTGACCCTGTTACGGCGAGCCGGTAATCTTTGTCTTCGTGCCTGGGTCAGCCAGGCCATCATGCGTGCTCACAGTGCACCTGCACGAGCGAGTCGCGTGGGCTGCAGTCGCAGCGTTCATTCGCAAGACCCGTCGCCGCGGTAGCTCGCGGAGGCCTGTGGTGGGCGACACGCCCGACCGCGGGGGTCGAGCGGAACGCGGCGGGCAGCACCAGCACGCAGCGCGCGCGATGGCCGGCCGGTCCGCCGGCGCCACCAGCAGGCAACACCAGAGGTCAAGACTCGAAAGCGAAGGGGAACCACGCGGTGCCCACCATCCAGCAGTTGGTCCGCAAGGGCCGCCAGGACAAGGTGTCGAAGAACAAGACGCCCGCTCTGAAGGGTTCGCCCCAGCGACGCGGCGTGTGCACGCGTGTCTACACCACCACACCCAAGAAGCCGAACTCGGCGCTGCGCAAGGTCGCCCGGGTGCGGCTGTCCAGCGGCATCGAGGTCACGGCGTACATCCCGGGCGTCGGCCACAACCTCCAGGAGCACTCCATCGTGCTCGTGCGCGGTGGCCGGGTGAAGGACCTCCCCGGTGTGCGCTACAAGATCATCCGCGGCTCGCTCGACACCCAGGGCGTGAAGAACCGCAAGCAGGCTCGCAGCCGCTACGGCGCGAAGAAGGAGAAGAGCTGATGCCCCGCAAGGGTCCCGCCCCGAAGCGTCCGGTCGACATCGACCCGGTGTACGGCAGCCCGGTCGTCACCCAGCTCGTCAGCAAGGTTCTCAAGGACGGCAAGAAGCAGACCGCCCAGCGGATCGTCTACGGAGCCATGGAGGGCTGCCGGGACAAGACCGGCACCGACCCGGTCGTCACGCTGAAGCGCGCGCTCGACAACGTCAAGCCGGCCCTCGAGGTCCGCAGCCGCCGGGTCGGTGGCGCCACCTACCAGGTCCCCGTCGAGGTCCGCGGCACCCGCTCGATGACGCTGGCGCTGCGCTGGCTCGTCAGCTACTCCGCCGCGCGCCGCGAGAAGACCATGGCCGAGCGCCTCATGAACGAGATCCTCGACGCCTCCAACGGCCTCGGCGCTGCTGTGAAGCGTCGCGAGGACACCCACAAGATGGCCGAGTCCAACAAGGCCTTCGCGCACTACCGCTGGTGACCCGCCCGGTACGTCGACCGGCCCCGCGCCCCACGAGGGCAGCGACGCCTCGCACGCACCGGCAGCCCGCAGCGGCTACCCCGCACCACTCCCGAGCACGAGGGGATCACTGACCAGTGGCCGTCGACATCACCACCGACCTCAACAAGGTCCGCAACATCGGCATCATGGCGCACATCGACGCCGGCAAGACCACCACCACCGAGCGCATCCTGTTCTACACCGGCATCACCTACAAGATCGGTGAGGTCCACGAGGGCGCGGCCACGATGGACTGGATGGAGCAGGAGCAGGAGCGCGGCATCACGATCACGTCCGCGGCGACGACCTGCTGGTGGAAGGACCACCAGATCAACATCATCGACACCCCCGGCCACGTCGACTTCACCGTCGAGGTGGAGCGGTCGCTGCGGGTGCTCGACGGCGCCGTCGCCGTCTTCGACGGCGTCGCGGGCGTCGAGCCGCAGAGCATGACCGTGTGGCGGCAGGCCAACAAGTACTCCGTCCCCCGGATGTGCTTCGTCAACAAGCTCGACCGCACCGGTGCCGACTTCTTCCGCTGCGTCGACATGATCGTCGAGCGGCTGAACTCCACCCCGCTGGTCCTCCAGCTCCCCATCGGCGCCGAGCATGACTTCCTCGGCGTGGTCGACCTCGTCGGCATGCGCGCGCTCACCTGGCGCGGCGAGACGAAGATCGGCGACGACTACGAGGTCGAGGAGATCCCGGCGGAGCTCGTCGAGCAGGCCGCCGAGTGGCGCGAGAAGCTGCTCGAGACGCTGGCCGAGGCCGACGACGAGATCATGGAGATGTACCTCGAGGGCGAGGAGCCCACCGTCGAGCAGCTCGAGGCCGGCATCCGCCGTGCGACGCTCGCCGACAAGCTCAACCCGGTGCTGTGCGGCACGGCGTTCAAGAACAAGGGCGTCCAGCCGCTGCTCGACGCGGTCGTCAAGTACCTCCCGTCGCCGCTCGACATCGACGCGATCCAGGGCCACAAGCCCAACGACGAGGAGGCGGTGATCATCCGCCACCCCAGCGACGAGGAGCCGTTCGCCGGCCTGGCGTACAAGATCGCGGCCGACCCGCACCTCGGAAAGCTCACCTACATCCGGGTCTACTCCGGCAAGCTGGCGGCCGGCCAGACCGTGCTCAACGCGACCAAGGGCCGCAAGGAGCGGATCGGCAAGATCTACCAGATGCACGCCAACAAGCGTGAGGAGATCGCCTCGGTCGGCGCCGGCCAGATCGTCGCGGTGATGGGTCTGAAGGACACCACCACCGGCGAGACGCTGTGCGTGCAGAACGACCCGGTGGTCCTCGAGTCGATGACCTTCCCGGCGCCGGTGATCGAGGTCGCCATCGAGCCCAAGACGAAGGGCGACCAGGAGAAGCTCGGCGTCGCCATCCAGCGGCTCTCCGACGAGGACCCCACCTTCACGGTGAAGACCGATCAGGAGACCGGGCAGACGATCATCGCCGGCATGGGCGAGCTGCACCTCGAGATCCTCGTCGACCGGATGAAGCGCGAGTTCCGCGTCGAGGCGACCGTCGGCAAGCCGCAGGTGGCCTACCGCGAGACGATCCGCCGCAAGGTGGCGAACCACAGCTACACCCACAAGAAGCAGACCGGTGGCTCCGGCCAGTTCGCGAAGGTCGTCATCTCGATCGAGCCGAGCGTGGACCCGGAGACCGGTGCGGGTGCGGGCTACGAGTTCGTCAACAACGTGAGCGGCGGCCGGGTTCCCCGCGAGTACATCCCCTCGGTGGACCAGGGTGCCCAGGAGGCCATGGAGTTCGGCGTGCTCGCCGGCTACCCGATGGTCGACGTCAAGGTCACCCTCGAGGACGGCGCCTACCACGACGTGGACTCCTCCGAGCTCGCGTTCAAGCTGGCCGGGATCCAGGCCTTCAAGGAGGCCTCGCGCCAGGCGAAGCCGGTCCTGCTCGAGCCGATGTTCGCCGTCGAGGTGACCACCCCCGAGTCGTTCCTCGGGGACGTGATCGGCGACATCAACTCCCGCCGTGGCCAGATCCAGACCATGTTCGAGCGGTCCGGCGACCGCGTGGTCGAGGCTCTGGTACCACTGTCGGAGATGTTCGGGTACGTTGGCGATCTGAGGTCCAAGACCTCCGGTCAGGCGTCGTACTCGATGGAGTTCGACTCGTACGCCGAGGTTCCGCAGAACGTCGCCGACGAGATCATCAAGAAGGTCCGCGGCGAGTAGCAGCGCCGGCGTCACCGAGACAACAACGAGTCCAGTACCAACAAGGAGGAGCCCCCGTGGCTAAGGCGAAGTTCGAGCGGACTAAGCCGCACGTCAACATCGGCACCATCGGTCACATCGACCACGGCAAGACGACGTTGACCGCAGCAATCACCAAGGTGCTGCACGACAAGTACCCTGACCTGAACCCCTTCACGCCGTTCGACGAGATCGACAAGGCCCCGGAGGAGCGTCAGCGCGGCATCACGATCTCGATCGCGCACGTCGAGTACCAGACCGAGGCGCGTCACTACGCCCACGTCGACTGCCCGGGGCACGCCGACTACATCAAGAACATGATCACCGGTGCCGCGCAGATGGACGGCGCGATCCTCGTGGTCGCGGCGACCGACGGCCCGATGCCGCAGACCCGTGAGCACGTCCTGCTCGCCCGCCAGGTCGGCGTGCCGGCCATCGTCGTCGCGCTGAACAAGTGCGACATGGTCGACGACGAGGAGCTCATCGAGCTCGTCGAGATGGAGGTGCGCGAGCTCCTCACCGAGTACGAGTTCCCCGGCGACGACATCCCGGTCGTCCGGGTGGCCGCCTTCCCGGCCCTCAACGGCGACGCCAAGTGGGGCGAGTCCGTCCTCGAGCTGATGAACGCCGTGGACGAGTACATCCCGCAGCCGGAGCGCGAGATCGACAAGCCGTTCCTGATGCCGGTCGAGGACGTCTTCACGATCACCGGTCGTGGCACGGTCGTCACCGGCCGCATCGAGCGTGGTGTCATCAAGGTCAACGAGACCGTCGACATCATCGGCATCCGTGAGGGCAAGCAGTCCACCACGGTCACCGGCGTGGAGATGTTCCGCAAGCTCCTGGACGAGGGTCAGGCGGGCGAGAACGTCGGTCTGCTCCTGCGCGGCACGAAGCGCGAGGACGTGGAGCGCGGCATGGTGATCATCAAGCCGGGCACCACGACCCCGCACACCAACTTCGAGGCCTCGGTCTACATCCTCTCCAAGGAGGAGGGCGGCCGGCACACGCCGTTCTTCAACAACTACCGTCCGCAGTTCTACTTCCGGACCACGGACGTGACCGGCGTGGTGACCCTGCCCGAGGGCACCGAGATGGTCATGCCGGGCGACAACACCGACATGTCGGTCGAGCTGATCCAGCCGATCGCCATGGAGGACGGCCTCCGCTTCGCGATCCGCGAGGGCGGCCGGACCGTCGGCGCCGGCCGGGTCACCAAGATCCTCAAGTGATCCCCGGGCGGGCCGCCGCACCACCGGGTGACCGGCGCGGCTGACCCGCCACGAACGACCGAGAGGCCCCGACCGCACCTGTGGTCGGGGCCTCTCGACGCGTCCGCGGTCCCGCTGGTGCCGCCCGCGAGCACCGCAGACGAACCAGGAGGACGAGCAGCGTGACCGAGTCCCGGGTGCGACCCGCCCGCCCGCACACCGGCGTCACCGAGGACGGCCGCCGGGTCGCCGAGGTGCTCACCTACGCCCGCCGGGGCAGCCGGATGAGCGCGCCGCAGGCCGCCGGCTGGGAGCGGCTCGCGGGACGGTGGTGGATCCCCGACGAGGCGGTCGACGACCCGGGGTTCGACCTCGCCGCGTGGTTCGGCCGGCGGGCGCGGCTGGTCGTCGAGATCGGCTCGGGCAGCGGCGAGGCGACCGCCGCGCTTGCGGCGGCGCGTCCGTCCTGCGACGTCCTGGCCTTCGAGGTGTGGAGGCCGGGGGTCGCCGAGACGCTGATCCGCCTGGAGAAGGCCGGCGTCACGAACGTCCGCCTGCTGGGGGTCGACGCGGTGTGGTCGTTCGCGCACCTGCTCGACGAGCGGTCAGTGCACGAGCTGTGGACGTTCTTCCCCGACCCGTGGCCCAAGAAGCGGCACCACCGCCGCCGGCTGGTGACCCCGGCCTTCGCCGCGCTGGCGGCGAGCCGGCTCGCCCCGGGTGGGCTGTGGCGGTTGGCCACCGACTGGCCCGACTACGCCGAGCAGATGCAGGACGTGCTCGATGCGGAGCCGCTGCTCGACAACGTCCACGGCGGCACCGCCCCGCGCTGGGCCGACCGTCCGCTGACCCGCTTCGAGCGCCGTGGTCTCGCCGCGGGGCGGCCGGTCACCGACCTCACGTACCGCCGCACCTGAGGCCCGCCCGCGGCAGGTTCACCACGGTATGCAGGGCGACCGGAGCCTCCCACGGGCTGCACCTCGTGGGGAGCGCCGGCCCGTCGTGGGGAGCGCGCCGCGCCTCAGCCGACCAGCGCCTCCACGGCCTCACGGAACACCCGGGTGTGCAGCGCGACGTCCTCGGCGGTGTGGTGCGGCGAGAGCAGCGCCATGTTGTGGAACGGCGTCAGTAGCACGCCGCGGTTGAGCGCCCACAGGTGCATCAGCCCCTCCAGCTCGTCGTCGACCGCCGCGGCGGCGTCGGCGCCGTTGCGCGGGGGTGGGCAGAACCAGTACTCCGCCCGGGCCCCCAGCTGCTGGACGTGCCACGGCAGCCCGAGCTCGTCGATGGTCGCAGCGACCCCCTCGGCCCACGCGGTGGCCAGCGGGATCGCGGTCGCGAAGTCCTCCGCGCGCAGCGAGCTCGACAGCGCGGCCCGGGTCGCGGCGAGGGCCAGCGCGTTGCCGGTCAGCGTGCCGCCCACACCGGCCACGTCGATCTCGTGCCCCGTCATCTGGGCGCCGAGTACGTCGGCCACCTCCGCGCTGACGCCGTACGCCGCCGCGGGGATGCCGCCGGCGATCGGCTTGCCGACCACGATCATGTCCGGCTCGAGGCTCCACGCGCGGGTGCAGCCGCCCGGCCCGGCGCACAGCGTGTGCGTCTCGTCGATGACCAGCAGGGTGCCGTGGCGCCGCGTCACCTCGCGTACGGCGTCGAGGTAGCCGGCCTCGGGCAGCACGATGCCGATGTTCGTCAGGGCGGGCTCCATCAGCACCGCCGCCACGTCTCCGGGGGCGAGCGCCCGCTCCAGCGCCTCCACGTCGTTGAAGGGCACCACCTTGGTGGTCAGCGCGACGTCGACCTGCGAGCCCATGGCACCCGGGCGCGGTACGACGCGGTCGCCGTCCAGCACCGCGAGGGTCTCGTCGACGGTGCCGTGGTAGCACCAGTCCATGACGGCGATCTTGGGTCGGCCGGTGAGGTGCCGGGCGAAGCGCAGCACGAACCGGTTGGCGTCAGTGGCCGACATCGCCATCTGCCACAGCGGCAGGCCGAAGCGGCGGGCCAGCTCCTCGCCGACCCAGATGGCGTCCTCGCTCGGCAGCATCGTGGTGATACCGGTCTCGGCGCGGCGACGGACCGCCTCGGCCACCTCGGGGAGGCCGTGCCCGGTCATCGCGCCGGTGTCGCCGAGGCAGAAGTCGACGTACTCCCGGCCGTCGACGTCGGTGATCCGGGCGCCGCGGGCGGTGTCGAGGAAGACCGGGAAGCGCCCCGGCCAGCGGGTCATCCAGGGCATCGGCACGCCGGCGAGCAGCGAGTGCCGGGCCTGCTCGGCAAGCTCCCGGGAGCGGGGGTGCTCGGCGACGAAGCGCGCTTCCTCGACGTCGCGGAGCCGCGTGAGGGTGACGGGGTCGATCATGGCGACAATCTAGAGGCAGGCGGCGGTCGAGGGCGGCCGCGGCGAGTGAAATCTGGCCTCCGACGCGGTCGCGGCAGCGCACCGCGAGGCGTCCCGGCCCCGATTTGATACAGCCAGCGGTCTCTGACAAGATAGTCAGGTTGCTCCGGCGGGGTCGCCGGGGTGCGGTCGCACAGACACACGTCTTGACTACTGAATCGGCTCGTCCTGGTTGTGGTGGTCGGCTTGTGCCGTCGGCGGACCGCACCGCACCAGGAGACCCTACTCAGCTCGGCGTCCCAGTCGGGTGTGCCACTCACACAACACCGATCGCAGGTCCTGTGTTGCGCCTCGCAGGCGCGACACGCCCGACCTCGGGGGTCGGTCGCGGGGTGGGGAGCCAGGGCGGAGCACTCCTCCCGGAGTGAGACGAGACAGGTAGCGGTACGAGCCCCCGGCGGGCTCAGGACTAGTAGAGGACGAACGAGACCTATGGCGGGACAGAAGATCCGCATCAGGCTCAAGGCCTACGACCACGAGGTGATCGACACCTCGGCTCGCAAGATCGTGGACACGGTCACCCGTACGGGCGCGAAGGTCGCCGGCCCTGTGCCCCTGCCCACCGAGAAGAACGTCTACTGCGTCATTCGCTCGCCCCACAAGTACAAGGACAGTCGCGAGCACTTCGAGATGCGCACCCACAAGCGCCTCATCGACATCATCGACCCCACGCCGAAGACCGTCGACTCGCTGATGCGGCTCGACCTTCCTGCCGGCGTCGACATCGAGATCAAGCTCTGAGTGTGATCGAGGCCCCTGATTCCATGAGCACTTTCGAACGAAACACCCGAGGACTGCTGGGCACCAAGCTCGGCATGACCCAGACGTGGGACGAGAACAACCGGGTCGTCCCGGTGACCGTCATCGCGGCGGGCACCAATGTCGTGACCCAGGTCCGGCGTCCCGAGACCGACGGCTACAACGCCGTCCAGATCGGGTACGGCGAGATCGACGGCCGCAAGGTGACCAAGCCGCAGGCCGGGCACTTCACCAAGGCCGGTGTCACCCCGCGACGGCACGTCGTGGAGATCCGCACCGCGGACGCCGCGTCGTACTCGGTCGGCCAGGAGCTCAGCCCCGAGCTGTTCTCCGCCGGCGACGAGGTCGACGTGACCGGCACCAGCAAGGGCAAGGGCTTCGCCGGCACGATGAAGCGTCACGGCTTCTCCGGCGTCTCCGCCTCCCACGGTGCGCACCGCAACCACCGCAAGCCGGGCTCCATCGGCGCCTGCGCGACGCCGGGTCGCGTCTTCAAGGGCGTCCGGATGGCCGGCCGGATGGGCGGCGACGCCGTCACCACCCAGAACGTCTCGGTGCACGCCGTCGACGTCGAGAAGGGCCTGATCCTCCTCAAGGGCGCCGTTCCCGGCCCCAGGGGCGGGCTCGTCGTCATCCGTTCCGCCGCGAAGGGCAAGGAGGTCGTCCAGTGACCGAGTCCGCAACCGGCACCGCCAGGACCGTCGACGTGGAGCTGCCCGCGGAGATCTTCGACGTGCAGGTCAACATCCCGTTGATCCACCAGGTCGTGGTCGCCCAGCAGGCCGCCGCCCGTCAGGGCACGCACGACACCAAGACCCGCGGCGAGGTCCGCGGTGGTGGCGCGAAGCCGTACAAGCAGAAGGGCACCGGTCGCGCCCGCCAGGGCTCGACCCGCGCGCCGCAGTTCGCCGGCGGTGGCGTCGTCCACGGTCCGACGCCGCGCAGCTACGACCAGCGCACGCCCAAGAAGATGAAGGCCGCCGCGCTCCGCGGTGCCCTCTCCGACCGGGCCCGCGCCGGCCGCGTGCACGTCGTCGACGGCTTCGCCTCCGGCGACACGCCGTCCACCAAGGCGGCGCTGGCCGCGCTGACCGGCCTTGTCGACCAGCGTCGTGCGCTCGTCGTCCTCGAGCGTGGCGACGACCTGACCTGGCTGTCGCTGCGCAACGTGGACAGCGTCCACCTGCTCGCGGTCGACCAGCTCAACACCTACGACGTGCTGCTCTGCGACGACGTGGTCTTCACCAAGGGCGCGTTCGACACGTTCGTGAGCGGTCCGCGCGCCGGCAGGTCGGTCACGGCTGTGGCCACGTCGACCGAGGCGACCGAGGCTGCCGACGAGGAGGCCACCCAGTGAGCAACTTCCACAAGGACCACCGCGACGTGCTGATCGCGCCGGTCGTGAGCGAGAAGAGCTACGGCCTGCTCGACGCGAACAAGTACACCTTCCTGGTGCGCCCCGACGCCAACAAGACCGAGATCAAGATCGCGGTCGAGAAGGTGTTCAACGTCAAGGTCACCTCCGTCAACACCCTCAACCGTCAGGGCAAGACGCGTCGGACCCGGTTCGGCGTCGGCAAGCGCGCGAACACCAAGCGTGCGGTCGTCAGCCTCGCCGAGGGACAGCGGATCGACATCTTCGGGGGTCCGGTCTCCTGACCGGGTTCCGAGACTGAGGACTGAGAACTCATGGCAATTCGCAAGTACAAGCCGACCACCCCGGGCCGTCGCGGCTCGTCGGTCGCCGACTTCGTCGAGGTCACCCGCACCACGCCGGAGAAGTCGCTGACCCGTCCGCTGCCCAAGAAGGGCGGCCGCAACAACCAGGGCCGGATCACCACCCGGCACCAGGGCGGCGGCCACAAGCGGGCCTACCGGGTCATCGACTTCCGTCGCTACGACAAGGACGGCGTCCCGGCGAAGGTGGCGCACGTCGAGTACGACCCGAACCGCACCGCGCGCATCGCGCTGCTGCACTACGCCGACGGCGAGAAGCGCTACATCATCGCGCCGCAGGGCCTGCAGCAGGGCACCCCGGTCGAGGCCGGTGCGCGCGCCGACATCAAGCCCGGCAACAACCTGCCGCTGCGCAACATCCCGGTGGGCACGACGATCCACTGCATCGAGCTGCGGCCCGGTGGCGGCGCGAAGATCGCCCGCTCCGCCGGCAACTCCGCGCAGCTCGTCGCCAAGGAGGGCAGCCGCGCCCAGCTGCGGATGCCGTCCGGTGAGATGCGGTACGTCGACGTGCGCTGCCGGGCCACGATCGGCGAGGTCGGCAACGCCGAGCAGTCGAACATCAACTGGGGCAAGGCCGGCCGGATGCGCTGGAAGGGCAAGCGCCCGACCGTCCGCGGTGTCGTGATGAACCCGGTCGACCACCCGCACGGCGGTGGTGAGGGCAAGACCTCCGGTGGCCGTCACCCCGTCTCCCCCTGGGGCAGGCCCGAGGGTCGCACGCGCAAGCGCAAGGCCAGCGATGCCCTCATTGTCCGTCGCCGCAAGTCCGGCAAGCGTCGCTGAGAAGGGACTGAGCACAGATGCCACGCAGCCTGAAGAAGGGTCCCTTCGTCGACGACCACCTGATGAAGAAGGTGGACGGTCAGAACGACAAGGGCACGCACAACGTCATCAAGACCTGGTCGCGCCGTTCGATGATCGTGCCGGCCATGATCGGCCACACGATCGCCGTCCACGACGGTCACAAGCACGTCCCGGTCTTCGTGACCGACTCCATGGTCGGTCACAAGCTGGGCGAGTTCGCCCCGACCCGCACCTACCGCGGGCACGTCAAGGACGACCGGAAGAGCCGCCGCCGCTGAGCGGGCGCGAACGGAGACGAGAGAGTTCATGAGCGTAATGGAGCGGAGGCGCGTGAGCGCCCGACGCGAGAGCCTGCTGGGCGACCGGCCGGGTGCTTTCGCCAGCGCACGCTTCGTCCGGATCACCCCGATGAAGGCGCGTCGTGTCGTCGACATGGTGCGCGGCCTCGGGGCCGACGAGGCCCTGGCGCTGCTGCAGTTCGCGCCGCAGGCGGCGAGCGAGACGGTCTACAAGGTGCTCGAGAGCGCGGTCGCCAACGCGGAGACCAACGAGGGCCTCGACCGCAACTCGCTGGTCGTGTCGAAGGCGACCGTTGACGAGGGGCCGACGATGAAGCGCTGGCGCCCGCGTGCCCAAGGTCGTGCGTCGCGCATCAACAAGCGGACCAGCCACATCACCCTGGTCGTGGAGCCGCGCACGCCCGCCGACGAGGCACCCAAGGCCAAGGCACGGAAGGCTGGACAGAAGTAATGGGTCAGAAGATCAACCCGAACGGTTTCCGGCTCGGCATCTCCATCGACCACAAGAGCCGCTGGTACGCCGAGAAGCTCTACAAGTCCTACGTGGGCGAGGACGTCGCGATCCGCCGCCTGCTCTCGAAGGGCATGGAGCGAGCCGGCATCTCCAAGGTCGAGATCGAGCGGACCCGGGACCGCGTGCGGGTGGACATCCACACCGCCCGCCCGGGCATCGTGATCGGCCGTCGGGGTGCCGAGGCCGACCGGATCCGCGGCGAGCTCGAGAAGCTCACCGGCAAGCAGGTGCAGCTGAACATCCTGGAGGTCAAGAGCCCCGAGGTGGACGCCCAGCTGGTCGCCCAGGGCGTGGCCGAGCAGCTCTCCGGCCGCGTGGCGTTCCGGCGCGCGATGCGCAAGGCGATGCAGACCACCATGCGCAGCGGCGCCAAGGGGATCCGGATCCAGTGCTCGGGTCGTCTCGGAGGGGCCGAGATGTCCCGCTCGGAGTTCTACCGCGAGGGCCGGGTCCCGCTGCACACCCTGCGCGCGGACATCGACTACGGCTTCTACGAGGCGAAGACCACCTTCGGCCGCATCGGCGTGAAGGTCTGGATCTACAAGGGCGAGGTCGCGGGCACCCGTGCCGAGCGTGAGGCTCAGGCGGCCGCGCGCGCCGGCGCCCCCAGCCGCGGCCGTCCCTCGCGGGGCGGCGACCGCCCGACCCGAGGCTCGCGCGGGGACCGCCCGAGCCGGGCGGACCGGGGCCAGGGCCGTCCTGCCGCCACCGAGACCCCCGCGGAGACCCCGGCGGCCGCTCCGGCCACCGCAGCGGCTCCGGAGGCCACGACCGGACAGGAGGCCTGAGCACCATGCTGATGCCCCGTAGGGTGAAGCACCGCAAGCAGCACCACCCCAAGCGGACGGGTGCGGCCAAGGGTGGCACGAAGCTCGCCTTCGGCGACTTCGGCATCCAGGCGCTCGAGCCCGCGTACGTCACGAACCGGCAGATCGAGTCGGCCCGTATCGCGATGACCCGGCACATCAAGCGTGGCGGCAAGGTGTGGATCAACATCTACCCCGACCGCCCGCTGACCAAGAAGCCCGCCGAGACCCGGATGGGCTCCGGCAAGGGCTCGCCCGAGTGGTGGGTCGCCAACGTCAAGCCGGGCCGGATGATGTTCGAGCTGTCCGGCGTCGACGAGCCGGTCGCCCGTGAGGCGATGCGACGCGCGATCCACAAGCTCCCGATGAAGTGCAAGTTCGTGACCCGTGAAAGTGGTGAGTTCTGATGGCGGCGACCACTGCCCACGAGCTCGACGAGATGACCAACGCCGACCTCGAGGCCAAGCTCCGCGAGGCCAAGGAGGAGCTGTTCAACCTGCGCTTCCAGGCCGCGACGGGTCAGCTCGAGAGCCACGGCCGGCTCCGGACGGTCAAGCGAGACATCGCCCGCATCTACACCGTGGTGCGTGAGCGTGAGCTGGGCATCCGGCAGAAGCCGGGTTCTGAGGACGGTGCCGCATGAGTGAGGGAACCAACGCAGTGACTGAGGCAGCAGCAGAGTCCACCAGGAGCGCGCGCAAGGTCCGGGAGGGCCTCGTCGTGAGCGACAAGATGGAGAAGACGATCGTGGTCTCCGTGGAGGACCGCGTGAAGCACTCCCTGTACGGCAAGGTCCTGCGCCGCACCAGCAAGCTCAAGGTGCACGACGAGCAGAGTCAGTGCGGCGTCGGCGACCGGGTCCTGATCATGGAGACCCGTCCGCTGTCGGCCACCAAGCGCTGGCGCCTCGTCCAGGTGCTCGAGAAGGCCAAGTAACCACAGCCACCCGGCTGACCGACGTTCCGCAAGGCTCGGACCTCGACCGCGAGACCGAGAACCGGCGAGACAACCAGGAGAAAACCGATGATCCAGCAGGAGTCGCGACTCAAGGTCGCCGACAACACCGGTGCGAAGGAGATCCTCTGCATCCGGGTTCTCGGCGGCTCGGGTCGGCGCTACGCCGGCATCGGCGACGTCATCGTCGCCACCGTCAAGGACGCAATCCCCGGTGGCAACGTCAAGAAGGGCGACGTCGTCAAGGCCGTGGTGGTGCGGACCGTCAAGGAGCGCCGCCGTCCCGACGGTTCCTACATCCGTTTCGACGAGAACGCAGCAGTGATCCTCCGCCAGGACGGAGAGCCGCGGGGCACCCGCATCTTCGGCCCCGTCGGCCGCGAGCTGCGCGACAAGAAGTTCATGAAGATCATCTCGCTGGCTCCGGAGGTGCTCTGAGCATGGCCAGGAAGGGCTTGAACATCAAGAAGGGCGACGTCGTCCGCGTGATCGCGGGCAAGGACAAGGGCGCCGAGGGCAAGGTCATCGCCGTCCTCGCCGACCGTGACCGGGTCATCGTGGAGGGTGTCAACCGCGTGAAGCGGCACACCAAGGTCGTCAACCAGGGCGGTCGCGCCGGCTCCACCGGTGGGATCGTCACGCAGGAGGCCGCGATCCACGTCTCCAACGTGATGCTGCTCGTCGACGCGCCCAAGGACGGCGACCAGGGCGGCAAGGGCAAGGTCACCACGCGCGTCGGCTTCCGCCGCGACGAGGTCACCAAGAGCCGTCCCGACGGCTCGACGTACACCGCCCAGCGGAGCGTCCGCGTCGCCCGCAAGTCCGGTGAGGAGATCTGATGAGCACCACCACCCCCGAGCGGACGCGTCCGCGCCTCCAGCAGCGCTACCGCGACGAGATCATGGGCTCGCTGCGGGAGCAGTTCGGCTACGCCAACGTCATGCAGATCCCCGGTCTGGTGAAGATCGTGGTGAACATGGGCGTCGGCGAGGCGGCTCGCGACTCCAAGCTGATCGAAGGCGCGGTCCGCGACCTCGGCCAGATCACCGGTCAGAAGCCGCAGGTCACCCGGGCCCGCAAGTCCATCGCGCAGTTCAAGCTGCGGGAGGGGATGCCGATCGGCGCGCACGTCACGCTGCGCGGCGACCGGATGTGGGAGTTCCTGGACCGGCTGCTCTCGCTGGCGCTGCCCCGGATCCGCGACTTCCGCGGGCTGTCGGACCGGCAGTTCGACGGTCGCGGCAACTACACCTTCGGTCTGACCGAGCAGGTCATGTTCCATGAGATCGACCAGGACCGGGTCGACCGCTCCCGGGGCATGGACATCACGGTCGTGACCACCGCGACGAACGACGACGAGGGTCGCGCGCTGCTCAAGCAGCTCGGCTTCCCGTTCAAGGAGCAGTGACCGATGGCGAAGACAGCTCTCAAGGTCAAGGCGGCCCGCACCCCGAAGTTCAAGGTGCAGGCCTACACCCGGTGCCAGCGTTGCGGCCGGCCGCGCGCCGTCTACCGCAAGTTCGGACTCTGCCGCATCTGCCTTCGCGAGATGGCGCACCGCGGCGAGCTCCCCGGCGTCACCAAGAGCAGCTGGTGACACCTCCCGGGCCGACGCCCGGGACGCCACGACTGCAGTCCTGTTCACACGAGATCGCTGAAGGTCGCCCCGCCCGGGTCCGCCGGCGCGGTGCGAAACCACAGAGGGAAAGGGCCATCCGGCCATGACGATGACTGACCCGATCGCAGACATGCTGACGCGTCTGCGCAACGCCAACCAGGCGTACCACGACACGGTGTCGATGCCGCACAGCAAGCTGAAGGCAGGCGTCGCCGAGATCCTCCAGCAGGAGGGCTACATCACCTCCTGGAAGGTCGAGGACAACCCGGAGGGGCAGGTCGGCAGGACGCTGACCCTGACCCTCAAGTTCGGCCAGAACCGCGAGCGCTCGATCGCCGGCGTCCGCCGGATCAGCAAGCCGGGCCTGCGGGTGTACGCCAAGTCCACCGGGCTGCCCAAGGTGCTCGGCGGCCTCGGCGTCGCGATCATCTCGACGAGCCAGGGTCTGCTGACCGACCGCCAGGCGAACAAGAAGGGCGTGGGTGGGGAAGTCCTCGCCTACGTCTGGTGACGAAGGACCGAGAGGAGAAACAGGCATGTCGCGTATTGGCAAGCTCCCCGTCCCGGTCCCGTCGGGCGTCGACGTGGCCGTGCAGGACCGCGAGGTGACGGTGAAGGGTCCCAAGGGCACCCTCAGCCACACCGTGGCGGCGCCGATCACGGTCTCGCGCTCGGACGAGGGTGCTCTCGAGGTGGCCCGTCCGGACGACGAGCGGCTGAGCAAGTCGCTGCACGGGCTCACCCGGACCCTGATCGCCAACATGGTGACCGGGGTGACCGACGGATACGAGAAGCGCCTGGAGATCGTCGGCGTGGGCTACCGGGTGCTGTCCAAGGGCCCGACCCAGCTCGAGTTCCAGCTCGGCTACTCGCACCCGATCACGTTCAACGCCCCGGAGGGCATCACGTTCACCGTCGACGGTCCGACGCGCTTCGGCGTGCAGGGCATCGACAAGCAGCTCGTCGGCGAGGTCGCCGCGAACATCCGCAAGCTTCGCAAGCCGGAGCCCTACAAGGGCAAGGGCGTGCGGTACGCCGGCGAGCAGATCCGCCGCAAGGTCGGAAAGGCTGGTAAGTGACCATGGCGATCGCACTCAGGTCCGGCAAGCACACCAGCGCGCGGGTCGCCTCGCGACTGCGTCGTCAGGTGCGCGGCCGCAAGAAGGTCTCGGGCACGGCGGAGCGTCCGCGCCTCGTCGTCACCCGCTCCTCCAAGCACATCAGCGTCCAGGTCGTCGACGACCTGGTCGGCCGCACGCTGGCCTCGGCCAGCACGATGGAGGCCGACCTGCGCACGTTCGAGGGCGACAAGTCCGCCAAGGCCCGTCGGGTCGGCGAGCTGGTCGCGGAGCGGGCGAGGGCCGCCGGCGTGGAGGGCGTGGTGTTCGACCGCGCCGGCAACATGTACCACGGGCGGGTCGCCGCCCTGGCGGAAGGCGCCCGTGAGGGCGGCCTCGCGTTCTGATCGCGAACCGACAGAGACCGACAGAGAAGGAAGAGGTAGTTCCGAATGAGCGGATCCCAGCGCCGTGGCGGCGCCGGTGGCGACCGTCGCGGCAACCGTGACGACCGCCGCGGCCAGGCTGCGGACAAGACCGCCTACGTCGAGCGGGTCGTCGCGATCAACCGTGTCGCCAAGGTCGTGAAGGGTGGTCGTCGCTTCAGCTTCACCGCCCTGGTGATCGTCGGCGACGGCGACGGCATGGTCGGCGTCGGCTACGGCAAGGCCAAGGAGGTCCCGGCGGCCATCGCCAAGGGCGTCGAGGAGGCGAAGAAGCACTTCTTCCGCGTCCCCCGCGTCCAGGGCACCATCCCGCACCCGGTCCAGGGTGAGAAGGCGGCCGGCGTCGTGCTGCTTCGCCCGGCTGCTCCCGGTACCGGTGTGATCGCCGGTGGCCCGGTGCGCGCCGTGCTGGAGTGCGCCGGCATCCACGACGTGCTCAGCAAGTCGCTCGGCTCGTCCAACCAGATCAACATCGTGCACGCCACCGTCGAGGCGCTGCGCTCGCTCGAGGAGCCCGAGTCCGTGGCCGCGCGCCGCGGGCTGCCCGTCGAGCACGTCGCGCCGGCGGCCCTGCTGAAGGCCCGGGCGGAGGTGGCCCCGTAATGCGCCTCAAGGTCCAGCAGCAGCGGTCCACGATCGGCTGCAAGAAGAACCAGCGGGACACGCTCCGCACGCTCGGCCTCAAGCGCATCGGCGACGTGGTCGTCAAGGAGGACCGTCCCGAGATCCGAGGCATGCTCCAGACGGTCAGGCACCTGATCGTCGTCGAGGAGGTCGACTGACATGACGCTCAAGCTTCATCACCTGCGTCCTGCCCCCGGCGCCAAGACCGCGAAGACCCGAGTGGGTCGCGGTGAGGCGTCCAAGGGCAAGACCGCGGGTCGCGGCACCAAGGGCACCTCGGCCCGCTACCAGGTGCCGGCCAGCTTCGAGGGCGGGCAGATGCCCATCCACATGCGGCTGCCCAAGCTGAAGGGCTTCAAGAACCCCTTCAAGGTGGAGTTCCAGGTCGTCAACCTCGACCGGATCAACGAGCTCTTCCCCGAGGGCGGTCAGGTCGGCGTCGAGGACCTCGTGACCAAGGGAGCCGTCCGCGACGGCCGCCCGGTCAAGGTCCTCGGCAGCGGCGAGATCGCCGTCGCCGTCCAGGTGAGCGCGCATGCGTTCTCGGCGTCGGCCAAGGAGAAGATCGCCGCTGCCGGCGGCAGCACGACCGTGCTCTGACCATCGCGAGGAGTCAGCCACACACTTAAGACAGGGGCCCGGACTCGTTCGGGCCCCTGTTAGGCTTCCGAGGACCTGCTGCGTGCGCGGCGGGCTCTCGCACGTGGAGGAAAAGGGGACAGGTGCTAGGCGCATTCGCCAACGCGTTCCGCACGCCGGACCTGCGACGCAAGCTGCTCTTCGTGCTGGGGATCATCGTGATCTTCCGGCTGGGGTCGCAGGTGCCCACACCGGGAGTGAACGTCCAGAACGTCCAGACCTGCGTCGCCGACGCCGGCAACACCGGGGTCTACGGGTTGATCAACCTGTTCTCCGGCGGGGCCCTGCTGCGGCTGACGATCTTCGCGCTCGGGATCATGCCCTACATCACCGCGAGCATCATCCTGCAGCTCCTGGTGGTGGTCATCCCGCGGCTCGAGACCCTCAAGAACGAGGGTCAGGCCGGGCAGACCAAGATCACCCAGTACACCCGCTACCTCACCCTTGCGCTCGCGATCCTGCAGGCCACGGGCATCGTGGCGCTGGCCCGCAGCGGGCAGCTGCTCGGCAACTGCAAGGAGCCGCTGCTCTACAACGAGGACAGCCTGGTCACGGTCCTGGTCATGGTCATCACGATGACCGCCGGCACGGCCGTGATCATGTGGCTCGGCGAGCTGATCACCGACCGGGGCATCGGCAACGGCATGTCGATCCTGATCTTCACCCAGGTGATCGCCACCTTCCCGGCGGCGCTGTGGGCGGTCAAGGCCTCGCACGGCTGGTGGGTGTTCGGCCTGGTCACGGCGATCGGGCTGGTCCTCATCGCGGCGGTCATCTTCATGGAGCAGGGGCAGCGCCGGATCCCGGTCCAGTACGCCCGGCGGATGGTCGGACGCAAGATGTTCGGTGGCTCCTCGACGTACATCCCGCTCAAGGTCAACCAGGCCGGCGTCATCCCGGTCATCTTCGCCTCGAGCCTGCTCTACCTGCCGGCGCTCGCCGCGCAGTTCTCCGGCGGGAGCTCCGGCTGGGCGTCGTTCGTCTCGACGTACCTGGTCCGCGGCGACCACCCGCTGTACATGCTCTTCTACTTCGCCCTGATCATCTTCTTCACCTACTTCTACGTCGCGATCACCTTCAACCCGCAGGAGGTCGCCGACAACATGAAGAAGTACGGAGGCTTCATCCCCGGGATCCGGGCGGGCAAGCCGACCGAGGAGTACCTCAACTACGTCCTGTCCCGCATCACGCTGCCCGGCGCTCTCTATCTGGGCGTGATCTCCCTGGTCCCGCTGATCGCGTTCGCCCTGGTGGGCGCGAACCAGAACTTCCCGTTCGGCGGTACGTCGATCCTGATCATGGTCGGCGTCGCCCTGGACACGGTGAAGCAGATCGAGAGCCAGCTCCAGCAGCGCAACTACGAAGGGTTCCTGCGCTGATGAGACTCATTCTCATGGGGCCGCCGGGGGCCGGCAAGGGAACCCAGGCCAAGGTGGTCGCCGAGCGGCTCGGCGTCCCGGCCATCTCCACCGGGGACATCTTCCGCGCCAACGTCTCACAGGGCACCCCGCTCGGTGTCGAGGCGAAGCGCTACATGGATGCCGGCGAGTACGTCCCCGACGAGGTGACCAACGCGATGGTCCGCGACCGGCTCGCCACCGCCGACGCAGCCGGCGGCTTCCTGCTCGACGGCTACCCCCGCACGGTCGCCCAGGTCCGCGAGCTCGACGAGATGCTGGCCGCTGCCGGCAAGACGCTCGACGTGGTGCTGGTGCTCACCGTGGACCGCGACGAGCTGATCGCCCGGCTGCTGAAGCGGGCGCAGCTCGAGGGCCGCGCTGACGACACCGAGGACGTCATCCGCCGCCGCCAGGAGATCTTCGCCGAGCAGACCGCCCCCCTGCTCGAGGTGTACGCCGCCCGAGGGCTGGTCATCGAGGTCGACGGCATGGGCCCGGTGGAGGAGGTCACCACCCGGGTGTTCCGGGCGCTCGAGTCCTCCACCGGCGCCTCGGCCGGCTGACGGAGCCTGCGACATGTTCCGCGAGCGTGGCATCGAGCTCAAGACGCCTGAGCAGATCTCGCTGATGCGTCGCGCCGGCCTCGTCGTCGGCCGGACGCTCGAGCTGCTGCGCGACAGCGTGCGGCCCGGCACCACCACCGCCGAGCTCGACGCGATCGCGGAGGAGAGCATCCGGTCCGCGGGTGCGGTGCCCTCGTTCAAGGGCTACCACGGGTTCCCTGCGTCGATCTGCACCTCGGTCAACGACGTCATCGTGCACGGCATCCCCGGGGACCTCGTCGTCCAGGAGGGCGACGTGGTCTCGATCGACTGCGGCGCCATCGTCGAGGGCTGGCACGGCGACGCGGCCGTCACGGTGGCCGTGGGCGAGGTGGCGCCGGAGGTCACCGCCCTGATGCGGGTGACCGAGGAGGCGATGTGGCGCGGCATCGCCGCGGCGCACCTCGGCGGTCGGGTCACCGACATCTCGCACGCGGTGGAGAGCCACGTCCGCGGTCGCGGCGGCTACGGCATCGTCGAGGAGTACGTCGGTCATGGCATCGGCTCGGCGATGCACCAGCCGCCGAACGTGCCGAACTACGGCCGCCCCGGCAAGGGCCCGAAGCTCGTGGAGGGGCTGGCGCTGGCCGTCGAGCCGATGGTCACGCTCGGTGCACCGGACTCGCACGTCCTCGACGACGAGTGGACGGTCGTGACCGACGACCACTCGCTCGCCGCGCACTTCGAGAACACCTTCACGCTCACCCCGCACGGTGCCTGGGTGCTCACCGCCCTCGACGGCGGCGAGGCGAGGCTCGCCGAGCTCGGCGTCCCGTTCGGCGGTCGCTGAGCGAGTCGTCGGCAACCAGGACGCCGAGCGATGGCCGAGCTCGAGTGGTCGGGGCACCGCCGCGATGCGTGCCGGCGCCCGCGGCTACCTGCTCAAAGGCGCTGACCGGGCCGAGATCGAGCGGGCGCTCCGCATGGTCGCCAGCGGCGAGGTGACGCGGGACCGGGCGAGCCTCGCCCGGCCTGGTTGCCGCCGCAGACGCCGTCCCGATTAGGGGGACGCGGGTCCTATCCCGTAGACTGGGGAGTCGGCCCAACGTGGGCCTGTTTCGTGGTGCCCTGCGGCTGCCCGCCGTGTGTCGTCGCCGTGACCCGGAGTCGTGCTTCGAGTCGTGGTGTCGTGCGTGCGGGAGGGGCGCCCGGCCAGGCGCACGAGGTCCACTCGGTCCCGTGACCGAGGCGGTTCCCGGGCCGGCCGGTAGCACCATGATCATCACAGACGCCAACAGGATTGCGGAGGACATGCCGAAGAAAGAAGGCGTGATCGAGATCGAGGGCACCGTCGTCGAGGCTCTCCCGAACGCGATGTTCCGGGTCGAGCTGAGCAACGGGCACAAGGTCCTCGCCCACATCAGCGGCAAGATGCGTCAGCACTACATCCGGATCCTCCCCGAGGACCGCGTCGTCGTCGAGCTCTCGCCGTACGACCTCACCCGGGGCCGGATCGTCTACCGGTACAAGTAGCACTCCGCCCCACCCGGGGTGGTCAGCCAGCCGATCAGGAGAGGCCGCAAGGTCATGAAGGTCAACCCGAGCGTCAAGCCGATCTGTGACAAGTGCAAGGTGATCCGTCGCCACGGCCGCGTCATGGTGATCTGCCAGAACCCTCGCCACAAGCAGCGCCAGGGCTGAGCCCGGCGCGGCGGCAGCCCGGCTGCCGGACACAACTGAATCCCCATCGTGCTCGCTCGTCCCCGCCGCCGGCGGGGATGCGACCCCCGGACCGGAGGCCGGGGCCTGACGATGACACGGCCGAGGCGGGCCGTGCCGGACGCAGGACGCGACACGACACGACACCTCCGACGAACCGAAGGGAACCGCCACCACATGGCACGCCTCGTTGGTGTGGACCTCCCGCGCGACAAGCGCATCGAGGTCGCACTCACCTACATCTACGGCATCGGCCGTACCCGCGCCCAGCAGGTCCTGACCTCGACCGGGGTCAGCCCGGACCTCCGGGTCCACCAGCTGGGCGACGAGGAGCTGGTCAGGCTTCGTGACGAGATCGAGGCCAACTACAAGATCGAGGGCGACCTCCGTCGTGAGGTCCAGGCCGACATCCGTCGCAAGATCGAGATCGGCAGCTACCAGGGCCGTCGGCACCGTCAGGGCCTGCCCGTCCGCGGTCAGCGCACCAAGACCAACGCCCGCACCCGCAAGGGTCCGAAGCGGACCGTCGCCGGCAAGAAGAAGGCCAAGTGATCCTCGGCTCCGGCCGGATCGCTGACGCCCCCGACCTCGTTACTCGACCAGCAACCTCAGGAGACCCCGTCTAATGCCTCCCAAGAGCCGTCAGGCTGCGGGCGCCAAGAAGGTGCGCCGCAAGGAGAAGAAGAACGTCGCTCAGGGCGAAGCCCACATCAAGAGCACGTTCAACAACACCATCGTGACGATCACCGACCCCACCGGTGCGGTGATCTCCTGGGCCTCGGCCGGCACCGTCGGCTTCAAGGGCTCCCGCAAGTCAACGCCGTTCGCCGCGCAGATGGCAGCCGAGGCTGCCGGTCGTCGGGCGATGGAGCACGGCATGAAGAAGATCGACGTCTTCGTGAAGGGTCCGGGTTCGGGCCGCGAGACGGCGATCCGGTCCCTGGGTGCGATCGGCCTCGAGGTCGGCACCATCCAGGACGTCACGCCCACGCCCCACAACGGATGCCGGCCGCCGAAGCGCCGCCGCGTCTGACCCCCGACACCAGCGAACCAAGGAGTCTTTGAACCATGGCCCGTTACACCGGCCCCATGACGAAGAAGTCGCGCCGCCTCGGTGTCGACCTCGTCGGCGGCGACCAGGCTTACGAGCGTCGGCCCTACCCGCCCGGCCAGCACGGCCGCGGCCGCATCAAGGAGAGCGAGTACCTCCTCCAGCTGCGCGAGAAGCAGAAGGCCCGCTACACCTACGGCGTGCTCGAGAAGCAGTTCCACCGCTACTACGCCGAGGCCAGCCGGCGTCCCGGCAAGACCGGCGACAACCTGCTGCAGCTGCTCGAGTGCCGCCTCGACAACGTGGTGTACCGCGCCGGTTTCGCGCGCACCCGTCGGCACGCCCGCCAGCTCGTCACCCACGGCCACTTCAAGGTCAACGGCAAGAAGGTGGACATCCCGTCGTTCCAGGTGAGCCAGCACGACGTGGTCGACGTCCGGGAGAAGTCCCTGGAGATGACCCCGTTCATCGTCGCCCGCGAGACGCACGGCGAGCGCGTCGTGCCCGGCTGGATGGACGCCCTGCCGAGCCGGATGCGGATCCTGGTCCACCAGCTCCCGACCCGGCAGCAGATCGACATCCCGGTCCAGGAGCAGCTCATCGTGGAGTACTACTCGAAGAAGTGACCTCGCGGTCACGCATGGAGGCTCGGGCCTCCCGCACCACCCCCCTCCGGAGCAGCCGTCTCCGGGTCACCTCGCGAAGTTCGATGCCGTCAAATAGCGGGTGGCATCGGAAAGGAAACACACAGTGCTTATCGCTCAGCGCCCGACGCTGTCGGAAGAGGCCGTCGACGAGTTCCGCTCGCGGTTCGTGATCGAGCCGCTGGAGCCCGGCTTCGGCTACACGCTCGGCAACTCGCTGCGTCGCACCCTGCTGTCGTCGATCCCCGGCGCCTCGGTGACCAGCATCAAGATCGACTCGGTGCTCCACGAGTTCTCGACGGTCGAGGGCGTCAAGGAGGACGTCACCGAGATCATCCTCAACCTCAAGGACCTCGTCGTCTCCTCCGAGCACGACGAGCCGGTGACCATGTACCTGCGCAAGCAGGGGCCGGGCGACGTGACCGCCGCCGACATCGCGCCCCCGGCGGGCGTCGAGGTGCACAACCCCGACCTGAAGATCGCCACCCTGAACGACAAGGGCAAGCTCGAGATGGAGCTCGTCGTCGAGCGCGGTCGCGGCTACGTCTCCGCCGTGCAGAACAAGGCCGGCGACGTGGAGATCGGCCGGATGCCGGTCGACTCGATCTACAGCCCGGTGCTCAAGGTCACGTACAAGGTCGAGGCCACCCGTGTCGAGCAGCGCACGGACTTCGACAAGCTGGTGATCGACGTGGAGACCAAGGCCTCGATCCGGCCGCGCGACGCGATCGCGTCGGCCGGCAAGACCCTGGTCGAGCTGTTCGGCCTCGCCCGGGAGCTCAACGTCGACGCCGAGGGCATCGACATCGGCCCCTCTCCGGTGGACGAGCAGCTCGCCGCGGACCTGGCGCTGCCGGTCGAGGACCTGCAGCTCACCGTCCGGTCCTACAACTGCCTCAAGCGCGAGGGCATCCACACCGTGGGCGAGCTCATCTCGCGCTCGGAGCAGGACCTGCTCGACATCCGCAACTTCGGCGCCAAGTCCATCGACGAGGTCAAGGCGAAGCTGCACGAGATGGGCCTCTCGCTCAAGGACAGCGCGCCGGGCTTCGACCCGCAGGCGGCCCTCGCGGCCTACGAGGACGACGACGACTCGTTCGTCGAGGACGAGCAGTACTGATCCCGATCCCGGCGGCGGTGCTGCGCCGCCGGGACCACCTCTACCCGGGTACCTGACACGGCTCGGGAGAAACGAGAAGCAACCATGCCTACCCCCAAGAAGGGCGCCCGCCTGGGCGGCAGCCCCGCCCACCAGCGGCTGATCATCTCGAACCTGGCGACCAGCCTGTTCCAGCACGGCGCCATCACCACCACCGAGGCCAAGGCCCGGGTGCTGCGGCCCGTCGCGGAGAAGCTGATCACCAAGGCGAAGAAGGGCGACCTGCACAACCGTCGCCAGGTGCTCGCGACGATCCGCGACAAGGGCGTCGTGCACGAGCTGTTCGAGGAGATCGCCCCGCGGTACGCCGAACGTCCGGGCGGCTACACCCGGATCACCAAGCTCGGCCCGCGCAAGGGCGACAACGCCCCGATGGCGGTCATCGAGCTGGTGACCGAGGAGTACGCCCCGAAGGCTCCCTCGACCCGGACCAGCACACCGGCAGCCCCCGCCCCGGCTGCCGAGGCCGCCGAGCCGCAGGCCGAGGCCGCTGAGCCGCAGGCCGAGGCCGCTGAGCCGCAGGCCGAGGCCGCTGAGCCGGAGGCCGAGCACGCGCCCGCCGAGGCGACCGAGCAGGAGGCCGTCGAGACCGCTCCCGCCGACGAGGGCACGGACGAGCAGCAGGCCTGACTCCCACCGTCCGCCGAGGCGTCGCAGACGCGCAGGGCCCGCCACCTCCCCGGGTGGCGGGCCCTGCGTGCATCTCGCCGCCCGTCCGCCTGCCCGTCCGCCTGGCCGTCCGCCTGGCCGTCCGCCTGGCCGTCCGCCTGGCCGTCCGGCCAGGGTGTGCGCGAGGATGCACGGGTGCGGCTGCGACTCGACCTCGCCTACGACGGGACGGCGTTCCACGGTTGGGCGACCCAGCCGGGTCTACGGACCGTGCAGGGCGTGCTGGAGGCCGCGCTCGCACAGGTGCTGCGGCTGCCGGGGGTGGGCGTGACCTGTGCCGGACGCACCGACACCGGCGTGCACGCGCGGGGCCAGGTCGTGCACCTCGACGTCGCGCAGGACGTGGTCGCCGGCACGGCCGGACGCGGCGCGCAGCCGGCCCCGCAGGCGCTGCTGCGCCGGCTCAACGGCGTGCTCCCCGACGACGTACGGGTCACGGCGGCAGCACGGGCGCCGGACGGGTTCGACGCGCGCTTCTCCGCGCTGTGGCGCCGCTACGCCTACCGGATCGCCGACACCCCCGCCGCGCACGACCCGCTCGCCCGGCACGCCGTGCTCTCCTGGCGGCGTCGCCTGGACGTCGAGGCGATGGACGCCGCGTCCGCGCCGCTGCTCGGCGAGCACGACTTCGCGGCGTTCTGCCGCCGGCGAGCGGGAGCCACGACCGTGCGCACGTTGCTGGAGCTGGGCTGGCGGCGGCCCGCGGGTGGTCCGGTCGTGGCCACCGTGCGGGCGGACGCGTTCTGCCACAGCATGGTCCGCGCGCTCGTCGGATGCCTGGTCGCCGTGGGCGAGGGGCGCCGGGACGTCGGGTGGCCGCGCGCGGTGCTGGACGCGGGCGTCCGCGACCCGGCCGTCACGGTGCTGCACGCGCACGGGCTGACGCTCGAGGAGGTCGGCTACCCGCCGCCGGGCCGGATGGCCGAGCAGGCCCGCCTCGCCCGGGTGGTGCGCACCCTGCCGGCGGAGGTGCGGTCATGAGCGACCAGCACTACTTCTCCGCGGACCCGGCCGTCCCCTTCCGACGGACTCCGGTCGTGGCCCGGGTCTGGGGCCACGACCTGGTCCTGACCTCCGGGTCCGGGGTGTTCGCCCAGGGCCGGCTCGACGTCGGCACCGCGGTGCTGTTCCGGGAGACCGAGCCGCCGCTGCGTCAGGGAGGCAGCTTCCTCGACCTCGGCTGCGGGTACGGCGTCATCGCCGTCGCCCTGGCCAGCAGCGTGCCCGCCTCGCGGGTGTGGGCGGTCGACGTCAACGAGCGCGCTGTGCGGCTCGCCCAGGAGAACGCTGCCAGGCTGGGGCTGGCCGACCGGCTCGTCGCGGCCACCCCGGACGGCGTCCCCGAGCACGTCGTGTTCGACGAGATCTGGTCCAACCCGCCGATCCGGATCGGCAAGGAGGCGCTGCATGCGCTGCTGCTGAGGTGGCTGCCGCGGATGTCAGCGGACGGCCGCGCGGTGCTGGTCGTGGGGCGGAACCTGGGGGCGGACTCACTCCAGCGGTGGCTCGACGCGCAGGGCTACCGAACCGCACGGCTGGCCAGCGCCAAGGGCTTCCGGGTGCTGGAGGTCCGCCGCGGTGTCAACAACGGTTGACACCGTCAGAGTGTCAACGTAGGTTGACGCCATGGACGACCTCGTCACCGCCGCTGCGGACGCCGACCCGCGCACCGGACTCCGCGCGGTGCATGCGCTTCGCCGGCTGGTCGAGCAGCTCGAGGCCTCCCAGGTCCGCCGGGCCCGGGAGCAGGGGTGGTCCTGGCAGGACATCGCCGACGTGCTCGGGGTGAGCCGTCAGGCGGTGCACAAGAAACACGGCCGGACCGGCTGAGGAGGCGTCGGATGTTCGAGAGGTTCACCATGCCCGCGAGGAGGGTCGTCGAGGCGGCCGAGCAGCACCGTCGGGCGAGCACGGCGAGCGAGGTCCGCCCCGAGCACCTGCTGATGGGGCTGCTGGACCAGGACGGGTGCCTCGCGCTGCGCGTCCTCGAGCAGCTCGGTGCGCCGGCGGCCCGGGTCCGCAGCGAGCTCGACCGGCAGCGCCACCGCTACGTGGACGGCCTGGACGCCGACGACGCCGAGGCGCTCGCCGCGATCGGCATCGACCTCGACGAGGTGGTCCGGCGCATCGAGCGCAACCTCGGCGGGCTCGGCACGCCGAGGCCCGGTCGCGGTCGCTTCTCGCGCGGCGCGCGCAAGGTCCTGGAGCTCGCGCTGCGCGAGGCGGTCGCCCTGCACCATGGCTTCCTCGGCACCGAGCACCTGCTCCTGGGGCTCGCTCGCTGTGACGACCGCGTGGTGGGCGACACGCTGGCGGCCTGCGGTCTCGACCGGCCGGCGCTGCGCGCCGCTGTCGCCGAGGCGGTCCGTCGGGCCGGTTGACCCGACGTCGAGACGGTTGCGTCGGCCGCCGATTGGGCACCATGACCCCATGCCTGAGTACACCGCCGCAGGGGACCGCTACGACTCCACGGACTACCGGTACTGCGGCCGCTGGGGCCTGAAGCTGCCGCCGCTGTCCCTGGGCCTGTGGCAGAACTTCGGGGACGACCGCGACGAGGACACCCAGCGGGCGATCCTGCGTCGGGCGTTCGACCGAGGCGTCACGCACTTCGACCTGGCCAACAACTACGGCCCGCCGTACGGCCGCGCCGAGGAGAACTTCGGCCGCTACCTGCGCGAGGACCTCAAGCCCTACCGCGACGAGCTGGTGATCTCCACCAAGGCCGGGTACGACATGTGGCCGGGACCGTACGGCCAGGGCGGCGGCTCGCGCAAGTACCTCCTGGCCTCGCTGGACCAGTCCCTCTCCCGGCTCGGGCTCGACCACGTCGACATCTTCTACAGCCACCGCTTCGACTCCGAGACGCCCGTCGAGGAGACGATGGCGGCCCTCGACCACGCGGTGCGCTCCGGCAAGGCCGTCTACGCCGGCATCTCGTCGTACTCGGCGAAGCGGACCCGCGAGGCCGCCACGATCGCCCGTGAGCTCGGCACCCCGCTGCTGGTCCACCAGCCCTCGTACTCGCTGCTCAACCGCTGGATCGAGAACGACCTGCTCGACGAGCTCGAGGCCCAGGGCATGGGCTGCGTCGTGTTCACCGCGCTGGCGCAGGGACTGCTGACCGGGAAGTACCTCGACGGGGTGCCCGAGGACTCGCGGGCCGCCCGCAGCGAGAGCACCCTTCCCGGCGAGCACCTCAGCGAGGAGGTGCTCGACCACGTCCGGGCGCTGAACGGCATCGCCGAGCAGCGCGGTCAGAAGCTCGCGCAGCTCGCGCTGCAGTGGGTGCTGCGCGACCCGCGCGTCACCTCGGCGGTGATCGGGGCGTCGTCGGTGGAGCAGCTCGACACCAACCTCGACGCCCTCGACCTCCCGCCGATCACCGACGAGGAGCTCGCCACGATCGACCGGCACGCGGTCGACGCCGGGGTGAACCTCTGGGCGGAGTCCGCCGAGGAGTGAGCCGGACCCCGCTCGGGCGCGTCGGAACGTGACGTGGTGCTCAGCGGGCTAGGGCCTTTTGGCTCATAGGCGTAGCCCCCCCAACCGGTGCATCATCGGGGCATGACCAAGTTCGTGTACGACTTCTCCGAAGGTGGCAAGGACCAGAAGGACCTCCTGGGCGGCAAGGGGGCGAACCTGGCGGAGATGACGAACCTGGGACTCCCCGTCCCCCCGGGGTTCATCATCAGCACGGACGCGTGCCGGGCCTTCCTCGAGCGTGGCGACGAGCCCCCGGAGCTCCAGGCCGAGGTGGGCGAGCATCTCGCCGCCCTCGAGAAGGAGCGCGGCAAGCGGCTCGGTGACCCCGACGACCCGCTGCTGGTCTCGGTCCGCTCCGGCGGCAAGTTCTCGATGCCCGGGATGATGGAGACCGTCCTGAACGTCGGCCTCAACGACAAGTCGGTGCACGGCCTTGCGGCCATGGCGGGCGGCAACGAGCGGTTCGCCTACGACTCCTACCGTCGGCTGCTGCAGATGTTCGGCTGCACGGTGCTCGGTCTCGAGGCTCCGCTGTTCCACGACGCGCTCGACGCCCTCAAGGACTCCCGCGGGACCAAGAACGACCTCGACCTCGGCGTCGAGGACCTGCAGGAGCTCGTTACCACGTTCAAGTCCCTGATCCGGCAGCACACCGGCCGGGACTTCCCCCAGGACCCGCGCGAGCAGCTCGACATGGCCATCCGCGCGGTGTTCGCCTCCTGGAACACCGAGCGCGCGGTGCTCTACCGCCGGCAGGAGCGGATCCCCGGCGACCTCGGCACGGCGGTCAACGTCTGCACGATGGTGTTCGGCAACGGCAGCATGGACTCCGGCACGGGCGTCGCGTTCACCCGTGACCCGGCGACCGGCGCGCAGGGCGTGTACGGCGACTACCTGCAGAACGCGCAGGGCGAGGACGTGGTCGCCGGCATCCGCAACACCGTCCCGCTCGCCGAGCTCGAGCAGATCGACCCGGCGTGCTACGAGGAGCTGCTCGCCAACATGGCGACCCTGGAGCGGCACTACCAGGACCTGTGCGACATCGAGTTCACGATCGAGCACGGCAAGCTGTGGATGCTGCAGACCCGGGTCGGGAAGCGCACGGCCGAGGCCGCCTTCCGGATCGCCGTGCAGCTCGTCGACCAGGGGCTCATCGACATGGACGAGGCCGTCTGTCGGGTGACCGGGGGACAGCTGATGCAGCTGATGTTCCCGCGCTTCGACTCGCACGCCGAGCGGCACCTCATCGGCACGGGCATGAACGCCTCTCCGGGGGCGGCCGTCGGCAGGGCGGTCTTCGACTCCGCGACCGCCGTGGAGTGGCACGACCGTGGCGAGGACGTGATCCTGGTCCGGCGCGAGACCAACCCCGACGACCTGCACGGCATGGTGGCGGCCAAGGGCATCCTCACCAGCCGCGGCGGGAAGACCTCGCACGCGGCGGTCGTGGCGCGCGGCATGGGCCGCACCTGCGTGTGCGGCGCCGACTCGCTCGACGTCGACACCAAGAAGAAGCAGTTCACGGCGTCGGACGGGGTCCTGGTCACCGAGGGCGACCTGCTCTCGATCGACGGCAGCAGCGGCGAGATCTTCGCCGGCGAGGTGCCGGTCGTGGACTCCTCGGTCGTGCGGCACTTCGAGGGCGACGCGGACGGGCACCGCGACGAGGAGCTCGTGGCCGCGGTCGAGCGGATCATGAAGCACGCCGACCACGCCCGCCGGCTCGGCGTACGCGCCAACGCGGACACCCCGACGGACGCCGCGCGGGCCCGTCGGTTCGGTGCCGCGGGCATCGGCCTCTGCCGCACCGAGCACATGTTCCTCGGCGACCGGCGTGAGCTGATCGAGAACCTCATCGTCGCCGAGACCGAGCAGGAGCACGACGACGCGCTCGCCGCGCTCCTCCCGCTGCAGCGCGACGACTTCGTCGGCATCCTCGAGGCGATGGACGGGCTGCCGGTCACGATCCGGCTGATCGACCCGCCGCTCCACGAGTTCCTGCCCGACTACACCGAGCTGTCCGTGGCGGTCGCGCTCGAGGACGAGCGCGGCAACCGGGACACCAAGCACCACAGGCTGCTCGACGCCGTGAAGCGGCTGCACGAGCAGAACCCGATGCTCGGCCTGCGCGGCGTACGGCTCGGCATCGTGATCCCGGGCCTGTTCAGCATGCAGGCGCGCGCGATCCTCGAGGCGGCCGCGCTCCGCATCAAGGCAGGCGGCGACCCCCAGCCGGAGATCATGATCCCGCTGGTGGCGACGGTGCAGGAGCTCGACCTCGTGAAGGCCGAGATCATCAAGGTCGCCCGCGACATCGAGGACGCCACCGGTGTCAAGCCGAAGTTCAAGGTCGGCACGATGATCGAGCTGCCGCGGGCCGTGATGGCGGCCGCCGACATCGCCCGGTCCGCGGAGTTCTTCTCCTTCGGCACCAACGACCTCACCCAGATGACGTGGGGCTTCTCGCGCGACGACGTGGAGGCGTCGTTCTTCAGCACCTATCTCGAGAAGGGCATCTTCCCGGTCTCGCCGTTCGAGTCCCTCGACACCGAGGGGGTCGGCCAGCTGGTGCGGTACGCAGTCGAGCAGGGGCGTGAGACCCGTTCCGACCTGCACCTCGGGGTGTGCGGCGAGCACGGCGGCGACCCGGAGTCGATCCACTTCTTCGACGAGGTCGGTCTCGACTACGTGTCCTGCTCGCCGTTCCGGGTGCCGGTCGCCCGGCTCGAGGCCGGACGCTCCGCCGCCGACTCCGTGTCCGGCACGGCCTGACCGAGCCGCCGTACCTCGTGAGGAGCCACAGGAGCGGAGGCGAGGCGGTGCGCCGGGCGGACGCCCTGCACGGGAAGGACTCCTGACCCGGCCGACGCCCGAGGGCCGACCTCGCGACCGCGGGAGAGTCCGGCGCCTGGACAAATCCGGTCGCGCCGCCTGTGGCGGTTCAGGGAGACTGTGCCCTCGTGGGCCACGTAGACGTCGCAGGAGTCCGGTACGACCTCCCGGACGGGAGGGTGCTGCTCGACGACGTGTCGTTCCGGGTCGGGGAGGGCGCCAAGGTCGCCCTGGTCGGCGCCAACGGTGCCGGCAAGACGACGCTGCTGCGGATCATCACCGGTGACCTGGTGCCGCACGCCGGTGCGGTGACCCGGTCCGGTGGGCTGGGCGTGATGCGCCAGATGGTCACCCGCGGCAACGAGGGCAGGACGGTGCACGACCTGCTGCTGTCGGTCTCGCCGCCCCGGGTGCGCGCCGCCGCCGAGCGGGTCGAGCGGTACGAGCTCGCGATGATGGACCACGACGACGAGAAGACCCAGATGCGGTACGCCGAGGCGCTGGCCGAGTGGGCCGACGCGGGAGGCTACGACGTCGAGGTCACCTGGGACGTCTGCTGCACCCAGGCACTGGGGCTGGCCTACGACCGGGCGAAGTACCGCGAGCTGACCACGCTGTCCGGCGGCGAGCAGAAGCGACTCGTGCTGGAGTTCCTGCTCCGCGGGCCCGACGAGGTGCTGCTGCTCGACGAGCCGGACAACTTCCTCGACGTACCCGGCAAGTCCTGGCTCGAGGAGCGGATCAACGAGTCGCCGAAGACCATCCTGTACATCAGCCACGACCGCGAGCTGCTCGCGAACACCGCCACCCGCGTCGTCACCGTGGAGCTGGGTGCGGCGGGCAACACGGTGTGGACGCACCCCGGCGGCTTCGCGTCGTACCACGAGGCCCGCCGGGCCCGGTTCGAGCGCTTCGAGGAGCTCCGCCGCCGCTGGGACGAGGAGCACGCCAAGCTCCGGGCCCAGATGCTGATGTACAAGCAGAAGGCGGCCTACAACTCCGACATGGCCTCGCGCTACCAGGCTGCGCAGACCCGGCTGCGCAAGTTCGAGGAGGCGGGACCGCCCACGGCGCAGCCGCGCCAGCAGCAGGTGCGCATGCGGCTCAAGGGAGGACGCACCGGCAAGCGTGCGGTGATCTGCGAGGCCCTCGAGCTCGTCGGCCTGATGAAGCCGTTCGACCTCGAGGTCTGGTACGGCGAGCGGGTGGCCGTGCTGGGCTCCAACGGCTCCGGCAAGTCGCACTTCCTCCGGCTGCTCGCCGCAGGCGGCAGCGACCCGGACGTGGAGCACCGGCCGGTCGGCGAGGTCACGATCGAACCGGTCCGGCACACCGGCCGGGCGCGGCTCGGCGCCCGGGTCCGCCCCGGCTGGTTCGTGCAGACCCACGAGCACCCGGAGCTCACCGGGCGCTCGCTGCTCGACATCCTGCACCGCGGCGACGCCCACCGCGACGGGCTGCCCCGCGAGCCGGCTGCCCGCGCGCTCGACCGGTACGAGCTCGCGCACGCCGCCGAGCAGCGCTTCGAGTCACTGTCCGGCGGGCAGCAGGCGCGGTTCCAGATCCTGCTCCTGGAGCTGTCGGGAGCCACGCTGCTGCTGCTCGACGAGCCGACCGACAACCTCGACGTCGAGTCCGCCGAGGCGCTCGAGGAGGGGCTGGCGGCCTTCGAGGGCACGGTGCTCGCGGTGACCCACGACCGCTGGTTCGCGCGCGGCTTCGACCGGTTCCTGGTGTACGGCGCCGACGGCTCGGTCTACGAGTCCGACGGCCCGGTGTGGGACGAGGGACGGGTGCAACGGGTCCGGTGAGTTCCGGGCAGGCGAGGAGTCGACAGGACATGACGTTCACCACCGCGCACGTGTCCATCTCGCTCGACGGCTTCGTCGCCGGGCCGGACCAGACCCTCGACGACCCGATCGGGCGGGGCGGCATGGCGCTGCACCAGTGGCACTTCGACGCCGACCTGCCCGGCCACGGGGTGGACGCCCGGTGGACGGCGCTGCTGCTCCGACCCCGCGGCGCCTACGTGATGGGGCGCAACATGTTCGGCCCGGTGCGCGGTCCCTGGTCGTCGTACGACGGCGAGTGGCGCGGTTGGTGGGGCGAGGAGCCGCCGTACCACGCGCCGGTCTTCGTCCTGACCCACCACGAACGGGAGCCGCTCACCATGGCCGGCGGGACCACCTTCCACTTCGTCACCCGTGGGTTCGCCGAGGCGCTGCGGCTGGCCCGCGAGTCCGGCGGGGGGGACGTCGACGTTGCCGGGGGTGCCTCGGCAGTCCGCCAGGCGCTGGCAGCGGGGGTGCTCGACGAGCTCACGCTGGACATCGCCCCGGTGCTGCTCGGCGAGGGCGAGCGGATCTTCGGGCCCGAGGTCGACGCCCGGCTCGAGGTGCTCGAGGCGGAGCACTCGCCGCTGGCCACGCACGTGCGCTACCGCGTCTCCCGCTGACCACGGACCGCCCTTGCGGGCCATTGCCCGGCCCACCCACCCGTGCGACAGTCGCGGCACGTCCCGACACCGGGCCGCCCCAGCGACTGCGAGGCTGCGATGACACCGACCCCGCCCGAGCCCGTGCTCCTCGACGAACGCCTGGCCTGGTGGGCCGCGCAGGAGCCGGACGGCGAGGCGATGACGTACGGCGGACGCACGTGGACCTGGCGTGAGTGGGACGACCGGGTGCGCCGGGCCGCCGCAGCGCTGCACGACCTGGGGGTCGGGCGCGGCGACATCGTGGCCTTCCTGGACCGCAACCACCCGGCGTGCGTCGAGGTCACGCTGGCCGCCGCGTCGCTCGGCGCGGCGAACGCCATCGTGAACTGGCGGCTCGCCGGCGACGAGGTCGACTACACGGTCAACGACAGCGGCGCGGTCGTGCTCTTCGCCGGCTCGGAGCTGATGCCGCTCGTCGACGGGATCCGCCACCGGCTGCCCGCGGTGCGCACGGTCGTCGAGGTCACCCCGGACGGTGGCCCCGGTGACGCGTACGAACAGCTGCTCGCCCGGTCCGAGCCGCTCCGACGGCCCTCCGAGCACCTCACCTCGGACGCCGAGGACGTGTGCCTCGTCATGTACAGCTCGGGCACCACCGGCCGGCCGAAGGGGGTGATGCTCACGCACCGCAACGTCGTGCGCCACACCCTCAACGCCCACGAGGGCTGGGCGTTCGAACCCGGTGACAAGAACCTCGTGGCGATGCCGCTGTTCCACGTCGGCGGGACGTCGTACGTCATGTTCGGGATCCACGACGGCGTCCCGAGCGTGATGACCCGCGACCCCGACGCGGGGTCGCTGGCGTGGGCGATCGGCCAGGGCGGGACCTGCGCGTTCCTGGTGCCGGCCGTGCTCCAGATGGTGCTCGCCGCCGGGCCGGAGGCGGTCGCACTGTTCGGCAGGCTGCGGGTGTTCTGCTACGGCGCAGCGCCGATGCCCCTGCCGCTGCTGCGGGCGGCGGTGGAGGCCTGGCCGGACACCGACTTCATCCAGGTGTACGGCCTCACCGAGGTCTGCGGCGTGATCACGCACCTGCTGCAGGCCGAGCACCGGGACGCCGAGCATCCCGAGCGGCTGCTGTCGGCGGGTACCCTGCTGCCGCAGGGCGAGGTTCGCGTCGTGGACCCGGCCACCCTGGCCGCCGTACCGGTGGGCCAGCCGGGGGAGCTGTGGTTCCGCACGCCGCAGCTGATGAAGGGGTTCCTCGGCAAGCCGGAGGCCACCGCCGAGGTGATCACAGCGGACGGCTGGTTCCGTACCGGCGACGTCGGACGGGTCGACGCGGACGGGTACGTCTACGTCGAGGACCGGCTGAAGGACCTGATCATCAGCGGCGGCGAGAACGTGTACTCACCCGAGGTCGAGCGGGTCCTGGCCGAGCACCCGGCCGTGGCCGAGGTGGCGGTGATCGGCGTCCCGGACGCCCGATGGGGCGAGGCGGTGAAGGCGGTCGTCGCCCTGAGGCCGGGCGCCACGGCCGACGAGGCGGGGCTCGTGGCCTGGTGCCGGGACCGGCTGGCGCACTTCAAGTGCCCGAGATCCGTCGACGTCGTCGAGGCCCTGCCGCGCAACCCCACCGGCAAGATCCTCAAGCGGGCGCTGCGGGAGCCGTACTGGAGCGAGCACGGCCGGGCCGTCGTCTGAGTGGTCGACGACTTGGGCACCGGTTCGTCTCGGGGTCCCGGCGACCACTCGGACCGGCACTGCGTCGGCCTTCGGGCCCGGTTGCGGCGGGGCGGGGGTCCGGGTCGGCGTCGAGTGCCGGTTCGAGCGGTCGAGTGCCGCGGGTGGCGACGGGTCAGTCCACGAAGCTGCTCACCCAGTCCAGCGCGGTGCTGCGGTCCATCCGGTAGACGCCGCCCGCGCCGGTGCACACGCCGTTGATGGCGTACGAGGTGACCCCGGCCACCACGGTGGAGGTCCCGATGAAGTTCGGGCCGCCGGAGTCGCCGAAGCAGGTGCCGCCGGTGCTGGCGTTGTTCGACAGCCGCATCGAGTAGTCGCCGGTGAAGCCGGTGTCGATCTGCTGCAGGGTCGGGTGCGCCACCATGCGCACCTTCTGGCCCTGGTCCTTCCACGACGCGGCGTCCGGGAAGGACCGCTGGAGGCCGTAGCCGACCGCGGTGAAGCCGGTGTCCTGCCGGCCGCGCCGGGTCTTGAGCCCGTCGAGCGCGTTCGGCTGCGGCAGGGCGCCGTAGCTGGGCATCGCGACCGGGCTGTCGAGTGTCACGACCCCGACGTCGTGGCGGGCGAAGTCGTCCGGGTCGAAGGAGGGGTGGGTGTGCGGCGTCCCGCCGGCGTCGCCGACGTCGGGGTAGCCGTTCGCCGGGACACCGGACTGCACGTCGGCGTCGAACCAGATCTCCACGTGCTCGGCCGGGCTCTCGGTGCAGTGCCCGGCGGTGAGGAAGACAGTGGGCGAGAGCAGGGTGCCGCTGCAGCGCCACAGAGGGGACCCCGAGCCGTCCTGGGCCACCATCAGCCCGACGTACGGGTGGTCGTTGCCGTCGAGGTCGCCGTGGGTGATCGCGCTCGCGGCACCGACCGGCCCGAGCACCAGGGCGAGCGCCGAGAGCAGATAGAGGACCAGCTTCCACATGGAGTGCTCCTTGGTTGTGCGGCGTCGGGTCCGGTGCACGCTCGCACCCGCCCTCGCACAGACCGTAACCGCCCCGAGCCGGTCGCACAGGGAGACTGACCGACCCGCTAGGAGTCGAGCAACCCGCGTTCGACCAGCGCCTCCCGGAGTCCGGCTGCGTCGACGAAGACCACGGCGTCCATGCCGGCGTCGGCGGCGGCCGCGACGTTCTCCGGCTTGTCGTCGACGAACAGGCAGCGGTCCAGCGGCGTCCCGGTGCGCTCGGCGAGGACCGCGAACACCCGCGGGTCCGGCTTGGCGACCCGGACCTCGCCGGAGACCACGATGTCGTCGAACAGGCCGAGGAAGCCGAAGCGCTCCAAGGCCACCGGGAACAGCTCGGCGGACCAGTTGGTGAGCGCGTAGAGCGCGATGCCGGTCGCCTTGAGCTCCCCGAGCACCGCCACCGTCTCCGGCAGCTCGCCGACGACCGAGACCGGGAAGTGGGTGCGGTACGCCGTGACGTGCTCGGCCCACTGCGGGTGGGACACTGCCGCGGCGGCCTCCCACTCCGCGAGCGGGCGCCCCTCGTCGAGCTGGTGGTTGAGGGCGGGGAAGTCGAACTCGTCCAGGAAGCGGGTCGCCTCGGCCGCGCCCACCCCCGCGGCGATCGCGCGGTGCGGGTCCCACGCGATGAGCACGTTGCCGAGGTCGAACACCACCGCCCGAGGCGGAGCGGCTACGCCCACCGCTCGCGGGCGGGCACGAAGTCGAGGTTGCGCGCGCCGGTGTAGATCTGCTTCGGCCGGGCGATCTTCTGCTCCTTGTCCTGCACCAGCTCGAGCCACTGCGCCAGCCAGCCCGGGGTCCGGCCGATCGCGAAGAGCACCGTGAACATCTCCGGCGGGAACTGCAGCGCCTCGTAGATCAGCCCGCTGTAGAAGTCGACGTTCGGGTAGAGCTTGCGCCCGACGAAGTACTCGTCCTCCATCGCGATCCGCTCCAGCTCCTGGGCGATCTGCAGCAGCGGGTTGACCCCGGTGACCTCGAAGACGTCGTCGCAGGCCTTCTTGATGATCGTGGCGCGCGGGTCGTAGTTCTTGTAGACCCGGTGGCCGAAGCCCATCAGGCGCTCCTTGCCGTTCTTCACGCCCTCGATGAACTCGGGGACCTTGTCGATCGAGCCGATGCGCCGCAGCATCCGGAGCACGGCCTCGTTGGCGCCGCCGTGCAGCGGCCCGTAGAGGGCGGCGATGCCGGCGGCCACCGCGGAGTACGGGTCCACCTGGCTGGAGCCGACCGACCGGACCGCGTTGGTGGAGCAGTTCTGCTCGTGGTCGGCGTGCAGGATGAAGAGCACGTCGAGGGCCTTCACGAGCCGCTCGTCGGCCTCGAAGCGCCGCTCGCTCATCCGGAACAGCATCGCGAGGAAGTTCGCGGTGTAGCTGAGGTCGTTGTCGGGGTAGACGTACGGCTTGCCCTGGGCGTGCCGGAACGACCAGGCGCCCAGCGTCGGCATCTTCGCGATCAGCCGGACGATCTGCATGTGCCGGTTGTCGGCGTCGGAGATGTTGCGCGACTCGGGGTAGAACGTGGAGAGCGCGCCCACGGAGGCGAGCAGCATGCCCATCGGGTGCGCGTCGTACCGGAAGCCCTCCATGAAGTTGCGGACGTTCTCGTGCACGAAGGTGTGGTAGGTGATCTCGTGCACCCACGTCTCGTACTGCTGCCTGGTGGGCAGCTCGCCGTGGATCAGCAGGTAGGCCACCTCGAGGTAGCTGGACTTCTCGGCCAGCTGCTCGATGGGGTAGCCCCGGTACTCCAGGATGCCCTTGTCGCCGTCGATGAAGGTCACCGAGCTGCGGCAGGACGCGGTGTTGACGAAGCCCGGGTCGTAGACGGCCAGCCCGGAGGCGTCGCCGTCGGCCTTGATCTTGCCGAGGTCTGCCGCCTTCACGGTGCCCTCGGAGATCGGCACCTCGTAGGTCTGTCCGGTGCGGTTGTCGCGGATCGTCAGGGTCTCGCCGGTGGTGCCGGCCGAGCCGCTGGACGTGGCTTCCGTGGAAGCAGTAACCGTCTGGTCGGTCACGTCGGCTCCTCGCTGGTCGAAGGCCCCGCCAGACTCTCGCGGGGTGACCGCGGACATGGTGCCGGGCGTGCCAAGGGGACGTTGCTCGTGCGGGTGTTCCTGCCGCCTAACCTATGCCCCGTGTCCCCTCGCAGGAAACCGGGCCCGTTTTGACCCTGCTACGGGCCGTCGGTAGACTTTCTGGCTGCGGCTGCCCGCGTGCGCCCATCGGCCTCCCGACCCGGATCCCCGGGCGGCGACCGGTGCGCACGGTTGCGGCGGCCGGCTCGTGTGGAGGCCCACACGACCGGACACACCGATCTCGATCAGAAGGCAGTCACCGTGCGTACGTACAGCCCGAAGCCCGCTGACATCCAGCGTGAGTGGCACGTCATCGACGCCACCGACGTGGTGCTCGGACGCCTCGCCGTCCAGACCGCGACGCTGCTTCGCGGCAAGCACAAGCCGACCTTCGCCCCGCACGTCGACGGTGGCGACTTCGTGATCATCGTCAACGCCGACAAGGTCGCGCTGTCGGGGAACAAGAAGACCACCAAGATGGCCTACCGTCACTCCGGCTACCCGGGCGGTCTGTCCACCACGCCGTTCGGCGAGCTGCTCGAGAAGCACCCGCGCCGGGCGATCGAGAAGGCCGTGTGGGGGATGCTCCCCAAGAACCGCCTCGGCCGTCAGATGCTGAAGAAGCTGAAGGTGTACGCCGGTCCCGAGCACCCGCACCAGGCCCAGAAGGCCACGCCGTTCGAGATCACCCAGGTCTCCCAGTAACCACCGCCCGGCGCCGCACGGCCGCCACCGGCAACCCGAAGAACCCACGAGCGAGGATCATCCGTGACTGACACCACCGACCAGGCCTCCGAGGAGACCTACGCGGCCAACGAGCAGGGCGTCGCCTACAGCTCGGAGAGCGCCCCGTCCGAGGATGCCCCCGCGCGCCCGGCGACGATCGCTCCCGCGTCGGCGACCGGCCGCCGCAAGGAGGCGGTGGCCCGCGTGCGCCTCGTCCCGGGGACCGGCCAGTGGACCGTGAACGGCCGCGCGCTCGACTCCTACTTCCCGAACAAGCTCCACCAGCAGGTCGTCAACGAGCCGTTCGTGACCACGGACCTCGTGGGCCGGTTCGACGTGATCGCCCGGATCCACGGTGGCGGCATCACCGGCCAGGCCGGTGCGCTGCGGCTCGGCGTGGCCCGGGCCCTCAACGCCGTCGACCTCGAGGCCAACCGGCCGTCGCTGAAGAAGGCCGGCCTGCTGACCCGCGACGCGCGCGTCATCGAGCGCAAGAAGGCCGGTCTGAAGAAGGCCCGCAAGGCGCCTCAGTACAGCAAGCGCTGATCGCGACCCGGTCCATGGGTCGTCTGTTCGGGACCGACGGTGTCCGTGGCCTGGCGAACGGTGAGCTGACCGCCGAGCTGGCCCTCGACCTGTCCGTCGCGGCAGCCCACGTGCTCGGCGAGGCCGGTGCGTTCCAGGTCGGCGGCGAGCACCGGCCCTTCGCCGTCGTGGGCCGCGACACCCGGGTCTCCGGCGAGTTCCTCGAGGCCGCCGTCGTGGCGGGGCTCGCCTCCGCGGGCATCGACGTCGTCCTGCTCGGTGTCGTGCCCACCCCCGCCGTGGCCTTCCTGACCGGGTCGCTCGGCGCCGACCTCGGCGTGATGCTCTCCGCGAGCCACAACCCGATGCCCGACAACGGCATCAAGTTCCTGGCCCGCGGCGGAGCGAAGCTCGACGACGCCATCGAGGAGGTCATCGAGCGGCGGCTCCGCGAGCCGTGGGAGCGGCCGACCGGTGCCGCGGTCGGCCGGGTCCGCAGGTACGAGGAGGCGGTCACCGACTACGTCGCCCATCTCGTCGACACGCTGCCCTGCCGGCTCGGCGAGTGGGGCGGTGCCAGCGACGGCGCACGGCGTCCGGTGAAGGTCGTGCTCGACTGCGCCCAGGGCGCCGCCTCCGTCGCCGGGCCCGCGGCGCTTCGCGCTGCCGGGGCGGAGGTGGTCGCGATCTGCGCCGACCCGGACGGGCTGAACATCAACGACGGGTGCGGCTCCACGCACCTCGGGATGCTGCGCTCGGCGGTCACCGAGCACGCCGCCGACGTCGGGTTCGCCCTCGACGGGGACGCCGACCGCTGCCTGGCGGTGGACCATACCGGTGAGGTCGTCGACGGCGACCAGCTCCTCGCCGTGCTCACGCTGGCGATGCGCGACCAGGGCCAGCTCGGTGACGACACCGTGGTCGCCACCGTGATGAGCAACCTCGGCTTCGTCCAGGCGATGCGCCGGGAGAGCGTCCGGGTGCTGCAGACCAAGGTCGGGGACCGCTACGTGCTCGAGGCCATGAAGGCCGGCGGCTACACGCTGGGCGGCGAGCAGTCGGGCCACGTCATCATGAGCCGGTACGCCACGACCGGCGACGGGATCCTCACCGCCCTCCAGGTGCTCGCCAGGATGGCCGAGCAGGACGCCACGCTGACCGGCCTGGCCGGCGTGATGAGCCGGCTGCCGCAGGTCCTGGTCAACGTGCCCGGCGTGGACAAGGCCCGGGCGGGGGAGGACGGGATGCTGGCCGCCGCCGTGGCAGAGGCCGAGGCCGAGCTGGGGGAGGGCGGTCGAGTGCTGCTCCGGCCGTCCGGCACCGAGCCTCTGGTGCGGGTGATGGTCGAGGCCGGGAGCGCCGAGACCGCCGACGCGGTGGCGCACCGGCTGGCGGACGTGGTCCGCGAACGCCTCGCGCTCTGAAACCCGTGCGGCCGACCGGTGAGCGCACCTACGCTGGCCGACCGTGGACGTCTGCGTTCTGGACCCGCGCGACCCAGCCGTCGTACGCCGGCACTGGGAGATCGGGCACGCCGCCGAGCTCGCGGCCCGTCCCTACGACCTGTTCTGGTCCTGGGAGTCGGCCCGGGTGACCCATGCCGAGGGGCGCTCGGACACCGAGTCGGTGCTGCTCGGCGCCTACGACGGCGCGCTGATGGTCGGTGCCGGGCAGCTCAACCTGCCGGTGCACGACAACCGGCACGTCGCCTTCGCCGAGTTCTTCGTGCATCCCGACCACCAGCGGCGCGGCGTGGGTCGGCAGCTCGTCGGCGCCGGTGAGCAGGCCGCAAGGAACGAGGGCCGCAGGCTCCTCATGGTGGAGGTCTACGCGCCGCCGGAGGCGGATTCCGCCGGCCTCGCGTTCGCGCGGGCGCTGGGCTACGCCGAGGCGCTCGAGGAGGGCATGAAGGCGCTCGACCTTCCCGCGACGGAGCACCGCTGGGCGGCCCTGGAGCGTGAGGTCGCCGGGCACCGGGACGGGTACCCGGTCCGCACCTGGTCCGACAGGGTGCCCACAGAGCTCGTGGACGGCTTCTGTCGGCTCATGGAGGCCTTCAACACCGAGGCGCCGCTGGGCGACCTCGAGCTGGAGGCGGAGCGCTGGGACGAGCGACGGGTGCGTGACAGGGAGGCCCGAGACGCCCGGTCCGGTCGGCACACCGTCGGCACTGCTGCCCTGGCCCCCGACGGGCAGGTGGTCGGCCTCACGGAGGTGGTGCTCGACGACAGCGCAGCCTGGCGGGGGATGCAGTCGGGGACGCTCGTGCTGCCCGGCCACCGGGGGCACCGGCTCGGGCTCGGGATGAAGCTGGCGAACCAGCGCGCGATCCGGGCACGCCATCCCTCGTGCGCGCTGCTGGTCACGGGCAACGCCGGCGTCAACGCACCGATGAACGCGGTCAACGAGGCGCTGGGCTACCGGCTCCTCGAGCGTTGCCTCGAGGTCCAGAAGGCGCTCGGATGAGACTGCGCATCGACCCTCTCGACGCCGCGGACTCCCGGCAGATGTCGGCCTGGTACGTGGTCTACGACGCCGCCAGCCGGCACGGAGTGCCCTACCCGGTGCCGCTGCAGCTCGAGGAGCTGCGGGCCCAGCTGCTCGCCGCGGACACCGGCGAGCGGCTGCTCGGGTTCACCGGGGTCGAGGACGTGACCGGCGAGGTGGTCTGCGCCGGGCGCGTCGAGCTGCCGATGCGCGACAACCTGCACCTCGCCCGGCTGGAGGTGTTCACGCACCCGCGGCACCGGGGGGCCGGCGCCGGCGGGACGATGCTCGGCCGCCTCGAGCAGGTGGCCCGCGGGCACGGTCGGTCCACCGCCGAGGCAGAGGCGTTCCTGCCACCCGACGCGCCCGCCGACGGCCGGGGCCATCCGAACGCCGACTTCCTGCTCGGCCACGGCTACCGGTTCGTGCTCGGCGACGTGATGCGGCTGCTCGAGCTGCCGGCCGACGACCGCCGTCTTGCGACGCTGGCCCGTGACGCAGCCGACCACCACGGCGGCTACCGGCTGCGCACGTTCCGCGACCCGGTCCCCGAGGACCTCGTGGAGGCGTTCGGCGCGCTGATCGGGCGGCTGATGACCGAGGCGCCCGCCGGCGAGCGCGACGTCGTCGAGGCCGAGGTGTTCGACCTCCAGCGGATCCGCGCCGACGAGGAGGTGCTCCGGGCGTCGGGGCGGGAGAAGTACACGACGGTCGCCGTGGCACCGGACGGCACATTGGCGGCGTACTCCGAGATCGCGGTCCCGTCGTTGGACCCGGGCCGCTGCTTCCAGTGGGGCACCCTGGTGGTCCCTGAGCACCGTGGTCACCGCCTCGGTCTGGCCACGAAGGTGGCGAACCTGCTCCGGGTGCAGGAGCAGCGACCGGACCTGCGGGAGCTGGTGACGTTCAACGCCGAGGCGAACGCGCACATGGTCGCGGTCAACGAGATGCTGGGCTTCCGCCCTGTGCAGCGGCTGGCGGAGTACGACAAGCCGCTCTGAGCGCCGTGGGGCGTCCTCGACGCCGATCGCCCTCGCGGGCAACGTCCGCGGACCAGGGATGCCGGACCCGCAGCCGGAGATGCAGCCCGTCAGGGCCCTCCCGACTCAGAGCTTGCGCAGCCGGACGACGCTGACGGAGTGGTCGGCCGCCTTGCGCAGCACGAGCGTCGCCCGGCCCCTGGTGGGCTTCACGTTGTGCTCCAGGTTGGGCCCGTTGATCGTGTCCCAGATGCGTTCGGCCTCGGCCACCGCCTCGTCCTCGGACAGGTCCCCGTAGCGGGCGAAGTACGACGCAGGGTCCCGGAACGCGGTCTCGCGCAGCCGCAGGAAGCGCCGGGTGTACCAGCGGCGGATGTCCCGCGTCGCCGCGTCGACGTACACCGAGAAGTCGAAGAAGTCGCTCAGCGCCAGGCTGCTGTCGTCCTCGCGGGCCCGGGCCGGCTGGAGCACGTTGAGACCCTCGACGATGACGATGTCGGGGCGGCGGACCACCACCGTCTCGCCAGGCACGACGTCGTAGGTGAGGTGCGAGTACGTCGGTGCCTCGACCTCGTCGCACCCGGACTTGATGTCGGTCACGAACCGCAGCAGCGCCCGCCGGTCGTAGGACTCCGGGAAGCCCTTGCGACCGAGTAGCCCGCGCCGCTCGAGCTCGGCGTTGGGGTAGAGGAACCCGTCCGTCGTGACCAGCGCCACCGACGGGTGCTCCGGCCACCGCGCGAGCATCTGCTGGAGCACCCGGGCGGTCGTGGACTTGCCGACCGCCACGGAGCCGGCGAGCCCGATCACGAACGGGGTGCGCGGTGGCTGCGGCTGGTGCAGGAACGCCTCCTGCTCGCGGTGCAGCGTGCCGGCACTCTCGACGTACAGGCTCAGCAGCCGCGACAGCGGCAGGTAGACCTGCTGCACCTCGTCCAGGTCGAGCTCGTCGCCGAGCCCGCGGACCCGGGCGACCTCCTCGGCGCTCAGCGGCTGCTCGGTGCTGACCGCCAGAGCGGCCCACGCCGCGCGGTCGAGCTCGACGTACGGCGAGGTGTGACGGGCCGGCGTGGTCAGCTGGCGGGAACCCATGGCGGGCATTGTGGCCTACCCGGCCGGGCGCCGGTACGCCGGTAGAGTGACGGCCATGTGCGGAATCGTCGGCTACGTCGGACCTCAGCGGGCCCAGGGGGTGGTCATCGAGGGCCTTCGCCGCCTCGAGTACCGCGGCTACGACTCCGCCGGGATCGCGCTCGTGGACGGCGACCGGATCGCCTGGGACAAGAAGGCCGGCAAGCTGGCGAACCTCGAGAAGTCGCTCGCCGTCGCCCCGCTGCCGCCTGCGACGACGGGGATCGGGCACACCCGCTGGGCCACCCACGGGGCGCCCACCGACGCGAACGCCCATCCGCACCTCGGGGGCCGCGGGCGGGTGGCCCTGGTGCACAACGGCATCATCGAGAACTTCGCCGCGCTCCGCGACGGCCTGGAGCGCGGCGGGCACGAGATGACCTCGGAGACCGACACCGAGATCGCCGCGCACCTGCTCGAGACCGAGCTCGACGACGGCGCGGACCTGACCGAGGCGATGCAGCGCGTGTCCCGGCGGCTGGACGGCGCGTTCACGCTCGTCGCCGTCGACGCGCAGGACCCGGACCGGGTCGTTGCGGCGCGCCGCAACTCGCCGCTCGTCGTCGGGCTCGGCGACGGCGAGAACTTCGTCGCGTCCGACGTCGCCGCGTTCATCGAGCACACCCGCGACGCCCTGGAGCTCGGCCAGGACCAGGTGGTCACGATCACCGCGGAGGGCGTCGAGGTCACCGACTTCGAGGGCGCTCCCGCCCAGGCGCGGCCCTACCACGTCGACTGGGACCTGTCGGCCGCGGAGAAGGACGGCTTCGACTGGTTCATGCGCAAGGAGATCTACGAGCAGCCGCGTGCGGTCGCCGACTCGGTGCTCGGCCGGCACGACGCGAACGGGCTGCTCCAGCTCGACGAGATCCGGGTCAGTGAGGAGGACCTCCGGCTCGTCGACAAGGTGATCATCGTGGCCTGCGGCACCGCCTTCTACGCGGGGCTGGTCGCGAAGTACGCCATCGAGCACTGGACCCGGATCCCGTGCGAGGTGGAGCTGGCCCACGAGTTCCGCTACCGCGACCCGATCCTGACCCGGGACACGCTCGTGGTCGCGATCAGCCAGTCCGGCGAGACCGCGGACACGCTGATGGCGATCCGGCACGCCCGGCAGCAGAGGTCCCGGGTGCTCGCGATCTGCAACACCAACGGGTCCACGATCCCGCGCGAGTCCGACGCGGTCATCTACACCCACGCCGGGCCGGAGATCGGCGTCGCGTCCACCAAGGGCTTCATCACCCAGCTGGTGGCCTGCTACCTGCTCGGCCTCTACCTCGCGCAGGTGCGCGGCTCGATGTACGGCGACGAGATCAGCGCCGTGGTCGACGAGCTCGAGCAGATGCCGGCGAAGATCCAGCGGGTGCTCGACGAGGCCGGTGGTCAGGTCAGCGCCCTCGCCGAGGAGCTCGCGGAGGCGCGCTCGGTGCTGTTCCTGGGCCGGCACGCCGGCTTCCCGATCGCGCTCGAGGGGGCGCTCAAGCTCAAGGAGCTGGCCTACATCCACGCCGAGGGCTTCGCGGCGGGGGAGCTGAAGCACGGCCCCATCGCGCTCGTCGAGGAGAGGCTCCCGGTGTTCTGCGTCGTGCCACCGCGCGGCCGGGACCTTCTGCACGACAAGATGGTCAGCGGCATCCAGGAGGTCCGGGCCCGCGGCGCGCGCACGATCGTGCTGGCCGAGGACGGCGACGAGGAGGTCACGCCGTACGCCGACACCCTGGTGCGGCTGCCGAGGGTGCCGACGCTCCTGCAGCCGATGGTCGCGGTCGTCCCGCTGCAGCTGTTCGCGTGCGAGCTGGCCACCCGGATGGGGCACGACGTGGACCAGCCACGCAACCTCGCCAAGTCGGTCACCGTCGAGTGAGGGCGGCGGCGTGATCGTCGGCATCGGCATCGACGTGGTGGACATCGGCCGGTTCGAGGAGTCGCTGGCCCGGACGCCGGCACTGCGCACCCGGCTGTTCACCGAGCACGAGCGGGCCCGCCCGCCTGCGTCGCTGGCCGCGCGCTTCGCCGCCAAGGAGGCGCTGGCCAAGGCGCTGGGCGCGCCGAGCGGCATGGAGTGGCACGACGCCGAGGTGGTCAGCGAGGCGTCCGGCAACCCGGGGCTCGACCTGCGCGGGACGGTACGGGCGCGCGCGGACGATCTCGGGGTCGCGTCGGTGCACGTCTCGCTGTCCCACGACGCGGGCATCGCCTCGGCAGTCGTGGTGCTGGAGTCCTGACTAGGGTTCACCCCATGCGGAGCGCACACACCGTCGAGCAGGTCCGGGCTGCCGAGGAGACGTTGATGGCCCGGCTGCCCGAGGGCGCGCTCATGCAGCGAGCCGCCGCGGGCCTGGCGCACGCCGTGCTCGCGATGCTCGGCGGCGGGTACGCCCGGCGGGTGCTGCTGCTCGTCGGGGCCGGCGACAACGGCGGCGACGCGCTGTACGCCGGCGCGCGGCTGTCCCACCGTGGCGTGGCCGTCGAGGCACTGCTGCTCAGCCCCGACCACACCCGCGCCGACGCGCTCGCCGCGTTCCGCGGCGCCGGTGGCCAGGTGGTCCGCGACGTGGCGGTCGCGCACCGCCCGGACCTGGTCGTGGACGGGATCGTCGGGATCGGAGGCCGGGGCGGCCTGCGCCCCGCCGCGGCCGCGGTCGTCGCCGCGCTCGACGGCGTCCCGGTGGTCGCCGTGGACACGCCGTCCGGCATCGGCGTGGACACCGGCACGCTCGACGGGCCGCACGTCCGGGCCGCGGCCACGGTGACCTTCGGGACCCACAAGATCGGCCACCTCGTCGAGCCCGCCGCCTCCGCCTGCGGAGCGGTGCACCTCGTCGACATCGGCCTGGACCTCCCCGAGCCGGAGGTGACCGCCCTGCAGGCCGCCGACATCGCCGCGCTGCTGCCGGTGCCGGCACCCGACGCCCAGAAGTACACCCGTGGGGTCGTCGGCATCCGGGCCGGGTCGGCGCAGTACCCCGGCGCCGGAGCGCTCTGCGTGGCGGGAGCCTCCACCGGGCTGGTCGGGATGGTGCGCTACGTGCCGGCGACCACGTCCGGCGCGGCCGGCGCCGCCGAGCGGCTCGTGCGCTCGGCACACCCGGAGGTCGTGGTCGGTGCCGGGCGGGTCCAGGCCTGGGTGGTCGGCTCGGGCGGCGGCGACGAGGCGGGCGACGCCCTGGCTCGCTCCCTGTCGGACGGGGTGCCGGTCTGCGTCGACGCCGACGGCCTGCAGCACGTCACCGGGCCCCCCGAAGTTCCGGCGCTGCTGACCCCGCACGCCGGCGAGCTCGCCCGGATGCTCGACGTCGAGCGCGCCGCCGTCGAGGCCGAGCAGCTCCGGTTCGTCCGCGAGGCCGCCGACCGGTTCGGGTGCACCGTGCTGCTGAAGGGCCGGCACACCCTGGTCGCCGCCCCCGACGGCCGGGTCCGGGCGACCACGGTGGCGCCGCCCTGGCTGGCGACCGCCGGTGCCGGCGACGTGCTGGCCGGGCTGTGCGGCGCGCTGCTGGCCGCCGGCCTCGAGCCGCTCGACGCCGGGTCGGTCGGCTCCTGGCTGCACGGCGCCGCGGCCGCACAGGCCTCGGCGGGCGGCCCGCTGACCGCACCACAGGTCGCCGCCGCCGTGGCGCCGGTCTGCCGTTCGCTGCTCGACGTGCCACCCTCCTGAGCCGAGCACGACGGGTGCGGTGGGACAATGGTGGTCTCATGAGCAGCCCGGGGCCGCACCGCGCCGAGATCGTCGTCGACGTCGACGCGATCGCCGAGAACGTCGCGCTGCTCCGCGAGCGCTGCGCGCCGGCCGAGGTGATGGTCGTGGTGAAGGCGGACGGCTATGGGCACGGGCTGGTCGAGGCGGCGCGGGCGGCCCGCCGCGGCGGCGCCACGTGGCTCGGCGTCGCGGTGATCGAGGAGGCGCTGGCGCTGCGCCGCGCCGGCGACACCGGGCGGCTGCTCACCTGGCTGGCCGTCCCGGGCGAGGACTACGCGCGCCCGGTGGCCGAGGACATCGACGTCACCGCCTACACCGTCGCCGAGCTCGACGAGATCGCCGCGGCGGCCCGCGCGGCCGGCCGGCCGGCCCGGCTCCAGCTCAAGCTCGACACCGGGCTCTCGCGCGGCGGGGCGGCCCCCGGGGACTGGCCGGACCTGGTGGCGGCCGCGGCCAAGCTGGCCGGGGACGGCGTCGTGCAGGTCACCGGTGTGTGGTCGCACCTCGCCTGCAGCGACGAGCCGGACCATCCGGCCAACGACGCGCAGGAGGCCGCGTTCCGAGCCGGTCTCGACGCCGCCGACCGGGCCGGCCTCGAGCCGGAGGTGCGGCACCTCGCCAACTCGGCCGCCGCGCTGGTGCGCCCGTCGGCCCGCTTCGACCTGGTGCGGTGCGGGCTGGCCAGCTACGGGCTCTCGCCGGTGCCGGTGCGGCACACCGCCGCCGAGCTGGGGCTGCGGCCCGCGATGACCGTCCGCGGCCGGCTGGCCCTGGTGAAGCGGGTGCCGGCCGGGTCCGGGGTCTCCTACGGGCACACCTACGTCACGGGCAAGGACACCACGGTCGCGGTGGTGCCGGCGGGCTATGGCGACGGGGTCCTGCGGCACGCCTCGTCGACCGCCCCGGTCCTCGTCGCCGGGAGACGCCGGACGGTCGCGGGCCGGGTGTGCATGGACCAGTTCGTGGTGGACCTCGACGACGACGCGGCGGAGGCGGGCGACGAGGTCGTGCTGTTCGGCCCGGGTGACCACGGCGAGCCCACGGCGCAGGACTGGGCCGAGGCCTGCGGCACCATCTCCTACGAGATCGTGACCCGGATCGGCGGCCGGATGACCCGGCGGCACGTCTCCGCCGGGAACCACGTGGACGGCGAGGAGGACGCGTGAGGCCGGGCACCCGACGGTTGCTGGGTCTGGGGCTGGCCGGGCTCGGCGCCACGGCGGCCGCAGTCACGACCGGGGTCGTGGTGGAGCGTCGCGTGGTCGCCGCCCGGCGCTCCGGCGCGCGCGGCGCCGAGGCGCTCGGGGTGCTGCGCGGCACGCCGTCGAGCGTGTGGGCCGACGACGGCGTGGCGCTGCACGCCGAGGTCGACGAGGTTGCGCCGTACGCCGTCGAGGGGAGGCCGCGCGCGGACCGGGCGACGCTCGTGTTCGTGCACGGCTACGCGCTGAACCTGGACTGCTGGCACTTCCAGCGCGAGTTCTTCCGCGGCAAGCGCCGGATGGTCTTCTACGACCAGCGCTCGCACGGCCGCTCCGAGCGCTCCCCGAAGGGCCACGCGACCGTCGACCAGCTCGGCAGCGACCTCAGGACGGTGATCGACGAGCTGGTCCCCGAGGGGCCGATCGTGCTCGTGGGCCACTCCATGGGCGGGATGACGATCATGGCGCTCGCCGAGCAGCATCCCGCCCTGTTCGCCGAGCGGGTGGTGGGCGTCGCGCTGATCTCCACGACCGCGGGCGGGATGCGGACCAGCCGGCTGATCGCGCCGTTCATGCCCGACGCGGTCGCCGGACAGCTGGCTCCGCGGCTGCTCGCGGGGCTGGCCCGGGCCCCCGAGCTCGTGGACAGCGCCCGGCGGCGGGGCTCGAACGTCGGCTTCCTGGTCACCGACCGGTTCGCGTTCGGCGAGGAGGTCCCGGCGTCGTACGTCGAGTTCGTCGACGAGATGCTGGCCGGCACCCCCTTCGAGGTGCTCGCGGAGTTCTACCCGAACTTCGACACCCTGGACAAGTTCGCGGTGCTCGCCTCTTTCGCGTCGGTCCCGACGCTGATCGTCTGCGGCACCAAGGACCTGCTCACCTCCGTCGGGCACAGCCGGAAGATGGCCGGACGGATCACCGGCGCACGGCTCGTCGAGTGTCCCGGCGCCGGTCACATGGTGATCCTGGAGCGCAAGGACACCGTCAACGCCGCGCTCGAGGACCTGCTCCGGCGCGCCGACGACCCGGACAGCCGGGAGCAGGCGTCGTGAGGGTCCGCGAGGTCGGACCGGAGGCGTCCGCGGAGGTGGTGGCGGTCGTGCACGCCGGCTTCGGCGCACGGCCGTCGCTCGACCCGCCGTCCACCGCCACCGACGAGACGGTGGGGTCGGTGGCGGAGGCGCTCGCCGCCCACGGCGGCCTGCTCGCGGTCGACGAGGGCCGCGCGGTGGGGGCGCTGCTGTTCGCGCCGCACGGCGAGCTGCTCGGGCTCCGACGGGTGGCGGTGCACCCCGACGCCCAGGGCACCGGCGTCGCCGGCGCGCTCGTCGGCACCGCCGAACGGGTCGCCCGGTCCCGCGGGTACGCCGGCCTGCGGTTGTCGGCGCGCGCCGAGCTGCCCGAGACCATCACGTTCTGGCGGCACCTCGGCTACGCCGAGACCGCCCGCGCGGGCACCGACGTCACGATGGGCAAGGCGCTCCCGGTGCAGGTCGACACCGACGACCCGGAGACCACCCGGTCGCTCGGCGAGCGGCTCGCCGCGGTGCTGCGGGCCGGCGACCTGGTGCTGCTCAGCGGCGACCTCGGGGCCGGCAAGACCACGTTCACCCAGGGTCTCGGGGCCGGTCTCGGGGTCCGTGGGCCGGTCACCTCGCCGACGTTCGTGATCGCCCGGGTGCACCCCTCCACGGTCGGCGGCCCTCCGCTCGTCCACGTGGACGCCTACCGGATCGGGAGCATCGCGGAGCTCGACGACCTGGACCTCGACACCGCGATCGAGGACGCGGTGACCGTCGTGGAGTGGGGCTCCGGTGTCGCCGAGGGGCTCGCCGACACCCGGCTGGAGATCTCCCTGACCCGGCCCGCCGGTGGGGAGCCGGACGCCCCGGAGCCGCGGCACCTCCGGTTCACGCCCGTCGGCGCCCGCTGGGTCGGCTCCGGCCTGCACGCCGCAGTGGCCTCCGGGGCGCCGGCCGGCCTCGCGTAGCCTCGTGCCGTGCTGCTCGCCTTCGACACCGCCACGCCGGCCGTCACAGTGGCCCTTCTCGACGGCGACCGGGTGGTCGCGTGCACCACGACAGTGGACGCCATGCGCCACGGCGAGCTGCTCGCCCCCGCGATCACCAAGGTCCTCGACGAGGCCTGGGTGAGCCGCACGGAGCTCACCGCCGTCGCGGTCGGCGTGGGGCCGGGGCCGTTCACCGGGCTCCGGGTCGGGCTGGTCACCGCGCGCACCCTCGGCGCGGTGCTGGACATCGCGGTGCACGGCGTCTGCACGCTCGACGTGCTCGCCGCCCAGGCCGTCGACGAGTCGAGGCCGGCCGAGCCCTTCCTGGTCGCGACGGACGCCCGTCGCAAGGAGGTCTACTGGGCGTCGTACGACGCCGACGGGACGCGGCGCGACGGGCCGCACGTCGACCGGCCCGCCGCGGTGGCCACCGACCGCCCCGTCGTGGGCCGCGGTGCGCTGCTCTACCCGGACGCGTTCCCTCGCGCCGTCGCGCCGGAGCACCCGGACGCCCGCTGGCTCGGTCGGGTCGTGCAGCAGAAGCTGGCCCCGGTGCTGCCGCCCGAGCCGCTCTACCTGCGCCGCCCGGACGCCGCGACGCCGGGGAAGCCGAAGCAGGTCTCGTGATCGTCCGGCCGGCTGCCCTCGCGGACGTCGAGGAGGTGGCCGCGCTCGAGCGGGAGCTGTTCGGTGCCGACGCCTGGTCGGACACCCAGGTGGCCGACGAGCTCGCAGGTCCGCGCCGCACCGCGGTCGTCGCGGTCGACGGGGCGGGCCTGGTCGGCTACGCGGTGACGGTGCGCGGCCCGGACGTCGTGGACCTCCAGCGGGTCGCCGTCCGGCCCTCCGCCCGGCGCGCCGGAGTCGGACGGCGGCTCCTGCGGGCCGTGCTGGACGGCGAGCGGCGGGTGCTGCTCGAGGTGAGCGAGGCCAACGGCGGGGCACGCTCGTTCTACGCGGGGGAGGGCTTCACCGAGGTGGCCCGCCGCCGCCGCTACTACCGCGACGGCTCCGACGCGCTCGTGCTGCAGCGAGCCCCGACCCGCTAGTGCGGGTGCGTGGCGCGTGCGGTCCACGGCACAATGTGCCCATGGCAGACGAACCCCTGGTGCTGGGCATCGAGACGTCCTGCGACGAGACCGGGGTCGGGATCGTCCGCGGGCGCACCCTGCTCGCCGACGCGGTCGCCTCCAGCGTCGAGGAGCACGCCCGCTTCGGCGGCGTTGTCCCCGAGGTGGCCTCGCGGGCGCACCTCGAGGCCATGGTGCCCACGATCGAGCGGGCCTGCGCCACCGCGGGCGTGCGGCCCGCCGACGTCGACGCGCTCGCGGTCACCAGCGGTCCGGGACTGGCCGGGGCACTGCTGGTCGGCGTCGCCGCCGCGAAGGCGCTGGCCGTGGGGCTCGGGAAGCCGCTCTACGGGGTGAACCACCTCGCCGCGCACGTCGCGGTCGACCAGCTCGAGCACGGTCCGCTGCCGGAGCCCTGCCTGGCCCTGCTGGTCAGCGGCGGGCACTCCTCGCTGCTCGAGGTCTCCGACGTCACCACCGGCGTCGAGCCCATGGGCGCGACGATCGACGACGCCGCCGGGGAGGCGTTCGACAAGGTGGCGCGGCTGCTCGGCCTGCCGTTCCCGGGCGGACCGCACATCGACCGCGAGGCCCGGTCGGGGTCGAGCGTGGCGATCGACTTCCCCCGCGGGCTGACCAGCCGGCGGGACCTGGAGCGGCACCGCTTCGACTTCTCGTTCTCGGGGCTCAAGACCGCGGTCGCACGGTGGGTCGAGGAGCGGGAGCGCAGTGGTGAGCCGGTGCCGGTGGCCGATGTCGCCGCCTCGTTCCAGGAGGCGGTGTGCGACGTACTGACCCGCAAGGCGGTGGATGCCGCGGCCGACCGTGGCATCGAGGACATCCTGATCGGCGGCGGCGTCGCCGCCAACTCCCGGCTGCGCGTGCTGGCCGAGGAACGTGCCGCCGGCCGGGGCATCCGGGTGCGGGTGCCCCGACCGGGGCTGTGCACCGACAACGGCGCGATGGTCGCGGCGCTCGGCTCCGAGCTCGTCGCCCGGGGCCGGCGCCCCTCCGACCTCGACCTGCCCGCGGACTCGTCCATGCCGCTGACCACCGTGGTGGCCTGACCCGTCGGGCCCGGACGCCTCAGGGCGTGGCAGCGAAGTACAGCGGACGGTCGGTCTCCGCGCCGGGCACCGGCTCGGTGGCCGCCTGCACGGATCCGTCGAGCCCGAGCCGCAGCACCCGCCACGCGCCCGACTCGTGCACCACCGCGAGCACCTGGCCGGTCTGCTCCCAGGTCGTGTCGGCGACGAACAGGTCACTGCCGCCGGGCCGGTCGAAGGACGCCACCACCGACCCGTCGCGAACGTCCAGCACCGCCAACGAGGAGTCGCCGAGCCCGTCGCCGTACGCCGGCCCGGCGAGCAGGAAGCGGCCGTCGGGGCTGAACCGCCCGAGCCGGTGGTCGCAGGTCTTCCACAGTGCCTCGCCCGTGCTGGCGGACACGACCGCCCAGCACGAGCCGCCCGGCGATGCCGACAGCTGGCCGGCTACCAGGTCCGAGGCCCCGGAGACCGCGACCGCGCGCAGCAGGCCGGGGATCACGCTCGGGGAGCCGTTGAAGCCGGTGACCTGCACCTGCGGGTGCGTGCCCGCCACGTCGTAGACCAGACGATCGCCCTGGAGGAAGCCGACCGGCGTCGCCGCGGTGCCTTCCGGCAGGCTCAGCGTGGCCTCGCCCTGGCCCATCCCGCTCGCGACCCCGGAGTACAGCGTCGGCTGCGGGTCAGCCCGGAAGAACCCGGTCTGCAGCTGATCGATGCTCACCGCGAACGACGCGCTGCCCGGAGCGCTGCTCGCGACCTTCATGGTGGTGTCCAGCCGGTCCACGCTCACCGTGCCGCCATGGTTCGCGGCCGCCAGGAAGCCGCCGTGGTACGGGGTCACCGCGACGTACGCCGGGTCCCCGAGCGGGACCGTCGTGCCGTCCGGCCGGACGTAGGTCCCCGACCGGAGATAGGCGATGCGCGGGGACGGGCCCGACGAGATGCCCGCGGCGGTCAGCGAGCCCGACGGGACGCCCGGAGCGACCGAGGTGGGGGCCGTGGGCACGTCCGAGGGCGAGGTCGTCGGCGTCGGGACGGTCGACGCCGACGCGACCGGTGAGGGCCGCGCGGCCAGACCGTCGGGCGTCGAGCCGCTGCGCAGCCAGACCACGCCGACCGGGACCGCCACCGCGACCACCACCACAGCCGCGGCCGCACCCACCACGGCCTGCCGCCGGCGGCGGATCCGTCGGGCGCCCGCGCGCACCGCGCCCAGGTCGGCGTGGCCGCCGGGCGGCAGCTCCTCGGCCCGGGCGTTCAGCACCTGGTGCAGCAGCTCCTCCTGGTCGCGGTCGCTCACCGCTCCTCCTCGTGGTCGGTCCGGTCGGCGCGCCGAGGCCGCGGTCGCGCCAGCTCGGGCTGGTCGTCGACCCGGGCGCGCATCGCCGCCAGCGCCCGGCTGGCCTGCGACTTCACGGTCCCGGGCGAGATGCCGAGGACCTGGGCGATCTCCGCCTCGCTGAGCTCCTCGTAGTAGCGCAGCACGATCACCGCGCGCTGCTTGCGGGGCAGGGTCTGCACGAACGCCCAGACCGCGGCCGCCCGGCCGTCGTCGTCGTCGAACGCCGGGCGTGCCGCGCTCTCCGGCAGTCGCTCGGTGGGCGTCTCGCGGCGCTTCCAGGGTCGCCGCCACAGCGAGCGGTGCTCGTTGACGAGGATCCGCCGCACGTAGGCGTCGACGAGCTCGCGGCGCTGCACCCTGTCCCAGGACAGGTACAGCTTGGCCAACGCGGTCTGCACCAGGTCCTCGGCAGTGTGCCGGTCGCCGCTCAGAAGGTACGCCGTGCGCAGCAGGCCGGCCTGGCGAGCGACCATGTAGGCCTCGAACTCGGCGTCCTTGCCTGCACTGCTCTGCCGGGTCGTCATGGTCTGGACCACCCCCGCGGCGACTGCGACCTCGTGCACCGTTCCCCACCGTTCTCCGCGACTGTCCCACGACGTCGGGGCCTGCGGGGCCCGACGCACTGAAGACGCGCGGTCGCCGCCCCGGGTTGCATCGGGGTGGCCCGCGGATCAGCCAAGATGGGCACCGTGCTCGACACCTCGCTCGCGCTGGTCGTCGCGGTCCTCCTCCTGATGGCCGGGGCCGCGCTGCTGACCGCCGGCGCGGAGCTCTTCGCCGAGCACGTCACCGCCGCGTCCTCGCGGCTCGGGGTCAGCGTGCTCGCCCTCGCGTTCCTGCTCGCCGGCGCCGAGCCGGAGGAGGCGGTCACCGCGATGCTCGCCAGCGGCCGCGGCCATCCGGCTCTGGCTGCCGGGGACGCGCTCGGAGCCAACCTCGTGGTGCTCACCCTCGTGGTCGGGCTGGCCGCCACGCTGGCCCCGCTCCCGGTCAGCCGCCGGGTCCTGGAGTACGCGGCGGCCGCCGTCGTCGCCGGGGTGGTGGCCTTCGCGCTGCTGCACAACGGCGTGCTCAGCCGCCTCGAGGGCCTGCTGCTCGTGCTGCTGTACGGCGGCGCGGTCGTGTGGGTCTGGCGCCGCGAGCAGGAGCCGCCCGTGGTGGGCGAGGTCGCGAAGCTGGCGGAGGAGACCGGCCGCGTGCCGGTCCCCGCGAACGCGACCGACGAGCAGACCTCCCGGGCGCTGCTGCGGGTGCTGGCCGGCGTGGTCGGGATGGTCGTCGGCGGCTACCTCGCGGTGCGCGGCGCCGAGCGCGCCGTCGACGCCCTGGACCTCCGGGAGTCCGTGGTCGGGCTGAGCCTCCTCGCCCTCGCGACGAGCGCGGAGATGGTGGCGCTGGTCTGGGCCGCCCGGCGGCGGGGGCTCACCGAGATCGTGGTCGCCGGCGCCGTGGGCGCGGTGGTCTACAACGCCACCATGACCCTCGGCCTCGCCGCGCTGGTGAGCCCGCTGCTGCTCGGCCGGCACAACCCGGTGCAGACGGTGGCCGCGCTGACCGCCGCGCTGCCGGTCGCCCTGCTCGCCGGGCGGCCGACCGGCACGCTGCCGCGCGTCGTCGGCGGGCTGCTCGTCGCGGCGTACGTCGTCGCTGTGGGCTGGCTGTTCGCGTTCTGAACCCCGAAGGCAACGGCTGGTCGTCGTACGCGGGACGGCGCCCTCGTGCGGACCGGGCCCTGTCCTACTGGGGGTCGTAGTGTCGGACGGTGATCGCCCGGCTGCGAGACTCGGTGTACACCCGGCTGCCTCGCTCGGGGCCATGGTCCTACGTCGCCGCCGTGCAGTACTTCCTCGTCCAGGTCCTCGTCGCGTCCAGGTTCCGGCCCAGCTACAGCCTGGCGGGCAACACGATCAGCGATCTGGGGAACACGGGCTGCGGTGTGTGGAACGGCGGTCACGTCTGTTCGCCACTGCACACCCTCATGAACACCTCGTTCGTCGTACTCGGGCTGACTGTCGTCATCGGGTCGGCCCTCGTCTATCCGATCTTCAACCGGGTGCGTGGGACCGCCGTCGGCTTCACCCTGTTCGCCGTAGGGGGCAGTGGCGTCGTCCTGGTGGGGATCTTCCCCGAGGATGCGGTCCCGGCGCTTCATGGGACCGGCGCCGCCCTTCCCTTCCTCGTGGGGAATCTCGCACTGGTTCTGCTCGGTCGGGCCCTCGACGTGCCACTGTGGCTACGCCTCTACACAGCCCTCAGCGGAGTCGTGGCGCTGGCGGCGTTGGTCTACTACGTCAGCAGTCACCATCTGGGCCTCGGACAAGGCGGGGTCGAGCGCGTGGTCGCGTACCCGCAGACGGTCTGGCAGGTCGTCTTCGGCCTCTCCGCACTGGCCGGGAGACGACCTTCGCCGCCCGCTCCGGTGTCCACCTGACCGTCCGGATCCCACCGGCACCGGCACAGCCGTCCACAGCACGGAGGATGCAGGGCCTGCATGTCGGCGCATCGCACGAGGATCGAACCCATGTTCGAGGACGACTCTGCGAGGACGGGACCGCGGGGCACCATGCCCAGCGTGCGCGACCTCGACACTATGCTCGCCCGTCTGGGCGGGGTGGAGGTCGCGCGTGACGACCACGAGCGGATCGAGCTCATCACGGCCCTGGAGCGACTCAAGAGCGCGGCGGCCGGCGACCGCGGCCGCGGAGTCGCGTCCCAGGTGGCGCTGGCGCGTCGCGACTCTCCCGTGCGCGGAGGCCGGCACGTCGGGCTGGCCAAGGCTCTCGTGCACGAGATGCCGCGAACGTTGCGGGCGCTCGCCGCCCCGCCCCCGACACCATGAGCCTCGTCACCGGCCTGCTGCCCGTCGCTCAGGGCGTCGCGGTGCACGCCGCCCTGAAGCGCTACGCCGACTCTCTCCGGGCCCGTGGGGACAGCCGTACGCGCAACCAGGCCGAGGCGCCCGGCTGGACCGTGTCGGCCTGTCGCGACGGGCCCGCTCCGACAATCCGGTCGAGGACTCCCACGGGTCACACCTACGAGTCGCCCACGCCGACGTTCGTCGGAGGCTCCTCCGGCGAGCGACGGCACGCGCTGCGAGAGAGCGCATGACACCCCGGGCGTGCGTCGTCGCCGTGGGTCGGCATTCGACTTCTGAGCCTGCCCGGGCCTCGATAGGGTCGGAGCAACTGCCGGACCCGAGGCGGAGCAGCCCCTCGGGAGAGCGCGAAGGAGCCCAGATGCAGCAGGTCCGCGGAGTGGTGGCGAGGAGCAAGGGTGCGCCGGTCACGATCGAGACGGTGAACGTGCCGGACCCGGGACCCGGCGAGGCGGTCGTCGCCGTCCAGAGCTGCGGGGTCTGCCACACCGACCTGCACTACCGCGAGGGCGCCATCAACGACGACTTCCCGTTCCTGCTCGGCCACGAGTCGGCCGGGGTCGTGGAGTCCGTCGGGGAGGGGGTCACGGAGGTGGCGCCCGGCGACTTCGTGATCCTCAACTGGCGGGCGGTGTGCGGGAGCTGCCGGGCCTGCCGGCGCGGCGAGCCCTGGTACTGCTTCTCGACGCACAACGCGGCGCAGCGGATGACCCTGGAGGACGGCACCGAGCTCACCGCCGCCCTGGGCATCGGCTCCTTCGCCGACAAGACGCTCGTGCACGCCGGCCAGTGCACGAAGGTGGACCCGGCGGCGTCCCCGGCCGCGGTCGGGTTGCTGGGCTGCGGCGTGATGGCCGGGCTCGGAGCCGCGATCAACACCGGCAACGTTGGCCGCGGCACGACCGTGGCCGTCATCGGCTGCGGCGGCGTCGGCGCGGCAGCGGTGGCGGGCTCCCGGCTGGCCGGCGCCGGGACGATCATCGCCGTCGACATCGACCCCAGGAAGCTCGAGTGGGCCCGCACGCTCGGCGCCACGCACACCGTGGACAGCACCGACCGCGACCCGGTGGAGGCGGTCCAGGAGCTCACCGGGGGGTTCGGCGCGGACGTGGTCATCGACGCGGTCGGCCGCCCGGAGACCTGGAAGCAGGCGTTCTACGCCCGCGACCTCGCCGGGACCGTGGTCCTCGTCGGGGTGCCGACGCCGGAGACGCGGATCCCCGACATCCCGCTGATCGACGTGTTCGGACGCGGCGGCGCCCTCAGGTCGAGCTGGTACGGCGACTGCCTCCCGTCGCGCGACTTCCCGATGCTGGTCGACCTCTACCAGCAGGGCCGGCTCGACCTCGACGCCTTCGTGTCCGAGACCATCGGCCTCGACGACGTCGAGGCAGCCTTCGACAAGATGCACCACGGCGACGTGCTCCGCAGCGTGGTGCTGCTGTGAGCGCGCTCCGCGTCGACCACGGCGTCACCTCCGGCACCTTCTCGCTCGACGGCCAGACGTTCGACGTCGACAACAACGTGTGGGTGCTCGGCGACGACACCGAGTGTGTCGTGGTGGACGCGCCCCACGACGTGGAGGGCATCCTCGCCGTCGTCGGGGACCGGAGGGTGAAGGCGGTGCTGCTGACCCATGCCCACGACGACCACGTCCGGGTGGCGCCGCAGCTGCGCGAGCGCACGGGTGCGCCGCTGCTCCTGCACCCGGCGGACCGGCCGCTGTGGGAGCTGACCCACCCCGACCTGCTGTGGGACGTCGACCTCACGGACGGCCAGGTCGTCGAGGTCGCCGGCGCAGCGGTGCACACGCTGCACACCCCGGGGCACGCTCCCGGCGCGGTCTGCTTCCACGTGCCTGCCCTCGGCTGCGTCCTCACCGGCGACACCTTGTTCCAGGGCGGCCCCGGAGCCACGGGTCGCTCGTACAGCGACCCCGACCTCATCGTGGACTCCATCCGGACGCGGCTGCTGCCGCTGCCCGACGACACGGTTGTGCACACCGGTCACGGTCCGGACACCACCATCGGCGCCGAGCGTGCCGGCCTCGGCTGAGCGAGCCGCTGTGACCGACGGCGCAGCGGACCGGGCCCGCTCGCACGTGTCGTCCCGGGGTGCCGCGGGTACGCACTGCCCGTGACCGCGACCTACCGCCTTCAGCTGCACGCCGGCTTCACCTTCGCCGACGCGAGCGAGCAGGTGCCCTACCTCGCCGACCTCGGCGTGACACACCTGTACCTGTCGCCCGTGCTCCAGGCCGCCCCGGGCTCGATGCACGGCTACGACGTCGTCGACCACACTCGGGTCAGCGAGGAGCTGGGCGGTGAGGAGCAGCTGCTGGACCTCGCCGCCGCCGCGCGCGAGCACGGTCTGGGTCTGGTGGTCGACGTCGTCCCCAACCACATGGCCCTGGTCGCGCCGGAGACGTTGAACGCGCCGCTGTGGCAGCTTCTCGCGGAGGGCCCGGAGGCAGCCACCGCGCACTGGTTCGACGTGGACTGGGCCGCCGGGGACGGCCGCCTCGGCCTGCCGATCCTCGGCGACTCCGTGGAGGAGGTGCTGGCACGCGGCGAGATCACCCGCGAGCAGCACGACGGACGGTCCGTGCTCCGCTACTTCGACCACATGCTGCCCCTGGCCAAGGGCACCGAGGACGGGGAGCTCGCCGACGTGGTCGCCCGCCAGCACTACCGGCTGGCGTCGCTGGCGCACGAAGGACTCCGTGCTGAACTACCGGAGGTTCTTTGACGTGGACACGCTCGTCGCGGTCCGGGTCGAGCTGCCGGACGTCTTCGAGGCGACCCACCGGCTCCTGCTCGACCTGAACCGCCGCGGCATCATCGAGGGCTTCCGCATCGACCACCCGGACGGCCTGGCCGACCCGGAGGGCTACCTGCGGATGCTCCGGGAGGCGGCGCGGCCCGGCACCGGCATCTGGGTGGAGAAGATCCTCGAGGGGCAGGAGCGGCTGCCGGACGGCTGGCCCTGCGACGGGACCACCGGGTACGACGCGCTGTCGGCGGTCACCGCCGCGCTCACCGACCCGACCACGGCGCCGGTGCTCACCGAGGCCTGGGTGCGCGCGGGCGGCGACCCGGACCTGCACGCCGTCGAGCTCGCCGCCAAGCGCCAGGTCGTCGACGAGCTGCTCGGGCCAGAGGTGCAGCGGCTGACCCGCAGGGCCTGCGAGGCGCTTCCCGGGCTCGAGCCCGACGCCGTGCGGCAGGCCGTCGTCGAGCTGCTCGTGAGCGGCGAGGTCTATCGGGCCTACCTGCGGCCCGGAGCGCCGCTGAGCGACCTGGCCCGGCACCGGCTCGACGGGGCACTCCGGGTGGCCGTCGCGAGCCGCCCGGGCCTCGAGGCCGTGCTCCGCGAGGTGGCGACCCTGCTGTCCGGCGACCGCGCGCCGGACTTCGCCACCCGCTTCCAGCAGACCTGGGGACCGGTGATGGCCAAGGGCATCGAGGACACCACCTTCTACCGCTGGCACCGGTTCGTCGCCCTCAACGAGGTGGGCGGCGACCCTCTGCTGCTCGACGACGCGGCTCCCGAGGTGATGCACGCCTGGGCCGCCCACCAGCAGGAGCACCTCCCGCTGGGGATGACCACGTTGTCGACCCACGACACCAAGCGCAGCGAGGACGTCCGGGCCCGGCTGGTGGCCCTCGGCGGTGACGGGGAGGCCTGGGAGAGGCTGACCGACGCCTTCGTCGAGGCCGCGGACGCGCACGGCGTGGACCGGCCCACCGGGCACCTCGTGTGGCAGACCGTCGCCGGTGTCGGCCCGGTGGCCGAGGAGCGGCTGCACGGCTACCTCGACAAGGCCCTGCGGGAGGGCAAGCAGCGCACCCGGTGGACCGACCCGGACGCGGACTACGAGAACCGGGTCCGCGGGCTCGCCGACGCCTCGACCCGGCCAGGGGCCACCAAGGCGCTGCTGCACACCGCGATGCAGGAGCAGGCCGACGCCGTGCGGTGCGTGGTGCTGGGGCAGAAGCTGCTGCAGCTCACGCTGCCCGGCATCCCCGACACCTACCAGGGCTGCGAGCTCGTGGACCTGTCGCTGGTCGACCCCGACAACCGCAGGCCGGTCGACTACCCCGAGCGGGCCCGGCGGCTGGCCCGTCTCGCCGCGCAGCCGCCGGCGGACCTCGACGACGAGAAGCTGCTGGTGACCAGCCGGGCCCTCGGGCTGCGCAAGCAGGAGCGCGAGGCGTTCGGCGAGCAGGGCGGCTACACCCCGCTGAGCTCGACCAGCCGGCACCTCGTCGGGTTCCTGCGCGGCCGGACCGTGGCGGTGGCCGCGACCCGGGCGCCGCAGCGCCTGGCGGCCGGCGGGGGCTGGGGCGCGCACACCGTCGCCCTGCGCGACGGCACCTGGCGTGACGTCCTGTCCGGCGCGCTGCACGCAGGGCGGCGACGTCGGCTGCGCGGAGCTCTTCGCGGCCTTCCCGGTCGCCCTGCTGCAGAGGGTCGAGGCATGATGCGCGAGCTCACGGTGTGGGCGCCGTACGTCGACAGCGTCGACCTGGCTGCTGCCGGACGCCCGGCACCCGATGACCCGCGGCGCAGGCCGGCGCCTGGCGGGTCGCGGTCGACATGCCTGCGGACACCCGGTACGCCTTCGCGCTGGACGGTGGCGAGCCGCTCCCGGACCCCCGTGGGCTGCGGCTTCCCGACGGTCCGCACGGCTGGTCGCAGCTCTACGACCCGAGCGACTTCGTGTGGACCGACGGCGGATGGTCCGGGGTGCCGCTGAGCCGGCGCGGTGATCTACGAGCTGCACGTCGGCACGTTCACGCCCGAGGGCACCCTCGACGCCGCCACCGAGCGGCTCGGCCACCTCGTCGACCTCGGCGTCGACGTCGTCGAGCTGCTCCCGCTCGCGCCGTTCCCCGGCGCCCGCAACTGGGGGTACGACGGCGTGGCGCCGTACGCCGTCCACGAGGCGTACGGCGGCCCCGCGGCGCTGCAGCGGTTCGTGGACGCCGCGCACGCCGCCGGGCTCGGGGTCTGCCTGGATCTCGTCTACAACCACCTGGGCCCGGACGGGAACCACCTGGCGGAGTTCGGGCCCTACCTGACCGACAGGCACACCACGCCCTGGGGCCTGGCGCTCAACCTCGACGCGGCCGACAGCGACCCGGTCCGGCACTGGGTGCTCGACAACGTCGCCCAGTGGTTCGTCGACTTCCACGCGGACGGGCTGCGGCTCGACGCCGTGCACGAGCTGCACGACCACCGGGCCACGCACGTCCTCGAGGAGATGGCCCGGCTCGTCGACGACCTGGCCGAGCAGCACGGCCGGGCGATGTGGCTGGTCGCCGAGTCCGACCGCAACGACCCCGGGACGGTGACCCCGCGGGGCACCGGCGCCGCGGTCGGCGGCCAGGGCCTGCACGGGCAGTGGGCCGACGACGTGCACCACGCCCTGCACGTCGCGCTCACCGGCGAGACGCAGGGCTACTACGCGGACTTCGCCGAGCCCGAGGCGCTCGCCAAGGTGATGCGCACACCGTTCTTCCACGACGGCACCCACTCGTCGTTCCGCGGCCGTGGTCACGGCCGCCCCGTCGACCCCACCAGCGTTCCGGGCTGGCGGTTCGTCGCCTCGCTGCAGACCCACGACCAGGTCGGCAACCGGGCCATCGGCGACCGGCTGTCCGCGCTCGTGGAGCCGGGCCTGCTGGCCTGCGGCGCCGCGATCCTGCTGACCTCGCCGTGGACCCCGATGCTGTTCATGGGCGAGGAGTGGGGCGCGAGCACTCCCTGGCAGTACTTCACCGACCACACCGACCGGGCCCTCGGCGAGGCGGTCGCGCAGCGGCCGGCGCGCCGAGTTCGCCGCCCACGGGTGGTCCGCGACGGACGTGCCCGACCCGCAGGACCCGGCGACGTTCGAGCGGTCGAAGCTCGACTGGGCCGAGCTCGAGAAGGAGCCGCACGCCCGGCTGCTGCGGTGGTACCAGCGGCTGCTCGCGCTGCGCCGCGAGCGTCGGGACCTGCGCGACCCGCACCTCGACGCGGTGGAGGCCCGCTCCGACGGACCGGCCCGGCACCTTCACGATGCGACGCGGCGACCACCAGGTGCTGGTCAACCTCGGCGAGGACGCCCGGACCTTCGACGCGGTCGGCCGCGTCGTGCCGAGCTGGGAGCCGGGTGTCGAAGTGGTCGACGGTCGGGTCGAGGTGCCGCCCCGTTCCGTGGTCGTGGTCGGTCCCTGAACGGGCGCCCCGCAGGCTGGCAGCCTGAACAGGTGCCTACTGCGGGGACCCGCACGCGCGCTGCAGTCCTCGCCACGCTGCTGGCGGTGCTCGCCGCGTGCAGCGGGACGGGGACCCCGTCGTCGGCGCCCGCCTCCCCGACCCGGTCCCCGAGCCGCCGGGTGTGGCGACGCTGAGCGCGACGTCCGGGTCCGCGCCGCACGTCCGGTCGCTCGTGCGACCGGGACGCTGCCCGGGTGCGTCGGCCATTCGGACCGGCACTCTTCGGGTGCTCGGTGACCTGTCCCGCGTGATCCCGACCGGCGGCACCGGCAACTGCCGGTCGGAGCGGTCGCGTCAGCTCGACGGGGCGGCCCGCTCCGCTGCGCTGCGGAGCACGCACAGCTCGTTGCCCTCCGGGTCCGCGAGCACAGCCCACCCCGTGCCGTCCCCGGCCCGCAGGTCGTGGACCATCCTCGCGCCGAGACGGGTCAGCCGGGCGATCTCGGCGTCGCGGGGTCCGTCCGGCTCGAGGCACAGGTGCATCCGGTTCTTGGTCGTCTTCGGCTCGGGGACCCGCAGGAAGAGCAGGAAGCGGCCGTCCGCGAGCGGGAAGCCCACCTCCTCGTCGCCGGGCTCGCACTCCTCGTCGACCGGGATCCCGAGCGCCTCGGACCAGAAGCCGGCCAGGCTCCACGGGTCGGCGCAGTCGAAGCAGATGTTCTTGATGGCGGAGGTCATCGGCGCAGTCTGCTGCCCACCCGACGGCCCTGCAACCGAGAAACGAGCGGGCGGTCGGCCCTCAGTGCGGCCGCTCGCCGAAGGGCCGGACCAGCAGCGCCACGCCGTGCCCCTGGCTGCGGCTGAGCACCACGGTCGCCTCCTCGTCACCGCGCAGCGCGAGCCGGCGGCGCAGCTGCTCGGGCACCACGGCCACCCCACGCTTCTTGATGGTGAGCCGGCCGATGTTGCGGGTCCGCAGCGCCGCACGAAGTGCCTTCTCCTGATAGGGGAGCGTCTCCAGGACCTCGTAGGAGCGGGCGAACGGCGTCGTGTACGGCGCGTCGCCGGTGACGTAGGCGATGTGCCGGTCGAGCAGCGCGCCGTCCACCCCGGCGGCCACCGCGGTCACCAGCCCGGCCCGGATCACCGCGCCGTCGGGCTCGTAGAGGTACCGCCCCGGCGAGCGCTCCTCGGCCGCACCGGGGTCGTCCTCGACGGTCAGGGTGGCCAGCCCCGCGCCGCGGATCACGGTGGCCCGGCGGCGGGTGGTGGCCATCGCGGGGGACCACAGCACGGCCTCCTTGACCTCGCCGGCGTCGCTGACCCACTCGGCCTCGACGCCGGGCGGGAGCAGGTCGTGCGGGATGCCGGGCGCGACCTTGACGACGGCGCGGCCCCAGGAGCCTCTCGACGAAGGACCACGGAGGCGTGTACGCGTCGACGTCGAAGACCCGGCCCGCGACGTACGACGGGCCGGGTCGGCGAAGACCACGTCGAAGCCGGACCGGTCGAGGGCCGTCGCCTCGGCGACCCGCACCGCGCCGCCGAGGCCCAGCGCCGCGAGGTTCGCCGCGCCACCGCGACCCGCACCGGGTCGAGGTCGACGCCGGCCACCGTGAGGCCGGCGCGGGCCAAGGCCATCAGGTCGCCGCCGATGCCGCAGCCGAGGTCGAGACCGACCGTGGCGCCGGCGAGCGCGACCCGGGCGCGCGGTGCTCGGCGACCCGAGCCGGGTGGCCTGCTCGAGGCCATCAGGGGTGAAGTACATCCGCGCCGCGTCCTCGCCGAACTTCTCGCGCGGCCCGCCGCCGCAGCCGTGACCTGGGTCAGCGCGGCGGCCGCCCGCTCCGGGCGGCTCCCGTCGGAGCCGTCGCGCCGGACGGCGGCGGTGCCCGGATCGGGTCGCCGGCGCAGCTCCTCGTCCAGCTCGACGGCCCGGGCGAGCAGCTGCTGGCCCGGCTCGGTCAGCAGCCACCGGAACGCATCGAGGTCCACCCCGACCCGACAGTCTGGCACTCGACTTGACCGAGTGCTAATCGCGGCATAGATTCCGTTGGCACTCTCCCCACGAGGGTGCCAGCGCTTGCGACGACGTGCGACCCCCGCGACGGCGTACGTCACCGAGCAGGCACCACGTCTCGCAACCAAACCGTCTCTCGATCAAACGGGAAAGTGGAGGTCGACACCGTGTCGGTCAACATCAAGCCTCTCGAGGACCGGATCGTCGTCAAGCCGCTCGACGCCGAGCAGACCACGGCATCCGGCCTGGTCATCCCCGACACCGCCAAGGAGAAGCCCCAGGAGGGCGAGGTCCTGGCGATCGGTCCGGGTCGCGTCGACGACAACGGCAACCGCGTCCCGCTCGACGTCACCGTCGGCGACAAGGTCATCTACAGCAAGTACGGCGGCACCGAGGTGAAGTTCTCCGGCGAGGAGTACCTCATCCTCTCGGCCCGCGACGTGCTCGCGGTCGTCGGCTGACGTCCGGCTCGTCGTTCCATCCTGACTCCGCCCCGGGCGGCTCGACCTGTTCGGGCCCCTGGGGCTGTGTCTTCTCCGCCCGGAGCTGCCCGTCAGCTCAGAAAGGTCTGATCAATGCCGAAGATTCTTGAGTTCGACGAGGACGCCCGCCGCTCGCTCGAGCGCGGCGTCGACGCGCTCGCGAACGCCGTCAAGGTGACGCTCGGCCCCAAGGGACGCTACGTCGTCCTGGACAAGAAGTGGGGCGCCCCCACCATCACCAACGACGGTGTCACCGTGGCTCGCGAGGTCGAGCTCGACGACCCGTTCGAGAACCTGGGTGCCCAGCTGACGAAGGAGGTCGCCACCAAGACCAACGACGTCGCCGGCGACGGCACCACGACCGCCACCGTGCTCGCCCAGTCGATGGTGCACGAAGGCCTGCGCGCGGTGGCCGCCGGAGCCAACCCGATGAGCCTCAAGCGCGGGATGGACAAGGCCGTCGACGCGTGGGCACGGCGCTGCGCGACCTGGCCCGCGACGTCGACGACAAGGCCGACATGGCGGCCGTCGCCACGGTGTCCTCCCGTGACGCGCACATCGGCGAGCTGCTCGCCGAGGCCTTCGACAAGGTCGGCAAGGACGGTGTGATCACCGTCGAGGAGTCCAACACGATGGGCACCGAGCTCGACTTCACCGAGGGCATGCAGTTCGACAAGGGCTACATCTCGCCGTACTTCGTCACCGACGCGGAGCGGATGGAGGCCGTCCTCGAGGACCCGTACATCCTGCTGCACCAGGGCAAGATCAGCGCGATCTCCGAGCTTCTGCCGCTGCTGGAGAAGGTCATCTCGGCCGGCAAGCCGCTGTTCATCCTGGCCGAGGACGTCGAGGGCGAGGCGCTCTCCACGCTGGTCGTGAACAAGATCCGCGGCACCTTCAACGCCGCCGCGGTCAAGTCGCCGGCCTTCGGCGACCGCCGCAAGGCGATGATGGAGGACATCGCCACCCTCACCGGCGGCCAGGTGATCGCTCCCGAGGTGGGCCTCAAGCTCGACCAGGTCGGCCTCGAGGTGCTCGGCCAGGCCCGGCGCGTGGTGATCACCAAGGACAACACCACGATCGTCGAGGGCGCCGGCGACAACGCCGCCGTCCAGGGCCGGGTCGCCCAGATCAAGGCCGAGATCGAGAGCACCGACTCCGACTGGGACCGCGAGAAGCTCCAGGAGCGGCTCGCGAAGCTGGCCGGCGGCGTCTGCGTCGTCAAGGTCGGTGCCGCGACCGAGGTCGAGCTCAAGGAGAAGAAGCACCGCATCGAGGACGCCGTCTCCGCGACGCGCGCCGCGATCGAGGAGGGCATCATCGCCGGCGGCGGCTCGGCTCTGGTGCACGGCGTCTCCGTGCTCAAGGACGACCTCGGGCTCACTGGCGACGAGGCCACCGGCGTGCGCATCGTGGCCAAGGCCGCGGACGAGCCGCTGCGCTGGATCGCCGAGAACGGCGGGGTCAACGGCTACGTGGTGGTCACCAAGGTCCGCGAGGGCAAGGTCGGCGAGGGCTACAACGCCGCCACCGAGGAGTACGGCGACCTGGTCGCCCAGGGCGTCCTCGACCCGGTCAAGGTCACCCGCTCCGCGCTGGTCAACGCCTCGTCCATCGCCGGCATGCTGCTCACGACCGAGACGCTGGTCGTGGACAAGCCGGAGGAGGAAGAGGACTCTCCGGCCAGCGGCCACGGCCACGGTCACGGCCACTGAGCAGGCCGCACCCCGCAGCACCCCGCAGCACCGCGACGCCGCCCGGGTCCGCCCGGGCGGCGTCGCGCTGTTCGTACGCCGACGTACCAGGTCGCGCTGAGAACCTGGACGAACCTGGCCGAACCGGGCGGGCCAACCCCACCAGGTACGTCGGTCTACGCGGGAGGCAGTTCTCACGCCCGCAACACGACCGCAAGGCTCCCGGAACGTGCCTGCCGTTGACTGGTGGCCCACGACGAAGGAGCCGACTGTGCTGTGGAGAGTGCGCACCACGCTGTCCGAGCGGCCGGGGTCGCTGGCCACGCTGGCCGCCCGCTGCGGTGACCGCAAGGTCAACATCCTGGGTCTGCAGATCTTCCCCGGTGTCGGCGGGGTCACGGACGAGCTGGTGCTGCGCGCGCCCGCGAGATGGCGGCTCGCTGACGTCGCCGCGCTGGTCGAGGGGGCCGGTGGACGGCAGGTGGCGGTGGCGGCCTGCACCGAGCACGCGCTGGTCGACGGGCCCACGCGCTACCTGCATGCGGCCCGCCGGCTGCGGGTAGCCCCGGACTCCGCCGAGCAGGTGCTCGCCGAGCTGCTGGACGCGGCGCCGGGGGCCGGGGACGCGGGCCCGCTCGCGGCCGTGCAGGACACCCTCGACCTGCCGTGCGGCGACGGCCACGTCGCGCTGCGCCGTACCGCTGTGTTCACCGCGACCGAGCACGCCCGGGCGGCCGCGTTCGTCGGGCTGGCCGCGGACCTGCTCGAGGGACGGTCGACGCCCTCCGAAGCGCCGGTCCGGGCCGTGGCAGGCGACGCCGCGCCACTGGTGCGGACGGCGACCCTGGACGACGCGCCCTCGCTGGTGCGGATGCACGCGCGGTGCTCCGGGGAGTCGGTGTACCGCCGGTTCGCCGCTCCGCTTCCGCGGCTGAGCGAGCGGCTGGCCGCCCGGCTGCTCGCCCCACCCTACGGCGCCCAGGTCGCGGTCGTCGGCACCGAGGTGGTCGGCCTGGCGACGCTCACCGAGCCGGTGGGCGAGGACGCGGACGCGCGCGCCGCCGGAGCCACCGGTGCACCGTCCGTGCTGCTGCGCGCCCGCGCCGACAACCCGGCGCTGCTGCCGTTGGTGTTCGCCTCCGGGCTCCGCGGCCGGGTGAGGCTCTCCGGGGACACCGTCGTGGTGACCGCCGGGCTGGCGGCTCTGACCCCCGGACCGTCCCGCCGAGGCGAGCGCACCCCCGCCTGAGCGGGCCCGCGCTGGGCGGGCGGCTGGGGGGGCGCAACGGGGCGCCCCGGTAGACTGAGGGCCTGCCGCCCGCTCATGCTCCCGCGCTGCCTTGGAAGGCCCCATGAACCTGACCCCCGCCGGCGTGCCGGAGAAGTTCGCCGCCCTCGGTCTGACGTACGACGACGTGCTGCTGCTGCCCGGCGAGACCGACGTGGTGCCGAGCGAGGTCGACACCACCTCCCGGCTCACCCGCGACATCGAGCTGAGCCTGCCGCTGGTGTCGAGCGCGATGGACACCGTCACCGAGTCGCGGATGGCGATCGCGATGGCCCGGCAGGGCGGGCTCGGCGTGCTGCACCGCAACCTCTCGATCGCCGACCAGGCCGAGCAGGCCGACTACGTCAAGCGATCGGAGTCCGGGATGATCTCGCACCCGGTGACGATCGGCCCGGACGCGACGCTCGAGGAGCTCGACGAGCGGTGCGGGCAGTACCGGATCTCCGGCCTGCCCGTGGTCGACGACGACGACGTCCTGGTCGGCATCATCACCAACCGTGACCTGCGGTTCGTGCCGGTCGGCCAGTGGCCCGGCCGAACGGTCCGCGAGGTGATGACGCCGATGCCGCTGGTGACCGCGCCGACCGGGATCTCCTCCGACGACGCCGCGGCGCTGCTGCGCAAGCACAAGCTGGAGAAGCTCCCGCTGGTCGACGAGAGCAACCGCCTCACCGGCCTGATCACCGTCAAGGACTTCGTGAAGTCCGAGCAGTACCCGCTCGCCACCAAGGACGAGGCCGGGCGGCTCATGGTCGGCGCCGCCATCGGCTATTTCGGCGACGCCTGGGAGCGCGCCTGCATGCTCGCCGAGGCCGGCGTGGACGTGCTCGTCGCGGACGTCGCCAACGGCCACGCCCGGCTGCTGCTCGACATGATCCGCCGGCTCAAGAAGGAGCCGGTCACCAAGGACGTCCAGGTCATCGGCGGCAACGTGGCCACCCGAGCCGGCGCCCAGGCGCTCGTCGACGCCGGCGTCGACGCGGTCAAGGTCGGCGTCGGGCCGGGCTCGATCTGCACGACACGGGTGGTGGCCGGGGTCGGCGTCCCGCAGGTCACGGCGATCTACGAGGCGTCGTTGGCCTGCCGGCCCGCGGGCGTCCCGGTGATCGGCGACGGCGGGCTGCAGTACTCCGGCGACATCGCCAAGGCGATGGTGGCCGGGGCGGACACCGTGATGCTCGGCTCGCTGCTGGCCGGCTGCGAGGAGAGCCCGGGCGAGCTGATCTTCGTCAACGGCAAGCAGTACAAGTCCTACCGGGGCATGGGCTCGCTGGGCGCGATGGCCTCGCGCGGCAAGAGGTCGTTCTCCAAGGACCGCTACTTCCAGGCCGACGTGGCCGGCGACGACAAGATCGTGCCAGAGGGCATCGAGGGCCAGGTCGCCTACCGGGGGCCGCTGTCGGCCGTCGCCCACCAGCTCGTCGGCGGGCTGCACCAGTCGATGTTCTACGTCGGGGCGCGCACCATCCCCGAGCTGCAGGAGCGCGGCCGGTTCGTCCGGATCACGTCGGCGGGTCTCAAGGAGAGCCATCCGCACGACATCCAGATGACGGTCGAGGCGCCGAACTACACCACTCGCTAGTCTCGACACGGCGCACCGCCGCCGGGCGCCGACTTGCTGCGACAGACGTACCGCGACACAGAGAGAAGCCAGTGACCGAGATCGAGATCGGCCGTGCCAAGCGGGGTCGCCGCGCGTACTCCTTCGACGACATCGCGATCGTGCCGTCGCGGCGCACCCGCGACCCCGAGGAGGTGTCCGTCGCCTGGCAGATCGACGCCTACCGCTTCGAGCTGCCGATCCTGGCGGCCCCGATGGACTCGGTGATGTCCCCGCGGACCGCGGTCGCCTTCGGCCGGCACGGCGGCCTCGGCGTGCTCGACCTCGAGGGGCTCTGGACCCGGTACGACGACCCCTCCGACCTGCTCGACGAGGTGGCCGAGCTCGACGGGTGCCGCCGCGACCAGGCGGATGCAGGAGATCTACGCCGAGCCGGTCAAGCCCGAGCTGGTCACCGCGCGGCTGCGCGAGCTGCGCGAGGCCGGCGTCACGGTGGCCGGCTCGCTGTCGCCGCAGCGCACCAAGGAGCTCGCCAAGACCGTCGTGGACGCCGGCGTCGAGATGTTCGTGATCCGCGGCACCACGGTCTCCGCCGAGCACGTCTCCGGCCAGGCCGAGCCGCTGAACCTCAAGGAGTTCATCTACGAGCTCGACGTGCCGGTCATCGTCGGTGGCTGCGCGACGTACCAGGCGGCGCTGCACCTGATGCGCACCGGCGCCGCCGGCGTGCTCGTGGGCTTCGGCGGCGGCGCCGCGCACACCACCCGGACCGTGCTCGGCCTCTCGGTGCCGATGGCCAGCGCGGTGGCCGACGTGGCGGCGGCCAGGCGGGACTACCTCGACGAGTCCGGCGGCCGCTACGTGCACGTCATCGCCGACGGCTCGATCGGGCGCAGCGGGGACCTCGCCAAGGCCATCGCCTGCGGAGCCGACGCGGTGATGGTCGGCTCCCCGCTGGCCCGCGCCGAGGAGGCTCCGGGCCAGGGCTTCCACTGGGGCTCGGAGGCGTGGCACGCCAAGCTGCCCCGCGGTGAGCGGATCGAGATCGGCACCGTCGGCACGCTCGAGGAGATCCTGTTCGGGCCCTCGCGCACCGCGGACGGCACGATGAACCTCGTCGGCGCGCTGCGTCGTTCGATGGCGACGACCGGCTACACCGACCTCAAGGAGTTCCAGCGCGTGGAGGTCGTCGTCCAGTGACGTCCGCGCTGCGCGTCGCCGCGGCGCAGGAGGCATCGGTCTCCGGCGACGTGACGGCCAACGTCGCGACGGCGGTGCGGCTGGTCGATGAGGCCGCCCACGCGGGCGCCCGCGTGGTGGTGCTGCCCGAGCTCTTCCTCACCGGGTACGACGTCGAGGCGTGGTCGCCGGCGGCCGCCCTGAGCCCCGAGGACCCTCGCCTGGGGCCGCTGCGAGCGGCCCGGCCCGACGTCGTCGTGCTGGTCGGCGCCGCGGTGCGGCGTCCCGGCGGCCCCACCATCTCGGTGCTCGCCGTCTCCGACGGCACGGTCCGGGTGGCCTACGACAAGCAGCACCTCTGCGGCGCGGAGCGGGAGCACTTCGTCGCCGGTGAGCGCGGCGGCTCCGTGGTCGTCGACGGGTGGGAGCTCGGCCTCGGGGTCTGCTACGACGGGTGCTTCCCCGAGCACGCCGCCGCCGCGGCGCGCGACGGCGCGCAGGCCTACCTCTGCCCGGCGGCGTACTTCGTCGGCTCGGAGCATCGCCGCGACCTCTACTACGCGGCGCGGGCGCTCGACAACGGCATCTACGTGGTGCTCGCGGGGCTCAGCGGGCGATGTGGTGCCTGGGAGTTCAACGGCGGCAGCGCCGTCTACGACCCCGAGGGCCGGCCGGTCGAGCGCGCCGACGCCCAGCCCGGAGTCGTGGTCGCCGAGCTCGACGTGGTCGAGGTGCGCCGCGTGCAGCGGGAGCACCCGATGGGCCGGGAGCGCCGTGCCGACCTCGCCGAGCGGTCCCGCCTCGTGCTGTCCTGAGCTGCGGCTCCCCGCGGAGCCGCCCTGCGCTGACCTGCGCCTTTACCCATCCGACGTCCCGGACGTACGTCCGCGCACAGTCATGCCTTACGGCCGCCTCAGAGGGGACCTTCGTCTCTCACGGACACCGCGAAAGTAAAGAAACACTTGACTCGTCAACCAGACAGGACCACCGGGCTCCCCAGGGGCCCATGTAGAGAGGGATTCGTCATGCGCCGCCGTACGTTCGATGCACTCATGGTCGTTGCCGGCCTTGCGCTGACAGCTGTTCTCGCCGTCGCCGGAGGGCTGCTCTTCTGGGCCCACAGTTTCGTCTCCGACCAGGTGACCACCCAGCTGTCCGCGCAGCAGATCTACTTCCCCGAGAAGGGCAGCGACGGACTCAGCGACCCCGCCGTCAAGCCCTACCTGAGCCAGTACGCCGGCCAGCAGCTGACGACCGGGGCCCAGGCCCAGGCCTACGCCGACCACTTCATCGCCGTCCACATCGACGAGATGACGAAGGGCCAGACCTACGCGCAGCTGAGCGCCAAGTCGATGGCGGACCCGAAGAACGAGGAGCTCGCCGGTCTCGTCGCCACCGTGTTCAAGGGTGAGACCCTGCGCGGCCTGCTGCTCAACGCCTACGCGTTCGGCCAGATGGCCTCGATCGCGCTGTACGGCGCCATCGCGGCCTTCATCGGAGCCCTGGTGATGCTCGTGCTCAGCATCCTGGGCATCCTGCACCTGCGGCACACCCCGCAGGAGGCCGAGGTCCGGATCGGATCGGCGAAACCCGCCACCGCCTGAACCAGCACGCACGAGAAGGCCCCGGTCGAGGCGACCGGGGCCTTCGGCGTGTCCCGGGGGCCCTTACCTCTCGGCCCGCGCGGGCGCAACCCTTGCCGTCTTCAGGTTTGTGAAGGTCGCGCCGGCTGCGCAGAGTCGCGGGTTGTGCCACGTCAGCTCTGCGTGCAGGCTCACAGTCGGCCGTGCGCAGGCCGAGCTGCGGGCACACCCGGACGTGCGGGGGTGGTGGGCGTCCCGGGAGCCCGCCACCCCACGTGCGGGTCACGGGCCGCGCGGCAGGCCTCAGCGACTCTGGTGGCGGCGCAGCCGCGGATGCCGCCGGGCCCGGATCCGCTCGGCGTGCGCCCGCGCGTCGCGGCGGCGCTCCTCGATGTGGCTGGCGGCGAGCTCGAGCATCATCGACGGCCCGGTGGACATGGCATCTTCTCTCTCCGAGGTGGACTGGAACCCGAACTCCTCCAGGATACCTCTGATGTAACAGGCAGAGGCGCGGATTGGCTCCTACATCGCACGTGACGTCGGTCGCACCGGCCGGTCTCGCCCACACCGCTCACGGGTTTTGTTACCAAGGGGTAGCAGGTGCGACGCGGCTCACATACCCTCGGTACATGAAACCGCAGCCCGACCCCGCCCGGCCCGGCTCCACCTCCGAGCTCCGGGACCCGCAGCACGACCCGAGTGCGTCCTACGCCCTCGACCCCGCCTACGTGCGCTCGCTGACCTCGCGGGTGCTGGCCACCGGAGACGGCAGCGTCGCGACGTTCTCGCCGCTGAACGGACAGCCGCTGGGCTCGGTGCCGCAGTCCACGCCGGACGACGTCGCCGAGGCCTTCACGCGGGCCCGCCGGGCGCAGCGGGCCTGGGCCCGCACCACGGTGCGGCACCGCGAGCAGGTGCTGCTGCGGCTGCACGACCTGGTGCTGGACCGGCAGAGCGAGATCGCCGACCTGGTGTGCTGGGAGTCCGGGAAGGCACGCAAGGACGCGGCCGACGAGATCTTCCACGTCGCGCTCACGGCGCGCTACTACGGGCGGACCTCCCGCCGGCACCTCGGCACCCAGCGACGCTTCGGCATCGTGCCGGTGCTCACCCGGGTGGACGTGAACCGGGTGCCGAAGGGAGTCGTCGCGGTCATCTCGCCCTGGAACTACCCGTTCACGCTGGCACTGTGCGACGGCCTGCCCGCGCTCGCCGCCGGGAACGCGGTGGTGCACAAGCCGGACGCGCAGACCATGCTCAGCGCGCTCCTGGGCGTCAAGCTCCTCGAGGAGGCCGGCTTCCCGCGCGACCTGTGGCAGGTGGTCGCCGGGCCCGGCCGGGTGCTGGGCTCGGAGATGATCTCCCGCGCCGACTACGTCTGCTTCACCGGCTCGACCCCGACCGGCAAGGTCATCGCCGCGCAGTGCGCCGAGCGGCTGATCGGCTGCTCCCTCGAGCTCGGCGGCAAGAACCCGATCCTCGTGCTCCGCGACGCCGACCTCGGCCGGGCGGCGGACGGGTCGGTGCGCGCCTGCTTCTCCAACGCCGGCCAGCTGTGCGTCTCGACGGAGCGGATGTTCGTGGCCGACCAGGTCTACGACCGGTTCGTCGACCGGTTCGTCGAGCGCACCGAGGCGATGAGCATGCGGCCGGGCATCGAGTGGGGGAGCGACATGGGGTCGCTGGTCTCGGCCGAGCAGCTGGCCGCGGTGAGCGCGCACGTCGACGAGGCCCGCGCCAAGGGCGCCCGGGTCCTCGCCGGCGGCCGGGCCCGCCCGGACCTCGGGCCGTACGTCTACGAGCCCACCATCCTGGAGGGCGTCACCCCCGAGATGGCCTGCTTCGGCCAGGAGACGTTCGGGCCGGTGGTCGCGGTCTACCGCTTCCAGGACGAGAGCGAGGCCGTCGACCGGGCCAACGCCGGCGAGTACGGCCTGAACGCGTCGGTGTGGAGCCGTGACGGCAAGCGTGCCCGGGCCCTCGCCCGGCGGATCCGCTGCGGCACCGTCAACATCAACGAGGGCTTCTCCGCGAGCTTCGGCAGCATCGACTCGCCGATGGGCGGCATGGGGGAGTCCGGGCTCGGCCGCCGGCAGGGCGACGAGGGGATCCACCGCTTCACCGAGTCGCACACCGTGGCCACCCAGAGGGGGATGGGTCTCGCCCCGGTCGGCGGGATGAGCGACGAGTCCTTCGCGCGGATCATGACGACCAGCCTGCGGGCGATGAAGAAGATCGGCAGGAAGTGAGGCCATGAGCGACTTCGACTTCGACGTCCTCGTCATCGGCTCCGGGTTCGGTGGGTCGGTCTCGGCGCTGCGGCTCACCGAGAAGGGCTACCGGGTCGGCGTGCTGGAGGCCGGGGCCCGGTTCGGCGACGCCGACCTTCCCGAGACGTCGTTCGACGTGCAGCGCTACCTCTTCCGACCCGAGGTGGGCTGCTACGGCATCCAGCGGATCGACGTGCTCAAGGACTGCCTGATCGTCTCCGGTGCCGGGGTCGGCGGCGGCTCGCTGGTCTACGCGAACACGCTCTACGAGCCGTTGCCGGCGTTCTACGAGGACCCGCAGTGGCGGCACATCACCGACTGGCGCGACGAGCTGGCGCCGTACTACGACCAGGCGAAGCGGATGCTCGGCGTCGTCGAGAACCCGCTGCACACCCCGGCCGACGAGGTGATGGAGAAGGTCGCCACCGACATGGGCGTCGGCGACACGTTCCACCCGACCCCCGTCGGGGTGTTCTTCGGTGGGCCGGGCGACCCCAGGGCGAGCAGGTCGAGGACCCGTTCTTCGGCGGGGTGGGCCCGACGCGCAACACGTGCACGGCGTGCGGCTCGTGCATGAGCGGCTGCCGGCACAACGCCAAGAACACGCTGGTGAAGAACTACCTCTACCTCGCCGAGCAGAACGGCGCCACGGTCCTCCCGCTGACCACGGTGACCCGGGTGACGCCGCGCAACGGGGGCGGGTACGACGTCCGGGTCCGCTACACGAAGGCGAAGGTGCGCCGTGCGAACGCCACCCGGACGCTGACCGCCGAGCAGGTGGTCTTCTCGGCGAGCTCGCTCGGCACCCAGCGGCTGCTGCACCGGATGCGCGACCAGGGGCACCTCCCGGCGCTGTCGCCCCGGCTGGGCCACCTGGCGCGGACGAACTCGGAGTCGATCCTCGGGGCGATCGCCCCCGACGACACCGTGGACTACAGCCAGGGGGTGGCGATCACCTCGAGCTTCCACCCCGACGAGCAGACCCACATCGAGCCGTGCCGCTACGGGCGGGGCAGCAACCTGATGTCGCTGCTCCAGACGGTGCTCACCGACGGCGGCGGACCCGAGCCGCGCTGGCGGGTGTGGCTCGAGCAGATGTGGGCGGAGCGCCGCAACCTGCTCGACCTGTACGACATGAAGCACTGGTCCGAGCGGACCGTGATCGCTCTCGTGATGCAGAGCGTCGACAACTCGATCACCACGTTCTCGCGGCGCAGCCGGCTCACCGGGCGCTGGTTCCTGTCCTCCAAGCAGGGCCACGGAGAGCCGAACCCGACCTGGATCCCGGTCGCCAACGACGCCGTTCGCCGGATGGCCGAGATCGTCGGTGGCCGGCCGGGCGGCTCGATCGGCGAGCCGTTCAACCGGCCGCTCACCGCGCACTTCATCGGCGGCTGCGCGATCGGCGACTCGCCCGAGACCGGGGTCATCGACCCGTACCAGCGGGTCTACCACTACCCGGGCCTGCACATCGTCGACGGCTCGGCGATCTCGGCCAACCTGGGGGTGAACCCGTCGCTCACGATCACGGCCCAGGCCGAGCGGGCGATGGCGCTGTGGCCGAACCGGGGCCAGGCCGACCCGCGACCGGCGCTCGGCTCGCCGTACCGGAGGGTCGCGCCGGTCAGCCCGCGCGCTCCGGTCGTGCCGGACGCGGCGCCGGGTGCGCTGCGGCTGCCGGTCGTCGAGGTCACCTGAGCCCACCTGCGGGCCGGGCCGGCCGACCCGCAGGTGCACGTCCGCCGGGCCGGTCAGGCCGTCGGCCGGCCCTGCTCGTAGAGCCGCGGCACCCGGTGGTTCGCCACCAAGACGCCGTCGGGGTCGACCGCCGATCGGATGCCCTTGAGCTGCAGCCAGGTGCTCTCCGGGTACGACGACGAGGTGTCCACCTGGTTCTCGGCGAAGTTCAGGTAGCTGCGGCCGTTCGCCCACGGCGCCAGCGCGTCCACGAGCGCGAGCGCGTCGGCGTGGCCCTGCCGGGCCCATCTCCGGAGTCGCCGCGATCTGCGACGGCGAACAGCACGAACTCCCCGTCGAGCATCGGCAGCGCACCGGCCCCGGCGGCCGGCCGGCCGAGCGCCCCGCCGAGCTGCCGCAGCTCGGCCATCAGCAGCGTGCGACCCCGACCCGGGACCCGCCGCGCCAGGAAGGCGTCGATCGGCAGCCTCGGGAAGGCTGCCGAGCGTCGCTCGTGCCGGACACCGCCGGGGTCGGCCCCTCCGGGTCCATGTGCAGCCGGGAAAGGGCCGCCGCCGGCACCCGGGCGAAGGTGTCCAGCTCCGGTGACCGAGCGCGCGCAGGGCGCGAGGATCTCGCGGCGCCGGCGTCGTCGGTGCCGAGCACCGCGCCGTCGACCACCACCAGTCGACCGGCCGCGGAACGGCGCGGGGAGCTCCGGCATCGGTCCGGCAGGTTGAGGATCCGGAACGACGTGGTCACGGCGTCCGGCGCGGTCGGCGCCCACTGCGGCCCACGCGCGCAGCACCTCTCCACGTCCCGGGTCCCACACGAGCATGCCGGCGTACGCGGTCGGGATCCGGTAGAGCGAGAACTCCACCGCGGTGACCACGCCGAAGCTGCCGCCACCGCCGCGCATCGCCCAGAACAGCTCGGGGTGGTGTCTGCGTCGGCCCGCAGCCGCCGGCCCTCGGCGAGTGACCAGGTCGACGGCGGCGACGCTGTTCGAGCCGCCAGCCCGAGCTTGTCGGGCGTACCAGCCGATGCCGCCACCCAGCGAGTAGCCGACGACCCCGACGTCCGGCGAGGAGCCGTGCAGCGCCGCGAGGCCGTGCTCTGCGGCGGCCTCGACCGACGGGCTGCCAGACGACGCCCGCCTCGGCGCGGGCGATCCGCCGCTCCGGGTCGACGGTGACGCCGGTCATCCGGGTGGTGCGCAGCAGCACCACGTCGTCGAGCTGACCCCAGCGGACCGGCGTTGTGGCCGGTGCCCTGCGGCGCGACCCGCAGACCGACGCCGCGGGCGGCCCGGACCACGGCGGCGACGTCGTCGGCGTCGCGGGGCAGGGCGACCGCGGCGGGCCGCTGGTCGACGGCGACGTTCCACGGCATCCGCGCCTCGTCGTACCCGGGGTCGCCGGGGAGGTGGACGGCGCCGTCGCACAGTCCCCGCAGAGCGGTGACCCTCGCGGCGGCGTCGGCTGAGGTCCCGCGAGCGCTGCCGGCGGTGAACTCGATGGTCATGGTGGTACTCCCTGAAGACGGTCCGGTGTTCTCGGTGGGTCCACTCTCGAAGGGAGCGCTTGCAGCCGACTTGTCGCCGACTTGCAGCGGCCGGCCGATAGACTCCGGCCGGTGAGCACCGACCACGACCTCGTCCTCGTCGTCGACTTCGGCGCCCAGTACGCCCAGCTGATCGCCAGACGGGTGCGCGAGGCGCGGGTCTACTCCGAGATCGTGCCGCACACGACCCCGGTCGCCGACCTCCTCGCGCGGCGCCCGAAGGCGATCATCCTGTCCGGCGGTCCGTCCTCGGTGTACGCGTCGGGGGCGCCGCAGGTCGGTCCGGAGGTCTTCGAGGCCGGCGTCCCGGTGTTCGGCATGTGCTACGGGTTCCAGGCGATGGCGCTCGCGCTCGGCGGCGAGGTGCGGCGGACCGGGCGGTCGGAGTACGGCCGGACGCCGGTCAGCGTGGTGCACCCCGGCACCCTCCTGTCCGACGTGCCCGCCGAGCACCGCGTCTGGATGAGCCACGGCGACTCGGTGGTGGCCGCGCCGCCGGGCTTCACCGCGCTGGCCACCTCCGCGCACTCGCCTGTCGCGGCGTTCGAGGACCTCGACCGGCGGCTGGCCGGCGTCCAGTGGCACCCGGAGGTGCTGCACACCGAGCACGGCCAGCAGCTGCTCTCCCACTTCCTGCTCGAGATCGCCGGCTGCCGGCCCACCTGGACGATGGTCAACATCGTCGAGGAGCAGGTCTCGCGGATCCGTCAGCAGATCGGCGGCCGGCGGGCGATCTGCGGGCTCTCCGGAGGAGTCGACTCCGCGGTGGCCGCCGCGCTGGTGCAGCGAGCCATCGGGGACCAGCTCACCTGCGTGTTCGTGGACCACGGGCTGCTGCGCAAGGGCGAGGCCGAGCAGGTCGAGCGGGACTTCGTCGCCGCCACGGGCGTCTCGCTGCACGTCGTGGACGCCCAGAAGCGGTTCCTCGACGCACTCGCCGGGGTCAGCGACCCCGAGCAGAAGCGCAAGATCATCGGCCGCGAGTTCATCCGGGTGTTCGAGGCCGCCGAGGCCGAGATCGTCGGGGACGCGGCCGCGCACGGCGACAAGGTGCAGTTCCTGGTCCAGGGCACCCTCTACCCGGACGTCGTGGAGTCCGGCGGAGGCGCCGGCACCTCCAACATCAAGTCCCACCACAACGTCGGCGGGCTCCCCGCGGACCTCGAGTTCGCGCTGGTCGAGCCGCTGCGCACGCTGTTCAAGGACGAGGTCCGGCTGGTCGGCGAGCAGCTCGGGCTGCCTCCCGAGATCGTCTGGCGGCACCCGTTCCCGGGGCCCGGCCTGGCGATCAGGATCGTCGGCGAGGTGACCCACGACCGGCTGGAGATCCTGCGCGAGGCGGACGCTGTCGCCCGCGAGGAGGTCACCCGCGCGGGCCTCGACGGCCGCATCTGGCAGTTCCCGGTGGTCCTGCTCGGGGAGGTCCGCTCGGTCGGCGTCCAGGGGGACGGTCGCACGTACGGCCACCCGGTCGTGCTGCGTCCGGTGACGTCGGAGGACGCGATGACCGCCGACTGGGCGCGGCTCCCGTACGACGTGGTGGAGGCGATCTCCACGCGGATCACCAACGAGGTGCCCGCGGTGAACCGGGTGACGCTGGACGTGACGAGCAAGCCCCCGGGGACCATCGAGTGGGAGTGAGCGCGCCTCGCGCTAGCGTCGCCTCGTGATCCCCGCCGGCTACGAGGTCCGAGATCTGCGCCACGACGACGCGGCCGAGCTCGCCGCGGCGTACGTCCGCAACCGGGCGCACCTCGCGCCCTGGGACCCGCGGCGGGACGCCTCGTTCTACACCGAGGCCGGGCAGGCGGCCGCCGTCGCCGGCCAGCTCTCGGGCGTCGCCGCCGGCCAGCAGGCGTCCTGGGTGATCACCTGCGAGCAGCAGATCGTCGGTCGGGTGAACCTCAACAACATCGTGCTCGGCGTGCTGCGCAGCGCCAGCCTCGGCTACTGGGTCGACGCCGGCCACCTGCGACGGGGGCTCGCCAGGGCGGCGGTCGAGCATGCGGTCGACGCGGCCCGGCGCCGGGCGCTGCACCGGGTGGAGGCCGGCACCCTGGTGCACAACACGGCCTCGCAGGGCGTGCTGCTCGGCTGCGGGTTCCGGGAGTACGGCCTGGCCCGTCGCTTCCTGTTCATCGACGGCCGCTGGCAGGACCACCGGCTGTTCGAGCGGATCCTGCACGACGACCCGCTGTAGCGCCAGCACCGGCTGCGCCGTCCCACCGGTCACCTCACCCCCTGGCGACGCAGCAGTCCCACCCGTTTCGCGCGCCGAAGGGGCGGAGCATAGCCCACTTTGATGCCGTTCGTAGGTTTTTCAGGACAACAAACTGTTACCGAACAGTGCTTGTGGACTGGTGCGACGAGGTCTATGTTGTTTGACACAACATAGTGGCGGCAGTCACAACCGCACCGACCCGACTGAAGGGTGTTTGAAGATGTTCAAGAGCAAGGGTGCGCGCGTCGCATCCGTGATGGCGGTGGGCGCCATGCTCCTCGCCGTAGCCGCATGTGGCGGCAACGACTCCTCGGGCAGCTCATCCGGCGGCTCCTCCTCGGGCGGAGGCTCCGCAGCCAAGAAGGTCGGGGTCATCCTTCCCGACGCCACCACCTCCCCGCGGTGGGAGTCCAACGACCGTCCCGCGCTGAAGTCGGCGTTCGACAAGGCCGGGATCCAGTCCAACATCCAGAACGCGGGCGGTGACAAGTCCAAGTTCGCCACCCTCTGCGACAGCATGATCAACAGCGGCGTCCAGGTGCTGATGATCGTCAACCTCGACTCCGACTCCGGTAGCGCGTGTCTGAAGAAGGCCCAGGCCGCCGGCGTCCAGACGATCGACTACGACCGGCTCACGCTGGGCGGCGGTGCCACCTACTACGTGTCCTTCGACAACGTGAAGGTCGGCGAGCTCATGGGTCACGGCCTGCAGAAGTGCCTGACCGACGAGGGCAAGACCAAGGCCAACATCGTGTACATCAACGGTGACCCGACCGACAACAACGCCGCGCTGTTCAAGTCAGGCTACGTCGAGGCCCTCAAGCCGAAGGTCGACTCCGGGGACTACAAGGTCGTCGGGACCAGACCGGCTACTGGGACGCCACCAAGGCCGGCACCGCCTTCGAGCAGCTCTACACCCAGAACAAGGGCAACGTCGACGGCGTCGTCTCCGCCAACGACACGATGGCCGGCGGCATCGTCGCGATCCTGTCGAAGAACGGCCTCGCGGGCAAGGTCCCGGTCACCGGCCAGGACGCGAGTGTCGAGGGTCTGCAGCGGATCCTCGCAGGCACGCAGTGCATGACCGTCTACAAGGACGTCAACCTCGAGGCCAAGGCCGCCTCGGACCTCGCGATCGCGCTGATCAAGGGCGACAGGACCAAGGCCCAGCAGCTCGCCACCGGCAAGGTCATGGACACCGTCCTGAACAAGGATGTCCCGTCCGTGCTCGCGACGCCGCAGTCCGATCTTCAAGGACAACGTCAAGACGGTCATCGACGACGGCTTCCAGAAGGCGTCGGACATCTGCACCGGCCAGCTACGCCGCAGTACTGCCAGCAGGCCGGCATCCAGTAGCACAGCTGACGGGGCCGCCCGGCCTCCGGGCCGGGCCCGGCTGCCTGGCCGACCTGGTGCCGCACCGCGCGGCAGGCCACGACACAAGCGCCCATCCGTTCCGCCCTCCGACGGTCGTCTACGACCCGATGACCGTGTCGACGCACCGCAGCCGAGCTGCCGGCCACCGGCATCGACCGAACCCTGCTGACGCTGCGAGGCGTCAACAAGAGCTTCGGCGCCGTCCACGTCCTGCATGGCGTCGACCTCGACGTCACGCCCGGCGAGGTCACCGCGCTCGTGGGCGACAACGGCGCGGGCAAGAGCACCCTGATCAAGGGCGTCGCCGGCATCCACTCCTTCGACGGCGGCGAGTACCTCTTCGAGGGCAAGCGCGTACACGTGCCAATCCCCGCACAGCAACGCGCTCGGCATCGAGGTCGTCTACCAGGACCTGGCGCTGTGCGACAACCTCGACATCGTCCACAACCTGTTCCTCGGTCGCGAGGTGACCAAGAGCGGGCGGCTCGATGAGGCCACCATGGAGAGCCGGGCGAAGGAGACCCTCAAGGGGCTGTCCGTGCGCACGCTCGCGCTCGGTGCGCACCCTGGTCGCCAGCCTCTCCGGCGGCCAGCGGCAGACCGTCGCGATCGCCCGCGCAGTGCTCTGGAACTCCCGGGTCGTGATCCTCGACGAGCCGACGGCGGCCCTCGGTGTCGCCCAGACCGAGCAGGTCCTCAAGCTGGTGCGCCGGCTCGCCGACCACGGCCTCGGGGTGATCCTCATCAGCCACAACCTGAACGACGTGTTCGCGGTCGCCGACGAGATCGCGGTGCTCTACCTCGGGAAGATGGTCGCGCAGGTGCACGCCAAGGACGTGACCAGCAACCAGGTGGTCGAGCTGATCACCACCGGTCGGTCCGGAGACATCGGCATGCAGACACCGCTGACGGCCGAAGACGAGCTCGAGACCACCCCCGAGGAGGAGTGATGAGCACCATCGCCACCCCGCCACAGGAACAGCACGACCACCCTGTCGACGAGTCGGTCGGCGGCATCGTCAGGGCCTACCTCACGAAGCTGCGCGGCGGCGAAGTGGGCGCCCTGCCCGCCGTGCTGGGGCTGGTCGCACTGGTCCTGGTCTTCTCGATCCTGCGTCCCTCGACCTTCACCAACGCCTTCAACTTCGCCAACCTGATCAACCAGGCGGCGGCGGTCATCGTGATCGCCATGGGCCTGGTCTTCGTTCTCCTGCTGGGCGAGATCGACCTGTCGGCCGGCTTCACCGCCGGCACGGCCGCCTGCGTGGGCGGCATCGCGCTGACCAACCACGGCTGGCCCTGGTACCTCGCGATCCTTGCTGCGCTGGCGACCGGGGCGGTCGTCGGGATCTGCATCGGTCTGCTGGTCTCCCGGCTCGGCATCCCGTCGTTCGTGGTCACCTTGGCCATGTTCCTCGCGTTGCAGGGACTGATGCTGCTCCTGATCGGCGAGGGCGGCACGATCGCCTACCGCGACTCGACGATGCTGGCGATCATGAACGAGAACCTCCCGGTGTGGCTCGGTTGGACGATCTGCGTCGGCGGCCTCGCGGTCTACGCGGTGATGACCTTCCAGCAGTCCCGGTCCCGACGGGCCGCTGGGCTCGCCGGCGACCCGTTGCCCGTCTGGGCGTTCAAGACCGGCGTGATCAGCGTCGTGCTGCTGGGGGCGACGGGCTACCTCAGTGGTGAGCGCAGCCAGAACCCGACGATCAGCTCGATCAAGGGTGTCCCGAACGTCGTCGCCGTGCTGGTGGTGCTGCTGGTCGGGCTGACGTTCCTGCTCAGCCGTACTTCCTGGGGGCGGCACGTGTACGCCGTGGGCGGCAACGAGGAGGCCGCCAGGCGCGCCGGCATCGCGGTCAAGAACGTCAAGCTGTCCTGCTTCATCATGTGCTCCTCGCTCGCCGCGATCGCCGGTCTCCTGCTGGCCAGCCGGGACAACTCGGTCTCCCCGTCCACAGGTGGCTCGCTGACCCTGCTGTACGCCGTGGGCGCGGCCGTGATCGGCGGCACGAGCCTGTTCGGCGGCAAGGGCCGTGTCGTGGACGCCGTGATCGGTGGTCTGGTGGTCGCCGTGATCGACAACGGCATGGCGCTGCTCAACCAGCCACAGGGCCGGGTCTACATCGTCACCGGTGCCGTGCTGCTGCTGGCGGCCAGCGTCGACGCGGTCAGTCGCCGGAGGGCTGCCGCGAGCGGCCGCGGCTGACCGGAGACGAGCGCGAGGCTTGTGGGAGCTCACGATGGCTCGACAGGCAGGCATCGGACAGGAGGAGCTCAGGCGGACGAACATGTCCGCGCTGCTCACTCGGGTGCACGTCTCCGGGCCGACCAGCCGGGCTCACCTCACCGCCGAGCTCGGGCTGAACCGCAGCACGATCGGTGACCTGACCACCCAGCTCGCGGCGCTCGGGCTCGTCCGTGAGGAGGTGCCGACCGGAGGCAGACGCTCCGGCCGGCCCTCGCTGGTCGTGGTGCCGCGTGCCGACGTGACGGTGCTGGCCATCGGCCTCGACGTGGACCGGATCGCGGTGGCGCTCGTCGGGCTCGGGGGCCAGGTGCTCGACCGGCGGACGCGGGTGCACCAGCGGGGCGAGCACGACGTCGCCCAGGTCGTGGAGAGCGTGGCCCAGATGGCCCGGGACATCCTGGGTGGCTCGCTTGCCGGACGGTGCGTCGCGGCGGGGACCTCCGCTCCGGGGGCGGTGCGCGCCTCCGACGGGCTGGTCCGCTTCGCCCCTAACCTCGGCTGGGTCGACGCCCCGTTCACCGAGATGCTCGCCGACGAGCTCCAGATGCCGGTGACCACCGACAACGACGCGAACCTCGGCGTGCTCGCCGAGCACCTCCGCGGAGCCGCGGTCGGCTACAACGACGTCGGCTACCTCAGCGGCAGCGTCGGCATCGGTGGCGGCTTCCTGCTCTCCGGCACCCAGCTACGGGGGTCCCAGGGGTACGCCGGCGAGGTCGGGCACATCCCGGTCGACCCGGCGGGCCCGGAGTGCCGCTGCGGCGCGTACGGGTGCTGGGAGACCAAGGTCGGCGAGAACCAGCTGCTCGTCGGTGCCGGCCGGCTGCCCGGGGGTGGGCCCGAGGCGGTCGAGGAGGTGATCCGCGCCGCAGGAAGCGGGGACAAGCGCGCCGCGTCGGCGCTGGAGGAGACCGCGCACTGGATCGGGATCGGACTGCGCACCGTGGTGCACCTGTTCAACCCCCAGGTGGTGCTGCTCGGCGGCGTGCTCGCCATGGTGTGGCAGTCGCGTCGCGAGGTGGTCGAGGGCGGGCTGCTGCGTGGCGTGCTGGTGCCGCCCAGCCAGGACGTCGAGATCAGGCCGGCGGGGCTGGGGCCGGACTCCTCCCTGATGGGCGCCGCGGAGCTGGCGTTCGCCCCGCTCCTCGCCGACCCGCTGGGCTGGACCGCCGGCGCCACGGTGCTCGGTAGCACCTCCTGAGGCGCCCACGGAGCCGTCTTGCGTCGGGCGGGGCAGGGCCCGGGCTACCCTCAGGTGTTCACCGATTCGTCACCAGGGCAGGAGCGTGCATGTCCCGCGTCACGACGTACCTCAAGACCCAGGTGCGCCGTCGAGTCATGGCCAGGGTCGGCAGCAAGGGCATCGACCTGTCCACGCTCGACCGGGTGCCCGAGTCGCTCGCCTGGCCGTTGCAGCGCAGCGGCGTCGACCCGGTGCCCCGGCTCGGCGAGGTCCGCGACCGGGAGCCGGTGCACAGGCTGACGTCGTTCCTCGGCATGAACGTGTGGATGGTGACCGGCGACATGGAGGCCCGCGAGGTGCTGGCCGACACCACCAGCTACAGCAACGACATCCGGCCGCTCGTCGGCAGGCGCGGCTCCACCACCGACGGCGACATAGGTGGCCTCGGGTTCACGGATCCGCCGCAGCACACCGCGCTGCGCAAGCTGCTGACCCCGGAGTTCACGATGCGCCGGCTGGAGCGGCTGCGGCCGCGGATCGCCGGGATCGTGGAGCACCAGCTCGACGTGATGGAGTCGCACGGTCCCGACGTCGACCTCGTGCAGGACTTCGCGTTCCCGATCCCGTTCCTCGTCATCTGCGAGCTTCTGGGCCTGCCGGACGAGGACCGCGAGACCTTCCGGCAGCTCGGCTCGGCCCGCTTCGACGTCACGTACGGCGGCACCGGGACGTTCGGGGCGGTGTCGGACTCGCGCAGGTTCCTGATGGAGGCGACCCGCAAGCAGCGGGCGAATCCGGGCGACGGCCTGATCGGCCAGATCATCCGCGAGCGTGGCGACGAGATCAGCGACTTCGACCTCGGCGGCCTGGCGGACGGGGTGTTCAACGGAGGTCAGGAGACCAGCGCCAGCATGCTCGCGCTCGGCACCGCGGTCCTGCTCGAGCACCCCGACGACTACGCGCGGCTGGCGCAGCAGCCGGAGTCCGTGGAGCGGACCGTCGAGGAGCTGCTGCGCTACCTGTCCGTCGTGCAGGTCGCGTTCCCGCGCTTCCCCAAGCACGACGTCGAGCTCGCCGGTCACCGCTTCGGCAAGGGTGACGTGGTCCTCTGCCACATCTCGGGCGCCAACCGCGACCCGCGCGTCGCGGGCGGGCTGGACGAGTTCCGCACCTCCCGCGGCCCCGTCTCGCACCTCGCGTTCGGCCACGGGTTCCACCGGTGCGTCGGCGCGGAGCTGGCCCGCATGGAGCTGCGCACGGCCTACCCGGCGCTGGCCCGTCGGTTCCCCGACCTGACCCTGGGGGTCGAGCCGGGCGAGATCGACTACCGCGGCATGTCGCTGGTGTACGGCGTCGAGCGGCTGCCCGTGCGGCTGCACTAGCCTCCTGCGCCGTACCCTCTCGGGATGACCCGCACCCGCCTCGCCCCCGACCGGGCGACGGCGTGGCGCGCGGTGGTCGGCTTCGGCGCGGTCAGCCTGACCGCGGACATGGTCTATGAGGGAGCCCGGTCGATCTCCGGCCCGTTCCTGGCGTCGCTGGGCGCCTCGGCGCTCCTGGTCGGGCTGGTCACCGGCGCCGGCGAGGCGATGGCGCTGTTGCTCCGGCTGGCGTTCGGACGGATGGCCGACCGCACCGGTCGATACTGGACGCTGACCGTCCTCGGCTACGGCATCACCGCGGTGTCGGTGCCGTTGCTGGCCGTGACCCCCTTCCTGGGCGCGGTCGGGCTGTCGGTCGCCTGCGTGCTGCTGCTCGCCGAGCGCACCGGAAAGGCCGTCCGCAGCCCGGCCAAGTCGACGCTGCTGGCGTACGCGTCGACCGGCATCGGCCGCGGCCGCGGCTTCGGGGTGCACAAGGCACTGGACCAGGTCGGCTCCTTCGCGGGCCCGCTCCTCGTCGCGGGGATCCTCGCCGTGACGACCGGGCTGTGGCCGGCGCTGGCGGTGCTGGTCGTGCCGGGTGCCGTCGCCATGGGGCTGCTGGCGGCGCTGCGCCACCGGGTGGGTGAACCGGTGCGGCCCGCGGCCGCCCGGCCGACCACCGGCGAGACCGCCGCCGACCCGACGCCGCTGCCGCGGGCGTTCTACGCCTTCGCGGCCTCGACCGGGGCCGCGACGGCGGGGCTCGTGACGTTCGGGGTGATCTCCTACCACCTGGCCCGCGACCACGTGGTGGGTGTGGCCGCGGTGCCACTGGTGTACGCCGCGGGAATGGCCGCGGCCGCCGTCGCCGCCCTGGTCACCGGGTTCTCCTACGACCGCGTCGAGGCCCGCGTGCTGTACGTGCTGCCGTTCCTGGTCGCGCTGGTGCCGGTGCTGGCGTTCGACACGAGCGCAGTGGTGGCCGTGGTCGGGGTGATGGTCTGGGGCGCGGCCGTCGGCGTCCAGGACTCGACGGTGAAGGCGCTGGTCGCCGACCTGGTGGAGCCCGCCCGGCACGCGACCGCCTACGGCGTGTTCGCCGCGATCCAGGGCTCCGCCGCGGTGGCCGGTGGCGCAGCCGCGGGGGCGCTGTACGAGCGCTCCGTGACCGCGCTCGTCGTCGTGGTGGCCGCCACCCAGGCGGTCGCCCTGGTCATGTTCGTGCTGACCCAGCGCTTCCGTGCGCGCTCGGCGTGAGCCGCCTGCTCAAAGACCCAGCGCGCGACCGATGATCTCCTTCTGGATCTCGGTGGTGCCCCCGTAGATGGTCTGGATCCGGCTGTCGACGTACGCCCGGGCGACCGGGTACTCGCGCATGTAGCCGTAGCCGCCGTGCAGCTGCACGGCCGCGTCGGCGACCTTCTTCTGCAGCTCGGTCGTCCACCACTTCGCCATGGCGGCGAGGCTCGCGTCGAGCTCTCCGGCGTTGTGGCGGCGCACGCAGTCGTCGACGAAGACCCGGGCGATGTGCGCCTCGGTGGCCATCTCGGCCAGCACGAACCGGTTGTGCTGGAAGGAGCCGATCGGGCGCCCGAAGGCCCGGCGCTGCCGGGCGTAGTCCAGCGAGAGCTCGAGGAGGTGCTCGCAGGCCGCCGCGGCCGTCATCGCGATCGAGAGCCGTTCCTGCGGGAGGTTCACCATCAGGGACACGAACCCGGACCCCTCGGGCCCGAGCAGGTTCTGCTTGGGCACCACGACGTCGTCGAAGAAGAGCTCCGCGGTGTCCTGGGCGTGCTGACCGAGCTTGTCGAGGTTGCGGCCGCGCTCGAAGCCGGGCATGCCTCGCTCCACCACGAGCAGGCTGATGCCCTGGTGGCCGGCGTCCGGGTCGGTGCGCGCGACGACCACGACGAGGTCGGAGAGGATGCCGTTGCTGATGAACGTCTTGGACCCGTTGAGCACGTAGTGGTCGCCCTTGTCCACGGCTGTGGTGCGGATGCCCTGCAGGTCGCTGCCGGCGTCGGGCTCGGTCATCGCCACGGCCGTGACCAGGTCCCCGCTGACGCAGCCGGGCAGCCAGCGACGCCTCTGCTCCTGGCTGCCGAGGCCGGAGAGGTACGGCACCACGATGTCGGTGTGCAGCCCGAACGCGGGGCCGTGCGCGCCGGCGCGGGTCATCTCCTCGGCGAGCACGAGGTTGTGGCGGAAGTCGCGCACCCCCGCGCCGCCGTACGCCGGGTCGACGTCGAAGCAGAGCAGCCCGGTCTCGCCGGCCCGCCGCCAGACGTCGCGGTCCACGACGCCGGCCCGCTCCCAGTCGGCGTGGTAGGGCAGCACCTCCTTGTCCAGGAACGCCCGCACGGTGCCGCGGAAGGCCTCGTGCTCCTCGGTGAGCAGCGGCCGGTCCCCGGTCGTCACGACACCCACTCCTTGAGCCGGCCCACGAGGGCCGCGGGGTCGTCGGCCACCGGCAGGACCTGGAGGTTGGTCACGCCCGCCTCCGCGAACGCGGCGACCCGCTCCCTGACGTACGACTCCGGGCCGACGAGGTTGCACTGCTCGAGCAGCTCGAGCGGGACGTGGGCCTCGGCGTCGCGCTTGTTCCCGCCGAGGTAGAGCTCCTGGATCGTCGAGGCCTCCTTCTCGAAGCCGTAGGCGCGCGCCAGGTCGTTGTAGAAGTTCCGGCCCTTGGCGCCCATCCCGCCGATGTAGAGCGCGAAGGTGGGCCGCGCCAGGTCCAGCAGCCCCTTGACGTCCTCGCCCACCGCGAGCATGCCGCCGGCGGAGATCTCCAGCGGGCCGAGACCGGGCTGCCGTCTGGCCGCGCCTCGAGCGAGCGCGTCGCCCCACACCGCGGAGGACTTCTCCGGCGAGAACAGGAACGGCAGCCATCCGTCGGCGTACTCCGCGGTGCCCTCGACGTTCTTCTGCCCGAGCGCCGCCACGTAGATCGGCACCGCGGGCCGCTCGGGACGGGTGAGCATCTTCAGCGGCTTCCCGAGACCGGTGCCCCGGTCCGCCGGCAGCGGCAGCGTGAAGACCCTGCCCTGGTAGGTCAGCGTCTCGCGACGCAGCGCGGCCCGCACGATGTCGACGACCTCACGGGTCCGCCCGAGCGGCCGCTCGTAGGGGACGCCGTGCCAGCCCTCGATGACCTGCGGGCCCGAGGCGCCGAGACCGAGGATCGCCCGCCCCTCGCTCACGTTGTCGAGACCCGCCGCGGTCTGGGCGAGGGCGCCGGGGGTCCGCGAGAAGACGTTCAGGATGGCCGAGCCGATCTCCACCGTGCTCGTCTTGGCGGCGAGGTAGCCCATCAGGGTCGGGGAGTCGAAGCCGTAGGCCTCGGCGACCCACACGGTGTCGAGCCCCGCGCCCTCGAGCGCGACGACCGAGTCGGCGGCCTCGCGGGGGTTCCCGGAGTACATCAGCTGGGTGGAGAGCTTCATCGGGTCCTCGTCTGCTCACGGGTCGGTCCGCCCGGGACCGTGGGCCGGGTGGCCGCGGCGCCGCACTACCGTGACAGTATCTCTGTCAACGTCCCTGTCAACGCCGGCTGCGCCGGGACTGGAGGAGATGTGGCGTCCTACGACATCGCCGTGCTCGGCGGCACCGGTCCGCAGGGCCGCGGTCTCGGCTACCGGTTCGCGCGGCACGGTCACCGGGTCGTGTTCGGGTCACGCTCCGCCGACCGCGCGGCGGCCATCGCAGCCGAGGTCGCCGGCCGGAACGTGCCGGGGGAGGTGCGCGGCGCTGACAACGGCACGGCCGTTCGGGCTGCGGACGTCGTCGTGCTGGCCGTGCCGTACGCCGGTCACGACGACCTGGTCCGCTCCCTGGCGGACCGGCTCGCCGGGAAGGTCGTGGTGTCCTGCGTGAACCCGCTGGGCTTCGACGCGGCGGGACCGTTCGGGCTCGAGGTGCCGGGCGGGTCGGTCGCCGAGACGGCTGCCGCCCTGGCCCCCGACGCCCGGCTGGTGGGGGCCTTCCACCACGTGTCCGCCCCGACCCTGTGGGGTCGCGAGGAGTTCTTGTCCCACGAGGACGTCCTGGTGTGCGGTGACGACGCCGCCGCGAAGGACGTGGCCATCGAGCTGGCGACGACGGTCACCGGACGGCCCGGCGTGGACGCGGGCCTGCTGCGGATGGCCCGCCAGCTCGAGCCGCTCACCGCGGTGCTGATCAGCATCAACAAGCGCTACAAGACCCGCTCCGGGCTGGCGATCTCGGGAGTGCCGGCCCGGAAGCGGGTCTGAGGTGCAGCAGGGTTCGGCAGTTCCTAGTCGCCGGGCCACTCACCGGTCCAGCGCTGGAACGCCCGGGCACCACCCCGGTCGACAAGCGCCTTCACGGCGGCGAAGATCGCGCCCTGCACGGCGGACGCCGCCAGCACCTGGCGCAGCGAGTACTCCGACTCCAGCGCGTTCGGCGGGTCGGCGTTGTCGCCGCGCGTCGCCCGCTTCCACACCTGCTGGGTGATCTGGCCGGCGAGCACGCCGGCCAGGATGCTGCCGACGATCCCCACTGGTCGGTAGAGGATCCTCGCCGATGTGCTGGTCCGCTCCTCAGCCCTCACGTCGTACCTCCCGGTTGTCGCGCTGGGCGGGAACCGCGGGGTCGGCGTCCGCCGGCTCCGCGGTGCCGCCGTTGGTCTCGCGGAGCGCTCGCCCCTTCTCGATGTCCTGGCGCTCCTTCTCCTCCAGCTTGTCGATGTTCCGCGTGTCGCGCGGAGGCAGCTGGATGCTCTCCTCGGCCGGGATCCCGGCCTGCAGCTCGCGGCCACGCTCCAGCTCCGCGTCCAGCTCCGCACCGAACAGCAGCGCCAGGTTGGTGATCCACAGCCAGAGCAGGAACACCACAGCGCCCGCCAGCGACCCGTAGGTCTTGTTGAAGCTGGAGAAGCTCGCGACGTAGACGCCGAACAGCGCCGACGCGACGATCCAGACGACGACCGCGAACGCGGCGCCCACGCTGATCCACCGGAACTTCGGCTGCTTCACGTTGGGGGTGGCGTAGTACAGGATCGCCACGATCGTGATGACCGCCAGGAGGAGCACCGGCCACTTGGCGATGTTCCAGACCGTGACCGCGGTCGAGCCGAGGCCTACGGCGTCTCCGACGGCCGCGGCCGCCGGGCCGGTGAGCACCAGAGCCAGGGCCACCAGCGCCGAGAGCACGACGGCGACGAGCGTCACCAGGATCATGATCGGCCGGAGCTTCCAGAAGGGGCGACCCTCCCGGATCTCGTAGACCCGGTTCATCGCCCGCCCGAACGAGCCGACGTAGCCCGACGCGGACCACAGTGCGGTGGCCAGACCGATGACGAGGGCGAAGCCGGACCCGGTGGAGTGGCTGATCTGGGTGAGCGGTCCCTCGATGGTTCCCACGACCTTGTCCGAGACGCCGACGCTCGACAGGATGTCGGTGAGCGTCGTCACCGTCTTCGGACCCTGGCCGACCAGACCGACGAGCGACAGCATCGCGATCGCGGCCGGGAACACCGCCAGCACGGAGTAGTAGGTCAGCGCCGCCGCAAGGTCGGTGCACTGGTCCTTGGAGAACTCCCGCGCCGTCCGTCGCAGGACGTACAGCCAGGACGGCTTCGAGAGGTCGGTGACCGAGTCGACCTTCTGCTCGCCCTCCGGGTCCGCCCCCCGCCGTGCCTCTTCCTGGTCCCGCTCGGGGGCCCGCTTGCTCACGACCGGCGCCTCCAGACGACCAGCCCCGTCGCGAGCACCGCGACGACGGCCGCTGCACCCACCGGGACGACCGGATTCGCCCGAACCTGGGCGACGATCCGCTCCCGGGTGGGGCCGGCCTGGGCCCGGACCAGGGCCGAGGTCGCGGACGCCTGGGCACGTAGCCGGGAAGAGGCCTCGGCGGCCCCGTTCTTCAGACGGGTCTTGACGTCCATCTTCTGGGCGAGCAGGTCGACGGTCTCGCCCAGCTGGGCGCGCGTCGCCTCGATGTCGGCCTGGATCTCGTCCTTGGTGGCCGGTGTGCCGTTCGACGACCCGCCGTCGACGGTCGGCGTCGCGGGGTCAGGCTGAGTGGTCACGGTGGCGTGCCTCCTGGACTTCCTGCACGTCGCGCTTGACGTTGGTGATGGTCTCCTCGGGTGCGGCCGGCGTGGCCACCTGCACCTGCTTCTTGCCGATCAGCGCGGCGATGCCGGCGGCCGCGAACACCAGCACGGCCACGATCAGTGCCGCGAGCCAGGCGGGCAGCACGAGCGCCAGCGCGAGCACCGCGGTGGCGATGAGCGTGCCGAGGCCGAAGAGGGCCAGTACGCCGGCGGCGCTGAAGAGTCCGGCGCCGACACCGGCGTGCTTGGCCTTCTCGGTCATCTCGACGCGCAGCAGCGCGATCTCGTCGCGCATCAGCCGGCTGGACTGCTCGGACAGCCGTGCGACGAGCTCCCCGTGCTGGCGTCGGCGGCCGGGCGGCCGGCCGACGCCGAGGACTCAGCCATAGGTGGCTCCGGTCGTGGGCTCGCCAGCCTGGTGCGCGGCGCCGGTGGCGCTGGTCTCGGCGTCCTCGCCGCCGAACCTCGACCGGGCGGAGTCGCCCGCCTTGGAGGCTGCGTCCGAGAGCTTCTGCTGCATCTCCGGTGCCCGCTCACGTGCCGCGTCCTGGGCGTGCGACCGTGCGTCTTGCACCTTCGGGTCGTTCCAGAGCCGCTGTGCCTGGGACCGGATCTGCTCGTACCGCTCGCGGCCGTCGCGCGTCCCGAGGACGTACCCGACGGCGGCGCCGGTGAGCAGCAGGACCTTGCCCTTCATTGCCGTCTCCCTTCGTTCGGTTCGGGCCTCTTGGTGCCCGGAACGGAACGGGTGAAACGCGATGGCTGACCTTTCATTGTCGTTCCCGGGAACCGTGTCTAGGGCCCACCGCCCGAGTCGGCGGACGGGGGACTGCTCGGGCGCTCTCGAGGGCAGGGCGCGCACTTGCTGTTCGATGAGGTGGCCCGCTCGGCACCGCCGGCCAGGAGTCGTCGCAGTCGCTCACCGCGCGGATGATCGTCCGGGTGCGCACCTGCGGGAGCTCCTCGAGCGGTCGTACGGCGGGTGGCTCGGCCGTCGGTGCTCGCGAGCTCCGGCGCGACAGAGTCGGATGACAGCTGTGCCTCTCCCGGTCCCACGTGCGCTGATCCGCACGCCCCGATCGCACTGTGCTGATCCCCGGGTGACGCTGATCCCCGGGTGACGCTGATCCCCGGGTGACGATGCCGCATCGACGGCGTACTGCGATGAATGCCCCGATCTCGCGGCGGAACACGCCGAGGCGGTCCGCCCACCGGCCGCGGGGCCGGGCGCCCGATCTCGAACGGCGGTCACGATTCTGATCGACTGCTCGGCAGCGGCGGAGCGGCACCCGAGCCGCTCGACGTCCCGCGAAGTGGCTCCGGAGGCCTCCAGCACCTACGGCAAACCCCGCGATGGACCGGAGGGGCGCACGGAAGGTCGGTACGTGGGCATCTCCTCGGGCAGCCGGTTCGGGCCAGGTTTCGTCCACAGGGCCGGGGTTGTGGGCGGTTGTCCACCGTTCGAAGATGTGTGCTGGGGGGCGGGGGTGGTGGTCTTTAGCGTGGGGGTGTGACTGAGGCCCTGGACCCGCGGGGCGGCTCCGAGGGGGAGCCGCCGGAGGGTGGCGTGCCCGGGTCGGCGGGCGCCGACGGGACCGCCGCCTCTGCGGGATCCGCCGCCTTTGCAGGATCCGCCGCGGCATCTGACGAGGCAGCCGACAGAGCATCGGCCGGGGCAGCCGATCCTGGGGTCGCGCCCGCCGCCTCTGCAGGATCCGACGCACCCGACGCGACACCCGACGCGACAGCCGATCCTGGGGTCGCGCCAGCCGCGGTCGAGCCGGCCGGGCGGGCTGCGGCCGGGCCGGCTGCGTCTGGACCGGCCGTGTCTGGGCCGGCCGTGTCTGGGGGGTCCGTGTCTGGGGGGTCCGTGGACGGGTCGGGTGGGGTTGGAGAGGTCGTCTGGTTCGCCAAGCGGCTTCATGAGGTGCTCGATCGGGTGGTCGAGGCGCCGACCTGGTCGCTGACGGCCGGGCAGCTCGCCCAGACCCTGGAGGACCTGCACACCGCGCAGTCGCGGATCACCGCCCTGCAGGCCCGGCTGCTGGCCGCCGCCGATACCGTCGACGTGGCCGCCGCCTCGGCGGCGCCCTCGACCACGGCATGGTGGCGCCACAGCGCCCGGATCGGCCACCGGGCCGCCGCCGCCGACCTGCGGCTGGCGCACACCCTGCAGGCCCATCCGGTGACCGCGGCCGCGCTCGCCGCCGGCCGGGTCGACCCGGCCCAGGCGGCCGTGATCACCAGCGCGGTCGACGCGCTACCCGCCACCCTCGACACCAGCGGGCGGCAACGCGGCGAGACCCACCTGGTCGAGCTCGCCGCATCGTTGGACGCGGCCCGGCTGCAGGTCGCCGGCCGACACCTGCTGGAGGTCCTCGACCCCGAGACCGCCGACCTGGTCGAGGGCCGCCGGCTGGCTGCCGAGGAGCGCCGCGCGCGGCGGCGGTGCTACCTGCAGGTCCGCGACAACCACGACGGCACCCACACCGGCCGGTTCCTGATCCCCGACCTGCACGCCGCGATCCTCACCAAAGCCCTGTGGGCACTGACCTCCCCCCGCCGCCGAGCCACCCTCGCCGCCACCGGCGACTCACCCTACGAACACGCCGCCACCGAGAAGACCACCACCGAAGCCGCCGAAACAGCCGAAGCCGCCGCAGCCGCCGGACCAGCCGCCGGAGCAGCCGGAGCAGCCGGAGCAGCCGGAGCAGCCGGAGCAGCCGGCGACACCGTGTCCAGGAGTGCCCGCGCGGTGCGGCTGACCCGCCCCGAGGTCGCCGGGATCGGGTTCTGCGAGCTCCTCGAACGCCTCACCGACCGTGACCTGCCCGCCGCCTCCGGCGCCGGCGCCACCGTCGTGGTCACCATGAGCCTGGCCCAGCTCGAAGACCGCCTCAACACCGCCGGGATAGCCACCCTGGACACCGGCGGAACCCTCTCCGCCGGCGAGGCCCGCCGACTCGCCTGCACCGCCGGAGTGATCCCCGCCGTCCTCGACAGCGCCTCGGCGGTCCTCGACCTCGGCCGCCGCGCCCGCCTCCACTCCAAGGCCCAACGCCTCGCGCTCACCCTGCGCGACCAGACCTGCACCACGCTCGGCTGCGACCGCCCCGCCGCCTGGTGCGAGACCCACCACGACAACGGCACCTGGGCCACCGGCGCCCCCACCAACCTCGACCACGGCCGCCTCCTGTGCTCCTGGCACCACCACAAAGCCCACGACCCCAGCTACGACATGCACCACCACCCCGACGGCACCGTCCGCTTCACCATGCGCAGATAGCGGCCATCCCTGTGGGCAAGTCGAAACCGCGGGCGTCCGCCAGATCCCTCGGAGACCGGGAACAACGCAGGTCATCGACCGGTGGGTCGCCGGCCGAGGCGGAGGTGGGTCATCAGCCTGAGGCCATCACGACCAGGTCGCCGTGGCCGCCGTAGCCGATGACCTTCGAGTGGAACGGGGTCCCGTCGAAGGTGAGCATCAGGTGCCGCCCGTCGGGGCTCCGCAGGATCTGCGGGTGCGGGATGTTCGTCGGGTACGGCGCGTGGAGCCTGCCGACTCTCCGCATCGAGAGGTCGAACACCGGATAGTCGCGGTGATCGCCGTCGCTGGCCAGCAGCCACCAGGCGTCGTCGGCGCGCGCTATCACTGGACCCTCGCACTGGTGCAGGTCCTCGGCCGCACCGACCAGCCGGAGGTCCTCGTAGGGCGAGTCGGAGGAGGTGGTGGCGAGCGCGGGATGGAAGTCGAACGGGTCCTGCGACGGGCTCTCGACGAAGGAGAGGTGCCAGCGACCGTCGATGCGCGTCATCCCGGGGTCCCAGGACCCGACGGTGGTGGGCAGTGCGGTGCGCTCGGTCGTCAGGAGGTGGACGCCGGACAGCAGGTCGTCGGTGGTGACGACGTGCCGGACGTGGATCCGACCAGGCTCGAAGTCGCCCCACGAGGAGGTGCCGACCAACCAGCGGTCCCCGTCGCGGACCAGCTGACCGGCGTGGTCGCCGAGGACCATGCCGTCGCGGTGCGTGAAGAGCTGGGCGACCTGGCGGAGGTCGGTGGGATCGTCGAGCGCGAGCGAGAAGACGCCCCAGTGCGCCTGCTGGAAGAAGCCGATCCCGGCGCAGGTCATGGTCAGGTACACCCGTCCGTCCACCACGTGCGGTCGTCCCTCGCTGTCCTGGACCAGGTGCGGGTCGCGGACGCCGACCATGCCGAACAGCCCGGCACGCACGCCGTCGACGTCCACCGGGTCCCCGCCGGGGCCGGGGCGTGCACCCCAGGCGTAGGAGTGCCGGGCCAGGGTCTCGGGCCGTCGTAGGTCGAGCAGGGCAGCGACCTTGTCACGCTCGGTGATCACCGGCCGCCAGCCGCCCGACGCACTGTCGCCGGCTGCGCGGGTCTCCCGGCCCCGGACCAGGGCGGTCACCTGGTTCTCGCAGAGCGCGAAGGCCAGCGTGAAGCCCCCCGCGACGACGCCGGCGTCCACCGTGCGGCGGCGCAGCTGCCGGGTGCGGCCGCCGGTGCGCACCTCGATCGCCACCCGCCGGCGGGCTTGCTCGAAGGTGACCAGCACGTGGTCGCCGTCCTCGGTGGCGAGGCCGGCGGCGTACGTGCCGCCTGCGTCCCGGTCGGGGGCGGTGGCGGCTGCCGGGACATCGAGCTCGACGGCGGCGAAGGGCGCCGCGGGGGAGGTGCTGTCCCGGGTCAGCGAGCGCACGCCCGGCGTCGCAGGGTGCTTCGCCGCGACGAACTCGGGTGCGACGACCTGGCACGGCCGGTAGCGGGTCTGCTCGGTGAACGAGAGGTCGAAGATGGTCGGGTCCTCCGGTGTCGGCGGCGCCGGTGCGGAGGGGCGCCGTACGGGCGGGAGTGGCGGCCGTGCAGCCGGTCTCGGCTCCAGCATGCCTGAGCCGAGACCGGCGGTGGGGGCCACCCGATGCGCGGCCGCCGCGCGTCGCCGCGGTCACTCCTCCGGCATCAGGATCCAGGCCACGACGTAGACGAGCAGCAGCGAGCCGAAGCCGATGACGGTGCCGAGCACGACGAGCAGCCGCACCAGGTTGGCGTCCACGCCGGCGTACTGCGCGACACCGCCGCAGACGCCGCCGAGCCAGCGGTCGGTCCGGCTTCGGGTCAGGCGCTTGGGGGGCTGGCCGGTCGGAGGGGGTACGGGCTGGTAGTCGGTCATCACTGGTCTCCTTCGATGATGCGGGTCTTCTCGATGTCTCCGTCGGTGCCGTCCGAGCGGTCGTCCCCGAGGAAGCCGAGCCGGTCGGTCCGGTCCTCCAGTGCGGACGCGTCGTCCAGCGCCGGTCGGCCGCCGCGCGAGCGGGCCCGCAGTGCGATCGCCAGGAGCCCGACGAGCCCGGCGCCGACCAGGGTGGCCGGGATCAGCCAGTGCGTCTGGCCCGCTGCCACGGTGCCGGATGCCCGGAGCGCCCAGGTCGCGGCGATGCCGAGGAGCACCAGGCCGACGACCAGGTAGCTGACGTTCAACGGATGGGTGTTCCTCTGGTCGGTCATGGCTGCCTCACCTGGATGTCGCCGACGAGCACGTTGAGGTCGAGGTCGACGTCGGGGGCGCCGGTCACCGGGCCGACGCTCTTGCGGAGGTGGATCTGGGTGCCGTCGCGAGTCGTCCCGGTGACGCGGGCCTCGCCGATGCCGACGGTGGCGTCGACGTTGGCGTGCAGCCCACGTGGGAGGATCACGACGATCTCGCCCGCCTTGACCCGCGCTGAGAGGGTGCGACCGTCGAGCCGGGACAGGTTGGCGACGCCGCGCAGGTCCAGCCGCACGGTGCCGGCCGAGACGACGTACCGGTCGTGCACGCCTCCCGCGACGACCGGGTTGACCCGGAGGTCACGGGCGCCGTCGAAGCGCGGGCTGCCGAGCGAGGTCACGGCGAGCGCGACCACCGCCACGATGCCGAGGAGGATCAGCCCGCCGGCGCGTCCGACCCACGCGCCCACGACCAGCATGACGCCGACGACGGTGAGGGCGAGGGCCGCGTACGCCGATCCGACGACGCTGTTGCCTGCCGCGTCGTACAGGCCGAGCAGGCCGAGGGCGAGCGCGACGAGTGCGAGCGTGAGCCCGAACAGGCGGGGGCCACGGGGCGGCGGCGGTGGCGGTGGCGGCGGCGGCTGGTAGCGCTGCTGCGCCGGGGGCGGCATCCACCCGGGGGGCACGCCTGGGCGGCCGGGTGCGGTCGGGGGTGGACCCTGAGGAGGCTGCGGGCCGGTCGGCGGAGCGGTGGGGGTGGCAGAGTACTGGGTGTTCACGGACCTGTCTCGATTCGTCAGCAGGATGAAGCCGATGAGGGCCACCACGGCGAGCGGCCAGGGGAAGCCGAAGCCGCCCCAGCTGCGGGCCACGAGCACCGAGCCGGCGACGACTGCGGCGACGAGCAGCAGCGTGTTGCGCGTCGCCGGGCTGGCCCGGAGCAGTCCCACGCTGCGGCCCTCCTCGGGCACCAGCAGCCAGGCGGCGCCGTACAGCACGAACCCGGCGCCACCGAAGAGGCAGAGCACCACGAAGAGGACCCGCAGCACGGTCGGGTCGATGTCGAGATGGCGGGCGAGGCCGCCCGCGACGCCGGCGACCTTGCGGTCGGTGCGGCTGCGGCGCAGCTCGCGGTAGTCGCGGAGGTGGCCGAGGTCGACACCGCCGCTGCCGCCGGCCGGGCCGGGGCCCGGTCCGCCCTCGGGTGGACGCTGCTGCTCGGTGGAGGGTGCTTCGTTCATGACACTGATCCTCGTCGCTGCCGCTGCCGCGCACCATCGGGGAGACCCCTGATCCGCACCGGGTCCGGGCCCCAATGGCTCAGGGTCGGGTCAGGGGCGCCACTCATGGGCCGACGCGGGCCGGCTCTGAGACGATGGAGCGGTCGACGACGAGGACGGTCATGACCACTGAGGACGCGGGCGCGCTGCCGGGTCGGCCGCGCCGTGCCACGCGCAGCACGGACGTCCGGCTGCTGGGCGGGGTCGCCTCCGGGCTGGCGCAGCACCTCGGCGTGGACCCGTTGTACGTGCGGGCGTTCTTCCTGGTCAGCACCGTCTTCGGGGGCTTCGGCGTGGTGCTCTACTCCGCGCTCTGGATGATCATGCCGGCCGCCGCCCATCTCGAACAGGGGCCACCCGGCCTCGAGGCCGCCACCCGGCAGGGGAAGCGCGCGAGCGGCCGCGCCACCCGGTTGCAGGACCTCGGCCCCCTGGTCGCGCTCGCCGCGGTGGTGCTCGGCGTGGTGGTGCTGATCCGCGCGCTGGTGGGTGGATCGGTGTTCCTCTGGCCGGTGCTGCTCGGGCTGGTCGGCGTGGCGATGCTGTGGCGGCAGGCCGACGAGGCGCAGCGCGAGCGGTGGCTCGACAACACCGGCCGGGTCGACTTCGTCCGGGCCGTCGTGGGCCGCGGCGGTCTGGCGTCGTACGCGCGGCTCGCGGTCGGCGTGGGCCTGCTGGTGGCCGCGCTGGTGGTCTTCGCCGTGCAGACCGGGCAGACGCAGGTCGCCGGCACCGTGCTGCTCGCCGGGGCCCTGGGCGTGGCCGGCCTGGCACTGGTGGTGGGCCCGTGGCTGGTGCGGCTCGCGGGCGACCTGTCCGAGGAGCGGGCCGCCCGGGTCCGCTCGCAGGAGCGCGCCGACGTCGCCGCACACCTGCACGACTCCGTCCTGCAGACCCTCGCCCTGATCCAGAAGCACGCCGAGGACGGCCGGACCGTCGCCACCCTCGCCCGCGCGCAGGAGCGGGACCTGCGGTCCTGGCTGTACGGCGACGAGCCCGCCGCGGACACCTCGGTCGCCGGCGCGCTGCGCACCGCGGCAGCCGAGGTCGAGGACTCCCACAGCGTGCCGGTCGAGCTCGTCGTGGTCGGGGACGCCCCGCTGACCGAGCGGCTCCAGCCGCTGGCGCTCGCCGCGAAGGAGGCGATGGTCAACGCCGCCAAGCACTCCGGCGCGGACAAGGTCGACGTCTACGCGGAGATGGGGGGCGGCCTCGTCGAGGTGTTCGTCCGCGACCGCGGCGTCGGCTTCGACCCGGAGCGGGTGCCCGACGACCGGCTCGGCGTGCGGCACAGCATCGTGGACCGCATGGAGCGACACGGAGGCACTGCCAGCGTGCGCACCGCCCCCGGCAGCGGCACGGAGGTCCGCCTGTCGACCCGCATCGAGGAGGAGACCTGATGGCTCCGCGCAGCGTCGTCATCGTCGACGACCACGCCATGTTCCGCACCGGCGTGCGCGCCGAGCTCGCCGGACACGTCCGGGTGCTTGCCGAGGCAGCGGACGTCGACGAGGCGGTCGCGGCGGTGCTCAGCACCGGGCCCGACGTCGTACTGCTCGACGTGCACCTGCCCGGAGGAGGGGGCGGCGAGGTGATGCGACGGGTCGGCAGCCGGCTCCCCGGCACCCGGTTCCTCGCGCTCAGCGTCAGCGACGCCGCCGAGGACGTCATCGGCACGATCCGCGCCGGTGCCCGTGGCTACGTCACCAAGACGATCACCGGTCCGGAGCTCGTCGACGCGATCGGCCGGGTCGCCGACGGGGACGCGGTGTTCTCCCCGCGGCTCGCCGGCTTCGTGCTCGACGCGTTCGCCGGCTCGATCGCGGTGGCCCAGGTCGACGAGGACCTCGACCGGCTCACCGAGCGCGAGCGGGAGGTGATGCGGCTGATCGCCCGCGGCTACGCCTACAAGGAGGTCGCCTCTGAGCTGTTCATCTCCGTCAAGACCGTGGAGACCCACGTGTCCAGCGTGCTGCGCAAGCTGCAGCTCTCCTCGCGTCACGAGCTGACCCGCTGGGCGAACGACCGCCGGCTGCTCTGAGGGCTGCCGGCTCCTGCGGGATGGCCGGCGCAGGTCGTGGTCGCCGGTCCGGACTGTCCGTCGCGGGACGTAGGCTGGCCGGGACATGAGCGCGCTGTTCCCGATCCCCCGGTCCGAGGAGCTCGACGTCGCCCGCCCCGGCGGCGACCCGGCAGCGGGGCCGACGTCTCGCCGCGGTCCCGGCCCCGAGGAGCTGCTCGAGGGGCTCAACGAGCCGCAGCGGGCGGCGGTGGTGCACGCGGGTGCGCCGCTGCTGGTCGTCGCCGGCGCGGGGTCCGGCAAGACCCGGGTGCTCACCCGGCGGATCGCCTGGCTGGTCGCCGAGCGCAACGCCCACCCGGGCTCGATCCTGGCGATCACGTTCACCAACAAGGCCGCGGCCGAGATGCGCGAGCGGGTCGAGGAGCTGGTCGGCCGTCGGGCGCGGGTCATGTGGGTCTCGACGTTCCACTCCGCCTGCGTCCGGATCCTGCGCAAGGAGATCGGGCGGTTCGGCTACACGTCGTCGTTCTCGATCTACGACGCCGCTGACTCCCGCCGGCTGATGACGCTGGTCTGCAAGGAGCTCGACCTCGACCCGAAGCGCTACCAGCCGCGCGCCGTGCTCGCCTGGGTCTCCAACGCCAAGAACGAGCTGAGCGACCACGAGGACGTCGCGAAGGACACCGCCAACCACCTCGAGGAGACGTACGCCGAGGCGTACGCCCTCTACCAGCGGCGCCTGCGCGAGGCCAACGCGCTGGACTTCGACGACCTGATCATGCTCACCGTGCACCTGCTCCAGGCGTTCCCCGAGGTGCGCGAGACCTACCGTCGGCGGTTCCGGCACGTCCTCGTCGACGAGTACCAGGACACCAACCACGCGCAGTACGCCCTGGTCCGCGAGCTCTGCGCCCACGACGTGGGCCGCCCGGCCAGCCACGGAGTCGACCCGGACGCCCCCGACGGCGACGGCGTGGAGCCCGCCGAGCTGATGGTCGTGGGGGACGCCGACCAGTCCATCTATGCCTTCCGGGGCGCCAGCATCCGCAACATCCTCTCGTTCGAGGAGGACTTCCCCGACGCGCGCTCGATCCTCCTCGAGCAGAACTACCGCTCCACGCAGACCATCCTCACCGCGGCCAACGCCGTGATCAGCCGCAACAAGGGCCGCAAGGCCAAGAACCTCTGGTCGGACGCGGGGGACGGCGAGCGCATCGTCGGTTACGTCGCCGACGACGAGCACGACGAGGCCCGGTTCGTCGCCGACGAGATCGACAGGCTCACCGACGACGGGCACGCCCGCCCCGGCGACGTGGCGGTGTTCTACCGGACCAACGCCCAGTCCCGGGTGTTCGAGGAGGTGTTCATCCGGGTCGGGATGCCCTACAAGGTGGTCGGCGGGGTGCGCTTCTACGAGCGGCGCGAGGTCCGCGACGCGCTGGCCTACCTCCGGATGCTGGTCAACCCCGCCGACGAGATCTCGCTGCGACGGATCCTCAACGTGCCGAGGCGCGGCATCGGCGACCGCGCCGAGGCGTGCGTCGAGGCCCTCGCCCAGCGCGAGCGGATCACCTTCTGGGAGGCGCTGCAGCGGGCCGAGGACGCGCCGGGAATCGCCACCCGGTCCCTGACGTGCGTCCGCGGCTTCGTCGGGATGGTCCAGGAGCTCCAGTCCATGGTGGAGGCGGGCGAGCGGGCCGACGTGGTGCTCGAGCAGGTGCTCTCGCGCAGCGGCTACCTCAAGGAGCTCGAGGACCGCATCGAGGCCGAGCACGACCCGCAGGACGAGACCCGGGTCGAGAACCTCGCCGAGCTCGTCGCGGTGGCCCGCGAGTTCGCCGACGACCCGGTCGCCGGGCCGTCCGCCGACCCGGCGGAGGCAGCCGCCGGCGACGCCACGGCCCCCGGCCTCGCCGACTTCCTGGAGCGGGTGGCGCTCGTCGCCGACTCCGACCAGATCCCCGACGCGCCCGACGAGGGCGAGGACGTCGGGGTGGTCACGCTGATGACCCTGCACACCGCGAAGGGCCTGGAGTTCCCGGTGGTCTTCCTGACCGGCCTGGAGGACGGCGTCTTCCCGCACATGCGGTCGCTCGGCGACCAGCCGGAGCTCGAGGAGGAGCGCCGGCTCGCGTACGTCGGGCTCACCCGGGCCCGCGAGCGGCTCTACGTCTCGCGCGCGGTGGTCCGGTCGGCCTGGGGCGCGCCGTCGCACAACCCGGCCTCCCGGTTCCTCGACGAGCTTCCGGTCGACCTCGTGGACTGGCGCCGCACCCAGGCCGCCCAGACCTCGTGGAACCGTCCGGTGCTGCCGTCGCTGCCGCAGCGCAACGCGGGCCCGCCCGCGCGCCGGTTCGGCACGGCCGCGATCAAGGCCGACGCGGCCACCAAGGCGCAGAAGCGCCCGGTGCCGTCGCTGACGCCGGGTGACCGGGTGCTGCACGACACCTTCGGGATGGGCAGCGTGGTCGCCCTGGACGGGGCCGGCGACAACGCCGTCGCCTCGATCGACTTCGGGTCGCAGGGCGTCAAGCGGCTGCTGCTGCGGTACGCCCCCGTCGAGAAGCTCTGAACGGCTCCGCTGACCTCGCCGAAGCGTGCCGTCAGGTGGTGGACGCGGTGCACCGTCGGCAGCTGCCAGGCGGTGCGGGCCAGGCGGTGCGGGCCAGGCGGTGCGGGCCAGGCGGTGCGGGCCAGGCGGTGCGGGCCAGGCGGTGCGGGCCAGGCGGCGGCGATGGCTGTGCCGCACCTCACGACATCGCTGTCCCCGCGGCACCCGGCCGGTGCCCCGCGTCGGCTAGTCTGCGAGGGACCGCACGGGTTCCCGCGTGCGCGGGTTCCCGACGGCGCGACCTGTCGTGCGACCGGGTCCGGGAGGGCCCAGAGAAGGTGGTGCAGAGCGATGGCGGCTCCGCTGCGGATCGTGGTTGCCAAGCCCGGGCTCGACGGGCACGACCGGGGCGCGAAGGTCATCGCGCGGGCGCTGCGCGACGCCGGCAACGAGGTGATCTACACCGGGCTGCACCAGACCCCCGAGCAGATCGTGGAGACCGCGATCCAGGAGGACGCGGACGTCATCGGGCTCTCGGTGCTGTCCGGCGCGCACATGACGCTGTTCAAGCGAGTGCTGGAGCTGCTCGACGAGCGGGACGCCCGTGACATCGTCGTGATCGGCGGCGGGATCATCCCGGAGGACGACATCCCGCTGCTCAAGGCGCTGGGCGTGGCCCAGGTGTTCACTCCGGGCGCGACCACCACCGAGATCACCGCCTGGGTGCGCGACAACGTGGCCGACGACTCCGCGGTCGGGGCCTGAGCGCTCCCGCTCGACGGCGTCCGGCGACCGACCCACCGTGGTCCCCCGGCGGTCCGCAGGACTAAGGTCACCCAGGACAGCTCCGCCCGGGGGCGCCCGCGTGCCCGGGTCAGACATCATGGGAAGAGGACGGCCAGACCGTGGACCTGATGGAGTACCAGGCGAAGGAGCTCTTCGCCAAGCATGACGTGCCGGTGACCGTCGGCACCGTGGTGGAGCGGGCCGAGGACGCCGCCGCCGCGGCCGAGCAGCTCGGCGGCCGGGTGGTCGTCAAGGCGCAGGTGAAGACCGGCGGCCGCGGCAAGGCCGGTGGCGTCAAGCTCGCGGAGAACCCCGAGGAGGCCGTGGCCCGTGCCCGCGACATCCTGGGGATGGACATCAAGGGCCACACCGTCCACCGGGTGCTGGTGGCGCCCACCGCGGACATCGCCGACGAGTACTACTTCTCCTTCCTGGTCGACCGCGCCAACCGGGACTACCTGTGCATCGCCAGCGTCGAGGGCGGTGTCGAGATCGAGGAGGTCGCGCACACCCACCCCGACGCGATCGCCCGCGTCTCCATCGACCCGCAGGTCGGCGTCGACGACGCCAAGGCCGCCGAGATCGTCGCGGCGACCGGCTTCCCCGAGAGCGTCGCGCAGGAGGCCGAGAACGTCGTCGCGAGGCTGTGGGACGTGTTCATCAAGGAGGACGCCTCGCTGGTCGAGGTGAACCCGCTCGTCCTGCTCGGCGACGGTCACCTCGAGGCGCTGGACGGAAAGGTCACCCTCGACGACAACGCCGACTTCCGGCACTCCGACCACGCGGCGTTCGACGTCAAGGCCGAGGACGACCCGCTGGAGCTGCAGGCCCGCGACAAGGGGCTCAACTACGTCAAGCTCGACGGCGAGGTCGGCATCATCGGCAACGGCGCCGGCCTGGTGATGTCCACGCTCGACGTCGTGGCGTACGCCGGGGAGAGGCACTCCGGCGTCAAGCCGGCGAACTTCCTCGACATCGGCGGCGGCGCCTCGGCCGAGGTGATGGCCAACGGCCTGCACATCATCTTGGGCGACCCGCAGGTCAAGGCGGTCTTCGTCAACGTCTTCGGCGGCATCACCGCCTGCGACGCGGTCGCCAACGGCATCGTGCACGCGCTGCAGATCCTGGGTGAGGAGGCCAACAAGCCGCTCGTCGTGCGGCTCGACGGCAACAACGTCGCGGAGGGCCGCCGGATCCTGGAGGAGGCCGCCCACCCCCTCGTCACGATGGTCGACACCATGGACGGCGCGGCCGACCGGGCCGCCGAGCTCGCCGCCCAGTAGCGCCGGCCCACCACCCGTCTCGAGACAGCGAGGAACCCCCACACCATGTCGATCTTTCTCACCGAGAGCTCCCGGGTCATCGTCCAGGGGATGACCGGATCCGAGGGCCAGAAGCACACCCGCCGGATGATCGCCTCGGGCACCACCGTCGTCGGCGGCGTCAACCCGAGGAAGGCCGGCCAGAGCGTCGACTTCGACAGCACCTCCGTGCCGGTCTTCGGCTCCGTCCGGGAGGCCATGGACGCCACCGGGGCCGACGTGTCGGTGGTGTTCGTGCCACCGGCCGGCACCAAGGGCGCGGTCGTCGAGGCGGTCGACGCGGGCATGCCCCTCGTCGTGGTGATCACCGAGGGCGTCCCGGTGCACGACACGGCCGACTTCTTCTCCTACGCGCAGGCCAAGGGCACCACCCGGATCATCGGGCCGAACTGCCCGGGGCTGATCAGCCCCGGCAGGTCCAACGCCGGGATCATCCCCGCGGACATCGCCAAGGCCGGCCGGGTCGGGCTGGTGTCGAAGTCCGGCACGCTGACCTACCAGATGATGTACGAGCTGCGCGACTACGGCTTCTCCTCCGCGGTGGGCATCGGCGGTGACCCGATCATCGGGACCACGCACATCGACTGCCTCAAGGCGTTCCAGGACGACCCGGACACCGACGCGATCGTGATGATCGGCGAGATCGGCGGCGACGCCGAGGAGCGCGCGGCCGCCTACATCAAGGAGCACGTCACCAAGCCGGTGATCGGCTACGTCGCAGGCTTCACCGCTCCGGAGGGCAAGACGATGGGCCACGCCGGCGCGATCGTGTCCGGCTCGTCGGGCACCGCAGAGGCCAAGAAGGAGGCCCTCGAGGCCGCCGGGGTCAGGGTCGGCAAGACGCCCTCCGAGACGGCCGACCTGATGCGGTCGATCCTCGAGAGCCTCTGAGCGGCTCCCGGTCCGCCGGGTCAGGTCACCAGCAGCCGGTCGTGGTACTCCGGCCTGGCGTGCTCGTCGCGCTCCATGACCGCGACGAGGGCATCGACGGCGTCGTGGACGTCGACGTGCCGGACGTACAGCGGTGCGAACCCGAAGCGTGCGACGTCGGGGGTGCGGAAGTCGCCGACGACGCCGCGGGCGATCAGGGCCTGCACGACGCCGTACGCCTGCGGGTGCCGTAGCGAGACCTGGCTGCCGCGGCGGGCCGGGTCGCGCGGGGTGACCACCTCGAACGCGTCGCCGAGCCGGGCGTCGACGAGCTCCAGGAAGAGCCCGGTCAGCGACAGTGACACCGCCCGGAGCACGTCGAGGTCCACCCCGTCGAAGACCGCCAGCGCGGCGTCGAGCGCCGACAGCGCGAGAACCGGCGGGGTGCCCGAGGCCATCCGGGCCACTCCGGGCGCCGGGACGTAGTCGCGCTCCATCGCGAAGGGCTCGGCGTGCCCCATCCAGCCGGTCACCGGCTGGCGGAGCGTCTCCTGGTGGCGGGGCGCCACCCAGACGTACGCGGGGGAGCCCGGGCCGCCGTTGAGGTACTTGTAGGTGCAGCCGACGGCGAAGTCCGCGTCCGCGGCGGTGAGGTCGACGGGCACCGCCCCGGCGGAGTGGCACAGGTCCCAGAGCATGAGGGCGCCGGCGTCGTGCACGGCCCGGGTGACCGCGGCGAGGTCGAACATCGCCCCGGTGCGGAAGTCGACCTGGGTCAGCGCGACGACGGCGACGTCCTCGTCGACGGCGGCCGCCGGGTCGGCGGGGTCGCACCAGCGCACCTCGAGGCCGAGGGTCTCGGCGACCCCGGCGGCGACGTAGCCGTCGGTCGGGAACGTGGTGGGCTCGACGACCACCACGCGCCGGTCCGGCCGCAGCCGGCAGGCGGCGACCAGGGTCTTGAACAGCATCACGCTGGTGGAGTCGCCGACCAGCACGTCGTCCGGGGCGGCGCCCACGAGCCGGGCCACCTTGGCGCCGACGCGGCGCGGGAGCGTCATCCATTCGGCGGTGTTCCAGGAGCCGATCAGCCCACCGGCCCACTCCTCGCGCACCGCCCGGTCGACGTGTTCGGGGACCGCCCGGGGCATCGCGCCGAGCGAGTTGCCGTCGAGGTAGACCATCCCGGCGGGCAGCGCGAACAGATCGCGGTGGGAGGCGAGCGGGTTGCGGTCGTCGAGCGCCGCGGCGGCGTCCCGGCTGGGAGCGTTCATGCCGCAGAGACTAGCGGCGGTCGAGCTCGCGCGGCCGCTCTCCCGCACGGGTCAGCAGGGCGGCCTCGACGACACCTGCCGGCCCCTGCGACGTGGCTGGTCCCCCGGGCCGGAGACCGGCGTGGCAGCCGGGACCGGCGCGGCCGGTCGGTCACCATGGACCCAGTGACCGACCTGCTGCGCCCCCCGACCAGCCCGCCGCCGCTCGCTGCGCCGGGCGACGGCCCCCGCCGCCCGCTCGCGGTGACCGCGGCCCTGGCCGGTCTGGTGGCCTCCGGTGGCGTACTCGTCGCGCTGATGGCCACCGCGCTCGTCGGCTGGTTCGCCACCGACGCCGGCGCGCACGGCACGACCCGCGACGCGCTGCGGGTCGGCGCCGACGCCTGGCTGCTCGCCCTGGGCGCGCACCTCGACCTGGCCGACGCCTCGGTCGGTGCCGTGCCGCTCGGCCTGACCCTGCTGTGCGGGTACGTCGCCTTCCGGGCGGGGCGCTGGGCCGGCGAGACGTCGGCCGACGAGGGGCCGCGCGGCGCCGGGCTCGGCATCGTGGTGCTGGCCGGGGTGTACGGCGTGGTCGCGGTGGTCACCGCGGTGCTCGCCACGACGGCGGCCGCGCAGCCGCATCTCGCCCGCGCCTTCCTCGGCGGCGTGCTCGTCGCGCTGGTCGGCGGTGGCTCCGGCATCGCGTGGGGCTCCGGACAGGGCCGGACGCTGCTGGGCCGGGCTCCCCGCTCCCTGGTCGCGGTCACCGTCGGAGCGGTCGTGACCGCCGCGCTGGTCTACGTGGCGTCCGCCGCCGTCCTGACCGCCGCGCTCGTGCGGCACTTCGGCGCGGCCGCGAACGTGCTCTCCGAGCTGCACACCGACACGTCCGGGGCGGTGATGCTGAGCGTGGTCGCGCTCGCGGTGGTGCCGAACGCGGTGCTGCTCACCTCGACGTACCTGCTCGGCCCCGGCTTCGCGGTCGGTGCCGGGACGCTCGTCTCGCCCGGCGCCGTGGTGCTGGGACCGCTGCCGGCGTTCCCGCTGCTGGCCGCCCTGCCGCAGCCGGGCCCCGGGCGCTGGTGGGAGGCGGCCCTGGTCGGCGTGCCGGCGCTCGTCGGACTGCTCGGCGCGGTGCTGACCGCCCGCAGGATGCCGGCCCCGGGCTACGAGCAGGGCGCGCTGCGCGGGCTCGGTGGTGGCGTCCTGGCGGGCGTGCTCGTCGCGGTGGCGACCGGGCTCGCCGGGGGTGCGGTCGGTCCCGGCCGGATGGCGGACGTCGGGGCGCCGTTCCTCGACGTCCTGGTCGCCGCCGCCGTGGCGCTCGGCATCGGCGGCACGCTGGGTGGTCTCGGCGCGACCTGGTGGCAGCGGCGCGGGCGCAGGGACGGCGACGAGGAGCCCGCCCCGGGCGCCGCGTCGGCCTGACCGCGGCCCGATCGGTACCCTTCTTCGGTGCCCACCCCCTCCACGTCCTTCGCGCCGGGGCGGGGGCCCGCTCGGCTGGTCGTCCTGGTCTCCGGCTCCGGCACCAACCTCCAGGCGCTGCTCGACGCGTGTGCCGACCCGGCCTACGGCGCCGAGGTGGTCGCGGTCGGGGCCGACCGGGACGGCATCGAGGGCCTGGCGCGCGCCCAGCGGGCCGGCGTGCCGACGTTCGTCTCGCGGGTCGGCGACCACGCCTCGCGGGCCGCCTGGGACGACGCGCTGACCGCCGCCTGCCGGTCCTACGAGCCGGACCTGGTCGTGCTCGCCGGGTTCATGAGGCTGACCGGGCCCGTCTTCCTCGCCGCGTTCGGCGGCCGCTGCGTGAACACCCATCCCGCGCTCTCCCCGGCGTTCCCGGGGATGCACGGCCCGTCCGACGCGCTGGCGTACGGCGTCAAGGTCACCGGCGCCACGCTGTTCGTCGTGGACGCCGGCGTGGACACCGGCCCGATCGTCGCGCAGGTCGCGGTGCCGGTGCACGACGACGACGACGTCGCCGCGCTGCACGAGCGGATCAAGGTGCAGGAGCGCGCGATGCTCGCCGAGAGCGTGGGCCGGATGGCCCGTGAAGGTCTCACCATCACCGACAGGAAGGTCCGGTTCGGACGTGGCTGATGCAGGGAAGCGGGAGATCGGGCGGGCGCTGGTCTCCGTCTACGACAAGACCGGCCTGGAGGACCTGGCCCGGGGTCTGCACGAGGCAGGGGTGGCGCTGGTGTCCACCGGCTCGACGGCCGCGCGGATCGCCGACGCGGGCGTCCCGGTGACCAGGGTCGAGGAGCTCACCGGCTTCCCCGAGTGCCTCGACGGCCGGGTCAAGACGCTGCACCCCCGCGTGCACGCCGGCATCCTCGCAGACCTCCGGCTCGAGACCCACCGCGCCCAGCTCGAGGAGCTCGGCATCGAGCCGTTCGACCTCGTCGTGTCGAACCTGTACCCGTTCACCGCGACGGTGCTGTCCGGGGCGGACCAGGACGCCTGCGTGGAGCAGATCGACATCGGCGGCCCCTCGATGGTCCGCGCGGCCGCGAAGAACCACCCCAGCGTCGCCATCGTGACCTGCCCGGACCGGTACGCCGACGTGCTGGCCGCGGTGCGCGACGGTGGCTTCACCCTCGAGCAGCGCCGGCGGCTCGCGGCCGAGGCGTTCGTGCACACCGCGACCTACGACGTGGCGGTGGCGTCCTGGATGGGCAACGCGCTCACCGACACGTCCGAGGGAGCCGGGTTCCCGGCCTGGGTCGGCGCGACGTGGGACCGCGCGGCGGTGCTCCGCTACGGCGAGAACCCGCACCAGCGGGCCGCGCTCTACACCGACGGCTCCGCGCCCGAGCCGGGCCTGGCGCAGGCCACCCAGCTGCACGGCAAGGAGATGTCGTACAACAACTACGTCGACGCCGACGCGGCCCGCCGGGCGGCCTACGACTTCGACGCGCCCGCGGTCGCCGTCGTCAAGCACGCCAACCCCTGCGGCATCGCGGTCGGCGCCGACGTGGCCCAGGCGCACCGCAAGGCGCACGCCTGCGACCCGGTCTCGGCGTTCGGCGGGGTGATCGCCACGAACGTCGCGGTGAGCGCCGCGATGGCCGAGCAGGTCGCGGAGGTCTTCACCGAGGTCGTCGTCGCTCCCGGCTACGAGGAGGGCGCGCTCGACGTCCTGACGCGCAAGAAGAGCATCCGGGTCCTCCAGTGCGGGCCGGCGACCCGCGGTGGCATCGAGACGAGGGCGGTCTCGGGCGGGCTGCTGATGCAGGCCCGCGACGCCGTCGACGCGCCGGGCGACGACCCCGCCACCTGGACGCTCGCCGCCGGAGCACCGGCCTCCGAGGCGGTGCTCGCCGACCTCGCCTTCGCGTGGCGGGCCTGCCGGGCAGTGAAGTCCAACGCGATCCTGCTCGCCTCGGACGGCGCCTCGGTGGGCGTCGGGATGGGACAGGTCAACCGGGTCGACTCGGCCCGGCTGGCGGTCTCCCGGGCCGGGGAGCGTGCCGCCGGCTCGGTGGCCGCCTCCGACGCGTTCTTCCCGTTCACGGACGGTCTGCAGATCCTCCTCGACGCGCAGGTGAGCGCCGTCGTGCAGCCCGGCGGCTCCAAGCGCGACGAGGAGGTCGTCGCCGCGGCGCAGGCGGCCGGCGTGACGATGTACCTCACGGGTGCTCGGCACTTCTTCCACTGAACGACCCGGATGACAGGATGGGGCAGTGACGGCGAAGATCCTCGACGGCAAGGCGACCGCGGCCGCCATCAAGGCGGAGCTGACCGGGCGGGTGGCCGCGCTCGCCGAGCGCGGCGTGGTGCCGGGGCTCGGCACGGTGCTGGTCGGATCGGACCCGGGCAGCACCTGGTACGTCAACGGAAAGCACAAGGACTGCGCCGAGGTCGGCATCCACTCGATCCGGGTGGACCTGCCCGACACCGCCACCCAGGCGGAGGTCGAGACCGCGGTGGCCGAGCTCAACGCCGACCCCGCCTGCACCGGCTACATCGTGCAGCTCCCGCTGCCCCGGCACATGGACGAGAACCGGGTGCTGGGGCTGGTCGACCCCGCCAAGGACGCCGACGGCCTGCACCCCACCAACCTCGGCTGGCTGGTGCTCGGCAAGCAGGCGCCACTCCCGTGCACGCCGTACGGCATCGTGGAGCTGCTGCGCCGCCACGGCGTGCAGATCGCGGGCGCCGAGGTGTGCGTGGTCGGCCGCGGGGTGACGGTCGGGCGGCCGCTCGGCCTGCTGCTGACCCGGCGCAGCGAGAACGCGACCGTGACGCTGTGCCACACCGGCACCCGCGACCTCGCCAAGCACGTCCGGGACGCCGACATCGTGGTGGCCGCGGCCGGCGTGCCGGGGATCATCCGCGGCGACATGGTCAAGCCCGGAGCGGCGGTGCTCGACGTCGGCGTCTCCCGCGTGGACGGCAGGATCGCCGGCGACGTGGCCGAGGACGTGTACGACGTCGCGGCCTGGGTGTCGCCGAACCCGGGCGGTGTCGGGCCGATGACCCGGGCGATGCTGCTGTCGAACATCGTGCTGGCGGCCGAGCAGGCCCTCGACGGCGCGGCGGACCGGGTCTGAGGCCGGCCGCGTGCGCGAGGACAACCCCGGCGGCCGGCCGCGCACCATCGGCGGGGTGGTCTACCTGGCGGTGCTGGCGACGGCGGCGCTCGGCCTCGTGGTCGTGGTGGCCGGCGCCTGGCGGGCCGGCGTGAGCTGGATGGGCGCCGGGCTGCTGCTCGGCGCCGCCGCCCGGCTGGTGCTCACCGAGCGCGGCGCGGGGATGCTGCGGGTGCGCCGGCGGCTCTCCGACGTGGCGATGCTGACGGTGGCCGGGGTCGCCCTCATCGTGCTCGCGGTCGTGGTCCCCAACCAGCCCTGAGGGTGCTCAGCCGAGCGCCCGGTACCCGTCGTAGTCCTCGATCGCCACGCCGGCGTACCCGGGGTGCCCGGACTCAGCGGTGTCCACCGCGGTGAGCGCGGTGTCGAGGGAGGCCTCGTCGCCGCCGTGGAAGGTCTGCTTGCGGGCGACCGGGTCGCTGCCCAGGTCGTTCGTCTCGACCGCGAGCCGGACCGGCCGTCCGGCGCTCTGCGCGGCCGCGACCGTGCGAGCGGCGACCGCGACGATGCCGTCCGGTCCGGTGACCGACCGGCGGTAGCTCATCACCGTCACCGCGTCCACGCGGTCCACCACGGCCCGGTCGAGCGGGGTGCCGTCGTGGGTGCGCACGGTCCACAGCCAGAAGGCGACGTCGGCCTCGACCGGCGCGGTGACCGCCCGCTGCACCGCCGTCAGGGTGCGGAGGAAGCCGTGCACGACCGCGCCCCGGTCCTGCGACCACGCCGGCGTCGTCCAGGGCTCGATGTCCAGGTGCACGCCGGAGAACAGCCCGGTGGTCAGCGCGTCACGGGCCCACGCGACGGCGACGTCGGGGTGGTCAACCCACCCGGGGTCGCCGCCGAGCGCCTGCAGCGAGATGCCGGCGGGACGGGCGAGGTCGCGGACCGCGCGGACCCACGACAGCGCGTCGGAGTGCCCGAGGTCGGCGGGGACCGCGACGAACAGGTCCCGCACGCCGCGGCGCCGGGCGAAGCCGACCAGCTCGGCGGGGTCCGGCCTGCTCCACACCCACAGCGCGCGGGGATGGGTCGGTCTCAGCCGGACCGCGGCCTCCGCTGAGCCGCCGCTCACCGTGAGGTCCGCCAGCGCGACCGTCGCGACGAGGACGCCGGCGACCACCGCGACCAGCGCGCGCTCGAGCGCCCTCGGGGTGCCGACGGTGCCGACCACGGTTCGCCTCCCAACGAGCCTGACCTCACGGTCATCACCAGTCTCGGTGCGGCGCCGCCCGGGCGTAAGGGGTCATTCGTCCCGTTATGGGGAAAAGGGCCCAGGCGTCCGGTGCCGGGCGCGTCCCCGGGCCAGTGCGCTGGTCCGTCGGCGGCTCAGCCGATCAGGCCCAGCGCCGAGACGGCCTCGCGCTCGTCGAGCAGCTCGGCGGCGGTGGCGTCCATCCTGCTCCGGGAGAAGTCGTCGATCTCCAGCCCCGGGACGATCTCCCAGCTCCCGTCCCGTGTGGTCACCGGGAACGAGTACACGATCCCCTCGGGAATGCCGTACGAGCCGTCCGAGGCGACCGCCATGGACACCCAGTCGCCGTCCCGGCTGCCGGTGAGCCAGTCGTGGGCCGCGTCGATGGTGGCCGAGGCGGCCGACGCGGCCGAGGAGGCGCCGCGGGCCTCGATGATCGCCGCGCCGCGCTTGGCCACGGTGGGGATGAACTCGTTCTCGATCCAGGACTGGTCGCCGACCACCTCGGCGGCGTTCCGGCCGTCGATCTCGGCGTGGAAGATGTCGGGGTACTGCGTCGCGGAGTGGTTGCCCCAGATCGTCAGCCGGGAGATGTCGCCCACCCGGGCGCCGGTCTTGGCGGCCAGCTGCGAGAGCGCCCGGTTGTGGTCCAGCCGGGTGAGTGCCGAGAACCGGTCGCGCGGGATGTCCGGCGCGTTCGACATCGCGATCAGGGCGTTGGTGTTGGCCGGGTTCCCGGTCACGCCGATGCGGACGTCGTCCGCGGCCACCTCGTTGAGCGCCTTGCCCTGCGCGGTGAAGATCGCGCCGTTGGCCTCGAGGAGGTCGCCGCGCTCCATCCCCTTGGTGCGCGGACGGGCGCCCACGAGCAGCGCGAGGTTCGCCCCGTCGAACACCCGGTTGGCGTCGTCGCCGGTCTCCACCCCGGCCAGGGTCGGGAACGCGCAGTCGTCGAGCTCCATCACCACGCCCTCGAGCGGCTTGAGCGCGGGGGTGATCTCGAGCAGCCGGAGCTCCACCGGGGTCTCCGGGCCCAGCAGCGCGCCACTGGCGATGCGGAAGAGCAGGCTGTAGCCGATCTGGCCGGCGGCGCCGGTGACGGCCACCTTGACGGGAGTTCTACTCACGGGGGCTCCTGGTTTCACCTCGACGTACGCAACAGTGCTGCGTTCCAGACGCTAGCGGATGGACGGCCGCCCCGAGACCCGGGGCGGGAGATGGGTCAGGCCGGGGGAGCGTCGTCCTCGAACGCCGGATGCCGGCTGGAGACCTTGCGCGCCGAGACCAGGTGGCCGCCGAGGTAGCCGCCGAGGCCGAGCGCGGACGCGGCGGCCAGGCCGAGGGCGCGGCCGCGCAGGGTCCGGCCGCGCCGCCGGGCGCGCCACGAGGCGGTGAACAGCCCGACGGCGACCGCGTTCGCTGCGGCGTGCACGACGCCCACCCGCTGCTCGCGGTCGCCGGTCCCGGTCCACTCGGCCCAGCCGGTCACCGCGGCCGGGACCGCGCTGAGGATGCCGAGCCCGACCAGTCGCCGTGCGGCGTCGCGCGAGCCGCGGCCGCCGACCAGGTCCAGGGTGAGTGCCGAGGTCCACAGTCCGATCGGTACGTCGGTCAGGAGCGGGTGCGCCGCATGACCGAGCCAGGCCCCGCGCAGCAGGTCCGCGCGGGACGGGTCGGCCACGAGTGCGTCCGCGACCGGTCGGACCGCGTGGACGACCGGGTCGAGCCGGCGCGCCTCCTCGAGCCGCTCGGTCCAGGTGACCGTCGCCGGGCGGCCTGCCGCCGGGGGCCGGGCCGTGGAGTCCGTGGAGTCCGTGGAGTCCGTCATGGTGCTCCTCTCGTCTGGTCGTCTCGGCCTCGTCGTACCCGCTGCGGGGCGGGCCCACGCACCGGCCGTCCACGCACCGGTCTGGTGGGCTGTCCCCGGACGCGGCTACCGTTGCGGACACGGGGTGAGATATCTTGATGTCAAGAAACCGCCCCTCGTCGGAAGCGAACGGAGCCTCGGTGTCGGACTCGAAGATCATCTACACGCACACGGACGAAGCGCCCCTGCTGGCCACCTACTCGTTCCTGCCCGTCGTGCAGGCCTACGCCGCGACCGCGGGGGTCCGCGTCGAGTCGCGCGACATCTCGCTCGCCGGCCGAATGATCGCGTCCTTCCCCGAGCGGCTGACCGAGGAGCAGCGCGTCAGCGACGCCCTGGCCGAGCTCGGTGAGCTGGCGAAGCGCCCCGAGGCCAACATCATCAAGCTGCCGAACATCAGTGCCTCCATCCCGCAGCTCAAGGCCTGCATCGCGGAGCTCCGCGCCCAGGGCTACGACCTGCCCGACTACCCCGACGAGCCGCGCAGCGACGAGGAGCGGGACGCCCGGGCGCGCTACGACAAGGTCAAGGGCAGCGCGGTCAACCCGGTGCTCCGCGAGGGCAACTCCGACCGTCGGGCTCCCGCCTCGGTGAAGCGCTACGTCCGCACCCACCCGCACTCCATGGGCGCCTGGTCGCCGGAGTCGCGCACCAACGTCGCGCACATGAGCGCCGATGACTTCCGCTCCAACGAGAGGTCGGCGGTGATGACCGCCGACGACACGCTGCGCATCGAGCTGGTCGGCGACGACGGCACCACGACCGTGCTGCGCGCGTCGGTGCCGGTGCTGGCCGGGGAGGTGGTGGACGCCACCGTGATGCGGGTCGCCGCGCTGCGGGAGTTCCTCGTCGAGGCGATCGCCCGCGCCGAGCAGGAGGGCGTGCTGTTCTCGGTGCACCTGAAGGCCACGATGATGAAGGTCTCGGACCCGATCATCTTCGGCCACGTCGTCCGGGCCTTCCTGCCCGAGCTGTTCGCCGACTACGGCGAGGTGCTGACCGCCGCGGGACTGAGCCCCAACGACGGCCTGGGGGCGATCCTCGCCGGGGTCGAGAGCCTGCCGCAGGCCGACGAGATCAAGGCCCTCGTGGACAAGCGGCTCAGCGAGGGGCCCGCCCTGGCCATGGTCGACTCCGACCGCGGCATCACGAACCTGCACGTCCCCAGCGACGTGATCGTGGACGCCTCGATGCCGGCGATGATCCGCACCTCGGGTCACATGTGGGGCCCCGACGGGCAGCAGGCCGACACCCTCGCGGTGATCCCGGACAGCAGCTACGCCGGCATCTACCAGGTCGTGATCGACGACTGCCGCGCGCACGGCGCCTACGACCCGGCGACGATGGGCTCGGTCGCCAACGTCGGGCTGATGGCGCAGGCCGCCGAGGAGTACGGCAGCCACGACAAGACCTTCGAGGTGCCCACGACCGGCACGGTGCGGGTCCTCGACAGCGCCGGTGACGTGGTGCTCGAGCATGTCGTGAGCAGCGGTGACATCTGGCGGATGTGCCAGACCAAGGACGTGCCGATCCGGGACTGGGTCAAGCTCGCGGTGTCTCGCGCGCGGGCCACCGGCGTGCCCGCGGTGTTCTGGCTCGACGAGGGCCGGGCCCACGACGCGAACCTCATCGAGAAGGTACGGCGGTACCTCCCGGAGCACGACACCGAGGGGCTGCAGATCGACATCATGGCTCCCGGCGAGGCGATCGCCTTCTCGCTGGAGCGGATCCGCCGCGGCGAGGACACCATCTCGGTCACCGGCAACGTGCTGCGCGACTACCTCACCGACCTCTTCCCGATCCTCGAGCTCGGCACCAGCGCCAAGATGCTGTCGGTCGTACCCCTGATCAACGGCGGCGGGCTGTTCGAGACCGGCGCCGGCGGCTCGGCTCCCAAGCACGTCCAGCAGCTCCTCAGGGAGAACCACCTGCGCTGGGACAGCCTCGGGGAGTTCCTGGCCCTGGCGGTGAGCTTGGAGCATCTCGCGCAGTCGACCGGCAACAGCCGCGCGCAGGTGCTCGCCGACACCCTGGACCGGGCCACCGGCACCTTCCTCGACGAGAACAGGTCGCCGAGCCGGCGGGTCAACGAGATCGACAACCGCGGCAGCCACTTCTACCTGGCGCTGTTCTGGGCCGAGGAGCTCGCGCAGCAGGACGAGGACACCGAGCTCGCGGCCGCGTTCGGGTCGCTCGCCGAGAACCTCCGGGCGCGGGAGGCCACGATCAACGAGGAGCTGCTCGAGGTCCAGGGGTCGCCGGTCGACATCGGTGGCTACTACCGCCCGGACGCCCAGCGGACCAGCGCGGTGATGCGTCCTTCCGGCACCCTCGACGCCACCCTCTCCGAGCTGTCCCGACGCCGGGACGGGTGACATCGGTCTCGTCGCCGGATGCGCGGAACAGGCAGCCGGATCGGGTGGTTGGCCCGGAGTGGGTGCGCGTAGCCGCTCCCCGGCCCTGCACTCGCGTCCGGAAGGACCCCCGTGACCACCACGTCGACCGACCCCCGCCCGGGGGCGCCCGCGCCGTCCCGCGCCGCAGCGCGCCGACCCTCGGCGCGGCACGTCCTGCTCGCGACGCTGGCGCTGGCGACCGGCGGCTTCGCGATCGGCACCACCGAGTTCGTGACGATGGGGCTGCTGCCCGAGATCGCCCGCGGCGTGAACGTCTCGATCCCGCAGGGCGGCCACCTGATCTCGGCGTACGCGCTGGGGGTCGTGGTCGGCGCCCCGCTCATCGCCGTCCTCGGGGCCCGGGCGCCCCGCAAGGGGCTGCTGCTGGGGCTGATGGCGGTCTTCGCGCTCGGCAACCTGGCCAGCGCGCTGGCCGCCGGTGACGGGGCGCTGACGCTGGCCCGGTTCCTCGCCGGGATCCCGCACGGTGCCTTCTTCGGGGTCGCCTCGCTCGTGGCCGCCTCGCTCGTGGACCCGGCGCGCCGTGGCCGGGCGGTCAGCCTGGTCATGCTGGGGCTCCCGGTGGCGAACATCGTCGGGGTGCCGACGGCGACCTGGATGGGCCAGCACCTCGGCTGGCGGTCGGCGTACGTCGCGGTCACCGTGCTGGGGGTGCTGACGATCGCGCTGGTCGCCTCGTTCGTTCCGCGCTCCCCCGCCGACCGGGCCGCCACCGGTCGCCGCGAGCTGCGCGCGTTCGGCAGCGTCCAGGTGTGGCTGACCCTCCTGGTGGGCGCCGTGGGCTTCGGCGGGATGTTCGCGATGTACAGCTACATCGCGCCGACCGTGACCGACGTGACCGGCCTGTCGAAGGCCGCCGTGCCGGTCTTCCTGTTCGCCTACGGGCTGGGCGGGACGGTCGGCACCTTCCTGGGCGGGCGGCTCGCCGACTGGTCCAACCTGCGGGCGCTGGTCGTGGGCTCGGTCGGGATGGGCGCGTCGCTGGCGCTGTTCACGGTGTCCGCACGCGCGGCCGTGACCGGCGTGGCGACGGTGTTCCTGGTCGCCTGCCTGGCCTCGGTGCTCGTCGTGAACCTCCAGATGCGGCTGATGCACGTCGCGGGGGACGCGCAGACGCTGGGCGCCGCGATGAACCACGCCGCGCTCAACCTGGCGAACGCGCTCGGCGCGTGGCTCGGCGGTCTGGTGATCGCGGCCGGCTGGGGCTACACCGCGCCGAGCTGGGTCGGCGTCAGGCCTGTCGTTCCTCGGGCTGGTCGTGCTCGGGCTCTCGGTCGCGCTGCACCGGCGGCACACTCAGCCGACCAGCTCCTCGGCGAGCATGTCGTAGCAGACCGTGTCGACGAGCACACCGCCCCGCAGGGCGAGGCCGCGGCGCTCGATGCCCGTGCGCGTGAAGCCGTTGGCCTCGATGACGTGCCGGGAGGCGGCGTTCGGCTCCGCGGCGTAGACCATCACCCGTCGCAGCCCCAGCCCGCCGTCGTCCTCCGGCACGAACGCGTGCCGCACGACGAGCCGGCAGGCCTCGGTCATCACCCCGCGGCCGCGCGCGGCGGGGTGCGTCCAGTAGCCGATCTCGGCCTCGCGGCCCGGCTTGAGGTCGAAGAGGCTGATGTTCGCCAGCAGCTCGTCGGTGTCCGGGTCCGCGACCGCCCAGCTGATCCCGTGGCCCGTCGCCCGCTGCTCCACGCGCCCCTCGAGGTAGTCCACGGCGTCGTCGTGGGTGTACGGCACCGGCAGCCGGTGGAACCAGGCGCGCGTGCGCTCGTCGTTGCACGCCTGTGCGACCCGGGCCGCGTCGTCGGGCCGGTGCGCCCGCAGGACCACGCCGCGGCCGACGATCCGCGGGACGTCGTACCACGGGTGTCGCGGGCTGCGCTGGTCCGTGGCCAGCAGCGTCACCGACCCACGCGTCGACGAGCTTGCCACGCTGCGGCAGCCACTGCCGGACCGTGCCGTCGACGGTGAAGCCGAGCCGCCAGGCCAGCCGCCGGGAGGCCCAGTTGCCCCTGTTCGCCCACCAGATCACGGTCTGCAGGTCCCGCGCGGCGAACCCCCACTCCAGCAGCAGGCGTACGGCGCGCTCCAGGATCCCGCGGCCACGGGCCCACGGGTGCGAGCCGTAGGCCACCTCGGCGCGCCGGTCACCGCGGTTGCGCAGCGAGATCGTCCCGGCGTACCGCGCGGACCCGTCGTCGTCGCGCGCCTCGACCACGAACCCCCACTCCTCGTCGGCGCGCCACGCCGCCGGCAGCACCTCGCCGAGATAGTGCCGGGCGTCGTCCTCGTGGAAGGGGACCGGCACCGTGGTCCACTGCTGGCTCACCGGGTCCCGGCACTGCTCGACCGAGCCGGGCACGTCCTCGAGGGCCGGCGCGCGCAGCGTCACGGTCCCGTCGCTGAGCCGGGGCACGTCGTCGGGGAACTCCACGGCAGAACCCTCGCGGAGCCGGGATCGTTCGGCAACCTGATTGGGCGCCACTATCCTCGTGACATGGACGAGGGTCATCCCCGGTGAACGGCACGCTCGCGAACATCGGGCTCGTCGTCCTTGTTCGTGCTGGTCGGGGGGGTGTTCGCCGCCGCCGAGATCTCGCTCGTCTCGCTGCGCGACAGCCAGGCCCGCGCGCTGGCGTCCCAGGGTCGCCGCGGCCGGATCGTCGCCGAGCTGAACCAGGACCCCAACCGGTTCCTGGCGGCCGTGCAGGTCGGCGTCACGTTCGCCGGGTTCATGTCCGCCGCGTTCGGTGGTGCGACGCTCTCGGGCGACCTCGCGCCGGTCCTCGAGGGCTGGGGGGTGCCCACCGGGCTGGCCGACCCACTGGCGCTCGTCCTCGTGACCGTGGCCATCTCCTACCTCTCGCTCGTGTTCGGCGAGCTCGCGCCCAAGCGCCTGGGACTGCAGCGCGCCGAGGCCTTCGCGCTGGCGCTCGGTCCGATGATCGACCGGGTCTCGCGGGTCTCCCGGCCGGTGATCTGGCTGCTGTCGGCCTCCACCAACATCGTCGTCCGGCTGCTCGGCGGCGACCCGTAGGCGCAGCGCGAGCAGATGAGCGACGAGGAGCTGCGCGAGCTCGTCAACGCGCACGAGACCCTGGGAGACGAGGAGCGCCGGATCGTCGAGGACGTCTTCGAGGCCGGCGACCGGCAGATCCGCGAGGTGATGATCCCGCGGACCGAGGTGGAGTTCCTGGACGCCTCCACCCCGGTCTACAAGGCCGCCAAGCAGGCGCTGACCCAGCCGCACTCCCGCTACCCGGTGATCCGGGGCTCCGCCGACGACGTGATCGGCTTCGTGCACGTGCGCGACCTGCTCGACCCCGAGGTGGCCAACCGGTCGGTGCGGGTGAGCGAGCTGGTCCGGCAGACGCTCGTGCTGCCGTGGACCCGGCAGATCCTCGCCGCGCTGGCCGATATGCGCCGCGAGGGCACCCACCTGGCGATCGTGGCCGACGAGTACGGCGGCACCGCGGGGATCGTGACCCTCGAGGACCTCGTCGAGGAGCTGATCGGCGACATCCGCGACGAGTACGACGTCGCCGAGCCCGAGACGAAACGGCACCGCGGCGGCGAGGTCGAGGTCGACGGGCTGCTGAACCTCGACGACTTCGAGGACGAGACCGGCATCGAGCTGCCCGAGGGGCCCTACGAGACGGTGGCCGGCTACATCATGGCCCGGCTCGGCCGGCTTCCGGCGGTCGGCGACGCCGTCGAGTTCGAGGACCACCGCCTTCAGGTGCGCGAGACCGAGGGCCGTCGGGCGAGCAGGGTGCTGGTCACCGTCGTACCCGCGGGGCTGGTCGACACCCCCACCGGCCTGGTGACCGACGCCCTGGCCGTCCAGCCGACCATCGAGGTCCCGACCGACGTGGCGCGCGAGGAGACCGGGACGGAGCAGCCGCGCGCCACCTGAGACAATGATGGGCATGTCCGACCCCGCTCCCGTCCCGGCCGCGCCGCGCCCGCGGGTCCTCTCGGGGATCCAGCCGACCGCGGACTCCTTCCACTTCGGCAACTACCTCGGTGCGCTGCGCCAGTGGGTCTCCCTGCAGGAGGAGCACGAGCCGTTCTTCTTCATCGCGGACATGCACGCGATCACCGTGGAGCAGGACCCGAGGCGGCTGCGGGACCGGTGCCTGCGGGCCGCCGCGCAGCTTCTCGCGATGGGCATCGACCCGGAGCGGGCGGCGATCTTCATCCAGTCGCAGGTGCCGGCGCACGCCCAGCTCTGCTGGGTGCTGCAGTGCATCACCGGCTTCGGCGAGGCCAACCGGATGACCCAGTTCAAGGACAAGGCGGCCAAGGGCGGCCGGGAGAGCGCCTCGGTGGGGCTGTTCACCTACCCGGTCCTGCAGGCCGCGGACATCCTGCTCTACCGACCGCAGTACGTCCCGGTCGGCGAGGACCAGCGCCAGCACCTCGAGCTGACCCGCGACCTGGCCGGCCGGTTCAACCACCGGTTCAAGAAGACGTTCCGGCTGCCCGAGCCGTACATCCTCGAGTCCACTGCGAAGATCACCGACCTCCAGGAGCCGACGGCGAAGATGTCGAAGTCCGCCTCGTCGCCGGCAGGGATCATCGAGATGCTCGACGACCCCAGGGTGTCGGCCAAGAAGATCCGCTCGGCGGTCACCGACTCCGGCAGCGAGGTGCGCTTCGACGAGGAGCAGAAGCCCGGCATCTCCAACCTGCTGACGATCTACTCGGCGTTGACCGGACGCAGCGTCGAGCAGCTCGAGAAGGAGTACGCCGGACGCGGCTACGGCGACTTCAAGAAGGAGCTCGCCGACGTCGTGGTGGAGTTCGTCACGCCGTTCCGCGACCGGACCCTGGAGCTGCTCGACGACCGCGACCGGCTGGCGGGCGTCCTGCGGGCCGGAGCCGAGCGCGCGAACGCGGTGGCCGAGCGGACCCTGGCCGACGTCTACGACCGGGTCGGATTCGTCGCCACCGGTCGGTAGGGTCTGCTGCGTGACGACGATCGGAGTGGCCATCGCCGTGCCCGAGCCCTGGGGCACCCGCCTCCAGGAGTACCGCACGGAGCTCGGCGACACGACCGCCCACGGCATCCCGACGCACGTCACCCTGGTGCCGCCGACGGAGGTGGACGACGCCGGCGTCCCGGCGGTCGAGCGGCGCCTCGCCGAGGCCGCGGCGACCAACGCCGCCTTCCGGATCCACCTGCGCGGCACGGGCACCTTCCGGCCGGTGTCGCCGGTGGTGTTCGTGGCCGTCGTGGAGGGCATCTCGGCCTGCGAGCAGCTCGCCCTGTCGCTGCGCCGGGGGCCGCTGGACCGCTCCCTGCAGTTCCCCTACCACCCGCACGTCACCGTCGCCCACCACCTCGGTGACGACCGCCTCGACGCGGCGTTCGCCGACCTGGCGGGGTTCGAGTGCCGGTTCGACGTCGGGCACTTCTCGCTGTACGTCCACGGCGACCACTCCGGGTGGAAGCCGACCCGGGACTTCCCGCTGACCGGCTCGGCCGACCGCTCCGCCCACAGGTAGCCGGGATGCCCGCGTGGGCCGAGCGCCTGCGGGCCCGCGGACGCGAGGTCCGGGAGCGCAGCCCGTTCGTCGACCACCTGGTGCGGGCGCTGCAGCACTACGGCAGGGTCAACGGGAACGCCCAGGCGGGTGCGGTCACCTACTTCGGCTTCCTGTCGTTCTTCCCGCTGCTCGCGATCGCCTTCGCGGTCGTCGGCGTGCTGGCCTCCGTCGTCCCCGGCATCCAGGAGAGCCTGGTCACCGCGCTCGACCAGGTGCTGCCCGGGCTGGTCGGGGACGGCCCGCACCAGATCCCGCTGTCGACGTTCGAGGACCAGGCGACCACCGCCGGCGTGGTCGGGTTCGTGGCACTGCTCTACACCGGGCTCGGCTGGCTGTCGTCGATGCGCTTCGCGCTGGCGGTGATGTTCGAGCTGCCGCGCCGCGAGCGCCGGGGGTTCGTGGCCGGGAAGGTGTTCGACCTGGCGGCGCTGGGGGTCGTCGGGGTGACGCTGGTCGCGTCGGTCTCGCTCTCCGGCCTGGTCACCGGACTCACCCGGCAGGCACTCGACGTGCTCGGCCTCGAGGGCGCACCGTTCTCCGCGACGCTGCTCCAGGTGGTGGTCCGGGTCGTTGCCGTGGCGGTCACCACCGGGCTCTTCCTGGTGATGTTCCGGCTGCTGGCGGCGCCGACGCTGCCGACCCGCGCACTGGTGCAGGGGGCCGTCGTCGGGGCGATCGGCTTCGAGGTGCTCAAGGTGCTCTCCCTGCTGCTGATCGGCAGGACCCACGGCTCTCCCGCGTTCCAGGCGTTCGGCGTCGCGCTGATCCTCGTGCTGTGGATCAACTACTTCTCCCGGATCGTGATGGCCGCCGCGGCCTGGTCGTGGACCCATCCGCTGGCGGTCGCGACGCGAACCCCAGGCGACCCGTGACGGACCGCCGCGACCAGTGAGGCAGGATGGACGACGTGATCCTTCAACGCAGAGATGCCCGGTATCTGCCGCTCACCGCCGCAGCCGCCGCCACCACCGCGGTCGTGGGCGGCATCGGCACGGACGTCGGCTCCCGGTGGTACGCGCGGCTGGACAAGCCCGACTGGCAGCCGCCCGGGTGGCTGTTCGGCCCGGCGTGGACGACGCTCTACTCACTGATCGCGGTCGGGTCCGCCCGCACCCTGGCCCGCGCCGAGCCCACCGAGCGCCGCGGGTTCGCGACGGCGCTGGGCGTCAACCTCGCCCTCAACACCGGCTGGAGCTGGCTGTTCTTCACCGCGAAGCGGCCGCGTCTCGCGCTCGCCGAGGCGCTCGTGCTCGAGGCGTCGAGCTGGGACCTGGTCCGCCGGGCCCGGCGCGCGGACCCGGCCTCGGCGGCGCTGCTGGCGCCGTACGCCGGCTGGGTGGGCTTCGCCAGCGCGCTGACCGCCTCGATCGCCCGCCGCAACCCGCGGGCCTGACGCCGTCCGCCCGGCGCTCAGCCGTTGCTCGACGTGCTGGCCGCGATCAGCACGATCAGCACGATCAGGCCGAACAGCAGGCCGATCACCAGCAGCACCGTCGCGATGATGCCGCAGATCCGGCCCGCGTTGGCGACCCCGCGACCGGCGAGCCGGCCGCCGGACTGGTCGACCTCGCGGACCACGCGGTTGCCCATCACCCAGGCGACCGGCCCCAGGACCTGGCACAGGACCAGGGAGAGGATGCCGAGCACGAGGACCAGCGTCGAGCGCGGGTGGTCGGGCGCGTAGCCGTGGCCGGTGGGCGGCTGCTGAGGGTAGTCGCTCATGGTCGGAAGTCTCTCAGCGCGCCCGTCCCGAACGGGCCCGAACACGCGGATCCGTCACCGCCGGAAGATGAGTGCGCGCTTGACCTCCTGGATCGCCTTGGTCACCTCGATGCCGCGCGGGCAGGCCTCGGTGCAGTTGAAGGTGGTGCGGCAGCGCCACACCCCCTCCTTGTCGTTGAGGATCTCCAGCCGCTGGTCGGTGCCCTCGTCGCGGCTGTCGAAGATGAAGCGGTGCGCGCCGACGATCGCCTGAGGCCCGAAGTACTGCCCGTCCGCCCAGTACACCGGGCAGGACGTGGTGCAGGCCGCGCAGAGGATGCACTTGGTGGTGTCGTCGAACCGGTCGCGGTCCTCCTGCGACTGGATCCGCTCCCGGGTCGGCTCGTTGCCGGTTGTGACCAGGAACGGCATCACCGACCGGTACGCCGCGAAGAACGGCTCCATGTCGACGACGAGGTCCTTGAGCACCGGCAGGCCCTTGATGGGCTCGACGGTGATCGGCTGCGAGGGGTTCACGTCCTTGAGCAGGGTCTTGCACGCCAGCCGGTTCTTGCCGTTGATCCGCATGGCGTCCGAGCCGCAGACCCCGTGCGCGCAGGAGCGCCGAAAGGTCAGGGAGCCGTCGAGGTCCCACTTGACCTTGTGCAGGGCGTCCAGCACGCGGTCGGTGGGCTCCGCCGAGACCTGGTAGGTCTCCCACGAGGACGCCTCCGAGATCTCGGGGTTGTAGCGGAGGATCTTGACTGTGACGTCCATCAGTACTTCCGCTCCATCGGCTTGTAGCGGGTCTCGACGACCGGCTTGTAGTCCAGGCTGATCGAGCCGTCCTCGAGCCGGTAGGCCATCGTGTGTCGCATGAAGTTCACGTCGTCGCGGGTCGGGTAGTCCTCGCGGAAGTGTCCGCCGCGCGACTCGTTGCGGGCCAGGGCGGAGGTGACCAGCACCTCGGCGAGGTCGAGCAGGAAGCCGAGCTCGATGGCCTCGAGCAGGTCGGTGTTGAACCGTCTCCCCTTGTCCTGCACCGAGACGTTCACGTAGCGAGCCTTGAGGCCGTCGATGTCGGCGAGCGCCTGCTTCAGCGAGCCCTCCGTGCGGTACACCTGCGCGTTGATGTCCATGGTGGCCTGCAGCTCGGCGCGGATGGCGGCCACCCGCTCGGAGCCGCCGGCGTCGCGCATCGACTCGATCATCGCCACGACGGCGGCCTCGGCGTCGTCGGGCAGCTCGTCGTAGTCGACGGTGCCGGCGTAGTCGGCGGCGTACATCCCCGCGCGGCGGCCGAACACGTTGATGTCGAGCAGCGAGTTGGTGCCGAGCCGGTTGGCACCGTGCACCGACACGCAGGCGACCTCACCGGCGGCGTACAGGCCAGGGATCACGCTGTGGTTGTCGGAGAGCGCCTCGCCCTTGATGTTGGTGGGCACCCCGCCCATGGCGTAGTGCGCGGTCGGGAACACCGGGATCATCTCGGTGTAGGGCTCGACGCCGAGGTAGGTGCGCGCGAACTCGGTGATGTCGGGCAGCTTGGCGTCGATCTGCTCGCGCGGCAGATGGGTCAGGTCGAGGTAGACGTAGGCCTTGTCGGGGCCGGCGCCCCGGCCCTCGCGAACCTCGTTCGCCATCGCCCGGGCCACCATGTCGCGCGGCGCGAGATCCTTGATCGTGGGCGCGTAGCGCTCCATGAACCGCTCGTTCTCGCTGTTGCGCAGGATGCCGCCCTCGCCGCGCGCCGCCTCCGACAGCAGCACGCCGAGACCTGCCAGGCCGGTCGGGTGGAACTGGAAGAACTCCATGTCCTCGAGCGGCAGGCCCTTGCGCCAGACGATGCCCATGCCGTCACCGGTCAGCGTGTGTGCGTTGGACGTCGTACGGAACACCTTGCCGAAGCCGCCGGTCGCGAACACCACGGACTTGGCGTTGAAGACGTGGATCTCGCCGGTGGCGAGCTCGTAGGCGACCACTCCGCAGGCCCGGCGGCCACCGGGTGACGTCGCGTCGGTGAGCAGCAGGTCGAGCACGTAGAACTCGTTGTAGAACTCCACCTGGTGCCTGATGCACTGCTGGTACAGCGTCTGCAGGATCATGTGACCGGTGCGGTCCGCGGCGAAGCAGGACCGGCGTACCGCGGCCTCGCCGTGGTTGCGGGTGTGCCCGCCGAACCGCCTCTGGTCGATCTTCCCGGCGTCGGTCCGGTTGAACGGCAGGCCCATCTTCTCGAGGTCGAGGACGGCGTCGATGGCCTCCCTGGCCATCACCTCAGCGGCGTCCTGGTCGACGAGGTAGTCACCGCCCTTGACCGTGTCGAAGGTGTGCCACTCCCAGTTGTCCTCCTCGACGTTGGCGAGCGCGGCGCACATGCCGCCCTGGGCCGCGCCGGTGTGGGAGCGGGTCGGGTAGAGCTTGGTGAGCACCGCTGTGCGGCTGCGCTGGCCGGACTCGAGCGCCGCGCGCATCCCGGCGCCACCGGCCCCGACGATGACGACGTCGTACTTGTGCTGCTGGACCATGTCAGTGCCTCACCTGTTCTGGCAGACGGAGAGCGTCGAGCTCGGATCGGCGCACGGGTCGAAGGTGAAGATCACCAGCGTCCCGAGCAGGAGCACGACCAGCGCCGAGAAGTACAGCAGCGTCTTCAGCGCGAAGCGGGTGTTCGGCCCGGTCGCGTAGTCGTTGATGATCGTCCGCAGGCCGTTGGTGCCGTGCAGCTGGGCCAGCCACAGCATCGCGAGGTCCCAGACCTGCCAGAACGGGTTGGCCCACTTGCCGGCCACGAATGCGAAGTCGATCGCGTGGATGCCCTTGCCGAGCATCAGGTTGACGAACAGGTGCCCGATGACGAGCACGACCAGGAGCAGCCCGGAGCCGCGCATGAACAGCCAGCTGTTGAGCTCGAAGTTGCCCCGGCGGGAGGCCCGCGAACGGGGGGCGGCGAGGGTGGGGGCACTCACGGCTCAGCCTCCGAAGACGTTGGACAGATGACGGATCGTGAACGGGACCATCAGGACGACCCACAGGCCCAGGACGCCGTACATCATCTGGCGCTGGTAGCGGGTGCCCTGGGACCAGAAGTCCACCAGGACGATCCGGATGCCGTTGAGCGCGTGGAAGAGGACCGCGGCGACCAGGCCCACCTCCATCAGGCCGACGACCGGGTTCTTGTAGGTCTGGACCGCGGTGTTGTAGGCGTGCGGCGACACCCGGACCATGGAGGTGTCGATCACGTGGGCGAAGAGGAAGAAGAAGACCGTCACACCGGTGAGCCGGTGGGCGACCCAGGACCACATTCCTTCGCGACCCCGGTACAGGGTTCCTGCCGGCGAGCTGGCCACCTTCGTTTCCTCCCGACTCGAGCGAGCGGACACCCCGGGGCCCGGCGCACCGGCGCCGACAGCGACGAGGTGCGCGCTGGGCAACCCATGCACTCTATCTTCGCCGTCCGGAGGCGCGTCCACCGAGCCTTGTGAGTTCGATTACCGCACGCGATCGTGACCTAAATCGGCTCAGACGAACGGCGCGAAGGTCGGCTCGGGGAGCGGGCCGCCGTCGGCGGCGCGGGCGGCCTCGTAGCGGTGCGCGACCTCGACGAGGGTCCCCTCGCTCCCGGCCGTGCCCCAGAACGAGACCGCCACGGGCAGCCCGGAGGCCAGACCGCTCGGCACGGTCACGAGCGGGTAGCCGGCCATCGCGCTCGGCTGGGTGCAGCCGCCGGCTATGTGCTCGGCGTTGACCAGGTCGATCGGGCAGGCGGGCGGGTACGCCGGGGTGACCAGGGCGTCGAGGTCGTGGGCGCGCAGCACCGCGTCGATCCCGTCGTCGCGCCCGGCGCTCATACAGCGCTCCCGGGCCCGCAGGTACTCCCCGCTGCCGTCCTGGGGCCGGCGAGCGCTGCCTCGAACAGCGACTGGCCGAAGTGCCGCAGCTCCTCGTCGGGGTGCTCGCGGTTGAACGCGACCACCTGCTCGAGCGAGCGTGGTCCGTCACCCGGTCGGGTGCCGAGGTACGCCGCCAGGCCGCTGCGCAGCTCGGCCAGCAGCACGAGCAGCTCGTCGTCGAAGCCGACGTCGGTCATCGACGCGAGGTCGGTGTCGTCCACGATCGTCGCGCCCTGCGCGGCAAGCAGCTCCAGCGCGCGCTCGGCTGCGTCGTCGGCGTGCCGGCTGTATCCCCAGAAGGCCGCGCGCGGCACGCCGATCCGCCGCCCCTCGAGGCTGCCGTCGGTCGCCCGGGCGGCATACTGGGCTCTCGCGGCCGTGCCGGCCAGCACGTCGAGCAGCGCAGCCGCGTCCCGGACGGTGGCCGCCATCGCCCCGGGACTGTCCTGGGAGCGCGAGACCGGCACCACCCCGTGGGTCGGCACCAGCCCCACGGTGGGCTTGATGCCGACGCACCCGTTGAACGCGGCGGGGCAGCTGATCGACCCGTCGGTCTCGGTGCCCACCGCGAACGGCGTCAGCCCGGCGGCCACGGCCGCTCCGCTGCCCGCGCTCGAGCCGCCGGCCGAGCGGTTGAGGGCGTACGGGTTGCGAGTCAGCCCGCCGTACGCGCTCCACCCGGACGTCGACGCGGCGTCGCGGATGTTCGCCCACTCGCTGAGGTTCGTCTTGCCGAGCACGACCATGCCCGCCTCCCGCAGTCGGCGGACCAGCTCGGCGTCCCCGGCGGTGGGCCGGTCGACCAGGGCCAGCGAGCCGGCCGTGGTCGCGAGGTCGGCGGTGTCGACGTTGTCCTTGACCAGCACCGGGCGGCCGTGCAGCGGCCCGCGGGTCCGTCCGTCGGCACGCTCGGCGTCCCGGGCCCGCGCCTGCTCGAGCGCCGTCGGGTCGGGGGTGCAGACCGCGTTGACGAGCACGTCGACGCGGTCGGCCCGGTCGAGCAGCCGCTCGACCTCGGCAGTCGCTGACTGAGAAGCGGGTGTCACCCGGCGATCCTGTCAGGTGCCCGGGTGCGGCGGTCGGTGGCTTGCGTGTGTGAGGTCACGCTGCAGCCACGACGCCCTCGCCGTACCCTCGGGCTATGAGCCAGACCGAGTCCGGACTGCCCTTCGAGCCGCTCTACGGGCCGGAGGCCCTCGACGGGTTCGACCCCGGCGAGCAGCTCGGCAGGCCGGGGGAGTTCCCGTACACCCGCGGCGTCTACCCGACGATGTACACCGGCCGGCCGTGGACGATGCGCCAGTACGCCGGCTTCGGCACCGCGCGGGAGTCCAACGAGCGCTACAAGCAGCTCGTCGCCAACGGCACGGGCGGCCTGTCGGTGGCCTTCGACCTGCCGACCCAGATGGGCCACGACTCGGACGCGCCGCTCGCGCACGGCGAGGTCGGCAAGGTGGGCGTCGCGATCGACTCGGTCGAGGACATGCGGGTGCTCTTCGACGGCATCCCGCTGGACAAGGTCTCCACCTCGATGACGATCAACGCGCCGGCGGCCCTGCTGCTGCTGATGTACCAGCTCGTCGCCGAGGAGCAGGGCGTCCCCGGCGACCGGCTGACCGGCACGATCCAGAACGACGTGCTCAAGGAGTACATCGCCCGCGGCACCTACATCTTCCCGGCGCGCGCAGTCGCTGCGGCTGGTGACCGACATCTTCGGCTACTGCCGTGCGGAGATCCCGCGCTGGAACACCATCTCGATCTCCGGCTACCACATGGCCGAGGCCGGCGCGACGCCCGCGCAGGAGGTCGCCTTCACCCTCGCCGACGGCATCGAGTACGTCCGGGCCGCGGTGGCCACCGGCCAGCACGTCGACGAGTTCGCGCCGAAGCTGTCGTTCTTCTTCGTCTCGCGCACGACGATCCTCGAGGAGGTCGCGAAGTTCCGCGCCGCCAGGCGGATCTGGGCGCGGCTGATGAAGGACGAGTTCGGGGCGCAGAACCCGAAGTCGCATGATGCTGCGGTTCCACACCCAGACCGCCGGGGTGCAGCTGACCGCCCAGCAGCCCGAGGTCAACCTCGTCCGGGTCGCGATCCAGGGGCTGGCCGCGGTCCTCGGCGGCACCCAGTCGCTGCACACCAACTCCTACGACGAGGCGATCGCGCTGCCCAGCGAGAAGGCCGCGCGGCTCGCGCTGCGCACCCAGCAGGTGCTGGCCTACGAGAGCGACGTGACCAGCACGGTCGACCCGTTCGCCGGCTCCTACGCCATCGAGTCGCTCACCGACCAGGTGGAGGCCGAGGCGCTGCGGCTGATGGGACAGGTCGAGGAGCTCGGCGGCGCGGTGCGCGCGATCGAGCAGGGCTTCCAGAAGAGCGAGATCGAGAGGTCGGCCTACCGGGTCGCCCTGGAGATCGACCACGACGAGCGGACCGTCGTCGGGGTGAACCGCTTCCGCATCGACGAGGAGGAGCCCTACCAGCCGCTGCGCGTCGACCCGGCCATCGAGAAGCAGCAGGACGACCGCCTCGCCGAGCTGCGCCGCGAGCGCGACCAGGCGGCCGTCGACAAGCACCTCGCCGCGCTCCAGGAGGCTGCCCGCGGCACCGACAACGTGCTGTTCCCGATGAAGGATGCGCTCCGCGCCCGGGCCACGGTAGGAGAGGTGTGCAACGCGCTGCGCGAGGTGTGGGGCGTCTACACCCCGCCGGACGCGTTCTGACCCGGACCACCGCCGCGCCGCACCGGTGGGTAGCCTGGGACGGGTGCCCTCCGATCCCGTCCTGCCCGACACCTGGGCGACGCAGCTCGTCGACTGCGTGGACGAGCTGCACGACGACCTGGTGGAGACCCGGCGCGACCTGCACGCCCATCCCGAGCTGGCGTGGGAGGAGGAGCGCACCACCCGGCTCGTGGCCAAGCGCCTGGAGGAGGCCGGGGTCGGCGTCATGCTGCTGCCGCGCAGCGGGCTGGTGGCCGAGCTGGGCGACCCGGACGGGCCGGTCGTCGCGCTCCGCGCCGACCTCGATGCGCTGGCCGTCGACGACCTGGTCGACGAGCCCTGGGTGAGCACCACGCGGGGCGTCGCGCACGCCTGCGGCCACGACGTGCACACCGCGGCGCTCCTCGGCGCCGGGCTCGCGCTCGGTGCGCTGCACGCCCGCACCCCGCTGCCCGGCCGGGTCCGGCTGCTGTTCCAGCCGGCCGAGGAGGTGATGCCCGGGGGCGCGCTGGAGGTCATCTCCACCGGCGCTCTCGACGGGGTCCGGCACGTCTTCGGGCTGCACTGCGACGCAGGCCTCGACGTCGGCCGGATCGGCCTGCGCGAGGGGCCGCTCACCGGTGCCGCCGACGCGCTCGCGGTCCGGCTCGACGGGCGCGGCGGCCACACCTCACGGCCGCACCTGACCCAGGACCTCACCTACGCCCTCGGCACCCTGATTACCCAGCTCCCCGCCGCGCTGTCGCGCCGGCTGGACCCGCGGGCCGGCGCCAGCGTCGTGTGGGGCATGGTCCGCTCCGGCTCCGCGCGCAACGTGATCCCCGCCTCCGGCGAGGTGTCCGGCACGGTGCGGATGCTCGACGCCGTGGCCTGGGGTGAGGCCGAGGAGCTGATCCGCGAGCTGATCCACCAGATCGTCGCGCCGTACGGCGTCCGGGCCGACATCAGCTACGTGCGCGGGGTGCCGCCCGTCGTCAACGAGCCTCGCTCGACCGAGGTGCTGACCCGGGCCACTGAGAGGGTGCTCGGCGCGGACCGTCACGAGCAGATCGCGCAGAGCCTCGGTGGCGAGGACTTCGCGTGGTACCTGGAGTCGGTGCCCGGCGCCATGGGCCGGCTCGGCACCCGGACCCCCGGAGGGCCCACCTACGACCTGCACCAGGGCAACCTGCTCATCGACGAGCGGAGCGTCGCGATCGGCGCCAAGGTGCTCGCGGGGGCGGCGGTCGAGGCGCTGGTCACCGAGAGGTAACAAACCTCCCGGTTGAGCGCGGGACCGCTCGGTCGTGCCGCCGGACGGCTAGGGTGACCGGTGATGTTCGAGGCGTCACCGCGGCGCCCACCGACCGAGGAGGGTCCCGTTGCACCACGCGACCAAGATCGCTGCGTTCATCGGAGTCACCGCCCTGCTGGTCGCCGGTTGCGGATCCAAGCCGAGCGACAGCAGCAGCGGCAGCACCAGCAGCAGCGGAGGTGGTAGCACCACGTCCGCCGGCAAGGAGTTCAAGGCCTGCATGGTCCTCGACACCGGTGGCGTCGACGACCGCTCCTTCAACCAGTCGTCGTACGCCGGCTTCCAGGCCGCCGCGCAGGCGAACCCGAACATCAAGATCTCCTACGTGTCGTCGAACTCCCAGAACGACTACACGCCGAACCTCAACGCCGAGGTCAACAAGGGCTGCGCCGCGATCGTCGCGGTCGGCGGCCTGATGGCCGACGCGGTGAAGTCGGTCGCGGCGAAGAACCCGAGCTCGCAGTTCGCCGAGGTGGACGCGCCGTCCTCCGGCAGCAACGTCTACGGTCTGCAGTACAACACCGCCCAGGGCGCGTTCCTCGGCGGCTACCTGGCGGCGGCGATGTCCAAGACCGGCAAGGTGGCCACGTTCGGCGGCCTGAACATCCCGCCGGTGACCATCTACATGGACGGCTTCTGGGAGGGCGTGCAGTACTACAACCAGCAGAAGGGCAAGAACGTCCAGGTCCTCGGCTGGAACGAGAAGAACCAGAAGGGCGGCACGTTCGCCCAGTCGTTCACCGACCAGAACAAGGGCCGGTCGATCTCGCAGGCATTCATCCAGCAGGGCGCCGACGTGATCTTCCCGGTCGCCGGCGGCACCGGCCTCGGCGCGGGCGCCGCGGCGCAGGCCTCGGGCGGCAAGGTCAGCGTGATCTGGGTCGACACCGACGGCTGTGTCAGCGCCTCGCAGTACTGCCAGTACTTCCTCACCAGCGTGACCAAGAACATCACCGACTCGGTGAAGAAGTACACCACCGAGTCGGCCGGCGGCAGCTTCCCGACCGGCAACTACATCGGCACCCTGGCGAACGACGGCACCGGCCTCGCGCCGTACCACGACTTCGACTCCAAGATCCCGGCCGACGTCAAGAACGAGCTGTCGCAGATCAAGTCCGACATCATCTCCGGCAAGATAAAGATCACCTCTCCGAGCCAGCCCCAGCAGTGAGCCCGACAGTGAGCCCGACAGTGAGCCAGCAGTGAGCCCAGCAGCGCGCTGACCCGACGGAACGGGTGCGACCCGCAGGGAGCGCCGGGCGACCGGCGCTCCCTGCGGTCTGTCCGCGGCAGGCGGGTCTACCCTGAGTCCGACCTCCGGAGGAAGCCCTGAAACTCGAACTTCGCGGCATCACCAAGCGCTTCGGCGAGCTGACTGCCAACGACGCGATCGACCTGGTCGTCGAGCCGGGGGAGATCCATGCGCTGCTCGGTGAGAACGGCGCCGGCAAGAGCACCCTGATGAACGTGCTCTACGGCCTCTACCAGCCTGACGAGGGGCAGATCCTGGTGGACGGGAGGCCGGTCACCTTCGCCGGGCCGGGCGACGCGATGGCCGCCGGCATCGGCATGGTCCACCAGCACTTCATGCTGGTCCCGGTGTTCACCGTCGCCGAGAACGTCGAGCTCGGCCACGAGCGCACCAGGCTGTTCGGGCTGCTGGACCGCCGCACCGCCCGCAACGAGGTGCGCGAGGTGTCGCGCCGCTACGGCCTCGACGTCCCGGTGGACGCGGTGATCCAGGACCTCCCGGTCGGGGTGCAGCAGCGGGTCGAGATCGTCAAGGCGCTGATCCGCGACGCGAAGGTGCTCATCCTCGACGAGCCGACGGCGGTGCTCACCCCGCAGGAGACCGACGACCTGATGGAGGTCATGCGGTCGCTTCGCGACGCGGGCACCTCGATCGTGTTCATCACCCACAAGCTCCGCGAGGTCCGCGAGGTCGCCGACCGGATCACCGTCATCCGGCGCGGCACGGTGATCGGCGAGGCGACGCCGACCTCGTCCGCCGCCGAGCTCGCCTCGATGATGGTCGGCCGCCCGGTGCAGCTGACCGTCGAGAAGGACGAGGCGGAGCCGGGCGCCGAGACGCTCGAGGTCGAGGACCTGCGGATCGTCGACGACAAGGGTCAGGTGCTCGTCGACGAGGTGAGCTTCTCGGTGCGCGCGGGCGAGATCTACGCGCTCGCGGGCGTGCAGGGCAACGGCCAGACCGAGCTGACCGAGGCGCTGATCGGGCTGCGCCCGGTGGACGCCGGCCGGATCCGGCTCGGTGGCAGCGACGTCACCCACGCCGAGATCGACGACATCCTCGCGATGGGCGTCGGCTACGTCCCCGAGGACCGGGTGCACGACGGTCTGGTCAGCAGCTTCACGGTGGCCGAGAACCTCGTCCTCGACCTCTACGACCGGCAGCCGTTCAGCAGGGGCGCCTCGCTCGACCTCGCGAGGATCAGCAGCAACGCGGAGACCCGGGTCTCCGAGTACGACGTGCGCACCACCTCGATCCACGCGACGGCCTCGACGCTGTCCGGCGGCAACCAGCAGAAGGTCGTGCTCGCCCGCGAGCTGTCCCGGCCGCTGAAGCTGCTCGTCGTGGCCCAGCCGACCCGCGGTCTCGACGTGGGGTCGATGGAGTTCGTGCACCAGCGGATCGTGGCCGAGCGGGACGGCGGAGCCGCGGTCATCCTGGTCTCCACCGAGCTCGACGAGGTGCTCGGCCTCGCCGACCGGATCGCGGTGATGTACCGCGGCACGATCATCGGCGAGGTGCCGGCGGGCACCTCGGCCGAGCAGATCGGCCTGCTGATGGCCGGCACGGCCGCCCCGGCCCCGTCCACGCAGGAGGCACCATGACGCAGACGACCGACGAGCCACCAGCCCCCGCCGCGGCCCCGAGGCGGGAGCGCGGGTGGACCGTCAAGCGCGGCGGCACGGTGGTCGTCACGCTGCTGTCGGTGCTGGTCGCGCTCGTGATCGGTGCCGTGCTCATCGCGATCGCCGACCCGGAGACCCAGGACGCGGCGAAGTACTTCTTCTCCTACCCCTGGGACACCGTCACCGCGGCGGCGCACGCCATCGGCCACGCCTACGCCGCGCTCTTCCAGGGCGCGATCTTCAACCCGACGACCGCGGCCAAGGGCACCATGTCGGGGATCTTCGGACCCCTGTCGGAGACGCTCGTCAACGCCAGCCCGCTCATCCTCGGCGGCCTGTCCGTCGCGCTCGCGTTCCGGGCCGGCCTGTTCAACATCGGCGGCCAGGGTCAGATCATCCTGGGCGCGATCTTCGCCGGCTACGTGGGCTTCGCCTGGCACCTTCCGCCCGGCCTGCACGTCGTCGTCGCGGTGGTCGCGGGCATCATCGGCGGGGCACTGTGGGGCGGGATCGCCGGCCTGCTCAAGGCGCGCACCGGCGCCCACGAGGTGATCACGACGATCATGCTGAACTACATCGCGCTGTACCTCCTCGCGTTCCTGCTGTCCGTCAAGGGCTTCCAGCGGCCGCCGTACGGCCAGGCGATCTCCAGGGTCGTCGAGCCGAGCGCCCGGCTCCCGCACCTGCTCGGCAGCGGCGTCCGGCTGCACGGCGGTCTGATCATCGCGCTGCTCGCGGCGTACGGCATGTGGTGGCTGATGACCCGCAGCACCCTCGGCTTCCGGCTCCGCGCGGTCGGCGCCAACCAGTTCGCCGCGCGCACCGCGGGCATGAGCGTGGAGCGCAGCTACATCACGGTGATGCTGCTCGCCGGCGCGCTGTCGGGGCTCGCGGGCGTCGCCCAGATCCTCGGCACGAACAGCGCGATCACCCAGGACATCGACGCGGGCATCGGGTTCGACGCGATCACGGTCGCGCTGCTCGGCCGCGGCACGGCCGGCGGGACGGTGCTCGCCGGCCTGCTGTTCGGTGCGCTGCGGGCCGGCGGCGTGCAGATGCAGTCGAGCACCGGCACGCCGATCGACCTCGTGCTGGTCGTCCAGTCGCTCATCGTGCTGTTCATCGCGGCCCCGGCGCTGATCCGGGCCATCTTCCGGATCCGCACCACCGGCGCCGGCGTCGGCCAGGAGCTCGCGAAGGGGTGGAACGGATGACCGCCACGCAGGCAGCACCCGAGCCGGAGACGGTCGTCGTCCATGATGTCGTCGAGCCGCCCATGTCGATCGCGCGGCGGATCGTCACCGGCATCGTGCTGGTGCTCGTCGGCCTGCTGTGCGCGGTGGTCCTCGGCCTCTCGGCACACGCCGGCTACCAGGCGCACTTCCAGATCGCGCCGACCGATGCGAGGATCGCGCTGCCCGACGTCGTGCTGCCCGCACGGCTCACCGGCGTGGTGCTCGGCGCCGTCGTGATGGTGCTCGGCCTCTGGCAGATCTTCCACGGGTTCCGGCGCCGGGCACTGACCTGGGTCCTGGTCGCCGCGCTGCTGTGCTTCGTGGTGACCTTCCTGTGCTGGGCGGTGACCGGCACGCCGGAGAACTCCTTCGACCTGCTCGGTCTGCTGCAGAACACCCTGTTCGGCGCGGTCCCGCTCATCCTCGGCGCGATGGCCGGCGTGCTGTGCGAGCGGTCCGGCGTGATCAACGTGGCGATCGAGGGCCAGATGCTCGCCGGCGCCTGGGCCGGTGCGCTGGTCGGGAGCGTCGCGGCGAACCTCGGCTTCGGCCTCGTGGCGGCGATGATCGCCGGCGGGGCCATGGGTCTGATGCTCGCGGTCTTCGCGATCCGCTACCTGGTCAACCAGGTGGTCCTCGGCGTCGTGCTCAACGTCTTCGCCCTGGGGCTGACCGGCTTCATCTACGACGCGGTGATGCAGCCGAACGCCGACGCGCTGAACAACCCCGCGATCTTCACGCCGATCGCGATCCCGGTGCTCTCCGACATCCCGGTGGTCGGCCCGCTGCTCTTCGACGTGAACCTGATCGTGTACCTGACCTACGTGATCATCGTCGTCGTCGACGTCGCGCTCTTCCGCACCCGCTGGGGGCTGCGCACGCGTGCGGTCGGCGAGCATCCCAAGGCCGCAGACACGGTGGGCGTGCGGGTCAACCGGATCCGCTACCGCAACGTGATGCTCGGCGGCGCGGTCGCCGGCCTGGCGGGCGCCTACCTGACGATCGGCGCGGTCGGCGCATTCAGCAAGAACATCTCCTCGGGCAAGGGCTTCATCGCGCTGGCCGCGGTGATCTTCGGCGGCTGGAGCCCGCGAGGCGCGATCGGCGCCGCTCTGCTGTTCGGCTTCACCGACGCGCTCGCCACCGTGCTCTCGTTCACCCAGACCCCGGTCACGATCCCGTCCAACTTCCTCGCGATGCTGCCCTACCTCGCCACGATCTTCGCGGTCGCCGGCCTCGTCGGGCGGGTCCGGGCGCCGGCCGCCGACGGCCAGCCGTACGTGAAGGGCTGACCTGGTGGACGAGGCAGGCTGGGACGCGCTGCGGGAGGCCGCCCGCGAGGTGATGACCCGCGCCTACGCGCCGTACTCCCGCTACCGGGTGGGCGCGGCCGCGCTGGTCGACGACGGCCGGACCGTGACCGGCTGCAACGTCGAGAACGCGGCGTACGGCGTCACGCTGTGCGCCGAGTGCGGGCTGGTCTCCAGCCTGTACGCCGGGGGAGGCGGCCGGCTCACGCACTTCGTCTGCGTCGACGGGCACGGCGCGCTGATCATGCCCTGCGGCCGCTGCCGCCAGCTGCTGCACGAGCACGGCGGCAGCACGCTCCAGGTGCTGACCCCGCGGGGCGTGCGCACCATGTCCGAGGTGCTGCCGGACGCCTTCGACCGCGACGATCTCGGTCCCGGCGCCGACGCCTGAGGGGGCAGCACACGTGGAACAGCACGACGCCGTCGAGGTCATCGCCACGAAGCGGGACCGCGGGGAGCTGAGCGACAGCCAGGTCGACTGGGTGGTCGACGCCTACACCCGCGGTGCGGTCGCCGACGAGCAGATGTCCGCGCTCGCGATGGCGATCCTGCTCAACGGGATGACCCGCCGCGAGATCGCCCGGTGGACCACGGCGATGATCGCCTCGGGCGAGCGGATGGACTTCTCGGGGCTCTCCCGGCCGACCGCCGACAAGCACTCCACCGGCGGCGTCGGCGACAAGGTCACGCTGCCGCTCGCGCCGCTCGTCGCGGCCTGCGGCGTTGCGGTGCCCCAGCTGTCCGGGCGCGGCCTGGGCCACACCGGCGGCACCCTCGACAAGCTGGAGTCGATCCCCGGCTGGAAGGCGTCGCTGAGCAACCAGGCGATGCTGCGCCAGCTCGAGGAGGTCGGCGCGGTGATCTGTGCGGCCGGGGCCGGGCTGGCCCCGGCGGACAAGAAGCTCTACGCGCTGCGCGACGTCACCGCGACCGTCGAGGCGGTGCCTCTGATCGCGAGCTCGATCATGAGCAAGAAGATCGCCGAGGGCACCGGCGCACTGGTGCTCGACGTGAAGGTCGGCTCCGGGGCGTTCATGAAGGACACCGAGCGCGCTCGGGAGCTCGCCTCCACGATGGTCGCCCTCGGCACCGACGCAGGGGTCACGACGGTCGCCCTGCTCACGGAGATGGGCACGCCGCTCGGCCGCACCGCGGGCAACGCCCTGGAGGTTCGCGAGTCGGTCGAGGTGCTCGCCGGTGGCGGGCCGGCCGACGTCGTCGAGCTGACCGTCGCGCTGGCCCGGGAGATGCTCGAGGCGGCCGGGGTTGGCGGCGTGGACCCCGCCGAGCGGCTGCGCGACGGCACCGCGATGGACGTGTGGCGGCGGATGGTCGCGGCGCAGGGCGGGGACCCGTCGGCACCGCTGCCGACCGCGCGCGAGACCCAGGTCGTGAGCGCGCCCGCGAGCGGGGTGCTGTCCCGGCTCGACGCGCTGGCCGTCGGCGTGGCCGCGTGGCGGCTGGGTGCGGGGCGGGCCCGCAAGGAGGACCCTGTGCAGGCCGGCGCCGGCGTCGAGCTGCTCGCCAAGCCGGGCGACGAGGTGGCCGAGGGCCGCCCGCTGATGCGGTTGCACACCGATGACGCCGACCGGTTCGCCCGCGCCGTCGAGGCGCTCGAGGGCGCCGTCGAGGTGGCACCGGCCGGTACGCCGCGCCCGACGCGGCCGATCGTCCGGGAGCGGATCGCCGCGGGGTGAGGGCGGGACGCGATGCTAGGACGCCTGCTCGTCGGACCGCCGCGGACTGCGGCGCCCGCGGCAGAAGTACCGGGCCGGGTCGCTCGCCGCGCGGGCGCCCGAGGAGATCCAGGAGTCGTAGGCCCGAGCGTCCCGCCGGCGCAGCTCGTCGAGGTAGCCGCCCCGCAGCGCCGCCACCGCGGCCAGCTCCGAGCTGTCCGCGGCGCGCTGCAGCGCCACGTAGCTGGTCCGCCACGCCCGGCAGAGGTCGACGTCGCTGAGCTTCTCGAGGTCGGAGGTGGCCTGCGGCGCCGACGCGGCCCGGGTCGGAAGGGCGGGGGCAGACCGCGTCGGCAGCTGGGTGGAGGAGTCCCGGGCCGGCGGCCGGGTCGGCAGACCAGCGAGTCCTCGCGCGACGGCGCGGCGCACGAGGGGCGAGAGCAGGGCCAGGTAGCCGGCGATCGCCAGGGCGATGCCGGGCGACAGGGTGAGCAGCGCCACGAGCGAGAGCAGGCCGACCGCGCCGATCACGGCGGTGCGCACGATGCGCAGCAGCATCGACAGGTCGAGGGGCTCGACCCCCTGGAGCCCGACCATCACCGCCGACGTCGCCAGCGCTCCGACCGCGAGCCAGCCGGCGCCGGTGTCCGCGCGCAGGGTGACGAGCGCGGTGCCGCAGCCGACCACGCAGGCCACGCACGCGGCGACCACCCACAGCAGGTCGAGCACCCGATCGCTGCCTGGCTCGTCGTACGCCGGGGCCTTCGCGTTCCTGCCGTCGACGTCGTGCACGGTGCCTCGCCACCTCTCCCGGGATCCTGCCCAGACAGGTACCCCGAGAGGCGGCGCTCGATGCAAGCGGGTTCGGCCGGTGGACTCGGCCGCCTCAGGGCAGCAGCAGCACGACGGTCTCCGCCACGCAGCCCGGCTTGTCCTCGCCCTCGATCTCGACGGTGAAGCGGGTGACGAGCTGCTTGCCGGCCGGGACGTCGCCGACCTCGACGACGGTCGCGGTGGCGCGGATCCGCCGGCCGACCCGCACCGGGGCGGGGAAGCGGACCTTGTTGACGCCGTAGTTCAGCTTCGCCCCCGGCGTCTCCAGGCCGATGATCTGGGCGCTGAAGAACGGGATCAGCGACAGGGTCAGGTAGCCGTGCGCGATCGTGCCGCCGAACGGGCCCTGCGCGGCCCGCCCGACGTCGACGTGGATCCACTGGTGGTCGCCGGTGGCGTCGGCGAACGCGTCGACGCGGTCCTGGGTCACCTCGAGCCAGTCACTGCTGCCGAGGTCCTCCCCGACAGCCGCGGTCAGCTCGTCGAACGTCGCGAATACCCGCATCTGCACCTCAGCTCCTGGATGCTCTTAGATGTGCTCATGGCCGAACCTATCCTCCAACCGGTCCTGCCTCTCGTGCGGCGGGCGCCGAAGGTGCTGCTGCACGACCACCTCGACGGCGGGCTGCGGCCGCAGACGGTGCTCGAGCTCGCCGCCGCCGCCGGTCACAGCCTGCCGGCCGCGGACGCCGGTTCGCTCGGCCGCTGGTTCGAGGAGGCGGCCGGCTCGGGCTCCCTGGAGCGCTACCTCGAGACGTTCGACCACACCGTCGCGGTGATGCAGACCGCCGAGAGCCTGCAGCGGGTGGCGCGCGAGTGCGTCGCCGACCTCGCCGAGGACGGGGTGGTGTACGCCGAGGTGCGCTGGGCCCCGGAGCAGCACCTCGAGGGCGGGCTGTCGCTGAGCCAGGCGGTCGACGCGGTCCGTGCGGGGTTCGCCGAGGGCGAGCAGCAGGCGCGGTCGGACGGCACGCCGGTCGTGGTGCGCCAGCTGCTGACCGCGATGCGGCACCGGGCGAACTCCCAGGAGATCGCGGAGCTGACCGTGGCCTACCGGGACCGCGGCGTGGTGGGCTTCGACATCGCCGGGGCCGAGGCCGGCTACCCGCCGACCCGGCACCTCGACGCGTTCGAGTACCTCCAGCGCGAGAACGCGCACTTCACGATCCACGCCGGCGAGGCGTTCGGGCTGCCGTCGATCTGGCAGGCCATCCAGTGGTGCGGCGCGGACCGGCTCGGGCACGGCGTCCGGATCATCGACGACATCACCGTGGACCGGGACGGCACGCCGCGGCTCGGGCTGCTCGCGACGTACGTCCGGGACAAGCGGATCCCGCTCGAGATGTGCCCGTCCTCCAACCTTCAGACGGGGGCCGCCCCGTCGATCGCGGAGCACCCGATCGGGCTGCTCACCCGACTGCGCTTCCGGGTCACCGTCAACACCGACAACCGGCTGATGAGCGCCACCTCGATGTCGAAGGAGATGGGCGCGCTCGTCGAGGCGTTCGGCTTCGGCGTCGAGGACCTGCGCTGGTTCACGATCAACGCGATGAAGTCGGCCTTCCTGCACTTCGACGAGCGGCTCGACCTGATCGAGAGCACGATCAAGCCGGCCTACGCCGTCCTGGCGGCGATGGGCTCCGGTCGCTGACAGTCCCGACGACCCCGCGCACGGCTGGTACAGCCACGTTGCGACAGGGTCTTGACGCCGGGCGCTAAACCGGTTTAGGTAATCGTGTGTCTCGGGCCACCATCAACGACGTCGCGCGGGCCGCCGGCGTCTCCAAGGGTGCGGTGTCGTTCGCGCTGAACGGCCGGCCCGGTGTCGCCCCCGAGACCCGCGCCCGGATCCTCGACGTGGCCGAGCGGCTCGGGTGGACGCCCAGCCCGCGGGCCCGGGCGCTGTCGAGCTCGAAGGCGCTCGCGGTCGGTCTGGTGGTCGCGAGGCCTCCGGAGATCCTGCGCGCGGACGCGTTCTTCCCCAGCTTCATCGCCGGTCTCGAGACCGTGCTGTCCCGGCACGGCCACGCGCTGCTGCTCCAGGTCGCCGAGCACCACGACGAGGACGCCTACCGGCGGCTCGTCGCCGAGGGCCGCGTCGACGGTGTGCTGCTCACCGACCTCGCGGTGCGCGACCCGCGGCCCGCGCTGCTCGCCGAGCTCGGCCTTCCCGCGGTGGTCGTCGGCCCCGGGTCGGACGGCCTCTGGCCGGCCGTGGCGATCGACGACGCGCCGGGCGTGACCGCCGCCGTGCAGCACCTGCTCTCCCGTGGGCACACCCGCATCGCGCACGTCTCCGGGCCGGCGGCGACGGTGCACGGGCGCTCGCGCCGCGCCGCCTGGTCCCGCGCGCTCGCCGCGGCCGGCGTCCCCGAGGGCCCGTGCATCGAGGGCGACTTCTCCGCCGAGTCCGGGTCGGCGGCCACCCGCGAGCTGCTGGACCTGTCCGAGCCGCCGACCGCGGTCGTCTACGCCAACGACCTGATGGCGATGGCCGGCATGTCGTGGGCGCTGTCGCGCGGCGTCCGGGTGCCCGGCGAGCTCTCCGTCACCGGGTACGACGACACCGAGATCGCCGCGTACCTCCAGCCCTCGCTGACCACCGTCGCGACCGACGTCGTGGCGTGGGGGCGGGCGGCGGCTACCTGCCTGCTCGACCTGATCGCGCAGCGCCCGGCCACCCCGGTCCACCTGCCGCCGGCGCGGCTCGTGGTCCGCGACTCCACCGGTCCCGCCCCGGCGGACACCCCTGTACCTGTCCACCACCATCGAACCCGTCGCGGGGAGCCGCGGCGGTGAAGGGAGTGCGCATGAGGACGAAGATCCTTGCCGCATCCGTGTCGGTTCTTGCTCTCGGGATGACTGCTGCCTGCGGTGGGAGCTCGGCCTCGAACAGCGCGGCCACGGCGACCGGCCCGATCAAGATCTGGATGTCGAACAACCCCGAGGAGCTGGCCTGGGGCAAGCAGATGGTCACCTCCTGGAACCAGGGACACCCCAAGGAGAAGGTCACCGCCCAGGAGATCCCCGCCGGCAAGACGTCGGAGGAGGTCATCGGCGCGGCGATCACCGCGGGCAACGCGCCCTGCCTGGTGTTCAACACCAGCCCGGCCGCCGTGCCCCAGTTCCAGAAGCAGGGCGGGCTGGTACCGCTGGACGGCTTCAAGGGCGCGCGGGCGTACATCAAGGCTCGCTCCGGCTCCGCCGCCGACCAGTACGCCTCGCCGGACGGCAAGTTCTACCAGATGCCGTGGAAGCAGAACCCGGTGATGATCTTCTACAACAAGAAGCTCTTCGCCAAGGCCGGGATCGACACGAAGAACCCGCCGCTGAAGACCTACGCGCAGTTCCTGTCGACCAGCAAGAAGATCGTCGACAGCGGCGCCGCACAGGCGGCGATCTGGCCGGCCCCGACGAGCGAGTTCTTCCAGTCCTGGTTCGACTTCTACCCGTTGTACGCCGCACAGAGCGGCGGCAAGCAGCTCGTCGAGAACGGCAAGGCGACCTTCGACGACGCCACCGGCAAGGCCGTGGCGAACTTCTGGGCGCAGATGTACGCCAAGGGCTACGCGCCCAAGGAGGCCTACAGCGGTGACTCCTTCGCGGACGGCAAGGCGGCGATGGCCGTGGTCGGCCCGTGGGCCATCGCGGTGTACGGCAACAAGGTGGACTGGGGCGTGGTCCCGGTGCCGACCCAGAACGGGATGAGCCCCGGCCAGGTGCACACCTTCACGGACGCCAAGAACGTCGCGGTGTACTCGGCCTGCAAGAACCAGAAGACCGCGTGGGACCTGCTGAAGTACGCCACCTCCAAGAAGCAGGACGGCAAGCTCCTCGACATGACCGGCCAGATGCCGATCCGCACCGACCTCAAGGGCACCTTCCCGGCGTACTTCGCCAAGCACCCGGAGTACAACCTGTTCGCCGACCAGGCCGCCCGCACCGTCGAGGTGCCGAACGTGCCGAACTCGGTCCAGGTGTGGCAGACGTTCCGCGACCAGTACTCCTCGGCGGTGATCTTCGGCAAGACCCCGGTCGACAGCGCCTTGCGCACCGCGGCGTCGAAGATCGACTCCCTCGTCGGCCAGTCCTGACCGGAGCGCCGCCGTGTCCGCCGTGCAGTCAGTCGCCGCGCGCGCAGGCACCCGCCGGCGGTTGACGACCGTGTTCGGTCGTCAACCGCTGGGGATGCTCTTCGCCGCGCCGTACGCCGTGTTCCTCGCCGCGATCTTCGCCTACCCGCTGGGCCTCGCGGTGTGGATCTCCTTCCACGACTACTTCTTCGCCGCGCCCGGAGCCCAGGTGGCCCGCCCGTTCGTCGGGCTCGCCAACTACCGGACGGTGCTCAGCGACCCGGCGGTGCGGCAGTCCTTCCTCAACGTCCTTGAGTTCCTGGTCATCAACGTCCCGCTGACGGTGGTGCTCGGGATGGTGCTCGCCGCGGCGCTCAACACCGCGCTGCACGCACGCACCTTCCTGCGGGTGTCGTACTTCGTCCCGTACGTCACCGCCAGCGTCGCGCTGGTCGGTGTGTGGCTGTTCCTGTTCAGCCAGAACGGCATGGTCAACCAGCTTCTCGGCCCGCTCGCGCCGTCGCCGTCCTGGCTGGTGAACAGCGCTCTGGCGATGCCGGTCATCGCCCTGTTCGTCACCTGGAAGCAGCTCGGCTTCTTCATCCTGCTCTACCTCGCTGCGCTGCAGAACGTCCCCAAGGACCTCTACGAGGCCGCGGCCGTCGACGGTGCGGGCCGGTTCCGGCAGTTCCTCGAAGTGACCGTGCCCGGCGTACGACCGGCGACCACGCTCGTGGTCATCCTGGCCACGATCACCGGTGCCAACCTGTTCACCGAGCCCTACCTGCTGACCAACGGGGGCGGCCCCGACGGCGCGTCCGCGTCGCCGGTGTTCGTGATGTACCAGCAGGGTATCGAGCAGGGGAACCCGGACACCGCGTCGGCCATCGGCGTGATCCTGGTGCTCCTCGTGCTCGTCGTGTCCTTGGTGAACCGCCGGATCCTGGAGCGTGGCTGACATGGTCGACACCGCCTCGAAGGAAGCCGTCGTCACCGGTACGCCGACGCAGGAGAACGCCCCGCGCAGCTGGCGCTGGGTCAGCATGGTCCTGCTCGTGCTGGGCGCCCTGGTCTTCCTGTTCCCCTTCTACTACATGGTCCTCGGCTCGCTGCAGGCCCATCCGGACACCACCGTGAAGGGCGCCTTCCCCTCCGGTGGCCTGACGCTGCACAACTACGCGCAGATCAACGCACGCGTCGACCTGCCACGGTCGCTGCTCAACTCGGGCATCTTCACCGCCGGGGTGCTGCTCGGCACGGTGGTGTTCGGCCTGCTGGCCGGCTACGCCCTCGCCCGGCTGCACTTCCGGGGTCGCGGGACGCTGTTCGCGGTGATGCTGCTGGTCCAGATCGTGCCGTTCCAGCTGCTGATCATCCCGATGTACGTGATGATCGTGCGCACCTACGGGCTGGCCGACACCTACCTGGGGATGATCGTGCCCTTCGCGATCAACTCCACCGCGGTGTTCGTGTTCCGGCAGTTCTTCCTGCAGCTGCCCGACGACCTCTTCTCGGCGGCCCAGCTCGACGGTGCCGGGGAGCTGCGGATCCTCTGGTCCGTGGCGCTGCCGCTGGTGCGCCCGGCGCTGCTCACGGTGGTGCTGCTGACGTTCATCGGGCCGTGGAACGAGTTCCTCTGGCCGTTCCTGGTCACCAAGAACCAGGACCTGCAGCCGTTGGCGGTCACGTTGGCGAACTACATCAGCAACATCGCCGGGCGGGCGACCAACCCGTTCGGGGCGATCCTCGCCGGAGCGGTGGTGCTCGCCGCGCCGGCCGTCGCCCTGTTCCTGGCGTTCCAGAAGCACTTCACGGCCTCCGAGCTGGGCTCGGGGGTCAAGGGCTGAGACCGCGCGAACCGACCGCATGCAGCACACCCGTCCACTCCGCTCGGGAGGACCTCGATGAACCGCAGACCGCTCACCCTTGCCGGCGCCGTCACCGCCGGCGCCCTCACCGCGGCGCTCGTCACCGTACCGGCGCTGCCGGTCGCGGCGGCGGCGCCCGCCCGGCTGACCAACCTGGACCACCTCGACTTCCTGGGTGACCGGGTCTCGCCGCCCCGCCAGGCCGGGCACACCACCTACCGGCTCGGGGCGCGGCCGCGGATCGGCACGCTGTGGACGTACGCCGAGCACCAGCCCGACGGCAGCTACCGACGGGTCGGCGGCGGCACGTACGACGCGAACTCCGACACCTACGGGCAGGGCGCGTTCAACGCCGACGACATGGCCCGGGCGTCGGTGGTCTACCTGAGGGACTGGCAGCAGACCGGTGCCGCGTCCAGCAGGCGGGCGGCCTACCAGCTGCTGCGTGGCGTGACCTACCTGCAGACGGTCCAGGGCCCGCACGCCGGCAACGTCGTGCTCTGGATGCAGCCCGACGGCACGCTCGACCCGAGCGCCGAGCCGAAGGAGCTCCCCGACCCGTCCGACAGCGGCGCCTCGTACTGGCTGGCCCGCACGATCTGGGCGCTCGGCGAGGGCTACGCGGACTTCCGTCGCGTCGACCCCGGCTTCGCCCGGTTCCTCGCCCACCGCCTCGACCTCGCCGTGGGCGCGCTCCGCAGGGAGGTGCTGGTCCGCTACGGCCGGTACCACCGCATCGACGGGCAGCGCACCCCGGCGTGGCTGGTCGCCGACGGGGCGGACGCCTCCGCCGAGGCGGCGCTCGGGCTGGCCGCCTACGTCCGCGCAGGTGGCGGCCCGGCGGCGCGCCGTGCGCTCCGGCAGCTCGGCGACGGCATCGCCGCGATGTCGGCGGGTGACGCGACGCACTGGCCGTTCGGGGCGGTGCGGCCCTGGTCGCTGTCGTTGTCCGACTGGCACGCCTGGGCCTCGCAGATGCCCGCCGCGCTCGCCCGGGCCGGCGCGGTGCTGCACAGCCGCCGGCTGGTGACGAAGGCGGCCAAGGACTCGTTCGTGTTCACGCCCTGGCTGCTGACCTCCGGGGGACCCGACAACGGACGGCTGCCCACGCGGGTGGACGCCTCGCAGATCGCCTACGGCGTCGACTCGCGGGTCGAGTCGCTGATGGCCACCTCCCGGGTGGCGGGCGGGCGTGCCGCACGCCAGCTCGCCGGGCTCACCGCGGCCTGGTTCTTCGGGGCCAACGCCTCCGGCGCGCCGACGTACGACCCGGCCACCGGTGTCACGGTCGACGGCGTCGCGCCCGACGGCACCGTCAACCAGAACTCCGGGGCCGAGTCGACGATCCACGGGCTGCTGACGATGCTCCAGCTCGACGCGCACCCGAGGGTCGCCCGGATCGCCCGGACCGCCGCCGTCGCGGACCGCCGCGGCACCGTCACGCTGCAGGCCGAGGACGCCGTTCTCGCCGGTGCCGCGCACGCCGTGGCACCGACGTCGACCTGGACGGGGGAGTCGCAGTACGGAGGCACGGGGTACGCCGCGCTCGGTGCCGGCGGCAGCGCCACGTTCACGGTCGACGGCGGACCCGCCGCGCGCGTCGTGCCGGTCGTCGACCTGCGCCCCGGCAGCACGGCGGTGACCACCTGGACCGCCCGCGGCCGGACCCTCGGCGAGGTGCGCTCCGGCGCGATCGGCCCGCAGGGCGACTCGCCCGCCCTCGGGGCGCTGCTGCCGCGGACCCTGCCCGGCTCGCTGACTCGCGGTCCGGCCCGGATCACCGCGACCGCCACCGCGCAAGGCGGCGACACCGCGCTGCTGGACGCGCTGATGCTCGAGCCGGCGGTGTCGTACCTGACCCTCGGCCGCGGCAGCCACGGCTCCGCGCTGCTGCGCAGCGCCGCCGACACCGCCCGACGAGCCGTCGTCCAGGTTCCCGGTCACGGCCGGGCCCGGGTCTCGGTCTACGACGGGCACGGCCGGCTGCTCCGTGCCCGCACAGCCGGCGGCCCCGCGGTCCGGGTGCTGCTGCCCGCCGGCGGCTTCGCCGTCGTGCTCCGCTGACCACGCCGACCAACCCCATCCCCGTCCACAGAGAAGGAGAGACATGACCTCCGCGCCCGCCCAGTTCCCCCTCGGCCCGTTCACCCCACACTCGGCCAACCCGATCCTGCGCCCGCAGGGCGACGGCTGGGAGTCCTCCAGCGTCTACAACCCGGCGGCCGTCGTGAAGGACGACCGGGTCGCGCTCCTCTACCGCGCACACGCCGACGACATCGTGTCGCACGTCGGGCTGGCCACGAGCGACGACGGCATCGCCTTCGAGCGCCGGCCCGAGCCGGTCCTGTCACCGTCCGAGCCGTACGACGCCTACGGCTGCGAGGACCCGCGGGTCACCGAGGTGGACGGGACCTACTACATGACCTACTCCGGCTGGGACCGCTCCAACGCCCAGCTGTGCCTGGCCACCTCCGAGGACCTCGTCAGCTGGACCAAGCACGGCCCGATGTTCTCCGACTTCAACACGTTCCTGCCGCAGGGCAACGGGGTCCCGGGCCCGTGGAGCAAGGCCGGCGGGATCCTCGCCACCCCCATCGACGGCCGCTACCTGATGTACTTCGGGGAGGGCTCGATCTACCACGCCTGGTCCGACGACCTGCTGCACTGGACCCCCGGCCCGCAGGACCGGCCGCTGATGGTGCCGACCGGCCCGGGCACCTTCGGCGAGTTCCTCGTGGAGGTGGGTCCGCCTCCGGTGATCACCGACAACGGGCTGATCCTGCTGCTGCACAACGCGGCGGTGAAGTTCGAGGACGGCACCGTGCGCTACAGCTGCGGCCAGCTGCTGTTCGACCCCGAGCGGCCGACCGAGGTGCTCGCGCAGATGAACCGGCCCTGGCTCGAGCCGTCGACGTACGAGGACCGCAACGGCCTGGTCTCCAACGTCACCTTCGTCGAGGGGCTCGTGTACCACCGCGACACCTGGTTCGCGTACTACGGTCAGAGCGACTCGACGCTGGCCGTGGCGACGTACAAGGTCGGCGAGACCTACGGAGGAAACCGGTGACCTGGCTCGACAACCCCGCACACGCCCGCTGGCTCGAGGCGGAGGGCGACCGGCTGCTCGACTTCGGCCGGGCGTCGCGGCACGCTGCCGGCGGCTTCGCCTGGCTCGACGTCTCCGGGCAGCCCGACCTCGACCGGCCCGTCGAGCTGTGGGTCACCTGCCGGATGACCCACGTCTACGCGCTGGCGCACCTGATGGGACGACCCGGTGCGGCGGCGCTGGCAGACCACGGAGTGGCTGCGCTGAGCGGGCGGCTGCACGACGCCGAGCGCGGCGGCTGGTACGCCGCGGTCGGCGCGGACGGCCCGACCGCGCCGGAGAAGGCGGCCTACGGCCACGCGTTCGTCGTGCTGGCGGCCGCCTCGGCGACCGCCGCCGGCCGACCCGGCGGCCGGGCGCTGCTCGACGACGCGCTCGAGGTCTTCGGGACGCACTTCTGGGACGACGAGCACGGCATGGTCGTCGAGCAGTGGGACGCCGGCTTCGAGCAGCTCGAGCCCTACCGTGGCGTGAACGCCAACATGCACTCCGTCGAGGCGCTGCTCTCGGCCGCGGACGTGCTCGACGACCCCGCCCTGCGCGACCGGGCGCGCCGGATCGTGACCCGGGTCGTGCACGAGCTCGCAGCGGGCAACTCCTGGCGGATCCCCGAGCACTTCGACGAGTCCTGGCAGCCGGAGCTGGAGTACAACGCCGACGAGCCCGCGCACCCGTTCCGGCCGTACGGCGCCACCATCGGCCACTGGCTGGAGTGGTCCCGGCTCACCCTGCACCTGCGGGCGGCACTCGGCGACGCGCCGTCCTGGATGCTCGACGACGCACGCTCGCTGTTCGAGGCAGCGGTCCGCGAGGGATGGGCGGTCGACGGCGCAGACGGGTTCGTCTACACCGTGGACTGGGCGGGCCGTCCGGTCGTGCGCGAGCGGATGCACTGGGTGCCGGCGGAGGCCACCGCGACCGCGGCGGCGCTGTACGCCGCCACGGGGGACGACGCGTACGCCCGGTGGTACGAGGTGTGGTGGGACCACCTCGCGACGTACTTCCTCGACCACAGGCTGGGGTCGTGGCACCACGAGCTGTCCCCACAGAACCGGCCGAGCGGCGTGACGTGGAGCGGCAAGCCCGACACCTACCACGCGTTCCAGGCGACGCTGGTCCCACGGCTGCCGCTGGCGCCGACCCTGGCCACGGCGCTTCGCGACGGGCTGCTGACCTGAGGCGGTGTCGCGCGGCAACGCTCAGATGCCGACCGGGTGCCAGACCGTCTTGGTCTCGAGGAACGCGGTCAGCCGGGAGGTGCCGGGGTCGGCGAGCCAGTCGGGCTCGGCGTCGGGCGCCCGCAGCACCCGCTTGAGGTTGTCGGCGGCGGCCACCTCGAGGGCGGTCGCCTGCTCGGCGTCGCCGGCCAGGCCCGTGAGGTCGAGCGCGTTGACGTCCATGTGCGAGGCCAGCGTCGGCACGGTGTCCCCGAGCGGACCGGTCAGCAGGTTCACCACTCCGCCCGGGACGTCGGAGGTGGCCAGCACCTCCCCGAGCGTGATCGCGGGCAGTGGGCGCAGCGCGGACGTGGCGAGCACGCAGGTGTTGCCGCTGACCACGATCGGCGCGAGCACGCTGACCAGTCCGAGCAGCGAGGAGCCCTGTGGCGCCACGGCGGCGACCACGCCGGTGGGCTCGGGGGAGGAGAGGTTGAAGTAGGGCCCGGCCACCGGGTTGGCCCCGCCCACCACCTGGGTGAGCTTGTCGGCCCAGCCGGCGTACCAGACCAGCCGGTCCACGGCGGCGTCGACGACGGACTCGGCCTGCGGCTGCGCGATGCCCTCCGAGGCCTGCACCTCCGCGGTGAACTGAGCGCGGCGGCCCTCGAGCACCTCGGCGACCCGGTACACGACCTGGCCGCGGTTGTACGCCGTCCGGGTCGACCAGCCCGCGAAGGCCTTGCGGGCCGCCTGCACCGCGTCCCGGGCGTCCTTGCGGGAGGCCTGCGCGGCGTTCGCCAGGAACCGGCCGCTGCGGTCCTCGACGACGAAGCTTCGCCCGGACTCCGAGCGCGGGAACGCGCCGCCGATGTAGAGCTTGTAGGTCTTGCGGACCTCGATGCGGCTCATCGGATGTACGCCTCCAGACCGTGGCGACCGCCCTCGCGGCCGTAGCCGGACTCCTGGTAGCCGCCGAACGGGCTCGCCGGGTCGAACTTGTTGAACGTGTTGGCCCACACCACCCCGGCGCGCAGCCGGTCGGCCATCCAGAGGATGCGCGAGCCCTTGTCGGTCCAGACACCGGCCGAGAGCCCGTACGGCGTGTTGTTGGCCTTCTCGACGGCCTCCGCCGGGGTGCGGAAGGTCAGCACGGACAGCACCGGGCCGAAGATCTCCTCGCGAGCGATCCGGTGCGCCTGGGTGACGCCGGTGAAGATGGTGGGCGGGAACCAGTAGCCGTGGGACGGCAGCTCGCACGGAGGCGACCACCGCTGCGCACCCTCGGCGTCCCCGACCTCGGAGAGCTCGCGGATCTTCGCGAGCTGCTCGGCGGAGTTGATCGCGCCGACGTCGGTGTTCTTGTCCAGCGGGTCGCCGACGCGCAGCGTGGCCATCCGGCGCTTCAGCCGCTCGAGGAGCTCCTCGGCGACCGACTCCTGCACCAGCAGCCGCGACCCGGCGCAGCAGACGTGGCCCTGGTTGAAGAAGATCCCGTTGACGATCCCCTCGACGGCCTGGTCGACGGGGGCGTCGTCGAAGACCACGTTGGCGGCCTTGCCGCCGAGCTCGAGGGTGACGCGCTTGCGGGTCCCGGCGACCGTGCGGGCGATCTGCTTGCCGACCTCGGTGGAGCCGGTGAACGCCACCTTGTCGACGTCCGGGTGCGCCACGAGGTCGCGGCCGGTGGCGCCCGCACCGGTGACGATGTTCACCACGCCCGGGGGCAGGTCGGCCTGCTGGCAGATCTCGGCGAACAGCAGCGCGCTCAGCGGCGTGGTCTCGGCCGGCTTCAGCACGACCGTGTTGCCGCAGGCGAGCGCCGGCGCGATCTTCCAGGCCAGCATCAGCAGCGGGAAGTTCCAGGGGATCACCTGGGCGGCCACGCCCAGCGGCTGCGGGTCCGCGCCGAGGCCGGCGTGCTCGAGCTTGTCCGCCCAGCCGGCGTTGTAGAAGAACCACGCTGCGGCCAGCGGCACGTCGACGTCGCGGGACTCCTTGATCGGCTTGCCGTTGTCGAGCGTCTCCAGCACCGCGAGCTCGCGGCCGCGCTCCTGGAGGATCCGGGCGATCCGGAACAGGTACTTCGCCCGGTCGCGGCCGCTCAGCCGCGCCCACACCGAGGTCTGTGCCCGACGCGCGGCACGCACCGCCCGGTCGACGTCCTCGGCGGACGCCTCGGCGACCTCGGCGAGCACCTCCTCGGTGGCCGGGCTGACGGTCTTGAAGGAGCGGCCGTCCGCCGGGTCCACGAAGGCGCCGTCGACGAACAGCCCGTAGGAGGAGCGGATGTCGACGACCGCGCGGGACTCCGGGGCCGGGGCGTACTCGAACTCGGTCATCGTCCTCAGTCCAGCGTCACGTAGTCGGGGCCGCAGTAGCGGCCGGTGGTCAGCCTGGTGCGCTGCATCAGCAGGTCGTTGAGCAGCGACGAGGCGCCGAAGCGGAACCAGGCGGGATCAAGCCAGTCGGGGCCGGCGACCTCGTTGACCATCACGAGGTGCTTGGTCGCGTCCTTGCTGGTGCGGATGCCGCCGGCGGGCTTCACGCCGACCATCCGGCCGGTCGCCTCGCGGAAGTCGCGGACCGCCTCGAGCATCACCAGCGTCACCGGCAGGGTGGCCGCCGGCTGCATCTTGCCGGTCGACGTCTTGATGAAGTGCGCCCCGGCGGTCATCGCCAGCCACGAGGCGCGGCGGACGTTGTCGTAGGTCTGCAGCTCGCCGGTCTCCAGGATCACCTTGAGGTGCGCGGACCCGCAGGCCTCGTGGACCGCGACGATCTCGTCGTACACTTTCAGGTAGCGCCCGGACAGGAACGCGCCCCGGTCGATCACCATGTCGATCTCGTGGGCCCCGGCCTCGACGGCGTCCCGGGTGTCGGCGAGCTTGACGTCGAGCGGCACCCGCCCCGCGGGGAACGCGGTGGCCACCGAGGCGACGTGCACCTCGCTGCCGCGCAGGGCGTCGACCGCGGTCGGCACCATGTCGGGGTACACGCAGACCGCGGCGGTGTGCGGGCAGGTCGGGTCCTCGGGGTCCGGCCGCACCGCCTTGGCGCTCAGCGCGCGCACCTTGCCGGGGGTGTCCGACCCCTCGAGCGTGGTGAGGTCGACCATCCGGATCGCGAGGTCCAGGGCGTACTGCTTGGCGGTGGTCTTGATCGAGCGGGTGCCGAGTGCGGCGGCGCGGGCCTCGGCACCGACCTGGTCGACGCCCGGCAGGCCGTGCAGGAACCGGCGCAGCGAGGAGTCGGACGACGCGACCTCGCGCAGGTCGCTCGCAGATGCCGGGGCCCTGGTCACGCGCCCCAGCATAGGGTTGCGGCTCGCGGAGTGGAGAATCGGCGGACGAGGGGCAGAATCGACCCATGGACTCCTCCTCCACGCTGACCGGAACCGACGTCCCGGTCGAGCGGTTCAAGCCAACCAGCGGCTACCTGCTCGGCTACGCCGGCCTCGCGCTGATCCTGGTCGGTCTGGGGTACGTCGTGCTCTCGGTGCACACCGTCACCGGCCTGCGGGTGGGGCTCGCCGCGGTGTTCGCGACCGTCCTGGTGTGGGCCACGCAGATCCGCCCGCGGGCGGTCGCCTACCGCGAGGCGCTGCTGCTCAGGAACTCCTTCACCGACACGCGCGTGCCGCTGCGGATGGTGGACGCGGTGACCCTGCGGCAGACCCTCAACATCTGGGTCGGCGACGCCCGCTACGTGTGCATCGGCATCGGTGAGGGCCTGCGGGCGCGCCGCAAGGGCTCCGGCAACCGGCCCAAGCTGCTCGGCACCAGCCGCTGGCACGAGTTCAGCGAGATGGCCGACCGCGCCGCTCCCGACCAGACCGGCATGACCTACCACGCCTTCGTGGTGCGGCGCATCGAGGAGCTGGTGGAGAGCGCGAAGAAGGCCGAGCTGTCGGAGTCCTCGGAGCCGGCACTGGTGCGCCGGAGGGTGGCGCTGCCGGAGATCGTGGTGCTGGTGGTCAGTGGGCTGGGCTTCCTGGTCAGCCTGCTGTTCTAGGTGACCGACAGCCCGGCCGCCTCGGCCAGGTCGCCCCGCATCGCGTCGAGGCGGCCCGAGGCGACGATGCGGGCCGCGCCCACGCCGCCGTCCTCCTCCGGGGGCACGTCGATGACCACCTCGAGGTAGCCCTTCAGCTTCGGCTCGGTGCCGGACGGGCGGACCACCACCCGGGCGCGCTCGGCCAGCCGGTAGCGCAGCCCCTCGGTCGGCGGCAGCTCCCCGTCGCCGGCCGCCAGGTCGTCCACCCGCTCCACCGGGAGCCCGCCGAGCGTCGCCGGCGGTGTGCTGCGCAGCCGGTCCATCGCCGCACCGATCTCGGTGAGGTCGTCGACCCGCACCGCGAGCTGGTCGGTGGCATGCAGGCCGTGCTCGCGGGCGATGTCGTCGAGCCGGTCGGTCAGCGTGCGGCCCTCGCTCTTCAGCAGTGCCGCGAGCTCGACCAGCCGGAGCAGCGCCGAGACGCCGTCCTTGTCGCGGACCAGGTCGGGCGCCACGCAGTAGCCGAGCGCCTCCTCGTAGCCGAAGGCGAGTCCGTCCACGCGGCCGATCCACTTGAAGCCGGTCAGCGTCTCGACGTACGGCTGGCCGGCGGCGCGCGCCATCGTCTCGAGCAGCGAGGACGACACGATCGAGGTGGCGTAGACGCCTGCCTTGCCGGAGCGCAGCAGGAAGTCCGCCAGCAGGGCCCCGACCTCGTCACCGCGCAGCATCCGCCAGCCGTGCGGCCCGGGAACCGCGGCCGCGCACCGGTCGGCGTCCGGGTCGTTGGCCACGACCAGGTCGGCGTCGACCTCGGCGGCGAGCCGCATGGCGAGGTCCATCGCCCCCGGCTCCTCCGGGTTGGGGAACGAGACCGTCGGGAAGTCCGGGTCCGGGTCGGCCTGCGCCGGTGCGACGTGGGGTGCCGCGAACCCGGCGCGACGCATCACCTCGACGACCGACTCGCCGCCGACGCCGTGCAGCGGGGTGTAGACGGTGCGCAGCTCGCGCGGCCCTGCCGGGTCGACGAGCCGGACCACGTCGCCGTAGTAGTCGTCGAGCACCTCCTCGCCGAGCCGTCGCCAGCCCTCGTCCCGCGAGACGTCGGCCGGCGCGCCCACGGCGTCGATCTCGGCGGAGATGGCGGCGTCGGCCGGCGGCACGATCTGGCTGCCGTCGCCGAGGTAGACCTTGTAGCCGTTGTCCTGCGGCGGGTTGTGCGACGCGGTGACCATCACGCCGGCGACACAGCCCAGCGCGCGGATCGCGTAGGCGAGCACCGGGGTCGGCAGCGGCCGGGGGAGCACCACCGCGTCGAGACCGGCGCCGGCCATCACCGCGGCGGTGTCCTCGGCGAAGACGTCGGAGCCGTGCCGCGCGTCGTACCCGACGACGACGGTGCCCTGCCGGCCCTGCCCGCGGAGGTACGCCGCCAGCCCGGCCGCCGCGCGGATCACGACGACCCGGTTCATCCGGTTGGGGCCCGCCCCGAGTGCGCCGCGAAGACCCGCGGTGCCGAACTCCAGCCGCCCGGCGAACCGGTCCTCGAGGTCGCGGGCCGCGACAGCGTCGTGCGGGGCACGCTCCAGCAGGGTCGCGAGCTCGGCACGGGTCTGCGGGTCCGGGTCCTCGGCCAGCCAGGCGCGCGCGTCGTCGTACGTCGTCATGCACGCAGGCTACTCACCGGGTCAGGCGGCGATGGTGGCGGCGACCCGCTGCTCGAGAGGGCTGTCCGGGGACGTTCCGGCCGTGCCGAGCCGGTGGCTGCCGGTGCTCGTGGCGGGTCGGCTGAGCCGCGCTCGCGCACAGCCGACGGAGCACGCGCGCGACTGTCGCTCAGACCTCCCGCGGGTCGAGGGCCGGGCGCTCGAACTCCGCGGTGGCGTACGGCCCACCGACGTACGCCGCCTCCGCCCGGTCGTCGTCGCTCTCCGGCGTCGCCTCGATGCGGGCGGCGTGGTCCTCGGCGTCGTCCTGGGGGTCGAAGCCGAGCGCCCGTCCGGGCTCGAGGTCCCACCAGGCCCGGGTGTTCGCGGAGATGCCGTAGAGCACCGCGAAGCCGGGGTCGGGCGCGGTCAGGCAGGCGTCGACCATCCGGACCGCGTCGTCGTGGGACAGCCAGGTGCTCAGTGCCCGGCGACTCTCCGGCTGGGGGAGCAGGCTGCCGATCCGGGCGCAGACCGCGTCGATGCCGTGCCGGTCGACGTAGAGCCGCAGCAGCGCCTCCGCCGTGACCTTGGCGACCCCGTAGAAGGTGTCCGGCCGGGGCGGCACGTCCACGCCGAGCAGCGCCGTGCGTGGCGTCCGTCCCACGGCGTGGTTGCTGCTGGCGTAGACGACCCGGGTGACGCCGTGGCCGACCATCGCGTCCAGCAGCGCGGCCGTGGTGGCGACGTGGGCGGCCAGCTGGTCGGGGAGCGACACCTCGTCGACGCGGCCGGCCAGGTGTACGACGCCGTCGAGGCCGCCGGTGCGCACCAGCTCGACGAAGACCGCGTCGAGGGCGTCGGGGTCGGCGCAGTCGGCGGTGTACCAGCGGCCGGTGAACCCTTCCGGCTCCACCGCCCGGTCCAGGCCGACGACGTCGTGGCCGCGGTCGACGAGACCGCTGCAGACCACCGTGCCCACGCTGCCGGCCGCGCCGGTGACCAGGACGCGCATCAGATCCTCGGCACGATCGCGCCGAGCAGCTCGCCCATCCGGGCAGCGGCGGCGTCGCCGGCTGCGAGCACCTCGGCGTGGTCGAGCCGCTCACCGGTGATCCCGGCGGCCAGGTTGGTGACCAGGGAGATGCCGAGGACCTCCAAGCCTGCCTCGCGGGCGGCGATCGCCTCGAGTGTGGTGGACATGCCGACCAGGTTGCCCCCGATCGCGCGCACCATGCGGATCTCCGCCGGGGTCTCGTAGTGCGGTCCGGGGAGCTGGACGTAGACGCCTTCCTCGAGCGAGCCGTCGACCTCGCGGCAGAGAGCCCGCAGCCGGCTGCTGTACAGGTCGGTCAGGTCGACGAAGTGCGCGCCCTCGACGGGCGAGGTGGCCGTCAGGTTGATGTGGTCGCCGACCAGGACCGGTGTGCCGGGCTGCCAGCGCTCCTCCAGGCCGCCGCAGCCGTTGGTGAGGACGACGGCCCGGCAGCCCGCCGCCGCGGCGGTGCGCACCCCGTGCACGACGGCGCGCACCCCGTGGCCCTCGTACAGGTGCGTGCGGCCCAGCAGCACCAGCAGGTTCCGGTCTCCGGCGCGCACGGAGCGCAGCCGCCCCGCGTGTCCGGCCACGGCGGGCGGCGCGAAGCCCGGCAGGTCCGTCGTGCTGATCTCGGCGGCCGCCTCGCCCAGTGCGTCGACCGCGGGCAGCCACCCGGAGCCCATCACCAGCGCGATGTCGTGGCGGTCCACCCCGGTGTGCGCGCGCAGCGCCTCGGCGGCCTGCTCGGCCAGCTCGGAGGGGTCCCGCGGACTCGGCTGAGCACTCATCGGGGCAGCGTACTGAACCGGGGTCAGAGACCCACGGACCGGCAGGGCCGGGCGCGCAGCGCCGCGACGTAGTCGGCCGGGGCGTCCGCGGCCTCGGCGGCCTCGGCGAGGATGCCGAGGTAGCCGGCGGAGGGCAGCCCGCCTTCGTACGCGTCGAGGACGTACGCCCAGGTGACCTCCTCGCCCAGCATCGTGGCCACCCGCACCTTCGTCTTGCGGTAGAGGCCGGTGTCGGCGCCCTCCCAGCTGTCCAGCGTGGCCTCGTCCTCCTCGGTGACGTCGTACACGGCGACGAAGACCTGCTCGAACGGGTCCTGCACGATCGTCGCCAGCGCGCCGTCCCAGCCGAGGTCCTCGCCGCCGAAGGTGAGCCGCCAGCCGACCAGCCATCCGGTGCTGTGCAGCGGGGAGTGCGGGCAGCGCTCGACCATCCGGCGGGGGTCCATGTTGGACCCGTAGGCGGCGTACAGGGGCACGGCACAGGAGCGTAACCGGGCCGGGCGCCCCGGATGGAACAATGACGCGCGTGACTCATGTGGTGATCATCGGCGGAGGCCCCGGCGGCTACGAGGCGGCGCTGGTGGCCGCACAGCTGGGCGCGGACGTCACCGTGGTCGACACCGACGGCCTCGGCGGCTCCGCGGTGCTCACCGACTGCGTCCCGAGCAAGACGCTGATCGCCACCGCGGAGCGGATGACCGAGATCGAGGAGGCCGCCGAGCTCGGGATCGCGTTCGCCGGCGTCGCCCCCGTCGCCGGTACGGCTGGCGGCTCGGTGACGGCCGACCTGGCCCAGGTCAACACGCGCGTGATGGAGCTCGCGCTCGCGCAGTCGCGCGACATCGAGCGCCGGCTCACCCGGGAGAAGGTCCGCGTGGTCCGCGGTCGCGGGCGGCTCGCCGGCGCGGCGGCCACCGGCAAGGCCGCGCAGCGGGTGGTCGCGACGCTGACCGACGGCAGCGAGCAGGAGTACGACGCCGACGCCGTGCTGGTGGCCACCGGGGCGCGGCCGCGCACCCTGGACAGTGCCCGACCCGACGGGGAGCGCATCCTCACCTGGGAGCAGGTCTACGACCTCGACGAGGTTCCGGAGCGGCTCGTCGTGGTCGGGTCCGGGGTCACCGGAGCGGAGTTCGCCAGCGCCTACAACGCGCTCGGCGTGGACGTCGTCCTGGTCTCCAGCCGGGACCGGGTGCTGCCGAGCGAGGACGCCGACGCCGCCGGGGTCCTCGAGGACGTGTTCCGGCGCCGCGGGATGACCGTGCTCTCCCGCTCGCGGATGCAGTCGGTGCGCCGGGACGGGGACCGGGTCACCGTGACGCTGACCGACGGCCGCACGGTCGAGGGCTCGCACTGTCTGCTCGCCGTCGGCTCGGTGCCGAACACCGGCGAGATCGGGCTCGAGGAGGTCGGGGTCACCCTCGACGCCGGCGGGTTCGTCGAGGTGGACCGGGTCTCGCGGACCTCGGCGCACGGCGTGTACGCCGCGGGCGACTGCACGGGCGTGCTGATGCTCGCGTCCGTCGCCGCGATGCAGGGGCGCATCGCCATGTGGCACTTCCTCGGCGACGCGGTGTCCCCGCTCGACCTCAAGACCGTCAGCTCCAACGTGTTCACGGCACCCGAGATCGCGACCGTCGGCTGGTCGCACACCACGGAGACCGAGGCCGACGTGGTGACCCTGCCGCTGTCGGGCAACCCGCGCGCCAAGATGCAGGGCGTTCGCGACGGCTTCGTGAAGCTGCTCTGTCGCCCGGGCACCGGCATCGTCGTCGGCGGCGTGGTGGTCGGTCCGCGCGCCAGCGAGCTCATCCACCCGGTGGCGATCGCGGTCGCCGAGAACCTCACCGCCGACCAGCTCGCGCAGGCCTTCACGGTCTACCCGTCGATGAGCGGGTCGGTCGCGGAGGCGGCCCGCCGGCTGCACCGACGCGCCTGAGCGACGGCTACCCCGGCGGCGGACTGTCGGCGCGGCTGTTCGGGCGGATTGTCCGAACGCCGACGCGACACCTGTCCCGTGCCTAACCTGAGACAGCACCAGACGTCGGGAACCACAGCGGTCCCAGGACGGCGAGGGGAGACGCTCCATGACCTCGACACGCCTGCTCGGTGCCGGGCTCGCGGTCCTGCTCACTGCGGCGCTGTCCGGAACGGCGCAGGGCGTCGCGGCACTCCTGCCGGCATCGGCGGTGGCCACCAACCGGACCTACCGGGTCCCCGCCGGGGGGAGCGTGGTGGTGCGCGGGCACGGCTACGGGCACGGTCACGGGATGTCGCAGTACGGCGCCGAGGGAGCCGCCCTCCAGGGGCTGGACTACCGGCGGATCATCGACTTCTACTACCCGGGGACCAGCTGGTCGACGTTCTCGGGCACCGTCCGCGTCCTGATCACCGGGGACACCACCTCCGACGTGGTGGTGAGCCCGGCAGCCGGACTCACCGTGCGCGACCTCGGGACCGGGACGACGTACCCCGTCCCGGCGATCAGCGGCGTGAAGCGATGGCGGCTCAACGTGGACGCGGCCACCAACCGCACCGTCGTCGGCTACCGGACCACCCGGTGGCACCGCTGGAGGCCCGGTGGCCACGACGCCCTGGCCGGTGACGGCCAGCTCCGGGCGGCAGGACCGCTGACGCTCTGGACCCCGTCCGGCGCGCGCAGCTACCGCGGCGCGCTCCGGGCGGCATCGCCGTACCCGGGCAGCGCGAGCCGGGACACCGTCAACGTGGTGTCGATGGACACGTACGTCAAGGGCGTGGTCCCCAACGAGATGCCGGCCTCGTGGCGGAAGGAGGCGGTGCGCGCCCAGGCGGTGGCTGCCCGCACCTACGCCACCTGGTCGCGCGCGCAGAACCCGGCGCGCTACTACCAGGTCTGCGACACCAGCTCGTGCCAGGTCTACGGTGGCTACCGCAGCGAGGACCCGCGCAGCAACGCCGCGGTCGACGCCACGGCGGGTCGGATCCTGACGTACGGCGGCAAGGCGGCGTTCACGCAGTTCGGGTCGAGCAGCGGCGGCTGGACCGCGGACGGGGGACCGCCCTACCTCCCGGCCCAGAAGGACCCGTACGACGCCACCAGCGTCAACCCGGTGCACTCCTGGTCCACGACCCTCCACCTGCGCCGCCTCGAGAGCAGCTACCCGCGGCTCGGCACGCTCCGCAGCGTCGAGGTGACCAGCCGCGACGGACACGGCCAGTGGCGGGGCCGGGTGAGGAGCATGGTGCTCGACGGCACGTCCTCGAACGTGACGATCTCCGGGGAGACCTTCCGCTCGATCTACGGGCTGCGGTCGTCGTGGTTCTCCTTCGACACGACCGCGATCCTCGCGCGCCGGTCGCGGCCCGGCGGCGGGTCCCTCGGCTGAGCGGTCAGCCGCGCAGCGCGCGCGCCTCCTCGACCACCGTCGCCCGCAGCTCGGCGTCGTCGGCCAGGTCCGGGCCGAGGTGCTCGAGCGCCTCGCGCGCGGCCTCGTCCAGGGACGCGTCGTGCACCCGGCGCACGAGGTCGGGCCGCGGGTCGTCGACCGGCGCGCCGGCACCCCGCAGGTGGCACACCCAGGCCGCGACGACGCGTGCCGCAGCACGAGGCAGCCGCCCCGCCGACCGCTCGGCCCGGAGCACCGGCACGACCCGCACGGGCAGCTTCTCGGATCCGTCCGCCGCGACCTGCGCCAGCAGGTGCCGCATCCGGGGGTTGGCGAACCGGTCCAGCAGCGCCGCTCGGTAGGCGTCCACCTCGGCGGCGGGCAGCGCCAGGTGGCGGGCCGCCTCGTCCCACCACTGCTCGACCCAGCGCCGGCACTCCGGATCGGCCACCGCGTCCGCGACCGTCTCGTGGCCGCGGAGCCCGCCGGCGTAGGCCAGCAGCGAGTGCGCGCCGTTCAGCAGCCAGAGCTTGCGCTGCTCGAACGGGCCGACGTCGGCGACGAAGCGGGCGCCCGCCGCCTCCCAGCCGGGCCGCCCGGCGGGGAAGTCGCCGTGCAGCACCCACTCCGTGAACGGCTCGGTCACGACCGGCGCGCGGTCCTGCCGGCCGGTGCCGGCGGCCACCGCGGCCCGGTCCGCGTCGGTGGCGCGCGGGGTGATCCGGTCGACCATCGTGGTGACGAACGAGACCTGCCCGGCGATCCACGCGGCGAGTCCGGGGTCGACCGACTCCGCCGACGCGGTCACCGCCCGGGCGACGACCTCCCCGTTGCCGGGCAGGTTGTCGCACGGGACGACCGCCAGCGGACCGGCGTCGGCCCGGGCCCGGGCCAGCAGCCCGTCGACGAGCCGCCCCGGGACGCCGGCCGAGTAGCCGGCCTCGGTCACGGTCAGGGTGACGACGGCGAGGTCCGGGGAGGAGAGCACCCTCGCCCAGGCGCCCGCGTCGTCCGCCGGGTGCGCGGCACTCACGCTGGCGACCACCTCGGTGGCATCGTCGGTCGGCCCGCGGGTCACCAGCGTGTACAGCCCGTCCTGCGCCCGCAGGGCAGCGGCCAGTCCGGCGCTGCGTCCGGCGAAGGCCGCGATGCCCCAGCCGTCCGCGTCCGGCGCGTGCTCGGTGTACCAGGCCTGGTGCGCCCGGAAGAAGCCGCCGAGCCCGAGGTGCGCGATCCGGACCGGTGCGACGGGGCGACCGTCGCCGGCTGTGCGGGAGAGCGGGCGGGGCGGTGGGGTCAACGGCCCGAGGCGGCCGGCGTCAGCACCAGCACCAGGTCGCCGCCCTCCACCTGCTGGGTGCTGCCGAGCGCGATGCGCTGGACCGTCCCGGTCACCGGCGCGGTGACCGACGCCTCCATCTTCATCGCCTCGATCGTCGCCACGGTGTCTCCGGCCCGGACGGTGTCGCCCGTGCCGACCACGACGGTGACGACTCCGTCGAACGGTGCCGGGACGTGTCCGGGCTCCGACGGCGACGCCTTCTCCTGGGTCGGCACGTCGGCGGCGATCGACCGGTCGCGCACGCTGACCGGTCGGAGCTGGCCGTTGATCGTGCACATCACCGTGCGGATCCCCCGCTCGTCGGGGTCGCTGATCGCCTGGAGACCGAAGAGCAGCCGCTTGCCCTCCTCGAGGTCGACCTGGTGCTCGTCACCGTGGCGCAGGCCGTAGAGGTAGTCCCGGGTGGGCAGCACCGAGACGTCGCCGAAGCGCTCGCGGGAGTCCTGGAACGTCTCCGTCGGGCCGGGGAACAGCAGCCGGTTCAGGGTGCCGCGACGGTCCTGCCGCAGCCCCTCCCGCGCCTCCGCGTCGAGGTCGACGGCGACCGGCTTAGGCGTGCGGCCGGCCAGTGCCTTGGTGCGGAACGGCTCCGGCCAGCCACCGGGCGGGTCGCCGAGGTCGCCGGACAGGAAGCCGATCACCGAGTCGGGAACATCGAACGCGCCGGGCTCCGCGGCGAACTCCGCCGGGTCCGCGCCGACCGCGACGAGGTGCAGCGCCAGGTCGCCGACGACCTTCGAGGTCGGGGTGACCTTCACGATGTTGCCGAGGATCCGGTTGGCGGCGGCGTACACGTCCTCGATCTGCTCGAACTTCTCCCCGAGGCCGAGGGCGATCGCCTGCTGCCGCAGGTTGGACAGCTGGCCTCCCGGGATCTCGTGGCTGTACACCCGGCCGGTGGGCGAGGGGAGCCCCGACTCGAACGGGGCGTAGACCCGCCGGGTGGCCTCCCAGTACGGCTCGAGGTCGCACAACGCCTGCAGCGACAGACCGGTCGCCCGTTCGGCGTGGTCGGTGGTGGCCACCAGGGCGGACAGTGCGGGCTGGCTGGTGGCGCCGGCCATCGAGGCGCACGCCGCGTCGACCGCGTCCACGCCGGCGTCGATGGCGGCGAGCAGCGTCGCGAGCTGGCCGCCCGGGGTGTCGTGGGTGTGCAGGTGCACCGGGAGGGCGAAGCGCTCGCGCAGCGCACCGACCAGCGTGCGCGCCGCCGGCGCCCGGAGCAGCCCGGCCATGTCCTTGATCGCGATGACGTGGGCGCCGGCGCCGACGATGCGGTCCGCGAGGTCGAGGTAGTAGTCCAGGGTGTACAGCGTCTCGCCCGGGTCCGACAGGTCGCCGGTGTAGCACAGCGCCACCTCGGCGACCGCGGTGCCGGTCGCCCGGACGGCCTCGATCGCCGGCCGCATCTGCTCGACGTCGTTGAGCGCGTCGAAGATCCGGAACACGTCGATGCCGGTCGCCGCCGCCTCCTCGACGAAGGCGGTGGTCACCGCCGTCGGGTACGGCGTGTAGCCGACGGTGTTGCGGCCGCGCAGCAGCATCTGCAGGCAGATGTTCGGCACCGCCTGCCGCAGCTTCACCAGCCGCTCCCACGGGTCCTCCGACAGGAACCGCAGCGCGACGTCGTACGTCGCCCCGCCCCACGCCTCGAGGCTCCACAGCTCCGGGGTGGTGCGGGCGACGTGGCCGGCCACCGCGGTCAGGTCCCGGGTGCGCACCCGGGTGGCCAGCAGCGACTGGTGGGCGTCGCGGAAGGTCGTGTCGGTGACCGCGACCGCGGTCTGCTCGCGCAGCGCCCGCGCGAACCCCTCGGGTCCGAGCCGGAGGAGCTGCTGGCGGGTGCCGTCCGGGGCCGGCACGGCGAGGTCCACGGGCGGGAGCTTGCTGGCCGGGTCGACCGAGACCGGCGCGCGGCCGTACGGCTGGTTGACCGTGACGTCGGCGAGATAGGTCAGCAGCTTGGTGCCGCGGTCGGCCGAGGACCGGGCGGTGAGCAGGTGCGGGTGCTCCTCGATGAACCCGGTGGTGAGCCGGCCGGCCCGGAAGTCCGGGTCGTGCAGCACGGCCTGCAGGAACGGGATGTTCGTGGAGACGCCGCGGATCCGGAACTCGGCGACCGCGCGCTGGGCGCGCTCCACGGCGGCCTCGAAGGTCCGTCCGCGGCAGGTGAGCTTGGTGAGCATCGAGTCGAAGTGCGCGGAGACCTCGGCGCCGGTGTACGTCGTGCCCCCGTCGAGCCGGACGCCCGCGCCGCCGGGGGAGCGGTAGGTGGTGATCTTCCCGGTGTCCGGGCGGAAGCCGTTGGCCGGGTCCTCGGTGGTGATCCGGCACTGCAGAGCGGCGCCGTGCGGCCGGACCGCCTCCTGCGACAGGCCGAGGTCGGCCAGCGTCTCGCCCGAGGCGATGCGCATCTGGGCCTGGACCAGGTCGACGTCGGTGATCTCCTCGGTGACGGTGTGCTCGACCTGGATCCGTGGGTTCATCTCGATGAACACGTAGCGTCCGGACGGGTCGAGCAGGAACTCCACCGTGCCTGCGTTGCGGTAGCCGATGGTCCGGGCGAACCGCACCGCGTCCGCGCAGACCCGGTCCCGCAGGTCCGGGTCGAGGTCGGGCGCGGGCGCGATCTCGACCACCTTCTGGTGGCGACGCTGCACCGAGCAGTCCCGCTCGTAGAGGTGGATCACGTCGCCCTCGCCGTCGGCGAGGATCTGCACCTCGATGTGCCGCGGGTCGACCACCGCCTGCTCGATGAAGACGGTCGGGTCGCCGAAGGCGCCCTCCGCCTCGCGCATGCACGTCTGGACCGCCTCGCGCAGCCGGGCCGGGTCGTCCACCCGCCGCATCCCCCGGCCGCCGCCGCCGGACACCGCCTTGACGAACAGCGGGAAGGGCAGCGCATCGGCGGAGGCGACCAGCTCCTCGACGTCCGTGCCCGGCGGCACCGAGCGCAGCGTCGGGACGCCGGCGGCCGTGGCGGCCTCGATGGCGCGGGCCTTGTTGCCGGTCAGGGTGAGCACGTCCGCGGTGGGGCCGACGAAGGTGACCCCGGCGTTCGCGCAGGCCTCGGCGAGCCGCGGGTTCTCCGACAGGAAGCCGTAGCCCGGGTACACCGCGTCGGCGCCCGCCCGGACCGCGGTCGCGACGATCCCCTCGGGGTCGAGGTAGGCGCGGACCGGGTGGCCGTGCTCGCCGATCTCGTAGGCCTCGTCGGCCTTGAGCCGATGCTCGGACCCGCGGTCCTCGTACGGGAACACCGCGACCGTCTGGGCGCCGAGCTCGTAGGCTGCCCGGAAGGCCCGGATGGCGATCTCGCCGCGGTTGGCGACCAGGACTTTGCTGAACATGGGTCCGAGGCTAGTGGCGTCCCGGCGCGTGCATCAGCGCGGTCCCACCTGGCGGATCGGGGGTCGCCCGGGCGCCACCCGGAGCCTCAGCGCCCGGCGCGGCAGCGGGCGAGCTCGACGAGCAGGTCCGCGATCACCGCGGCGGCGGTGTCCGCCTCGGCGCGGTCGTCCACGTCGTCGGGGTGCGGTGCGTCCCAGGCCGGGGCCGCGGGCACCAGGTCGCGCAGGTCGCCATGCACCTGGTACCCCACCCGGTCGATCTCCTTGACCCAGCGCTCGGACATGTCGGCCAGCGCGGCGTGGAGCGGGCGGGGCAGCGCCGGCCGCGGGGAGGGGTGCCGGGTCAGCAGGCCGTGGGCGAGCCCCTGCGTGACCGCCCGGCCGTACGCCGGCTGGGGGAGCCGGTCGCCCAGGGCCGCGTTGACGTGTCGCAGCAGGGCGGTCTGGGTGGTGCCCAGCGAGGTGTCGTCGCCGGGCGCGCTCGCCGGGAACCGGGCGGGGTCGAAGCCGACGACCCCGGCGAAGAGCCGCCACAGATCCTCCGTCGGCGCGGGGCGGGGCGGGCAGCACACCAGGTGCACGTGGTCCGACGGAAGGGTGGCGCCCCAGCGCGCGAGCACCCCGGGCAGCTCCTGGGCCGACCAGAACCGCTTCGCCTGCTTGTGCGCCGGGTCGTAGGAGGAGACCCGCTCGGCGAACTGCCGGAAGCTCACGGTCCGGCCGTGCTCGGCGCCCTCCTGCCACTGCGCGATGACCTGCCGGGCGACGTCGCGGGCGGTCACCACGACGTGCACGTCGAGCCCCTTGAGCTCGGCGAGGGCCTGGCCGGCCCGGCGTGCCGAGGCGGCCGCGAGCAGCTCGTGGCTGATCACCGTCGTGCCGGCGTGCCGGCGGGCCTTGTGGCAGAGCTCGGCCCACGTGCCGGCGACGTCCCTGCGCCGCCGCCCCCAGGCCTTGTGGTTGCCGCGGACGTCCAGCGCGGCGCGGAGCATCGGCTCCGGCGGGCCTGCGGGGTACAGCACTCCGGCGGCGCGCAGCGCCCTGCGGTTCTCGGCGAGCGAGGTCCGCAGGAAGGTGGTGCCGCTCTTGGGCACGCCGACGTGCACGATCACCCGCCGGTCGTCCTTGCTCATGTCGCCCACGCTAGGCACGGCGGCTGAACGGCTGGCGACGCGTCGGCGACCGGAGCGCGTCAACGGCGTGGCAGCGCCATGACGTCGTCGAAGAGCTGCTCCCACTGGGCGACGATGGCGCCGACCTCGTAGGCGTGCGCGTCGGCGAGCGCCGCCGCCCCCATCGCACGGCGCTGCTCCTCGTCCTCGACCAGCAGCCGCAGCGCCGCGGAGAACGCGGCGACGTCGCCGTCCGGCACCAGCAGCCCGTTGCGGCCGTTCCGGACGATCTCCGCCGGGCCGCGCGGGCAGTCGAAGGCGACCAGGGGCAGCCCCACGCTCATCGCCTCGATGAGCGCCATCGGGAAGCCCTCCTTGCGCGAGCTGAGCGCGAACACGGACGCCTCGGCCAGCATGCCCTGCATGTCGGAGCTGTAGCCCTTCAGCTCGACGAGGTCGCCGAGCTCGCGCTCGGCGATCCGGGCACGCAGGGCGTCGCCCTCGGTGCCGGTGCCGTAGATCTGCAGCCGCCAGTCGGGGTGCGCCCGCCCGACCGGCTCGTAGGCGTCGATCAGCCTGCCGAAGCCCTTCTCCGGCGCCAGCCGGCCGGCCGCCACGACGGTCCGCGAGATCAGCGGCGCGCCTCGCTCGGGCACCGGCCAGGGCAGCGCGTTGCGGATCACCCGCAGGTCGGTCGTGATGCCGGGCAGCAGCCGGCGGTAGTCGGCCGAGTCGTCCTCGGTGAGCACGACGTACGCGTCGAGCCGGGGGACCACGCTGCTGAGCACACCGGCCTGGAGGCGGTTGCTCCACCGGGTCGGCACGTTGAGGTGCTCCTGACCGATGATCTTCACACTCTTCGGTGCGTAGCGGACGGCCGCGAGGTGCAGGGACGGCCGGGTGGTGACCAGGATGCCGCCGTCGAGGCCGCGCAGCGCCTGGCGCAGCAGCACGTCGGTGAGCAGGGACATCCTCGTCTCCGACGGCCGGGGACGCAGCCGCGTGGCGCGGGAGGCGAGCTTGCCGTGGACCCATCCCTCCTGGCCCTCAGGCTTGGTCAGCACCCGCAGCCGGATGCGCGGGTCGAGCGGGAAGCGCGGCCTGTTCCGGTGGAAGAGGCTGATCACCTCGACCTCGTGACGCTCGACGAGCTGGTTCACCAGGTTGACGACCGTCCTGGCGACACCCCCTCGGCCCGAGACGTCGAACAGGAGCACCCGGATGGGGAGCGACACCTGCTCAGTCCTTCAGCTCGCAGATGACCGCGCCACTGGTGACGGTGTCCCCGACCTCCGCGGTCAGCCCGCTCACCAGCCCGGCCTTGTGCGCCTTGAGCGGCTGCTCCATCTTCATCGCCTCGAGCACCACCACGACCTCCCCCTCCTCGACCTGCTGGCCCTCCTCGACCGCGACCTTGACGATCGTCCCCTGCATGGGGGAGGTCACCGCGTCCCCACTGGCCTGGGCGCCGGCCTTCTTCGCCGACGCGCGCGACGGCTTCCGGCCTCCGGCCGCGGCCGGGCCGGAGGTGCCGCCCAGCGCCGCGGGCAGCACGACCTCGAGCCGCTTGCCCCCGACCTCCACCGTCACCCGCTGCCGCTCCTGCGGCTCGGCGTCGGCGGCGTCGCCGTCGTACGGCGCGATGGTGTTGTCGAACTCGGTCTCGATCCAGGACGTGTGGACGTGGAAGGTCTCGCCGTCGCCGACGAACGCGGGGTCGACGACCACCCGGCGGTGGAACGGGATCACCGTCGGCATCCCGTCGACGACGAACTCCTCCAGCGCCCGGCGCGAGCGCTCCAGCGCCTCCGTTCGGTCCCGCCCGCTGACCACGAGCTTGCCGACGAGCGAGTCGAACGAGCCGGGAACCGTCTCGCCCTGGTCGTAGCCGCCGTCGAGCCGGACGCCGGGCCCGGCGGGGGCGTGCCACCGGGTCAGCGTGCCGGGCGCAGGCATGAAGCCGCGCCCCGCGTCCTCGGCGTTGATGCGGAACTCGATGGAGTGGCCCGACACGGCCGGGTCGCCGTACCCGAGCTCCTCGCCGGCCGCGACCCGGAACATCTCCCGGACCAGGTCGAGGCCGGTCACCTGCTCCGACACCGGGTGCTCGACCTGGAGTCGGGTGTTGACCTCGAGGAACGAGATCGTGCCGTCCTGGCCGACCAGGAACTCGCAGGTCCCCGCGCCGACGTAGCCCGCCTCGCTGAGGATCGCCTTGGAGGAGTCGTACAAGGTCGCGACCTGCTCCGCGGACAGGAACGGTGCGGGCGCCTCCTCGACGAGCTTCTGGTGCCGTCGCTGCAACGAGCAGTCCCGGGTGGAGACCACCACGACGTGGCCGTACTGGTCGGCCAGGCACTGGGTCTCGACGTGCCGCGGGCGGTCGAGGTAGCGCTCGACGAAGCACTCACCGCGACCGAAGGCGGTGACCGCCTCGCGCACCGCGGACTCGTACAGGTCGGTGACCTCGTCCTCGCTGCGGGCCACCTTGAGACCGCGCCCGCCGCCACCGAACGCCGCCTTGATCGCGATCGGCAGGCCGTGCTCGCGGGCGAACGCGACCACCTCGTCCGCCCCGGACACCGGCTCCGGGGTGCCGGCGACCAGTGGTGCGCCGACCTTCTGGGCGATGTGCCGCGCCTGCACCTTGTCGCCGAGCGCGTCGATGGCCGCCGGCGGCGGGCCGACCCAGACGAGACCGGCGTCGAGCACCGCCCGCGCGAAGCCGGCGTTCTCGGCCAGGAAGCCGTAGCCGGGGTGCACCGAGTCCGCGCCGCTGCGCAGCGCGACGTCGACGATCTTGGCGATGTCGAGGTAGGAGTCCGCCGGGGTCGCGCCGCCCAGGCTGTACGCCTCGTCGGCGAGCCGGACGAAGAGCGCGTCCCGGTCGGGGTCGGCGTACACCGCGACCGACCCGATCCCCGCGTCCTTGCATGCCCGGACCACCCGTACGGCGATCTCGCCACGGTTCGCGACCAGCACCTTTCGCAGTGGCCGCACGGTGGGCGTGCTGGGGCGGTTGGTCTCGGGTGCACCGGACACGGGGGCTCCTGGTCGCTGGGTGACGGGTCAGTCGGAGTCTAGGACCCCGCCTCGCGGGCCGCCGCGAGGAGTTCGCGCAGGCCCTCGTCGAGGGGGCGTGCCGACCACCCGAGCTCCCGCTCGGCCCGACCAGGGTCGCCGTAGTACGTGGCCAGGGAGGCACGCAGCGTCTCGGCGGCGTAGGTCGCCGGCACCGGCAGCAGCCGGCCGAGCACCCCCGTCGCCGCCGCGGTGAGCCCGATCATCGCGGCCGGCACCACCACCGGGGCCGGCCCGCCACCCAGCTCGGCCAACCGGCGCAGCCCGTCGGCGAGGGAGGCGCGTGGACCGGCCAGCATGTAGCAGCGGCCCGGCTCGCCGCGCTCCATCGCCAGGACGTGCCCGAGCGCGACGTCCTGCACGTGTCCCCAGCACACCCCGCCGCCGGCCGGCGCCAGGGTGCGCCTGCCGTGTGCGGCGTCGGCGAGCAGCCGGCCGGTCTGGCTGGTGTCCTTCGGGCCGTAGACCAGCCCCGGCTGCACGATGACCACGGGCAGGCCCTCGGCCGCGAACCGCTCGGCGACCGCGTGCGCCTCCGCCTTCGTCCGGTCGTAGACCGAGAGGTGCTCACCGGTGAACCGGTACTCCTCGTCGACCACCGCGCCGTGCGTGTCGGAGTTGACCGCCAGGGTGCTCGTGTGGACGACCCGGGGCAGGCCGGCGTGCGCAGCGGCCGCCAGGACGTTGCGGGTGCCGGTGACGTTGACCCGCTCTCCCGCGGAGGAGTCGCGCTGGCCCAGCTTGTACCAGCCGGCCACGTGGAACAGCCCGTCCACGCCGTCGCACAGCCGGTGGAGGGCCGCCGTGTCGTCGAGGTCGCCGGCGAGCAGCTCGACACCGTCCACGGCCAGGTCGCCCGCACGGGTCGGCTCCCGCACCAGCGCCACGACGTCGTGCCCGTCCGCGCGCAGCCGCCGGGCCAGGGCTCCGCCGACGAACCCCGTGGCACCGGTCACCGCGTAGCGCATGCGGCATTCAAGCACGCGGCAGCCGGGCCAGGTCCTCGTGACACCGCGACTGCACGCGGTCGAGCTCGGCCAGGGTCTCCTCGAGGTCGCGACGGCGTTGCAGCAGGTCGGCCCGCCGGACCTCGATCTGCTCGAGCAGGTAGCGCAGCTGGCCCTCCTCGCCCGGCTGCTCGTCGTACATGTTGACGATCGTGGCGATCTCGTCCAGCGAGAAGCCGAGCCGCCTTCCGCGCAGGATCAGCGCGAGCCGCACCCGGTCCCGGGCGTGGAACACCCGGGTGGTGCCGCGACGCTCCGGCGAGAGCAGTCCGACGTCCTCGTAGTGCCGGATCGTCCGGAGCGTGACGCCGTACTCCTCGGCGAGCTCGGTGATGCTCCACGCCTCGGTCATCGGCCCTCCACTCTGCTACAGTCGCTTACGTTTACGTAAGCGTAAGGCATCGGGAGGTTCCGGTCATGTCGTTCGAGCTGTCCGCCGAGCACGAGGCGTTCCGTCGCGTCGTCGGCGAGTTCGCCACCGCGGAGATCGCGCCGCACGCCGCGCAGTGGGACCGCGACCACCACTTCCCGGTGGACGTCGTGCACCGGATGGGCGAGCTCGGACTGTTCGGCCTCACCGCGCCGGAGGAGTTCGGCGGCGCCGGCGAGGACGGCGACTTCACGTCGCTGTGCGTCGCCATCGAGGAGGTCGGCCGGGTCGACCAGTCGATGGGGATCACGCTCGAGGCCGCCGTCGGTCTCGGCATCAACCCGCTGCTGACCTACGGCACCGAGGCCCAGAAGAAGGCCTGGCTGCCCGACCTCGTCGCGGGGCGCACGCTCGCCGGCTTCGGCCTGACCGAGCCCGGCGCCGGGTCGGACGCCGGCGCCACCCGCACCAGGGCCGAGCTCGTCGACGGGCAGTGGGTGCTCGACGGCTCGAAGCAGTTCATCACCAACTCCGGCTCGGACATCACCTCGCTGGTGACCGTGACCGCCCGCACCGGCACCACCGTCGGCTCCTCCGGTCGCGAGCGCGCCGAGGTGAGCACGATCATCGTCCCGGCCGGCACTCCCGGATTCACCGCCGAGCCGGCCTACGACAAGCTCGGCTGGCACGCCTCCGACACGCACCCGCTCACGCTCACCGACGTGCACGTCCCCGAGGAGAACCTGCTCGGCGAGCGGGGGCGCGGCTTCGCGCAGTTCCTCGCGACCCTCGACGACGGGCGGGTCGCGATCGCCGCCCTCGCGGTGGGCTGCATCCAGGCCTGCCTCGACATGGCCGTGGAGTACGCCGGCGAGCGGACGACGTTCGGGGTGCCGATCGGCAGCAAGCAGGGCGTCGCCTTCCAGGTCGCCGACCTCGAGGTGATGCTGGAGGCGTCCCGGCTGCTGACCTACAAGGCGGCCGCGATGAAGGACGCCGGGCGGCCGGCGAAGGAGTTCAAGCAGGCCGCGGCCGTCGCCAAGCTGTACGCCACCGAGTCGGCGGTGAGCGCGACCCGGATCGCCACGCAGGTGTTCGGCGGCTACGGCTTCATGGAGGAGTACCCGGTGGCCCGGTTCTACCGGGACGCGAAGGTGCTCGAGATCGGCGAGGGCACCTCCGAGGTCCAGCGGATGCTGATAGCGCGCGGGCGGGGTCTGCCCGTCGAGTGAGCCGCCGGCGCGCGGGCGGCCGGGCCGCGCGGCGGGCAATGCCGGGGAATACCAGCGTGCCGGTCTAGATTGGCCCGTCGTGGGTCAACGTGGGCAGCGCCTCGTCTCGGAGGGCGCCAAGTTCCTCGCCGTGGGTGGCGTCGCCACCCTCGTCGCGCTGGTGATCTTCAACGTGCTCGTGCACGGCTACCGCGGCTCGGCGGGGCTGATGCACGACAACCCGCTGATGGCCTTCGTGGTCGCGAACACCGTCGGCATGGTGGTCAGCTACCGCGGCAGCCGGTCCTGGGCGTTCCGGCACCGCGAGGCGGTCGGCCCGGCGGGCGGGCGGATCGCGTTCTTCGCGATCAACATCGTCACGATGTCCATCCCGCTGCTGTGCCTGGCGGTCAGCAGGTACGGCCTGCACCTCGACGACCCGGTCTCGGACAACGTGTCGGCCAACGTCGTCGGTCTGGCGCTCGGCACGACCGCCCGCTTCTGGGCGATCCGCCAGCTGATCTTCAGGCACCCGGTGCAGGTCGCCACCCCGCGCGAGTCCGTCAGCAGCCTGGGCTGAGGCTCCACAGGTCCGTCCAGGCGACGCCCAGCTCCGCGGACAAGACGCGCAGCAGCGGCAGGCTCACCCCCACCACGTTGTGGTGGTCGCCCTCGATGCCCTCGACGAACGCCCCGCCGAGCCCGTCCACCGTGAACGCGCCGGCGACCGCCAGCGGCTCCCCGGTGGCGACGTAGGCGTCGATCTCCGCGTCGGTCACCGCGGCGAAGTGCACCACCGTGGAGGCGCACCGGCTCGCCGAGCGACCGGTCGCGAGGTCGTGGAGGGCATGCCCGGTGTGCAGCACGCCGGTGCGCCCACGCATCGCCCGCCACCGGGTCCGCGCGTCGGTGGCGTCCTCCGGCTTGCCGAGCACCTTCCCGTCCAGGGCGAGCACGGAGTCGCAGCCGAGCACGAGGCGGTGCTCGACCGCTCCGGGCAGGGCGAGCCGCTCGGCAACTGCAGCCGCCTTGAGCTCGGCGAGCCGCAGCGCCACCGTCGCCGGGTCCGGGTCCTCGACCACGGACTCGTCCACCCCGGAGACCACCACGTCGGGGTCCAGCCCGGCGCTGCGCAGCGTCGCGAGCCGGGCCGGGGACGCCGACGCCAGGACCAGCGACGCCATCAGATGCGGGCCAGCGCGGCGCGCAGCGGGTCGAGGCCGAGGGCACCGAGGTCCAGGGCGGCGCGGTGGAACGCCTTCAGGTCGAAGGCGTCGCCCTTCCGGGCCCTCGCCTCCTCGCGGGCCTCGAGCCAGATCCGCTCGCCGACCTTGTACGACGGGGCCTGCCCGGGCCAGCCCAGGTAGCGCTGCACCTCGAACACGGTCCGGGCGTCGTCGTCGCGGCTGTGCGCACGCATGAACTCCAGGCCCAGCTCGGGGGTCCACCGCTCGCCCACGTGGAAGGCCCAGGGGTTCTCGGGGATCCTGAGCCGCAGGTGCATGCCGATGTCGACGACGACGCGGGCCGCGCGGAACCCCTGGCTGTCGAGCATGCCGAGCCGGTCGCCGGGGTCCTCGAGGTGGCCGAGGTCGTCCATCAGCCGCTCGGCGTACAGCGCCCACCCCTCTCCATGGCCCGAGACCCAGCACATCAGCCGCTGCCACCGGTTGAGCAGCTGCCTGCGGTACGTCGTCTGCGCGACCTGCAGGTGGTGGCCGGGCACCCCCTCGTGGAAGACGGTGGTGACCTCCCGCCAGGTCGAGAAGGTGTCCAGGCCCTCGGGGATCGACCACCACATCCGACCGGGTCGGCGGAAGTCCTCGCTGGGCCCGGTGTAGTAGATGCCGCCGTCGCTGGTCGGCGCGATGCGGCACTCGATCGTGCGCACCGGCTCGGGAATGTCGAAGTGCACGTCCGCGAGCTCGCGCACCGTCCGGTCCGCCAGCTCCTGCATCCAGGCGCGGAACGCGTCCCGGCCGGCGATCCGGCGGGCCGGGTCGCTCTCCAGCGCCTCGACCGCGTCGGGGAGGCTGCCGCCCGGGACGATCCGCTGCGCCACGGCGGCCATCTCGGCCTCGATCCGGGCGAGCTCCTCGAAGCCCCAGGCGTAGGTCTCCTCGAGGTCGACCGTCGCGCCGAGGAAGTACCGCGAGGCGAGCGCGTACCGGTCCCGGCCGACCGCCTGCTCGTCGCGACCGCGCGGCGCGAGCTCGTCGACCAGGAAGCGGCCGGTCGTCGCAAGGGCCTCCTCGGCCTGCTCGGCGTGCCGCTCCAGGTGTCGGCGGAGCGTCCCGGACATGCCGGACCCGGCCACCAGCGACCGGAACACGCCGTCGCCGCCGGTCCACCCCCGGACCTGCTCGGCGACCGCCAGCATCTGCGTGCGAGCCGAGGCCCGGTCGGCGTCGGCCTCGACGCGCAGCGTCTGCCGCCAGCCCTCCAGCGCCTGCGGTACGGCGGCGAGCCGGGAGTCGAGCACGGTCCAGGCGTCGGCGCCGTCGGTGGCCATCAGGTCGAACACCTCACGCACGGTGTGCAGGCCGCTGTCGATCACCGAGAGCTGGAACCGGGGCACGCCGGCGACGTACAGCTCCAGCTCGAGGCCGAGCCGCTCCAGGAACGCCTCGCGGGCCACCCGCTCCCGCTCGTCGGTGGGCGTCGCGGCCTCGGCGTCGGCGTACGCCTGGCGGACCAGGGCCTCGCGGGCCGCGAACCCGTCCGGGGACAGGTCCGGCAGCGCGTCGTCGTGACCGGTCACGCCCAGCAGCGTCGCGGTGGCCGGGTCCAGTGCCGCGTACTCCTCGACGAAGGTGTCTGCGATCGCGTCGACCGGTCGGATGGCAGGGTGGTGGTCGGTCACGTCGTCACCTTAGTGGCGCGGATCCGGAGCGCGGAGGAGGAGCACCCATGGCGCGGCTCCTCACGGCGGCCCTCTGGCTGCTCACCCGAGGGCTGACGTTGTGGCTCTTCCTGGGGCCGGAGGCATGGGTCACCGGGGACGTCGGCTACTTCGCCGACAGCCTCCGCCTGGTCCCCCAGGCAGGGCTGGGCGGCACCCTCGTGGAGTACCCGCTGCCCGCGGTGGGGGTGCTCGCGGTGCCGTGGTGGCTCTCCGGCCTGACCGGCGGCCTCGTGCCGTACGCGACGCTGGTCACGGCGGCCGTGCTGGCCACCGACGCCGCCTTCACGGCACTGCTCCTCGAGCTGGGCGGCCGCCGCCGCGGCGCGGCGGTGGTCGTCTGGCTGCTGGCCGTGCCGGCGCTGGGAGCGACCGCCTACGCCCGCTTCGACCTGCTGCCCGGCGTGCTGGTCGGCGTCGCGCTGCTGCTCGCCCCCGCGCACCCCCGGGTGTCCGCGACGGCCGCCACCGTCGCCACTGCCGTGAAGCTCTGGCCGGCGCTGGTCCTCCCACCGCTGGTGGCGGGCGCCCGCCGCCGTCGCGACGTGCTGCTCAGGATGCTGGTCGTCGGCACGGTGCTCGCAGCCGCGAGCCTGGTCGCCGGGGGCTGGGACCGGCTCGTCTCGCCGCTGCGCTACCAGGCCGACCGCGGGCTCCAGGTCGAGTCCCTGGCGGCCACGCCGGCGATGCTGGGCTGGTGGCGGCGTCCCGACCTCTGGACGGTGACCTACGCGCCCTCGCACGCCTACGAGGTGAGCGGGCCCGGGGTCGGGTCGCTCGTGCGGGTCACCTCCGTGCTCGGCGTCGCCCTGGCCGTGGGGCTGGCGCTGCTGTGGTGGCGGGCCCTCCGCCCGAGGTCGGGTGTCGGCGCAGGCGTCGGCATGGACGCCGTGGTGTGGACGGCGCTCGCCGCGGTGCTCGGCTTCGTGGTCTCCGGCAAGGTGCTCAGCCCGCAGTACCTGCTCTGGCTGCTGCCGGCCGCGGCGGCGGGCCTCGCGGTCACCTCCTCGACCCGTCCGGCGCTGGTCCGGTGGTCGGCGCTGCTGCTGGTCGCCACGGCGCTGACCCACCTGGTCTTCCCGGTGTCCTACCTCGGCGTGGTGCAGCCCGACCCGTCCACGGGCCGGGCGGTGCTCCTGCTGGCGGCCCGCAACCTGCTCCTGGTCTGGCTGCTGGTCGGCGCCTGGCGGCACGCGTGGCGGGGCACGGCGCCCAGGCCGACCACCGACGCGAGCGGGCCGGACTAGGCTCGTGCCCCCGGTGACCGACTCAGCGCGGCAGTGCGCTGGCCCGCCAGCTGCCCGGCCCGGCCGCCAGCGGGGCCCGGACCAACCGGGACGGCGCGGACCACGGCCGCCGGGCCGGCGACGACGGCGGCGCGGGGCGGGCCGCGAGCGCCTGCACGACGATCACGAGCGCCGCGGTCTCCTCGGCGGTGGCGTCGCCGCGGACCACGCGCAGCAGGGGCGCCTCGCTCACAGCGGGATGTTCCCGTGCTTCTTGGGCGGGAGGGTCTCGCGCTTGGAGCGCAGCACCCGAAGCGCCCGGACGATCTCGCCGCGGGTCTCGTGCGGCCGGATCACCGCGTCGACATAGCCGCGCTCGGCCGCCAGGTACGGGTTCGCCAGGTGGTCCTCGTACTCCGTGACCAGCTCGGCCCGCCGGGCCTCCGGGTCGTCGGCGTGCTTCAGCTCGCTGCGGTAGAGGATGTTCACCGCACCCTGCGCGCCCATCACGGCGATCTGGGCAGTGGGCCACGCGAGGTTGATGTCGGCGCCGAGGTGCTTGGAGCCCATCACGTCGTACGCGCCGCCGTACGCCTTGCGGGTGATGATCGTCACGAGCGGCACGGTGGCCTCGGAGTAGGCGTAGATCAGCTTCGCGCCGCGGCGGATGATGCCGTTCCACTCCTGGTCGGTGCCGGGCAGGAAGCCGGGCACGTCGACGAAGGTCAGCACCGGCACGTTGAACGCGTCGCAGGTGCGCACGAACCGGGCCGCCTTCTCGGAGGCGTCGATGTCGAGGGTGCCCGCGAACCGCATCGGCTGGTTGGCCACCACCCCGACCGAGCGGCCCTCGACCCGGCCGAGGCCGACCACGATGTTGGGCGCGTACATCGCCTGCACCTCGAGGAACTCGTGGTCGTCGAGCACGGTCTCGATGACGGTGTGGATGTCGTAGGGCTGGTTGGGGGAGTCCGGGATCAGGGTGTCCAGCGCCCGGTCGGCCTCGGTGGGCTCGAGATCGGCCGCGTCGACCTCGTACTCCGGGTACGACGGCGCCTCGTCGAGGTTGTTCTGGGGCAGGTAGGAGATCAGCGCGCGCACGTAGTCGATGGCGTCGGCCTCGTCGGAGCCCATGTAGTGGGCGTTTCCGGACTTGGTGTTGTGCGCCCGGGCGCCGCCGAGCTCCTCCATCGTGACGTCCTCGCCGGTGACGGTCTTGATGACGTCCGGCCCGGTGATGAACATGTGGCTGGTCTGGTCGACCATCACGGTGAAGTCGGTGACCGCGGGGGAGTAGACCGCGCCACCCGCACACGGGCCCATGATCAGCGAGATCTGCGGGACCACCCCGCTGGCGTGCACGTTGCGGCGGAAGATCTCGCCGTACAGGCCGAGCGAGACCACGCCTTCCTGGATCCGGGCGCCGCCCGAGTCGTTGATGCCGATCACCGGACAGCCGGTCTTCATCGCGAGGTCCATGACCTTGACGATCTTCTCGCCGAACACCTGCCCGAGGGAGCCCCCGAACACCGTGAAGTCCTGGGCGAACACGCACACCTGGCGGCCGTCCACCGTGCCGTAGCCGGTGACCACGCCGTCCCCGTAGGGCCGGCTCGTCTCCAGGCCGAAGGCCGTGGACCGGTGCCGGGCCAGCTCGTCGAGCTCGGTGAACGAGCCCTCGTCGAGCAGCGCGAGGACCCGCTCGCGGGCCGTCTTCTTGCCCTTGGCGTGCTGCTTGTCGATCGCCCGCGTGGAGCCGGCGTGCACCGCCTCGTCCTGGCGGCGCTCGAGGTCGGCGATCTTGCCGGCGGTGGTGTGGATGTCCAGGTCCAGGCCGCGGTCCTGGGGCACCTCGGTGCCGGGCATCGAGCTGTCGGCTCCAGCGCTCACGGGTTCGCCTCCTCGGGTTCCCGCGCCAATCTAGTGCCTTCCCGGGACGGTCCGGCAGGCAGTGGGTCAGGAGGCGCGCACCGCGGCCGAGAGGCTCTCCCCGAAGGCGCACTCGGTGATCTCCGCCAGGCCACCGATGTCGTCGAGGTGGTCCGGGGCCCGCATCGCGAGCATCACGTTGATGAGCATCCCTTGGGCGATGAAGTCCCGCGCCTGCTCGGGGGTGCAGCCGGTGCCGCGCAGCACCGCGTAGATCTCGGCCATCGAGCGGCGGGCCGCGACGCCGACCGCCTCCGTGCCACCGCCGCTGGTGAAGCCGTGCATCATCACCAGCAGCAGGTCCCGGTCGGCGACGAGCTCGGTGTACGCCGCACCCATGCGCGCCCAGTCCTCCTCGTCGTCGGGGTCGAACGGACCGCTCGCGAGCACGTCGGCGAAGGCCTGCCGGATCATCGCGGTGGCCCGGGTGAAGACCGCGAGGAAGAGCTCCAGCTTGGTGCCGAAGATCCGCACGACGTACGGCTGGGAGACGCCCGCCTCGCGTGCCACGGCGTCCGTGCTGGTGCCCGCGAAGCCGTCGCGGGCGAAGGCGCGGGTGGCGGCGGCCAGCACCAGGTCGCGGCGCTGCGCCGCGCTCATCCGGGTGGCCCGCGGGGTGGTCTCGATGGGGGTTCTGTCGCTGGGCATGTTGACAGATTATCACTTGATTACTTATCGTCGGCGGCGAAGTAATCATTCGATGCCTTTTAGGAGCTGTCGTGGCCGTGTCCTCCTCCCCCCTCGCCCCCGCCCCCCGGGCCGGCACCCGTCCGCGCTGGACGGCGGCACCGCTGTGGCTCACCCTGCTCGCCACGTCGCTGCCGATGTTCATGGCGACGCTCGACAACCTGGTGATGACCAGTGCGCTCCCGGTGATCCGTGCCGACCTGGGCGCCTCGGTCACCCAGCTGCAGTGGTTCGTCAACTCCTACACGCTCGTCTTCGCGACGTTCATGCTGCCCGCGGCCACGCTTGGTGACCGGCTGGGTCGGCGCCGGGTGATGGTGGCCGGGGTGGCGCTGTTCACGCTCGGGTCGGTCGGCTCGGCGCTGAGCGTCTCGCCGGCGATGCTGATCGCCGCTCGCGCGGTCCAGGGGCTCGGCGCCGCGGCCATCATGCCGCTGTCGCTCACGCTGCTCGCGGCCGCGGTTCCGCCGGCCCGCCGCGCCGCGGCCATCGGGATCTGGGGCGGCGTCTCCGGTCTCGGAGTCGCGCTCGGCCCGGTCGTGGGAGGCGCCGTGGTCGACGGCCTGTCCTGGCAGGCGATCTTCTGGCTGAACGTGCCGGTCGCGCTGGTCGCGCTGCCGCTGCTGCGGCAGGCGGTGGGCGAGTCGTACGGCACCGTGCGCCCGCTCGACCTGCGCGGCACCCTGCTGCTCGGCGGCGCGGTCTTCCTGGGCATCTGGGGCATCGTGCACGGCAACGACGCCGGCTGGTCCTCGCGCGGCGTGCTGGCCTCGCTGGTCGGTGCCGGCCTGCTGGTCCCGGCCTACGTGCTGCACGCCCGCGGTCGCGCACACCCGGTGCTGCCGCTGCGGCTGTTCGCCTCCCGCGGCTTCTCGACCGCCAACGCGATCGGGCTCGCGTTCACCCTCGGCATGTTCGGTGCGGTCTTCCTGCTCTCCCAGAACCTGCAGATCGTGATGGGCTACACGCCGTTCGAGGCCGGCCTGCGCACGCTTCCGTGGACCGCGGCACCCATGCTGGTCGCTCCGCTCGCCGGGCTGCTCGCCCCGCGGCTCGGGCTGCGCTCACTGCTGGTCGCCGGGCTCGTGCTGCAGGCCGGCTCACTGCTGTGGCTCGCGTCGCTGACCGAGTCCGCGGCCGGCTACGGCAGCATGGTCCCGGCGTTCGTGATGGCGGGCGTCGGCATGGGGCTGACGTTCGCGCCCAGCGCGACGGCCGTGCTGCACGGCCTGCCCGAGGAGGACTTCGCCACCGCGAGCTCGGCGAACTCCACGATCCGCGAGTTCGGGGTCGCGCTCGGCGTGGCGGTCCTGACCGCGGTCTTCCTCGGCAACGGCGGTCAGCTCACGCCGGACGGCTACGCCGGCGCGATCGGCCCGGCCCTCCTGGTCGGCGCCGGCGCGGTACTCGTCGCGGTGGTCGCCGCGCTGTTCGCCCCCGGCCGGCTGCGGACCGTGCCGGACGACGCCGGGACGGTCGCCGGTGCCACGGTCGACCCGCTCGGTGCCACAGTGGGGGCATGACCTCAGCCGCGCAGCGCCCACCTCTCGACCACGGCCGCCTGGCCTCGCCCGGGCGGCCGTGGCGTGCGGTCGAGGTGGCGGCGGAGTCGCCGTCCACCAACGCCGACCTGGCCGCCCGGGCGGCCGCCGGTGAGCGGCCCGGCCTGGTGCTGGTCGCCGAGCACCAGTCGGCCGGGCGCGGGCGGCTGGACCGGGTCTGGGTCACCCCGCCACGCGCGGCGCTCACCTTCTCCGCGCTGGTCCGCCCGCGGGCGGTGGCGCCGGAGCGCTGGCCGTGGCTGCCGCTCCTGACCGGCGTGGCGGTGGCCGACGGGGTACGGCGGGCCACCGGGCTCGAGGCCGCCGTGAAGTGGCCCAACGACGTGCTCGTCGGCGACCGGAAGCTCGCCGGCATCCTGGTCCAGCGGGTGGAGCAGCCCGACGGGCCGGCGGCGGTTCTCGGCGTGGGGGTCAACGTGTCGTCGAGCGCCGAGGAGCTTCCGGTGCGGACCGCCACCTCGCTGGTACTCGAAGGGGTGCCGGCCCCTGACCGCACGGCGCTGCTGCTGGCGGTGCTGGCCTCCCTCGGGGAGGCGTACACCTCCTGGTCCGACGCCCACGGGGACCCGGAGGCGGGGCTCTCCGCGGCGTACGACGCGGTGTGCACGACGCTGGGCCGAGACGTGCTGGTGCTGCTTCCCGAGGGCGAGGAGGTGCGCGGCCGCGCGACCGGCATCGACCCCGGTGGCCGGCTGCGGGTGGTCACGGGCTCGGGGGAGCGGGTGCTCGGCGCCGGGGACGTCGTGCACGTGCGCGTGACATGATCGAGCGGTGCCGCTCCCGCCTTCGCGTGACCCGTCCGACCCCGTCGCCGGTGCCCCGGTGCGCCGCACTCGATGACGGCACCTGAGCCCACGTTCTCCCGCCAGCAGCTCGAGGACGAGATCCTGGGCGAACCGCGGCGGCTGTCGAGCGCCGAGGTGGCCGAGGCTGCCGGCGTCTCCCTCGAGCACGCCCGGCGGCTGTGGCGCGCGCTGGGCTTCCCCGACGCCGGCGACAGCCGGGCGTTCAGCGAGGCGGACCTGGATGCGCTCGGCCTGCTCGTGGGAGCCGTCGAGTCCGGCGCGATCGACTTCGACACCGCGGTCCGGCTCACCCGCGGCGTCGGCCAGACCATGGCCCGGCTCGCTGACTGGGAGGTGGGCACGCTGTCCTCGCGCGTCGAGCAGCTCGAGGACGGCGAGGAGGCGACCGGCAGCCGGATCGGGAGCGCGCTGCGGCTCACCGAGGAGGTGGGCATCCCGTTCGAGCGGCTGCTCATCTACGCCTGGCGCCGGCACCTCGCGGCCGCCGTCTCCCGGGTCGAGGCGCTCGGTGCCGCCGACGAGGACCTGCACACCACTGAGGTGACCGTCGGCTTCGCGGACCTGGTAGCCTTCACCGCGCTGTCGAACCAGATGGACCAGGACCGGCTGGGCGACCTGGTCGAGATCTTCGAGTCCCGGTGCGCCGACGTGGTGGCCGCCCGGCACGGCCGGGTGATCAAGACGCTCGGCGACTCGGTGCTGTTCCTGTCCGAGGACCCGGTCCGCGCGATGGACATCGCGATCGAGCATCGTGGAGGTCATCGGGCGGGACAAGCGGCTGCCGGACGTCCGGATCGGGACTCGCGACCGGCTCGGTGGTCCTGCGGCTCGGTGACGTCTTCGGTCCGCCGGTGAACCTCGCGGCCCGGCTCACCGGCGTGGCCCGGCGCAACCGGGTGATCACCGATGAGCGCACCGCCGAACTGCTGCCCGCCCGACCTGTTCGAGACCCGGGCGCTGCCGCGCGCGGCCGCTGCGGGGGTTCGGCGTCATGGAGCCGTTCGCGGTCGCCGACCAGGCGCTTACGTCGTCCGGGCATAGCGTCCCGTCCAGGGCACAGGCCCGACGTCCGCAAGGACTAGACGTTTAGGTAGTCATTGCAGGTCAATCTCCCTGATCGACAGCCTGTCCGTTTTGTCCTCATAACCTGATCGCATGGTGACTGTGCAGGGGGTGGAGGTCGACGCCGACGACGCGTCGAGTGTGGCGCGACGGCGTCGAGATACGGATGTCGAACAAGGAGTTCGACCTGCTGAACGCGTTGATCAGCAGGCGCGGGCGAGATCGTCACCCGTGAGGAGCTGATGCGCGACGTGTGGCAGACCACCTTCTGGACCTCGGCGAAGACCATCGACGTCCACCTCGGGTGGGTCCGCACGAAGCTCGGCGACGACACCCGGCGGCCCACGCTGATCACCACCATCCGCGGCCGCGGGCTGCGCTTCGAGCTCAGCCCTCCGGTGTACGCCGAGAGTGACGACGCGGCCGCGACTGCGCTGCCGTCCGAACGCACCGAGACGACGTCCGTCGTCTGACCGGAGCCTCGCTAGGCTCTCCTGCGTGACGACCTCTCCGGCGACTCCGCTGCTCGCCGTCATCGGTGGCGGCCAGCTCGCCCGCATGATGGCCCAGTCAGCCGTCGGCCTCGGGCGTGCCGCTCCGGCTGCTCGCCGAGGCCGAGGACGTCTCCGCGGCCCAGGTGGTCCCCGACGACCACGTCGGCGACTACCGCGACCTGGCGACGCTGCGCGAGGTCGCAGAGGGCTGCTCCGTCGTCACCTTCGACCACGAGCACGTCCCCACCGAGCACCTCCACGCGCTCGCCGAGGAGGGACACGCCTGCCGGCCCGGCCCGGAGGCGCTGGTGCACGCCCAGGACAAGGCGGTGATGCGGGCCAGGCTGGACGCAGCTCGGCGTCGCCGCGCCCTGCCACCGCGCTGGTCGGCCGACCCTGCCGAGGTGTCCGGGTTCGCCGCGGCGGTCGGCGGCTTCCCGGTGGTGCTCAAGACCACCCGGGGCGGCTACGACGGCAAGGGCGTCTGGGTGGTCGCAGTCCGAGCACGACTGCGCGACCGCCGTTCGAGGTGGCCGCGCCGAGCCGGTGTCGGATCCTCGCCGAGGAGCTCGTCGACTTCCGCCGCGAGCTGTCCGCGCTCGGTCGCGCGGTCGCCCGTCCGGGCAGGTGGCGGCCTACCCGGTGGTCGAGTCGGTCCAGCGCGACGGCATCTGCTGGGAGGTCGTCGCGCCCGCGCCCGGCCTCGACCCGGAGCTCGCGCTCGCAGGCGCAGCAGGTCGCGATGACGGTGGCCGCCGCAGCTCGACGTCACCGGCATCCTCGCCGTCGAGCTGTTCGAGACCGACCGACGGCCGGATCCTGGTCAACGAGCTGGCGATGCGCCCGCACAACACCGGTCACTGGAGCATCGACGGCGCCGTGACCGGCCAGTTCGAGAACCACCTCCGCGCGGTGCTCGACCTGCCGCTCGGGTCGCCGGAGGCGCGCGCCCCCTGGACGGTGATGGTCAACATCCTCGGCGGTTCGGACCCCGCGCTGTCCGACCGGACCTGTACGACGGCTACCCGCACGTCTTCGCCCGCGACCCGCGGCTCAAGGTGCACCTGTACGGCAAGAGCGTGACGCCCGGCCGCAAGGTCGGCCACGTGACGGCGTACGGCGAGGACCTCGACGACGTACGGGAGCGGGCCCGGCACGCCGCGGCCTGGTTCCGCGGAGACCTGGGAATGGAGAGCGCGTGAGCGACGAGAGACCGGTCTGGTCGGGATCGTGATGGGGTCGGACTCCGACTGGCCGACGATGAAGGCGGCCGCCGACGCGCTCGCGGAGTTCGAGGTGCCCTACGAGGCGGACGTGGTGTCGGCCCACCGGATGCCCGAGGAGATGCTCGCGCTACGGCAAGGAGGCCGCCGGTCGCGGCCTGCGGGTCATCGTCGCCGGCGCCGGCGGAGCCGCCCACCTGCCCGGGATGCTCGCCGCGGTGACGCCGCTCCCGGTGATCGGCGTGCCGGTCGCGCTGAAGCACCTCGACGGGCTGGACTCGCTGCTGTCGATCGTGCAGATGCCGGCGGGCGTCCCGGTCGCGACCGTCGCGGTCGGCAACGCGCGCAACGCCGGGCTGCTCGCGGTGCGGATCCTGGCCGCCGGCGACGCCGGGCTGCGCGAGGCGATGGAGCGGTTCCAGGAGCGGCTGGCCGCCAGCGCCCGGGAGAAGGGGCGGGTCGTGCGCGGCGAGGTCAGCCGGACGGTGGGCTTCTCCTGACCTGGAGCCGCGGCCACTCGATGGCCGGGCAGGTGTCCATCACCATCGGCACGCCCGCGGCCGTGGTGCGCCGGTAGGCCTCGCTCGTCGACCACGCCGAGCTGGAACCAGACCGCGCGGGCCCCGACGGCGACCGCCTGGTCGGCGAACGCCCCGGCGGCCTCCGAGCGGCGGAACACGTCGACGACGTCGACCGGCACCGGCACGTCCGCCAGGGTGGCGTAGCCCTGCTCCCCGAGCACGGTCGGCGCCGAGGGGTGGACCGGCACGATCCGCTTGCCGTGGGCCTGCAGGAAGCGCGCGATGCCGAAGGCGGTGCGGTGCGGGTCGCCGCTGAGGCCGACCACTGCCCAGGTGTCGCAGTCCTGCAGCATGAAGCGGATCGTTCTCAGGGTCGAGCCAGGGTGCGACGCTCATGCAGCGACCCTACCCAGCGCCGACATGGCCCTCCGGGCCTCGGTTACCAACGAGTAGACTCCCCGGCATGAGCGATGGGTTCCCGATGTTCGCGCTGTCCGAGGAGCACCAGGCGGTCCGGGAGGCGGTCCGGGCGGTCTGTGACGCGAAGGTCGCGCCGTTCGCCGGCGAGGTCGACGCTGCCGGCGAGTTCCCGCAGGCGGCGTACGCCGCGCTGGTCGCCGCCGACTTCGCGGCCCCGCACGTCCCGGAGGAGTACGGCGGCGCCGGTGCGGACGCTCTCGCGACCTGCATCGTGATCGAGGAGGTGGCCCGGGCCTGTGCGTCGTCCTCGCTGGTCCCGAGCGTCAACAAGCTCGGCACGATGCCGCTGCTGCTGTCCGGGTCCGAGGAGCTCAAGAAGACCTACCTGTCGCCGGTGGCCGCCGGCACCGCGATGTTCTCCTACTGCCTCTCCGAGCCCGAGGCCGGCTCGGACGCCGTCGCGATGCGGACCCGCGCGGTCCGCGAGGGCGACGCGTACGTCCTCGACGGCACGAAGCGCTGGATCACCAACGCCGGAGTCTCCGACTACTACACGGTGTTCGCGGTGACCGACCCCGACGGGCGGTCGACCGGCATCTCGGCGTTCGTCGTGCACAAGGACGACCCCGGCGTCTCCTTCGGGGCCAAGGAGAAGAAGCTCGGCATCAAGGGCTCGCCCACCCGCGAGGTCTACCTCGACCACGTCCGGGTCCCGGCCGACCGGATGATCGGCGCCGAGGGCACCGGCTTCGCGACCGCGATGCGCACGCTGGACCACACGCGCGTGACCATCGCCGCCCAGGCCGTCGGCATCGCGCAGGGGGCGCTGGACTTCGCGCTCGGCTACGCCAAGGAGCGCACCCAGTTCGGCCGTCCGATCGCCGACTTCCAGGGCCTGCAGTTCATGCTCGCCGACATGGGCATGAAGGTCGAGGCGGCCCGCCAGCTGACCTACGCCGCGGCCGGCCGCTCGGAGCGCGGCGACGACGACCTGACCTTCTTCGGGGCGGCCGCGAAGTGCTTCGCCTCGGACACCGCGATGCAGGTCACCGTGGACGCCGTCCAGGTTCTCGGCGGCTACGGCTACACCTCGGACTACCCGGTCGAGCGGATGATGCGGGACGCGAAGATCACCCAGATCTACGAGGGCACCAACCAGGTGCAGCGGATCGTGATGGCCCGTCAGCTGCTCGCCGGGGTGCAGTCCGAGCTGTGAGTCATCCGACCCCGCCGACCTGTCGGGTGCAGGGTGGCCCGCTCAGCCGGCGGAGGGCGACCTCCTGTCCCGGTTGATGGCCGACATGGGCCTCCAGCGGGTCGCCGTCCAAGTCGGTCTGCAGGGTCTCCCCGGAGGAGGCTGGGTCTCCTGCTCTCCGACCGTCGTATGCGGCGGTGGCGGCCGACTGGCGCCCGGTGGCCGTGTCGCCCAGCCGACGTCGCGGTGGCCGCGGTGCTCGCCGGGGCGTCGAAGTGGTAGAGGACCTCCTGGGCGCCGACGACCGCGGACCTCCAGGGTGCCGGACAACGACGCGTTGTCCGGTGCGGCAACCGTGTAGTAGTCGTCGGCGTCGGTGACGGCGGAGGCCACGGTCAGCCGCCTTTCGGAGAGGCCTCGGCCTCGTCCTCGGCGGCGTCCTCGGCCTTGTCCTCGGCGGCGTCCTCGGCGGCGTCCTCGGCCTCGCCGCCGGGTGCCGGCTGGTTCTCAGCGCTGACCTGCGCCAGTCGGAGCTGTCCGAGCGCGGCCTCGACCTGCTTGACGAGCTCTGCGGGAACCCGGCCGTCGGCCGCCCGAAGCACCTCGGCGCAGAGGTCGATGAGGACTCGCGCGTCCGCTCGCCCGAGCTTCACCTCGGCTGCCGTGAGAAGCGTCGTGAACACCTCCGTGAGGATCTGCTCGACCGGGGTGGCGCGAAGCTGCTCGAAGAAGCGGCGGGCGTCCTCCGGAGAGACGCCTGCCGGGTCGCCCTGCTGCTCGTGCGGGCTGGTCTCGGGGGTCGGGTCCACGTCGCTCTCCTCGTCTTCCGGCGGTCCGGCGAAAGACTAGTCCGGGACCCTGGTGACGGGCCGTGTCCGGGGTCCGTCGCGCCGTGCCACTCCGGGACCTGTGGCCCTGGTGAGCGCCTGCGCAGGCCCCCGACTATTGGCGCAGGTGGAAGCGGGTATCGGGACGAGGACGGATCCGGAGCGGCCCTCGTGCCCGGGCTCCACCGGTCTCGACCGCTCCGTGGAACGCGGAGGTACCGCGCATGACCATGACCGTCCACATCACCACAGGGTCTGACCTCGCCTACATCCGGCTGCTTCGCGCCGGCTACCGCGCCTGGCGGCGGGGCCACGCCGACGGCAGCGCCGAGCTGCTGGTGCAGTGCCCGCAGGAGACCACAGCGGACCGTGACCGCATCGTCGCCCTGGTGCTGCAGAGCGACCCGACCGCCGACGTGCTCGACCTCGCCTGACCGCGCCGTACCCGCAGCAGTGTCGGTCGAGTCCGGCGTTGCGCCGCAAGACGGCACCCACCGAGCCTCATCATGGCGGCATGGAGACGTCACGGCGTCGGTCCGGGTGAGGGGAGCAACGGTGAGCTCAGCCGCACGGTACGACGACGCGAGGTGTCCCGCGTCGCTGAGATACCTGGGTTGCCGGCGACTCGAACGGTCGCAAGAACGCACGGTCCGGCGCACCGGTTCCGTAGCGTCGTACCTGTGCTGGACGGGGCCAGGGGGGCCCCGTCCGGGCGCCAGGTCGCTCCGGCACTCGCCGGCGACGAGGAGGGGGGAGCGTCGATGACCACGGACAGGCACGTCTGGGAGTCCACGCACGAGACCACGGTTCGCGCCCGGCGGACGTCGCAGCCGGTGTGCGGGTGCGGCCAGGACCTCGACGTCTGCAGCCACGCGCACTGCCCGCGCTGCGGCGCGGCGGTGGCCGCCGCGGCCTGAGCCGCTCAGCGCTCCTCGTGCACCATCATGTCGAGCGCCACGGTGGCCGCCAGGAGCACGACCTGGTCCTGGTCCGGGTCGATCTGCACGCCGTAGGTGTCGGCCACCCGGAACCACTTCTTCGACACCGTCGCGACCTCGTGGTGCCCGTCGCGGAAGGTGTACTCGTGGTCGAGGATGTTGCCCTTGACGTCGAGGTCCGGACCCTCCTCGATCGTGACGCTCCAGCGGTCGCGCAGCGGTGAGATGATCGCCTTCTTCACCATGGCCACGCGATGGCCCGCGTCGTCCTCGATCTCCATCGCGTCCTTGACCCGCAGCACCTTCTTCTGGATCTTCACCAACCGCCGGCCCGAGGTGTCCTCGAGGATGAGCGTCTTGCGCAGCCGGAGCGCCTTCCCGTCCACCTTGTAGACCCGCTCGCCGGAGTCGTCCTCGATCCAGAAGTCGTCGCCGATCGAGACCAGCTTCTGCCGCATCTTGTAGTGGACCGGCCCGTCGCCCCGCCGTTCCTCCCGGCGCTCCTGGCGCCTGCCTCGCATCATCCGCAGCCTCCTCGGGACTCTCCGGTCGACGCTAGGCGGCACCCGACGGATGTCGCCTCATCCCCGTGGTAGGAGAAGTGCCGCCGAGGTGTGCTTGACCGGTCGTCCGGCACGGGTGTGTCCTGGAACGAACCTGCTGCCCTTCGGCTCCCTCGTCTCTCGGGCTCGGCGCTCGGCCTGTCCGTCAGCAGCGCCGTTCTCTCGAAGGGTGAGCAACCATGCCCCACGCACGTCGTCACCGCTGTCGCCTCGTCGCTCGGCACCTCCTCGTCGGGGTCGTCGGCCTCGCCCTGCCGGCCGCCGTACTCGCGGCACCGGCACAGGCCTCCGCCCCGTCCAACGACTCCATCCGAACCCCGGTGCGGGTGCGCACGGTCCCGTTCACCTGGGAGGGCAGCACCCTCGGGGCTACCCACAGCAGGACCGACGGCCGTTGCGTGCAGGGCAGCAGCGTGTGGTTCCGGTTCCGGCCCGCGACCACGCGCACCTTGCGCGCCGTGACCATCGGCAGCGACTACGACACCCGGCTGGCCGTGTTCCGCGGGTCTCGGACCCACCGGACCCTGGTCCGGTGCAACGACGACATGAGCGATGGGGAGTTCCTCACCTCCGCGCTCGCGGTGCGCTTCATGGCCGGCCACACCTACTGGATCGCCGCCAGCTCGTGCTGCGGCCGGGCGGCACGCGGCGGGAACCTGGTGCTGAACGTCTACCGGCCGCGGACGAACACCGTCTCGGTCAGCGAGGTCGCCGCCGACGCGGGTCATGTCTCGGGTCGGGCCTGGGTCGACGCGACGCTCGCCTGCAGTGTGCCGTCCGCCCTCGAGGCCCTCGTGGTCTCCGTCAGCCAGCGGGTCGGGGCTTCAGGAGAGGGGGTCGCCCGCGGCACGGCCGAGCTCTCTGCGGCCGACTGCTCGGACGGGTCGGTGTGGCCGGTGGCGGTCGACAGCGACACCGGCTGGGCCTTCCAGCCCGGCGCCCCCGCGCAGGTGACGATGGACGTTCTGGCGGACACCGGCTTCGGCTACACCGAGACGAGCCTGGCTCCCGTCACCATCACGCTGGGCGACGCAGCGAACCTGCGGACCAGCCGTTAGAGGTGGTCAGCCGTCCGCCGGGGTGGCGGAGAGCTTGAGGACGTGCACCAGGAACCTGGCCGCCTCACCGCCCTCCTCCTCGGCGACCGCGGCGGCCCGTGGCACGTCGAGGTCGTGCAGCAGGGCCTCGGTCACCGCGGCGACCGAGGTGTCGCTCGACGACGGCCGGGCGGCCGCGGTGTAGAGCCGGTCGAGCAGCGCGCCGGCGCGGTCGAGCTCCGAGGCGTCGTACTCCCAGGGCTCCTGCCAGCGCCGGTGCAGCAGCATGAGCCGTACGACGGGCCCGGGGACCGAGGCCAGCAGGTCGCGCACCAGCACCAGGTTGCCGGTCGACTTGGCCATCTTGGCGCCGGCGTGCCGCACGGTGCCGATGTGCACCGCCCGCCGCGCGAACGGCCGCACGCCTGTAGCGTCCTCGAGCATCGCCGCCTGGTAGGCGTGGTGCGGGAACGTGAGGTCGGCGCCGCCCACCAGCACGTCCGCGGACGCCCCGAAGACGGTCGCGGCCATCGCCGCGCACTCGGCGTGCCAGCCGGGGCGCCCCCAGCCCCACGGGCTCGGCCACGCCGGGTCGTCCTCGCGCGAGGGCCGCCAGACCGGGACGTCCAACGCGTCCTCGCGGCCGTCCGGCTCCGCGGGCTGGTCGCCGAAGTCGGCGGAGAGGCCGAGTGCGGCGTCACGGCCGAGACCCGCGGCCTCGGGGAGGTGACCGCCGCGGAAGAACACGCTGCCGTCCCGCGCGTAGGCCCGGTCCAGGCGCACCAGCGCCGAGGCGAGGTCGACGACCTGGCGGACGTGGGTGCGGGCGTGCGGGCGGTTGTCGGGCGTCGCGACGCCCAGCGCCTTCATGTCCTGCTCGAACGAGAACTCCTGGGTGAGCGCGAACTCGTCGTAGTGCCGGCCGCGTCCGGACGCTGCCGCGGTCAGCACGTCGTCGACGTCGGTGACGTTGCGGCACATCACGGGGTCGACGTCGGCGGTGCGCGCCACGGACCTGAGCAGGTCGGTCCAGACGAACACCGCGGCGTGGCCGAGGTGCGTGACGTCGTACGGGGTGATCCCGCAGGTGTAGACGCGCAGCCGCCCCACGAGGGGAAGCGGCGCGCCGGCGAGCACCAAGGCGCTCGCCGGCGTCGCGTCGGTGGCCGGCAGCGGGAAGCGCCCGCCCAGCCCGACCACCCCGGACGTGCTCAGTGGATGCGGCATGAGGCGATCATGCCGCACGCCAGGTCACGAGGAGTGGTCGTAGTGCTCCACGAACGCGTCCGGGCCCGGGAACACCAGCCCCTCGTGGCCGTCGTCGGACCACCGCACGACGTACGGCGGAGCGCCGTCGTCGCCGTGGACCTCGAGGATCTCGGCGTCGCGGACGACCTCGCCCACGTGGGCGCTCCTGACGACGAGCCGGTCACCAACTGATGCTTTCATGTCTGCTCTCTTCCCTCGCGGTCGTCGGACTCTGGGCCTGCACGCTCACTCGGCGCGGCGGACCGGGATGGTCGTGACCGGCTCCTCGTCGGCCTTGACCGGGACCCGGACCTCCAGCACCCCGTCGGTGTAGGTCGCCGTCACGTCGTCGGCCCTGACGGTGTGCGGCAGCGGGATGCGGCGGGTGAACGAACCGTAGTGGAACTCGTGGTGGTTCTTGTCCTTCTCCTCCTCATGGCGCTCGCCCTGGATGGTGAGGACGTCGTTCTCGATGGTCAGCGAGACGTCCTTGTCGGGGTCGATGCCGGGCATCTCCGCGCGCAGCACGTAGGTGCCGTCCTCGGTGTAGTCCTCGACACGGACGTACGACGAGAGCCCGAGGCCGCGCAGGCCGAGCCCGGTGCTCGACTCGAACCAGTCGAGCACGTCTGCCATGGAACCGCCAGGACGACGTACGACAGTCGTCATGACACCCTCCTTGTCGGTACGGCGCGGAGCCGTGCGCCCCGCCCCACGACCCCAGCCTCTGTCGCCTGCGCGGGTCGGACCAGAGCCGAAGGTCCCCGTCGGGAGGCGGACGCCGGCGCGCGAGGCATGACGAACCGGCGCCCGGGGCACGGGTGGCCATGACCGTGCGCACCGTGGGCGTCGAGGAGGAGCTGATGCTCGTGGATCCCGACACCGGACAGCTGACAGCCGTGTCCGAGCGCGCGGTGCGGGCGCACCAGGGCGCATCGGTCGGCGTCGTCCCGGACGGCGCACTGGACGACTCCGCGGAGGTGGAGCAGGAGCTCTACCTCCAGCAGATCGAGACCAGCACCCCGCCCTGCAGCGACGCGTCCGCGCTGGCCGACGGGCTCCGGCGCGGGCGGAAGGCGGTGGGCACCGCGGCGGCTCGTGCAGGCGCCCAGGCGGTGGCGATGCCGACGCCGGTGCTCATCGACGCCACCGAGCGCATCACGCCCAAGCCGCGCTACCGCCGGATCTACGGGGAGTACGGCGAGCTCGCCCGCGAGTCTCTGGTCTGCGCGATGCACGTGCACGTAGGGGTCTCCGATGACGAGGAAGGGGTGCGGGTCCTGGACCGGATCCGCCCGTGGCTGCCTGTGCTGCTGGCGCTGAGTGCGAACTCGCCGTTCTGGTGCGGCCGGGACACCGGCCATGCGAGCTGGCGGTCCCAGGTGTGGAACCGCTGGCCGAGCGCGGGCCCGCAGCAGCCGTTCGGCGACGTGGCGGGCTACCGGGAGGTCAGCGCGCGGATGATGCAGTGGGGGGCATCGATCGACCCCGGGATGCTGTACTTCGACGTCCGGCTGGCCGAGCGGTACCCGACCGTCGAGATCCGGGTCGCCGACGTCTGCACGGAGGTCGACGACGCCGTGCTCGTCGCCGTCCTGGCCCGCGCCCTGGTGGACACGTGCGCGGCCCAGCCGGACACACCGACGGCGTGGCGCACGGACCTGCTGAGGTCAGCGGCCTGGCGGGCCGCCCGGTACGGCATGGCAGGACCGCTCGTGCACCCGGGGCACGGTGGCCTCGCTGCGGTCCGCGAGGTGTTCGAGGCGGTGCTCGGCTTCGCTGGGGAGGCCCTGGAGGCGGCCGGCGACCGCGAGCTGGTCCGCGCCGCGTTCGAGCGGACGCTGGCGCGCGGCAACGGGGCGGCCCGACAGCGTGCCGTCCATGAGTCCACCGGTGACCTCGCTGCCGTGGTCGCGGACCTGGCCCGTCGAACGGAGGCGTCCTGGGCCTGACCGGCCGCCCGGCCTCGCGTCGCCGCCGACCGGTCGACCAGGCCGGTGACGCCGTGACGGTCGTCGTGGATGGACGCCTCGGGTGACGGTCGGTGTGCAGCACGGACCAGGTGACCAGCATGGGTCGGTCTCGGCGCGCAAGCCTCGATGGCCGGAGCGACGCGTGCTCACCCGTGACCCGGCAGCCTGGAGAGGGCCAGTCCGCCGCGAGACCGGCAGTCCTGCGGCCGTTCCTGGGGAGACCTCCGGCGTGCACACCGGCCAGTGTGCCCGCGATGAACCGCTGCTGGGCATCGGTCGACCCCTCGGGCTCGCGGCCGGGCAATGCTCGAGCAAGCGCCAGAGCATGCTCGGTGACGACGGGCCTTCCGTCGCTGGTGGGAACCGGTCGATCTGTGACGAACCCGGCCTCGGGGAGCGCAGGGGCGCCCGGCGGCCTCGCCCGACCGGACGCGCTGGGGAGGTATCTCGGTCCCCTGGTGCTCGACCAGCGTCCGCAGCCGGGTTGGACAGCCGGGTTGGACAGCCGTGTTCGGGCAGCCGTTTCGGGCCAGGTTTCGTCCACAGGGCCGGGGTTGTGGGTGGTTGTGCACCGTTCGAAGATGTGTGCTGGGGGGCGGGGGTGGTCGTCTTTAGCGTGGGGGTGTGACTGAGGCCCTGGACCCGCGGGGCGGCTCCGAGGGGGAGCCGCCGGAGGGTGGCGTGCCCGGGTCGGCGGGCGCCGACGGGGCACCTGCCGGGGCACCTGACGGGGCAGCCGATCCTGGGGTCGCGCCCGCCGCCTCTGCAGGATCCGCCGCGGCATCTGACGGGGCACCCGACGCGACACCCGACGCGACAGCCGATCCTGCGGCCGCGTCTGGGGGGTCCGTGGCTGGGTCGGGTGGGGTTGGAGAGGTCGTCTGGTTCGCCAAGCGGCTGCATGAGGTGCTCGATCGGGTGGTCGAGGCGCCGACCTGGTCGCTGACGGCCGGGCAGCTCGCCCAGACCCTGGAGGACCTGCACACCGCGCAGTCGCGGATCACCGCCCTGCAGGCCCGGCTGCTGGCCGCCGCCGATACCGTCGACGTGGCCGCCGCCTCGGCGGCGCCCTCGACCACGGCATGGTGGCGCCACAGCGTCCGGATCGGCCACCGGGCCGCCGCCGCCGACCTGCGGCTGGCGCACACCCTGCAGGCCCATCCGGTGACCGCGGCCGCGCTCGCCGCCGGCCGGGTCGACCCGGCCCAGGCGGCCGTGATCACCAGCGCGGTCGACGCGCTACCCGCCACCCTCGACACCAGCGGGCGGCAACGCGGCGAGACCCACCTGGTCGAGCTCGCCGCATCGTTGGACGCGGCCCGGCTGCAGGTCGCCGGCCGACACCTGCTGGAGGTCCTCGACCCCGAGACCGCCGACCTGGTCGAGGGCCGCCGGTTGGCTGCCGAGGAGCGCCGCGCGCGGCGGCGGTGCTACCTGCAGGTCCGCGACAACCACGACGGCACCCACACCGGCCGGTTCCTGATCCCCGACCTGCACGCCGCGATCCTCACCAAAGCCCTGTGGGCACTGACCTCCCCCCGCCGCCGAGCCACCCTCGCCGCCACCGGCGACTCACCCTACGAACACGCCGCCACCGAGAAGACCACCACCGAAGCCGCCGAAGCCGCCGAAGCCGCCGAAGCCGCCGAAGCCGCCGCAGCCGCCGGAGCAGCCGGACCAGCCGGAGCCGCCGGAGCAGCCGGCGACACCGTGTCCAGGAGTGCCCGCGCGGTGCGGCTGACCCGCCCCGAGGTCGCCGGGATCGGGTTCTGCGAGCTCCTCGAACGCCTCACCGACCGTGACCTGCCCGCCGCCTCCGGCGCCGGCGCCACCGTCGTGGTCACCATGAGCCTGGCCCAGCTCGAAGACCGCCTCAACACCGCCGGGATAGCCACCCTGGACACCGGCGGAACCCTCTCCGCCGGCGAGGCCCGCCGACTCGCCTGCACCGCCGGAGTGATCCCCGCCGTCCTCGACAGCGCCTCGGCGGTCCTCGACCTCGGCCGCCGCGCCCGCCTCCACTCCAAGGCCCAACGCCTCGCGCTCACCCTGCGCGACCAGACCTGCACCACGCTCGGCTGCGACCGCCCCGCCGCCTGGTGCGAGACCCACCACGACAACGGCACCTGGGCCACCGGCGCCCCCACCAACCTCGACCACGGCCGCCTCCTGTGCTCCTGGCACCACCACAAAGCCCACGACCCCAGCTACGACATGCACCACCACCCCGACGGCACCGTCCGCTTCACCATGCGCAGATAAGCAACGGGTACGACAGGTCGGGCTCAGCCGCGCAGCCCCGAGGGCCCGCAGAGGTTCTTCGTCACCTCGTCGGTGCGGTCCTCCTTGATGAGCTTGAACAGCGCGAGTGCTCGCGCGCGGTCCCAGTGCACCGCGAGGTCGGAGATCGGGACCCCGCAGGTGAGCCCGTTCTTGCCGTCGACCCGGGTCATCGCCCACGCGAACCTGGCCAGGTCGATCGGGCTGGTCCCCTTGCCGACCACGAGCGAGTCGGCGCCGGCGGAGCTCAGCCGGAAGTAGCGCACCGGGTTGAGGACCGACCAGGGGGAGACGGCCGCGTGGCCGACGGCGCTCACGACCTCACGTTGGTGGTGGGCCCGGTCGATGTCGCCGAGGCCGGAGACGTGCCGCGAGCGCGCGTAGCCGAGCGCGACCTTGCCGTCAACGTGCTGGCAGCCCTTCTGAATGTCGAGGTTGGCGAGCGGGTCCTTCATCGCCTGGGTGGGACAGATCCGGATGCCGCCCACCGCGTCGACGACGTTGACGAAGCCGCCGAAGCCGATCTCGACGTAGTCGTCGATGCGCACCCCGGTCTCGCTCTCGATGGTCTTGACGAGCAGCTTCGGGCCCCCGTAGGCGAAGGCCGCGTTGATCTTGGTGCGCCCGACGCCCGGGATGTCGACGATCGAGTCCCGGGGGATCGACATCAGCAGGTTGGGGCCGGCGCCGGTGTGCAGCAGCATGATCGTGTCGGTGCGGCGCCCGGAGGCGCGGCCCGTGCCCAGCGAGAGCTCCTGCTTGCGGGTCAGCCCTGCGCGGCTGTCGCTGCCCACCAGCAGGTACGTCGTCCCCGGCTGCTGCGGCGGCCGGGCGCCGGACGGGTCCGCGTCCACCTTCTCGACCTTCGACCATGCCCAGAGGGGGACGGCCACGAGGAAGACCACCCAGAGCAGCAGCACCAGGCGCAGCCACCACCAGACGCCGTGCCCACGACGCGTCGGAGGCGGTGGCGGTGCGTCGACGGGCTCCCACGACCCGCCCGGCGGCGGGGACTCCGGCGGCACGCCGGTCCACCGTGGCGGGGGAGGCTCGTCTACCGGGTCGTCCGTGCGGCGGCCGGTCGGCGAGCCCGGCCGGCTCATCGTGGGCAGCATCTGGGTCGGCTCGGGGTCGCGCGACGGCCGAGGACCCTGGCGAGGGGGCTCCCCCTCGCCGTAGAGCCAGTCGTACTCGGGCTCGTCACGCCCCGCGGAGTCGCCGCCCCGTGAACGGTCTGCCATGGCCATGACGGTACATCCCGGGCATCGGCGCGCCTGAACGGCTGGGGCCGCTGTGGTTGGTGATACTTGGGCGACCGTACGGCCGCTGTCTGTCGAAAGGCCCGCCCATGCCTCCCGTGTCCTCCGCCGGGCCCCGCTACGGTGCCGACCCCGGAGCCGGTCGCGGGACCGGCCGGGGAGCCGACCGCGGGGCCGCGAGCTCACGGATCCAGTTCCGCCGGGCCCTCGCCCTGCTGCTCATGACGCTCGTCCTCCCGGGCTCCGCACAGCTCGTCGCCGGCAACAAGAAGGTCGGGCGGGTCGCGCTGCGCATCTGGTTCGGGCTGATCGCGTGGCTGCTCCTCGTGGTGGCCCTCGGCTACTTCTGGCGCGGGGTCGTGTACTGGCTGGCCAGCAGCACCTTCGCACTCGGCGTGCTGCGGCTGGTGCTCGCCGGCGTGGCGGTCGGGTGGGCGCTGCTGTTCATCGACGCCTGGCGCCTCGGCCGGCCCCTCGAGCTCCGGCAGAAGCAGCGGCTGGCGATGGTGGGCCTCAACGGCGTGCTGTGCTTCTCGGTCGCCGGCTCGCTGCTGTTCGCCTCCCACGTCGTCGGGGTGCAGAAGGACTTCATCGCGACGATGTTCGGCGACGGCACGGCCACCGGCGCCCACCACGGCCGCTACAACGTGCTGCTGCTCGGCGGCGACTCCGGCAAGGACCGCTGGGGGCTCCGCCCGGACAGCATCACGGTCGCCAGCGTGGACGCCGAGACCGGCCGCGCCGTCCTCTTCGGCCTGCCCCGCAACATGCTGAACTTCCCGTTCGTGAAGGGCTCGGTGATGGCCGAGCAGTTCCCGCACGGCTACGACTGCGGCGCGACGTGCGAGCTCAACAGCCTGGCCACCTACGCGGCCGACAACAAGGCGCTCTTCAAGGGATACGCCAACCCCGGCGTCGAGGCGACCACGGAAGCCGTCGAGGGCATCACCGGGCTGAAGGTCAACTACTACGCGATGGTGAACCTCCAGGGGTTCCGCGGGCTCGTCGACGCCGTCGGCGGTCTCACCCTCAACGTCCGCCAGCGGATCCCGATCGGCGGCGTCGGGCACTCCATCACCGGCTACGTCAAGCCGGGGGTGCGCAAGCTCGACGGCTTCGAGACGCTCTGGTTCGCCCGATCCCGGGTGATCGCCGACGACTACTCGCGGATGGCCCGGCAGAAGTGCGTGATGAACGCGATGCTCCAGCAGCTCTCGCCCCAGACGGTGATCACCAAGTTCGAGTCGATCGCCAAGGCCAGCGAGCAGCTCGTCACGACCGACCTGCCGGCCTCCGAGCTCGGGAAGTTCGCCCAGCTCGCCATGAGGGCCCGGTCGCAGCCGGTCAGCACGGTGTCGTTCGTGCCACCGCAGATCGACACCTCGCACCCGGACATCGCCACGATCCAGCGCATGGTCACCCGGGCGATCGCCCGCTCGGAGAAGGCCCACCGGGCAGTTCCCGCGAAGGGTCACCACCAGACCGGCTTCTCGCGGAGCACGCCGGCCGGGAGCCTGGTGGGCGGCTCGCTGGGCAGCATGCAGCAGGGGTACGCCGCGAACGACTCCACCGACCTGTCCGGGTCCTGCTGAGCTGTCCGGGTCCTGCTGAGCCGGGCAGCCTCGGTAGGGTGCGGCTGTGTCCGCCCGGGTCGTAGCAGTCGTCGTCACCTGGAACCGGCGTGACCTGCTCGTGGAGTCGCTCACCGCGCTCCTGGCGCAGTCCCACCGGCCCGACCGGGTGGTGGTCGTCGACAACGCCTCCACCGACGGCACCTCCGAGCTGCTCGCCGAGGCGTACCGCGACCTCGAGGTGGTCGAGCTGACACGCAACACCGGGGGCGCGGGTGGGTTCGCCGCCGGCGTCGAGCGGGCCCTCACCTTCGAGCCCGACCTGGTCTGGCTGCTCGACGACGACACGGTCCCCGAGCCGGACGCCGCGGAACGGCTGGTCGCCGCCTGGGCCGGCTACCCCGGACCCGCCGACCGGCGACCGGCGCTGCTTGCCAGCCGGGTGGTCTGGACCGACGGCCGGGACCACCCGATGAACACCCCGCGGGCCCGGCCGGCCGCCGGCGGGGCGGCCCGGCGACGGGCGGCGTCCGTCGGGGCGGTGCCGATCCGGTCGGCGTCGTTCGTGTCCATCATGTGCGACGTCGACGTGGTCCGGACCCGGGGCCTGCCGATCGCCGACTACTTCTTGTGGAACGACGACTTCGAGTACTCCACGCGACTGGTCCGCGGCGGCGTGGGGCTGTACGTCCCGGCCAGCCGGGTGGTCCACAAGACGAAGGTGTTCGGCTCCACCGACGCCGACCCGGGGGAGCGCTTCTACTTCGAGGTCCGCAACAAGGTGTGGATGTTCGGGCTCGGGCGTGGCCTGTCCCCGGCGGAGAAGCTGGTGTACGGCGGCTCGACGCTGCGCCGCTGGGCGCGGACCGTCGCCCGGTCGGCCGACCGCCGTACCCTCCTGGCGGCCGGACGACGCGGCCTGGTGGCCGGGGTGACCTCACGCCCGCGGAGCAACGGCCAGGTGCTGTCCGAGGCCGGCTGGTCGCCGCACCACCCGGAGCCCGCCGAACCGCAGCCGTTCTCCCTGCTGATGTCCACCTGGGCCGGGGACGACCCCGACTTCCTCCGCGAGGCGTTCGGCTCCACGGTCGTGGCGCAGACCCGCCGTCCCGACGAGGTGGTGCTCGTCCAGGACGGCCCGGTGCCGGACGCCCTCGCCCGGGCCACCGACGAGCTGGTCGCGACCAGCCCGGTCCCGGTCAAGCTGGTGCCGATCGAGCAGAACATCGGCCTCGGGCCGGCGCTCGACCTGGGCCTGGACACCTGCACCCACGAGATCGTCGCCCGGATGGACGCCGACGACGTCAGCCGGCCGGACCGGTTCGCCAGGCAGCTGCCGCTGATCGAGGCCGGGGCCGACATCGTGGGCTCGGGGCTCTATGAGTTCGGCCACAGCCCGGACGACGTCGTCGGACGCCGGACCCCTCCCACCGACCCCGAGGAGATCCGCCGCGTAGTGAGGTTCCGGGACCCGTTCAACCACCCGACGGTGGTCTACCGCAAGAGCGCGGTGCTCTCGGCGGGCGGGTACACCGACATGGCGCTGATGGAGGACTACCTGCTGTTCACCCGCATGATCGACGCCGGAGCGCGGCCTGCGAACCTGGCAGAGCCGCTGGTCAGCTACCGTGTCGGTGCCGGCGCCTACGCGCGCCGGGGAGGGGGCCGGCTGCTGCGCTCGGAGCTGGCCCTCCAGCGCCGGTTCCGTGACCTGGGCATCACCACGCGCAGGCAGTACCTGCGCAATGTGGTGGTCCGTGGCGGTTATCGTCTTGTCCCGGAGGCCTTGCGGAAGGCTGCCTACCGAGCACTGATCGCAAACCGGGGCGCGCGCGCCGACCGATAGGCTGGTGCGCCGTCCCCCTGCCAGGAGTTGTGAGTTGAACGCTGACCTCGTCATCGTCGGTGCCGGTTTCTTCGGCCTGACGATCGCCGAACGCTGTGCCAACGAGCTGGGTCTGAGGGTGCTCGTCCTCGAGCGGCGCCACCACCTCGGCGGCAACGCCTACAGCGAGGCCGACGAGGAGACCGGCATCGAGGTGCACGTGTACGGCGCCCACCTGTTCCACACGTCGAACAAGAAGGTGTGGGACTACGTCAACCGGTTCACCGACTTCACGTCGTACCAGCACCGCGTGTTCGCCAGGTACCAGAACCAGGTCTACTCGTTCCCGATGAACCTCGGCCTGATCAACCAGTTCTTCGGTCGCTCGCACACCCCGGACGAGGCACGTGCGCTGATCGCCGAGCAGGCCTCCGAGATCGAGACGTCGGAGGCGAGGAACCTCGAGGAGAAGGCGATCTCGCTGATCGGCCGCCCGCTGTACGAGGCGTTCGTCAAGGGCTACACCGCCAAGCAGTGGCAGACCGACCCGAAGGAGCTGAGCCCGGAGATCATCACGAGGCTCCCGGTCCGCTACGACTTCAACAACCGCTACTTCAACGACACCTACGAGGGCCTGCCGGTCGACGGGTACACCGCGTGGCTGGAGCGGATGGCCGACCACCCGAACATCGAGGTGCGGCTGGACACCGACTTCTTCGACGTCGCGGACAGCTACAAGGGGAAGGTCCCGATCGTCTACACCGGGCCGGTCGACGAGTACTTCGGCAACTGCGAGGGGCGGCTGTCGTGGCGCACCGTAGACCTCGAGAGGGAGGTCGTGGACGTCGACGACTACCAGGGCACCTCGGTGATGAACTACAACGACGAGGACGTCCCCTTCACGCGGATCCACGAGTTCAAGCACTTCCACCCCGAGCGCACCTACCTGCCGGGCCGGTCGGTGATCGTGCACGAGTACTCCCGCTTCGCCGAGGAGGGCGACGAGCCCTACTACCCGATCAACACCGCCGAGGACCGCGCGAAGCTCCTGCGCTACCGCGACCTGGCCAAGAACGAGCCGAACGTTCTTTTCGGCGGCCGGCTGGGCACCTACAAGTACCTCGACATGCACATGGCGATCGGCTCGGCGCTGTCGATGTACGAGAACAAGCTGAAGCCGCACTTCACCGACGGTGACGTGCTGGTCAGCGGAGGAGTGGACGAGTGAGCACCGTGGCACACAGCAGCGGGACCGCGACCGTGCGGCGGCTTCTCCAGCGCGTGGTCCTGCCCGTGGACCGCGACCTGGACGTGCTGCCGCTGTACGTCGACCCCGACAAGCCGCAGCTCGACATCGACATCAACGGGATGACCGCGGCGCAGCGCCGCAGGATCCCGCCGTCCCCGCCGAACGCCGAGGTGGACGTGGACCCGAGCGCGGTGCTCGGACGACGTCGCTACCTGGTCCGGGCCAACTCGCGGATCTCCTTCGGGACCTACTTCAACGGCTTCGCCGCCAGCTACTGGCGCCGCTGGACGGTCGTCGACAAGGTCGTGCTGAACGTGGAGGTCACCGGCGCGGGTGCGTCCGTGATCGTCTACCGCTCGATGCCGGACGGCCGCTCGCAGCGGGTCGACTCGGCGACCACCTCGGGGGAGGAGACCGAGCGGTTCCACTTCGAGCTGTCGCTGCTGCCGTTCGGCGACGGCGGGTGGTACTGGTTCGACATCATCGCCGAGGAGCGGCCGACCGTCCTCGAACAGGCCGAGTGGCTGGCCGACGTCCCCGCCGACCGGGCCGAGCACGGCTCGGTGACGGTGGGCATCACGACGATGAACCGGCCCGACTTCTGCGCCCGGCTGCTCCAGCAGATGGGTGACGACGAGACGGTGCATGCCATCCTCGACGAGGTCGTCGTCGCCGAGCAGGGCACCCAGAAGGTGGCCGAGGACCTGCTGTTCCCGGCCGCCGAGAAGGCCCTCCAGGGCAAGCTGCGGGTGATCGAGCAGGCCAACCTCGGTGGCTCCGGCGGGTACGCCCGCGCGCAGCTCGAGACGCTGCGCGCCGGCCGCTCGACGTACATGCTGTGCATGGACGACGACGTGGTCTGCGAGCCGGAGAGCATCGTTCGCGCCGCGACCTTCGGTGACCTGTGCCGTCGGCCCACGCTGGTGGGCGGGCACATGTTCAGCCTGTTCGCCCGGTCCCGGCTGCACAGCTTCGGCGAGGTGATCAACAAGTACCGCTTCTGGTGGGAGTCCGCCCCGACGGTGTGGAACGACTGGGACTTCTCCGAGCGCAACCTGCGCAGCGCGCGCTGGCTGCACCGGCGGATCGACGTGGACTTCAACGGCTGGTTCATGTGCCTGATCCCCACCCAGGTGCTGCGCGAGATCGGGCTCAGCCTGCCGCTGTTCATCAAGTGGGACGACTCCGAGTTCGGCGTCCGGGCGGCGGAGGCCGGCTACCCGACCGTGACGATGCCCGGGAGCGCCGTGTGGCACGTCCCGTGGACGGACAAGAACGACGCGCTGGACTGGCAGTCGTTCTTCCACCAGCGCAACCGCACGATCGCCGCGCTGCTGCACTCGCCGTACGAGCGGGGCGGCCGAATCGTCCGCGAGAGCTTCAACCACCAGGTCAAGCACCTCTTCGCGCTGCAGTACTCCACCGCCGAGCTGCGCCACCGCGCCCTCGAGGACGTGCTGGCCGGACCGGAGGGGCTGCACGACGCGCTCGGGTCGAAGCTGCTGGAGATCCGCGAGCTGCGGGCACACTACGACGACGCCCGGCTGGTCGCGGACCCCGACGCCTATCCGGCGACCCGGCGCAAGAAGCCTCCGAAGAAGGGCCAGGACCCGACGCTGCCCAAGGGCCGGATCGGCCAGTGGGTGGCCGCCGCCAAGAGCGGGGTGCGTCAGGTGCTGCCGACGCGGGAGCTCTCCGAGCGTTTCCCGGAGGCGCGGCTGGCCGCGATGGACGCCAAGTGGTGGATGGTCGCGCAGTTCGACTCGGTCGTCGTCTCGATGCCCGACGGCACCTCCGCCGCCTGGTACCACAGGGACAAGGCGGAGTTCCAGGACCTTCTCAAGCGCACCGTGGAGATCCATCAGCGGCTCTACCGCGAGTGGCCGGCGCTCGCCGAGCGCTATCGCGACGCGCTCCCGGACCTGGTCTCCCCGGAGCACTGGGAGCGCACCTTCGCCGCCACGTCGGTCGAGGCGGATCGGAGTCGTCGATGACGGAGTCGGTGACGGAGCCGATGCCGCGGAAGGTGCCGCACGTCGACGCCCCGCTGGTGCCGCCGGCGGCCTCGGGCGGACTGATGGAGGTCTTCCGGCGCCGCTACCTGCTGCGGCTGCTGGTCCGCAAGGAGATCAAGGCCCGCTACCAGGGCTCGCTTCTCGGGCTGCTGTGGTCCTACGTGCAGCCACTGGTGCGGTTCGTCATGTACTTCTTCGTGATCGGGCTCGTGCTCGGCATGCACAGGAACGTGCCGAACTTCGCGATCCACATGTTCTCCGCGATCGTCTTCGTGCAGTACTTCACCGAGACGTTCAGCAACGGCACCCGCGCGATCGTGCAGAACAAGCAGATCGTCCGGAAGATGGCGATGCCGCGCGAGCTGTTCCCGGTCGCCTCGGCGATGGTCTCGGCGATCCACATCTTCGCCCAGCTGCTCATCCTGCTGGTCGGCTGCCTGGCGACCGGGTGGTCGCCCGACTGGCAGGGGATCTACGCCGGTCTGCTCGGCGCGGCGATCCTCGTCGTGTTCGGCACCGCCCTCGCGCTCCTGTTCAGTGCGCTCAACGTCTTCTTCCGCGACTTCCAGAACATCGTGGCGACCCTGATGTTCTTCACGCACTGGGCCGTGCCGATGCTCTACCCCTACGGCCGGCTGGCCACGAGCACCATCGCGGAGAACCACCCGTGGTTCATCCCGCTCTACCTCAGCGACCCGCTGGCCGTCGCGGTGCTGCTGGAGCAGCGGTGCTTCTGGATCCCGACCTGGGCCAAGCATCCCGACCAGGTCGGCTGGCCGACGATGCCGAACCACTACTTCCTGCTCGGGTGGGTGATGCTGGGGGTCTCGATCGCGATCCTCGTGATCTGCCAGCTCGCGTTCCGGCGCCTCGAGAACCAGATTGCGGAGCGTGTCTGAGGTGTCGGAGTCGATCGTTGCGGAGAACGTCAACAAGCAGTTCACCATGCGCTACCACCGCACCATCAAGCAGATCACCATCGCGGCGATCCGCAAGCAGCAGATCAGCGACACCTTCCTCGCCGTCAACGACGTGTCCTTCACCATCGAGCAGGGCGAGTCGGTCGGGCTGATGGGCCTGAACGGCTCCGGCAAAAGCACGCTGCTCAAGATCATCAACGGCGTGATGAAGCCGGACGCGGGCTCGGTGCGCACCCGTGGCCGGATCGCCGGCCTGATCGCCACCGGAGCCGGGTTCCACCCGCAGCTGTCCGGCCGCGACAACGTCTACCTGAACGCCGCGATCCTCGGGATGACGGAGGCGGAGACCAACCGGAAGTTCGACGACATCATCGAGTTCGCCGACATCGGCAAGTTCATCGACACTCCCGTCGGCTACTACTCCTCGGGCATGTTCGCGCGGCTCGGCTTCGCCGTCGCGGTGCACACCGACTCCGACATCTTCCTGGTCGACGAGGTGCTGGCCGTGGGGGACCGGCCGTTCAAGAAGAAGTGCCTGGCGCGCATGGAGGAGATCAAGCAGGAGGGCCGGACGCTGCTGTACGTCAGCCATGCCGCTAGCTCGGTGCGCAAGATGTGCGACCGCGTGCTGGTGCTCGAGAGCGGCGTGCTCGGGTTCGACGGCCCAGCCGACGACGGCATCAAGTACCTCCAGTACGACGACGACGACGAAGAGCTCGGCACCGACGACATGGACGAGGACTTCGACATGGACGAGGAGCTGGGCGCGGACATCTGACGCGAGAACCCCCAGGCCGGCCTGACGAATTACAGATCTGTAGTTCGGCTGAACGTGTTGCGGGCCCTTGTTGCTGATGTGACATTTGGTACTCCTGTGAAGTTCTTCCCCGTGCCAGGAGCACCCCCGTGGACCCTGAGAAGAGACGTCGGTTCGTCCTGGCGTGCCAGCAGCTGCTGGTCGTCGGAACGGTGGTGGCGGTCCTGGTCCCCGCGAGCAGCGTGGTCACCCTCGACATCGTCGCGCCGGGCGCGCCGGCCGCCCGGCGGCACGGGGCCCACGGCGGGGTTCCCGCAGGGAGCAACGACGCCGCCGTCGGGACGGCCCGGTCGGGGACGGCAGGGTCGGGGACGGCAGGGTCGGGGACGGCGGGGTCGGGGACGGCGGGGTCGGGGACGGCAGGGTCGGGGACGGCAGGGTCGGGGACGGCAGGGCAGCCGAGCGCGACCGGGACGCTCGTGGCCGTCGAGCCGGTCCGGCCGACGGTGACCGAGGTGCCGATGCCCGGCGTGGACCGCGTCGCCCTGCGGTCGGCCCAAGGAGCAGCCCGCGGCGCGGCGCCGGGGCTGCGCGACCTCGCGGCGCTCACCGCGCCGGAGCCGGTGCACGGCATGGCGACCGTCGGCGTCACCTGGGCGCACGGCGTCCACGTCCCTCGGCGGGCCATCACGGTGTGGGTCCGCACCCGCGACCACGCTGCCTGGTCACGGTGGCAGCGGATGCCGTACGACGCGGAGCACGGGCCTGACCCCGGGACCGCCGAGGCGCGACGTGCCCGGCCGGGCACCGATGCGGTCATCGTGGGACGCGTCGACGAGGTCCAGGTGAAGGCCATGACGGCGTCCGGACGCGCCCCGGTGGGGATGCGGCTCGCGCTGGTGGACCCGGGGGCCGCGCCCGTGAGGCGGGTCCAGCGCCCGGCCATCGACACCGCGCGGCTGTCCTCGGCCGCCTCCACCTCCTCGGACGTGACGCCCAGGCCCACGATCCTGTCCCGCGCCCAGTGGGGCGCCGACGAGTCGATGCGGGACAAGCCGTCGCTGCACTACGGCGAGGTGCACGCCGGATTCGTGCACCACACGGTGGACGCGAACCGCTACACCCGGGCCGAGGTGCCGGCGATCATCCGCGGCATCTACGCCTTCCACACCCGGGTCCGCGGCTGGAGCGACATCGGCTACAACTTCCTCGTCGACCGCTTCGGGCGCATCTGGGAGGGCCGCTACGGCGGCGTGGACCGGCCCGTCGTCGGCGCCCACACGCTGCACTACAACGAGTACTCCTTCGCGATGTCGGCGATCGGCGACTACGACATCAGGCGGCCCTCGTCGGTGATGGTCGACGCGTTCGCCCGGCTGTTCGCGTGGAAGCTCTCGCTGCACGGCGTACGCGCCGACTCGACGCGCCAGTGGGTCGGCTCCCGGTGGTTCAAGGCGGTCAGCGGCCACCGTGACGCGAACCCGACCGCCTGTCCCGGCAGGTACCTCTACGCGCAGCTCCCGTCCATCCGCAGGGCCGCCGCGCGGTACCAGCACCCGTTCGCCGGCCGGCAGAAGTCGGCGAACCTCGGGGGGACGCGCTGGCCGGACCTGGTCGTGCGCGACAAGGTAACCGGGGAGGCCTACGTCGTGCACACCGGCGGCCAGGTGGGCTTCCGGGGCCCGCGCGTGGCGGCGACCGGCTGGAAGGGGATGGACCTGATCACGCCCGTGGGCGACGTGACCGGCGACGGCAGGCCGGACGTGGTCGCGCGGGCCGCCTCGACCGGGGTCACCTCGGTCTACCCCGGCGACCGCGCCGGGCGCCTCGGCGCGCCCGTGAAGCCGATGCGGCGTCTCGCCGGCATGAACCAGCTCGTCGGCGTCGGCGACCTCGACGGCGACGGGCACCCGGACCTGCTGGGCCGCGACGCCGCCACCTCGGTCCTCTACCTGTTCCCCGGCCAGGGACGGGGCCGCTTCGGCGCCCGGGTCCGGGTCTCGGGCTCCTGGGGCCGGTACGACGCCACGGTCGCCGCCGGCGACCTGACCGGGGACCGCCGCGTCGACGTGCTCGCCCGCGACCGTAGCGGCACGCTGTGGCTGTTCCCCGGCAACGGTCGCGGAGGCCTCCGGGCGCGCACCGCGCTGCCCGGCCGCTGGGGCGGCTTCGACCTGCTGGCGGGGATGGGCGACGCCACGAACGACGGCATCCCGGACCTGGTGGCACGGGCGGCCCGCAGCAAGGTCAGCTACATCTACCCCGGTGACGGGCACGGGGGGCTCGCCCCCCGGTACGGCGGCTTCAAGATGTTCGGCTCGGTCAGCTACCTGGCGATCGGCGGGCAGCTCACCGGCTCGCGGGGCGCCGACCTGGTCGGGCGCGGTGCGCGGGGCAGCCTGGTGTTCTACGCCAACAGGGGCACCCGCAACCTCGGCGCGGTCACCGACACCGGCCAGCGGTGGCCCGGCAGCAACCTGGTGCGCAACGTCGGCGACTGGAACGGCGACGGTCACGGCGACGTGATGACCCGCAGCCGGCGGCACGGGACCCTCTACCTGCGCGCCGGGGACGGGAAGGGGCACTTCGCGGCCCCCGTGCTCGCCGGCACGGGCTGGGGCTCCGTGGGTCTGGTCGCGGCGGTCGGAGACATCACCGGCGACGGCAACCCGGACCTGATGGGCCAGCCCTCGGGCGGCTCCATGCGGATCTACCCGGGCAACGGCGCGTCGGGGTTCCGGCCCAGCTTCGTCGCCCACAGCCCGATCAGCTCCGACGACCAGATCGGGGTGGGGCTCTGGAACCGTGACGGGTCCCCGGACAGCCTGCTGCGCAGCGCCGACGGGACCGTGCGGGTCTGGCCCGGGAACGGTCCGGGCGGCCTGATGACGGCCGGCGGCGTGGTGACCAGGAACGCGGAGGTCTACGACTGGATGGAGGGCGTCGGCGATGTCGACGGCGACGGCACGCCGGACGTGCTCGCCCGTGCCCGCGCCACCGGCCACCTCTGGCTGCTCCCGCGCATCGGGTCGGCGTTGGGCCCGCGCCGCTTCGTGGCCGCCGGCTTCGGCGGCTACGACCTGCTCGGCTGATCCCGCGCCCCGGCTGACCCGCGCCCCGGCTGACCCGACGCCCCGGCGGTGCTACGCCCGGGTGGCCCGGAGCTCCGCGGTGACCCGCTCGGCCTCGGCGCGGTGCGCCCAGCCGGCGGCGTCGGGGTGCGCCACCCAGACCGTGCCCCCGCCGCGGACCATTGGCTCGAGCAGCGTGCGGAGGCCGTCCCGGCAGCACGGGTCGACGTCGGTGAGCAGCCGCCCGCCGTTCCCGAGCAGCCGCAGCCCCGCCGCCTCCTCCAGAAGGTCGGCCTGGCCGGCGGGACGATCACCGCACCAGGCGGGATCGCCGCCCTGCGGCGCGTCGTACGGCGTGAACGCGTCCGGCTGGGCGAGCACGACGGCGCCGTAGTCGACCACTCCCGTCGGCAGCGCCTGCGTGAACCGACCACCCAGCGGTCGCAGCGACAGCGCGACCACCGGCACGCGGGCGGCCTCGTCGGCGTACCGCTCCAGCCCGTCCGGCCCGCAGACCACGAGGTCCGCCTCTGCGGCGAGCGCGCGGTCGTCGGTCACGCAGAGGCCGAGCGTCCACGCCGCGCCCAGCCAGACCGCACCGAGCCAGTGCGTGGGCAGGTCGACCAGCAGCAGCCCGCCGCGCTCGGCGTCGAGCTCGTCGCGGGCCAGTCCCGCGGTCTTGGCGACCCAGTTGGCGTACGTCGTCGCCGAGAGCTCGACCCGCTCACCAGTGGCGTCGTCGTAGAACGTGACGAGCGGTCGCGCGGCGTCCGCCCGCCTGCGGGCCTCGAGCTGGGCGGCGAAGGTGGTGGGTACGGGCACGCCTGGCACTGTAGGGGTGGCAGGATCCCCACCATGACGCGGGGACCCGAGAAGCCGGCCGGCCAGCACCACGACCGTCCCACCGACGCAGGCGGTGATCGTCGCCGGCGGGTTCGGCAGCCGGCTGATGCCGCTGACCGCGCGCCGCCCGAAGCACCTCCTCGAGGTCGGCGGGGTCCCGTTCCTCGAGCACCAGATCAGCCGGCTCGCGCGGGCAGGTGTCGCGCACGTCGTCCTGGCCACGTCCTACCGGGCGGAGCTCTTCGCGCCCGTGCTCGGCGACGGCTCGCGGTGGGGCATCCGGCTCGACTACGTGCAGGAGGAGGAGCCGCTCGGCACCGGTGGCGCGATCCGCAACGTGACCTCCGCGCTCGGCTCGGACCCGGACGCCGCGGTGGTCATCCTCAACGGAGACGTGCTCTCCGGCCACGACCTGACCGCCCAGCTTGCGGACTTCGAGGAGCCGCGGGACGGCCACCAGGTCGAGGTGTCCCTGCACCTCGTACGGGTGCCGGACGCGCGGGCGTTCGGCTGCGTGCCGACCGACGCGGACGGGCGGGTGACCGGGAGTTCGTCGAGAAGTCGCCGGCGCCGGTCACCGACCAGGTCAACGCCGGCTGCTACGTGTTCCGCCGCCGGGTCATCGACGACATCCCGGCAGGCCGCGTGGTCTCGGTGGAGCGGGAGACCTTCCCGGGCTCGTGGACCGTGGCGCCCTGGTCGTCGGGTACGTCGAGAACGCCTACTGGCGCGACGTCGGCACCCCGGCCGCTCTGGTGGCGGCCTCCCGCGACCTGGTGCGCGGCGTGGCGCCCAGCCCCGCGGGACCGCAGCCGGCCGAGTGCTGGGTGGACGAGACCGCCGAGGTCGACCCGACCGCCCGCGTGGGCGGCGGCTCCGCGGTCTCGGCGGGCGTGCGGGTCGGGCCGGGCGCGACCGTGTCCGGCAGCGTGCTGATGCCGGGCGCGGTCGTCGAGGCCGGTGCGGTCGTCACGGGCAGCGCCGTGGGGGTGCGTGCGGTCGTCGGCGAGCGGGCGTCGCTGACCGGGGTGGCGGTCGCCGACGAGGCGCGGGTGCCGGCGGGCCGGCGGCTCGAGGAGGCCACGGTCGCCGCCGAGCCGCGGTCACATGGCGAGCGGCTCCGGGGAGTCGGTGTAGGGGTAGCTCCGCATGAAGCTCTGCACCACCGCGCCGCTCGGCTTCGCGCAGTACTGCCAGACGCCGCCTGCTGGTCGCGATGACCGTGCGTGCCGCCCATCGACCAGTGCGTCAGCGCGACGTGCGTGCCCTGCGGGAAGCCCTTCCCGTCCTTGCCGGTCCACGGCACCGCGATGAACTTGTCCCGGCCGTTCTCGGTGCTGCTCTCGAACTTCCCGGCGATGCCCTTGACCACGGCCAGCTGTGTGGCGTCCTTGGCGACCGTGTCGTCGTACCAGAGCAGCGTGTAGCCGTGCTCGAGGTTGTGCACGAGGTACTCCGAGCTGCGGCCGGTCGCCGTCGGTGTAGAACTTCCGGGCGAACGGCGCGGTCACCGGGTAGTGCGGGCCGAACGCCGGAGGCGCGTCGGCGTACCCGATCGTGGTCCCGACCGGCTTGTGGTCGGCGTTGCCGCTGGCGTCCTCGGACGTGACCGCCTGGCACCCGGCGGCGGAGGTGGGGACGCCGAGCGAGCCCAGCTCGCCGGAGGCCGCCTGGTGCTGCTTCAGCATCGGGACCAGCGCGAGCCCGACGATCACCAGCCCCACGACGAGGCAGGCTCCGACCACCACGAGGGTCCGGCGCCTCTCGGCTCGCTTCTGGTCCTGGCGCAGCTGTTCGACGACCGCGCGCCGGTCCTGGTCAGCCTTCGTGCGCTTGGCCACGTCGTCTCTCCCTGGTCCCACCGGCGGCATGGTCGCGCGAAGTCTACGGAGTCCGTCTGAGAAACCGCCGAGAAGCCGCGTCCGCCTCGCCGGGGGAGTCCTCCCGCCAGCCGAACGCCGCGGCCAGCGCGTGCAGGCGTGCGTCGAGGCGGCCCCGGTCGCGCTCCGGCAGGCGGGGCAGCCGCACCACGACGCCGTCCCCCTCCGCATCGGCAGCCAGGCCGAGCGCGGCGAGCCCCTCGACGAGCTCCGCGGACGATGCCGCGGCACCGAAGCCGCGCAGCGCGGCGGTGGTGTCGGCGGCGAGCAGCGCCTCGAGCACCGCCTCCCGGGCCCCGAGCCCGAACATGTCGGTCTCCTCCTCGCGCACGAGGGCGGCGGCACCGGCGCCGTGCCGACCCGGCGGCAGGACCAGGGGTGCCAGGCCGCGGACCACGGCCGCCGGCACCCCGGACACCTTGCCCTTCACCAGGTCGGCGGCCGAGGCGAGCTCGTCGGCGACGGCGGGGGCGGTGACGGCCAGCGGGTTGCCCTGCCGGTCCTCCCGGCCGGCGTACCCCCGCAGCGGCAGCAGCCCCGCCGCACCCACGGCCAGGTCCGTCTGGCCGTGCCGCCAGGCGCGCCCCGCGGTGTCGGTGACCACGACGGCGACGTTGGCGCCGCTGCGCGCGGCGACCTCCTCGCGCAGCCGGCGAGCCGACCCGTCCGGGTCCCGCGGCAGGAGCACGACGGTGCCGGCCTCGGTGTTCGAGGCGTCGACGCCGCCGTTGGCCATCACGAAGCCGTGCCGGGTGCGCACGATCGCGGTGGCCGCCCGGCGGGCGACCACCCGGTCGGTCTCGCCGGCCAGGGCGCCAGCACGGTCACCGCCGAGCACCCGGCCCTCCGCCTTGCTGACCACCTTGCTCGTGACGACGAGGACGTCGCCGTCACGGGGACCACTGCCGTCGAGCGCCCGCAGCAGGAGCCCGGTGAGGTCGGCGCCGGCGGCCACCTCGCCGACGCCGGTCACCGGCAGCAGGGTCACCGGCCCCTCGGCGCCGTCCGCCCACCCCGCGCCGGTCACCGCGGGTCGCCGGCCAGCGCGAGCGCCGCCTCGACGATCGCCGCGGTGGCGTCCCGGTCGGTCATCATGAGCGGGACGGCTCGGGCCGCGACGCCGCTCGCCTCGACCCGGGAGACGTCGCCGGCGTCGGCGGTGTCCATCAGCCAGCCGTCCAGCACCCCGGGGTCCGGCCGCCGGGAGCGGGCGCCGTAGTGCTCGGCGACCGCGGCGGCGCTGACCTCGATCCCCAGGGCCGTCAGCAGCTGGGCCGCCATGCCCCGCACGTGGCTGCCGGCCACGATGGGCGAGACACCGACCACCGGGGCCGGTGAGCCGCGCAGCGCCTCGGTGACCCCCGGCACTCCCAGGATGGTGCCCACCGACACGACCGGGTTCGACGGCGGCAGCAGCACCAGGTCGGTCTCGGTCAGCGCCTCGACCACGCCGGGGCCTGGTGCGGCCCTGTCGAGCCCTACCGGGACGACGGCGCGGGCGGGAACCTCGGCGTGCAGCCGGACCCAGTACTCCTGGAAGTGCACCGCGCGCTGCCCGGACGGCTCGGCGGCGTCGTCGATGACGATGTGCGTCTCCACCCGGTCGTCGGTCATCGGCAGCAGGCGCACCCCCGGCTGCCACCGCTCGCACAGCGCCGCGGTCACCGCGGAGAGCGGGTAGCCGGCGTCCAGCATCTGCGTGCGGACCAGGTGTGTGGCGAGGTCCCGGTCGCCGAGGCCGAACCAGCCGGGCTCGACGCCGTACGCGGCCAGCTCCTCCTTCGCGTGCCACGTCTCGCCGGTGCGTCCCCAGCCGCGCTCGGCGTCGATGCCGCCGCCGAGGGTGTACATGACGGTGTCGAGGTCGGGACAGACCTTCAGGCCGTGCAGCCAGATGTCGTCGGCCGTGTTCGCGACCACGGTGACCTCGGCGTCGCTGCCCGACCCGCGCAGGTGGTGCAGCAGGCCCTGCAGGAAGCGGGCACCCCCGACGCCTCCCGACAGGACGGTGACCCGGCGCCACGGCCGACGGGACGGTGCCGGGACGGACGGGGGCGGGACGGACGGTGGCGGGACGGACGGCGGCGGGGACGGCGGCAGCGGGGTGGCCATGAGGCGACTCTTAGCCCGTGTCCCCTGCGCCGGTCAACTCATGGGCGTGTCGGTCCCCTATAGCAGATCCGGGCTTGACTTCCCGGGTACGACAGACGTGTAATTCCAACAGTGTTCTTCGTTTTGGAGACAACCCGGACGCGGACCACTTAGCGTGTGGACAACGGCATCGCCGGTGTGGGTCGGAGATGCTGACGTTGGGGACCCTTCAGGGGTCTCCCGGGTCGAAAGGGCGATGACCGTGCGAGAGTTGTACGTGCTCGACGGAGACGCCGAGGAGCTTGGTTGGCAGGAGCGCGCCCTGTGTGCGCAGACCGATCCCGAAGCGTTCTTCCCGGAGAAGGGTGGTTCCACCCGCGAGGCGAAGCGCGTCTGCCTCACCTGCGACGTCCGCGACGAGTGCCTCGAGTACGCGCTGTCCAACGACGAGCGGTTCGGCATCTGGGGCGGGCTCTCCGAGCGGGAGCGGCGCAAGCTCAAGAAGCGGGCCGTCTGAGGGCGGCACGGACCGGCAGGTCGCGGTGTGGCGGTGCTTACGTCGCCCGCGACCGCCGTCGGTTTCAGGGGTCCGAGGCCGGTGGCTAGTGTGAGGCGCCGTGACGACAACCGTGACGGCGCTGCTGGTCAGCCACGACGGCGCTCGATGGCTGCCGGCGGTGCTCGAGGGGCTGCAGGCCCAGACCAGGGCCCCTGAGCGCGTCCTGGCGGTCGACACCGGGAGCCGGGACGACGGGCCCGCGCTGCTCCGCGCGGCCCTCGGTGGCGACGCGGTGCTCGGCCTCCCGGCACGTACGTCGTACGGCGAGGCGGTGCGGGCCGGACTGGCCGAGGCGGCCGGGCCCGGCGACGAGTGGGTCTGGCTGCTCCACGACGACAGCAACCCCGCACCCGACGCCCTCGAGCGGCTGCTCGCCGCGGCCGCCGACCAGCCCTCCGCCGACGTCCTGGGCTGCAAGCTGCGCGAGTGGCCGTCGCTGCGGCGGTTGCTCGAGGTCGGCGTCACGATCGGCGGCACCGGCCGCCGGGAGACCGGACTGGAGCGCGGCGAGTATGACCAGGGGCAGCACGACCAGGTCCGCGACGTGCTCGCGGTGAACACCGCCGGGATGCTCGTCCGTCGCTTCGTGCTCGACGAGCTCGGCCTGGACCCCGGGCTCCCGGTCCTCGGCGCCGACCTCGACCTCGGCTGGCGTGCGGCTCGAGCCGGCTACCGCACGATGGTCGTGCCCGACGCGGTGGTGTTCCACGTGGAGGCGGCGCACCGCGGCGTGCGCACCACCGAGCTCACCGGGCGCCGGACCCGCCGCGCCGAGCGCCGCGCGGCGCTCTACACGCTGCTGGCGAACTGCTCGCCCCTCGTGCTTCCGGTCCAGCTCGTCCGGCTGCTGCTGGGCAGCCTGCTGCGGGCCCTCGGACTGCTCCTCCTGCGCGCACCGCACGATGCGCTGGACGAGCTGGCCGCGCTCGGGGCGGTCTACCTCCGACCCGGCCGGATGGTCTCCGCCCGGGCCCGGCGGCGCCGCACCGCGCGCCGCGGCAGCCGTGAGGTCCGCCCGCTGCTCGCGCCGGTCTGGATGCCCTACCGGCACGGCCTGGACCTCGTGGGCGACGTGGCGCTCGCGGTCGCGGCCACCGCCGGGGAGGCCGGCGGGCGTCGGCGCGCCAGTGGCATGGCCACCGAGACCGGCCCGGTGCCCGACGAGGCCGAGAACCTGCCGCAGGACACCGGGCTGGTCGCCCGGCTGGCCGGCAGCCCGGCCGCGTGGCTGTTCCTGGTCCTCGTGCTGCTGTCTGCGTGGGCGGCCCGCGGCGTGGTCGGCGCCGGGTCGCTGTCCGGCGGTGCCCTGCTTCCCGCGCCGGACGGCGCTCGTGAGTGGTGGCAGCTCTACCTGCGCTCCTGGCACGACGTCGGCGTCGGCTCCGGCGCCTCCACGGCGCCGTACGTCCTCCCGATGGCCCTGGTCTCCACGGTGCTGCTCGGGAAGGCCTGGCTGCTCGTCGACCTGCTCGTCCTGGGTGCGGTCCCGCTGGCCGCGTGGGGGGCCTACCGGTTCCTGCGCCTGGTGACCGCCTCGCCGACCACCGGCGTCTGGGGCGCCGCGGCGTACGGGCTGCTCCCGGTGCTGAGCGGAGCGGTCCAGCAGGGCCGGCTCGGCACGGTCGTGGCCGCGCTCGTGCTCCCGTGGCTGGCCCACGCGGCGGTCTTCCTGGCGCCCGGGCTGCCGCAGGACCGGCGCCGGCGTGCGGCCTGGCGCAGCGCGCTGTGGCTGGCCCTGCTGACCGCCTTCGTGCCACTCGCCTGGGTGCTGGCCGCCGTGCTGGCCGTCGTCGCGATCGTGGTCGGGCTGGTCGCCGACCGGGCCCGCTGGGCCTCCCCGCCGGCCTGGGGGCCGGTCCTGCTGCCCCTGGTGGTGAGCGCGGTCCTGCTGCTGCCCTGGTCGGTGCTGACCTGGGGGCGTGAGGGGCTCGCCTCGCTGGTCTTCGAGGCCGGCTTGCCGGCCCCTCTGCTGACCAGCACCGTCGGCCCCTGGGAGGTGGTCCTCGGCCGGCCGGGCAGCGCGGGGGCGCCGGCCTGGCTGAGCGTCGGGATCGCGGTCGTGGCGCTGGTCGCGCTGCTGCGTGCGGACACCCGGCCCGCGGTGTTGCGGGCCTGGACCGTGCTGGTCGCGGCGCTCGGCGTGGCTGCGCTGGCCGCTGCCGGGACCTTCACCCCCGTCGGCAGCCCGCTGCGACAGCCGGCCTGGCTCGGCCTCCCGCTGCTCGTCGTGCAGGCGGCGGGCATCTGCGCCGCCGCGCTGGCCGCCGCCGGGGTCCGCGACCAGCTGGCCGGCCGCAGCTTCGGGTGGCGCCAGCCGCTCGGCGTGGCGGCGGTGGTGCTCGGCCTGGTCACCCCGCTGCTCGGACTGGGCTGGTGGGGGGTCGCCGGCACGTCCGGACCGCTCGACAACCGGCCGCCGACCGACGTCCCGGCGTACATGACCGATGCCGCCGCCCAGGACCGGCTGGCGGGAACGCTCGAGATCCGCGGTGACCAGCGGCCCGGTTTCGGCTATGTCCTGCTGCGCGGGCCTGGCATCCGGCTGGGCCAGGACTCCGTGCTGCCGACTCTGGACGCCCAGCGGTCGCTCACCCGGCTGGTCTCGGCCCTCGCCTCGTCGCCGCAGCCGCGCGACGTCGACCGACTGGCCGCGCACGGCGTGTCGTTCGTGTACCTGCCCCGCCCGGCGGACAGCCGGCTGGTGGGGAACCTCGACAGCGTCAGCGGGCTCGGCTCCGGCAGCGCGACGACCCCCGGCGCGCGGGCCTGGCAGGTGCAGCAGCGGCCGAGCGGGACCGCGCTGCCGAAGCCGGAGCCCAGTCTCCGGCCGTGGCTGCTGCTGGTTCAGGGGCTCACCGCCGCGGTCGCGCTGGTGCTGGCCGCGCCCACCCGGGCGGCGCGCCGATGAGCAGCACGCCGACGGGAGCGCCCGCCCCTCGTCCCGGCCGGCGCGCCCGGGCCGCGCCGCAGAAGCCGCCACGCCGACGCGATTGGCTGCTCGCCGTGGCCGTGGTGGTGCTGGCAGGCGTCGGAGTCTCGCTCGTGCGTCCCGCGGACACCGTCGCGCCGGCTGTCCGGGTGCGGACCCCGGCTGCGGGCGCGCCGCTGACCCACCAGGTGCTCGGCTGTCCCGGACGGACCACGGCCGGCTCCCGGAGCCGGGTGGTCGCCGGCTCGGCGCCGGTGGCCCGGCTCGGCGCGCAGGGCCGGGTCGTGACCGGCACCCACGGGGGGACGGCCGAGCCGCTGGACCTCTCGCGCGGCGGTCAGGTGGACGTGCCCACGAGCGGCGAGGCCGGACCGGTGCTCCGGGCGACCGGGCAGCTCGCGGCCGGGCTCTTCGCCGCCCGCTCCGACCGGGACGCGCGCTGGCTGGCGGCCGCGCCCTGCGTCGAGCCCCGCGCGTCCTGGTGGTTCACCGGCGCGGGCGCCACCCTGGACCACACCTCCCGCCTGGTGCTGACCGACCTCGACCCGGGCCCGGCGGTCGTGGACGTGCGGGCCTTCGGCCCCCGGGGCGAGGTCTCCACGATCGGCACCCTCGGGATCACCCTCGGCCCGGGGGAGCGACGGGTGCTCGACCTTCGCGACGTCGCGCCGCAGACCGACGAGATCGCGGTGGCGGTGCACGCCAGCCGCGGCCGGGTCGTCGCCTCGGTCGCCGACTACGTGGCCGCGCGTCCCGGAGACGTCCCGGGCGGTGGGGCCGGTCACGACTGGCTGCCCGCGCAGAGCGAGCCGCGGCGCAGCGTGCTGCTGTCCGGCGTCGTCCCTGCCGCCTCGTCGCAGACCCTCGTGGTGGCCAACACCTCCGAGCTCCAGGCCGTCGTGCACGTCGACGTCGCCGGGCCGCACGGCCGGTTCGCGCCGAGCTCGGTCGGGACGCTGCAGGTGTCGCCGGGCTCGGTGAGCACCACCGACCTCACCCAGGTGGTGGGGCGCGACGCCGTGGCGGTCCGGGTCCGCTCCCAGATCCCGGTGACCGCGACGCTGCGGTCCGGCTCGCCGCGTGACGTCGCCTACGCCGCGCCGGTGTCCGCGCTCACCGAGCCCGCGGCGGTGCCGCTGCTCGGCGGTCGGGGCACCGATCTGCAGCTCACCTCCGGCGCCGGCACGGCACAGGCCAGGGTGACGGCGTACCGCGACGGGGGGACGTCGCTGCGGTCCGTGACGCTGACGTTCCGTCCGGGGACCACCCGGACGTGGACGCCACCGGGCCGGTCGGCCTACGTGGTCGTCCGCCCGGTGCACGGAGCCGTCTTCGGCGCCGCGGTCAGCAGCGCACCCGGCACCGCGGTCCTGCCGCTCGACGCGCTGCAGGTGCGGGTCCGGCGGCCGGCCGTGGTGCCGGGGCTCGGCCGGTCCTCCTGAGGCTCACTCCTCGGCCTCGTAGCGCGGGTCGACCTCCTCGGGATCGCGCCCCAGCAGCTCGGAGACCTGCTCGACCAGCACGGTGAGGATCATCGCGGACAGCTCCGTGCGCGACTCGCAGCGCAGCTCGATCGGGCGCCGGAACAGCACCAGCCGGGTGGGCTGCCCACCGGTGCCCCGCACGAGGGACGCGAGCGGGACGGTCGCGGCCTCCCAGTCGTCGGGCACGATCGGAGTCTCCTCTACGGCGAACTCGACGAGCCCGAGCTCGGCGTGCCACCGCGCCTCGAGATCCTCCACCACGGCGAGCACCAGGGCGTCGAAGTCCGCCTTCGGGCTCCGCACCGCGGGGACGCCGTGCGGCGAGATCGGCCCGGGCAGCACCGCCGGACCCCGCGGACCCCGGCCGCGCCGGTCCCGCCGTCGGCTGCCGCGCCGGCCCCACGCCGCGGGATCGCCCCCGCCCAGTCCGCCCACTGTGGTCACACAGCGAGCCTAGTCGTGGGTACCCCGGCGAGGAGGTACCGTCTGCCTCGTGAGTCCCGCCCGCCGTTGTTCGCGCACTGCGTGCGCGCGCGCGGCCGTGGCCACGCTGACCTACGTCTACTCCGACCAGACCGCCGTCCTCGGCCCGCTGGCGACCTTCGCGGAGCCGCACGCCTATGACCTCTGCGAGGCGCACAGCGAGCGGCTCAGCGCACCCCGCGGCTGGGAGGTGCTGCGGCTGGCGCAGGACACCGAGTCCCGCGGCCCGTCCTCCGACGACCTGCTGGCGCTCGCCGACGCGGTCCGTGAGGCAGCCCGGCCGGCGCCGACGGAGCTGACCAGCGGCCCCCTCGGCCTGGCTCACGACCCCGCCCACGACCCTGCACGGGCCGCGGGCCGCGCGCCGGGCCGGGAGATCGGTCGTCGCGGCCACCTCCGCGCGGTGCCCTCCCCGGACGCCTGACCACGGCGCGGCCCGACGCCGACCTCGGTCGGCCCCGGACGATAAGGTGCGGACCATGCCCGATCCGTCCCCGGCGTCTGCTCCGGCCAGTCTGGAGGCCGTCTTCAAGGCCTACGACGTGCGCGGACTGGTCCCCGAGCAGGTCGACGAGCCCCTCGCCCGCGCGGTCGGCGCCGCGTTCGTCGAGGTGACGGGTGCCGGCGGCAGCGGCGTCGTCGTCGGCCACGACATGCGACCCTCCTCGCCCGGACTGGCGCGGGCGTTCGCCGACGGCGCGGCCGGGGCCGGAGCCGACGTCACGATGATCGGCCTCGCCTCCACCGACGAGCTCTACTTCGCCTCCGGGTGGCTGGACCGGCCGGGGGCGATGTTCACCGCGAGCCACAACCCGGCGCGCTACAACGGCATCAAGCTGTGCCGGGCCCGGGCGGTCCCGGTCGGCACGGACACCGGGCTGGCCCGGATCCGGGACCTCGTCGCCGCCGGAGGCCTCCCGCCCGCGGAGCGTCGCGGCACCGTCTCGGAGGTCGCCGCGCTCGACGCGTACGCCGAGCACCTGCTGTCGCTGGCGCCGGTCCACGGCAGGCCGCTGCGCGTCGCGGTGGACGCCGGCAACGGGATGGCCGGGCTGACGGCGCCGGCCGTGCTGGGCCGTCTCGACCTCGACGTCGTACCCCTCTACTTCGAGCTCGACGGCACCTTCCCCCACCACGAGGCCAACCCGATCGACCCGGCGAACCTGCGCGACCTGCAGGCCCGCACCCGGGAGGCACACGCCGACGTCGGCCTGGCCTTCGACGGGGACGCGGACCGCTGCTTCCTGGTCGACGAGCGCGGCGAGCTCGTCAGCCCGTCGGCGGTCACCGCGCTGATCGCCGCGCGCGAGCTGGAGCGGCACCCTGGCGCGACGGTGATCCACAACCTGATCACCTCCCGTGCCGTGCCGGAGGTGGTCCGCGAGCTCGGGGGGACCCCGGTCCGCACCCGGGTCGGGCACTCCTACATCAAGGCACGGATGGCCGAGACCGACGCGGTCTTCGGCGGCGAGCACTCCGGGCACTTCTACTTCCGCGACTTCTGGCGGGCCGACTCGGGGATGCTCGCCGCGCTGCACGTCCTGGCCGCGCTGGCCGAGACCGACCGGCCGCTCTCGGCGCTCCTCGACGGCTACGCGCGCTACCCGAGCACGGGCGAGATCAACTCCGAGGTGGCCGACTCCGCGGCGGTGCTCGCGACCCTGGAGGAGGAGTACGACGGGCGGCCCGGCGTCACCCTGGACCACCTCGACGGGCTCACGGTCAGCCACGACGACTGGTGGTTCAACGTCCGCGCCTCCAACACCGAGCCGCTGCTGCGGCTGAACGCCGAGGCTGCCGACCCGGCGACCTTGACCGCCCTGCGCGACCACGTGCTCGCCACGATCAGGAGACAGCCATGAACCTCGACCCCACCCTGCTCGAGATCATCGTCTGCCCGCACTGCCGGGCCGGGCTGGCGGTCGACGACGAGGCCGGCGAGCTCGTGTGCACCTCGTGCGGCTACGCCTACCCGGTGCGCGACGACATCCCGGTGCTGCTCGTCGACGAAGCCCGCAAGCCGGAGTAGCCCGGTGGCCGACCTGTTCGACGACACCCGGCTCGACGACGAGGTCGCGCTGGCCGCGGCCGACGCGGTGCTCCGCCCGCTCGCCGAGGCCGGTGCCCGGGTCCGCCGCGAGGCCGGGCTGGCGGCCGAGGCCATCGAGACGGCGGTGCAGGGCCTGTCGGGCGACCGGCCACGCGCCGTCGTCGCCGCCGGCCCCGACTCGCGGCTGCTGCGCGCGGTGCTCGAGCCGTGGTGTCCGGTGCCGTTCGTAGCCTGGCCGGGCCCGAGCCTGCCCGGCTGGGCCGGCTCGCTCGACCTGGTCGTGGTGCTCGCCCCCGAGGGCAGCGACACCGGCTCGGCGTCTGCGGTCGCCGAGGCGGTGCGCCGGGGCTGCCAGCTCGTGGTGGCCTGCCCTCCCGGCTCGATGGTCGCCGAGCACGCCGCGGGCCGCTACAGCACGGTGCTGCCGTGCTCGTCCGGCGACCAGCTCGCCACCGCGGTCGTCATGCTGGAGTTCCTGTCCCGTCTCGATCTCGGCCCGGACACGGATGCCGAGGCGGTGGCGACGGCGCTCGACGAGGTGGCGGTGGCCTGCTCGCCCTACCGCGACCTGTCGGTGAACCCCGCGAAGATGCTCGCGATCGCACTCGCGGAGGCGACGCCGCTGGTCTGGGGCGGCTCGGTGCTGGCCGCGCGGGCCGCGCGCCGGATCGCCGAGTCGATGCGCCGCGCGAGCGGTCGGGCGTCGCTGGCGGCGGACGCCGAGCACCTCCTGCCGGTGATCCGGGCGGTCCGCCAGCACGACGTCTTCGCCGACCCGTTCTCGGACCCCGACGACGACCTGCGGCCCGCGCTGCTCGTCCTCGACGACGGCTCGACCGAGTACTGGGTGCGTGAGCAGCGCGGTCGGCTCGTCGCAGCGGCCGAGGAGCGCGGGGTGCGGGTCGAGACGATCGCCGGCGAGACCGGCAACGACGTGGCGACGTACGCCGCCCTGCTCGCCACCGGCACCTACGCCGCCGCCTACCTCGGTGTCGGGCTCGCCCACGACCCGGGCGCCGCGGGCCGCTAGGGTCGAGCGATGTCGACCGAAGGAGGCACCAGAGCGGTCATCGCCGCGCTGCTGGCCAACACCGGCATCGCGGTCCTGAAGCTCCTGGCCTTCCTGCTCACGGGGGCCTCGTCGATGCTGGCGGAGGCGATCCACTCCGTCGCCGACTCGGGCAACCAGGGGCTGCTGCTGCTCGGAGGTCGCCAGTCCCGCAAGGAGGCGACACCCGAGCACCCCTTCGGCTACGGCCGCGAGCGCTACATCTACTCGTTCCTGGTGGCGGTGGTGCTGTTCTCGGTGGGCGGTCTGTTCGCGCTCTACGAGGCGTACCACAAGTGGCACGAGGTGCACGCCGGCCACCCGGACGAGCTGCTGACCAGCCGCTGGTGGTGGGTGGCGATCGTGGTGCTCCTCGGCGCGATGTGCATGGAGGGCTTCTCGTTCCGCACGGCGGTCAAGGAGTCCAACCGCAGCCGCGGCCGGGTCTCCTGGGTGGACTACATCCGGCGCGCGAAGTCCCCCGAGCTGCCGGTGATCCTGCTGGAGGACTTCGCGGCGCTCATCGGCCTGGGGTTCGCGCTCGTGGGCGTCGGCCTCACGAAGATCACCGGCAACGGCTACTGGGACGTCGCCGGCACCACCGCCATCGGCCTGCTCCTCGTCGCGGTCGCGATCGTGCTCGCGCTGGAGACCAAGAGCCTGCTGCTGGGGGAGTCGGCCACCCCGGAGGTGCAGAGGCGGATCCGCGATGCGCTGCTGTCCACCGAGCTCGTGGAGCGGGTGATCCACATGCGCACCCTGCACCTCGGTCCCGAGGAGCTGCTGGTCGCGGTCAAGGTCGGCGTCCCCCGCTCGGCGGCTGCCGTCGACGTGGCCAAAGGCATCGACGCGGCCGAGCGGGCGATCCGCAGCGCCGAGCCCGCGGCCCGGGTGATCTACATCGAGCCGGACATCTACGTGGAGGGGCACGTCCCGGATGCCCGCCCGGAGCCGCCCGCGCCCGTCGGCCACTGACCCGGCCCCGCCCCCGGTACTCTGGGAACGTTGACCCCGAGACTGAGGACACCCATGGACTTCAAGGTTGCCGACCTGTCGCTGGCCGACTTCGGCCGCACCGAGATCACCCTCGCCGAGCACGAGATGCCCGGCCTGATGGCCATGCGCGAGCGGTACGGCGACAGCAGGCCGCTCTCCGGCGCCCGGATCGCCGGCTCGCTGCACATGACCGTGCAGACCGCGGTGCTCATCGAGACGCTGACCGCGCTCGGCGCGCAGGTGCGCTGGGCGTCGTGCAACATCTTCTCCACCCAGGACCACGCGGCCGCGGCCGTGGCGGTCGGCCCGGACGGCACGCCGGACGACCCGCGAGGCGTCCCGGTGTTCGCGTGGAAGGGCGAGACGCTGGAGGAGTACTGGTGGTGCACCCAGCAGATCCTGCGCTGGCCGGACGGCGAGCGCGCGAACATGATCCTCGACGACGGCGGCGACGCCACGCTGCTGGTGCACCTCGGCGTCCAGGCCGAGAAGGACGGCGTCGCGCCGTCGGTCGACTCCGCGCAGAGCACCGAGCAGCGGGTCGTGTTCGGGGTGCTGAACCAGTCGCTGGCCGAGGACACCGGACGGTGGACCGCGATCGCCAACGAGATCAAGGGCGTCACCGAGGAGACCACCACCGGCGTGCACCGGCTGTACGAGATGATGCGCGAGGGCACGCTGCTCTTCCCGGGCATCAACGTCAACGACTCGGTGACCAAGAGCAAGTTCGACAACCGGTACGGCTGCCGGCACTCCCTGGTCGACGGCATCAACCGCGCCACCGACGTGCTCATCGGCGGCAAGGTCGCGGTGGTGTGCGGCTACGGTGACGTCGGCAAGGGCTGCGCGGAGTCGCTTCGCGGCCAGGGCGCCCGGGTGGTGATCACCGAGATCGACCCGATCTGCGCGCTCCAGGCGGCGATGGACGGCTACCAGGTCTCCACCCTCGACGAGGTGCTGCCGATCGCGGACATCGTCATCACCGCGACCGGCAACAAGGACGTCGTCACCGTCGACCAGATGCGCCGGATGAAGCACCAGGCGATCCTGGGCAACATCGGCCACTTCGACAACGAGATCGACATGGCCGGCCTCGAGTCGTTCCCCGGCGTGGTCCGCAAGAACGTCAAGGCCCAGGTCGACGTGTGGACGTTCCCCGACGGGCCGTCGGTGATCGTGCTCAGCGAGGGACGCCTGATGAACCTCGGCAACGCGACCGGCCACCCGTCGTTCGTGATGTCGAACTCGTTCACCAACCAGGTGCTCGCGCAGGTCGAGCTGTTCACGAAGCCCGAGCAGTACCCCACGGGTGTCTACACCCTGCCCAAGCACCTCGACGAGGAGGTGGCCCGGCTGCACCTCGCCGCGCTCGGGGTGTCGCTGACGACCCTGACCGACGAGCAGGCCTCGTACCTCGGCGTCTCGGTCGCGGGTCCCTACAAGCCGGAGCACTACCGCTACTGACCGGGTGCTCCTGATCTGCGGGGTCAGGCGCCGGGGTCCCGAGCAGGCGTGAGACCAGGGAGGGTCGGTTGAGCACGATGGATGCGGGCAGCAAGGGCAAGGTCCTCGTCGTCGACGACGACGCGGCGCTGGCGGAGATGCTGACCATCGTGCTGCGCAACGAGGGCTTCGACTCGCGGGTGTGCGGATCCGGCGACCGGGCGCTGGCGGACTTCCGCGACTACCGGCCCGACGTCGTCCTTCTCGACCTGATGCTGCCCGGCAAGGACGGCATCGACGTCTGCAAGGAGATCCGCTCGGAGAGCGGCGTCCCGATCGTGATGCTCACCGCCAAGAACGACACCGTCGACGTGGTCGTCGGGCTCGAGTCCGGGGCCGACGACTACGTGGTCAAGCCGTTCAAGCCCAAGGAGCTCGTGGCCCGGATCCGGGCACGGGTACGACGCTTCGACGAGCCCGGGCCGGAGTCCCTGACGATCGGCGACCTGTCCATCGACGTCGCCGGCCACAGCGTCACCCGAGACGGCGCGCGGATCGCCCTGACGCCGCTGGAGTTCGACCTCCTGGTCTGCCTGTCCCGCAGGCCCTGGCAGGTGTTCACCCGCGAGGTGCTCCTCGAGCAGGTCTGGGGCTACCGGCACGCCGCGGACACCCGGCTGGTCAACGTGCACGTCCAGCGGCTGCGATCCAAGGTCGAGCACGACCCCGAGAACCCGGAGATCGTGCTCACCGTCCGCGGTGTCGGCTACAAGGCCGGCACGTCCTAGGGACGCACCCGTGACGAGATGGCAGTGACCAGATGACCGTGACCAGATGACCGTGACCAGATGACCGTCGACGGGCCGCTGCGCCGGGCCGCGACGTTCTGGAGGCGGTCGATCCAGGCGCGCGTCGTGGTCAGCACGCTGCTGCTGTCCGCCGTGGTGGTCTCGCTGGTCGGCTGGGTGCTGATGAACCAGATCACCGCCGGGCTGGTGCACAGCAAGACCGAGTCGTCGGCGGCCGAGGCCCGGCGCGGTGCCGCGGACGCGCAGGTGCGGCTCAGCGCTGCGAGCGGCCGCGACCTCGACTCGAGCAGCCAGCTCAGCCAGCTGGTCTCCGGCATCGTCTCGCGCGGGACCGTCCAGGGGTACGACGTCGTGCTGATCGGGCCGGTTGCCGGGTCGAGCAAGGGCATCGCCGCCGGCAGCGGGACTCGCAAGACCCCGGGCGTGCTCGACGAGAGCGTGCCGCAGAGGCTCCGCCACGTCGTGGAGCGGCGACCCGGCGGCGACACGTCGTGGACCTTCACGACGATCCGCTACGAGCCCGAGCTCGGCCGTGACCCGGTCCCCGGCGTGGTCACCGGATCGACGCTCACCCTGCCCGCCGACGGCGGCACCTACACGCTCTACTACCTGTTCCCGATGACCGAGGAGCAGGCCACGCTGTCCCTGGTCCGCAAGGCGCTGCTCACCGGAGGGCTGCTCCTGATCCTGATGGTCGGTGGGGTCGCCTGGCTGGTCACCCGGCAGGTGGTCACGCCGGTCCGGCTGGCCCGCCGGGTCGCGGAGCGGCTGGCCTCGGGGCGGCTCGAGGAACGGATGCACGTGCGCGGTGAGGACGACATCGCCCGGCTCGGCACCTCGTTCAACCAGATGGCGGCGAGCCTGCAGAAGCAGATCCGCCAGCTCGAGGAGCTCTCCCGGGTCCAGCGCCGGTTCGTCTCCGACGTCTCCCACGAGCTGCGCACGCCGCTCACCACGGTCCGGATGGCCGGCGACGTGCTGCACGACGCGCGCGGCCGGTTCGACCCGGTCACCGCCCGCGCCGCCGAGCTGCTGCAGAACGAGCTCGACCGGTTCGAGTCGCTGCTCAACGACCTGCTGGAGATCAGCCGCTTCGACGCCGGAGCGGCCGCGCTCGACCTCGAGGACGTCAACCTGGTCGACGTCGTATACCGGGTCGTGGACGCGCACCGCGCCCTGGCCGAGCGGCGCGGGGTGCCCGTGGTGGTGCACGCCGACAACGCGCCGTGCCTCGCCGAGGTCGACGTGCGGCGGGTGGAGCGGATCGTGCGCAACCTGGTGAGCAACGCGATCGACTACGCCGATGGGAAGCCGGTCGAGGTGCGGATCGCCTCCCACGACCATGCCACGGCGCTGACCGTGCGCGACCACGGCATCGGTCTCACCGAGGCTCAGGCCACGATGGTGTTCAACCGCTTCTGGCGCGCCGACCCGGCCCGCGCCCGGACCACGGGGGGCACCGGCCTCGGCCTGTCCATCGCCCTCGAGGACGCGCACCTGCACGGCGGCTGGCTGCAGGCGTGGGGTGCGCCGGGTGGTGGTGCCCAGCTCCGGCTCACGCTTCCCAGGCACGCGGGCGACCGGATCGGCCGCAGTCCGCTCCCGCTCGTCCCCGAGGACGTCGGCTCGCCGGTCCCGGAGGTCGGAGGCGCCTACGCGCGCGTCGACGAGTCCCCGGCGGGCACCTCGTGAGCCGTGTCCGGCCGCTGCTGCTGGGGCTCCTGTGCGTGCTCCTGCTCGGTACCGCGGGCTGCGTCGACCTGCCGCGCTCGGGCCCGGTGCAGGCCGGCCCGTCCGCCGAGCCGGCCGACCAGCAGGCCCCGTTCGACTTCACCCCGGGCGGACCGAAGCGCGGCGCCACCCCCGTCGAGATCGTGGACGGGTTCTTCACCGCGATGCAGGCCACGCCGCTCACGACGTTCGTGGCGCGGCAGTTCCTGACCTCGGAGAGCGGCAACCTCTGGCGTCCGGAGAGCGGCACCGTCATCTATCGCACCGAGGCGATGACCGCGGGCGGCGGCACGATCGCGGTCCGGCTGGGCGGCGTCACGGAGCTGGACGGCCGCGGTTCCTGGCTCGGCGACCCCACGGGCGGGGCCGGGCTCACCTACCGTTTCCGGCTCGTCCGCGAGAAGGGCCAGTGGCGGATCAGCAACCCGCCGAACCGGCTGATCATCCCGCAGGCGCACTTCGCGACCCGCTTCCAGCAGTACGCGCTGTACTTCTTCGACCCCTCCGCGCAGGTCCTGGTGCCGGAGCCGGTCTACGTGCCCAACGGCGCCCAGGCGCCCACCCTCCTGGTCGCGGCCCTGCTGCACGGGCCGGACAGGCGGCTGGCGGGCACCGAGCGCACGTTCATCCCGCCTCGCACCAAGCTCGACGACATCTCCGTGCCGGTCTCCCGCGACGGGGTGGCCGACGTGCCGCTGTCCGACGCGCTGCTCGACGCGCGGGACGAGGCGCTGAGCAAGGCCGTCGCCCAGCTCGCCTGGACGCTCGGCCAGGTGCCGGGCGTGGCCCAGGTGCGGGTCAGCGTGGGCGGGTCGCCGCTCGACCTGCCCGGCTCTCCTGCCGACGTCAGCGCGGGCGCGTGGTCGGAGTTCGACCCGGCGGTGGCCTGGGCGTCACAGGCGATGTTCGGGCTCCGCAACGGCCGCGCGGTGACCGTCACCGACGGGGCGGAGCACCGGCTCAGCGGACCGTTCGGAGCCCGGGCCCAGGGGCTCCGATCGCTCGACGCCGACCTCCCCGGCGAGCGGCTCGCCGGGGTGAGCACGGACGGGAGCGAGGTGCTGGCCGCACCGGCCGGCGGTACGCCGGACGCGCCCGTGACGCCGGTGCTCACCGGTGGCACCGACCTGCTCCGCCCGGTGCACGACCTCTACGGTCAGCTGTGGCTGCTCGACCGGACCGGAGACGGCGCCGTGCTGTGGGTCGTCCGGCGGGGCGCCCTGCGCCAGGTGGAGGCGCCCGGCGTCACCGGCACCGACGTCGCCGCGTTCGTGCTCTCCCGCGACGGCACCCGGCTGGTCGTGGTGCGCCACGAGAGGGGTCGGGACCGGCTCTACATCGCCCGGACCGTGCGGGACGCTCGCGGACGTGTCGAGCGGCTCACCGCCGCGGTGCCGCTGCCCCTCCCGGGCTTCCGGGTCACCCGGATCCGGGACCTGGCCTGGCGGACGCCGGACAGCCTCGCGGTGCTCACCGGGCCGATCCCCGGCTCCTCGCAGGTGCTCGTCGCCTCGGTGGACGGGTCGTCGGCACAGAGTGCCACTGCCACCGATCCCGAGCTGTTCCGGGACCAGGCGACCCGGCTGGTGACCTCCCCGGCGGTCGGTGCCCCGTTGTACGTCGGCACCACGGACGGGCGGCTCTTCCAGCTCGCCGTCAGTGGGCGGTGGATCGGCACGAGCATCCGGCCCGGACTGGTCTCGCCGGCCTTCGTCGGCTGACCCGTCCGCCGCGTCCACAGGCCGGCGGTCCCGGGTGGCGGCCGCGCCTCCGGACGGCCAGGCTGCCCGGGTGCGCGACGCCTGGTCCGACCTGCTGCTCGGCAGCTCCTGCGTGGGCTGCGGTCGTCCCGGCCGCCCGCTCTGCCCCGCCTGCCGGGCGGCGCTGCCGCGGGGCGGCGGGCTCGCCTGGCCCACACCGGCGCCCCCTGGTCTGGCGACCCCGTTCAGCGCGGGGCCGTACGACGGGGTGCTCAAGGCCATGGTGAACGCGCACAAGGAGGACCAGGCCCTCGCCCTGACCCGGCCGCTGGGCGCGCTGCTCGCCGGTGTCGTCGCGGAGCTCGTGGAGGCGGTTGCCCCGGGTGGTGCCCCGGGTGGTGCCCCGGGTGGTGCGCCGGGTGGCGCGCCGGGTGGTGCTCCGGTGCTGCTGGTGCCGGTCCCCTCGCGCAGGGCAGTGGTGCGTCGCCGCGGCCACGACCCACTGCTCCGGATCAGCCGCCGCGCCGCCGTGGAGCTGCGTGGCGCCGGGCTGCCGGCGTACGTCCGGGCGGCTGCTGCGCAGCCGGCGACCGGTGCAGGACCAGGCCGGGCTCGGCGAGGTCGAGCGGGCGGCCAACCTCGCCGGCAGCATGCGGTGTCTCGGGTCCGCCGGGCCGGGGCCGGTCGTGATCGTCGACGACGTGCTCACGACCGGGTCGACGGTGCGGGAGGCGCAGCGGGCGCTCGAGGAGGCGGGAGTGGTGCCGGTCGGGGTCGCGACGGTGGCGGCCACCCGGCGACGAGGGGTGCCGGGATCGGCGCCGCGACCGGGTTGGGAGGGTTCCCTACCGCTTTACGACGGCGCGGGATAGCGTCGGGGTATGGAGTCCGCCCGGGTCCGTGGTTGCGCCGGCGGACGTCCGGGCCGAGACGCCCGGACTCCGCGGCAAGCCGATGCCAGTCGCAGGCGAAACGGTCCACGTAAGGCGTGGCGGGGTCCGCTCCGCCGCGCCGATCACGGTGCGGCTTAGAAGTAAGTCCTGCCCCCCACGCGCCGTCGGACACGGCGCGCTCGGGGGAGAAGGCCGGCAGTGGCAGAGAAGCTGCGAGAGCCTCAGCAGGCGGTTGTGGGGTCGAAGACCAGGTCGGCCGGGCGGGCTCCACCCATGGCGCCGGGTTGTGTCGGCAGATCAGGCCAACACGACATCGGGAGGTTGCCGTGGACATCGTGCTCAAGAGTCGTCACATCGAGGTCTCGGAGCGGTTCCGCAGTCACGTCGAGGAGAAGCTCGCCCGGTTGGAGAAGCACGACCATCGCGTGATCCGTGTCGAGGTCGAGGTCGTCAAGGAGAGGAACCCCCGCCAGCAGGACCGCGCTGTGAAGGTGGAGCTGACGGCCATCTCCAAGGGCCCGGTGGTCCGGGCCGAGGCCAGCGCCGAGGACAAGATGGCCGCCCTCGACCTCGCGCTGGACCGGATGGCAGCACAGATGCGCCGCGCCGCCGACCGTCGCCGGGTGCACCGCGGGCGGCGCGCCCCGGTCTCGGTTGGCCAGGCCCTCGCTGGGGCGGTGTCCACCGACGACGCCGCGGACCAGGACGGGAGCCCGGCCGACGACGAGCGCCGCATCGGGCCGATCACGGTGCTCGGCGACGGCCCGCTGGTGGTCCGGGAGAAGCTGCACCACGCCGCTCCGATGACGCTGGACCAGGCGCTCTACGAGATGGAGCTCGTCGGTCACGACTTCTTCCTGTTCGTGGACAAGGAGAGCGAGCGGCCCTCCGTCGTCTACCGGCGTCGCGGCTACGACTACGGGGTGATCTCCCTCGACGTCAGCTGACCGGGTCGCTGGGGGACGGATCCGGCGCGCCGTCCGGGGGCCCGGACGGACTAGCCCGGACAGGTGCGCGATTCGGTGCCGTCTGCCCCGTTGTCGGGCGATGATCCACCGCCTCGGGTGGTGCCATGCCATGATCATCCTGTGCCAGTCACCACTACCCGACCCAAGGCGAGCGGTGAGCCGATCCGCGTCGCGGTCGTCGACGACCAGGAGCTGTTTCGTCGTGGGCTGACCATGCTGCTCGGGGTGGAGGACGACATCGAGGTGGTCGGCGAGGCCGGCGACGGCGTGGCCGCGACCGACCTGGCCTCGACGGCGGTGCCCGACGTGATCTTGATGGACGTCCGGATGCCGAAGCGCTCGGGGATCGAGGCCTGTCTGGCGATCAAGGACGTCGCTCCCACCGCTCGGATCATCATGCTGACCGTGAGCGACGAGGAGGGTGACCTCTACGACGCGGTCAAGAACGGCGCGTCGGGCTACCTGCTCAAGGACTCCTCGATCGAGGAGGTCGCCCAGGCGATCCGGGTGGTCGCCGACGGCCAGTCGCTGATCAGCCCCTCGATGGCGATCAAGCTGCTCGACGAGTTCAAGCAGATGTCGCGCTCCGACCGCCAGCAGGTGCCGAGCCCGCGGCTCACCGAGCGCGAGCTCGAGGTGCTCAAGCTGGTCGCGCAGGGGCTGAACAACCGCGAGATCGCGAAGCGGCTGTTCATCAGCGAGAACACCGTCAAGAACCACGTGCGCAACATCCTGGAGAAGCTCCAGCTGCACTCCCGCATGGAGGCCGTGATGTACGCCGTGCGCGAGAAGCTGCTCGACATCCCCTGAGGCACGCGGCAGGACCCGCGGCTCGGCGTACCACGGGTCGGGGCTGTCGGTGGCGGCGGCCATAATGACGCGCATGACCGCTCCGGCCACCCTGTCGCGCGCCTCGGCCCGCCGGGTCGCGCTGGCCGCCCAGGGGTTCCGCGACCCGCGGCACACGGTGGCGACGATGCGCACCTTCAGCAGGACACTCGCCCGCACCGCGGTGCTGCAGATCGACTCGGTCAACGTGCTTGCGCGGGCCCACTACATGCCGCTGTTCTCGCGGATGGGTCCCTACGACACCGACCTGCTGCGCCGCGCCTCGGAGCAGCGGCCGCGGCGGGTGGTGGAGTACTGGGCCCACGTCGCGGCGTTCATGCCGGTCGACCTCTGGCCGCAGATGCGTCACCGGATGCGCGCCTTCGAGGCTCGCGGCCACGAGTGGGAGGCCGTGCGCCACCGTCCCGAGCTGGTCGACTCGCTGCTGGAGGAGATCCGCGAACGTGGCGCGGCCACCGCCCGCGACCTCGACCGGGGGCTGCCGCGGGCGAAGGTGCACTGGGGCTGGAACTGGTCGGAGACCAAGAAGACCCTGGAGTACCTCTTCGCCTCCGGGCGGTTGGCGGTCTCGGGTCGCAACGCGCAGTTCGAGCGGATCTACGACCTGCCCGAGCGGGTCGTGCCGCGCGAGCACCTCGACGCGCCCGAGCCGTCCCTCGCGGAGGCCGCGGCGGAGCTGCTTCGGCGGGCCGCAGCCTGCCACGGCGTCGGCACGGAGCACGACCTTCGCGACTACTTCCGGCTGCAGAGCGACCGCCTCCTGGCCCCGCTCGTCAAGCCGGCCCTCGCGGCGCTGGTCGACTCCGGCGAGCTGCTGCCGGTGCAGGTCGAGGGCTGGGGCCGGCAGGCCTACCTCCACCGTGATGCGGCGCTGCCGCGCCGGGTGCGGGCCCGCGCGCTGCTGAACCCCTTCGATCCCGTGGTGTGGGAGCGCAGCCGGACCGAACGCCTGTTCGACTTCCGCTACCGCATCGAGATCTACGTGCCCGAGCACCTCCGGGTGCACGGCTACTACGTCCTGCCGTTCCTGCTCGGAGACCGGCTGGTCGGCCGGGTGGACCTCAAGGCCGACCGTCGCTCCCGGGTGCTGGTCGTGCGGGGGGCCTGGGCGGAGCCGGACGCGCCGGAGGACACCGTCCCCGAGCTGGCCGACGAGCTGTGGTCCCTGGCCGGGTGGCTCGACCTCGACGACGTGCACGTCGAGCCGCGCGGTGACCTGGCGGCGCCGCTGGCCCTCTCCGTCGCTGCCGGAGCCTCCGGCTGAGCCTTCGTCGCGCGCCGCGCGGCGGCGGTCTCCCCAGCGGTGGGATCGGCGGTGGGATCGGCGGTGTGCCCAGGGGCGTGATCGGCGGTGTACCCCCGAGTGTGCAGCGTGCGGTTACGATGGTCGGCAGGGCTGTGCGCCCGCGCTGCGCGTGCCCGGCCGAGCGGCGTCCCGACGGGCGAGGCGCCCACCCCGCGTACCAGTGAAAGAACACCAGGAGACACTCTCGTGCCTGCCATCCTCGACAAGGTCCTCCGCATCGGCGAGGGCAAGATCCTCCGTCAGCTGGAGGGCGTCGCCCGTGCGGTGAACGCGATCGAGGACGACTTCGTGGCGATGACCGACGAGGAGCTTCGCGGCCAGACCGAGGAGTTCCGCCGCCGGCTCGCCGACGGGGAGTCCGTCGACGACATCATGCCCGAGGCCTTCGCCACCGTGCGGGAGGCCGCCAAGCGCGTGCTCGGCCAGCGGCACTTCGACGTGCAGATCATCGGCGGCGCGGCACTGCACATGGGCAACATCGCCGAGATGAAGACCGGTGAGGGCAAGACCCTGGTCGCCACCCTGCCGTCCTACCTGAACGCGCTCACCGGCAACGGCGTCCACATCGTGACGGTCAACGACTACCTGGCGAAGTACCACGCCGAGTGGATGGGCCGGCTGCACCACTTCCTCGGGCTGACGGTCGGCGTGATCCTTCCCGAGATGCGCCCCGACGAGCGCCGGCTGGCCTACGCCGCAGACGTCACCTACGGCACCAACAACGAGTTCGGGTTCGACTACCTGCGCGACAACATGGCCAACTCGATCGAGGACTGCGTCCAGCGTGGCCACCACTTCTCGATCGTCGACGAGGTGGACTCGATCCTCATCGACGAGGCGCGTACGCCACTGATCATCTCCGGCCCGACGCAGGACGAGGTCCGCTGGTACTCCGAGTTCGCGACGGTCGCCAAGGGGCTGGTCCGTGACGAGGACTACGAGGTCGACGAGAAGAAGCGCACGATCTCGGTGCTGGAGCCCGGCATCACGAAGGTCGAGGACTACCTCGGGATCGACAACCTCTACGACTCGGTCAACACCCCGCTGATCTCGTTCATGAACAACGCGATCAAGGCCAAGGAGCTGTTCCGCAACGACAAGGAGTACGTCGTCCTCAACGGCGAGGTGCTGATCGTCGACGAGCACACCGGCCGGATGCTCGCCGGGCGCCGCTACAACGAGGGCCTGCACCAGGCGATCGAGGCCAAGGAGGGCGTCGAGATCCGCGAGGAGTACCAGACCCTCGCGACGATCACCCTGCAGAACTACTTCCGGCTCTACGAGAAGCTGTCCGGAATGACCGGCACGGCGATGACCGAGGCCTCGGAGTTCGACAAGATCTACAAGCTCGGCGTTGTGCCGGTGCGCACGAACAAGCCGATGGCCCGTGCCGACCAGCCGGACCTCGTCTACCGCACCGAGGAGGCCAAGTATCTCGCGGTCGTCGACGACATCGCCGAGCGGCACGCCAAGGGCCAGCCCGTCCTCGTCGGCACCGTGTCGGTCGAGAAGTCCGAGCACCTCGCCACCCTGCTGCGCCAGCGCGGCATCCCGCACAGCGTGCTGAACGCCAAGCAGCACGCCGACGAGGCGAAGATCGTCGCCGTCGCCGGTCACCGGGGCGCGGTCACGGTGGCCACGAACATGGCCGGCCGCGGCACCGACATCATGCTCGGCGGCTCTGTGGAGTTCCTCGCCGACCAGGAGCTGCGCAAGCAGGGGCTCGACCCGCTCGAGGACAACGACGCCTACGAGGCCGCCTGGCCGGCGATGATCGAGAAGATCAAGGGCCAGGTCGCCGCAGAGCACGACGAGGTCAAGAACGTCGGAGGCCTGTACGTCATCGGCACGGAGCGCCACGAGTCGCGCCGGATCGACAACCAGCTGCGCGGCCGCTCCGGCCGCCAGGGCGACCCCGGCGAGTCGCGGTTCTACCTGTCCCTGCAGGACGAGCTGATGCGGCTGTTCAAGTCCGACTGGGTCGACTGGGTCCTGACCACACTGAAGGTCCCCGACGACGTCCCGATCGAGAACAAGCGGGTCACCAACGCCATCGCGTCCGCTCAGGCGCAGGTCGAGGCGCAGAACTTCGACTCCCGGAAGAACGTCCTCAAGTACGACGACGTGATGAACCGGCAGCGCGAGGTGATCTACGGAGAGCGCCGCGCGGTCCTCGAGGGCGCCGACCTGCACGAGCAGGTGCGCTCGATGATCGACGACGTGATCGCCGGCTACGTGTACGGCGCAACCGAGGGGTTCCCGGAGGAGTGGGATCTCGAGACGCTGTGGACCGCGCTGAAGCAGCTGTACCCGGTGTCGAAGCGGCTCGCCGACGTCGAGGAGGAGGCCGGCGGCCGGGTCGGGCTCACCCGGGACGACCTGCTCGAGGAGCTCCGCGCGGACGCTCACGCGGCGTACGACGCCCGCGAGGCGGAGTTCGGCGCCGAGGTCATGCGCGAGCTGGAGCGGCGGGTGATGCTCTCGGTGCTCGACCGCAAGTGGCGTGAGCACCTCTACGAGATGGACTACCTGCGCGAGGGCATCGGCCTGCGGGCGTACTCCCAGCGCGATCCGCTCGTGGAGTACCAGCGCGAGGGCTTCGACATGTTCAGCGCGATGATGGACGGCATCAAGGAGGAGTCGGTCGGCTACCTGTTCAACCTCGAGGTCCAGCTCGAGGAGGAGCCGACGGCCGAGGAGCTCGCCGCCGCCGAGGCCGCGCAGGCCGCGTTCGGTCCGGCGGTCGCCCAGGCCGCGGCGGCCGAGGGTGAGGCGCCCGCGATCCTCGCCAAGGGTCTGGACTCGCCGAAGCCACCGCAGCAGCTGGCCTACTCCGCGCCGAGCGAGGACGGCCACGTCGAGGTGAGCGGCTCGCCGGTGTCGACGGAGGAGGACGTCTTCGCCGGTGTCGGGCGCAACGCGGACTGCCCGTGCGGGTCGGGCAAGAAGTACAAGAAGTGCCACGGCGCTCCGGGCGGCCCCACGGGTCTGACCACCCGGGTCAACGGCTGACCGACACCCGGGCGCTAGCCCAGCTCGAGAGCGGTGCAGGTCCACCGCCCGTTCACGAGGTCGAGGCGGGCAGCGAGAGCGCGGGATCGAGGGCCGTAGCGCACATGCACGCTCACCTCGGCCGACCGAGGTCCGACCCGGCACACGTGCACGCTGCGGACCTGTGGCCGGATCGTGCGGCGCCGTAGCGGCGCGGGCGAGGTGCGGGCCAGCACCCGCACCCGCCGCTCGAGGTCCTGGTAGACGCGCACGTCGGTGCAGCCGACGAGCTGGCTGAGCGGCCGGTCGGCGCCGAGCACCTCCACGACGGCCTGGGCGAACCGTGCGGCCCAGCCGCGGACCTCGCGGTCGGACGGCGCCGGGCGGTCCGGGACCAGGCGCAGCCCGGGCCCGGCCAGCGCCCCGCCGTCCCGACCGAGGTCGAGGGCAAGCGCCCCCTGGACGGCGGCGAGCGGCACCGGGTCCGGTGGCTCGCCGGGCGTCGGCACCAGGGTCGTGACGGTGGCCCAGGGCCCGGCCGGCGCCGGAGGGCGGCGCACCGGGTGGTCCGCAGCCGGTCGCTCCGGCTGCGGAGTCGAGGATTCGTCGGTCATCGCTGTTCCTTCCGAGAGAGTGCGCCGCGACCGCGGCACGGGTCAGCGGGGAAGCTGGGAGGGCAGGCCCAGGACCGTGCCCGGGACGATGAGGTTCGGGTCGGCCCCGACTGCCTGACGGTTGTGCACGTACAGCAGCCGCCAGGTCCGGGTGATCCGCGCCGGCCCGGCGTCGGGCGGCAGCAGCGAGGCGGCGATCGTCCACAGGCTGTCGCCTGAGACGACGGTGACCGTCCCACGGCGTGCCGCCGCGGCCGCCGCGCGCGGAGGGTCGTGGGCAGCCGCGCGCAGATCGTGGCCGGTCACGGCGGGGCGGGACACGAACCGGTCGGGCACCGGCAGCCCGTCGAGCACGGACGCCCCCGAGGTGTCGGCCGAGGCGGAAGACAGCGCACCCCCCAGGCCGACGCCGCACCCGACGAGCACGGCCACCCGCAGCCATCCCGGACATCGCCGGGCCAGCCGTGCAGGTCGTGCAGGTCGGCGGTCACCGACTCGGCAGCACAGCATGCTGTCGACCGCCACCGCGCTCCCGGCGAGGCAGAGCCAGCACCAGCTCAGCGCGACGGCCGCCGCGCAGACCGCGGTGAGCACCGTCTCGAACGACGCCGCACCGGCGTCGCCGTGACGAAGCGCCGTCGCCCCGGCCGCCAGCGGGGGGAGCAGGAGTCTCGCGACCAGTGTCGAGCCGGTCACCGCCGTCACAAGGAGCAGCGCGACGCGCACTCCCCGGATCCCCCGTCGTACGGCCATCGGCCTCGTTCCTTGCGTTTGGTGTCGTTTGACATATCTAGCCGTCGATCGGGTGCGGTCGTCAAGCGCTCCTCCACAGCCGGGGTTGGACTCCTCGCGGACGGGGCAGCGTGCTCTGTGTGCGATGGGAGGAGTGGCTGTCCGGCGTCTTCGACGACCTGGAGCAGCAGGCGGAGGGGCTGCTGCTCGGCGAGCGGGACGCCGAGGTGGCCGAGCGCAGTCGTGCGGAGTACGCCGCCGTCGACCTGGCCTCCCGGCTGCACGCCTCCGCCGGCCATGCGGTGACCCTCGACGTGGCGGGCGTCGGCCGGGTCGCGGGGACGCTCGGCCGGCTCGGCGCGGACTGGTGCCTGGTCGGGGACGGCCGCGGTGAGTGGGCCGTGCGCTTCGCCGCGGTGGTCGCCGCCCGCGGAGTCGCCGGCCGCGCGGTATCGGAGCAGGCCCGGCCGGTCACCGCCCGGCTGGCGCTGCGGTCGCTGCTGCGTCAGGTGGCCGAGGACCGCGAGCCGGTCGTCGTGCACCGGCTCGACGGGCGGTCCGCACGCGTGGTCATGGGACGTGTGGGAGCCGACTTCGTCGAGGTGTCAGGGGTCGAGGTGTCAGGGGTCGAGGCGTCAGGGCAGGGTGGGGCCGTCGACCTGCTCGCTGTCGGGCACCTGGCCGCGCTGCACCGTGGCTGAGCCGGCCCGGGTCTCCGCCTCCGTCTGGGCGTACATCCGCTCGATGAACGCCTCGAGCTCCGTGGTCTCGACCCGCCACTGCCCGCGGCCGCCGATCTTGATCGCTCGCAGCTCACCCCGCCGCACCAGAGCGTAGACCTGCGCCTGCGACGTGTTGAGCACCTCGGCGACGTCGGCAAGGGTCAGGAACCGAGGCTGGCCGTGCATGCCGGACATGGGCAGCACTATGCCAGCGCAGCAGCGCTCCGGCGCGCTGGGGGCGAGCTCGACCTGTGGACAACTCGGCTCCGCGATGGTCATCCGGGGGTGGCTCCCCTCATGATGGGCGCCATGACTGCGACTCTCGGCGCACGACCTCGCTCCGACGACCAGGCGGCGCCGCCGCCCGCCGTCCGGGTACGGCGGACGCGCTGGCGTGATCCGCGGGTCGTCGTCGGCGTCGTGCTCGTGGCGCTGTCGGTGGTGCTCGGCGCGACGCTGATCGGTCGTGCCGACGACACGGTGGCCGTCTGGGCGGTGCGTGACCCGCTGCGCGCCGGCCAGCCGCTGAGCACCACACGACTCGTCCGGGCCGAGGTGCACATCGCCGGCGCCGCGGCGGTGGGTCGCTACCTGGCCGCCGACGCGCCGGTGCCCTCCGGCGTGGTGGCCGCTCACGACGTCGGCGCCGGTGAGCTGCTGCCGCGGGCGGCGCTGACGCGGCGGCCGCCGGTCCGGCTCACGCAGGTGCCGCTCGCGGTGCCGACCGGGTCGGTGCCCGCGGACCTCAGGGCGGGACAGGTGGTCGACGTGTGGGTGACTCCGGACGCCGCCGCGACGCCGGTCGACGGCGCCGCGCCGGCACTCGCGCGCCGCGTCCTGGCCGACGTCACCGTGGTGTCCGCGGCCACGAGCTCGGGTGCGCTGGGTCCCTCGGCCACTCGCGAGGTGCTCGTCGGCGTCGGCGGTGACCGGGACGCGGCCCTGGCCCGGGCGCTGGCCGCGCTGGCCCGGGGCACGGTCGTGCTGACGAGGCAGAGCTGACCGGGGCCGACCAGGACGGCACAGAGGGAAGGGGAGCGGATGGAACCGGTGGCGGTGCTCGTGGCGGCGGCCGGCGCGACCTGGGAGCCGGACGCGCTGCGCGTGCTGGAGTCGGCGCGACCGGGCGTCGTGCTGCTCAAGCGGTGCGTCGACCTGGCCGACCTGCTGGCCACCGCGGCCACCGGGCTGGCCGGGGCAGCGGTCGTGTCCGGGTCCCTCCCGGGGCTCGACGCCGACGCGGTCGCGTCGCTGCGCCGCGCCGGGCTCGGGGTGCTGCTGGTCGACGACGGCGCGGCGGCTCGAGGGGCGTCGGGGCGTGGGAGCGCCGCCGCGGACGGTCCGGCGGGGCCGGCCGACGAGGAGGTCGACCGGCTGCTGAGGCTCGGCGCCGGCGACGTCGCCCGCCTCGGCGAGATCGGTGACCTGGCGCGTCGCGTGCGCGCGCTCGCCACGGTGCCGGTGGCCGACCGGCACGCCGTCGAGGAGACCCCGCTGGTGTCGCCCGGACGAGCCAGGGTCACTGCCGTGTGGGGGCCGGCCGGCGCTCCGGGGCGGACCACGGTGGCCGTCGGGCTGGCGGCGGAGGCAGCCGTGCGCGGTGAGAGCGTGCTGCTCGTGGACGCCGACCCGTACGCCGGCGCGGTGGGGCAGCACCTCGGCGTGCTGGACGAGGTGTCCGGCCTGCTCGCGGCGGCACGCGCAGCCAACGCCGGCAGCCTCGACGCCGGTCGGCTGGCCTGCTACGCCCGCGAGGTGGTGCCAGGCCTGGCGGTGCTGACCGGGCTGCCTCGCGCCGACCGGTGGCCAGAGGTGCGGCCGGCGGCCTTCGCGCGGCTGTTGGAGGTGGCCGGCGGCCTGGCGGGCCACGTCGTGCTCGACACCGGGTTCAGCGTCGAGCACGGGCCGCCCGATCCGTTCGAGCAGAGCGCGCCGTCCCGCAACGGGCTGACCGTCGACTCGCTGGAGCGCGCCGACGAGGTCGTGGTGGTCGGCGCCGCCGACCCGGTGGGGCTGGCGCGGCTCGCCCGGGCGCTCGTCGAGCTCCACGAGCTGCTGCCGGGCGTCCGGCCGCGGGTGGTGGTCAACCGCACCCGGGCGACGCTCGGCTGGGGCGAGCGCGAGGTGCGGGGGATGGTCGAGGGGTTCGTGACCCCGCTGGGGGTGCACTTCCTGCCCGACGACCGGGCAGCCGCCGACCGGGCCCTGATGGCGGGCCGGAGCCTGCCCGAGTGCGGCGACTCCTCGCTGCGGTCCGCGCTGGCCGCGGTCGCGGACGGGGTGCTCGGCGGTGCGGCAGGGCCGCGGCGCCGATCCGCCGGTCCCGGTGCGCCGGGACTCAGGCGCCGAAGAGGAGGTAGAGGCCGGTGACCGTGTAGAAGACCATGACGACCAGCAGCGGCAGCTGGCCGGTCAGCTGGTGCCGGCGCGGCAGGACCTTGGTCGCCCGGTCGTGCGCGGCGACCACGCCGAGCACGTGCCCGGTGACCACCGCGAGCACCTTCGTGACCGCCAGGAACGTGGGATGGTCGCTGATCCAGTACGACGTGGTGAGGTTCGCGGTGCCGAGCAGGTTGGCGCCGGTGCCCATCGGGTCGGAGAGCTGCGCGAGGGTCTGCTGCCCGACCTCGACGAGGTAGCTCAGGTAGTGGGCGACGATGTAGCCGAGCACGATCGGCACCACGGAGTGCGCGAACGCGTCGGGGAGGTCGCGGCGCCGGCTGCCGGTGGCCACGCCGGTCGCCGTCGTGGCGGCTGCGAACGTCACCCCGACCACCAGGCAGAACGCCAGCAGCGCCGCGAAGCTCACCCAGGTGGTGCTGCCGCTCAGGGACTGGACGAACCGCACCCACGTGGGGGAGTCCTTGAAGCTGTCGAACGCCGTCGACCCGAACAGCACGGCCACGACGCCGACCAGCCCGGGGCGCACCGGGACCCCGTCGAGGTTGGCCAGCGGGCTGCGGAGCACCAGCTGCCGGTCGGCGCGGCGGCCCACCGTGCACAGGTGGCCGACCAGCGTCGAGTACACCTCGAACGGGTCCGCCGCCGCGAGCCACCGGTCGCCGAACAGCAGCGCGCCGAGCACGGTCACCAGGACGTAGACCAGGAACCACAGCCGCACGGGCGCGAGGTAGGTCGCCTCCGGGTAGACCAGCTCGAGCCACACGAAGGAGAACAGCCCGAGCGCGGCAGGCCAGCAGCCGACCCACGACGGCAGCGTGAGGACGCCCTCCTCCGGGTCGCTGCGGACCACCCGGGCCAGCCCGAGGTGCAGCGTGCGGACCGGGCTGAACGCCTTGTACACCGGGCCGAGCACCGCGGAGCCGAGCACGACACCGACCCACAGCCAGACGTAGACCACGCCGAAGACCGGGTTGACCACCAGGTCCGGCCCCGCGACGGCGGCCCACCCGACGTACCCGGCGAACGCCAGGCCGACCCCGCGGAGGACGACGGCGAAGGCCGTGGCCTCGACCACGCGGGAGAACCAGCCGGGCACCGGCCGTCCCTGGGTGGCGGCGTCGAACCGCGGGGTGCGCCAGGCCAGGGCGAGGACCACGAACGAGACCGCCAGCGCGAGGCTCGCTCCGGCGATCGCGTACTCCGCCGGGATCGGGAGGTCCTTGGCGCCGCCGATGCCGTGCGCCGGGACCAGGACGGGGCCGGTGCGGACCATGCTGCCCTCTCGTGAGCCGATGTGCCGAGCGCCGCCAGCGACGCTCTGAAAGAATCCCATGTCAGGGTCCGCGAGGAGGGGATGGGTAGTGATGCGCGAGCGGCTGCGTCCGGAGGACATGATGTTCCTCGCCGGTGAGTCCGCGCGGACGCCGACGCACAACGCCACCCTCGAGATCTTCGAGCCGGGCCGCAACGGCTTCGACTACGAGCAGCTGGTCGGTCTGATCGCGGACCGGATCGCGTTCGTGCCCCGCTACCGGCAGCGGCTGCGCTCCGTTCCCGGCCGTCTCGGCAGCCCGGTCTGGGTCGACGACGAGGACTTCGACCTGACCTACCACGTGCGGCGCTCCGCCCTGCCGCGCCCCGGGTCGATGGGCCAGCTGCGCGACCTCGCCGCGCGCATCCTGCCGCGCCGTCTGGACCGGAGCCGCCCGCTGTGGGAGGTGTACCTGATCGAGGGTCTCGACGGCGGCCGGTTCGCGATCCTCGCCAAGTCCCACCAGGTCCTCGTCGACGGCGTCTCGACGATCGACCTCGGACAGGTGCTGCTCGACGTCGACCCCGAGCCACGCCCGACGGTGCACCTCGACTGGCGCCCGGAGCACCCGCCGAGCGCCCCGGGGCTGGTCCTCGACACGCTGGCCGACTCGGTCCGCGACCCCCGGCTCGCCGTCCGCACCGCCCGTGAGGGCGCCGAGCTGGTGGTGCGCTCGCTGGGCGGGGTCGGTGCCAAGGCGCTTCGGGTGGCGCCGCTGCCCGCCCGCCGGGTGCTGCCCGAGTCCCCGGTCAGCACCACGGTGACCGAGCACCGGCGGCTGGCGACCGTGCAGACGTCGCTGAGCGACTACCGGGCGATCCGGCGCGAGCACGGCGGCACGGTCAACGACGTCGTCCTCGCGACCGTGACCGGCGGACTGCGCAGCTGGCTGATGACCCGTGCGGAGTCGGTGCGCGGCAGCCGCACGCTACGGGCGATGGTGCCGATGAGCGTGATCGACAGCGACCTCGAGCCGACCTCGCTCGGCAGCCAGGTCGCCGCGCACCTGCTCAGCCTGCCGATCGGCGAGTCGAGCCCGGTGGTGCGGCTGCACCAGGTGTCCTACGCGCTCAAGGCCCACAAGGAGACCGGCCGCGCCGTCGCCGCCGACCGGATCTCGGACGTCGGCGGTTTCGCGCCGACCACCTTCCACGCGCTCGGCGCCCGGGTCGCCGCGCAGGCGTCGCGCGGGTTCAACCTCGTGGTCACGAACGTGCCGGGCCCGCAGTTCCCGCTGTACGCGGCCGGGGCGCAGATGCTCGAGACCTACCCGATGCTCCCGTTGCTGCCGGGCCACGCGCTCGCGATCGGGGTCACGTCGTACGACGGCCACGTCTACTTCGGGCTCACCGCCGACAGAGACGCGCTGCCCGACGTCGAGGTGCTGGCGCAGTGCCTGGTCGAGGCCCTCGACGAGCTCGGCGACACCGTAGGAGAGAGCCGGACCCGGGCGCCGCGCGGCCGGTCGGGGACTGCCGCCCGCCGGGCGTCGCCGGCCCGCAGCGGCGTCACCGGTGAGGGCGGGCCCCGGTGAGCCCGGTCCGGGTCTACGTCCCGACGAGCCTCGCCGGGCTGCGGGCGATGCTGGCCGCCGGAGGTCTGGGGCCGGCGCCGTTGCTCGCGCACGCCGTCACGAGGGCGCTGCGCGCGCAGTGGCCCGACGCCGGCGACGAGGAGTGGGAGTACGCCGCCTCGGCGGCCGCCGCACAGGCCTCGCTGGGCCTGCTCGCCCGCGCGGACTGCTCCGCGCCGCGCCGCGTGGTGGTCGCCGTGGACGTTGCGGTGGTCCGTGAGCAGCCGGCCGAGGCCGACCCGACCGTCGTGGAGGTCGAGGAGGTGGTGCCGCTGCGCAGGGTGGCCGCCGTGCTCGTCGACGACGCGACGGCGGAGGCCGACGTCCGCGCCGGTGCGGACCGGTGGGCGGCCGCCCAGGACGGCGACCCGGGCGCCGTTCGCGCGGTGGAACGGTGCCAGGACCACGACCTCGGCTGGTTCGCGACCCAGGAGATCGACCAGCTCCTCGGATGACTTGGGGGCAGCCGCGCCGGTCTGACACGATCAGGTCATGGACGCCAACACCCAGACCCCGGCTCCGGTCAACGAGCCGAACCTCACCTATGCGCCCGGTAGCCCGGAGCGGGCCTCCCTCGAGGCCGAGCTGGAGCGCCAGGAGGCCCGCCAGCTGGAGCTGACCGCCACCATCGGCGGCGAGAAGCGGCTCGGTGGCGGCGCGGAGATCCCGGTCGTCCAGCCGCACGACCACCAGCACGTCCTCGGCACGATGCGCAACTCCACCAAGGCGGACGCCGAGGCGGCGGTCCGGGCCGCCCGCGAGGCCGCCCCCGGCTGGCGCGACCTGCCGTTCGACGAGCGGGCCGCGGTGCTGCTCAAGGCCGCCGACCTGCTGGCCGGGCCGTGGCGGCAGAAGCTGAACGCCGCGACCATGCTGGGGCAGAGCAAGACCGCCTTCCAGGCCGAGATCGACGCGGCGTGCGAGCTCATCGACTTCTGGCGGTTCAACGCGTTCTACGGCAAGCAGATCACCGCCGAGCAGCCGATCGCCAACAGCCGCGGGGTCTGGAACCGCACCGACCACCGCCCGCTCGAGGGTTTCGTCTACGCGATCACCCCGTTCAACTTCACCGCGATCGCCGGCAACCTGCCGACCGCGCCGGCGCTGATGGGCAACACCGTGGTCTGGAAGCCGTCGCCGACCCAGCAGGTCGCCGCGCACCTCACGATGGAGCTGCTCGAGGAGGCCGGCCTCCCGCCGGGCGTCATCAACATGCTGCCGGGAGACGGCATCGAGGTGTCCGAGGTCGCGCTGCCGCACGCCGACCTCGCCGGCATCCACTTCACCGGCTCCACCCCGACGTTCCAGCACCTCTGGGGCAGCGTCGGCTCGAACATCTCCGGCTACCGCTCCTACCCGCGGATCGTCGGCGAGACGGGCGGCAAGGACTTCGTCGTCGCGCACCCGTCGGCGGACCCCGACGTGCTGCGCGTCGCGCTGGTCCGGGGCGCCTTCGAGTTCCAGGGCCAGAAGTGCTCCGCGGCGTCGCGGGCGTACGTCGCACGCTCGGTGTGGGACCGGATGCGCGACGACCTGGTCGCCGAGGTCGAGGCGATCTCGGTGGGCGACGTCACCGACTTCTCGCACTTCATGGGCGCGGTGATCGACGACCGCGCGTTCGCCAAGCACGAGAAGGCGATCGCCCGGGCGAAGGAGTCCTCGACGCTCGAGGTCCTCGCCGGCGGCGAGCTCGACGACTCGGTCGGCTGGTTCGTGCGGCCGACGATCGTGCAGGGCGGCGACCCGACCGACGAGATGTTCTCCACCGAGTACTTCGGGCCGATCCTCGCCGTGCACGTGTACGACGACGCCGACTTCGAGAAGGTGGTCGCGCAGATGGAGTCCTTCGCGCCGTACGCCCTGACCGGGTCGATCATCGCCCAGGACCGCAACGTGGTCGCCTGGGCGCGCCAGCAGCTGCGCTTCGCGGCCGGCAACTTCTACGTCAACGACAAGCCCACCGGTGCGGTCGTCGGCCAGCAGCCGTTCGGCGGCTCGCGGGCCTCCGGCACCAACGACAAGGCCGGGGCCCCGTCCAACCTGATGCGCTGGACGTCCCCGCGGTCGATCAAGGAGACCTTCGACCCGCCGAAGGACTACCGCTACCCCTTCATGGGCTGAGCCCCGCCCGGCCCTCGCGGGCGGGCGCGGGGCGGCGGGTCAGCGCTCGCCGGCCAGCCAGGCGTGCCCGACCCGCTCCTCGGCGCGCAGCGCGGCCTCCAGCAGCTCGCCGATGAGCCCCTCGAGCTTGGCGCCCACCAGCGGCAGGCTGACCCGGATGTCGCCGGCCACCACCTCGGTCGTCCGCCCGCCCGCCGCGCGCAGCGCGATGTCCCCGTCGAGCCGTCCCGGCTTGCCGGGGATGTCCACGACGAGGTCCGCACGGTCTGAGCGGGTCCAGTCCTCGGTCTGGACGATCCGGATCTCCTCGCCGACGATCTTCTTCGCGAAGGACGGGATGTGCCGGGCCCTCTGCGTCTGGTCGACGACCACCGACACGCTGCCGCCGTTCGGGGTGACGGTCACGGTGTGCCGCAGCGTGTGCAGCGCCCCGCAGACCTTCTCGCGGAACTCCGGGTCGGTCAGCATCGCGTGGACGTCCTCGACCGGTGCGTCGTAGCTGAGCTCGTGGCGCATCCTCATGGCGCACATCATGGCGCATCGGGTACGCCGGATGACGTGGGGATCGTTACGCTCCCCGGGTGAGCGACGACGTGACCGGAACGGACCAGCGGTGGGCTGGGGAGTGGGGCGGCGCCCAGGTCGCCTTCGGCGAGCAGGGCGCCCGGCTCACCTACGGCAGCTACCTGCGGCTCGGGCAGCTGCTCGACGCGCAGCACCTCGAGTCGGACCCTCCGGCCCACGACGAGCTGCTGTTCATCACGATCCACCAGGTCTACGAGCTCTGGTTCAAGCAGCTGCTGCACGAGACGACCGCCGCGCGCGACGCGATGATGCGCGGTCCGGGGGGTGCGTCCGAGACCGGCGACCGGCTGTGGTGGGCCCAGCACCTCCTGCACCGGGTGCACGCCGTCGAGCGGGTCCTCGTGCAGCAGGTGGACGTGCTCGAGACGATGACCCCGCAGGACTTCCTGCAGTTCCGGCAGATCCTGGCGCCGGCCAGCGGCTTCCAGTCCGTGCAGTTCCGCGAGCTCGAGTTCCTCTCCGGAGCCAAGGACCCGTCGTTCGTCGACCGGTTCCGGGGGCTGACCGAGACCGAGCGGGACCGGCTGCGCCGCCGCCTGGCCGAGCCGACGCTGTGGGACGCGTTCGTGCACGTGCTGGCCGCCCGCGGCCTCGACGCGGCCGACGACGAGGCGGTCACCCGCTCGGTGCGCGAGGTGGCCCACGACCGCGCCCGGCATCCCGACGTCTGGGCGCTGGCCGAGGCGCTGCTCCAGCACGACGAGCTGGCCGCCTCCTGGCGGGCGCGACACGTCGTGATGGTCGAGCGGATGATCGGCACCAAGAGCGGGACCGGTGGGTCCTCGGGTGCGGAGTACCTCCGCAGCCGCCTCGAGCTGCGCTACTACCCACTGCTGTGGGAGGTCCGCTCGGTGCTGTGACGCGCCGCCCGCCGCCGACCCGTCCCGTCCTCGTGACACTCCCGGGCGGGCCCTGTGTTGTCGGGGCACCCGGGTGGTTCTAGGGTCGTGATGTCGGCACAACGGCGTGCCGGCCGGGTGTCCACGGGCCTCGCCCGTGGATGCGGTGTCGGGAGCGACGAGGTGGACAGGCGTGCGGACGACCCTGGAAGACGCGTCGAGCAAAGAGCGCGACGACCTCATCGAGAAGGTGGCGCAGCTGGCGATGAGCCGGCGCGGCAGTGGCGGGCCCCCGCCCGAGCAGGCCGTCGACCTGCTGAAGAGCTACTACCGCCACGTCGCCGCCGAGGACCTGGTCGACCGCAGCGAGGTCGACCTGTACGGCGCCACGATGAGCCAGTACCGGCTCGCCGTCCAGCGGCCGCAGGGCACCGCCAAGATCCGCGCCTTCACCCCGAGCGTCTCCGAGCACGGCTGGTCGGCGAACGGCCACACCGTCGTCGAGGTGGTCACCGACGACATGCCGTTCCTCGTCGACTCGGTGACGATGGAGCTGAGTGCGCAGAACCGCGCCGTGCACATGGTCGTGCACCCCCAGATCCTGGTCCGCCGCGACCTGACCGGCCAGCTCCAGGAGGTGATCACCACCGGCGACCTGGCCCACGACGGCGACCGGCACCACGACGTCTTCCGCGAGTCGTGGATGCACATCGAGATCGACAGGGAGACCGGCGAGGAGCACCTCGCCGCGGTCGAGCAGGCGCTGGCGAAGGTGCTGCTCGACGTCCGCGAGGCGGTCGAGGACTGGGAGAGGATGGGTGCGCAGGCCCGGGCGGTGGTCGCGCAGCTCGACGAGGACCCGCCGCCGCTCTCGGAGGACGAGATCGCCGAGGGCAAGGCGCTGCTGAGCTGGCTCGCCGACGACCACTTCACGTTCCTCGGCTACCGCGAGTACCGGCTGGACAAGGTCGACGACGACGACGTGCTCCGGGCGGTTCCCGGCACCGGTCTGGGCATCCTGCGCTCGGACCAGGACATGTCGGCCTCGTTCGGCAAGCTGCCGCCGCTGGTCCGCGCGAGGGCCCGTGAGAAGGCGCTGCTGGTGCTCGCGAAGGCGAACTCCAAGTCGACCGTGCACCGCCCGGCGTACCTCGACTACGTCGGCGTCAAGACGTTCGACGCCAACGGCGACGTGGTCGGGGAGCGCCGGTTCCTGGGGCTGTACTCGTCCGCGGCCTACACCGAGTCGCTGACCCGGATCCCGGTCATCCGGCGCAAGGCGCAGGAGGTCATCGACCGCGCCGGGTTCGACCCGCTGAGCCATACCGGCAAGGCCCTCATGGACGTGCTCGAGACCTACCCCCGCGACGAGCTGTTCCAGACCCCGATCGACGAGCTGGTCCCGATCGCCGAGGCGGTGCTGCACACCCGCGAGCGCCGCCAGGTGCGGCTGTTCGTCCGTCGTGACACCTACGGCCGCTACCTGTCCTGCCTGATCTACCTGCCGCGTGACCGGTACACCACCGCGGTCCGGATGAAGATGGCGCAGATCCTCAAGACCGCGTTGAACGGCGACTCGGTGGAGTACACCGCCCGGGTCAGCGAGTCGCTGCTCGCCCGGCTGCACTTCGTGATCCGCCCGAGGAAGGACGAGGTGGTCGGCGAGCCCAACGTCCCCGAGCTCGAGCGTCGCCTCGGCGAGGCCGCCCGGTCCTGGCGCGACGACTTCAACGCCGCGGTGAACAACCAGCTCGGCGAGGAGGAGGGCTCCCGGCTGGCGCGGGCGTACGCCGACTCCTTCCCGGAGGCCTACAAGGAGGACTACCCGCCGCGCACCGGGGCGGTGGACCTCGGACGCCTGGAGGACATCTCCGGCGACGAGGGCGTGGCGCTCTCGTTCTACCAGCCGATGGACTGCGGCCCCGGCGAGGCCCGGCTCAAGGTGTTCCGCATCGGGCCGCCGCTGTCGCTGAGCCATGTGCTGCCGATCCTGTCCTCGATGGGCGTCGAGGTGGTCGACGAACGGCCGTACGAGCTGATCGGGCTGCCCCGCCCGTCCTACATCTACGACTTCGGCCTGCGCTACCGGCGCACCCTGCCGCACGGCAGCCGCGAGCTCTTCCAGGACGCGGTCGCCGCGGTCTGGGAGGGGCGCAACGAGGTCGACGGCTTCAACGCGCTGGTGCTGGCCGCCGGCCTCACCTGGCGGCAGGCGACGCTGCTGCGTGCCTACGCCAAGTACACCCGGCAGGGCGGCACGCCGTTCGCGCAGGACTACATCGAGGGAGCGCTCAAGGGCAACGTCGACATCACCCGTCACCTCGTCGAGCTGTTCGAGACCCGGTTCGAGCCGGGCCGCGACGGGTCCCTCGCCGCGGACAGCGAGGCGCGCACCGCCAAGATCGAGGAGCTCGAGGGCCGCATCTCGCGGGCGCTCGAGGACGTGGTCAGCCTCGACCACGACCGCATCCTGCGCTCCTACCTGCTCACCATCAAGGCCACCCTGCGCACCAACTACTACCAGCGCGACGCGTCCGGCCAGCCGAAGCCGTACATCTCGCTGAAGCTGCACCCCGAGGAGATCCCGGACCTGCCCGAGCCGCGGCCGGCGTTCGAGATCTTCGTCTACTCGCCGCGGGTCGAGGGCGTGCACCTCCGCTTCGGCGCGGTCGCCCGCGGTGGCCTGCGCTGGTCGGACCGGCGCGACGACTTCCGCACCGAGGTGCTCGGCCTGGTCAAGGCGCAGATGGTCAAGAACACCGTGATCGTGCCGGTCGGCGCCAAGGGCGGGTTCTTCTGCAAGCAGCTGCCCGATCCCGGTGACCGCGAGGCCTGGATGGCCGAAGGGGTGGCCTGCTACAAGACGTTCATCTGCGGTCTGCTCGACATCACCGACAACCTCGTCCGCGGCGAGACCGTGCCGCCGGAGCGGGTGGTGCGCCACGACGGCGACGACTCCTACCTCGTGGTGGCCGCAGACAAGGGCACCGCCACCTTCTCCGACATCGCCAACGGCGTCGCGCGCGACTACGGCTTCTGGCTCGGTGACGCGTTCGCCTCGGGAGGCTCGGTCGGCTACGACCACAAGGTGATGGGGATCACCGCCCGTGGCGCGTGGGAGTCGGTGCGCCGGCACTTCCGCGAGATGGGCGTCGACTGCCAGACCGAGGACTTCACCTGCGTCGGCGTCGGCGACATGTCCGGCGACGTGTTCGGCAACGGCATGCTGCTCTCCGAGCACACCCGGCTCGTGGCCGCCTTCGACCACCGCGACATCTTCCTCGACCCGGACCCGGACGCCGCCGCGTCGTACGCCGAGCGGAAGCGGCTCTTCGAGCTGCCCCGGTCGAGCTGGCAGGACTACGACACGGCGCTGATCTCCGAGGGCGGCGGTGTCTACCCGCGCTCGGCGAAGTCGGTCCCCATCTCGCCGCAGGTCCGCGGCGCGCTGTCGCTCGCGGACACGGTCACCGCGATGACGCCTGCCGAGCTCATGAAGGCGATCCTGCTCGCGAAGGTCGACCTGTTCTGGAACGGCGGCATCGGCACGTACGTCAAGAGCAGTGCGGAGACCAACGGGGACGTCGGCGACAAGGCCAACGACGCGATCCGGGTGGACGGCGGCCAGCTGCGCTGCCGCTGCGTCGGCGAGGGCGGCAACCTCGGGCTCACCCAGAAGGGTCGCATCGAGTACGCGCTGGCCGGGGGGCGGATCAACACCGACTTCATCGACAACTCCGCGGGCGTCGACACCTCCGACCACGAGGTGAACATCAAGATCCTGCTGGACCGCGTGGTCTCCGACGGCGACCTCACCGAGAAGCAGCGCAACGACCTGCTCGCGTCGATGACCGACGAGGTCGCCACGCTGGTGCTCGAGGACAACTACGAGCAGAACGTCGCGCTGGCGCAGGCGCAGGCGCAGGCGGCGCCGCTGCTGCACGTCCACGAGGACTGGATCCGCCGGCTGGAGCGGGCCGGACGGCTGGACCGGGCGCTCGAGTCGCTGCCGAGCCGCAAGCTGGTCGCGGAGCGCAAGGAGCGCAAGCTCGGGCTCTCCCAGCCGGAGCTTGCGGTGCTGATGGCGTACACCAAGATCGTGCTGTCCGACGAGCTGATCCGCACCGACCTGGCCGACGACCCCTTCCTGCGCTCGGACCTGTACAGCTACTTTCCGGGCAAGATGCGGCACGGCTACCGCGAGTCGATGATGGCGCATCCGCTGCGCAAGCAGATCATCATCACCCAGGTCGTCAACGCGCTGGTCAACGGTGCCGGCATCACCTTCTTCCACCGCCTCTCGGAGGAGACCGGCGCGGGTGTCGCCGAGCTGGTGATGGCCAACTTCGTGGCCCGCGAGATCTTCGCGTCCCGGGCGCTGATCGACGAGATCAACGAGCACGACACGAAGATCGACGCGGCCGTGCAGACCCGGATGCGCCTGGAGATGCGCACGCTGGTCGAGCGGGCCACCCGGTGGCTGATCAACAACCGCCGGCCGCCCATCGACAGCGAGGCGACCGTCGACTTCTTCGGCGTGATCGGCCAGAGAGTGCTGGCGATCCTGCCCGACATGCTGACCGGGCGGGAGCTGTCCGCGTTCGAGGCGCGCCGCGAGGCGCTGGTCGGCCAGGGCGTCCCCGACGACCTCGCGGTGCGGGTCGCGGTGCTGCCCCCGGCGTACGCCATCTTGTCGATCGTCGAGACCGCCAAGCGGCTGGACGTCGACCCCCTCGAGGTCGCCCTGGTGCACTTCACCCTCGGGGAGCGGCTGGGACTGTCCGCGCTGGTGCCGCGGATCCTCGCCCTGCCACGCCAGGACCGCTGGCAGACCATGGCGCGCGCCGCGCTGCGCGACGACCTGCACACCGTGCACGCCCGGCTCACCGCTCAGGTGCTGGCCTCGACCCCCGCTGACAGGCCCGCCCCCGTGCGGGTGGCCGACTGGGAGGAGGAGGACGAGGTCGTGGTCTCCCGCGCGGTGGCGACCCTCGACGAGATCTGCTCCGACGACAAGGCCGACCTCGCGCGGCTGTCGGTCGGCCTGCGCGTGGTGCGCACGCTGCTGTCGTCGCAGTGACGGGCGAGGCGCTCACCGCGGCGGAGCGGTCCCTGCTCGGACACCTCGACGAGGACGCCCTCGTCGAGTCCCTGGCGCACCTCGTCCGGATCCCCAGCCTGGGCGGCAGCGACGCCGAGGTCGAGGTGCAGGAGGTCTGCGCGCAGTGGCTCGGCGACCTCGAGACGGAGGTGGACCGGTGGGACGTCGACCTCGACGAGCTGGCCGCCGACCCCTGGTTCCCCGGCGTCGAGGTCGAGCGGTCGCAGGCCGTCGGGGTGGTCGCGACGAGCCCGGGCGAGGGCACCCCCGCGCTCGTGCTGGCCGGGCACCTCGACGTCGTACCCCCCGGGGACCCGGAGAGCTGGCTGGGCTCGGAGCCGTTCGCCGCCGAGGTCCGGGACGGGGCGCTGTTCGGGCGGGGGGCGTGCGACATGAAGGCCGGCGCGGCGGCGAACCTGGCGGTGCTGCGGACGCTGCGCGACGCCGGTGTGCGCCCCGAGCGGCCGCTCGCGGTGCACTGCGTGATCGGCGAGGAGGACGGCGGGCTGGGGGCGTTCGCGACGCTGCGCCGCGGGCATCGCGGCGACGCGGCGGTGATCACCGAGCCGACCAGTGGCCTGCTCGTCACCGCCACCGCAGGCGCGCTGACCTTCCGGATCGAGGTCGCCGGCCGCTCGGCGCACGGCAGCATGCGGACCGAGGGGGTCAGCGCCTTCGAGGCGTTCCTGCCGATCCACGCGGCGCTGATCCGCCTGGAGGCCGAGCGCAACCGCGACCCGGACCGCGCGTTCGTCGGCGAGCTGCCCTACGCGCTGTCCTTCGGCGTGGTCCGGGCGGGAGAGTGGTCGAGCAACGTCCCCGACAAGCTGGTCGCCGAGGGCCGCTTCGGGGTACAGATCGACGAGGACCCGCGGCTCGCCAGGGCCCGGTTCGAGGACGTGGTCACCGAGGTCGCCCAGGCCGACCCGTGGCTGCGCGAGAACCGGCCGGTGGTGACCTGGCCTGGCGGGCAGTTCGCGAGCGGCAGCATCGACGAGGACAACCCGCTGGTCTCTGACGTCGCCGCGGCCGCGATGGACTCGGGCGGCGCGCGGCCGGAGGTGGCCGCCGGGGTGTACGGGTCGGACCTGCGCCTCTACACCGGCATCGGCGGCATCCCCACGCTGCACTACGGCCCCGGCGCGATCCGCGACGCGCACGCCCCGCTGGAGAAGGTCGACCTCGTCCAGCTGGCGCAGGTCACTCGCGCCCTGCTGCTCCTCACGGTTCGCCGATGCGGGGTACGGGCGACGCGATAGCGTCCGAGCATGGTCGAGCACGAGCTCCTGTGGGCGGGGGTCGACGGCCAGGCGGCCGCGGTACGACGCCGTGACGTCTCCGCGCGCGAGCTGGCCGCCGCGGTGCTCGACAGGATCCACAAGTACGACCGGCACCTCAACGCGTTCAGCGTGGTGATGGCCGACGAGGCGCTCGCCGAGGCGGCGGCCCGGGACTCCGAGACCGGCGAGCGCGGTCCGCTGCACGGCGTCCCGGTGGCGGTCAAGGAGGCGTTCGACGTCCGCGGCCACGTCACCACGCACGGCGGCCGCGGCAACAGCACCCCGGCGGCCGCCGATGCCGCGGCGGTCGCGCGGCTGCGCGCGGCCGGTGCCGTGGTGGTCGGGAAGACCGCGATGTCGGAGTTCGGGCAGTGGCCCTTCACCGAGTCGGTGGCGCACGGCATCACCCGCAACCCCTGGGACGTCGGCCGCTCACCCGGCGGCTCGAGCGGCGGGAGCGCTGCGGCCGTGGCCGCCGGCCTGGTCGCGACGGGGCTCGGCGACGACGGTGGCGGCTCGATCCGGATCCCGGCGGCCTGCTGCGGGCTGTTCGGCCTCAAGCCGCAGCGCGGCCGGGTCAGCACCGCGCCGTACGAGCACGGCTGGTGGTCGCTGAGCACCATCGGGGCGCTGACCCGCGGCGTCCGCGACGCGGCGCTGGTCTACGACGCGATCCGCGGCAGCCTGCCCACCGACCGGTTCCGCGCCGAGGAGCCGCCGACCTCCTTCACCGAGGCCGTCGACGGCGCCGAGCGGCTCGCGCCGCTGCGCATCGGTGTGCTGGCCAGGCCGACGATGACCGGGGCGCGCGCGGAGCCGGAAGGGCTGGAGGCGATGCACGCCACGGCCGACCTGCTCGTCGGGCTCGGTCACCACGTCGAGGAGGTCAGCGTCCGGCTGCCCGACGCGACGGCCGCGCTCGTGCCGCAGTTCCTGGCCGGCGTCCGCGCCCAGCGCGCCCTCGTGGAGCACCCCGACCTGCTCGAGCGCCGGACCCGCGAGACGGTGCGCCTCGGTGCCTGGGTCACGCCCGGGATCCGCGAGTGGGCGATCGACCGGGACCGCACCGTCGCCGCGCGGGCGGAGCGGGCGTTCGCCGGCCACGACCTCCTGCTGACCCCGACGATGGCGGTGCGTCCGCCGAGGGTCGGCGTGCTCGACGGCATCGGGGCCGTGCGCGCCGTGCTGGCGTCGCTGCCGATGATCGCTCACGTGGCCTTCTGGAACGTCACCGGCAACCCCGCGGCCTCGGTGCCGGCCGGGTTCGGCCGCGACGGGCTGCCGCTCGGCGTCCAGCTGGTCGGCCGGCCGCACGACGAGCCCACCGTGCTGGCGCTGGCCGCTCAGCTCGAACGGGTCCGGCCCTGGGCGGTGGCGCGGCCGCAGCTGTGATCCGACGGCACTAGGACGCCTTCTTCTTGCCGGCAGCCTTCTTGCTCGCGCTCTTCTTCGCCGCCGTCCTCTTCGCGGTCGCCTTCTTGGCGGCGGGCTTCCTCGCGGGCTTCCCGGACGCCTCGTCGGCGTCGGACCCCTCCTCGGAGTCCTCGCCGCGTCCCGTGCGGGCCGCGTCCACGCTGCGCTGCAGGGCGGCGAGCAGGTCCACGACCTCGCCGGTGTCCCGCTCCTCCTGCGGCGCCGCCTTCACCTCGCCGCCCTCCAGCTTGGCCGCGACGAGCTGCTCGACCGCCTCGCGGTAGTCGTCCCGGTACTCCGAGGCGTCGTAGTCGCCGGCCAGCGTGTCGACGAGCAGCTTGGCCATCTTCAGCTCCTGCGGCTTCGCGGCGTCCTCGGTCGCGTCGAGCCCCGCGAAGTCCGGCTCGCGGACCTCGTCGGGCCACATCATCGTCTGCATGACGATCACGTCGTCGCGCACCCGGAGCACCGCCGTGGTCATCCGGGTCCGCAGCGAGACCGTCACCACCGCCATCCGGTCGGCCTCCTTGAGCGCCTCGCGCAGCAGCGCGTACGGCTTCGCGGCGGCCTTGTCCGGCTCGAGGTAGTAGGACTTCTCCAGCAGCAGCGGGTCGATCTGGTCGGTGGGCACGAACTTCTCGACCGAGATCTCCCTGCTGCTGTTGGCGGGCAGCTCGGCGAGGTCCGCGTCGTCGAGCACGACCATCTGGCCGTCCTGGGTCTCGTAGCCCTTGGCGATGTCGGCGTACGCCACCTCCTCGCCGTCGATGCTGCACACCCGCTGATACTTGATCCGGCCGCCGTCCTTGGCGTGCACCTGGCGGAAGGAGATGTCGTGGCTCTCGGTCGCGGCGTACAGCTTGACCGGCACGCTGACCAGGCCGAACGACACGGCACCCTTCCAGATCGCACGCACGTGCTGTCTCCCTCGACTCGACGACCCCGGACCGGGGAGGTACCCGTCCGCATGGGTCAGGATGTACCCATGCGCCCGATGCTGGCTAGTCGAGGCACCACGGTGCCCAGCGGCCCGGAGTGGCTCCACGAGGTGAAGTGGGACGGGATGCGCGTGCTCGCCGAGGTGTCCGGCGGACGACTGGTGCTGCGCTCGCGCAACGAGAACGACGTGACCGTCAGCTTCCCAGAGCTGGTGGGCCTGGTCGCGCTCGGCCGCGACGTGGTCCTCGACGGTGAGGTGGTGGCGTTCGCGGACGGCGTGCCCCGCTTCGGGGCGCTGGCGAACCGGATGCACGTCGGCGACGCCCGCCGCGCCGAGCAGCTGTCCCACCTGAACCCGGTGACCCTGCTGGTCTTCGACGTGATCGCCCTGGACGGTCGGGAGCTCATCGGACGGCCGCTGTCCGAGCGCCGCGAGGTCCTCGAGTCGCTGGGGCTGTCGGGACCGCACTGGCAGGTCCCGGCGGTCTACCCCGACGGGGAGATGCTGCTCCGTGCCACCGAGCAGCAGGGGCTCGAGGGCATCGTGTCGAAGCGACGGGACTCCCGCTACCTGCCCGGGCGGCGCAGCCCCGGCTGGCTGAAGTTCCCGCACCGACCCACGCTGTCGTACGTCGTCGGCGGCTGGCGGCTCGAGACCGACAGCGTGAGCCGCCTGGGGGCGGTCCTGGTCGGCCAGCCCACCTCCGCCGGGCTGAGCTACCGCGGCCGGGTCGGCAGCGGGATCGCCGGCAAGGAGGGCCAGCGGCTCCGCCGGCAGCTCGACCCGCTGTGCGCCGACTCCTCGCCGTTCTGCGACGAGGTGCCACGGGTCGACGCGCTCGGCACCACGTGGGTCCGTCCCGAGGTGGTCGTGGAGATCGCCGCGCTGGGCGTGACCGACGGCGGGCGGCTCCGGCAGCCGAGCTACCTCGGGGTCCGCGTCGACCTCACCCCCGGGGACCTGATGCCGCGGCGCGAGGAGCCGGCCGATGAGTGACGTGCGGGTCGAGGTGGACGGGCGCACGCTGCGGCTCAGCAACCTCGACAAGGTGCTCTACCCGGCCACCGGCACCACGAAGGGAGAGGTGCTGCACTACTACGCGCAGATCGCGCCGGTGCTGCTCCCGCACCTCTCCGGCCGGCCGGTCACCCGGATCCGCTGGCCCAACGGCACCGACGACGCGAGGTTCTTCGAGAAGAACCTGCCGCAGGGCGCGCCCGACTGGGTCCGGACGGCCACCGTCGCGTCGACCGGGTCCCGGGGCGGCGGCGACACCATCAGCTACCCCGTCATCGAGGACGTCGCGACCCTGACGTACCTGGTCAACCTCGCCTCGCTCGAGCTGCACGTCCACCAGTGGACCGTGGACGTCGAGGGCCGTCCGGCGAACCCGAACCGGCTGGTGATCGACCTCGACCCCGGCCCGCCGGCGGGGCTGCACGCGTGCGCGCAGGTCGCGCTGCTGGTCCGTGACCGCCTCGACGCGCTCGGACTCCGGTCGGCACCGGTGACCAGCGGCAGCAAGGGTCTTCACCTGTACGCCGCGCTGCCCGGCGAACTGCCCGCGGACCAGGTGCGCGACCAGGCGCAGCAGGTCGCCCGCGAGCTCGCGGGCGACCACGACCTGGTGCTGTGGAAGATGACCAAGTCGCTGCGCACCGGCAAGGTGCTGCTCGACTGGAGCCAGAACACCGGCGCCAAGACGACGATCTCGCCCTACTCTCTGCGCGGGAGGGCGGCACCGTACGTCGCGGCGCCGCGCACCTGGGCCGAGGTGGAGGCCGGCGCGGACGACCCGGAGGCGCTCGAGCACCTCACCTACCGGGAGGTGCTGGACCGGGTGGCCCGGCACGGTGACGTGTTCGGAAGGCTGCTGGACGGCTGATCCTGTCCGTCGGCTGTGCGTGCCGCTCTTCCCAAACAGCCTTCCGTCGGACAAGGTAGCGCGGTAAAGGACATGGTCCAGGCCGCTCCTGCCGCCAACGTGCCGTCTCGGGGGTGCTGCAACGCCCGCCAGGAGCGGCACGAACCGTCGCGGGCGGCCTCTCGACTGGCCAGGAGGCCACATGAGAGTGCTCCATCGCCGCAGCCGGGCGCGCCGCAGCGCGGTCGTGGCCGGCGCCACCATCAGCGCCGTCGCGGCCGCCCTGACGCCTGCCCTCGGTGCGGTCTCCGGGGCGGCCGCGCACGCCGCACAGGGGTCGTCGGCGACCACGACGTCGGCCCGTCCCGGGACGGGCCCCGACGAGGTGCCGCCCGACTACGACTCCCGGTACGACGGGCCGGCGCGCACCGTGCTGGCCGCGCGGGGCGCCCGGATGGCCGCCGACCCGCGGGCCGGCGTGGCCGCGCTGCAGAACCGGCTCGGGGTCCAGGGCATCGTCCGCCTGGACCCGCTGACCCGGACCCCGCGCCAGGTCGCCCGCACCGACGGCATGCTCACCGCACCGAGCCGGCGGTCGCCGGTGCGGGTCGCGCTGGGGTACGTCCGGGCGCATCCCGGGGTGTTCCGGCTCGACGCCGCCGACCTCGCCGGGCTCCGGCTGCGGCGCGACTACGTCGACGTGGCCGGCACGCATCACCTGAGCTTCGTGCAGACCGTGGGCGGCGTCCCGGTGTTCGGCAACGGGCTCAAGGCGCACGTCACCCGTGACGGCCGGCTCGTCGAGGTCGACGGGTCGCCGGTGGCGAGCCTGCCCTCGAACCTCGGCAGCCCCAGGATCTCGGCTGTCCGGGCCCGCAGCGACGCGGTGTCCGACGTGCACGGCAGGTCGCGCGCCTCGGTGGTACGCCGGTCGTCGACCGCCGCACGGCTGACCCGGTTCAGCGGCGGCGACCAGGCCAGGCTCGTCGTGTTCGAGACGTTGAACGGGCCGCGGCTGGCCTGGCAGACGGTCACGATGACGGAGGGCTACCTGCATGTCATCGACGCCGACACCGGCCGGGTCCTGTTCCGGCGCGACCTGACCCAGTCCGACACCGGGCTGGTGTGGAGGAACTACCCGGGCGCCGCCCGGGGTGGCAGCCAGCAGCGGGTCGACCTGACCAGGCCGGGCTGGCTCCCGAGGAACTCCCCGGCGCTGCGCGGCAACGTCGCGCATGTCTTCACCGACGTCAACGACGACGACGCCGCGCAGCCGAGCGAGGAGATCCGTCCCCGCCGGGCGACGCGGTTCACCTTCCCGCTGCACCGGTTCACCCCGACTGCGTGCGTCGCCTCGGCGGTCTGCACCTGGGACCCGTCCACGGCCGACTCGTGGCGGCGCAACGCCCGGCAGAACGCCGCGCAGATGCTGTTCTTCCTCAGCACCTGGCACGACCACCTGAGGAAGGCGCCGATCGGGTTCACCCGGCGCGGCCGGCAACTTCGAGGCGGTCGACGACGACGCCGGTGCAGGCCAACGCGCTGGACGGAGCCGACACCGCGAACGGCCTGCCGGACCGACTCCACATCGACAACGCGAACATGAGCACGCCGCCCGACGGCATCGCCGCGGATGCAGATGTACCTGTTCCACACCCCGGGCGCGTCGTACCCGGCAGGACCCGTTCATCGCCGCCAACGCCGGCGACGAGTCCGACATCGTCTACCACGAGTACACCCACGGCCTGTCGAACCGGCTGGTCGTCGACGCCGACGGCGTCTCGACGCTCGGCAACATCCAGGCCGGCGCGATGGGCGAGGCGTGGAGCGACTGGTACGCCATGGACTACCTGGTCGACCAGGGCCTCGAGCCCGACCGCGCCGCGTCGGTGACGTCCGGGTCGGCCGCTACGTCCTCGCGGGACAGACCATCCGCTCCGAGCCGCTGGACTGCCCCGTGGGCACGCTCGCGAAGTCTGCGGCGGCACCGCCGGCGCCGGTCCGGGCGGCTACACCTACGGCGACTTCGGCCACGTCACCGGCGGGCCCGAGGTGCACGCCGACGGCGAGATCTGGGCACAGACCCTGTGGGACCTGCGGCGCGCCCTCGGCTCCCGGCTCACCGAGTCGCTCGTGACCCGGGCCATGGAGCTGTCCCCGGCCGAACCCGTCCTTCCTCGACGAGCGCAACGCGATCCTGCAGGCCGACCTCGTCGTCGACAGGGGCCGGCACGTCCGGGCGATCTGGCGGATCTTCGCCGCTCGCGGCATGGGCTACTTCGCCGGCAGCGTCGACGGCGACGACGCCGCTCCGGTCGAGGACTTCTCGCTGCCGCCGTCGGCCGCCACCCCGCGGGGCTCCCTCACCGGGACGGTGACCGACGACGCCACCGGCGACCCGATCGCCGGCGCCACGGTGACCTTCGGCGGCCTGAGCTCGGGCCTCGGCGACGACTACGCGGCGACGACCGACGCGGAGGGCGGGTACACGATCACCGGGATCATCCCGGGCACCTACCCCAAGGTGACGGTGCGGGCCCCCGGGTACGACCCTCGGACGAGGACCGTCAGCATCGCCTCGCGCGAGCAGACCGTGGACTGGTCGGTGCGCCGGGACTGGGCCGCAGCCAGCGGCGGCGGTCGGATCGCGTCGTTCGTCGGACCGGACTTCACGCCGTACGGCTGCGGTCCGACCGGACTGATCGACCAGTCGCAGGGCCAGGGCTGGGTCAACGTCTCGCCGCTGAGCCCGAGCCCCGGGACCCAGCCCAAGTCGGCGGTGATCGAGCTGCCGACGGCGGTCGACGTCTCGGAGATCGTGGTGAACCCGGCCAACAACTGCGGGGTGGCGGGAAGTGCCTCGACCGGTGACTACCGGCTCGAGACGTCACCCGACGGCACCACCTGGACGGTTGCCGACGCCGGCCACTTCGGGCCGAACGACCGGCACCCCGTCTCGGTGCCCCTGGCGAGCGGCAGCACGAGCGAGGTGCGGTACGTCCGGTGGACGATGCTCTCCCCGCAGGTTGCCGACATCGGAGGCAGCTGCCCCGGTGCCTACGACGGGTGTGACTACATCGCCTCCACCGAGGTGGCGGTCTACGGGGCCGCGACCCCGCCCGTCTGACCTGCACCCTGGGCACGAAGCGGGCCGACCCCTGCCGGGGGTCGGCCCGCTGTCGTTCGTCATGGGCTCGGGACCGGTGGCACGAGGGCACTTCGCGGGAACGGCGTCCGATGACGCGAAGACCGCCGCTCCCGAGATACGGCGGACAGTCGCGGCCCAACCCCCGAGGAGGCGACTTCTAGGTCGTTACCCGGCGATCGGTTCCGTAAACGCGCCGACGCGCCGCTGGTGCCGCCGCCCGGGCGGTGCCGGTGGCACCACCCGGTTCAGCGAGTCAGCACCCACTCGGACGGACGGCGGCGGAGCGCAGGCCGAGGGGCGCGGACGCGGCTCGGCGAGCCTGGGCGTCGGTCAGCCTCCCGGTCGCGACGAGCCGGGACAGCACGTACTGCTGGCGCGACCGGGCGAGCGCGAGGTGCGCGAGCGGGTCGTAGGCGGAGGGCGCCTGGACGAGGCCGGCGAGCATGCTGGCCTGGGCCAGGCTCAGACCGGACGGCGGGCGGGCGAAGTAGCCGCAGGCGGCGTCGTGCAGCCCGTAGAAGCCGTGGCCGAAGTAGACGGTGCCGGCGTACATCTGCAGGATCTGGGCCTTGCTGTAGCGCAGGTTGAGCTTGACCGCCAGCGCCACCTGCTCGACGTCGTTCACCGCCCCCGTGCGGCCTCCGGTCCACAGCTGCTTGGCGAGCTGCTGGCTCAGGGTGCTGCCACCCGGGTCCGACCCACCGCCGCGCACGGTGAGCCAGGCCGCGCGGGCGATGGCCACCGGGTCGACGCCGGGGACGGCGTAGAACCTCGAGTCCTCGCTCGCCACGAGTGCTTCGGCGAACAGCGCCGGGACAGCGGCGCGCACGTGCGACGCGCCGTCGCGGGCCGCCAGGGCGCGCACCCGGGCCTGGGCGTCCGACACCGAGGGTGTCGCGACGAGCAGCAGCGCGGTCGCGACCCCGAGAAGCACCATCAGCACACCGAGGGCCCGCACCAGGCGCCTGCTCCTGCGCGCCGGCCGGCCCACGGACGACGGTCCCAGAGCCCTCATGTCGCCATTGTGGCGCTCGACGGAAGGCGGGAGGTCAGAGCACGGCGCCGCGGGGGGCCACCTCGACCGCCGCGACCCCCCGCCCGAACAGCACCAGGAGCCGGTTGCCGTGGCTGGTGCGAAGGACGCCGGCGTCATCGGCCAGGGACTCGACGACGTGGTCGACGGCCTCGTCCTCGTCCTGCTCTCCGTGGTCGTACCGCACGTCGAGCTGGTCACCGTTCACGAGCCGGACCCTCAGCACCACCACGGCCATCTGCACGCACCCCAGCATCCGTCGGCTCCGGCCTCGGCCGACCGCAGCGCCTGGGCCAAGGGTAGAGCCCGCGGGGGCTCCGCTTGCCCGACGACAAGCCGGGAAGCGGTCGCGACCGGCTCCTGCTGCACGGCCCGCGCGCCGGCCGCCCACAGGGACGTTTCCGGGCCCGGTGGCTACTCCAGGCAGACACCCCTCTCGACGTGGACCGTGCGGCCGAAGTACGCGCTGCTGACCACGGCGCGGTCGGTCACGCCGAGCCGCACGACGTACCCGCACGGCTCGAGGGCCGACAGGTCGATCGTGAACGGCTCGCCGGAGAGCGCGGTCTGGGTGCTGTGGCCGATGCCGACGGTGAGCGGAGTGGGGGGGATCGGCGAGCCGGGCCCGCCGGCGACCCCGATGGACCAGGAGTGGAAGTGCCGGTCCCTGGCCACGAACGTGCCGTTGAGCGGTCCCCTCGGCAGTCGGCAGGCGCCGAGCGTGCTCAGCGTCAGGTCGGCGGCGTCGTCGGGGTCTCCCACGACGATCGAGCCGTTGAGGGTGTTGTCCATCTGGACGCGCCGTACGTCGACCACTCCCGCGCCGGACAGCTCGAGCTGGACCTCCCAGAGGTCGTCGTCGCCCGGCAGGAAGTGCCCGAGCTTGCCGGTGGTGTCGCCCCACCAGGTCGGCCACGGTGTCCAGCCGCCGAGGCCCGGGGTGACCCAGGACCCGACGCCGAGCCAGCTGACGACGTAGAAGGCGGTGGTGAGGTCGGTGACCCCGCCTCCGGTCGTCAGGTTCCGCACCCGGATGCGGTACTGCTGGCCCGCCAGGGCCGGGTCGAGCGGCCCGTGCAGGGTGACGACCCCGGCGAACGGGCAGTCGTCCGGCAGCGGGTACCCGTTCTCCGCGATGGCGGCTCCGGGCAGCGTCGTCCCGGTGCCCGGGTCGACCGACGCCGCGGCCACGCCGCCCACGATCGTGAACCGTGCCGTGCCGTCGTAGGGCTCACCCGGTCGTAGCTGGACCTGTGCGTCGAGGCGGTTCCCCCAGTACGGCAGGGCGTCCGGGTCGGTGCTGGACGGCGGGGTCCCCCAGGACAGGACCGCACGAACCCGGCCGATCACGGGGGAGTCGCAGCTCTTGCGGAGCTTCCCGAGGTCCACCGGCAGTGGCGCCGCGTAGCAGAGTCCGCCACGCGGGAGCTTGTCGTAGTCGTGGGTGTTCACCTCGACGGTCCCGAGGTAGGACCAGGTGCACTTCTCGCCGAAGTCGGCCCAGTAGGCGACGTACTCCGTGCTTCCGGCCGTGCACGACCCGCCGGAGAACCCGTTCGGTCGCTTGACCCTGAACGTGCCGACGAGCTGGTCGGCGTTGTTGTCGAGGCCGACGCACTCCAGCTCCTCGTACGTCGTGTCGCCGCTGGTGCTCTCGAGGGACTTCAGCACCGCCGACAGGTCGACCTTGACCTGCTGGGCCAGCTTCGACGGCGCGACGAACGAGCTCAGCGTCTGCGCCCCTGGCTGTTGCGCCGCGGTGAGGTGCGGCAGGGCGAAGCGGTGCTGAGGCACCAGCGTGGTCTTGCGCTTCCCGGCGTACAGGACCACGAGCTCGGAGAGCGGGAGCGGGGTCAGTGGCCCGGGGTCGGGGATCGGTGGGACCGGCTCCTTCAGGACGTAGGGAGGGAGCGTGGCCAAGATGTCGTCGGGCACCTGCCCCACAAGGTCCGGTACGACGAACCGGCGTGGTCGGACCTGGACGTGGCACTCGTGCACCTCGCCCCAGATCGGGACCTGGTCGGGGGTGTCGGGGTCCGGCACGATCTCCCAGGACAGGATCGCCCGGACGAGCGGCAGCACCGGGAAGGCGCACCAGCTGCGCCGGGGCTGCAGGTCGACGCCGCAGACATAGGAGAGCGGAGGGAACTTGCGCCCGTCGCAGGTCGTCCCGGCCGCGATGTCGTGGACGCTGGTGCTCGCGAGCCCGGCGTCGGTCCAGCTGCCGCCCTCGTCGTAGCTGACGTAGAAGCGCACGTGCTCGTGGGAGCCGGGGGAGCAGAGGTCCCCGGAGTAGCCGAACGAGCGGCGGATCTCGACGGTCGCCTCGAGGCGGTCGCGCTCGGGACTGAAGGAGACGCAGGTCAGACCCTCGAACGTCGTGTCGCCCTGCACCTTCTCCTGCGCGGGCAGCCCGACGGAGGGCAGCGTTCCGAAGTAGTTCGGGTTGGCTGCGAGGAGGGAGCGGACGTGGCTGCGTGCGTGCGGCACGTCGGTGGCGGCTACGGGTCTGCGCGACCGTGCTCGTGCTGGCATGAGGCCCCCTGAGTCGACGAAGCAGTCGGTCGACACCCCGTCACCCGGATGGGGGTGTCTCGGTCCCTTTACGCTCCTCGCAACGGTCCGGCGCCAGCAATAGCCAGTTGTGACCACGCCGCACCCCCCGAGGTGGACCCGAACGGTCACTGCCTCCCGCCCCGCAGCGCCATCGGGGGTCGGTCAGCGGGGGCCGCCGGGCGCCAGCTGCTCGGGAATGGCCTGCGTGAGCTCCGCGGTGCGGGTCGGCTCCAACAACAGACAGCCGAAGGTGCGACTGCCGACCGCCCGGGCTGAGCGCTCAGGCACTGGGCAGCAGGCCACATCCGGCCAACAGGGTCGGGACCGCGAACAGCACCGCACCCAGCACCACGGGGGCGCCGACGGAGCCGATTACGGCATGCCGCCTCTGCAGGTGGTGCCGCCGGGAGTAGGAGACGGCCAGCACGCCGAACCCGGCCGCGAACACCGCGAAGAACAGCAGGTAGCCGATGTCGGCGGGCGTGATCCGCGCGCCGCCGGCGAGCCCGAACGCGATGCCGACCCCCTCGGCCGCGGCGCCGACGCTGTACCCGGCCAGAGTGGCGAAGGCGGCCCACAGCAGCACGCCGAGTGCGGCCGGCCGGATGAGACGTTGCCGCCCGGTGACCGACAGCAGCGCAAGGCCCGCGCCCAGCGCCTTCAGGGCGATGACGAGCCCGTTCATCACCGCGATGCCCACCGGGTATTCGGCGGCGTAGTGGGCGTATCTCCTGCCTGCGAACCGGTCGGTGGTCTCCAGGAGGACGTTCACCGCCGCGAACGCGAGGCAGCACACGGTGACCAGGGCCGCCACCGCGATGACACTGGCGGCCGGTGAACGGCCGGTCGCGCGGTGGCTGGCTGTCGTGTCCGGCTGCACAGGAGCTCGCTTCCCTTCTGCTCCACGCGCTCGGCGCCGTGGAGCCGTCTGTCCGGATCGGGTGGACCGGCCACCCTTCCAAGGTGCATCCACCCGGTCAAAGTGTTCAGCCGGTACGGGGTCGCATCCGTCATCCCCAGATGATGGTCGGGGTCTGGACCCGTCCCCCGGTCGTGGGTTTCAATTCCCGCACTTGTCCAATCGGGTGGCACAGGTGAGGCGGGGGCATCGGCGTGACGGTGACCGAGGCGCAGGACGGCGTCCTGGAGACGCTCGACGAGCGGCTGCGTGACGTGGTGCGTCGCGAGGGCGTCGACCCACAGGTGGACACCGGCCTGGTGCGGCGGCTCGCCGAGCGGGTCCTGGCCGACCACGACCGACACAGCCTGACGGGCGCAGTGCTCCCGGTCCCCGATCCGGACGCGGTGCTCGACGAGCTGGTGGCGCGGGTCGCCGGGTTCGGACCTCTGCAAAGGTACTTCGACGACCCCACCGTGGAAGAGGTCTGGATCAACCACCCGAGCCGGGTGTTCGTGGCGCGAGCGGGGCGCCACGAGCTGACTGCGACGATCCTGACCGCCGAGCAGGTGCGGGAGCTCGTCGAGCGGATGCTCAAGAGCAGCGGCCGCCGGGTGGACCTCTCCCAGCCGTTCGTCGACGCGATGCTGCCCGACGGTCATCGGCTGCACGTCGTGCTCGAGGGCATCTCGCGCGGGTTCAGTGCGGTGAACATCCGCAAGTTCGTCGTCCGTGCCGCGCGGCTGGCCGACCTGGTCGGGCTCGGCAGTCTCACCGACTCGGCGGCCGCCTTTCTCGAGGCGTCGGTCGTGGCCGGGCTGAACATCGTCGTGGCGGGGGGCACGCAGACCGGCAAGACGACGGCTCTGAACTGCCTCGCGGCCGCCATCCCCGGAAACGAGCGGGTGGTCTCGGTCGAGGAGGTCTTCGAGCTGCGCTTCCAGCACCCGGACTGGGTCGCCCTCCAGACCCGCCAACGGGGCTTGGAGGGCACCGGCGAGATCCGGCTGCGCGACCTTGTGAAGGAGAGCCTGCGGATGCGGCCGTCGCGGGTCATCGTCGGCGAGGTGCGGGCCGAGGAGTGCCTCGACCTCCTGCTCGCGCTCAACGCGGGCCTTCCCGGGATGGCGTCGCTGCACGCCAACAGCGCCCGGGAGGCGCTGGTGAAGCTGTGCACCCTGCCGTTGCTGGCGGCCGAGAACATCTCCTCGCGCTTCGTGGTCCCCACCGTCGCCGCGTCGGTGGACCTCGTCGTGCATCTCGGCATCGACGCGGCCGGGCGCCGCCACGTGGAGGAGATCGTGGCCGTGCCGGGCCGGGTCGAGGGCGACACGATCGAGACCGAGGCGGTGTTCGTACGCCGCGGCGAGGTCCTGGAGCGCGCGCAGGGGATGCCGCCGCGGGTCGAACGGTTCGAGCGCGCCGGCATCGACGTGCACGCTCTGCTGGGCGGGGCGCTCTGACATGGGCGCGGTCGTCGGGCTCGGGGTCGGGGTCGGGCTGCTCCTCCTCTGGTGGGGCGTCAGCACGCCGCCCCGGCCACGTCGGGCGCGAGGTCCCGGGCGAACCCGAGGGCTGCTGGACCGGGCGGGCCTGGGTTCCACGTCACCCGCCAGCCTGTGGACCGTCTGCACGGCCGTGGGGCTCGTCGTGCTCGTCGCCGTCGCGCTGCTGTCCCGCACGCCGACGGTGGCCCTCGTCTTCGCCGTGCTGGCCGGCTACGCGCCGCTGGCGGCGGTCCGGGGGAGGGCGCACAAGCGGGAGCGCGAGCTCGCGGACGTCTGGCCCGAGGCCGTGGACAACCTTGCCTCCGCTGTACGGGCCGGCATGTCGCTGGCCGAGGCGCTCTCCGCGCTGGGTCAGCGCGGACCGGAGCCGCTGCGCGCGCCCTTCGCCGCGTTCGCGACCGACTACCAGGTCAGCGGGCGGTTCAGCGACTGTCTCGACCGGCTCAAGCAGCGGCTGGCCGACCCCACCGGCGATCGGGTCGTCGAAGCGCTCCGCATCGCCCGGGACGTCGGCGGCGGCGAGCTGGGTCCGCTGCTGCGCAACCTGTCGGGCTTCCTCCGCGACGACGCGCGCACCCGTTCGGAGCTCGAGTCGCGTCAGGCCTGGACGGTGAACGGCGCGCGCCTCGCTGTGGCAGCGCCGTGGCTGGTGCTCCTTCTGCTGTGCTTCCAGCGCGACGTGATCTCCCGCTACGCCTCGGCCGCGGGGATGGCGGTGCTCACTGCCGGTGCCGTGCTGTGTTTCGTCGCCTACCGGTTGATGGTGCGCATCGGGCGGCTGCCGACCGAGGACCGGGTGCTCTCATGAGCTCGCCGGCGTGGGGCGGTCTCATCGGCGGGCTGTTCGGCTGCGGCGTCGTGCTCGTCGCCGTACGCCTGTGGGCGCTGCGCCGACCGCGGCTCGAGCAGCGGGTCCTGCCGTATGTCCGGGACCTTCCGCAGGCGTCTGCGTCCCGGCTGCCCGGCTCCGAGCCGAGCGTGGTCACCGCCCTGGTTCGGCCGTTCCTCGACTCCGCTGCCGCGTCCGTCGAGCGGGTGCTGGGTGGCGCCACGTCCGTGCGGCGGCGGCTGGAGCGGGCCGACCTCGAGATGAGCGTGCCGGACTTCCGGGTCGAACAGGTGCTGTGGGGCTTGGTCGCCTTCGGCTGTGCCGCGGGGGTCTGCGTGGTGGTGGCCGCTCGATCACCCGCCCGCGCCGTCCCGCTGCTGGTCGTCTGCCTCGTCGCGTTCGCGGCCGGGGTGCTGCTGCGCGAGAACCGGCTCACCGCCCAGGTCACCGCACGCGAGCGCCGGATGCTGGCCGAGTTCCCGACCGTCGCGGAGCTGCTCGCGCTCGCGGTCGCGGCCGGCGAGGGCCCGGTGTCCGCGCTGGACCGGGTGGCGACGCGCTGCCGCGGTGAGCTCGCCGTCGAGGTACGCCGGGTGCTGGCAGACGTGCGCGGCGGCACGCCGGTGGCGTCGGCGCTCGACTCGATGGCCGCGCGCTCCGGCCTCCCGGTCGTGGCGCGCTTCGCGGAGGGCATGGCCGTCGCGATGGAGCGCGGCACCCCGCTCGCCGCCGTGCTGCATGCCCAGGCCGCCGACGTCCGCGAGGCAGGACGGCGAGCCCTGATCGAGTCGGGGGCGCGCAAGGAGGTGCTGATGATGGTGCCGGTGGTCTTCCTCGTGATGCCGGTCACCGTGCTGTTCGCGTTCTGGCCCGGAGTGGTCGGACTGCATCTGGTCACGCCGTGACCGACACAGAGGACCGACCTCCCATGACCGACCCACCCATGACCGACCTCCCATGACCGACCCACCCATGACCGACACAGAGACAGGAGACTGTGATGACCGCACTGATGGTGATGTGCACCCGCGCACTCGCGACGCTGGTCGCGGCACCGGGTCGCCGGCGCGACGAGCGGGGTGACGTGCCGGGCTGGGTGCTGATCACGGTGATGACCGCCGGACTCGTCGCAGCGCTGTGGGCGGTGGCCGGCCCCGCGCTGAGCCAGATGCTCCGCGACGCGCTCAGCTCGGTGACGGGCTGAGCGTTGCGGACCCGCGACTGCCGGGGTGCCGCGGTCGTCGACTTCGTGCTGGTCCTCGTCGTGCTGCTGCCGCTGGTCCTCGGAATCGCCCAGCTGGCCCTGGTGCTGCACGTCCGCAACACGCTCACCTCGGCCGCCTCGGAGGGCGCTCGGTACGCCGCGACCGCGGACCGTCCGCTCGCGGCAGGCGCCGCCCGGACCCGTGAGCAGATCAGCGGGGTGCTCGCCGACCGCTTCGCGCGATGGGTTCGGGCGCGGTCCGCGACGGTGAGCGGCGCCCCCGGCGTGGAGGTCGTGGTCGACGCCGAGGTGCCCGCCCTGGGCCTGTGGGGTCCGGCGGTGCGGTTGCACGTCACCGGCCACGCCGTCGAGGAGCAGCCGCCATGAGCCGGCGCGACGAGCAGGGCACCGCGCTGGTCGAGCTGACCTGGCTGGCGATGCTGCTGCTCGTCCCTCTGGTGTACGTCGTCCTCGCGGCCTTCGACGTGCAGCGGTCGTCGTTCGCGCTGAGCGCTGCGACCCGTGCCGCGGGCCGGGCGTTCGTGCTGGCGCCCAGCGAGCCCGAGGCGGTCGCGCGGGCCCGGGCTGCGGCATCGGTCGCGCTCGCCGACCAGGGGCTGGACCCGGCCCGGGTGCGGCTGAGGTTCGACTGCGTCGGTGGCTGCCTGAGCCCCGGCAGCGTGGTGCACGTGGCGATGAGCCGGGCGGTCCCGCTGCCGCTGGTGCCCGACGTGTTCGGCGGCGGGGCGCCCTCGGTGCGGGTGGAGGCCGAGCACACGGTGCCCTACGGGACGTTCCGCGAGGACCGGTCGTGAGCGGGCCGGGGCCGGCAGCCACGAAGCACCCCGGCCGCGAGGAAGGACAGGTCAGCGTGCTCATCGTCGGCCTGGCCGTGGTGCTGGTGATGCTGGTCACGGTGGTGGTGGACGCGTCCGCGGCGTACCTGCGCCGCCAGGGCCTCGACTCGCTCGCGGACGGAGCGGCGCTCGCCGCGGCCGACGGGGTGCAGGGCGCCCAGGTCTACGAGGGCGGTCTGGGCGAGCACGCCGAGATCGACCCGTCGGTCGCGCGGCAGTACGTCGCGACGTACCTGCAGGCCACCGGCGCGGGGGCGCGCTTCCCGGGTCTGAGCTACCAGGTCGACGCCACGACCGACCGGGTGGTGGTCCGAATCGCCGCACCGCTGCGCCTGCCGCTGACCCCGCCGGGCTGGACGCGACGGCCGACCATCGTGGCGACCTCGGCGTCGTTCGTGGTGGTGACCGACTGAGCGTGGCGAACGACTGACGAGCCCCGGTCCCGGCGCCGGTTCGGCTTGTGTCCACCCGGCACAGGTGGTTTAGTCCTAGAGGTGGTCAAGAAGCTGCGCCACGCCGGCACGACCGACGGAGTGGGTCAGCCAGATGACGCTCACCACAGGTCTGCACGAAGCAGACCCCTCCCGGGAGCGGGCCTCACAGGTGCCCGAGCCCGAGCTTCCGGACAACGACCGGAGTGAGACGACCGCTCGTCTGCTGAGGCAGATCGCCGCCAGCGACGACGAGCTGGAGAAGGAGCGCCTCCGCGAGGAGGTGGTCGTCCTCAACATGGCGGTCGCGCGCGCCATCGCGCACCGCTACGCGCGCCGCGGCATCGGGGTCGAGGACCTCGTTCAGGTCGCGTACGTCGGACTGGTCAAGGCCGTGAACGGCTTCGACCCCTCCCACGAGCGCGACTTCCTCAGCTATGCCGTGCCCACGGTGACCGGCGAGGTCAAGCGCTACTTCCGGGACTTCGGCTGGACGGTGCGACCGCCACGCCGGATCCAGGAGCTGCAGGGCCAGATATCGCGCACCTCCAACGAGATGTCGCACGCCCTGGGCCGCTCGCCGCGCCCCAGCGAGGTCGCCGCCGAGCTCGGTGTCGACGTCGACCAGGTCATCGAGGCGCTGGCCGCCGACGGCGCGTTCACGCCGGCCTCCCTCGACGTACCGGTCGGGGAGGAGGGGGCGGCCGTCCTCGGCGACCTGCTCGGGGACCACGACCACGACCTCGCCCGTGCGGAGATGCGGATGACGCTCGGACCCGCGGTTCGCAGGCTCAGCGACCGGGACCGGAGGATCCTCGAGCTCCGGTTCTTCGAGAGCTGGACCCAGGAGCAGATCGCCCGGGAGATCGGGGTCACCCAGATGCAGGTGTCCCGGCTGCTCGCCCGGATCCTGTCCGACCTGCGCAGCGACCTCAGCGCGGAGCCCGAGCGCGGCGACGGCGAGACCCCGTGACCGGGCGTCCTCAGTCCTTCAGGGAGCTCGTCGACGGCTGGCCCTGGTGGCCGGCGAGCGGGTAGACCACCCAGAGGCTGACGAAGAAGCACAGCGACAGCACCCCGGCCACGGTCGCCGTGGTCCGGTCGGTCACCAGGTCGAAGACCAGCCAGACGACGCCGGTGGTGGTCAGGGCGAGTGCGAGCAGGCCGGCACGGGCCGAGCGGTTCGCGTTCTGCACGATCCACGGCCGCTGACCGCGTCGGAACAGCATCCGGTGGTAGGCGACCGGGGCGATGATCAGTCCCGTCGAGACGACGGAGCCGCACAGCACGACCAGGTAGGCGATCCGCTGCACCGAGTCGATGTCCGTGAAGCGCTGCGAGAACGGCAGCGTCAGCAGGAACCCCGTGAGGATCTGGACACCGGTCTGGGTGACCCGCAGCTCCTGGAGCAGCTCGCCCAGGTTCCGGTTGAGCCGCTCGTCGTCGGTCTCGTCCGTGTGGCGGCCGCGCCCGCGGTCGTCCATGGAGTCGTCCAGAGGCTTCAATGACTGGCTCAGCGTCCGACCGCCCTCTGTGAGTTTCCTCCCATCCCCGGGTGCGTACCCCGCTGCAGCGCTTCGCATGCGGCGCCGCGCGGGCGGCCATGCGGCGGGCACCCATGTCGCGTACCGTGGCCTGCGTGGCAGGCCCCGACTTCGACACCCAGGTCAAGCAGCTCCAGGCGACGATGCACACCATCGAGCAGGTGCTCGACCTCGGCGGCATGCGGCGGGAGATGGCCGACCTCGGGGAGCAGGTCGCCGCGCCGGATCTGTGGGACGACCAGACCAACGCGCAGCGGGTCACCGGCCGGCTCTCCGCCCTGCAGGGCGAGCTCGAGCGGTTCACCTCGCTCCAGAGCCGCCTCGACGACCTCGGGGTGCTCCTCGAGCTGGCTCAGGAGGAGGGCGACGCCGACTCGATGAAGGAGGTGGAGACCGAGCTGCACCGGCTGCACAAGGCCGTCGAGACAGCTCGAGGTCCGCACCCTCCTGTCGGGCGAGTACGACGCCCGCGAGGCGCTCGTGACGATCCGTTCCGGCGCGGGTGGCGTGGACGCGGCCGACTTCGCCGAGATGCTGCTGCGGATGTACACCCGCTGGGCGGAGCGCAACAAGTACCCGGTGGAGGTCTTCGACACCTCCTACGCAGAGGAGGCCGGGCTCAAGTCGGCGACGTTCGCGGTGCACGCGCCGTACGGCTACGGGACGCTGTCCGTGGAGGCCGGCACCCACCGGCTGGTGCGGATCAGCCCCTTCGACAACCAGGGCCGCCGGCAGACGTCGTTCGCCGCGGTCGAGGTCGTCCCGGTGCTGGAGCAGACCGACGAGATCGACGTCCCCGACGAAGAGGTCCGCGTCGACGTCTACCGCTCCTCCGGCCCGGGCGGCCAGTCGGTGAACACCACCGACTCCGCGGTCCGGCTGACGCACATCCCGACCGGGATCGTGGTGAGCTGCCAGAACGAGAAGAGCCAGCTGCAGAACAAGGCGAGCGCGATGGTGATCCTGAAGGCCAAGCTGCTCGCCCTGAAGAAGGCCGAGGAGCGCGCCCACCTCGACTCGCTGCGCGGCGACGTCCAGGGCTCCTGGGGCGACCAGATGCGCAACTACGTGCTGCACCCCTACCAGCTGGTCAAGGACCTCCGCACCGAGTACGAGACCGGTAACCCGCAGGCGGTCTTCGACGGCGACATCGACGCCTTCCTCGAGGCCGGGATCCGGTGGCGCCGCGGCGCGGACCGGGCCGCCGCGAGCTGACCGGTCAGGGTGCGTCGGTCGCGATCGTCGTGACGACCGCCCGGCACCACGCCTCGGAGCGTCGCCGGAGCGAGGCGCTCGCCGTCCGCCCGGGATCGGTCACCTGACAGCTCAGCCAGCTGTCCCCGAACAGGCCGCTCAGCGTCATGCTGACCCTGGCCGGTCCGTGCAGCGCACAGGTCGTCGCCACGGACGGGTCGCCGAACGCAGCCGCCTGCACCACGTGGCAGCCCGGCGTCCGGCCGGCCCGGCGGACCAGGTCGGTCGCGTCGGTCCTCTGCACGGGCGCGGCGAAGAGCCAGGCGCGGGCCGCGGTGCCGCCGACGCCGTCGTAGCGGCAGCCGTACTCGTGCGCCACGTCCGTGACGCCCGGGGCGATGCTCGCACGGTCGCCGCTGTCGTAGTGCTGGGCACGGAGCACCGCTCCGCCGAGCGCCCGTCGTACCGCACCGAGGCCGATCAACGGGCAGAACGGCGCGCGATCGAGCCGCAACACGCTCAGGTCGGTCGACGGGCTCGGACGGGGGCTCGCGACCGGGCGCTGGCCGGCCGTCGGCTGGTCGCTGCTCTGGGTGAGCAGACCCACCGCCACGACAGCCACGGTGACCACCAGGGCGGCCACCGACAGCCGCGTGGTGCGCCGGCGCGGTCCGAGCGAGCCGTTCACCCGGCCAGGTTAGGCGAGGACCCGTGGTCGGTGCACATCCGGACAGACCGGGGCGGGAGCGGGCGACCGTCGGGTTCTGCGCGGGACACGCAGTCGCCGGTTAGGGACCGTCGGGATCGTCGCCTAGACTCAGTCGTTGGTCGGATGCCGGAGCGCCCGCCCGGGGGAGCGCACCGGCATGATTCCCCTTCTGTCTCCGAGCCCGGCCGCCTCCGCCCTGTGATCAAGTTCGAGAACGTCACCAAGAAGTATCCCGGCCAGAGCCGTGCGGCCCTCGACGACGTGAGCGTCGAGGTCGAGAAGGGCGAGTTCGTGTTCCTCGTCGGTGCCTCCGGCTCCGGCAAGTCCACGTTCCTGCGGCTGGTCCTGCGCGAGGCCCGTCCGAGCCAGGGGCGCGTGTACGTCGCCGGCAAGGAGATCAACCGGCTGGCGAGCTGGAAGGTGCCGGCACTGCGCCGCCAGATCGGCACGGTCTTCCAGGACTTCCGGCTGCTGCCGAACAAGACCGTCACGGAGAACGTCGCGTTCGCGCTCCAGGTGATCGGCAAGCCGCGCGCGCACATCAACCGGGTCGTCCCCGAGACCCTCGAGCTGGTCGGCCTGGAGGGCAAGGGCGGCCGGATGCCCGACGAGCTGTCCGGCGGTGAGCAGCAGCGGGTGGCGATCGCCCGGGCGTTCGTCAACCGGCCGACGATCCTGATCGCGGACGAGCCCACCGGCAACCTTGACCCGAACACGTCGGTCGGGATCATGAAGCTGCTCGACCGCATCAACCGCACCGGTACGACGGTCGTGATGGCCTCCCACGACGCCGGCATCGTGGACCAGATGCGCAAGCGGGTCATCGAGCTGTCCAACGGCGCCGTGGTGCGCGACCAGTCGCGCGGTGTGTACGGCTACCAGCACTGACCGTCCTGACCTGCACGAACGACACGCAACCGGGAGCAGACGACCGATGCAGATGACCTATGTCTTCTCCGAGCTCGGCAACGGGCTCAAGCGCAACCTGTCGATGTCCATCGCGGTCATCGTGACGATCTTCGTCTCCCTCACCCTGGTGGGAATGGGACTGCTGCTGAACGCCCAGGCCCACAAGGCCGAGGACTACTGGGGCAGCAAGCTCCAGATCACCGTCTTCCTGTGCAACCAGAACAGCACCACGGCCAACTGCGTCAACGGCGAGGCGACGCCGGCACAGAAGAAGGCCGTCGAGAAGGTGCTGGACACCAACCCCGAGGTCGCGTCGTGGCGGCTGCAGACCAAGCAGCAGGCCTACGCCAAGTGGCGGGCGGCCTACGTCTCCAACAACGACACCGAGCGCCGGGTCTACGACTCGATCAAGCCGTCGGACATGCAGGAGTCGTACTGGGTGCAGCTGAAGGACCCGCAGAAGTTCCTCGGCATCAAGAGCGCGGTCCAGGGGCTGCCCGGGGTGAACACCGTCCGTGACCTGCGGGAGGTGCTCAAGCCGATCTACTTCTGGATGAACGTGCTGAAGTGGGGTGCGCTGGCGGTCGCGGCGTTCCTGATCGTGGCCGCGGTCCTGCAGGTCGGGAACACGATCCGGCTGGCGGCCTTCGCGCGACGACGGGAGATCGGCATCATGCGGCTGGTCGGCGCGTCGAGCCTGTACATCCAGCTGCCGTTCCTGATGGAGTCCCTGGTGGCCGCCGTGGTGGGCGTGGCCCTGGCAGGGGGCGCGATCCTGCTGTTCATGTGGGTCGTCATCTACAACACGCTGCGCCCGACGTCCAACATCGTCGCCTGGATCACCTGGAGCGATAGCGTGTGGGCGGTGGCCTGGATCGCCGTGATCGGGTTGCTCCTCACGTTGGTGCCGACGCTGGTTATGACCCGGAAATACCTCAGAGTCTGACTTGTGTGGGTTACCGTCGAGGGGTTCGGGACTCTCGACGACCGCACGTACGACAGACAAGGCGACCCGGTGGTTCGACACTTCCCCCGTATCACCCGGCGCCGGGTGGCCGCAGTGCTCGCGCTCGGCAGCGTGTTCGGCAGTGTGCTCGTCGGCGCGTCGATGCCGCTCGCCCAGGCGTCCGACCACGGGCTGCGCCACAAGAGGCACCAGGTCAGCCAGCACATCAGCCTGGCGACCCAGGGGGTCGACGAGTCCAGCGCGGCGTACCGCAGGGCCAGCGCCGCCCTCCACCAGGCCCGGACCCGGCTCGGGACCGCCCAGGCCCACCTGTCCCGGACCCGCGGTGAGCTCGCCGGGGCCCGGGTCCTCGACACCCAGATGCAGGGCAGGCTCGACGCGGCGGTGACCCGCCTGCGGCACGCCCGCGCCGAGCTCGCCGACGGGCGCGCGAAGATCGCCGGCGAGCAGCGCACCCTCGGTCAGATCGTGGTGGACAGCTACCAGACGTCCAGCCCGGGCCTCCTGGGGCTGTCGATGGTGCTCACCAGCCAGAACCCCGCCGAGCTCACCGGCCAGCTGAACTCGGTGCAGAGCGTGCTGGACAAGCAGACCGCGGTGCTGGACCGCCTCGAGGCGTCCAAGGTGCTGCTGACCGTCCAGGAGCACACGGTCGCGAAGGCGAAGGCCCAGGTCGCCCGCCAGCGACGGGCCGCGGCCGCCAACCTGGTGCGCAAGCAGTCCCTCGAGTCCGAGGCCGAGGCCGCCACCGCCCAGGTGGCCGGCCTGGTCAAGGCCCGCGCGCACGCCAGGGAGTCTGCCGCCCGGGCCAGGGCCGCCGACCTCGCCGAGCTCGCCCGGCTGCAGAGGGAGAAGGACCGCCTCCAGGCCCTCCTGCGGGCCCGCGCCGCGGCGGCGGCGGCCGCCGCCGGAGCCGGCTCGTCCTCGTCCGTCGCGTCCAACGGCTACCTGAGCTGGCCGGTGGCCGGCGCGGTCACCTCGCCGTTCGGCTGGCGGACCCACCCGATCTTCGGCTACCGGTCGCTCCACGACGGCATCGACATCGCCGCGGCCTGCGGGACCCCGATCCACGCCCCCGCGTCCGGCACCGTGCTCGAGGAGTACTTCCAGACCGCGTGGGGCAACCGGATCGTCCTGGACCTCGGCCTCCACAGCGGCGTCGGGCTCGCGGGGATCGTCAACCACATGAGCCGGTACGCCGTCAGCGCCGGAGCGCACGTCACCCGCGGTCAGGTCATCGGCTACATCGGCACGACCGGCTGGTCCACGGGCTGCCACACCCACTTCACGGTGATGGCCAACGGCAGTCCCGTCGACCCGCTGCGCTGGCTCTGACCGCACTCCGCCGGCCGCCCCCGACGTACACCTCGGCGTCGGGGCGCGCCGAGCCGTCGCCGCAGGACCTGAGCCGTACGTCGTACGGGCCGCCTTCGGCCACCTGAGACAATCGCTCGCATGGCGAAGGTCGAAGGGCGCAAGGTGGTCGCGCAGAACAAGAAGGCGCGCCACGACTACCACATCGAGGACACCTACGAGGCCGGCCTGGTCCTCCAGGGCACCGAGGTGAAGTCGCTGCGCGCCGGCCGTGCCTCGCTCGTCGACGGGTTCGCCGAGGTGCACCAGGGCGAGATGTTCCTGCACGGCGTGCACATCCCGATCTACACCCAGGGCACCTGGACCAACCACGAGCCCCGCCGGGTGCGCAAGCTGCTGCTGAACCGCCACGAGATCGACAAGATCGAGAGCCGGGTCAACGAGCGCGGCCTGACGCTGGTGCCGCTCTCGCTGTACTTCAAGGACGGCCGCGCGAAGGTCGAGCTCGCCCTCGCGCGCGGCAAGAGGTCGTATGACAAGCGGCAGGCTCTCGCCGAGCGGCAGGCGAACCGGGAGGCCCAGCAGGCGATGGGTCGCCGCCTCAAGGGCGTCGAGTGACGCTGGGCGACGACGGGGTCGCCGGCTGGGCCGCGGACCTGGGGCTGCCCGGGCTGTTCGACGCGCACGTGCACTTCCTCCCGCCGCCGGTGATGGCCAAGGTCTGGAAGCACTTCGACGAGTCCGGCCCACTGATCGGGCGGCCGTGGCCGATCACCTACCGGGGCACCGACGACGAGCGCGTTGCCACGCTGCGGGCCCTCGGCGTACGACGGTTCACGGCGCTGCCGTACGCACACCGCCCCGGGATCGCGGAGTACCTCAACGACTGGGCGGCCGGCCTGGCCGCCGCTGTGCCGGGATGCCTGCGGTCCGCGACGCTCTACCCCGAGCCGTCGACGGCGCAGTATGTCGCACGGCGGATCGCCGAGGGCGTCGACGTCGTGAAGGTGCACGTCCAGGTCGGCGACTTCGACCTCAACGACCCGATGCTCGAGGAGGCGTGGGGTGCGCTGTCGGACGCCGGGACGCCCGTGGTCCTGCACGCCGGATCCGGCCCGGTCCCCAACAGCCACACCGGCCCGGGGCCGGTCGAGGCCCTGCTGCGGCGGCACCCGCGGCTGACGCTGGTGCTGGCCCATCTCGGGGCGCCGGAGTACGCCGGGTTCCTGCGGCTGAGCGAGGCGCACGACCGGGTGCACCTCGACACGACGATGGCGTTCACCGACTTCTTCGAGGCGCTTGCGCCGTACCCGCCGGCACTGCTGCCACGGGTCGCGGAGCTCGGCCTCGCGGGCCGGGTGCTGCTGGGCTCGGACTTCCCCAACATCCCGTACCCGTACGCCCACCAGCTGGAGTCGCTCGAGCGGCTGGGGCTGGGGGAGGACTGGCTCCGGGCGGTCTGCTGGCAGAACGCCGCCGCCCTGTTCGGCTGACCGGAATACCGCGGGCGTGCGGCCGGTTGGAACGGGTACAGTGGAGCGCGGTGGCGACACCGCTTGACAACTCAAGAGGGGCTGATCGGTTTCGACTTGGGACGTACGTTCCAGGGGAAGCGGGTCGAGGATCCAAGGTCATCTCGTAAACGATCCTTGGAAACCAATAACTGCCAACGCTAAGCGCAGTTCGTTCGCCCTCGCCGCCTGAGCGAGGCCCGAACGGGTCAGACTAGAGACGCCTCCGCTCTAGATCCTGGCCTCATCTAGGAGGCTTGCCGGTGAGTCCGGGCCACGAGGACTCATCGGGACTTCTGTGTGGCTGAGTCCGTCGGCGACGTGTTCGTGCGAGTGCCGGGACTGAGAAGACGCCATCACGAACTGCACCCGGAGAAGCCCTGGATCGGCGCCGAAGGACGCGGGTTCGATTCCCGCCAGCTCCACGCCAGCTGCACGACAGCAACGAACGACCAGAGCCGAAGCCGCTCCGACGCCCGTCGGAGCGGCTTCGGCGCTCTGCCCAGCGCGAGCGGGCCGCACCTCGGGCGGCATCCCCCGCACGGAAGGGCGGCGCGTCCGGCCGCCCGGCCTCAGAGGTACAGGATGGCCGACCAGGTCGCGCACAGGGCCTGGAGTGCGCGGCAGTAGCGGGTGAGCGTCTCGGGGTGCGCAGCGTCCAGCTCCGCACGGGTACGCCGGACCCGGTCGACCGCCTGCTCGAGGTGGTCGTCGTCCTCGTCGGTGAGGAACACCAGCGGCCGCTGCTGCCGAACCTGCTGTTCGATGGAGTACCCGGCCACGGACACCTCGCAGAACGCCGAGGCGGCGCTGCGGTCCTCGTTGACCCGGTAGGCGACCACGGCGAACAGCGCCACCAGCAGCGCGAATGACAGGGTCGCCAACCGCGGGTGCGGCAGCCCGACCAGCTGCGCCGCCGGCGGTCCGGACGCCATCAGTGCCGCCAGGGTGACCAGTACGGCGAGCACGGCTCGGGTCCGGGCGGCGGCACGCTCGTCGAGGTAGCTGAAGAAGGTGTCCCGGGACGGACCGTCCACAGGTACCAGGTAGCTCATGATTCCCTCCGCGGCATCCTCGGTGGGCCTCCCAGCCACCGATGCCTTCCCGCAGAATCTCGCAAAACGGACATGAAAGCGCCCGGATGGTCGGGTTCGTCCCCCGGCCGCGAGCTGCGAGCCGATGCTGCGGACCGGGCGGCCGCGCGGCCGCCCGGCCCGCTGCCTCACGGGGCCGTCGAGCAGTCGGCCGGGGCGTCGTCTGCGGAGTCGCCGAGGCAGGCGTCGCCGCCGCCCTGACCGTCGAGGTGGTCGGCCCCGCTGCCGCCGATGAGCCGGTCAGCGCCGGGCCCGCCGGCCAGCACGTCCGCGCCGCGGCGGCCCGTGAGCAGGTCGGAGCCGTCGTCGCCGTACACCGTGTCGTCCCCGGTCCCGCCGTCGAGGCGGTCGTTGCCGGCGTCGCCGAAGATCACGTCGTCGCCACCGCGGCCCCGGACCACGTCGTCGCCGCCCAGGGCGCAGATGACGTCGTCGCCCGGCGTGCCGATCAGCACGTCGGCGCGGCTGGTCCCGGTGATCGTGCAGCCGCGTGGTCGCACGTTGAACTCCTCGACGCCGATGACCGGTCGGATCCGGCTCCGGAAGCCGGCGGTGGCGAAGCTGTCGCGGATCACGTCGTCGCCGAGCGCGTTGCCCAGCGCGGCCATGATCATCCCCTGGTCCAGGGACAGGTAGCCGTCCGACGGGTGCAGCGTGGTCATGTTGACCGAGTCGCGGAAGCCCCAGCGGCCGTACATCCCCGGGACCGCCTCCAGCCGCGCGAGGTCCGTCATCGTCTGGGACGGACGGTAGCGGAGCGCGAGGAACGCGGCGTGCGGCGTCACCACCCCGTTCGTGTACGCCGACGGCGGCGGGTCTGCGACGGGTGGCCGTCCCGGGCAGCCGGGGTAGCCGTGGTCCACGAGCGTGGCGTCCTCGTTGGACGGCATCCCGTTGGGGTCCATGCCGGCGGCGTCGACGCCGTACGCGCCGTAGCCGCCTTCAGGGGTGTTCGACGGGGAGAAGCCCCAGGCGCCGTAGCGCGCGACCCGCAGCCCGTGGTCGATCTGCGCGTCGACCGTGAGGGGGTGGTTGCGTCGCCACGACCCGGGCGCCCACTGCTCCTCGGGCACGAACAGCGCGGGCATCAGCGCCTCGAACATCGACCCGCCCCAGCTCGGCGTCAGCCGGGTGCTGCGGTAGGGGTAGCTGCCGTCGTAGACGTCCACCCCGTCGTAGGTGCGGGTGAAGCCGCTCGGCCGGGTCTCCTGCCAGGAGTAGTCGCAGCCGGCGGGGAAGGACCGCCAGCGCCCGTAGTACTCCTTGCGGGGCAGGTCGCCCTTGGCGATGCCGATGTAGTCGGCGATCCGGCTCTCGGACACCACGGTGTCGTAGCAGCACGGGCCGTTGCCGTTCGCCGGAGAGTAGTTGAACAGGATCCGGTTCTGGTCCGGCACGTAGTAGAAGCCGAAGTCCATCGAGTCGTAGAGGGCGCCGGCGCGTGCCGCGAGCTCGGGAACGGCGTTGCGGACGATCCGCAGGCCGGTCGCCAGCCAGGCGTTGTCGACCGACGACAGGATCGGGTCGAGCGGCTTGCCGGTCGGCGGCCAGGTGGTGAGCTTGCTGCCGTCACGGTGGTCGTACCAGTTGTAGAACTGGCCGTCCGGCTCGTGGCGCTCCATGTGCTCGAGGGTGCCGATCGTCGCGGACAGCCGGCTGAGCAGCTCGGCGTGCCCGATGACGCCGAGCCGTTCGGCGGCCACCGCGCTCCACAGGTAGGCGCCGATGTTGGTCGTGGACGTCTGCACGTCGGTCGAGCCGTCCGCGTGCAGCTGGTCGGTGGGCAGCCCGCTGGGGGTGTCCACCATCGCCGCGAACGACGCCCAGGTCGCCGCGGCGTAGCGGTGCAGCCGGGCCTGGTCGCTCTCGGCCGCCGCGCCCGCGGGCAGCGAGGGGACGGTCCAGAGCAGGCAGGCGGCCAGGGCTGTGATGACGAAGCCGAGTCTTCGCATCGGTCCTCCGAGAACCGGGGATGGAGTGAGGGTCGCGAATGTACTCCTCGGGGGCCCGTCCGGCCACAGCAGAATGTGACGTGGGTCTCACGCCGGTGTCGCGGCCGACGGCTGCCGCGACCGCGCCCCGCCGGCGGCCCAGAGCAGCGCGAGCCCGACGGCGTACGCCGCCATCGTCGGCGCTGCCAGGCGTCCCGAGGGCGCGAAGCCGCCGATCGCCAGTCGGGCGAGCGCCGCGCCGCTGACCGCCAGCCCGACGGCGACCAGGGCGCAGGCTCCGGGCGCCGGCCGGGGCAGCTCGCCGGTGAAGCGCCGCAACGGGCGCTCCAGCCGGGTGACGAGGAGGACCAGGCCGGCGAGCAGCACGCCGAGGAGCAGCACCCACACCGGGCGGAAGGACCACCAGGCCGCCGTGCCGACGAAGGGCTGGGGCATCACGCCGGACCGGTACAGCGTGACCCCGACCGCCACCACGGGCAGCATGTGCCACAGGTACACGTTGACGACGAGCGGCGTGGTCCGGTCCACGAGGCGCCGCCACCGCTCGCGCGCCATCAGGCGGCGGCCCCACGGCTCGCCGGCCACCACGATGCCGGTCTGCACGGCCGCGAACGCCAGCAGGGCGACCGACGGCGGGGAGGTGTTCCCCGGATGCCGGCCGGTGCCGATCATGTCCACCGGGAACGGCCCCCACCACACCAGCACGACCAGCAGCACGGCACCCACGACCGCGAGTGCGACCGGTCGCCGGCGGGGGTTGCCGAGCGAGCCGTCCCGCCAGGCGAAGCCCCACTGGTGCATCGAGCCCCACACGAGCAGGTAGTTGGCGAACCCGACCAGGGGCGTCTGCCAGCGCACCGTCAGCAGGCTCACCGTCGCGGCGCCCAGTGCCATCACGAGCGGCACCCGCAGCCCCCATCGATGGTGCGCCGCCAGCATCGGCGGGGTCACCGCCGCCATCAGCAGGTACGTCGGCAGGAACCACAGGTGCAGCGACAGCAGCCAGCCGCCCTGCGCGAGCGTGCGACGGTCGGCGCCGAGTCGGAGTGCGGCGAGGACCGCCGTCGCGACGACGGCGACGTACACCGACGTCGGCCACAGCAGTCGCGTGGCTCGGGCCCGCACCCATCCGGCCCAGGTGGCTCCGCGCTCCCGCCCGGACGACCACGACAGCGCGTTGACGTACCCGCCGACCAGGAAGAACACCGGCATCACCTGGAGGAGCAGGGTCAGCCAGCCGCCCCAGTGGACGTAGCCGAGCGCGTCGCGTCCTGCGAGCCGCCCCCGGACGAGGAAGAGGTCGACCAGCATCCAGTGCCCGACGACCACGGCGCTGATCGCCACGACCCGCAGCAGGTCGAGGTATCCGAGCCGCGGTCTATGCACGGGGTCATCGTCCGCCCAAGTGGGCACATCCGTACGGTGAACTCCATGGCGTCCCGGGTGAGACCAGCAAGAATGTGGTGGTGGGGGGCCGTCGCAGGAGCGGTCCTGGTGGCCGCGACGGTGGTGGTGGTGGTACTGACCCGAGACGGGACGGCGCCCTGCGCGATGACACCTCAGAAGGACGACGGCAGCGGGAAGCAGCCGCAGGGGCGCTTCGGCGTCGCACTACCGGGGGTGCCGCCGGACACCGGCGCCCTGCAGACCTTCGCGCAGTCAGTGGGACGCCGGCCGGACCTGGTCACCTGGTACGTGTCGTGGGCCTCCAACGGCGACTTCCCGGCCTCCTCGGCGGCGGCGGTCGCCCGGACCGGCGCACTGCCCGAGATCACCTGGGAGCCCTGGGACCCGAACGGCGGAGCCGACCAGCCCCAGTACCGGCTGCGGCGGATCGCCGACGGCGCGTTCGACCCCTACCTGCGTCGCTGGGCCCGCCAGGTCCGGGCGTACGGCAAGCCCCTCGTGCTGCGGCTGGCCCACGAGATGAACGGCACCTGGTACCCGTGGGCGGTCGGCGTCAACGGCAACAGCGCCGCCGACTACGTCGCCGCCTGGCGGCACGTCCGGGACCTGTTCGAGAAGGCCGGGGCGGACAACGTCACGTGGATGTGGTCGCCCAACGTGCCGTTCGGTGGCAAGTCCCTCCCGGCGGACGCCTACCCCGGGGACTCCGAGGTGGACGTGGTGTCGCTCGACGGCTACAACTGGTCGACGCTGCAGCCGAACCGGGGCTGGCAGTCGTTCCCCGACCTCTTCGGCCCGGGCATCGCGCAGCTGCGGGACATCACCACGGCGCGGCCGCTCTACGTCTCGGAGACCGCCTCCACCGAGACGGGCGGGGACAAGGCCGCCTGGATCCGCGGCATGTTCCACATGCTGTCGTCGGACTCGCACGTGTGCGGCTTCACCTGGTTCGACTACAGCAAGGAGACGGACTGGCGGGTGAACAGCTCGCCGCAGTCGCTCGCCGCGTTCCGGCGGGGGCTCGCGTCGTACTGACGGTGGCTCAGGGCAGCCGGTCGGCCACGGCGTCGGCAACCGAGTCGTACGGCGGCAGCGCCCACTCGAGCTGGGTCAGGGCGAGGATCTCACGGGCACTCTCCGGCGGGCCGGCGATCCGGAGGTCCGCACCGTTCTCGCGCGCCAGACGGAGTCCCGCCACCACGGCGGCCAGGCCCGTCGAGTCGACGCGGGGCGTGTCGGTCAGGTCGAGCACGACGAGCCGGTCGGCGCGCATCACGGCGTCCGCGATCTCGTTGGAGAGCGCCGGTGACTCCAGGAGGGTCAGCGGCCCCCGGCACTCCAGCACCACGGTGTCGCCGTCGAGCACCCTCTGGTCGATCCGGGTCATGCGGCGGCCTGCTCGTCGACCTTGGCGACCGTGGTGGGCTCCGGATGGTAGGCCGCGGCCTGGAACACCACGCTGAGCGCCACCAGGTCGTAGGCGATCCAGAGGACGTTCACGACCGTGCCGACGGCACTGGTGGCGTCACCGGCGAGAAGCCGGGCGACACCGACCACCGCGGCGGCGACCAGCAGGAGCGAGGCGACCAGCTGCGGCAGCACCAGCTTCCAGGGAAAGCGGCGCTCGGCCGGCCCGGTCTTCGACGTCACCACGAAGCCGAGCGGGCGTCCGAACCAGACGTTCGCGGCGGCGGTGACGCAGGCGCGGATCCACAGGGGGAACAGCGCCAGGCTGTACTGCAGCCCGCGCCACGTCTTGACGCCGTATCCGACCACCCAGAACAACAGCTGGTTGAGCACGATGTACGGGATGAACAGCCTCAGGAAGTCCGAGCCGAAGCTGCGCACCGGCAGCACGCCGAAGAAGAGGTAGATCACCGGTGCCGCGATGAAGGCCAGCGCCGCGAAGCCGGACAGGTAGCTCCACATGGTCGCGAAGTACATCAGCCGCTGGCCGACGGCCAGGCCGCGCTTGGTCAGCGGGCTCTCCTGCAGCATCACCTGAAGGGTGCCCTGCGCCCAGCGCAGCCGCTGCTGCAGCATCGTCTGGAGGTCCTCGGGGGCCAGGCCGGTGGCGAGGATCTCGTGGTGGTAGACCGACCGCCACCCGAGCGCGTGCAGCCGCATGCAGGTGGCCATGTCCTCGGTCACCGACACCGTGGCCATCGGCGTCAGCGGCACGGCTTCGTGGTTGCGGTCGACGTCGACACTCTCGATGAGCGAGTTCACCGACTCGACCGCGGCGAGCGGTGAGAGGTCGCGACGGCTCAGCCGCGCCACGACCTCCTCGTCCTCGTAGTGGTCGGTGCCCGGCCTCGCGCGGTGCCGTCCGTCCGGCTGCAGCGCCTCGATCGCCTGCAGGTCCTCGCCGATCGCGTGCAGGTCCCGCCGTACGAACCGACGGGCCACCGTCTCCACCCGGGCGTGGAAGGTGAAGGTCACCTCTGACAGCGAGCGTCCGGCGGACAGCTCCTGCTGCGCGCCGGCGACGGCGGCCCGGATGTCCTCGAGCGCAGCCGACGCGGTCGGGTTCTGCCGACGCAGCGACCTGCTGAGCCGGGACGCCCGGCGCCCGGCCGCCTGCAGCGCCTCGCGCGCGGCGGTGTCCACGTCGTCGACGTAGCCCATCACCCCGAGCTGCATGAGCGCCTCGCGCCGCAGCACCGCGTTCGAGCCGCAGAAGAACGCCGCGTTCCAGCCGTCCTTGCCCTGCTGGATCGGTCCGTAGAACAACGGAGCCTGACTGCCCAGCGGGTCGGAGTCCCCGACGTTGGAGAAGAACTGCGGGGTCTGCACGAGCGCGACGTCGGGGTCCCGGAACCAGCCGAGGGTGCTGTCCAGGATGTTCGAGGCCGGGATCTGGTCGGCGTCGAGGATCAGGACGAACTCGCCGTCGGTGTTGAGCAGGGCGTTGTTGAGGTTGCCGGCCTTGGCGTGCCTGGGGCGGTCGGCCCACTCACCGCTGCGCGTCAGGTAGTTGCCGCCGGCCTCGACCACCGCCTCGCGGAGCTCGGAGCGGTCGCCGTCGTCGAGGACCCAGGTGGTGTGCGGGTAGCGGATCCGCACGGCCGCCTCGACGGTGGCCATCACCATCTCGACGGGCTCGTCGTACGTCGTGATGAAGACGTCGACGCTCGCCCCCTCCCACGGCTCGGGCGGCTTCCCGCGCTGGCGCAGCCGCCACATCGTGATGCTGAAGAGATAGGCGTCGACGAGCGCGTAGGTCTCGGCCAGCACGAGCGGCACCGCGATCCACCAGTGTGCCCAGTACACCGAGGAGCTCCACCGCCAGCCCACGTACACGGTGCCTGCGGTCAGCGTGAGTACGATCAGCGCACGGATCAGCAGCAGCCTTGGGGAGAAGCGCACGGAAACCCACCTGGTCGTACGGGACGGTCATCCAGACATACCCCGCAGCCGTCGATTCCAGACCAAGCGACAGGAAACTTGACCTTTCATCCCTCGCCGACGGCGTCCGCGAGCTGCTCGGTCATCCACACGAGGTCGGCCTCGTCGACCACCAGCGGAGGTGCCAGCCGAATCGTGGACCCGTGGGTGTCCTTGACCAGAACGCCGCGGGTGAGCATCCGCTCGCAGAGCTCCCGGCCGCTCATCAGCGCCGGGTCGACGTCGATGCCGGCCCACAGGCCCCGGGTCCGCACCTGCAGCACCCCGCGGCCCACGAGGGCGCGCAGCCGCTCATCGAGGAGCTCGCCGAGCCGGCGGGCGCGGTCCTGGACGGTCCCCGGCTCGAGCAGGCGCACGACGGCCTGGCCGATGGCGGCCGCGAGCGGGTTGCCGCCGAACGTCGAGCCGTGGTTGCCCGGATGCAGCACGCCCAGGACGTCCCGGGAGGCGACGACCGCGGAGACCGGCACGATGCCGCCGCCGAGCGCCTTGCCGAGCACGTACATGTCGGGCCGCACCCCCTCGAGGTCGCAGGCGAAGGTCGAGCCGGTGCGGCCGAGACCGGACTGGATCTCGTCGGCGACGAGCAGCACGTCGAGCTCGGTGCAGATCTGGCGGACCTCGGCCAGGTAGCCGGGCGGTGGGACGATCACCCCGGCCTCGCCCTGGACCGGCTCGAGCAGGACGGCGACGGTGTCGAAGTCGATCGCGCGGCGCAGCGCCTCGGCGTCGCCGTAGGGCACGATGTGGAAACCGGGCGTGTACGGCCCGAAGCCCTCACGCGCCAGGGGATCGGTGGAGAAGCTCACGATGGTGGTCGTGCGGCCGTGGAAGTTGTGCGCCGCCACGATGATGCCGGCGCGGTCGCCGGCGACCCCCTTGATGTCGTACCCCCACTTGCGGGCCACCTTGATCGCGGTCTCCACGGCCTCGGCGCCGGTGTTCATGGGGAGCACCAGGTCCATCCCCGCCAGCCGGGCGAGGTCGCGGCAGAACGGGCCGAGCCGGTCGTTGTGGAAGGCGCGGCTGGTCAGTGTCAGGCGGTCCAGCTGCTCGCGCGCGGCGGCCAGCAGGTCGGGGTGCCGGTGGCCGAAGTTCAGCGCCGAGTAGCCGGCCAGGCAGTCGAGGTAGCGTCGGCCGTCCACGTCGGTGACCCAGGCGCCCTCCGCCTCGGCGATGACCACGGGCAGCGGGTGGTAGTTGTGCGCGATGTACTCCTCCGCGAGGAGCAGGTGCTGCTGGGTGGCGTGCGGGACGGCCGGAGCGACCGGCTGGGCGTGCGGCATGGTGACACCTTCCTTCGATCCCCTGGCCTCTCATTCTGGTCCGAACCGGTGCCGTTGTGGTGGACTCCGGCGGCGTTGCCTGTGGCGCGGCTCACGAGACCACCGCCGGGCCCTCGAGCGGTGGCCGCCTCGCTGCACGGCCGTCGCGGACTCCGACGGGGTCGGGACTGCCGTTCCGGCCGAGGTGGTGCGGGCGACGATGTCCCGTCAGAGACCAATAAACACCGGGAGAATAGCAACGATACGGTCACGGCTCTTTACTCGGCGTGTGGTGGTTGATGAGGTTCCCGGGTCGCGGGTCGAGTGCCCGCGACTCTGACCGTCCGCCGGGGGCGGACGGCTCTCGCATCCCCATGGAGGAACCTTCGTGTCTCGACGCATGTCCGGCGTCTTCGGTGGAGCGGCAGCGTTCGCGCTCGCCGCAGCCGTGATTCCCGGGGCGACGGCGTCCGCATCACCTGCGGTCCAGCCCCCCACACCCGACCAGCAGTCCGCCCACAAGGCGGACGACCGACCCGACGCGCTCGAGGCCAAGCGGCGCGACGAGAAGGAGACGGCCACCGACCTGGTGGTCAACGGCAAGGCCACGGTCCAGTCCCGCGGTGGCGGCTCCAAGGCGGTCAAGGTGGCGCCCGGCCGCTGGGTGGAGTACGGCGCCCAGTCCCAGGCAGAGCTGCTGTCCTTCCTCGTGGACTTCGGCGACAAGGCCGACCCGCGCTACCCGAGCGCCACCGCCGGCCCGGTGCACGACGCGATCCCGCAGCCCGACCGGTCCGAGGACAACTCGACGTACTGGAAGCCGTCGTTCGACCGCCGGCACTACCTCGACATGTTCTTCAACGGCATGCCCGAGCAGAACGGCGAGTCGTTCCACGGCGTCTACAAGGAGATGTCCAGCGGTCGCTTCGACGTCGAGGGCGATGTCAGCGACTGGGTCACCGTGCCCTACGACGAGGCCAGCTACGGCACCACCGAGTCCAACAAGGACATGACCCGCTTCATCGGCGACAGCGCCACCGCCTGGTACGACGCGCAGAAGGCCGCCGGCAAGTCCGACGACGAGATCAAGAAGTACCTCGCGTCCTTCGACCAGTGGGACCGGTTCGACCACGACCACGACGGCAACTTCAACGAGCCCGACGGCTACATCGACCACTTCCAGGCCATCCACGCCGGCACCGGCGAGGAGGCCGGCGCCCCCGCGTCGGCGATCTGGTCGCACCGCTGGGCGGCCGACCCGAGCGGGAACGACGGGCCGTCCGCGGACGCGAGGTTCGGCGGCGTCCAGATCGGCGACACCGGCTTCTGGATCCGCGACTACACCACCGAGCCCGAGAACGGCGGTCTCGGCGTCTTCGCCCACGAGTTCGGCCACGACCTCGGCCTCCCGGACTACTACGACACGCAGGGCGGCGACAACGGCACCGGGTTCTGGACGCTGATGAGCTCCGGGTCCTGGATGAACCACGGTGGCGACGCGATCGGCACCACGCCCGACCAGCTGGGTCCGAAGGAGAAGCTCCAGCTCGGCTGGCTCGACTACGCCACCGTCGAGCCGGGGCAGCGCGAGACGGTCGGGGTCGGCCCGGCGTACCACGCGACGAAGAAGCCGCAGGCGGTCCTCGTCAAGCTCCCGACCGGGCACGCCCGGACCGAGGTCGGCCCCGCCGCCTCCGGTTCGAGGTACCTCTACTCGGGCACCGGTGACAACCGCACCGCGACCGTCAGCAGCCCGTCGTTCACCGTGCCGGCCGGCGGCAGGCTGACCGCGCAGGTGAACTACGACATCGAGAAGGACTGGGACTACGCCTACGCGGAGCTCTCGACCGACGGCGGTGCGACGTTCACCCCGCTCGCGACCAACCTGTCGACGAGCACGGACCCGAACAGCCAGAACGACGGCCAGGGCATCACGGGCACGTCCGGAGGCGACTGGGTCGACCTCTCCGCCGACCTGGCGGCGTACGCCGGCAAGCAGGCCGTCGTCCGGTTCCGGATGTTCAACGACGCCGGCACCCACCTGCTCGGCTTCAAGGTCGACGACGTCGCGGTGGGCGACGCGCTCGCCACGGACGTCGAGGACGGCGCCCCGAGCTGGACCACGGACGGCTTCCAGGTGATCACCGACGGCGGGTACGACATCGCGTTCACGCACTACTACCTGGCCGAGAACCGCCAGTACGCCGGCTACGACACCACGCTCGCCCAGGGGCCGTACAACTTCGGCTGGGGAGCGACGGCGCCGGACAAGGTGGAGCGGTTCCCCTACCAGAACGGCCTGCTGGTCTGGTACGCCAACGGGCTCTACGCCGACAACAACACCAGCCAGCACCCGGGCGGCGGCCAGAGCCTCCCGGTGGACGCCCACCCGGCAGCACTGACCTGGTCCAACGATCGGCCGGCGGCCAACCGCATCCAGATGTACGACGCCACGTTCGGCGTCGAGCGCACGGACCCCCTCGCACTGCACCGTGAGGTGGCGACCGCTGGCGGGGGCTACGAGCTGACGTCGCTGGACGCCGCTGCGCATGCCGCGCAGCCGGTGTTCGACGACAGCGTCAAGACCCGCTACTACGACGCCGCGGGCAACCCTGGCGGCAGCACCCTCGTCGCCGGGACCGGCACCACGATCCGCGTGCTGAGCTCGAACGACCGCGCGGGGACGATGACCCTGAAGGTCAACTGACCCGTTCCGCGACAAGCGACCCGAGGGCCCGGCACGCACGTGCCGGGCCCTCGCGTCATGAGGTCCCGCCGGGGTACAGCGCCGCAGCAGACCGCGCCCGGTCCCCTAGCCTGGTCGACCGGGCGACGTCACGTCGGTCGTGCGTGGTCGGCGAGGCAGGGTGGTCGGCGAGGCAGGGTGGTCGGCGAGGCAGGGTGGTCGGGGAGGCAGGGTGGCCGAGGCGGCGAGGGTGCCGGTGTGGGTCCGGTACGGCGCGCGCGCCACGCTGGTGCTGGTGCTGCTCGCCCTGCTCGCCGCGGTCGTGCTGGGCGTCCACGTGCGGAGCGACGCGGCGGTGGACGCGAGCGGCGGAGGCCGCACCGCGTTCGTCGGAGCCCTGGTGGCGCTGCTGGCGTCGCTGGTCGGGCTCCTGGTGCTCGCCGGCCTGAGCCGGTCCTTCCGCCGCGCCGGTGCTGCCGCTGAGCAGCGGTACCGGGACCTCTTCGACGAGGCGCCGGTCGGGATGGCCCTGGTGAGCCTCGCGCGGCCGACGCCGGGTCGGTTCGTCGACGTGAACCGCGAGCTCTGTGCGATGACCGGCCACTCGCGCGAGGAGCTGCTGGCGACCGACATCGTCTCGCTCGCCCATCCCGAGGACCGGGCCGCCATCCGGGGCAACCTCGAGCAGTCACAGACGGGCCGGGTGGCCGGCGGGAGCGCCGAGCGCCGCTGGACCGGGGCCGACGGCAGCACGCTGTGGGTGCGGGTCAGCGTGCAGGTCCTGCACGAGACCGGTCCGTCGGCGGCGGCCCCCGGCCGCCTGCTCGTGCACGCGGTCGACATCGGCGCGCAGAAGGAGGCCGAGGACGCGCTGCGGCGGCAGGCGCTGCACGACCCGCTGACCGACCTGCCCAACCGGGTGCTGCTCAACGAGCACCTGGGTCAGGCCCTCGCCCGCGCCAGGCGGCGACGGACCGGGGTCTCGGTCCTGTACCTCGACGTCGACGACTTCAAGCAGGTCAACGACGGCTACGGCCACTCGGCCGGCGACGAGGTGCTGCGCAGCATCGCCGACCGGCTCCGGACCTGCCTGCGCGAGTCCGACACCGCGGCCCGGCTCGGTGGTGACGAGTTCCTGGTCGTCAGCGAGGACATGACGGGTGAGCGCGACGTCGCCGCGCTCGCCGACCGGGTGCTCGCCGCGCTCTCCGAACCGGTGGACCTCGCCGGCACGGGACCGGTGTCCGTGCACGTCAGCATCGGCGCGGTGCTCGACGTGGGTGGCCGGTGTGATCCCGAGGAGCTCACGGTCCACGCCGACGAGGCGATGTACGCCGCCAAGCGGGCCGGCAAGAACCGCCGCGTGGTGGTCACGACGGGGGCGGCGCGGACCATGGAGACGGACGGCTGACCGACCGGCCGGCGGAGTGCCAGGCTGCCGGCGCGTCCTTGTTGCGAATCACTTGCAACAAGCCGCACCGCCGCCTAGCCTCGGCCTCATGACGACGACCGCGGAGCGCCCCGCCCTCGCCGGTGCCGATGGCGGACCCGGTGGCGGGCCGGGCGGTGGCGGCCTGACCCGCCCGGAGTGGGCGTCGGTCACCGGGATGGCCGGGTTCGTCGTGGCGCTGCACGTCGTCGGCTGGGGCGTGCTGGTCGGCATCATCGCCCCGCAGCACCTCAGCGCCGGAGGGACGGCCTTCGGCGTGGGGCTCGGCGTCACGGCGTACACCCTCGGGATGCGGCACGCCTTCGACGCCGACCACATCGCCGCGATCGACAACACCACCCGCAAGCTGATGGGCGAGGACAAGCGGCCGCTCTCGGTCGGCTTCTGGTTCTCGCTCGGGCACTCCAGCGTGGTGTTCGGGCTCTGCCTGCTGCTGGCCCTCGGCGTCCGTGCGCTGGCCGGGCAGGTCGAGAACGACAGCTCGACGCTCCAGCAGACCACCGGGCTGGTCGGCACGATGGTGTCCGGGGTCTTCCTGCTCGTGATCGGGGTGCTCAACCTGGTGGTGCTGCGCCAGATCGTGGCGCGTCTTCCGGCGGATGCGCGGCGGCGAGTACGACGAGGCACGCGCTGGAGGAGCAGCTGGACAAGCGCGGCTTCATGAACCGGATCCTCGGCGGGGCCACCAAGGCGGTCACCAAGCCGTGGCACATGTACCCGGTCGGCCTGCTCTTCGGTCTCGGCTTCGACACCGCGACCGAGGTGAGTCTCCTCGTCCTCGCCGGAGGCGCCGCGGCGTTCAACCTGCCGTGGTACGCCCTGCTCGTGCTGCCGGTCCTGTTCGCGGCCGGGATGAGCCTGCTCGACTCCATCGACGGCTGCTTCATGAACTTCGCCTACGACTGGGCGTTCTCCAAGCCGGTCCGCAAGGTCTACTACAACATCACGGTCACCGGCCTCTCGGTCGCCGTGGCGCTGGTCATCGGCGGCGTCGAGCTGACCGGCGATCCTCGCCGACAAGCTGCGACATCACCTCGGGGCCGCTGGCCGCGGTGGGCGGCCTCGACCTCAACCACGTCGGCTACGCCATCGTCGGGCTGTTCCTCGTCACCTGGCTGGTCGCGCTCGCGGTGTGGCGCTACGGCAGCATCGAGGAGAAGTGGAGCGCCGAGCTGGCGCAGGCGCCCGGCCCCGGGTCGAGCCGCGCGAGCTGAGGCAAGCGGCCGTGCGGTCCGCCGCTCCGCCGCTCCGCCGCCCCTGGCCGGTGAGCGGCGCAACGACGGGGAAGTATCGGACAAGTCGCCCACAGGGCCCCGTTCTGCTGGCAGGATGTCGACAGATCGCTCGCACCCCTCGCACCACCGGGAGACCTCCGTGCCGCTGGCTGTCGCCGCTCACCGCCGACAGGTCCTGGCCGGCCTGGCCGTCACGCTGACGGCTGCGCTCGTCGGCACCGGGCCGGCGCACGCGCACGTCGTGGCGGACGCCGGGGCGGCCCGGCTCGGCAGCAGCCCGCCGCCGGTGCGCCACGTGTTCGTCGTCAACCTCGAGAACAAGGGCTACCTCACCGCGTTCGGCCCCAAGTCGCCCGCCCCGTACCTGTCGCGGACGCTGCGCAGCAAGGGCCAGCTCCTGACGCGCTACTACGGCGTGGCGCACAACAGCCTGCCCAACTACATCGCCCAGATCAGCGGCCAGGGCCCCAACCCGGCGACCCAGGCCGACTGCCACCGCTACACCGCCTTCCGGCAGACCGGGACCGCCTCCCCGCAGCAGGCGGTCGGCCGGGGCTGCGTCTACCCGCGCACGGTCCGCACGGTCGCCGGCCAGCTCCGGAGCCACGAGCTGCGCTGGCGCGGCTACCTCGAGGACATGGGCACCGTCTGCCGGCACCCTCGCCTCGGTGGGCTGGACCACACCCGCCTCGCCCGGGCAGGCGACCAGTACGCCGCCCGGCACAACCCGTTCGTGTACTTCCGCGGCATCACCCGCACCCCGGCCTGCCGCAACGACGTGCCGCTCTCGCAGCTCCGCACCGACCTGCAGCGGCTCCGGACCACCCGCAACCTCAGCTACGTCACGCCGAACCTGTGCAACGACGGCCACGACGCTCCCTGCGTGGACGGTCGGGCCGGCGGCCTGGTCGCCGCCGACCGGTGGCTGAGCCGCTGGGTGCCGCGAATCCTGCACAGCCCGGCGTTCAGGAGGAACGGGCTGCTGGTGGTCACCTTCGACGAGGCCGAGGGGCGCGACGCCAGCGCCTGCTGCCACGAGGGGCCGACGCCGAACGCCGCGCTGCCCGGGCTCACCGGCCCGGGAGGGGGCCGGATCGGGGCGGTGCTCGTCTCGCCCTACGTCACAGCCGGCAGCACCAACGCCACCCCCTACAACCACTACTCGCTGCTGCGCACGGTCGAGGACCTGTTCGGCCTGCCCTACCTGGGCTACGCCGCGGACGCGAGCTCGTTCGGCAGTGACGTCTGGGCGGGCTGACGCACCGGTGGCCGGCCGCCGTTACGCCGGCGACGAGGAGCGGGCGGCGTACGCCGCGCGGCTGGGCGAGGCGCTCGACGCCGAACCGACGTAGCCCGGGACCGGGGTCACTAGAGTCGGACCGTCCCGGGCGCGCCCGGGCACAGTCAGCACCCGACCACCCAGCACACCACCACCGGAGGAGAAGTCTCGATGAGCCGCTATGCAGGTCGTGTCGCCGTCGTCACCGGAGCAGCACGCGGGATCGGAGCCGGCACCGCGAAGCGGTTCGCCGAGGAGGGCGCAGCCGTCGCGGTGCTCGACCTCGAGCAGCAGGCTGCCGCAGCCACGGCGGCGGGCCTCGGCGCCTCGGACGCCCTGGGCGTGGCCTGCGACGTGGCGGACGCCGCCTCCGTCGAGGCCGCCGTGACCGCGGTCGTCGAGCGGTTCGGGAAGATCGACGTGCTCGTCAACAACGCGGGCGTGACCCGCGACAACCTGCTGTTCAAGATGACCGAGGACGACTGGGACACCGTCCTCGCGGTGCACCTGCGAGGGTCCTTCCTGATGAGCCGGGCGGCGCAGAGGCACATGGTCGCCGCCAAGTACGGCAAGATCCTCAACCTCTCGAGCGTCTCCGCGCTCGGCAACCGCGGCCAGGCGAACTACTCCGCCGCCAAGATGGGGCTTCAGGGCCTCACCCGCACGCTCGCGATCGAGCTCGGCCCCTTCGGGGTCAACGTCAACGCGGTCGCCCCGGGCTTCATCGTCACCGACATGACCGACGCCACGGCTCGCCGGGTGGGTGCGGAGCCCGAGGAGTACCGCGCGGCCGCGGCCGCGAGCACGCCGGTGCGCCGGGTGGGCTACCCCGCGGACATCGCCGCCGCGGCAGCGTTCCTGTGCAGCGACGAGGCCTCGTACATCACCGGTCAGACGCTGTACGTCGACGGGGGGGCGAAGCTCTGACGGCTCCGCTGCGACAGCTCTGACCGCGGGGCGCGGCGGCCGTCCGATTGGCATCGGTACCCGATGTGTAGTACAACATTCACCGGACCTGGTCTGAAGTCGTCGATCTCGGCCGCTTCCTCCCGGTATGGGTGGGACGCCGAGGGAGCCGCGGTCATGACCCGTTTCCACAACTCCATACCGGCGACGGGTACGCCGAGTCCTACCCGCCCGTGCCGCCGGCCCTTCGTCAGACAACCGCGGGTAGGAGTGGGGGAACCGCATCTCCACTGCACGTCTCAGCGACGTGCTCGGGGTGAAGCCACCGAAGCCGGTACGCCGGCCCACGTGGCGGAGCACCTTTCCAGCTCCAACCCGACAGCTCACCTCACAGGCGTGGGAAGGGACCTCTCATGCCTGTCTCGTCATGCCTGCGCGGCGTCCGCACGGCCGCCGTACTCCCGCTCCTCCTCGCCGGGGTGCTCGTCGCCAGCCTCTTCTGGGCCACTCCCTCGGCCTCGGCGATGACCCGCCGGGAGCGGATCACCTACGGCTTCCGGATCACCCGGCACCAGGTCGGCGACCCCTACGTGTACGGCGCCGCGGGACCGAACCGGTTCGACTGCTCCGGACTGGTCTACTACAGCTACCACCGCGCCGGGTTCCGGCACGTCCCGCGCACAGCCGCCGCGCAGGCCCGGTTCGCGAACCGGATCACCAAGCGGCAGCTCCGTCGCGGCGACTTCGTGTTCTTCTACAGCGGCTCGGCGCGGGCCGGGAACGTCTACCACGTCGGCGTGTTCGCCGGCTGGCACCACGGGCGTCGCACGATCATCCACGCGCCGCGGCCGGGCCAGCGGGTGCACCGGGAGCGGCTGTGGACCAGCCGCTGGTTCGCGGGCACGCTGCGCGGACTGTGATCGCGGCGCAGCGCGGGTGACCACCGACAGGTGACCAGCGCCAACGCCGCGACACGACTGACCCGACTCAGGGCCGTTACCGGATCGGTGACGGCCCTGAGTCATGATGATGGTCATGACCCGCCGTGGCCCGCTCGTCGCAGTCCGCCCCGTGGCGGCGCTGTCGGTCGCCGCCTGCCTGGCGCTCTCCGGCTGCGGCGGCTCGAGCGAGGAGCCGAGCGGCGCGCAGACGCCGGCCGGGCAGAGCACCGCCGCGGGGTCGATGATGACGGGCCGTTGGCCGCTGACCGGCCTCCCGGCCCGCGGCAGGGCGCCGGCGCACCCGGTGATGGTCGTCAAGATCGACAACAGCGAGAGCAGCAGGCCGCAGGTCGGGCTGGGCAGGGCCGACCTCGTCACCGAGGAGCTCGTGGAGGGCGGCACCTCCCGGCTCGCGGTGTTCTACTACTCCGCGCTCCCCGCGGTGGCGGGCCCGGTGCGGTCGATGCGAGCCACTGACATCGGCATCGTCGAGCCGGCCAACGCGGTGCTGGTCGCCAGCGGCGGTGCGCCCCCGACCGTGCGGCGGGTCCGCGCGGCGAACATCCAGGCCTACACCGAGGGCGCTCCCGGCTTCTACCGCGACAACAGCCGCGTGGCGCCGTACAACCTGTTCAACCACCTGCGGCTGCTCGCCAGGGTCGTCCGGCCGACCGGCGTTCCGGACGACTACCTGCCCTGGGGCAACGGCGGCGACTTCCCCAAGGGCGTTGCGGCACACGGTCTGGACGCGCGGTTCTCCGGCTCGCACACCACGAGCTGGGCCTACCGCGGGAAGACGTACGTCAACCTCAACAGCGAGGCGGCGGTCGGTGACCAGTTCCATCCGGACACCGTGCTGGTGCTGCGGGTGCGGGTCGGCAACGCCGGCTACCTCGACCCGGCCGGGAACCCGGTCCCCGAGACGCACTTCGTCGGCAAGGGCGCCGCGATGGTCTTCCACGGCGGGCGGTTGGTGCGCGCCACCTGGAGCAAGCCGCGCCTCAGCAGCCCGGTCCACCTGTCGACGAAGGCCGGGGAGCTGGGGCTGCCGCCGGGCCACGTCTGGATCGAGCTGGTGCCGCGCACCGGCGGTGCCGTCGTGGTCCACAAGTAGGGGCCGGGGCGTGGGTCACTCGGGGAGCAGAGGAGCGACGCCTACCTCGGCCTGGCGCCGCAGCCCCTCGAGGATGAAGGTGATCGCCGCCTCCACCTCCCTGCTCGCCCGCGCCGGGTCCCGGGCGGTCGAGACCGCCGAGCCGGCGGCCGACATCGCGCCGTAGAAGACCCGGGTGAAGGTCTGGGTCATGCTCGGCTCGAGCCGGTAGCCGGCGAGCACCGAGGACACGATCTCCCGCACGATGCCGAACGTCGACCGCTCGCCCTGCTCGCGGAAGCGCTCGTAGCCCAGCACCGCCGGGCCGTCCTGGATGACGATCCGCCGGTAGCCGGGCTGCTGGACGGCCTCGAGGAAGGCACGGAGGCCGCCGACGGCCTTGTCCCACGGATCGTCGGACGAGCGCACCGCGGCGCGGATCTGCGTGGCGGCGGCGGCCTCGACGTCGTTGAACACCGCCTCGAACAGGGTCTGCTTCCCGCTGAAGTGGTGGTACAGCGCACCCTTGGTGACCCGCGCCCCGGCGACGATCTCGTCCAGGCTCGTTCCGGCGTACCCCCGCTCGGTGAACAGGCCGGCAGCCGCCTCGACGAGGGCACGCTTGGTGGAGGCGGAGAACTCCTGCCGCCTGGACGGCCGCTGCTCGACTGGCATTCCCGCAGCATAGGGTCGACCGCGGTCGTGACACGATATGAGCGTGACAGCCCAACCGAGCATCTCCTACTCGATCACCGTCCGCCTCGAGCTCCCCGCCGGTGGTACGGCGATCAGCAGCCTGACCACCTGCGTGGAGCAGGCCGGCGGCATCGTGACCGCGCTCGACGTCACCGCCTCGGGACACGACCGACTGCGGATCGACGTCACCTGCGCGGCGGCCGACACCGGGCACGCCGACGAGATCGTCGGCGCGCTCCGCGCGATGCCCGACGTCGAGGTCCACAAGGTCTCCGACCGGACCTTCCTGATGCACCTCGGCGGGACGATCGAGATGCGCGCCAAACACGCCATCCGGAACCGCGACGACCTCTCGATGGTCTACACGCCCGGAGTCGCCCGGGTCTGCGAGGCGATCGCGGCCAACCCCGACGACGCCCGGCGGCTCACCGTGAAGCGCAACTCGGTGGCCGTGGTGACCGACGGCTCCGCCGTGCTCGGGCTCGGCAACATCGGCCCGGCGGCGGCGCTGCCGGTGATGGAGGGCAAGTCCGCGCTGTTCAAGCGGTTCGCCGGCATCGACGCGTGGCCGCTGTGCCTGGACACCCAGGACGTGGACGGCATCGTCGAGATCGTCCGCGCGGTCTCGCCGGGCTTCGCCGGCATCAACCTGGAGGACATCTCGGCGCCGCGCTGCTTCGAGATCGAGCGACGGCTGCGCGACATCCTGGACGTCCCGGTGTTCCACGACGACCAGCACGGCACGGCCATCGTGGTGCTCGCCGCGCTTCGCAACGCGCTCCGCGTGGTCGGCAAGTCGCTGGACTCGGCCCGGGTCGTGCTGTCCGGAGCCGGTGCGGCCGGCACCGCGATCCTGCGCCTGCTGCTCGAGGCCGGCTCCAAGAACGTGGTCGTCACCGACGTCGGGGGGATCGTGCACGGCGACCGACCCGGGCTGGACGACTCCCTGCACTGGATCGCCGAGGCGACCAACCCGGAGGGTCTGCGGGGCAGCCTGACCGACGCCATCGCGGGGGCCGACGTGTTCGTCGGCGTGTCCGCGCCGAACATCCTCACCGGCCAGGACGTCGCCTCGATGGCGGAGGGCTCGATCGTGTTCGCGCTCGCGAACCCGGTCCCGGAGATCGACCCCGGCGAGGCGCGCCGGCACGCCGCGGTGGTCGCGACCGGCCGCTCGGACTACCCCAACCAGATCAACAACGTCCTGGCGTTCCCGGGTGTGTTCCGGGGGCTGCTGGACGCGTCGGCGAGGTCGGTGCACGACTCGCTGCTGCTCGCCGCCGCCGACGCGGTCTCCTCGGCGGTGACCGACGACGAGCTCAACGCGAACTACATCATCCCCAGCGTGTTCCACCACGACGTGCACACCGCGGTGGCGACCGCGGTGCGGCGAGCGGCCGAAGCGACCTCCGATGGGTGAGCTCGAGGCCGGCCGGCTGCTGGTCGCGACGCCGGAGCTCGTCGACCCGAACTTCGAGCGGACCGTCGTGCTGCTGCTGGACGTGGACGAGGACGGCTCCCTGGGCGTGGTGCTGAACCGGCCGTCGCCGGTGCCGGTGGGTGAGATCCTCACCGCCTGGTCGGGGCTCGTGGCGGAGCCCGACGTGCTCTTCCAGGGTGGCCCGGTCAGCACCGACTCGGCACTGGCGGTGGCCCGGCTCGCGCCCGGTGCGCCCGGGGGGCCGGAGGACCCGGAGGGTCCGGTGGGCTTCCGCCGGCTGTACGACAGAACCGGCATCATCGACCTCGATGCCCCCACCGAGCTGTTCGGCACCGTGCTGGCCGGACTGCGGATCTTCGCCGGGTACTCCGGCTGGGGCAGCGAGCAGCTCGAGGCCGAGATCGAGGAGGGCTCCTGGTACGTCGTGCCCTCCGAGCCCTCCGACGCCTTCGGGGAACCGGTCGGGCTGTGGGCGCGGGTGCTGCGGCGGCAGCCCGGCGAGCTGGCCTGGGTGTCCACCCGCCCCGTCGACGCCTCCCAGAACTGACCCGGCCGGCCGCCGTACCTCCCACCCGGGCTGGCCCATCCGGAGCCCGACCTGACCGGAAAGGGTGCGCCTGGTCGGGCCGTTGGCCTCTGGAGCGCACCCGCGGGCCGGCGTGCACTGGTGCTGACGACAGTCACTCGTCGCAGGGGACCCGCACCGCGGGCGAGGAGAAAGGACGGTCAGTGATGGCGATCACGCAGATCCAGGAGTACGAGGTCATGTACTCCGCGAACGCGTTCCCACCTCGGGTGTGGCTGAAGAGCGGTGGCCGCTACATCGGACAGCTGGTGTTCAAGCCCAACGGAAGCGCACTGCCCGTGGACACGGCGAGCAGCATCTACTACCACCTCGACGACCTGCCGATGGTGCTCGACCTGCTCCGCAACGAGAAGCCGATGTACCTGCTGTTCAGCGGCAGCGGACCGGGCTTCGAGAACGGCATCAAGACGACACCGGAGCCCGTCGGCGAGGAGGAGCTGGCGCCCGTGTGATCGACAGCCGGTCGGGCCGCGGCGGCGAGGCCGGCGCGGCCCGACCCTCTCGACGCCACCCCCGCTGTCCGCACCGGGTCAGACGTCGCCGGTCTCGTCCGGGGCACCCACGGAGTTCCACGCGGCCCGGACGTGGCTGCGCATCACCGACTCTGCCCAGTCGGGGTCGCCGGCAGCCAGCGCGGCGACGAGCTCGTGGTGGTGCGCGAGGCTGCGACGCAGGTCCGTCTCGCTGTAGTGCGAGAACGTCTGCCACACCAGCGGGACCTGGACGACCGACGAGACGACGCTGCCCAGACGCCGGTTGCGCGAGGCCTGCAGGATCAGCCGGTGAAAGCGGTTGTTGAGCTCGGTGATCCGGTCCACGTCGGGGGTCGACCCCCCTCCGGCCGAGTCCATGTCATCGGCGAGCCGGTCGAGCTCCTCGAGGTCGACCGACCCCGACGTCGCGGCGAGCCGGCACGCCCACGGCTCGAGCACGGATCGGAGGCTGAAGATCTCGTCGAGGTCCTCGGCTGTCCAGACAGCGACCCGGACCCCCTGGTTGCGCTTGTAGTGCACCAGCCCCTCCGCGGTGAGCCGCCGCAGCGCCTCGCGGACCGGCGTGCGGCTGACCCCGATCAGGTCGGCCAGGTCGCCCTCGCGCAGCCAGTCCCCGCCCGCGCGCTCGCCGGAGAGGATCTGAGAGCGGATCAGCCGGTAGGCGTGGTCGGAGGCGTGGCCAGGCTCGGGCTCGACCGCGGCTACCGGATCGCTCATGGTCGGTGCAACCTACCGCCGGACCAAGTTGTATGCAACAGCCGCCGTGAACCGTTGACAACTCGTCCTGGGTGTTCATATTTTCGCCCCAACGCACGGTGGGGCCGTGAGACCGATCACATCGCCCAACCATGTTGTATGCAACCTTGTCGTCGAAGGGGACTCATGGACACCCACCTCCCGCTGGACGACGTCCGCGTGGTGGAGCTCGGCCAGCTCCTGGCCGGGCCGTTCTGCGGCCAGCTGCTCGGGGACTTCGGCGCCGAGGTGATCAAGGTGGAGGATCCCGCGCGCGGCGACCCGATGCGGCAGTGGGGCAGGGAGAAGCCCTACGGCGCGTCGCTGTGGTGGCCGGTCGTGGCCCGCAACAAGCTGTCAGTGACCGCCGACCTGCGGACCGAGCCGGGGCAGGACATCGTCCGGCGTCTGGTCGCGCGGGCCGACGTCCTGGTCGAGAACTTCCGTCCCGGCACCCTCGAGCGCTGGGGGCTGGGGCCGGAGCAGCTCTGGGAGACCAACCCCGGCCTGGTCGTCACGCGGGTCACCGGCTTCGGCCAGACGGGGCCGTACGCCGCCCGCGCCGGCTACGGCTCGATCGGCGAGGCGATGGGCGGCATCCGCTACGTCACCGGAGACCCGGACCGGCCGCCCGCCCGGGCCGGCATCTCGCTCGGCGACTCGCTCGCAGCCACGTTCGCAGCCCTGGGCACCCTCGTCGCGCTGCACCAGCGCGGGCGGACCGGGCGCGGCCAGGTCGTCGACTCGGCGATCTACGAGGCGGTGCTGGCGATGATGGAGTCGCTGCTGCCGGAGTGGCAGATCGCCGGCTACCAGCGCGAGCGCACCGGTACGACGTTGCCGAACGTCTCGCCGAGCAACGTCTACCCCACCGCGGACGGCGAGATGGTGCTGATCGCGGCCAACCAGGACACCGTGTTCCGGCGGCTGGCCGAGGTCGTGGGCCGCCCGGAGCTGGCGACCGACGAACGCTACGCGACCCACAGTGCGCGCGGGCAGCACATGGAGGAGCTCGACGGCACGATCGCCGAGTGGAGCTCCGGGATCGGGGCCGAGGAGCTGCTCGAGCTGCTGCACGGCAACGGCGTCCCCGCCGGCCGCATCTACCGCGCGAGGGACATGTTCGCCGACCCGCACTTCGCGGCGCGTGAGGCGATCGTGCAGCTCGTGCACCCCGAGCTGGGGGAGTTCGCCATGCACAACGTGGCTCCCAAGCTCTCCGAGACCCCCGGACGGGTCCGGCACGTGGGCCCCGAGCTCGGCGAGCACAACGAGGACATCTACCAGGGCCTGCTGGGACTGGACGACGGCACGATGTCGTCGCTGCGGTCCGCCGGCGTCATCTGAGGAGGAACCATGGCTTTCCGGCTTGGCGTCGACGTCGGGGGCACCTTCACCGACATCCTGCTCATCGAGGAGGGGTCCGGTGCGACGTACCGCGCCAAGACCTCCTCCACCCCCGAGGACCAGTCCATCGGGGTCCTGCGCGGCATCGAACGGGTCTGCGAGACGGCCGGCGTCACGCTCGGCGACATCGACGAGGTGTTCCACGGCACCACGGTCGCCACGAACGCGATCCTGGAGGGCAAGGGCGCCCGGGTCGGTCTGGTCACGACCGAGGGCTTCCGGCAGGTCCTGCAGATCGCCCGGTCCTTCGTGCCCGGTGGCCTCGCCGGCTGGATCATCTGGCCCAAGCCGGAGCCGCTCGCGGCACTCGAGGACACCGTCGAGGTCCGGGGCCGGGTCGCCTCGGACGGGTCCGTGGTCACCGAGCTCGACGAGGACGACGCCCGTGCCAAGCTGCGCCGGCTGTCACAGCAGGGCATCGAGGCGCTGAGCATCAGCCTGATCAACGCCTACGCCAACGCCGACCACGAGCGCCGGGTCGGTGAGATCGCGGCCGAGGAGCTGCCCGGCATCCCGGTGTCGCTGTCCTCCTCGGTGCTTCCCGAGCTGCGAGAGTACGAGCGCACCATCACCACGGTCGTGAACGCCGCGGTGCAGCCCCACGTGGCCCGCTACGTCGAGAACCTCGACGCCAAGCTCACCTCGTCCGGGATCCACGGCCGGCTGTGCATCCTGCGCAGCGACGGCGGTCTCGTCTCGGCCGGCGTCGCGGCCGCGAACCCGGTGAACATGCTGATGTCCGGGCCCGCAGGCGGGGTCACCGGGGCGACCTGGGCCGCGGAGCAGGCCGGGTTCGCCGACTTCCTGACCTTCGACATGGGCGGCACCTCCACCGACGTGGCGCTGGTGCAGGGCCTCAAGCCACGGATCGGTCGCGAGACGACCGTCGGCGACCTCAAGGTCCGGGCGACCTCCGTCGACGTGCGCACGGTCGGCGCCGGCGGCGGGTCGATCGCCCACGTCCCGCAGCTGACCCAGGCGCTGCGGGTCGGACCGCACTCGGCCGGTGCGGTGCCGGGGCCCGCCTCGTACGCCGCCGGCGGCACCGACCCGACGGTCACCGACGCCAACGTCGTCCTCGGCTACCTGCCCACCCAGCTCGCCGGAGGGGAGATCACCCTGGACCGCGACGCGGCGCGTGCGGCCGTCAAGTCGATCGCCGACGCCACCGGCCTGGCCTCTGTCGAGGCGGCGGCGGCGGGGATCATCGACATCGTCAACGAGAACATGTTCGGCGCCCTGCGCCTGGTCTCGGTGCAGCAGGGCTTCGACCCGCGGGACTTCGCGCTGGTCGCCTTCGGCGGCGCCGGACCGCTCCACGCCAACGCGCTCGGCAAGCTCACCGGCGCGTGGCCGGTGATCATCCCGCCGTCACCGGGAGTGCTCAACGCCTACGGCGACGCCACCACCGTGCTGCGTGACGAGGCGGTGCGCACGCTCGTACGACGGTTCAGCGAGCTCGGCGACGACGCGTTGAAGGAGATCCTCACCGAGCTGGCCCAGGACGCGAAGGCGACCCTGACCAGGGAAGGCGTGCCCTCCGACCAGCAGCAGGTCGGCTACTCGGCGGACCTGCGCTACCACGGCCAGGGCTTCGAGATCCCGGTGACGATCGACCTCGACGCCTTCGACGGGGACGGTGCCGGACTCGCCAGTATGCGCCAGGCCTTCGACGCCGCGCACCAGCAGCTCTTCTCCTTCGTCCTCGACGCCGAGCAGGAGGTCGTCACCGTCCGGGCCACCGCCAACGGACCGCGCCCCGACGTGGCCTCGACCGAGCTCGAGCGGGGCGACGACGACCCGGCTGCGGCACTGCGCACCACCCACGAGATCTGGGTCGAGGGCGGCGAGGTCGATGCCGACGTCTACGACCGCGCCAAGCTCAAGGCCGGCAACGTGGTACCCGGTCCGGCCATCGTCACGGAGATGGACTCCACCACGCTGGTCCTCCCCGGGCACGTCGCGACGGTGCACCCGAGCGGCAGCCTCCTCATCCGCCCCCTCGACCCGAACACGGAGAGCTGAGCCATGGCACGCCTGATCGAGACCGCGACCGAGCCCCTGCGCAGCGTCGACGTCGACGTGGTGACCCTGGACCTGGTGGAGAACGCCCTGCGCAACGCTCGCTACGAGATGGACGAGGTCCTGTTCCGCACCGCGCTCTCGCCGGGCATCCGCGAGCAGCACGACGAGTTCCCGCTGATCGGGGACCCCGAGGGCAAGATGGTGGTCGGCCAGTTCGGTCTGTCCATCCCCGACTTCCTGGAGAACTTCCAGGGCGACATCGAGGAGGGCGACGTCCTCCTGACCTCCGACCCGTACTCCTGCGGAGCGGCGATCAGCCACGCGAACGACTGGCTGGTCGTGATGCCGATCTACTTCGAGGGCCGGATCGTCGGCTGGTCGTCGATGTTCGGCCACATGTCGGACGTCGGCGGCAAGACGCCGGCGTCGATGCCGACCGACGCCAGGACGATCTTCGAGGAGGGCGTCGTCATCCCGCCCTTCAAGCTCTACAAGAAGGGGGCTCTCGACGACGACGCGCTGCGGATCATCCTCAACCAGGTCCGCAAGCCGGACTGGAACCGGGCCGACCTCAACGGCATCGTGGCCGCCTGCCGCACGGCCTCGCGGCGGGTGCAGGAGATGTGCGCGCGGTTCGGCGTCGACACCTACACCTCCGCGCTCGACGCCCTGCTGGACCGCAACTACCGGGCGATGAAGACACTGCTGGCGCTGGTCTTCGAGGAGGGTCGGACGCTCTCGTTCACCGACTACATCTGCGACGACGGCGTGGGCTACGGCCCGTACGAGCTCAAGCTGAGCCTCACCAGGACCGGTGACAAGGTGCTGCTCGACTTCACCGGCAGCAGTCCCCAGGCACAGGGGCCGGTCAACTACTTCATCAACGAGAACCTGGTGCGGATGTTCTTCGGGATCTACATGATCACCGTGGCCGACCCGCAGATCCTGTGGAACGACGGGTTCTACCCGTTGGTGGACGTGAAGATTCCCGAGGAGTCGTTCTGGAAGCCGAGGTACCCGGCCGCCCTCAACGCTCGCAACCACGGCATCGGGCGGGTCTTCGACCTGTTCGGCGGGCTGCTCGGCCAGACGAACCCGGACCTGCTCAACGCGGCCGGCTTCTCCTCCTCACCGCACTTCATGTACTCCGGCAACTACAGCTCCGGCGATCGCAAGGGCGAGTGGTTCCAGCTGTACTCGATCGGCTTCGGCGGCATTCCGGGACGCCCGATCGGGGACGGCCCCGACGGGCACTCGCTGTGGCCGTCGTTCGTGAACATCCCGTGCGAGTACCTGGAGTCCTACTACCCGCTCCGGGTCGAGCGCTGGGAGACCGTGGCGGACACCGGGGGGGCCGGCGTGCACCGCGGCGGAAACGGCGTCGACGTCGCCTACCGCTTCCTCGAGCCCGGCACGATCGCGATCCACGACGACCGCTGGCTCACCTACCCGTGGGGTGTCAACGGCGGCGAGCCGGGCGCGCGGGGACGGAAGTGGGTCGAGCGCGCGGACGGCACCACCGAGGTGCTGCCCAGCAAGATCCACGACTTCGCCGTCAACGCCGGCGACCTGCTGCACTTCGTCACCTGGGGTGGCGGCGGATGGGGCGACCCGCTGGCGCGCGAGCCCGAGCTGGTCGGTCTGGAGGTACGACGCGGACTCGTGAGCGTCACCGGTGCCCGCCGCTACGGCGTGGTCTGCGACGAGCAGGGCCAGGTCGACGTCGGGGCCACCGAGAAGTTGCGCGACACGCTGAGGGAGGGGCGTCCGGACCCGCTCCCGACCTTCGACATGGGCCCGCCGTTGGAGGAGATCCTGGCGCACTGCGAGGAGGAGACCGGCCTCCCCGCGCCCAAGGCGCCGATCGCCCGGTGACCGACGTGCCGGTGACCGACGTGCCGGTGACCGACGTGCCGGTGACCGACGGGCCCGGGTTCGACGAGGGCTTCGCCGGGCGGCTCCGTCCGGGCCGTCACCCGGCGGTGCTGGCGGTCGACCTGATGCGCGGCTACTTCGACCCGGCCAGCCCCCTGTGCCTGCCGTCGCGGGACTGCCTCCGGTCGGCGGCCCGGGTGCTGGCGGCGGCGCGGGAGCATCGCGTCCCGGTGATCCACACGCGGGTGGAGTATGCCGCCGACGGCAGTGACGGCGGAGTCTTCGTCCGCAAGGTGCGCGCGCTGGAGACGCTGTACGGAGGCGGGCCGATGAGCGAGCTGATGCCGGAGGTGGCCCCGGCCGAGGGCGAGCTGGTGGTCACCAAGCAGTACGCCAGCGCGTTCTTCGGCACCTCGCTCGCCTCCACGCTGGTCGCCCGGCACGTCGACACCGTCCTGCTCGTGGGGGTGAGCACGAGCGGCTGCGTCCGCGCGAGCGGGGTCGACGCCGTCCAGCACGGGTTCGTCCCTCTCGTGGTGCGAGACGCGGTCGGCGACCGGACCGCGCAGGCGCACGACGCGAGCCTGTTCGACCTGCAGGCCAAGTACGCCGAGGTCGTCGGGGAGAGCACAGCGGTGAGCTACCTGGAGGAGCAGCGGTGAAGGGCACGGTCGAGATCGTCGAGGTCTCTCCCCGCGACGGTCTGCAGAACGAGGAGAAGGTCCTGTCCACCGAGGACAAGGTCGAGCTCGTCGACCGGGCCGTCCGGGCGGGTGCCCGGCGGATCGAGGTGACCAGCTTCGTGAACCCCTCCCGGGTGCCGCAGATGGCCGACGCCGACGAGGTGATGGCAGCGCTGCCGCGCCGCGAGGGGCTGCAGTACGCCGGTCTCGTGATGAACCGTCGTGGTCTCGAGCGGGCACTGAACGGGCACGTCGACGAGATCGACGTCGTCGTCGTCGCCACCGACACCTTCTGCCGCCGCAACCAGGGCGTCAGCACCGCCCAGGCGTGTGACACAGCGGCGGAGCTGGTCCGGGAGGCCCGGGCCGCCGGGGTCTTCACGACGATCACCATCGGGGCATCGTTCGGCTGCCCCTTCGAGGGCGAGGTGCCGGTCGGCCTTCTGCGCGAGGTCGTGCGGCGCGTGGTCGACGCGGGGCCGGACGAGCTGGCCCTCGCGGACACGATCGGGGTGGCGGTGCCCTCGGACGTGCGGGAGCGCGTGGCACTCGCCCGCGAGCTGGCCGGCCCGCAGCTGCCGCTGCGCCTCCACCTGCACGACACCCGGCACGTCGGCGTGGCCAACGCCGTCGCCGGGGTGGAGTCCGGCGTGCGTACCCTCGACGCGAGCATCGGAGGGGCAGGTGGCTGCCCGTTCGCCCCGAACGCGACCGGCAACGTCGCGACCGAGGACCTGGTCTACCTCTTCGACCGCACGGGGGTGTCCACCGGGCTGGACCTCGACGCGCTCGTCAACGGGGCGGCCTGGCTCGAGGAGCGGCTCGGCACGCGGCTGCCCAGCGCCGTGGCGCGGGCGGGCGGGTTCCCGGCCACCCGCTCCTGAGTCCGCGACGCCCGCCCCGCTCGGCCGCCGGGCCGGAGAGCCGCCCGTTAGACTGGCTGATGTGACGACCCAGATGGCGCCCGGCGCAGAGACGATCGAGGACCGGCGCACGGCCCCGACCGACGACGGTGACCACGAGCGCTTCTCGCACTACGTCGAGAAGGACAAGCTCACCGAGGCGATGGTGATGGGCACGCCGGTCGTGGCGCTCTGCGGCAAGGTGTGGGTGCCGAGCCGGGACCCGGAGAGGTACCCGGTCTGCCCGGAGTGCAAGGAGGCCTGGGAGAACCTGAAGAAGGACGACGACTGACCTGTGCCGGATCCTGGGCCGGACCCGCGCGTGGATCCGGCTCCCGACCACGACCGTCCGCGACCCGACAGGCTGGCCCCGCACCCCGTGAGTGATCCTGTTCCCGCCGTCCCTGCACCCCTCAACGAGCTGCCCCCCGCCTACCCCGACCGCGCCGCGTGGGGAACCGCCACCAAGCTGCGCGCCTGGCAGTCCGCCGCGCTCGAGCAGTACTTCGCCGCGAGCCCCAGGGACTTCCTCGCCGTCGCCACGCCCGGGGCCGGCAAGACCACGTTCGCGCTGACGGTGGCTGCCGAGCTGCTGCACCGCCGCGTGGTGGACCGGGTGACGGTGGTCGCGCCGACCGAGCACCTCAAGACCCAGTGGGCCGACGCCGCGGCCCGTGTCGGCATCCCGCTCGACCCGTCGTACGCCGGGCGCAAGGGCCGGACCAGCAAGGACTACGTCGGGGTCGCGGTGACGTACGCCGGCGTCGCGGTCAACCCGCTCGCGCATCGGATCCGGACCGAGCGCTTCAGGACGCTGGTGATCCTCGACGAGGTGCACCACGCCGGCGACGCGCTGTCCTGGGGGGAGGCGGTCCGCGAGGCGTTCGAGCCGGCCAGCCGCCGGCTGGCCCTGACCGGCACGCCGTTCCGCTCCGACATCAACCCGATCCCGTTCGTCACCTACGCCGAGGGTCCCGACGGCACGCCGACGAGCGTGGCGGACTACACCTACGGCTACGCGCACGCGCTGGCCGACCACGTGGTGCGCCCGGTGCTGTTCCTGGCGTACAGCGGCGAGATGCAGTGGCGCACCCGTGCCGGCGACGAGGTCGGCGCCCGTCTCGGCGAGCCGCTGACCAAGGACCTGACCGCTCAGGCACTGCGCACCGCGCTCGACCCGGGCGGCGCGTGGGTGCCCTCGGTGCTCGCCGCGGCCGACAAGCGGCTGACCGAGGTGCGCCGCCACGTCCCGGACGCCGGTGGCCTGGTGATCGCGACCGACCAGGACTCGGCTCGCGCGTACGCCGCCCTGCTCGCCGGCGTGTCCGGCGAGCGGCCCACGGTGGTGCTCTCCGACGAGAAGTCAGCCAGCAAGCGGATCGCGGAGTTCTCCGCGTCGGAGAAGCGCTGGATGGTCGCGGTGCGGATGGTGTCCGAGGGGGTCGACGTGCCGCGGCTGGCGGTCGGCGTCTACGCGACGACCACCGCGACGCCGCTGTTCTTCGCCCAGGCGGTCGGCCGGTTCGTGCGGGCGCGGCGGCGCGGGGAGACCGCGTCGGTGTTCCTCCCCTCGGTGCCGCACCTGCTCGGCTTCGCCTCGGACATGGAGGTGCAGCGCGACCACGTCCTGCGCCGGCCGGTCGAGGACGACGCCGACATCCTCGCCGCAGAGCAGGCCCTGCTCGCGCGCGCCCAGGCCCCCGAGGCCGCGAGCGCCGAGGAGGCGCTCGGCCCCTTCGAGGCACTCGGCTCCCAGGCGACGTTCGACCGGGTGCTGTACGACGGCGGCGAGTTCGGCCACGCCGGAGAGGTGCAGGTGGGGTCGGAGGAGGAGATGGACTTCCTCGGCATCCCCGGGCTGCTCGAGGCAGACCAGGTCCGCGAGCTGCTCCACCACCGGCAGAGCGAGCGGGCCCGTCGGCAGCGCGGGACCCGCTCCACCGAGCAGGACGTGCTCCGCGACGTGGCCACGCACGAGCAGCTCGCCAGCCTGCGCCGCGAGCTCAACGGCCTCGTCGCGGCCTGGAACCACCGCACCGGTCAGCCGCACGGCGTCACGCACACCGCGCTCCGGCGCGAGTGCGGAGGCCCCGCGGCCGCGGTGGCGACCGCCGACCAGCTGCGCACCCGCATCGACCGGCTCCGGGAGTGGGCGGCCCGCCGGTCCGGGTGAGCCGGGTCCGCCGCGGTCCGGCCGGGCCGGCCGGCGCCAGTAGGGTCGGCACATGGCCGCGGAGACGTCGCAGACACTCGACCGCGGGCTGCGGGTCCTCCGGGTGCTGGCCGCGGCGCCGGGCGGGCTGAGCGTCACCGACCTCGCCGCAGAGGTCGGGGTGAACCGCACGGTGGTCTACCGGCTGGTCACCACGCTGGAGCAGCACGGTCTGGCTCGCCGGGACACCGCCGGCCGGCTGCACGTCGGGCTGGGGGTGCTCGCCTTGGCCCGCGGCCTCCAGCCGGTGCTCCGCGACCTCGCCCAGCCGGTGCTGCGGGCGCTCGCCGAGGAGCTCGGCTGCACGACGCACCTCACCTACGCCGACGGCGCCGAGGCGGTGGCGATCGCGGTCGTCGAGCCCAGCTGGACCGACTTCCACATCGCCTACCGGGTCGGCGCCCGCCACCCCCTCGAGCTCGGAGCGGCCGGCAGGGCCATCCTGCTGGGGCGGGCGGCCGCCGCGGGCACCGCGCGGGCGACATACGTGCAGACGGTCGGCGAGCTGCAGCCCGGCGCACGAGGGGTCGCCGCCCCGGTGCTCGGTGTCGAGGGGCTCGAGGCGTCGGTGGGGATCGTCACCCTCGGCGACCTCGACGGCGAGACGGTCGGCCCCCGGGTGGTCGCGGCGGCGGCCGCGGTGGCCGGGCGGCTGTCCTGAGGCCTCCGCGCCGAGATCACTCCACGGCGGCGTCGAGCAGCGGCAGCACCCGGTGCGGGACCTGGGTGTCGAGGGCGATCACCGTCGAGGAGCGCACGATGCCGGCGTCGGACAGCACCGCGTCGATCACCCGCTGCAGGTCGCTGTTGGACCGGGCGACGACCCGGCACCACATGTCACCGGCGCCGGTGATCGTGAACGCCTCGAGCACCTCGGGGATCGTCTCGAGGTGCTCGGCGATCGCCCGGTGGCCGGCTCCCTGGCGGATCTCCAGGGTGAGGAACGCGGTCACCGGGTAGCCGAGCGCCTCCGGGTCGAGCGCCGGTCCCCAGCCGGCGATCACGCCCGCCGCGACGAGCTTGTCCATCCGGGCCTGCACGGTGCCCCGCGCGACGCCGAGCCGGCGGGACGCCTCGAGCACGCCGACCCGCGGCTCGGCAGCGAACAGACGGATCAATGTGGCATCGAGCTGGTCCATCACGGCTCCGATACTGTGCAAGTTGTCCAGTAGTTCGGCGTACTGTTGCACATTCTGATTGCGATCACCATGCTGCGACCCATGACTGATGCACTGACCCAGGACGAGTTGAAGGCCGACCTCACCCTCGAGCAGCTCCATCAGCTGGTCGGGCTGGTCGAGTACGACGAGGAGCGCGACGTCTTCCCGGTCACGGGGTGGGACTCGATCGTGTTCGTGGTCGGCAACGCCACCCAGGCCGCGCACTACTACCAGTCCGCGTGGGGCATGACGCTGGAGGCGTACTCCGGCCCCGAGAACGGCAACCGTGACCACAAGTCGTTCGTGCTGCGCTCCGGATCGATCCGGTTCGTCGTCAACGGGGCCGTCGACCCGGACAGCCCGCTGGTCGAGCACCACCGGCGGCACGGCGACGGCGTCGTGGACATCTCCCTCGAGGTCCCCGACGTGGACCGCTGCATCGCCCAGGCGCGCAAGGCCGGTGCCACGGTCGTCCGCGAGCCCGAGGACATCACCGACGAGCACGGCACCGTGCGGGTCGCCGCGATCGGGGCGTACGGCGAGACCCGGCACACCCTCGTCGACCGCTCCCGGTACGACGGGCCCTACCTCCCCGGCTACACCCGGACCCGCGGCGGCTACACCCCGCGCGAGGGCCAGCCGAAGCGGCTCTTCCAGGCCCTCGACCACATCGTCGGCAACGTCGAGCTCGGCCACATGGACGAGTGGGTGGCGTTCTACAACAAGGTGATGGGCTTCGTGAACATGGCGGAGTTCATCGGCGACGACATCGCCACGGACTACTCGGCGCTGATGAGCAAGGTGGTCGCGAACGGCAACCACCGGGTCAAGTTCCCGCTCAACGAGCCGGCCGTCGCGAAGCGCAAGTCCCAGATCGACGAGTACCTCGAGTTCTACCGGGGGGCCGGCGCCCAGCACCTCGCCCTGGCCACCAACGACATCGTCGAGACCGTCGACGCGCTACGGGCCAACGGCGTGGAGTTCCTCGACACCCCGGACTCCTACTACGAGGACCCGGAGCTGCGCGCCCGGATCGGCAAGGTCCGGCTCCCGATCGACGAGCTGCAGAGCCGGGGGATCCTGGTGGACCGCGACGAGGACGGCTACCTGCTGCAGATCTTCACCAAGCCGATCGGCGACCGCCCGACGGTGTTCTTCGAGCTGATCGAGCGGCACGGCTCGCTCGGCTTCGGCAAGGGCAACTTCAAGGCGCTCTTCGAGGCCATCGAGCGCGAGCAGGAGCGCCGCGGCAACCTGTGACTCACCCATCCGGGGCGCGGGGTCAGCGGCGGGTGCGGACCACGTTGGTGCGTGCGGCCTTGTCGTGCAGCGCCTGCTTGTGCGCATCCCACAGCGGCCACAGGCCGTCGAGCAGCGGGAACCACGAGAGCGCGACGTAGAGCGGGAGCGAGACGAGGGCGACGAGCACGATGCCCTGCTGCACGACGATCCGCACGAGGATCGTCGACCAGGCCAGCCGGCCGGGGGTCTCGCGGAGCCGGACGGCCAGGCCGAGCGCCATCATCCCCGGGGTCGCGCTCCGGAAGCGCAGGAAGAGCCCGTAGTACAGCAGCCAGGCCACGAAGCTGACCAGCACGCTCCAGCGCAGCACCGGCGCGAGCGCGTCGACGTAGTCGCGCATGAACGCCCAGAGCTGAGGGGCGCTGCCGTTCGTGGAGGCCCGGGTGAACCGGTCGAGCACCGCCTGCAGCCGCTCCTGGGCGCCGACCTGGATCGGCACCGTGACGATCGACGAGGCGATCCCCACGGCGATGCTGTCGATCACGTAGCCGCCGACCCGCTGCCACCACCCCGCCAGCGGCACGCCGTCCGGGGTGGTCCCGTGGTCGGTGGCCGCCGGACGGGGGGCCCGTGGCGGATAGCCGGGTCGCGGCGCCGGGGGAGGCTGCACCGGCTGCTGCGCGGGCTGGACGTGCTCGGTCCACTGGCGGCCGTCCCAGTAGCGCACCAGCGGCGGCTGCCCGGGAGCCGGCGGCGCGGGGTCGGGGAACCAGCCGGCAGGAACCTGGGTCATCTCACACTCTCCGCGCGTCGGACGCTGTCGAGTGGAGGGTACGGCGCGGGGGTGCCGTCGTGTCGACGACACCCCCGCGGGGAGAGGCGGTCCGGGTCAGTCCAGGTCGCCGACGGCCACCAGCTCCGCCTCGTCGGCGCTGTGCGCGGCGGGAGCCGGCTCGTGGTGCCGGTCGAGGGTGTGCCGCCCGACCGCGAGCACGAGCACGCCGGCGAGCACGGCGACTGCGCCCATCCAGAACGGCGCGTGCACCGAGACGTTCTCGCCGAGCTTGCCCGCGACGTACGGCGCCACGGCACCGCCGCTGAACCGCACGAACGAGTATGCGGAGGAGGCGACGGGCCGCTCGACGGGGGCCGCACCCATCACCGCCTCGGTGATCAGGGTGTTGTTCACGCCGAGGAACGCCCCCGCGACGACGATGCCCACCACGAGCAGGGTCCTGTTGTCGGTGAACAGCGCCATCACCGCGAGGTCGGCGGCGAACAGCGCCAGCGAGCCGAGCACCGAGGGCACGGTGCCGAACCGGCGCTGCAGCCAGGGTGCGCCGACCACGGAGGTGAAGGCGAGCAGCAGGCCCCAGCCGAAGAAGACCCAGCCCACCTGGGAGGCGCTCATGTCCAGCGGGAACGGCGCGAAGGCGAGCAGCGTGAAGAAGCCCATGTTGTAGAACAGGGCCGTGACCGCGATGGTCAGCAGGCCCGGGTGTCGCAGGGCCTTGACCGGGTCGGCCAGCGAGGTGCGCCTCGGGGCCGCCGGAGTGCGGGGCAGGAAGATCGCGGTCGCGAGCAGCGCGAGCAGCATCAGGACTGCCACGCCGAAGAACGGGCCGCGCCACGAGATGGAGCCGAGCTGGCCGCCGACGATGGGGCCGGTGGCGATCCCGATGCCGAGGGCCGCCTCGAAGAGGATGATCGACTGCTTGACCGAGCCCGAGGCGGCCGAGACGATCGTCGCGAGCGCGGTGGCGATGAACAGGGCGTTGCCGAGGCCCCACCCGGCGCGGAAGCCGACGATCGCCCCGACGGTGCTCGAGGAGCCGGCGAGGGCCGAGAAGACGATGATCAGCACCAGGCCGGACAGCAGGGTGCGCTTGGCGCCGATGCGGCTGGACACGAAGCCGGTGACCAGCATCGCGACGCCCATCACCGCCATGTAGCTGGTGAAGAGCAGCGACACCTGGCTCGGCGACGCGTGCAGCTGGTCCGCGATCGGCTTGAGGATCGGGTCGACGAGGCCGATGCCCATGAACGCGATGACGCAGGCGAAGGCCACGGCCCAGACGGCCCGGGGCTGGCGGAGAAGGGAACGTTCGTTGGTCACGCGAGTGCTTTCTGGTGGTCGGGGTCCGAGGACCGGGTGGTTTCGAAGGAGGCGGCGTCGGCCGTGTCGGGAGCCGCGAGCAGGTCGCGCAGCAGCGAGACCGCGGCGGCCAGCTCCGCGACGTCGTGGTCCGGCGTGGCCGCCAGCCGGTCGGCGACCACGGCGGCATAGCCGCCGCGAGCCGTCTGGAGGAGGGCGTGTCCGGCCGGGGTGATGCTCACGAGCGAGGAGCGGGCGTCCTCGGGGTTGGGCTGCTTGCGGGCCCAGCCCTTGGCGACCAGGTTCTGCACCGCGGAGCTCATCGCCGGCTGCGAGCACCGGTCGGCGCGGGCGAGCTCGCCGACGCTCAGCGGTCCCAGCTCCTCGACCTGGGAGAGCAGCCGCAGCGTCGCGGCGGGGATGTCGTGGACGGCGCGCCGGCTCACCGCGCGCACCAGGCGGCCGGCGTACACGACGAGTGCGGCGCTCAGCTGCTCGAGGTCGGCTCTTTCTTGCATCACACAAACGATTTTACATAGGTGTCCTATGTAAAGACAGCCGACACGGTGAGGCGTGCCTCACCTGCCTCCGGTCAGAGGAGGCCCAGCGTGCGCAGGTCCTCGACGGGGTCCGCGACGCTGCAGGACCCGAACGAGGTGAACCAGCGTCGTGCGCTCGCCCAGCCGTCCGGGTCCGGGTCGGGTGCCTCGGTCGCGGCCAGGGTCGCCGCGACCGCGGCGGGGCCCGCGCCGTCGAGCGCGACGCGGGTGGCGTGCAGCACGTTCAGGAACCCGTGGCCGGTGACGCCGGTCTGCGGGTCCGGCCCGCGCACCGCGTGGTGCAGGCCGGCCGTGCACTTGAAGGGCAGCTCGCGGTCCAGCGCCGCCTCGATGCCCTCCGCGAGCTCCTCGCAGAGCGGGACGGCGTCCGGGTCCGGTCCTCCGGTGCGGAGCTTCAGCCGCAGGTCGGCGGCGGCCACCTCGTCCAGCGCCGCCAGCCACGAGGCGGGGACCGGGCCGCCGCGCAGCCGGGGCGGCTCGACATAGACCGGCACGTCGTCCGGAAGCGAGCCCTCCGCGACCAGCCGGTCGGCCGCGGCGACCACCCGGCGGGCGTTCTGGGCGAGGTCGAGCTCGTCGCGCAGCGCGACCTCGACGCCCCGGAGTCGTACACCGGGCGTGCGCGCGGCCCACAGCACGGCCGGCTCCAGCCCCCCGGCGCCGCCGCTGACCACGACGCTGAGCCGCACGGGCTCGCCGTCCTGGGGCACCAGGTCGGCCAGCTGGGGCAGCCGCCGGTCGTCGATCACGAAGGCGCCGAGCAGCGCGCCGTACGGCTCGGCCCGGTGTCGCAGGTGCGCGGGAACCGCGTCGGCGAGCGGGAGGTCGCCGGGCGGGAAGATCGCCGCGTCGTCGACCAGGCCGTGCAGGAAGGCGGGTACGTGTGCAGGGCTCGACACGTGGCCGACGATAGCCCCGGGAACCAGCTCCGAGGTGTCAGGATGGCGCGGTGCCGACCTACATCGCCCTGCTGCGTGCCCTCAACGTGGGCGGGCGGGTCTTCAAGATGGCCGACCTCCGCGACTGCCTCACCGGGTCGGGGCTCTCGGACGTGGAGACGTACATCCAGACCGGCAACGTCCGGTTCACCACGCCGATGCGGTCCAGCGCCAAGGTGGAGGCTCACGTGGAGGCCGCGCTCGCCGGCGGCTGCGGGTTCGAGGTGCCGGCCGTCATCGTCAGCCCGTCCGAGCTGAGCCGGGTGTACGCCGACGCGCTCGCGATCCCGGCTCCGTCGTTCACCGAGCGCACTCCCGGCCGTCGCTACGTCACGTTCTTCAAGGAGCCGCCCGCACCGCAGACGGCCGAGGAGGTCGCCGCCTGGGACGCCCCCGGGGAGTCCGCCCGCGTCGTCGGGCGGGCCTGCCACATCTGGATCGAGGGCCCGACCATGGAGGCGGTCTTCTTCAAGCAGTTCAAGAAGGTGCTCGCCCCCGGCACCAACCGGGACCTGAAGGTGGTCACCACACTGGCTGAGAGGTGGGGCGCGTGAGGCAGTTCCGTGACGCCGTCGAGGCACGCGACCCGGACAGGCTCACCGCCCTCCTCGCCGAGCACGTGGTGTTCCGCAGCCCGGCGGTCCACCAGCCGTACGAGGGCCGGATGATGACGTCGGTGATCCTGCGCGCGGTGATGCGGGTCTTCGAGGACTTCTCCTACACCCGGGTCGTGGAGCAGGACGCCGACTCCGTGCTGGTGTTCACGGCTCGGGTCGGCGACCGGCAGCTCGAGGGCGCCGACCTCCTGCACGTCGGCGAGGACGGGCTGGTCGACGACCTGCGCGTGATGGTGCGGCCGTTGTCGGGACTCACCGCGCTCGTCGAGGCGATGCGCGAGGCGATCCCCGAGGTGATGCGTGAGCTCGGACTCCCCGAGTGACGCCTCACGTCCGCCGGTGGAACGCGACCCGGCCGTCGGGGAGGTCGGTCATCCGGTAGCGAGCGTCGTGCGCGAGGTGGTGGTGCCGCGGACACAGGAGCCGTCCGTTCTGGACCGACGTCACCCCGCCCTCGGACCACGGCTTGTCATGGTGGACCTCACACCAGGCCGGCGGGCGGTCGCAGCCGACGGTCGTGCAGCCCTGGTCCCGCACGACCATGGCCTGGCGCTGCGCCGGGGTGTGCAGCCTCCTCGCCCGGCCGACGTCGAGCGGCTGCGAGGAGCCGCCGAGGACCATCGGGATGATCCGGGCGTTGCAGGCCATGCGACGGACCTCGGAGACCGAGATCCGGCCGCCGGTGTCCAGGGCGGCGGCGACGAGCCCGGACCGGAGGGCTTCCAGGTCCACCGTGACGACCACGCCGGGGGCGAGCCCACCGGACCGCGGCAGGCCGTCGGTCGGGAGGTGCTCGATGAGCGCGACGAAGGCGCGACCGAGCAGCGCGCGGTAGGGCGCTTTCCGTCCGTCCGCGGTGAGCCAGGCGTCGGGGTCCGCCGTGCGTGGAGCGACGAGAGCCTGGAGCGCCTTCGTGAGCATCTCCGCGTGAGTCGTCGGCAGGGTGAACCAGCCGCTGGTCGTCCCGTCGCCGTTGTCCGCCGTGGAGAGCCGGGCCCGGTCCCGGGCGCGCCGTTCCCGGGCCTGCAGGGTCTCGCCCTCGCGCCGGTCTGCATCGGCTGGGGCGATCACCTCGAAGATGCGCGTCGCGCAAGCCCGGAGGCGGCGAGCGTCGTGGTCGGCGGCGAGCGTGACGAGGTGCTGCTGGACGCGGACCCGGTCGTCGTCGGTGACCTCGTCCGCCGGCAGGTCCTCGACGCACGTGGCGACGACCTGCGCGTGCTCCCGCGTCAGGCGCCCGTCGGCGAGCGCCTGGCGCGTGGTCTCCATCAGCGGCTCGTCCAGCGCCAGGGCCAGCCGGACGTCGGTGTGACAGGCCCGGTGGGTCTGCCGGGTGGCTCCCGCCAGCCACGCCGCCGTGTTCGTCGCGCCGCTCGAGGAGCCGATCTCGTTGCGGTCGCCGGCCGCGAGCACCCGCAGCCGGAGCTCCTCCAGCCTGGCCGTGGCACGGCTCAGCTCGACCAGCGCCTCGGCCTGCTCCGCAGCGGTCATCGCCCACGCCGCGACGCCGGACACCCGGTCGAGGGCGCGGTGCAGCGCGGAGGTGAAGTCGTGGACCGGGTGGGCCCGCGGCGTCGGAGAGGTCGTCATACGGCGACGCTAGGACGGTCCGCCGGTGCCTCCCAGAACCGTCGCCGGCCCTGTGGGTGAAGCATGCGCGGCCCGGCGATGTGGACAGCAACCGGCTCGGGTCCGGTGGAAGCAGCCGTTCATCCACCGGATAGGCGCGAGCTCTTGACCCGCCCCACGGGTCCCGGGATACAACTGCTCTCGCACCCTCTTTGCCACCGACCGTGGCGCCCACCCTCGCTCGGGGAGACACCCATGACGCAGCCCACCCGCCGCACCGTCCTGACCGGAGCCGCCGCGCTCGCGGCCGCAGGGCTCGTCCCCGAGGCTGCCGACGCAGCGCCGGCGCACGGCCACACCCCGCACCAGCGGATCACCGTGCTCGGCACGACCGACTCCCACGGCAACGTCTTCAACTGGGACTACTTCTCCGACAGGGAGTACGACGACGCCGGCCACAACGACGTCGGGCTCGCCAAGATCTCCACGCTGGTGGCCGCGATGCGCAAGCGCCGCGGCCGGGTGCACACGCTGCTCATCGACGCGGGTGACACGATCCAGGGGACACCGCTGTCGTACTACTTCGCCAAGATCGACCCCGTCACGGGTGGTGCGGAGCACCCGATGGCCGAGGCGATGAACCTGATCGGGTACGACGCCGCGGCGCTCGGCAACCACGAGTTCAACTACGGCATCGACACGTTGCGCGCCTTCGAGGCCCAGTGCGACTTCCCGTTGCTGGGCGCGAACGCTGTCGACCCGGTGTCCAAGCGGCCGGTCTTCGCGCCGTACGTCATCAAGAAGGTCAAGGTCAGCCGCGGCCGGACGGTCAAGGTCGGCATCCTCGGCCTCACCAACCCCGGCATCGCGATCTGGGACAAGGCGAACGTCGAGGGCCGGATGGAGTTCCCCGGCATCGTCGAGCAGGCCAGGGCGTTCGTCCCGCGGCTGCGCAGGGCCGGCGCCGACCTCGTCGTCGTCGCGGCCCACTCCGGCGCCGACACCTCCTCGTCCTACGGCGACGCGCTGCCCTACCCGGAGAACGCCTCGACGCTGCTCGCGCAGCAGGTCCCGGGCATCGACGCGATCCTCGTCGGCCACGCCCACGTGGAGATCGTCGAGCGCTGGGTGACCAATGAGCAGACCGGCAAGCAGGTGCTGCTCACCGAGCCGCTCAAGTGGGGGATGCGGCTGTCGGTGATCACGTTCGAGCTCGGCTACGGGCCCCAGGGCTGGCGGGTGGAGCGGCTCGGCGCCCAGCTGCTCAACTCCAACGCGGTCGACGAGGACCCCCGCATCGTGGCCGCGCTGACCAAGCAGCACGACGTCGTCGTCGACTACGTCAACTCGCCGATCGGCACCTCGTCCGAGGCGATGTCGGCCGAGCGCGCGGTGGTGGAGGACGCCGCGGCGATCGACTTCGTCAACCATGTGCAGGCCGACGCCGTCGCCAAGGCGGTCGCCGGCACGCCGGACGCCGCCCTGCCGGTGCTGAGCATCGCGGCGCCGTTCAACCGGGCGGCGGCGATCCCGCAGGGTCAGGTGACGGTTCGCGACGTCGCGGGGCTGTACATCTACGACAACACGCTGCTCGGCATCAAGGTGACCGGGGCGCAGGTGCGCGACTACCTGGAGTACTCCGCGCGCTACTTCCAGAAGGTCAGCGGCACGGGCCCGTTCACGGTCGACCAGGTCACCAACGCGGTGACGCCGGCCGCGCCGACAGGCACCCCGGACTACAACTACGACATCGTCGGTGGCTACACCGCACCGCTCACCTACGACATCGACATCGCCGCGGACCCGGGGAGCCGGATCGCGAACCTGCAGTACGACGGTGCTCCGGTTCTCGACGGCCAGGAGTTCCTGATGGCGATCAACAACTACCGGCAGTCCGGCGGGGGCGGCTTCCCCGCGGTGAGCACGGCTCCGGTGGTCTACAACCGGCAGGTGGAGATCCGGCAGCTGATCATCGACTGGGTCACCGCCCACGGCACGATCGACCCGTCGGTGTTCGCCTCCGTCGACTGGCGGCTGGTGTCCGGGACCCGGCCGGTGGTCATCAGCTGAGCCGGCACTGCAGGTAGCTGCTCGACGTCACTCCCGGAGCTCCTCGGGGACGACGTAGTCGGCCATCTGCTCCGCGGTGCGCTTGGGCAGCGTCTCGCCGCGGAAGAACGCGGGCATGGTGATCCAGGTGACCACCATCAGCACGACACCGAGCGCCAGCGCCCCGATGCCGGTGAGGAAGATCCCGCCGATCTCCCAGTGCGGCGCGAACGGCATCCGCCAGGCGGTGTACGAGTCGGCGTTCGGCCCCACGAGCCAGTAGTCGCGAGCCGCCTGCAGGAACGCCCCGAGCAGGATCAGCCCGCCCAGGCCGGGAACCACCCCGCGCATGAGGAGGCTGCGCGGGGACTGCATCAGCGTGTGCCGGTAGAACACCGGTGCGGTGAATCCGGTCATCCCGTAGTAGAAGGCGATCAGCAGTCCCAGCGACGCGATGGAGTCGGCCAGCACGTTGCCGGAGACCGCGGTGAGCCCGACGTAGAAGGCGACCGACGCGATGCCCATGCCGATCGTCGACCAGGTCGGGGTCATGTACCGGGCGCTCACCCGGCCGAACTGCTGCGGGATGGCCTTGTGCACCGCCATCGACAAGGTGGTGCGCGCCGTCGGCAGGATCGTCGTCAACGTCGACGCCGCGGCCGAGCTCAGCACCATCAGGAGCAGCAGGTGCACGGCGAAGCTGCCGAACGCGCTGCCGCCGAAGACGGCCCTGCCCAGCACGGAGAAGACGTCGTTGGCGTTGCCGGGATTGCCGAGGCCGATGCCCTTGGTGCCCGGCCCCGCGAAGGCCTGCGTGGCGGTGGTGACGAGGACGTAGATCACCAGCAGCACGAGCGTGGCCGTGACCGCGGCACGACCCGGCGTACGACGGGCGTCCTTGGTCTCCTCGTTGACCGACACCGCGGTGTCGAAGCCCCAGTAGATGAAGACCGCGAGCAGGATCCCCGTGGCGAGCGCGCCGGCGCTCGGCACCGCGAACGGGTTGAACCAGGCCAGGGACGGGCGCAGCGAGACCCCGGCCGCGTGCCCGGTGTAGACCCGGACCAGGGCGACCACCGAGAACAGCGCCAGGACCGCGAGCTCGATCCCGAGCAGGGCGTACTGGACCCGCGCGGAGATCTCGATGCCGAGGTAGCAGATCCAGGTCATCAGCACGATCCAGCCGACCCCGACCACCGTGGGCCAGAACACCTGACCCGCCACCCCGTCGGCGTTGAAGAGCAGGAAGAAGTACGACCCCGCGATGGCGGCGAGGTTGGCCATCACCACCACGTCCGCGGCCACGATGGCCCAGCCGCCCATCCAGCCGGTCCGCGGCCCGAAGGCGCGGGTGGCCCAGGTGAAGGTGGTCCCGGCGTCCGGCTCGGCCTCGTTCAGCTCCCGGTAGCCGACGGCCACGGCGTACATCGGGATGAACGCGAGCACCATGATCACCGGCGCCTGCAGCCCGACCGAGATCACCACGAAGCCGATGGTCGCGGCCAGGCTGTACGCCGGCGCCACCGACGCGAGCGCGATCACCGTGCTGGACAGCAGACCCAGCGCGCCGGGCTTCAGCCCCTTCTCCAGGATGTCGAAGCCGGAGCCGGCCTGGGTCACCGGAGGGACCGGCACGGGACGGGAGTCGGGAGCTGACGACATGGCGGCCTCCACGGGTGAACCTGGCCCCCTGGCGGCCTCGGCGGGCGCCTGGACCCGCGCCGTTGCGACCAGTATCTCCGGCGCGTCGACCCGGTGGTCCTGATTCGCCAGATCCACGGTCGGGGCGGTGGCCTCACGCCAGCCGGGCGCCGGCCTCCTGCAGCTCGCGGAGCGCCGCCGTGGAGGTGTCCGGCGACACCCCTGCCACCAGGCCACTGAGCACCCGCACGGAGAACCCCTCGCGCAGCGCGTCGAGCGCGGTCTGCCGGACGCAGTAGTCGGTCGCCAGCCCGCAGACGTCCACGTCGGTGACCTCGTGGTCGCGCAGCCACTGGGCGAGCGTGGTGCCGTCGCTCGAGCGGCCCTCGAAGCCGGAGTACGCCGCGGCGTGCTCGCCCTTGAGGAAGACCGCGTCGAACGGCTGGGGGTCGAGGTTCGGGTGGAACGCCTCGCCGTCCGTGCCGACGACGCAGTGCGGCGGCCAGCTGTCGCGGTAGTCGGGGGAGTGGCTGAAGTGGTGGCCGGGGTCGACGTGGTGGTCCCGGGTGGCGACCGCGACGGCGTACTGGGGGGCCTGCGGGGTCTGCTGGCTCCAGTGGTGCAGCAGGGTGCCGATGCGGAACGCGACCTCGGCGCCGCCCTGCACGGGCAGGCTGCCGCCCTCGCAGAAGTCGTTCTGGACGTCGACCACGAGGAGTGCGCGCTTCATGAGGGTCACGCTAGCGCCTGGGACTGGGTGCCGCCGCGGATGGGCAGCCAGGCGAGCACGTCCTGGATCACGTCGTCCCACAGCGCCCAGGCGTGGTCGCCGGCGCGGAAGTCGGCGCGCACCTGCACGCCTCGGCCGCGTGCGGCGGCGACGAAGCGGACGCTGCCGTCGTGCAGCGGGTCCTCGGTGCCACAGCCGACGTACAGCGCCGGCAGGTTCGGCGGGTCGCTGCCGGCCAGCAGCGCGAACAGGTCCTCGTCGGGCCCCGGCTCGCCCCCGAAGACCCGCTCGAACAGCTCCCGGCGCTCGCCGAGCCGGGCCAGCTCCGCGACGTCGAGCGCGCCGGACAGGCTCGCCGCCGCGGCGAACCGGGACGGTTGGCGCAGCGCCCACCTCAGCGCGCCGTAGCCGCCCATCGACAGCCCCGCGACGAAGGTGTCCTCGCGCCGTCCCGAGAGCCGGAAGAACGCCCCCACCACCTCGGGCAGCTCCTCGGACAGGAACGTCCAGTAGCGGCTGCCGTGCGGCTCGTCGGCGTAGAAGCTGCGCTGGACCTGCGGCATCACCACCGCCACGCCGCGCTCCTCGGCGTACCGGGCGACCGAGGTGTTGCGGTGCCACGCCGTGTGGTCGTCGGAGAGGCCGTGCAGCAGGTAGAGCACCGGCGGCTCAGCCTGCGGCGCAACGGACCCGACCCCGATGCGGCTCTCGGTGGCCTGGGGGAGCAGCACCGTCATCGAGGTGCCGACCTCGAGCACGTCGGAGTAGAAGTCGCAGGTCACGAACGCCATCTCAGCCTCCGACGTGCTGGGTCGCGATGACCGGCTCCCCGCGCGAGAGCTGCCGGGCGCGCAGCGGCAGCTCGTCGCGGCGGCGCAGGTGCCTGTCCCGGATCGTCGGGAGGTCCTCTCGGGTGACGACCTCGCCGTCGCGGACCAGGCAGGTCAGCAGGTCGCGGGCGACCGCTCCGGGCTCCGACGGGTCCGCCGGCTCCGCCGGCCGGTCGCCGATGCCGACGACCTCGGTGGTGGCGACGCCGTCGGTGAGCCGGCGCAGGGCGTACTTCCGGCCGCCGATCGAGGCCTTGTCCTTGCTGCGCTTGGCGACGCTCTCCATGCCGCCCTGCGCGTCCTCGCGGGAGACCAGCTTGTAGACGAAGCCGCACGTCGGCGCCCCGCTGCCGGTGACCAGCGAGGTGCCGACCCCGTAGCCGTCGACGGGCGACGCGGCCAGCGCGGCGATGGCGTGCTCGTCGAGGTCCGAGGTCACGATGATCCGGGTCTTGGTGGCGCCGAGGGCGTCGAGCTGGTCGCGGACCTGCTGGGCGAGCAGGCCGAGGTCACCGGAGTCGATGCGCACCGCGCCGAGGTCCGGGCCGGCGATCTCGACGCCCATCCGGACCGCCTCGGCGACGTCGTAGGTGTCCACGAGCAGCGTGGTGCCGCGGCCGAGCGCGTCGACCTGCGCGGTGAACGCCTCGCGCTCGCTGTCGTGCAGCAGCGTGAAGCTGTGCGCGCTCGTGCCGGCGGTCGGCACCCCGTACCGCTGCCCGGCCGCGAGGTTCGAGGTGGCGGCGAAGCCCGCGATGTACGCCGCCCGCGCCGCGGCCACCGCGCTCTCCTCGTGAGTGCGGCGCGAGCCCATCTCGATGCACGGCCGCTCGCGGGCCGCCCAGGTCATCCGCGACGCGGCGGAGGCGATCGCGGAGTCGTGGTTGAGCACCGACAGCAGCACGGTCTCGAGCAGCACGGCCTCGGCGAAGGTGGCCTCGACCGACATCAGCGGCGAGTAGGGGAAGTAGATCTCACCCTCGGGGTAGCCCCAGATGTCGCCGCTGAAGCGGTACGACGCCAGGTAGTTCAGCGTCGCCTCGTCGACGACCCGGTTGTCGGAGAGGAACGCCAGCTCCTGGTCGCCGAAGACGAACGCCTCGACGGCGTCGAGCGCCCGTTGCACGCCGGCCACCACGCCGTACCGGCGGCCCGACGGCAGCCTGCGCGGGAACAGCTCGAACACCGACCGGCGGGCGGCCGAGCCGTTGCGCAGGGCCGCCTGGAGCATGGTCAGCTCGTAGTGGTCGGTGAGCAGCGCCGTCGAGTGAGAGGTCACGGTCCACACCCTAGGATGTGGACCGTGTCCACTCCCATGCCCGTCGAGACCGAGCAGCCGGAGACCGGTGACCTCACCGTCGTGGACCGGCCCTGGGTGACGATCGTGTGGAACGACCCGGTGAACCTCATGTCGTACGTCACCTACGTGTTCCAGACCTACTTCCACTACTCCCGCAAGAAGGCCGAGAAGCTGATGCTCGAGGTGCACCAGGACGGCCGGTCGGTGGTCTCCAGCGGCTCGCGCGAGGAGATGGAGCGCGACGTGCAGGCGATGCACGAGTTCGGGCTGTGGGCCACCACGGAGAAGGCGCCCGCGTCGTGAACGGCTTCCACCCGCGACGGGGCGGCGGAGCGGTGGCGACGTTCTCCGGCTTCGAGGCCGACCTGCTCCGGTCCCTGGCGTCCCAGCTCGTCGAGCTGCTCCGCAACGAGGTCGCCGCGCCGACGTCGGCGGAGGACCCGCTCGAGGAGCTGCTCGACTTCTCCGGCCCGACGACCGAGCCGGAGGACCCGGTGCTGGCGCGGCTGTTCCCCTCCGCCTACCCCGACGACCCGGAGGCGGCGGGTGAGTTCCGCCGCTACACCGAGCGCTCGCTGCGCGACGGCAAGGCGCAGGCCGCCGTGGCGCTGATCGAGACGCTCGAGGAGGCCGGCCTGCCGGCCGAGCTCGGAGAGGACGGGCTCACCGTCGACGTAGAGCTGGCTCCCCAGCAGGCGATGAGCTGGTTGAAGTCGTTCACCGACATCCGGCTCGCGCTCGCCACGCGGCTCGGGGTGCAGGACGGCGACGACCAGCTCTGGGAGGCGCTGCCCGAGTCGGACCCGCGCAGCGCGGTGCACGACATCTACGACTGGGTCGGCTACCTCCAGGAGACACTGGTCCGCGCGCTCTCCCGCTGACCGGCCGCGGCAGGTCTCAGGATGCGGACCGGACTGGACCCGATGACGCCCGGTTTGGCCCGGCCCATACCCTCGTGGGTGTGTTGAGTATCGACCGGACGACGTACGACGCGATCGTCGCGCACGCCAAGCGGGACCATCCGGACGAGGCCTGCGGCGTCGTGGCGGGGCCCGAGGGGTCGGACCGTCCGGAGCGCTTCGTGCCGATGGTGAACGCCGCCGGCTCGCCGACGTTCTACGAGTTCGACCCGGTCGACCTGCTCACGCTCTACAAGGAGATGGACGCGCGCGACGAGGAGCCGGTGGTGATCTACCACTCGCACACCGCCACCGAGGCGTACCCCTCGCGCACGGACGTCGGGCTCGCGATGGAGCCGAACGCGCACTACGTGCTGGTCTCCACCCGTGAGCACGGGAATAGTCCGGGACCCGTGGAGTTTAGGTCCTACAGAATCGCCGACGGTTCCGTGACCGAGGAGGACGTCTCGGTCGTGGAGCCCCCGAACAGCTGAGGAGTCAGCCCTGATGGCAGTCGAGGTCCGCATCCCGACCATCCTGCGCACCTACACCGGCGGCGAGAAGGCCGTCACGGGCCAGGGAGGCACGCTCTCCGAGGTGATCGACGACCTCGAGACCAACCACCCCGGCATCAAGGACCGCCTGGTCGAGGGCGAGGACCTGCGTCGCTTCGTCAACGTGTACGTCAACGACGAGGACGTCCGGTTCACCGGCGGGCTCGGCACCACGGTCAGCGACGGCGACCAGGTCGTCGTCCTCCCGGCCGTGGCGGGTGGCTGCGCGTTGGCGACGGTGGCGACCTGGTCGACCACCGACGGCATCTGAGGCGGCCTCCGCTCGTCATGCGCTTCGACTCGACGCTGGGCTCGGTCGGGGGAACCCCGCTGGTCGGTCTCCCGCGGCTCTCGCCGTCTGCGGACGTGCGGCTCTGGGCGAAGCTCGAGGACCGCAACCCGACCGGGTCCATCAAGGACCGGGCGGCGCTGAAGATGGTCGAGGTGGCCGAGAAGGACGGCCGGCTCCGCCCCGGCTGCACGATCCTCGAGCCGACGTCCGGCAACACCGGCATCTCGCTGGCGATGGCCGCCAAGCTGAAGGGCTACCGGCTGGTCTGCGTGATGCCGGAGAACACCTCCGAGGAGCGACGGCAGCTGCTGCGGATGTGGGGCGCCGAGATCGTCTCCTCCCCGGCGGCCGGCGGCTCCAACGAGGCGGTCCGGGTCGCCAAGCGGATCGCCGAGGAGCACCCCGACTGGGTGATGCTCTACCAGTACGGCAACCCGGCCAACGCGCTCGCCCACTACGAGGGCACCGGCCCCGAGATCCTCGCCGACCTGCCGTCGGTCACCCACTTCGTCGCCGGGCTCGGCACCACCGGCACGCTGATGGGCGTGGGCCGGTTCTTCCGCGAGCACGAGTCCGGTGTGCGGATCGTGGCCGCCGAGCCGCGGTACGGCGAGCTGGTCTACGGCCTGCGCAACCTCGACGAGGGGTTCGTCCCCGAGCTGTACGACGCCTCGTTGATCGACGCCCGCTTCTCGGTCGGCCCGCGCGACGCCGTACGCCGGGTCCGCGAGCTCCTCGAGAACGAGGGCATCTTCGCCGGGATCTCCACCGGCGCGATCCTGCACGCCGCGCTCGGGCAGGCCGCGAGGTCGGTGACGGCGGGAGAGCGCGCCGACATCGTCTTCGTGGTCTGCGACGGCGGCTGGAAGTACCTGTCGACCGGTGCCTACGAGGGCACGATCGACGAGGCCGAGGACGCGCTCGAGGGCCAGCTCTGGGCGTGACCCGACGGCCTCACCTGCCGCGGGCGCCCCGGTTGGCCCGGCCCACCCGGCCGCCCGCCGACGACCCGAGGGCGACGACCTCGTCGAACGCCTCGGTGACGCACTCGCGGAAGACCGGGAAGTCCGGGATCGCGCCGGTGTCCACGTTCAGCCCGATCGAGCAGATGTCGACGTAGGTCATCAGCGTGACGTTGACGCCGGCCCCGATCGTGGGACCGAACGCGTACTGCCGCAGGACCCGGGCTCCGGCGAAGTAGACCGGCACCGGGATGCCCGGCACGTTGCTGGCGAGGAAGTCGACGTGCCTCAGGATCGCCCCGATGTACCAGCGCGGCAGCAGGTTCAGGCCGCCCGCGATCAGCTGGGTCAGCGGCAGCGACGGCTCCTGGCGGGCGACGACGGCGCGGGCGTGGATCTCGTGGATCCGCCGGGCGGGGTCGCGGGTGCCCACCGGCAGCGCGAGCCGCAGCAGCGTGATCCGGTTGCCTCCGGTCGGGTCCTCGGACTGCCGGATGCTGATCGGCATGGTCACCCGCAGGTCGTCGACGGTCTCCCCGTGCGCGAGGTGGTAGCGGCGCAGCGCGCCGGTCACCCCGGCCAGGAACGCGTCGTTGAGGGTTCCGCCCGCCGAGTGCGCCGCCTGCTTCAGCGCCGTCAGAGGCACGTCGAGCACCCCGAGCTCGCGCACCAGGCTGCGCTCCCGCATCACCGGCGAGGCGGTGTCGTTGATCGGGCGCACGGTCCGGTAGACCGAGGCCGCGGTGTCCCAGGAGGAGCGTACGGCGGTGCGCGGGTGCCGCACCCCTCCGACGACCGCGGCCGGCGCAGCGCCGACCACGCTGCGGGCCAGCTTGCCGGCCAGCCCGACGTCGTACCGCAGCGCGTGGGTGACCGCGTCGAGCGCGCCGGGCTGCTCGCCGATCGGCTCCGGAGGCATCGGTCCGAGGTCGCGCGGGGTGGCGTCGAGGTCGAACAGCTGCATCGCGAGCTGGACGCCGCCGATGCCGTCGGCCAGGGAGTGGTGCAGCTTCACCAGGAGGGCGGCGCCGCCGTCGGCCAGGCCGTCGACGAGCGTCACCTCCCACAGCGGCATGGCGTGGTCGAACTCGCCCATCTGCTTGCGCCGGGCCATCTCCAGGACGGTGTCGAAGGTGCCCGGCTCCGGAGCGGTCACCCGACGCACGTGGTAGCGGAGGTCGAAGTCCGGAGCGTAGGACCAGCGCGGCGGGGCCGGCGGGACCGTCGGCAGCACCCGCTGGCGGAACATCGGTGACAGCCGGCTCAGCCGGTCGAAGCGGTCCGCCAGCAGGTCCCAGTCCGGCGGCTCCTCGAGAAGCACGATGCTGACGATGGTGGACCGGAGCCGGGCGTCGTCCTCCATGGCCCAGGCGAACGCGTCGGTGTTGCGCAGGAAGTCGGCGGGCATGCCCCTCACCTTCGGTCGTCGCGTCCACGGTAGGGCGCCCCCGCGGACCAGGCACGAGGCAAAGGTCCCGAGCGGGGCGGGTCCCGAGCGCGGTGCCGGTGTCCCGGACCGCACCTGGCAAGGTGGGAGGATCGACGCGGAGAGGTGACGATGGAGCTCTACTCGGTGGTGCACGCCCTGGTCCCGCCGCTCGCCCGGGCCGTCTGGCGGCCCGACGTCGAGGGCGCCGAGAACGTCCCGGCCACGGGCCCGGTCCTCATCGCCAGCAACCACCTGTCGTTCGTCGACAGCGTGGTGATCCCCATCGTGGCCCCGCGCAAGGTGGTGTTCCTGGCCAAGGAGGACTACTTCACCGGCCCCGGGATCAAGGGGCGGCTGCAGCGTGCCTGGTTCGAGGGCAACGGCATGGTCCCGGTGAACCGCGACGACACCCGCGCGGCGATCGCGTCGCTGGACATCGCCCTGGGGGTGCTCGCCCGGGGCGAGGCGTTCGGGATCTACCCCGAGGGCACCCGCTCGCGAGACGGCAGGCTCTACCGGGGGCGCACCGGCGTCGGCCACCTGGCACTGGCCTCCGGCGCGCCCGTCGTACCCGTCGGCCTGGTCGGCACCGAGCACGTCCAGCCGGTCGGCTCCCGCTACCCGCGCCTGGTGAAGGTCACCGTGCGGTTCGGTGAGCCGCTGCATTTCGCTGGCCGGTTCGAGGGGGTGCCGCTCGGACGGGCCCGCCGGGAGATCACCGACGAGATCATGCGGGCGATCCACGCGCTGTCCGGTCAGGAGGAGGCCGGCGTCTACAACGAGCGGTCCAGCTCCGTCTGAGGCTCCAGCTGCCTGGCGTCAACCGCCGTGCCGCGGCCGTTCTCGGCGGTCCCGAGGAGGGCGATCCTCCCCGCAGGCGCCGGTGGGTCGGCCGACGAGTCCCGGCCACAGCCGCGGGATCGCGGGTTAGCATGACCCGACCCGCCACCCACCCGAGGGGACCGCCGTGCGCGAGATCGTCGTCTTCAGTGGCAGTGCGCATCGGCGCCTGGCGTCCTCGATCTGCGATGCGCTCGGGGTGCGGCTCTCCTCGGTGGAGATCAGCCGGTTCAGCAACGACTGCCTCCAGGCGCAGCTGCAGGCGAACTGCCGCCAGCGCGACGTGTACATCGTCCAGCCGCTCGTGCCGCCCACCCAGGAGCACCTCATGGAGCTGCTGCTGATGGTCGACGCCGCCCGGGGCGCGTCCGCGGCGCAGATCACCGCCGTGATCCCGCACTACGCCTACGCCCGGTCCGACAAGAAGGACGCCTCGCGGATCTCGCTCGGCGGCCGGCTGGTCGCCGACATGCTGGCGACGGCCGGCGTCACCCGGGTGCTGACGATGACGCTGCACGCACCCCAGGTGCACGGCTTCTTCTCGGTCCCGGTGGACCATCTCACCGCGCTCGGCGTGCTCGCCGAGCACTACCGCGGCCAGGACCTGGAGAGCGCCGTGGTGGTCTCCCCGGACCTCGGCAACGCCAAGACCGCGACGCACTTCGCGCGGCTGCTCGGGCTCCCGGTGGCTGCCGGTAGCAAGCGGCGGCTCGCCGACGACCGGGTGGTGATCGACGCGATCGTCGGCGAGGTGGCCGGCAGGCGGGCGATCGTGCTCGACGACGAGATCGCCACCGGCGGGTCGATCGTCGAGCTGCTCGACAAGCTGGAGACCCTCGGCTGCACGGGTGCCTCGGTGGCCTGCACCCACGGCCTGTTCGTCGGCAAGGCGGTCGAACGGCTCCGCGACCACCCGATGATCGAGGAGGTCGTGACGACCGACACGGTGCCGCAGCCGGCGGGCTGGCCCGAGCTGCAGGTGCGCACGGTCGCCGAGCTCTTCGCCGAGGCCATCTCGCGGGTGCACGCCGGGGAGTCGGTGAGCAGCCTGTTCGACGGCGTCGACCCCGCGCTCGGGCCGCCGCAGCCACGCCTGCCGTTCGACGCCTGAGGCTCGACCGGGGTGCCGGGCACTATCCTCGGCACGTGGCTGACGCTCCCATCGGCATCTTCGACTCGGGCTTCGGCGGGCTCACCGTGGCCCGGGCGGTGCTCGACCAGCTGCCCCACGAGCCGGTGCTCTACCTCGGCGACACCGCCCGGCAGCCGTACGGCCCCAAGCCGATCGGCGAGGTCCGGGAGTACGCCCTCGAGTGCCTCGACCACCTCGTGGACCACGGGGTCAAGGTCCTGGTCATCGCCTGCAACTCGGCGAGCGCGGCGGTGCTCCGCGACGCCCGGGAGCGCTACCCGGTGCCGGTCGTCGAGGTGATCCTGCCCGCGACCCGGCGAGCCGTCGCCGCCAGCCGCACCGGCCGCATCGGTGTGATCTGCACCCGCGCCACCGCCGAGTCGATGGCCTACGACGACGCGTTCGCCGCCGCGCCGCAGGTCCTCCTGCACACCCGCGCCTGTCCGCGCTTCGTGGAGTTCGTGGAGGCCGGTGTCACCAGCGGGCCGGAGCTCCTCGAGGTGGCGCACGACTACCTCGACCCGCTCACCGACGCCGACGTCGACACGCTCATCCTCGGCTGCACCCACTACCCCCTGCTCACCGGCGTGATCTCCTACGTCATGGGTGACCGGGTGACGCTGGTGTCCAGCGCCGAGGAGACCGCCAAGGACGTCTACCGGCTGCTGGTCCGCCACGGGCTCGAGCGGGACCCGGCCCTGCCCCAGCCGGTCCACCGGTTCCTCACGACCGGGGTGCCGGAGGAGTTCGCCGCGATCGGCCGCCGGTTCCTGGGCCCCGAGCTGGCCTCGGTCCACCAGGTCGCGCGCGCCGCCACCTGGGCCCCCGCATGAGGCTCACGGTCGTGGGCTGCGCCGGGTCCTACCCGGGCCCGGAGTCCGCGGCCAGCTGCTACCTCGTGGAGGCGCCGCTCGACGGACGCTCCTGGCGGGTGCTGCTGGACGCGGGCAGCGGCTCGCTGGGCCCGCTGCACCACTACGCGGACCCGCTCGACATCGACGCGATCTTCCTCAGCCACCTGCACCCCGACCACTACTTCGACCTGCAGCGGGCACTACGTGCTGCGCAAGTACCACCCGTCGGGCCGCCGCCCGGCCATCCCGGTGCACGGCCCCCGCGGCACCGCCCGCCAGGTCGCTCGCGCCTACGGACTGGCGAAGCATCCGGGGATGAAGGAGGAGTTCACCTTCGTGGAGTACGACGCGCAGCCGGTCGCCGTGGGCCCGCTCGTCGTCACCCCGGTGCGGGTGCGGCACCCGGTGCCGGCGTACGGCCTCCGGGTCGAGCACGACGGACACGTGCTGGCCTACACCGGGGACACCGGTCCGTGTCCCGAGCTGGTGGTGCTCGCCAAGGACGCCGACGTCCTGCTGTCCGAGGCCGCCTTCCAGGAGGGCGGCGACAACCCCGAGGACCTGCACCTGACCGGCCGCGACGCCGGCGAGACGGCGACCTCGGCAGGCGTCGGCCGGCTGCTGCTGACGCACGTCCCGGCCTGGTACGACCCCGCCGTGGCGCTGGCCGAGGCGGTTGCCTGCTACGCCGGGCCCGCGGAGCTGGTCGCGCCCGGGGCGACGTACGACATCTGACTCGCAGCCTCTAGGCTCGCGGCCATGACTCGAGCCGATGGACGACGCCCGGACGAACTGCGCCCCATCACCATCACCCGCGGCTGGCTGGACCACGCGGCCGGCTCGGTGCTGGTGGAGTTCGGCCGGACCCGGGTGCTCTGCGCGGCGTCGGCCTCCAAGGGCGTGCCGCGGTGGCGCAGGGACTCCGGGATGGGCTGGGTGACCGCTGAGTACGCCATGCTGCCCTCGTCGACGCACACCCGCTCCGACCGAGAGTCCGTCAGGGGCCGGGTCGGCGGCCGCACCCACGAGATCAGCCGGCTGGTCGGCCGGTCGCTGCGCGCGGTGGTCGACTACAAGGCGCTGGGAGAGAACACCATCGTGCTGGACTGCGACGTGCTGCAGGCCGACGGCGGCACGCGCACCGCGGCGATCACCGGCGCCTACGTCGCGCTCGCCGACGCGTGCGCGCACCTCGGCCGTGAGGGGGCGCTGTCCGGCGAGCCGCTCACCGGCTCCGTCGCGGCGGTCTCCGTGGGGCTCATCGACGGCGAGCCGCGGCTCGACCTGCCCTACGAGGAGGACGTGCGCGCCGAGACCGACATGAACGTGGTGATGACCGGCGACGGCCGGTTCGTGGAGGTGCAGGGCACCGCCGAGGGCCGGCCGTTCGACCGGTCGATGCTCGACGGTCTGCTCGCGCTCGCGGAGCGGGGCTGCGCCGACCTGACCCGCCTGCAGCAGGAGGCGCTCGCCGGATGACCCAGGTCTTCCTCGCCTCCCGCAACGCCAAGAAGCTCGCCGAGATGCGCCGGATCCTGCAGGCGCACGTGCCCGACGTCGAGGTGCTCGGACTCGACGACGTCCCGGCCTACGACGAGCCGGCGGAGACCGAGGCGACCTTCGAGGGCAACGCGCTGCTCAAGGCGCACGCCGCCGTCGAGGCGACCGGCCTGCCGTCGCTCGCCGACGACTCCGGGCTCTGCGTCGACGCGCTCAACGGCATGCCGGGGGTGCTGTCGGCCCGCTGGGCCGGCGGGCGGAAGGACGACGCGGCCAACAACGCCCTGCTGCTCGCCCAGCTCGCCGACATCCCGGACGAGCGGCGGGGCGCGGCGTTCCACTGCGCGGTGGCGTTCGCCTACCCGGTGGGCGCCGGGGGCGCCGCCGACGAGGTCGTGCACGACGAGATGCCCGGCCGGGTGATCCGCGAGACCCGGGGGACCGGCGGCTTCGGGTACGACGTGCTGTTCGTCCCGGACGACCAGGCCGGCGCGCTGACGTCCGCGGAGCTGCCGGCCGAGCAGAAGGACGCGATCTCGCACCGCGGCCGCGCGATCCGCGCCATCGCCCCGGTCGTCGCCGACGTGCTGGCCGGCCTCTGACCCGGGCGCCTCGGGCGCGCGAACCCACCCGTGGGCCGGGCGCGCGGGGATAGCATGGAGATGCCCGGGCGGTGACCGCCCACGACGGGCCCTTCTCCGACCGGACGTCTGGGGACCTCCGATGAGAAGCGCCGTTCGATCACCCCTCCGCCACCTCACTCCCGCCCTGCCGGCCGCGCTCGCCGTCCTGCTCGCCGCGGGCCTGCTGCTCGCGGCTCCCGGGCCAGCCCCGGCCGAGAACGCCCCGCGGCGCATCGTCGCAGGCTGGCTCCGGCCCGCGCCGTACCAGGCCGCGGGACTCCAGTCGATCCACGACAACGCCGACCTCTGGAGCGACGCGTCGCCGTTCTGGTACACCGCGACCGGCGCCACGACCGTGACCGGCTCCGCCGACCCGTCGGTCGTGTCGGCGCTGCACGTCGACGGCATCGCGGTACTGCCGACGGTCACGGAGACGCTGAGCACCCCGCAGATGGAGAGCCTCCTCGCCGGCTCCACCTCGCGCGCGGCACTGCGGTCCCGCCTCGTGGGGCTCGTGACCGATCACGGGTACGACGGCATCGACCTCGACTTCGAGGCGATGAACTTCGGGGGCACGGTGACCCAGAAGCAGCACGTCGCCACGCTCTTCGTGACCTTCCTGCGCGAGCTGAACACGGCTCTGGACGCGCGCGGGAAGCGGCTGTCCGTCACGGTCGGGCCGCGCCGCAGCGGCACGGACCCCAGCTGGGCGGTCTTCGACTACGCCCGGATCGGTGCGCTGGTGGACCGGTTCCGGATCATGACCTACGACCTCCACTACCGGGGCAGCGACCCCGGGCCGGTCGCCCCGCTGCCCTGGACCGAGTCGGTCGTCGGCTACGCCGTCACGGTGGTCCCGGCGGGCCGCATCCAGATGGGCGTGCCGTTGTACGGCTACGACTGGCCCACCGACGGCGCCCACCACGCCATCGCACCGGCCACCTCGCTGAGCACCTACCAGCAGGCCGAGCAGCTGCGGACGTCGAAGGACGCGGTGCGGCAGTGGTCGGCCGTCGACGCGGCCCCGTACTTCACCTACCGTGACGGCGACGTCCTGCACGAGGTCTGGTACAACGACGCACAGTCCACCACCGCGAAGATGACGCTGGTCGGCACCTACCACCTCAAGGGCATGGCGTTGTGGCACCTGTCCGGAGAGGACGCCACGCAGTGGCCGGCGATCCGGACGTACGCCGTCCAGCGGGCCACGACGCTGACTGCCACCGCGCCGGCCACGATCACCTACGGCTCGTCGCTCGAGATCCCCGCACGGCTGCGGATCACCGCGACCGGTGCCCCGGTGTCCGGGGCGACGCTGCGGCTGCAGCGCACCACCACCGACACCTGGAGCTACGTCCACGACCCGCTGACCACCGCCGCGGACGGGACCGCCGGGTTCGTGGCGGCGCCACCGACCACCTGCCGGTTCCGGGTGCTGTCCGCGGCGGCCTGGTCCTACGCCGCCGCGGTGAGCCGGCCGCTGTCGGTCGCCGTCCGCTACCGGGTGACCGCCGGCTTCGTCGCCTCGACGGTACGGCGTGGAACCGCGGCCGTGCTGCGCGGGACGGTCGGCCCGGCGCGAACGGGCACCCGGGTGGAACGCCAACGGCTGGTCGGCTCGACCTGGACCACCGTCGCCGCCACCACCACCTCGAGCACCGGGAGCTACTCGTTCCGGTTCACCTGGAGCACACCGGGAAGCCGCACCTACCGGGTCCGGGTGCCGGGCACCTCGCAGAATGCCACCGGCTACAGCCGGGAGCACGTGCTGACCGTGACCTGAGCCGGCCGGCTCAGATCCGTACCACGACCTTGCCGCTCACGTGGCCGTCCTCGGAGAGCCGGTGCGCGTCGGCGATCCGGTCGAGGTCGAAGGTGTCGGCGACCTCGGCACGCAGCGCCCCGTCGTCGGCCAGCGCAGCCAGGGCGTCGAGCCCCTCGCGGTCCGGGCGCACGAACAGGTAGCGACCACCCAGCCCGAGCACGGTCTGCGCGTCGACGATCGAGACCACTCGTCCGATGTCGCGAACCTGCTTGGGGGCGTCCTCGAGAGCCTCGCCGCCGACGAGGTCCAGCACCGCGTCGACCGGCTCGGAGAGCTGCTCGCTCACCGGTCCGTCGTGGTAGTCGAGGGTCTCGGCCGCGCCCAGCGCGCGCAGCCAGTCGTGCTTCCCGGCGCTCGCCGTGCCCACCACCTGCGCTCCGCGGGCGACCGCGACCTGCACCGCGAAGTGGCCGACCCCTCCGGCGGCGTTGTGCACCAGGACCCGGTCGCCGTCGCCGACCTCGAGCAGCTCCACCAGCGCCTGGTAGGCGGTCAGCCCGGCGAGCGGAACGGCCGCCGCCTCCTCGAAGGAGAGTCCCGCGGGCTTGCGGGTGACGGTCCGCTCGGGGGCCGCCACGAGCTCCGCCGCCGTACCGAGGCCGATGTCGTCGCGGCGCACGTAGCCGTAGACCTCGTCGCCCACCGCCAGACCGCTTCGGACGGCGGGGCCAACGGCCTCCACGACGCCGGCGACGTCCCAGCCGGGGACGATCGGGAGATGGTGCGGGAAGCCGCCCTGCAGGTAGCCCTCGCGGACCTTCCAGTCCACCGGGTTCACGCTCGTCGCCCGGGCGCGCACCAGCAGGACGTCCGGGCCGAGCGGCGGGTCGTCGACGTCGCGGACCTGCAGGACGTCGGCTCCGCCGAAACGGTCGTAGACGGCTGCGCGCATGCTGCTACCTTCTCCCTCCGGCCGGGGCCGGTGCGTGGACGACTGGTGCCCGGAGGGTCCCCGATCCGAGCGGTTCCATACGTGCTCGGTCAGGCGCCGGGGTAGATCCGGAAGCCGAGCATCCGCTTGTGGGAGAACGACGCGTAGAACCCGTCGCCGAGCGCGTCGGTGACCAGGTCCATGCGCAGGGTGTGGGTGCCCTGGAAGGTGGCGACGGTCAGCAGCCGCGCGATCCCGCGCCGCCGGTGGCTGGCCGCGACGACCAGGAAGCTGAGGTGCGACTGCAGCACCCCGTCGCCGAGGGCCTGCGCCCATCCGACGACCTGATCGCCCTCTAGCGCGACGTACGACGTCGCGCCGGGTGCCGTGCAGACCCGGAGGACCGTCTCGGGGTCCGTGAGCGAGGGCCACTGCACGGCCTCGGCCAGGCGGGCCACGCCGACGGCATGCTCGCCCGAGAACGGCACCACCTCGACCGACGTCACGTGCCAGAGGGGGGACTCGAACCCCCACGCCCGGAGGCACGGGTACCTAAAACCCGCGTGTCTGCCTGTTCCACCACTCTGGCTCGCCGGTCATCCTAGGGGTCAGGACGCCAGGCCCAGGTCCCGGCGAAGCTTGGCGACGTGGCCGGTGGCCTTCACGTTGTACTGCGCCACCTCGACCATGCCCTCCTCGTCGACGACGAACGTCGAGCGGATCACGCCCTGCACGGTCTTGCCGTACATCTTCTTCTCGCCGAATGCCCCGTAGGCGGTCATGGCCGACCGGTCGGCGTCGGAGAGGAGGGTGATCGTGAGCGCGTCGCGCTCGCGGAACCTCGCGAGCTTGGCGGGCTCGTCGGGGGAGATGCCGAGGACCGTGTAGCCGGCAGCCTCCAGCGAGGACAGCGAGTCGGTGAAGTCGCAGGCCTGGGTGGTGCACCCTGGCGTCATCGCCGCCGGGTAGAAGTACACGATCACCCTGCGACCCCGCAGGTCCGACAGCGTCACGGTGTCACCTGTGTCCGTCGGCAGGGAGAAGTCGGGTGCGGGTTCCCCCACGGACAGGCGGTTGTCGCTCACGGGCTCTCCTCGTGGTGCGCAGGACAGGAAGGCGATGGTCGACCGACGCGTGGGCGGTCGCACCCACGCTACTGCGCCGGTCGTCCCGCACGCCCGGGGCGCCCACCGACCCGGTAGCCTTCGGTCCAGACGGATCCGCAGCGACGAGGAGACCACCGTGGCCCAGCAGGCCGACCCGCCCGCCGACACGCGCCCCCCGGCCACCATCGAGACCGAGATCGAGGCCACCCGGGAGCGGCTCGCCGCCACGATCGACCAGCTGGCCTACCGGGCCAGCCCGAAGACCATCGTCCGCCGGGAGATCGCCTCGATCCGCGCCCACTACGTCGACGACCGGGGTCAGCCGCGCACCGACAACATCCTCAAGACCGCCGGCATCGTGGCCGGGATCGTCGCGGTCCTGGTCCTGGTCCGGAAGGTCGCCGCGGACGGGTGAGCGAGAAGACACCGATCCGGATGCTGCACGACCGCGTCCTGGTCACCGCCGACCGGGACGCAGGCGAGCGCCGCTCCACCGGAGGCATCGTGATCCCGGCGACGGCCGCGATGGGGCGTCGGCTGGCCTGGGCCCGGGTCGCAGCGGTCGGCCCGCACGTCCGCACGGTCGAGGTCGGTGACCGGGTGCTGTTCGACCCCGAGGACAAGGGCGACGTCGAGGTCAACGGCGAGACCCACATCCTGATGCGGGAGCGCGACATCCACGCGGTCGCGGCGGAGCGGCTCGGTGACAGCCAGACCGGGCTCTACCTCTGACCCGACCTCCGAGCGGCTGCTAGCGCCGGTAGGGACCGGCCTCGCCGCGCGCCGGCGTCTCGTCGGTCCGGGTGGCCGCCGTCGAGCCCGGCTCCTCCGACTCCACGGAGTCCCCGCTGTCGCGGGCCTGCGGGTCGAGCTCGTCGGCGCGGCGCAGCATCTCCTCGTGCTCGCCGCGGGACTCCTGCGCGGTGCCCTGCCGGTCGCGAGCCTCGGCGGCGAGGCGCTGCGCCTCCGCCTCCTTCAGCTCGGCCTCGGCGCGCGCCTTCGCGGCACGGGCCTCGCTCTCCCGGGCGTCCGCCTCGTGCTGCTCGACCTGAGTCGAGGACGCCGCAGCGTGCTCGCGCAGCTGCTCTGCCTGTTCGCGATGGCGCCGGTTCGTGGCACGCTTCGCGGCCGCGGCGGCCAGGGCGATGACCACGACGATCACGACGATCGCCACGATGATCCAGATCCAGGTTGCGGTGCTCATGGCTCCTCCTCGAGTGAGAACACCACGTACCCGGCTCAGACCCCCCGAAACGCCGGTGCGGTCAGGCCAGGTGGCCCCGCAGCTCGGCAAGCACGCGGGCCAGGATCCGCGACACCTGCATCTGCGTCACCCCGATGTCGGCGGCGATCTGGGCCTGGGTCTGCTGCTTGAAGAACCGAAGGTAGAGGACCCGGCGCTCCCGGTCGGTGAGCCGGCGTACGGCGGGCGCCAGCATCACCCGCGCCTCCGCCGCGCTCATCGCACGGTCGTCGTCGAAGGGCAGCAGGTCGCCGAGCGTCCCGGCGCCGTCGTCGCCGACCGGCGTGTCCAGCGAGGTGGGCGCGAAGCAGCCGTCGGCCGAGAGCGCCTCGACGACCTCCTCGACGGGGACCTCGAGGAACTGGGCGACCTCGCTGACGCGGGGGGAGCGGCCGAGCCCGTGGGTGAGCTCCGCCTCGGCACGGCTGATGTCGGCCTGAAGGTTCTGGACCGGGCGAGGCGGTCGGACCATCCAGCCGAAGTCGCGGAACTGCCGGCGGACCTCCCCCTTGATCGTGACCGCGGCGTAGGACAGGAACTCCCCACCGACCGACAGGTCGAAGCCGCGGGCAGCCTTCACGAGGGCCATCGAGGCCGCCTGGACGAGGTCGTCGTCGGCGATGCCGCGGCCCCGGTAGCGCATCGCGATGGCCCGGGCCAGTCCCATGTGCAGCACGACGACCTCGTCCTGAAGCCGCTTGCGCTCCACCGCGTCGTCGGTGGCGGCGGCCCGGCGGAGCAGCCGGGCGCTCAGCTCCGCCCGGGAGCCGGAGTCGACCGAGACGTCGTCGAGGACGTCGGCGGGCCGACTGGCGCGCCGGGTCGTTCCGGTCGACCGCTGGGTCAGGGTGGTCATCGTGCTCGCCGCCTTCGTGGGGAGGTGGGCGCCCGGACGGGGGGCTTCCGGGCTGTGGAACGGACCTTCCCGAGATGGGCTGGCGGATACCCGAGCCGCTCCGGCACGAAACGCGACCCCACGGAGAAACGGCGGGTTTCAGGGTAGAAGCGACAAAACCCTGTGGGGTCGGTCTAAACCGGCCCGGCTCACGAGCGGGTGTACGAGGTGTGCGTCATGCCCGGAGCCCGATGCGCGTTGAGCGCGCCGAGGGCTGCGAGCTGGTCAGCCGAGGGCTGCCACAGCCCGGCCTCGACGTTGGCCCGGACCTGCTCGGGTCGGGTGGCGCCCGCGATCACGCTGGCCACCGCGGGCTGGGCCCCGAGGCCGCCCAGCGCCACCTCGAGGATCGAGACGCCGCGTTCGGCGGCGAAGGCCTCGAGCGCCTCGACCCGGTCGAAGTCCGCGGACGCCAGCCTGCTGCTCTGGTCGGCGGCCCGCAGCCGGCTGCCCTCGGGGGCGGGCGCGCCACGGCGGTACTTGCCCGTCAACAGCCCGTACGCCAGCGGAAAGTACGGCAGCAGGCCGACGCCGAGCCGCGCGCAGGCCGGGACCAGCTCCTCCTCGGCGGAGCGGTTGTACAGCGAGTACTCGTTCTGTGCCGAGACGAACCGCTCGAAGCCGGAGGTCGTGGCGGTCCAGTGCGCATCCACGAGCTCCCAGGCGGCGAAGTTGGAGCAACCCAGGTAGCGGACCTTGCCCTCGGTCACCAGCTCCGACATCGCCGCGAGGGTCTCCTCCATCGGCGTGACGAGGTCCGGCTGGTGCAGCTGGTAGAGGTCGATGTGGTCGGTGCCAAGCCGGCGCAGCGAGGCCTCGACGGCCTTCCGGACGTAGCGGCGCGACGCCCGGGCGCCCCAGTCGGGTCCGTTGGCGCCGTCCATGTCCATGCCGAACTTGGTGGCCACCACGACGTCGTCGCGCCGGCGGCCGAGCGCGGTGCCGAGCAGCTCCTCGGAGGCTCCGCGACCGTACGTGTCCGCGGTGTCGAACAGCGTCACCCCCGCGTCGACCGCCGCGTCCACGACCTCGCGCGCCGCGTCGGCGCCGATCCGGGTGCCGAAGGCGTTGCAGCCCAGGCCGACCACGGACACCATCAGTCCGCTGGTCCCGAGGGGGCGGTAGGTCATCTCGCTCATCAGTCTCTCCTCTGTCAATCGAGACCAGCCGGACACCTCGAGGCGTGGAGCGGTCCGGGTCAGCTCACCTCGAGCTGCACGATCACCTTCCGCAGGTCGTGGTCCTCGACGTCCACGATGCCCGGGCCGCCGATCGTGACGGTGTGCACGCTGGTGCCCTTGGGGTAGGCGATGTGCTGCTCGGGACTGGAGTGGACGTGCAGCTCTCCGGACCGGTCCGCGGTGATCCTCAGCACGACGGGGTCGCCGACGGAGACCTCGACCCGCTCGCCGTTGGGGCTCACCGTGTCGCCCTTGATCGTCACGTCGATGCGGACCCCGTGGCTGCTGCTCGCGCCGGACGTCGGCGGCGCAGCGGGCTCCGCCGAGCACGCGGCCACGACGGGCACGGCTGAGAGCAGCAGAGCGGTCAGCGCAGCGGGGACACGGGTGGCGCGCACGGCGGTCCTTCGAGTCGGCGACGTCGGTGTCACCATGATGACCGAGCCGGGCCGGCGCCCCGTGGGCGGGTCAGCGCGACCGGCGTGGCTCGAGCTCGGCGGTCTCCTCCGGCTCGGCCGCCTCCTCGGCCCGTGGGCCGCCGGGATGGTCCAGGAAGTCCTCCTCGAGCCGCACCAGCAGCCACAGCCCGAGCCCGATCGCGGCCAGCGCCAGCGCCTGGACCAGCAGCAGCACGGGGGTGTGCCGGGGAACCTCACCGAAGACCGTGTATCCGAACAGGAGAGCGACCACGACGTTGACGAAGTTCAGCGCCGGCATCGAGGCGGAGAGCCCGGCCACCCGGTAGGCGCGCTGGTTGGTCAGCACACCGCCTGCGCCGACGACCAGCAGGACATAGGTCGGCCAGGTCGTGAGCACGCCGGAGAAGCCGCTGTGGGAGCCGGTGTCGAGGACCATCTTGAGCAGCCCGGCCACCAGGCCGAACAGCACCCCGGCGGTCGAACCGAGGAAGAACGCCCGCCGCCGGGGCACCCGGTGGACCAGCGCCGCGACAGTGTTCGCGCAGGCCGCGAGCGCGACGCCGCCGAGGACCAGCACGAGCGTGCCACTGTCCCGGCGGGCGTCGTGACCGGCGGAGGGTGCGGAGGCGACCAGGAAGCTCGCCAGGCCGAGAGCCGTCACGGCCACCGCCCGGAGCTCCCACGCGGAGGGCAGTCGGCGGCTGAGCGCGGCGCGGGCCGGGACCGCCCAGACGATGCCGCTGATGACGATCGGCTGCACGACCGCCAGCGGTCCGTTGTGCAGGGCGACGGCGTGCAAGGAGAAGGCCATCGCGGCGAGCGCCTGGCCGAGCAGCCACGTCGGCTTGCGCACCAGGTAGCCCAGCAGCCCGACGACTCCCGTGGCCGACTCGGGCGCCTGCTCGGCGGCCTGGTGCTGCACGGAGGTGGAGACGGCGAACGTCGCAGCGCTCCCGAAGGCGGCCGCGACGGCGGTGGTCAGCATGACCCGGTCCCCACGCTGTGCACGAGCACACCTTAAGCCGTGGCGGTCCGCGGCACCGGGACGGGGCACCGGGGCCGCGCGCCCGGTTCCGCGGCGCGCCGGGCCGGTGGCGACCTATCCTCTACCCAACGCGTCGTACGCCGTGGGAGGCCCAGCTTGTCCGATGCGGCGGACCTCTACCGCCAGATCGTCGAGTCCAGCGAGGACGGGATCTGGGTGTTCGACGCCGCCGGCGTCACGGTGTTCTGCAACGCCCGCGCCGCCGGGCTGCTCGGACGCGCGCCGGAGGAGATGCGCGGCCTGCCGGTTCGCGACACCCTGGACGGCGTCGGCCAGGCGGCGTTCGACGCCCACCTCGCCGACCTCCGTGCCGGCCGCCTGAACGCCGAGGAGCAGGAGTGCGCCTACCTCCGGCCGGACGGGACCCATGTGTGGGTGATGGTCGCCGAGCGTGCGCTGGGCGACCCGACGGGTCGCGGTGCGCGCTTCGTGCACCGGCTGACCGAGCACAGCCGCACCCGTCGGCTGCTGGCCCAGCTGACCCGCAGCCGCGAGCAGCTGGCCGACGCGCAGACCATCGCCAAGATCGGCAGCTGGGAGCGTGACCTCCGCAGCGGGGCGAGCTCCTGGTCCACGGAGATGTTCCGCATCCTGCGCCTCGACCCGGAGGTCGCCGAGCCCTCCGTGGCCACCTTCTCGAGCCTCGTGAGGGAGCAGGACCGGGAGACTGTCCGATCCGCCTCGGACCGGCTGTCCTCCGGCGCGGACGAGGAGTTCCAGTACGACGTCCGGGTGACACGGGGGGACGGCGAGTCGATCTGGGTGCGGGTCCGGGGGCGGCTCACCAGGGACCCGGACGGCACCCCGCTGCGGATGGCGGGCAGCGCCCAGGACGTGACCGACGTCAAGGAGGGCGAGCTGCAGCTGCTCGACGCGGTCGTCCTCAACGTGATGATGCAGGCGATGGCGTCGGCCGCGAACGAGGCCGAGACGCTGGGCGAGGCGCTCGAGGTCGCCCAGGAGTACCTGCTCGCCCACGAGGACTGGAACCGCGCCGCCGCGGTCCGCCCGGAGGTGGACGAGGACGGCCGCGCCGTGCTGCGGCCACTGCCGGTCGGACGGGACGGCTCCCACGTCGTCGAGCCGACCGACGCCGAGTGGGACGTTGCCCGGCGCACCGCGACCGCGTGCAGCGTGGTGTTCGAGGAGGACGCCCGGCCGCAGCACCCGTCGATCGGCTTTCCGGTGATGGAGGGCGACCAGCTCGCCGCGGTCATCGTGATCACCGCGAACAGCCCCTTCGAGCGGCACGCCATGCTGCGGTCGATGTGCGAGCAGGTCGGCGGCCAGCTGAGCCGGGTCGCCGAGCGGGAGCGGACCGCTGCCGAGCTCGCCGCCGCCCGCGACGCCGCCATGGAGGCCTCCCGGCTCAAGTCCCAGTTCCTGGCGACCATGAGCCACGAGATCCGCACCCCGCTCAACGGCGTGATCGGCCTGAACGACCTGCTGCTGCGCACCGGCCTCGACACCCACCAGCGTCGGCTCGCCGAGGGCGTGCAGGGTGCGGGCCGCTCCCTGCTCGCGGTGATCAACGACATCCTGGACTTCTCCAAGATCGAGGCCGGCAAGCTGCAGCTGGAGTCGGTCGACTTCGACGTACGCTCGGTCTTCGACCAGGTGGCCACGCTGCTGGCGGGGACCGCCCGCGACAAGGGGCTCGAGCTGGTCGTCGACGTCCGGCCGGACGTCCCCGAGCGGCTCACCGGCGACCCGACGCGGCTCAGCCAGATCCTCACCAACCTGGTCTCCAACGCCGTGAAGTTCACCGATCACGGCGAGGTCCTGGTGCGCTGCGACGTGGCCGGCCGCGACGGCAGCAGGCTGGAGCTCGAGACGGTCGTGCTCGACACCGGGATCGGCGTCGACGAGGTCACCCAGACCCGGCTCTTCGAGCCGTTCTCCCAGGCGGACGCCTCCACCACGAGGACGCACGGGGGCACGGGGCTCGGGCTGGCCATCTCCCGTCAGCTCGTCGGCGCCATCGGCGGCCGCATCGGGGTGGAGAGCGTGCCGGGGGAGGGCAGCCGGTTCTGGTTCACCGGCTGGTTCGAGACCGCCGAGCCTCCCGCCGGCGCGCTCGCCGAGGTCGCTGCCCGCGCCCACATGCTCCAGCATCGCCGCGCGCTCGTCGTCGACGACAACGCCACCAACCGGCTCGTCGTCACCGAGCTCCTGCGCGGCTGGCAGATGGACGTGACCGAGACGGAGAGTGCCGACGAGGCGCTGACGGTGGTGCTCGAGGCCGCAGACCGGGGCCGGCCGTTCGACGTGGTGCTGCTCGACCTGGCGATGCCCGGTCGCGACGGCCTGACGCTCGCGACGATGATCAACGACCTGCTGCGGGACGCGGCACCGCGGCTGATGCTGCTGACGTCGATGCCCGTGGGCGACGCGTCGCTCGCCGACGCCGGCATCCGGCTCGTGCTGGACAAGCCGCTGAGCCGGTCCGCGCTGCTCGACGGCCTCGCCGACTGTCTCGCGGAGGCCCATGGCGCGCAGGTGGTGGCCGCCTCGGTCGCTCAGCGCGCCCGGGAGCCGCGCGGTCGGCGGATCCTCGTGGTCGAGGACAACGAGGTCAACCAGCTCGTCGCGCTCGGCGTGCTGGAGTCCCTCGGCTACGACGCCGACATCGCCGAGGACGGGGAGGTGGCGGTCGCGATGGCCGCCCCCGGAAGGTACGACGCCATCCTCATGGACGTGCAGATGCCGCGGCTGGACGGGTACGCCGCGACCAGGGCGATCCGGGCCGCGGAAGTGGGTCGGCGCGTCCCGATCGTCGCGATGACCGCGGCCGCCGTCGAGGGGGAGCGGGAGGCCTGCCTGGCGGCGGGCATGGACGACTTCCTCACCAAGCCCCTGGAGCCGCAGGTCCTCGAGCAGGCCCTGGAGTCCTGGCTCGCGGCGCCCGCGCGGCAGCCGGTGCTCGACCGCAGCCGGCTCGACACCCTGACCGAGATGGGGCCGGGAGCCTTCGCGCTGGTCGACAAGGCCGTGCAGAGCTTCCTCGCCCAGGCCCCCGAGGCGCTGGACGCGATCGCCTCCGCGGTCGGCTCCGGCGACGCGGGGCTGCTGCGCGAGCGGGCGCACAAGCTCAAGGGCAGCGCGCAGAACCTGGGTGCGACGGTGGTCGGCGACCTGTGCCGGGACCTGGAGCTGCTCGGCGGCGCGGGCGACGCGACCGCTGCCGGCCCGCTGGTGGCCGAGCTCGGCCCGGCGCTGGACGCCGCGGCGGGAGCGCTGCGCCGCTACCAGGACGCGCTCACCCGGACCTGAGCCCGGCGCGGGCGCCGCACCACGCGGACCTGCTCAGGAGATTCCTCGCAGATCGACCCGGTGGACCGGGCTGTGCAGTCCTTCGCTGCCGGTCAGCAGGTACCGGCCGCTGCGGGTCACGTCGATGGACTCGCCCTGCCGCTCGGTGGGCAGCTTGACCATCGTGGGCCTCGCGCCGAGGTGCCGGTAGACGTAGGCCCGGTTGTGGGTGCGCACGACGTACCGGCGCCCGCCCGGGAAGAAGTCCCCACCGGTCGCCAGGACCGGCCCGGCCGCCACCATGCGCAGCCGGTTGTACCCGCGGGTCGACAGCGACCGGGGAGCCCGGTAGACGTGACCGCCGGCAGCGTCCTTGGTGACGATGAGGACCCGACCCGACCTCGGGTCGACCATCAGGGTCTCGGCGTTGTGGGCGCCGTCGGGGTACACCAGGTCGTAGCGCTTGTAGCGGAGCGCGCGGCTGGCCGTCCGGCGCGGCTCCCGCACCCGGTAGACCGAGATGAAGCCGCGGCTGCGACTGTTGTCGCCGATGTCGCCGAGCCAGATCGTGTGCCGCGGACCGGGGCTGATGTCCTCCCAGTCGCGGTGCGTCGCACCGAGCAGCGTGAAGGTCGCCAGAGTGCGGCCCCGCCGGCCCACGGCGAAGAAGCGCGCGCTGTCCCCGCTGTCGTTGTGCGTGAAGACCACCCGGCGGTCGTAGGTGCTGCGGGCCAGGCCGCTGGACTCCCGGATCCGGCCGTCGCGCAGCACCCGGTTGAGGCTGTAGCGCCAGGTGTAGCTCGACGTCGACGACGTGGCGGTGGCGCCGTTCGCCGCGGGGGCGGGACCGGCCAGGGCGGCGACTCCTGCGCCGCCGACCACGAGCGCGCCCGCGATGAACGGGGACAGCCAGGATCGTGAACGGTTGGTCACGTTGTGGTTACCTCTCACTCGGCCCCAGCGCCACAGGCTGCGGGTGCCATCCGACGGGACGCCCGAGCGGGGTCATCACCCGCGGGGAAGGCTGCCATCGCCCCCGGCGGTCGACCAAGTCGACACACGGCGGGTGCCGTGGAAGGTGGCGAACCGGGCCGCACGGTCTAGACGGCCGGACCGGTGCGGACGGCCGGACAGGGGCGACTGCCTGCCGGACTCTGCTTACACTTCCGCAGGAGACCGCGCCGCGAACCCGCGAACTGCGCGAGAAGGGAGTGGTCGGTGCGCGACATGCTCGCCCGCAGCGGCGACGTCGGCAGCGACCTGTTGGCCGTCGACTGGTCGGCCACGTCGATGGGGCCCCCGGAGAAGTGGTCGCGCAGCCTCCAGACCGTGGTCCGAATGCTGCTCACCTCGCGGTTCTCGATGTGGATGGCATGGGGGCCCGAGCTGACCTTCTTCTGCAACGAGGCCTACCGTCGCGACACGCTCGGCTCGAAGTACCCGTGGGCGCTGGGCCGTCCGGCGAGCGAGGTCTGGTCGGAGATCTGGGACGACATCGGCCCGCGCATCGAGACGGTGATGCGCAGCGGCGTGGCGACCTGGGACGAGTCGCTGCTGCTCTTCCTCGAGCGCAGCGGCTACGTCGAGGAGACCTACCACACGTTCTCCTACAGCCCGCTGTGGGACGACGACGGGGTCATCTCCGGAATGCTCTGCGTGGTCAAGGAGGACACCGACGAGGTGGTCTCGCGACGCCGGATGCAGGCCCTGCAGCAGCTCGGGCTGCGCAGCAGCGCCGACCTCACGGAGGCCGAGACGCTCTCCTCGGCAGCCGACCAGCTCGCGCTCAGCGCCCGTGAGCTGCCGTTCACCCTCGTCTACCTGTACGACGACCCCACGTCGGACCGCCGCACCGCCCGGCTCGCCGGCAGCACGGGCTTCTCGGGGCCGCATCCCGCGGCGCCGCCGGTGCTCCGCGGCGCGGACGCCGTGTGGCCGCTCGACGCGCACCCCGGGGCGGCGGTGGTCGTCGACGACCTCCGCGAACGGTTCTCCGACCTGCCGGCCGGCGGCTGGCAGGACGCCCCGACACACGCGCTGGTGGTGCCTCTGGCGCAGAGCACCCAGGCCGCGCCGTACGGCGTGCTGGTGGTCGGGCTGAACCCCTACCGGCCATTGGACCGCGACGCGACCGGATTCGTGGAGCTGGTCGCCGGCCAGATCGCGTCGGCCGTCACCGACGCCCGCGCCTACGAGTTCGAGCGGACCAGGGCCGAGTCGCTGGCGGCTCTGGACCAGGCGAAGACCGACTTCTTCACCAACGTCAGCCACGAGTTCCGGACCCCGCTGACGCTGCTCCTGGGGCCGTCGGAGGACGCCCTGGCCGACACCGACGTGCCGCTGCCGCCGCGCCAGCGCGAGCGCATGGAGGTCGTCCAGCGCAACGGTCAGCGGCTGCTCAAGCTGGTCAACACGCTGCTGGACTTCTCGCGGCTCGAGTCGGGGCGCGCCCAGGCGGTCTTCGAGCCGGTCGACCTCGCGCAGTTCACCCGAGAGCTCGCGAGCATGTTCGAGACCTCCGCCACCAAGGCGGGCCTGGCCTTCGTGATCGACGTTCCACCGCTGGGCCAGCCCGTGCTGGTGGACCGCGACCTGTGGGGCAAGATCGTGCTGAACCTGCTGTCGAACGCGCTGAAGTTCACCTTCACCGGCGGCATCACCGTGCGGCTGAGGGTCGTCGACGGCTCGGCCAGGCTGGATGTCGTCGACACCGGCACCGGCATCCCGGCCTCGGAGATCCCGCACCTGTTCGAGCGGTTCCACCGCGTCGGCGGAGCCCGCTCACGCACCCACGAGGGCTCGGGGATCGGGCTGGCCCTGGTGAGCGAGCTCGCCGAGCTGCACGGTGGCCGGGCCTTCGTGCGCAGCGTCGTCGGCGAGGGCAGCACGTTCACCGTCGAGGTGCCGCTCGGCGACGAGCACCTCCCGCCGGACCAGGTCGTCGAGCCGGCCGCGGCGCCGGAGGTCGACCTGCGGCGGCACGCCGCCGGCTTCCTCGCCGAGACCTCCCGCTGGCTGGAGGAGCGCAGCACGGGGGCCGAGCAGCCCGCCCCGGTCACCGTCGACGACGGCACCCGGCCGCGGGTGCTCGTGGTCGACGACAATCCCGACATCCGCGAGCTACGTCGCCGAGCTGCTGGCCGGCGACTACGCGGTGCAGACCGCCGTCGACGGCTTGGACGGGCTGGAGAAGGTGCAGGTGAGACCGCCCGACCTGGTGCTGACCGACGTGATGATGCCGGGTCTGGACGGCTTCGGGCTGCTCGCCGCGCTGCAGGACGACCCTGCGACCGTCGGCATCCCGGTCGTGATGCTGTCGGCCCGGGCCGGCGAGGACGGCGTCATCGAGGGGCTCGACGCAGGCGCCGACGACTATCTGATCAAGCCCTTCACGGCCCGCGAGCTGCTGGCCCGGGTGCGGGCGAACCTCGAGCTCGACCGGGCCCGTCGTACCCGCGAGCACATGGAGCAGAGCCAGGCGCTGCTCGACCAGGCACAACGGCTCGCCCGGGTCGGCAGCTGGGAGATCGCCCTGGACACCGGCCGGGTCACGGTGTCCGAGGAGCTGCTGCGGATGATCGGGCGCACCCGCGCGGACGTGGAGTCGCTGACGTTCCCCGGCATCCTCGACGTGGTGGTGCACCCCGACGACGTCGCCGCGGTGCGGGCGGCGATGGACGCGGCCTGGCAGGGCGGCGGCATGCACGTCGAGGCCCGGGTGGTCCGCGCCGACGGGGAGCCGGTGCTGGTCAGCGTGCACGGCGAGCTGGTCGGCGGGGACGGGGTGCCGAGGCTGATGCGCGGGTCCGTGCAGGACATCACCGAGCGTCGTGCCGCGGAGCAGGCGCTGGCGGCGGCCGAGGCGAACGCCCAGGTGGCCGCCCGTGAGCACGCCATCGCCGACGAGCTCCAGCGCAGCCTGCTGCCGCAGCACAGCTTCGAGCTCAGCCACCTCGAGGTGGCCACCTACTACCGCGCGGGCGTCGAGGGCACCCAGGTCGGCGGCGACTGGTACGACGTCATCGACCTCGGCGCCGGGCGCACCGCGCTCGTCGTGGGCGACGTGATGGGCCGGGGCGTCCAGGCGGCGGCGGTGATGGGCCAGCTGCGGGCGGCCGTGCGGGCCTACGCGCGCCTCGACCTGCCCCCTTCGGACCTGCTGGAGTTCCTCGACGGCATGGTGCGCGAGCTCGGCGAGGACCAGATCGTCACGTGCGTCTACGCGGTGTTCGACCCGACCGCGCACCTGCTGAGCTTCGCCAACGCCGGCCACCTTCCGCCGCTGCTCACCAACGCCGACGGGAAGTGCCGCCGGCTGTCCGGCGGCGAGGACCCGCCGCTGGGCGCCGGCCCGTTCGTGCTGGAGCAGCACGACGTGCACCTCGGGCGGGACGCGACCGTGGTGCTCTACACCGACGGCCTCGTGGAGCGTCGCGGCCACGACCTCGAGGCGGGCATCGACGCGCTGGCCGCGATGGTGGCCGCCTTCGACGGCGAGCTCGCCGCGGCTCCCGAGCGGCTGGTGGCGACCCTGATGCCCGACGGCCCGGACGACGACGTGGCGGTGCTGATCGCCCAGGTCGACGCGGCGCGGCCCAGCAGCACGACATCGCGCCACTTCGACGCCGCGGACCCGGAGGGCGTCGTCGAGGCCCGTTCGCTGGTGGCCGAGCACCTGCGCCACCAGGAGCTGCCCAACGAGGTGGTCGAGGACGCGGTGCTGATCACCAGCGAGCTGGTGACCAACGCGTTGCGCTACGGACGGCTGCCGGTGGACCTGCGGGTGCGCAGCGACGGCCACGAGGTGATGCTCGAGGTGCGCGACCGGGACACCTTCCGGCCGCGCAAGCTGCGGCCGAGCTCCGACGACGAGCACGGCCGGGGCCTCCAGATCGTCGCCGCGCTCGCGGACCGGTGGGGCACCCGTGCCACCGAGGACGGGAAGTCGGTGTGGTGCCTGCTGACGGCGAGCCGCGTCGCCGGGTGAGCGCCGGCGCCTCGCTCAGCGCACCGCGCCGGCGCGGTGCAGCAGCTCGGTCATCGAGTCAGCGACCCCCTCCCGGAGCACGTCGATGTCCGGGGTCGCGTCGTAGTCCGCGGTGATGCCGAACGTCAGCACGTCGCGGTAGGAGAACATCGCGATGCCGACCCGGACCCGGTCCGCGATCGGGACGTACGGCAGCAGCTGCTGCGCCTCGCGACCCAGCCCGTACAGCGTCCGGCGAGGTCCCGGCACGTTCGTCGTCACGGTCGCGACGAAGCGCTGCGGCAGGTGGAAGCCGAACCGCATGCCGGCCGAGACGGGCGGGAACGGGCCGAGCTCGGCGGCCGAGGTGAGGCTGCCACCCGCCTCCGGCTCGTGGCGGCTGCGGAGTGCGCGGACCCGGTCACGCACGGCGTGCAGGCGCTCCTCGGGGTCGGCGACGTCGACCGGGAGGTAGGGCAGCATCAGCGAGACCCGGTTGTCCGGGATCGACTCCGCGCCCGGCTCGCGGGTGGACACCGGGACGAGCGAGCGCAGCGCGTGCGCGTCGGGCCGCTCCCCACGGGCGAGCAGCAGCCGCCGGAAGCCGCCGCTGACGACGGCGAGCGCGACGTCGTTGACGGTGCCGCCGAGCGCGGCGCGGACCCGGCCGACGTCCTCCAGCGACACCTCGGTCCAGGCGTATCGCCGGCTGCCGGTGAGGTCCCCGGTCAGCGAGCTGTCGTGGACCGGGAGCAGGGCGCTGCTCATCGTCAGCAGTCCGCGGGCGGTCTCGGTGCCGCGCCGGACGAGCCGCCGCGGCGAGGTGACCAGGTCGGTCGTCCGGCGTACCGCCGCGGCCGGGGTCCGGGCGAGGTCCCACAGCGCCGCCGCGGTGAAGCCGAGCGTCGAGGCCGGCGGCTGTGGCACCCAGGTGTCCGGGACCGGAGGGCGCGGCACCCGCCCGGTGTCGAGCACCAGCCGGTAGAGGTCGGTCCCGGAGACGCCGTCGACCATGCTGTGGTGCAGCTTCGAGATCAGCCCCCACCGGCCTCCGGCGATCCCCTCGCAGAACCAGTACTCCCAGAGCGGGCGGCTGCGGTCCATCCGCCGGGTCAGCACCCGGCTCATCAGCCGGCCCAGCTCCTCGGGCCCGCCGGGGGAGGGCAGCGCGGTGTTGCGGATGTGCCAGTGGATGTCGAAGTGCGGGTCGTCGACCCAGGCCGGGGAGGCCAGGTCGAACGGGACCCGGCGCAGCCGCTGGCGGTAGCGGGGCAGCAGCGGCAGCCGCCCGGCGATGGCGGCGACGAACTCGTCGTACGTCGGGGCCGGGCCCTCGAAGACCGCGAACGACCCGATCGCCAGAGAGGCCGTCGGGTCGGCGTCCTCGGCCTCGAGGAACGCGTCCGCGAGGGGCGTGAGGCGCTCCATCCGACGGCTCCCTTCCGCTGGAGGGGGCACGAGCCGGCCCCCTATGAGCCCACTCTGGCCCGCTGCGGAGCCGGTCGCCCGGGCCGAAGGTCACGACCTCGCGGGCCGAGCCGGCGCCGCGCGGCGCCGCGCGGCGACCTCGGGTGCCGTCGACCGCTACCGCGACAGGTCGCGCAGGACGCGCCGGCTGGCCAGCCTGCCCGGCGACCCCATGACGCAGCCGCCCGGGTGCGTTCCCGAGCCGCACTGGTAGTAGCCCCGGATCGGGGTGGTGTACTGGCTCCACCCGGGAGCCGGCCGGAAGAAGTACATCTGCGGAGCGAGGAACTCGCCGGCGAAGATGTTGCCCTCGCTGAGGCCGGTGACCCGCTCGATGTCGAGCGGCGTGACCACCTCGCGGTGCAGCACGAGCTCGCCGAACCCGGGGAAGGTCGCCTCGAGCACGGCCTGCGCGGTGTCCCCGAACCGCTCGCGCTCGGTGTCCCAGTCGCTGCCCCTGAGGTGGTACGGCGCGTACTGCACGAAGCACGACAGGACGTGCTTGCCGGGCGGGGCCATGTCCGGGTCGACGACGGACTGGATCGCCGCGTCGATGTAGGGCCGCTTGCTGTACCAGCCGTACTTCGCGTCGTCGAACGCCCGCTCGACGTACTCGACCGTCGGGCCGATGTTGATGAAGCCGCCGTACTGCTCGGTGGTGTCGGCCAGCGCCGGGTACGTCGGCAGCCCGTCGAGCGCGAAGTTGACCTTCGACGAGACGCCCTGGAACCGGTAGCGGCGGATGTTGTCGACCAGGTCGCCGGGCAGCTCGCGCGGCTCCACGAGCTCGAGGAAGGTGCGGCGCGGGTCGAGCGCCGAGACGACCACCGGGGCCGTGATCTCCGTGCCGTCCTCGAGCGCGACGCCCGTGACGGTGCCGTCGTGGGTGGTGACCGCCCGCACCGGCGCGTCCAGGCGGATCTCGGCGCCGTACGCCGCCGCGGCCCGGGCGAGCACCTGGGTGAAGCCGCCGTTGCCGCCCTTGTGGAACGCCCAGGAGCCCAGGTGGCCGTCGTGCTCGCCCATCTTGTGGAACAGCAGCACGAGCCCGGAGCCCTGCGACATCGGACCGACCTTCGAGCCGATGATGCTCGACGAGGCGTGGAAGCCCTTGACGTACTCGTTCTCGAAGTAGTCGTCGAGCCAGTCCGACGCGCTGCCGGTGAGCAGGCGGACGGCGTCGTGCATCGTCGTGCGCTCGATCCCGCCGAGCTGTCGCAGCAGCCAGCCGACGTCCGCCTGGTCCTCGGGGTCGGTGCCGAAGATGTTCGGCGGCGGGTTGTCGAACAGCGGCTGGACCGCCTGGCACACCCTGTCCAGGTCGTGGTGGTAGCGGTCGTAGGCGTCCGCGTCGTGCGGCGAGTGCCGCTTGATCTCCTGGACGTTGAGGCCGTGGTCGTCGCCGAGCAGCAGGTAGTCGCCGTCGTCGGTCGGGTGGAAGGACGACGGCATCATCAGCGGCATGAACCCGTGCTTGACCAGGTCGAGCTCCTGGACGATCTCGGGGCGCAGCAGGCTCAGCGCGTAGGAGAACGTGGTGAACGAGAAGCCGGGCACCAGCTCCTCGGTGATCGCCGCGCCGCCGACGAGGTGCCGGCGCTCGAGGACCACGGTGCGCAGCCCCGCCTTGGCCAGGTACGCCCCGTTGACCAGCCCGTTGTGGCCACCGCCGACGACGATCGCGTCGTAGGTGTTCGTCTCTGCGGTCATCGCGCTCACGCCGTCTTTCGCTCGGGGTTGAACAGGGGCAGCCGTGCGGTCTGCGCGCGCACGGTCGTGTTGTGGTGGCTGAGCGCCATCTCGAGGTGCACGGTCGTGCCGGGCGGGGCGGCCGCCGGGCGGACCCGGGCCAGCCCGATGTGCCGCTGGAGCACCGGCGAGTACATCACGCTGGTGGCGTAGCCGACCTGCGCGCCGGTCTCGTCGTACAGCATCGACTCGTACGGCAGCGGGCGCTCGTCCTTGCCGGGGAGCAGGCCGGCGTCGCGATGGAGCTGGTCCCAGTGCCGCCAGTCGACCACGATGCCGACGGTTGCCCAGCGGCTGGTGCCGTCGGCGAGCTCGCGGCGGATCGCCTCGCGTCCGACGAAGGGCCGCTCGCCGTCGAGGCCGCGGAGCATCCAGCCCATGCCGAGCTCCTTGGGGCTGACCCGGTCGTGGTCGGTGAACGCCAGGCGGCTGTTGTGCCACTCCACGTCGATGAGCGGGAGGCCGGCCTCGATGCGCAGCATCATCAGCGCCTCCTCGCCGAACGGCCGCATCCCACGGTCCCGCCCGGCGGCGAGCACGGCGTCGAGCACGTCGAGCGCCGCTGGGGCGGGCACGGCGATCTCGTAGCCGAGGTCGCCGGTGTAGCCGGTGCGCGAGACGGTGACCGGTGCGCCGGCGACCTTGGTGTCGACGAGGTCGAAGAACCGCAGCCCGGTCGCGTCGTCGGTGAGCAGAGTCAGCACCTCGCGTGAGCGGGGGCCCTGCACGGCGAGGATGCCGTAGTCGTCGGAGACGTCCTCGACCGCGACGTCGAGCCCTTCGGCGAGGTCGCTGAACCAGCCGTGGTTGGGGCGCGCCGCGGTGAGCAGGAACTCCTCGGCGGAGTGCCGGAACACCACCCCGTCCTCCATGACGAAGCCCCGGTCGTCGCACCAGATCGTGTACTGCGCCTGTCCGGGGCGGCACGTGCGGACGTCGCGGGTCAGCACGCCCGCGAGGAACCGCTCCGCGTCACGTCCGCGCACGACGTACTTGAAGAGCGGGGAGGTGTCGAAGACGCCGACGCTGTTGCGGACCGCGAAGTACTCGTGCTTGGGCGCATGGGAGTAGCGCAGCGGGGACAGGTAGCCCTGCCAGTGCGTGTAGAGCCCGCTGGAGCTCAGCTCGCTCAGCCGGGGGTGGAACGGTGTGGTCCGGACCATGCGCGTCTCCTCGAGGTCGACCGTCCGAGCCAACATAGGTGGTTGCTGGACACCCGCACAATAGGCTTCACTGACTCCATGACCGCTCGCCTCGACCCCGCACAGCGTCGGGAGCGCCTGGTCGAGGCGACCCTCGCGGTGATGGTGCGCAAGGGGCTGGCCGGCACCACCGTGCGCGACGTCGCCGCCGAGATGGGCACCTCGTCCGGGCTGGTCCATCACTACGTGACGTCGATGGACGAGCTGCTGGCCGAGGCGTTCGAGCGGGCGGCGGCCCAGGGGATCGAGCAGACCCGGCTGGCGATGGCCGCGGCGCCGGACCCGGTGGCTCGGCTGCGCGCCTTCTTCGACACCTACACGCGGGCCGAGCAGGACTGGGCCTTCCAGCTGTGGCTCGACGCCTGGGCCGAGGCGGCGCGCCGGCCGGTCGTGCAGGCGGTGTCGCGGCGGCTCAACGTGGCCTGGCAGCGGCTGCTGGCCGAGACGGCCACGGACGGGGTGGCCACGGGGGTGTTCCGGTGCGAGGACCCTGCCGCGACGGCATGGCGGGTGCTGTCGCTGCTCGACGGGCTCGCCCTGCAGACAGTCGTGCACGAGGCGGCCGTGGACCGGACGTCCGTGCTGGCCTGGTCCATGGCCTACGCCGAGCAGGAGCTCGGGCTCGCCCCCGGCACCCTGGACTGACTGCGTCGAGCCGCGGGTCCTGCCGGGTCGAGCCGCGGGTCAGGCGGCGCGGCGCAGCACGTAGATCGCGCCGCCCGCCCGCAGGTTGGCGCCGCGGATCGCCGCCAGCGGGCGGCTGTCCTCGTCGAGCAGGATCCGGCGCTCGACCACGAGCCCGAGCCGCGCGAAGAGCGTCTCGAGGTCGGCCAGGGTCGCCAGGTGGATGTTCGGGGTGTCGTGCCAGGGGTGCGGCAGCTCGCGGGAGACCGGCATCCGACCGGACAGCAGCAGTCCCACCCGATGCTTCCAGTAGCCGAAGTTCGGCACCGAGACGATGCAGCGCGCGCCGATCCGGCTCACCCGGTCCAGCACCTCGGCGGGCCGGCGCGTCGCCTGCAGCGTCTGGGACACCACCACCACGTCGTACGACGCGTCCGCCAGCTCGTCCAGCTCGTCCTCGAGGTCGACGCCGATCACCGGGACCTGCCGGCGGATCGCCGCGAGAACGGCGTCGTGCTCGATCTCCACGCCGGTGCCGCTGCCGCCCTGCTCGGCCAGCCTCGCCAGCAGCAGCCCGTCTCCGCACCCGAGGTCGAGCACCCGCGAGCCCTTCGGGACCAGGGCGGCGACCAGGTCGAGGTCGGGCCGCTGCGGCGCCGCCGTCGTGGCGGGGGCAGCCCGGCCGGCCAGGAACGCCCGCACCGTCGCGTGGTAGTCGGGGAGGTCGAGCAGGAACGAGTCGTGCCCCCACGGCGAGCGGATCTCCCGGAACGTCACGGCCGCCCCGGCCTGCTCGAGCACGCGGACGATCCGCCGCGAGTGCGCGGTGTCGAAGCGCCAGTCGCTGTCGAAGGAGAGCACCAGGAGACGGCACCCGCCCTCGGCGACCCGCACCGCAGCGCGGTCGTCGGCGAACGGGTCGAAGTAGTCCATCACCCGGGTCAGGTAGAGGTAGGACAGCGCGTCGAACCGGTCCGGGAAGGTGTCGCCCTGGTGGTTGAGGTAGCTCTCCACCTCGAAGTCGACGCCGAGCCCCATCGACGCGGCGGTGTCCCCACGCTGGCGGCGGCCGAACTTGTCGCTCATCGCCTCCTCCGACAGGTACGTGATGTGCGCCATCATCCGAGCCACCGCGAGGCCGAGCCGCGGACCCTGGCCGTCGGACACGTAGCCGCCGTCGCGGAAGTCCGGGTCGCGCATGATCGCCTCGCGCGCGACCGCGGAGAAGGCGATGTTCTGCGCGGTCAGCCGGGAGGACGCGGCGACCACCACGGCGTGCGCCACCTGCTCGGGTGCGTCGATCGCCCACTGGAGCACCTGCATCCCGCCGAGCGAGCCACCGACCGCGGCGTGCAGCCGGGTGATCCCGAGGTGCTCGAGCAGCCGCCGGTGCACGGCGACGAAGTCGGTCATCTGCAGCAGCGGGAAGTCGAGGCCGTACGGCAGCCCGGTCGCCGGGTCGGGGGAGAGCGGCCCCGTCGTGCCCTGGCAGCCGCCGAGCAGGTTCGGGCAGATGACGAAGAAGCGGTCGGTGTCGAGCGGCTTCCCCGGTCCGACCAGGTTGTCCCACCAGCCGGGTCGGGCGGGGTCGCCGTGGTGCCCGGCGGCGTTCGCGTCCCCGGTCAGGGCGTGACACACGAAGACCGCGTTGTCACGGTCCGGCGAGAGCGTGCCGTAGGTCTCGTAGGCGACCTCGACGTGCCGCAGCGTCGCCCCGCCGGCGAGCGCCAGCGGGTCGTCCTCGGTGAACAGGACGGCCCGCCGGGTGGTGACGAGACCGAGCCCGCCGGTCACCTACTTCGAGGCCGCGAGGGCCTGGTCGAGGTCGCCGAGGATGTCCTCGATGTGCTCGATGCCGACCGAGAGGCGGACCATGTCCTCGGGAACCCCGGCCGCCTCGAGCTCCTCCGGGGTCAGCTGGGAGTGCGTCGTGGTGGCGTTGTGGATCGCGAGCGACTTCGCGTCGCCGATGTTCGCCAGGTGGCTGAACAGCTGCAGCGCCTCCACGAACCGCCGGCCACCGTCGCGCCCCGACTTCACCCCGAAGCTCACCAGCCCGCCGTAGCCCACTCCGGTCTTGAGCGTCCGGTCCGCGACGGCCTTGTACGGGCTGCCCGCCAGGCCCGGGTAGCTGACCCACGACACCGCGTCGTGGTCCTGCAGGAACGCCGCCACCCGCGCCGCGTTGCTGCTGTGCCGCTCCATGCGCAGGTGGAGGGTCTCGAGTCCCTGCAGGAACAGCCAGGAGTTGAGCGGGGCGATCGCGGCGCCGGTGTTGCGCAGCAGGACGGTGCGCGCCCGGATGATGTACGCCAGGTTGCCGACCGCCTCGGTCCACACCACGCCGTGGTAGGCGCCGTCCGGTCGGGTCAGCCCGGGGAAGCGGTCGGGGTGCGCGGCCCAGTCGAAGCTGCCCGCGTCGACGATCACGCCGCCGATGGAGGTGCCGTGGCCGCCGATGTACTTCGTCGCGGCGTGCACCACGACATCGGCGCCGAGCTCGAACGGCTTGCACAGGAAGGGCGTCGGCGCGGTGTTGTCCACGATCAGCGGCAGCCCCTGCGCGTGCGCGGCGTCCGCCCATGCTCGGACGTCGACCACGTTGAGCCGGGGGTTCCCGACGGTCTCGGCGAAGACCAGCCTGGTCTTCTCGTCGACGTACGACGCGAGCTCCTCGGGCTTGTCGGGGTCGACGAAGCGGACCTCGATGCCGAACTGCGGCAGCGTGTGCGCGAACAGCGCGTAGGTGCCCCCGTACAGCGTGGAGAGCGCCACGATGTTGTCGCCGGCGTACGTCAGGTTCTGCACGGCGTACGTCGTCGCCGCGGAGCCCGACGCCAGCGCCAGCGCGCCGACGCCGCCCTCGAGGGCGGCCATCCGCTCCTCGAAGACCGACTGCGTCGGGTTCATGATCCGCGTGTAGATGTTGCCCGGCTCGGCCAGCGAGAAGAGGTTGGCGGCATGCTCGGTGTCGTTGAAGACGTACGACGTGGTCTGGTAGATCGGGACCGCTCGGGCGTTGGTGGCCGGGTCGGCGTCCTCCTGCCCGGCGTGCACGGTCAGGGTCTCCGGGCGAAAGGTCATCTCACTCCTCAGTCGTGGTCCCGCGAGGGCTTGTCCGGAGCCTAGGTCGGGCCGCGCGGGCTCCGGGGCGGTCTTGCATGTCGGGACGCCCGTCACGTCGTGCCTGTCCTCGCCTGAGTCCCGCACCGCGACGTCCGGCGGTGCTCGTGCAACGGCCCGCCCGGGCAGCGTGGTCGCCGCCCGGGCGGGCCGGGGTCGAGTCGGTCAGCTGAGCAGCTTGGCCTTGCCCTGCTGGAACTCCGCCTCGCTGATGGTGCCCTTGTCACGCAGGTCGGCGAGGCGCGCGATCTCGTCCGCCGTGCTGGTGCCGGTGCCGGCGACGCTCTGGACGTACTGACGCGTCGCGGCGTCCTGTGCCTGGGCCGCCCGGGCGGCGTGCTCGTGCATCTTGTGGCCCCGGGCGATCAGGTAGACGAACACACCCAGGTAGGGGATCAGGATCACGAAGATCGTCCAGATCGTCTTGCCCAAGCCGGACAGGTCGTCGCTGCGGAAGATGTCGGCGAAGACCGAGATCAGCAGCCAGACCCAGATGAAGAACAGGAAGAACCAGAGCATCGACCAGAAGACCTGGCCGGTGCCGAAGCCATCGGCGAGAACCATGGCGGGTACCTCTCATGTCAGTGTCGCGGGCCGCGTCCGAGGTCCGAACGCGGGCGACGCTCGAGACTGTTGCCCGAGTCGACCCCGCACGTCGCCAAGCGCAGCCTAGAGGCGGGCGGAGCCGAGGTGTCAGAGGCGAAGGTCCTCGGCGTGGCTCGTGCGGGCACTTCCGGGCCCCACCTGACACTGCAGCGCTGCTCCGCCTAACGTGGTGCCCGGTCCCGACACGGAAGGAGCCGGTGATGGGGTTCTGGGCACAGCATGTCGTCCCGCACATCATCGACAAGGGCTGCGGGCTGGGGTCGCTGCACCCGCTGCGCGCCCACGTCTGCGAGGGACTGGCGGGCGAGGTGGTCGAGCTCGGGTTCGGCTCCGGCCTCAACGTGCCGTTCTATCCCGCCGCGGTCACCAGCGTCGCCGCGGTGGAGCCCTCGGACGTCGGCTGGCGACTCGCCGCGCAGCGCGTCGCGTCCAGCCCGGTGCCGGTGCGGCGCGCCGGCCTGGACGGACAGAGCCTGCCGTTCCCGGACCACTCGTTCGACGCCGCGCTCTCCACCTGGACGCTGTGCACCGTGCCGGACGCGGCCAGGGCCCTGGCCGAGCTGCGCCGGGTGCTCAGGCCGGGGGCGCTCCTGCACTTCGTCGAGCACGGCCTCGCCCCCGACGCGGGGGTACGGCGGCTGCAGCGGCGTCTCGAGCCGGTCAACAGACGGCTGCTGGCCGGCTGCCACCTCACCCGCTCACCGGCCGGTCTGGTCCAGGCAGCCGGATTCACGCTCACGGAGCTGGACGTGTCCTACGACCGCAGTGCGCCGAAGTTCGTCGGCGCCTTCTCCCGAGGCGTCGCCGAGGCCTGACCCGCGGCAGCTGGATGGAGGTCGGACGGTCAGGCGAGGTGCGGATGGTGCAGTGCGCGGGCGGCCTCGATCGCCGAGCGGTGCCGCCACCGTGGCGAGACCTCTCGTTGCGCGGTGTCGCGCTCGCGGTCGGTGTCGTCGGGCTCGTCGGGTCCGGAACCGGCCGGCTGGTCGTCCTTCATGCAGATCGCCCTTCGTGCGGACTCAGGGGCAACAGTGGGCCCCTCGGTCCGGAGGCTCCGGACCGGTGAGGTCACCGGCGGCAGGGGTGACGTGAGCAGACACGACACATCCTGGCCGACGCCGGCGACAGATGCCAGGACCTAAGTCCCGGATCTTCCACGTCGCCCACGGTCAGCCGGTGGCCCCCGGGACTGTCGGGGTCGCGGTCGCGCAGCCGTCGGCGAACGCCCGGAGCTCGACCAGGTCGGCCTTGGCGGCCTTCCACGCGGCACGCGCGGCCGTGCGGTCGCTCTTCACCTGGGCGAGCAGCGCCCTCTTGGAGTCGAGCAGGCGGCTGTCGCGGCGGACCTGCGCGGTCAGCCCCGCGATCCGTGCCCGCAGCTCGGCGACCGCGGCCGCGGCGTCGGGGGAGTGCCCCTTGCGCAGCTGCACGAGCTGGCGGCGCAGGTCGCGGATCTGGACGCGAGCCGTCGCGCGGTCGGTCTTGGCGGCGGCCCGTTCTGCGGCGAGCAGGTGGCCCAGCGGCTGCCTGGTGGCGTGCAGGAACGCGGTCCTGGCGTCCGAGGCCGCGGTCTGCGCGGCGGTCACCGCGGCCGAGACGGCGTCGGGGTTGGCGCAGGACAGGTTCGGGTCGACGGTCGCCTGTGCGGCGCCGGCGGTGAGCAGGCCGGTGCCGAGCAGCGCGGACACGGCGCCGACGGCGAGCGCACGGCGGACGGAGATGGTCATGGCGGACTCCTGGAGGGGGATCTTCGGTGCCAGGACCGGGGGTGGTCCCGACGACCCCACCCTGCCGCGAAACGGACGAAACGGAAATATATCTCCGATAATCTACCCGGCTGAGCCGGATGGATGGCCCGGGTGGGCGACCGGGGCCACCCGTGTAGCCGCCCCGACCGCGGGGTACGCCGGGGGGACCCACAGACGAGAGACGGAGAACCGTGACCAGACGCAACGCTCGTGACCTGCTGATCCTGCTGCTCCTGGCGCTCGCGGCAGGGCTCGCGATGCGCCGTCGTGGCGCCGCCCCCGGCGGCGGCTCCGCCGGGGTCAGCCTGCCCACGCAGCGCACGGGCAGCGAGCCCGGCACACCCACCGCAGACGCCGACGCAGGCACCGCTACGGGCGACCCGCTGGCCGGAATCGGACGGCCGGACGAGCCGCCGGTCTACCCCGAGGGCTCGGGGCCGCTCACCTGAGGTCGCGCGCCACCCGGTCCGCCTCGCGCCGGTAGCGCTCCAGCACCTCCGGCTCCGGGTCGGCCTCGTACGTCGTGGCACCCGCCAGCTCCCAGGACGGCGGCAGCGTCCTCGCCGGAGAGCATCCAGGCGGCCTGCCGGGCGGCTCCGTCGGCGACGTACTCGCCCGGGGCCGGGACGACCACCGGCACCCCGAGCACCGCGGGCGCGAGCGTGCGGACGGCGGCGGAACGAGCGCCACCGCCGACCAGCGTCACCCGCTCGATCGCGGCACCTTGGCGCCGCACCGCCTCGAGGGCGTCGGCGAGCACGCACAGCAGCCCCTCGACGGCGGCCCGGGCCAGGTCTCCTCGGGTCATGGGGCGAGCGTCATGCCGTGCAGGGCGCCGGTCGCGGTCGGGCAGGTTCGGCGTGCGCTCGCCCTCGAGGTACGGCACCGGACGAGGCCGTGCGCGCCCGGCTCGGCCGCGAGAGCGCCAGCCGGCTCAGCTCGTCGTGGTCGACACCCAGCAGCCGGGCCGTCGCGTCCAGCACCCGGGAGCCGTTGAGCGTGCAGGCCAGCGGGAGGAAGTGGCCGCTCGCGTCGGCGAACCCGGCGACCGCGCCGGTCAGGTCCGACTCGGCGCCGCGCGACACGCGCAGCCCGACGCCGGACGTGCCCAGCGACACGAAGCGTCTGCCGAGCGCGAGCCCGAGACCGAGGGCGGCGCCTGCGTTGTCGCCGGCAGCCGGGCCCGAGGACGGGACCGGCCCCGGTCGCGCGCCCCGGCCGCCTCGCTCGGAGCCGAGGACCCGGGGGAGCACCAGGTCACCGGCGTCCCGTGCGCAGCGCGCGGCCGAGCACGTCGCGACGGTAGCTGCCGTGCACGGCGTCGAAGTAGCCGGTCCCGGACGCGTCGGAGCGGTCGGTCACCAGGGTGTCGAGCGAGGCGGCCCCGGACAGCCGCCAGGTGAGCCAGTCGTGCGGCAGCGCCGACCGCCGCGACCCGGGCGGCGTCCTCCGGCTCGTGGTCGGCGAGCCAGCGCAGCTTGGTCACGGTGAACGAGGCGACGGGCACGGAGCCGACCGCTTCGACCCAGGCGCGCGCACCGGCCCCGCGTCGCCGTCGCCGAGCTCGGCGACGAGGTCGTCGGCCGCCTGCGCGGACCGGGTGTCGTTCCACAGCAGGGCCGGACGGACCACCGTGCCCGCGCCGTCCAGGCAGACCATGCCGTGCTGCTGGCCGCCCACCGACAGCGCCTCGACGTCGTCGAGACCGCCGGCGGCGTCGACGGCCGTCCGCAGCGCCTCCCACCACACCTCGGGGTCGACCTCGGTGCCGTCGGGATGGCGCGCCGACCCCTGCCGCACCAGGCGGCCGGAGTCGGCGTCGCGGACGACGACCTTGCAGGACTGCGTGGAGGAGTCGACCCCCGCGACGAGCGCCATCGGCGGCCTCAGCCGACCAGGTGCTCGACGGCGAGCTGCTGGAGCTTCACGAAGCCGTAGTCGCGGTACCGCGGCCTCGCTCGGGTCCTCGAAGCCGTCGTCGGTCGACGAGCAGGTCCTCGACCGTCTCGCCCGCGTCGAGTGTCGGACGGGCGAGGTCGAGCACGCCGGAGTACTCCATGGCCTCCTGGACCCGGCCGTCCGCGCGGAAGGCGCGGGCCTTCTCGGCCAGCATCAGGTACGTCGCCATGTTGGCGCGGGCGGACTCCCAGACGCCGTCGAAGTCCTCGGTGCGCGACGGCTTGTAGTCGAAGTGCCGCGGACCGGTGTAGCGCGGGCCGTCGCCGAGCCCGGGAAGCCGTTCTCCAGCAGGTCGACGGTGAAGAACGCCGACATCAGGTCGCCGTGGCCGAACGACGAGATCCTGGTCGTACTTCAGGCCGCGCTGGCCGTTGAGGTCGAGGTGGAACAGCTTGCCGCTCCACAGCGCCTGCGCGAGCGCGTGGGTGTAGTTGAGGTTGGCCATCTGCTCGTGCCCGACCTCGGGGTTGAGTCCGACGATGTCGCCGTGCTCGAGGCTCGGCGATCAAGGCCAGCGCGTGGCCCACGGTGGGCAGGAAGATGTCGCCGCGGGGCTCGTTGGGCTTGGGCTCGAGGCCGATGCGCAGGCCGTAGCCCTTGGACTTGATGTAGCCGGCGACGGTGTCGAGGCCCTCCTTGTAGCGGTCGAGCGCCGCGTAGAGGTTCTTCGAGCTGTCGTACTCGGCGCCCTCGCGCCCGCCCCACATGACGAAGGTCGAGGCGCCCATCTCGGCGGCGAGGTCCACGTCGCGCAGGACCTTGCGCAGCGCCGAACCGGCGGACGTCGCGGTCGTTGCGAGGTGAGGCGCGCCGTCCTTGAACACCGGGTGCGTGAAGGTGTTGGTCGTGACCATCTCGATGACCAGACCGGCCTTGTCCGCGGCGTCCTTGAGGTGGCCGGTCCGCCGGCGGACGGTCGCCTCGTCGGCGTCGAACGGGAACACGTCGTTGTCGTGGAAGGTGATCCCCCAGGCGCCGAGCTCGGCGAGCCGGTCGGCGTACTCCCACGGGTCGAGGGCCGGGCGGCTCGCGGTGCCGAACGGGTCGACGCCGAGCCAGCCGACGGTCCAGAGACCGAACGAGAACCTGTCTTCCTTGGTGGGTTGACGAACCACGGGAACTCCTCGAAGATTTGTTTTGTCATGAAACATAACTCTCCCGACGGCCCGCGGTCAACCCCCGGCGGCCAGGCTCCGCGCTCGCCCGGGAGCGCCCGCCAGTCGATGCTGCGCGAGAGCAACCTGCGGCTCGTGCTGCGGACCGTGCTGGCCTCGCAGAGCCCGGTCTCGCGGGCCGACGTGGCCGCGCGGACCTCGATGACCCGGTCGACGGTGTCGCGGCTCGCGGACGAGCTGGTCGCCGCCGGGCTGCTGGCCGAGGTGGAGCGGGCGCCCGTCGTCCGGCGCGGCCGACCGGCCACGCCGCTGGTCGCGGGAGCCGGCTGGGCCGCTCTCGGACTCCAGGTCAACGCGGGCTACCTGGCTGCGCGCCTCGTCGACCTGCGCGGAGTGGTGGTCGACGAGCGTGCCGAGCAGGACGACCTGGTCGGCAGCCCTCCCGAGCAGACGCTGCGACGGCTCGGCGGCCTGGCCCGGGAGCTGCTCGCCGGGGCGGGGGCGCTGACCGTGGTCGGCGCCGGCCTGGCGCTGCCCGGCATCGTCGCGGTCGAGCAGGGCCTGCTGCTCAGTGCGCCCAACCTCGGCTGGGAGGACCTGGCGCCCGGCGCCTGGCTCGGCCCCGAGGCGCTCGGGGGACTCCGGCTGAGCGTCGGCAACGAGGCCGACCTCGCCGCGCTCACCGTCGCGGAGGTGGCGCCCGGCCGGCGGGGAGCGCACGCCGACTTCGTCTACCTCTCCGGCGAGATCGGCATCGGCGGCGCGGCGGTCGTCGATGGCAGCGTGATGGGCGGCCGGCACGGCTGGGCGGGCGAGATCGGGCACGTCTGCGTCGACCCCGACGGACCCCGGTGCCCCTGTGGGGCCACCGGCTGTCTCGAGCAGTACGCCGGACGGCGGGCGCTGCTCGCGTCGGCCGGGCTTCCGGAGACCGCCGAGCCGGCCGAGGTCGCCCGCCGGGCGGCCGCGGGGGACCCGCGACGCCGCCCGCGCGCTGGTCGCGGCCGCGCACGCGCTCTGGCCATCGCGCTCGCCGGCGTGGTCAACGTGCTCGACATCCCCACGGTGGTGCTCGGTGGCCACCTGGGCCAGATCGCCGAGGTGCTGCGGCCGGACCTGGAGCGCGAGCTGCGCAGCAGGGTGCTCTCCGCGCGCTGGGTACCTCCGGTGATCAGCACCGCCGACGGCGACCGGGCTCCCGGGGCGACGGGGGCGGCGCTGCGCGAGCTGGCTGCCGTGCTGGAGAGTCCGGCACGCTGGATCGACACGGCAACGACCTCTCGGGAAGGACGCCTCCCATGACCGGAGCAGAGACCAACTGGGCGGGGAACCACACCTACCGCGCGGACCGGATCGTCCGGCCCCGGTCGTACGACGAGCTGCGGGAGGTGGTCGCGACCGCCACCAAGGTGCGCCCGCTCGGCTCGCGGCACTCCTTCACCGACATCGCCGACACCGAGGGCGCGCTGGTCTCGCTGGCCGAGCTGCCCTCGGAGGTGGTCGTCGACGCCGACCGGAGGACCGTCACCCTGGGTGGCGGAGCGCGGTACGGCGAGCGTCGCCGAGCAGCTCCACGAGCAGGGCTGGGCGCTCGCCAACCTGGCGTCTCTGCCGCACATCTCGGTCGCGGGGGCGGTCGCGACCGGGACCCACGGGTCGGGGGACCGCAACGGCTCGCTCGCCGCGGCCGTGCAGCACCTCGACCTGCTGGGAGCCGACGGGGAGATCCGCCGGCTGGATCGCGCGGACCCCGACTTCCCCGGCAGCGTCGTCGCGCTCGGTGCGCTCGGCATCGCGGTCCGCCTCACACTGGCGGTCCAGCCGACCTTCGAGCTGCGCCAGGACCTGTTCACCGGGCTGCCGTGGCGGGCAGCGCTGGAGGACCTGGAGGCGCTGACCTCCACCGGGTACAGCGTGAGCCTGTTCACCGACTGGACCGGCGAGACCATCGACCAGGTCTGGGTGAAGAGCCGCGGTGCCGACGGACCCCCCGAGCCTCTCGGGGCGCGGCGGGCCGACCGCACCCTGCACATGCTCCGCGGCGGCGAGCTCGACGCGGTGACCGAGCAGAACGGCGTCCTCGGCCCGTGGCACGAACGGCTCCCGCACTTCCGGATGGCCTTCACGCCGAGCCGTGGCGAGGAGCTGCAGACCGAGTACCTCCTGCCGCGGGCGCGCGCCGTCGAGGCCATCGAGGCGCTGCGCCGCCTGGCGCCGACCGTCGGTCCGGTGCTCCAGGTCTCGGAGATCCGCACCGTCGCCGCCGACGACCTGTGGCTGAGCGGGGCCTACGGCACCGACGCCGTGGCGCTGCACTTCACCTGGCTGCGCGACGTGACCGGGGTGCGGGCGGTGCTGCCCGCGGTCGAGGAGGCGCTGCTGCCGCTCGGTGGCCGCCCGCACTGGGGCAAGTGCTTCGCCGCCACCTCGGAGCAGCTGGCTCCGGCGTACCCGCGGTTCGCCGACTTCCGTGCGCTGCGCGACCGGGTCGACCCCGACGACGTCTTCGGCAACGCCTTCTTGGACCGGGTCCTCGGACCGCGCTGAACGGCCCCCTGGCGACGTGACGTCGCGAGGGGGCCGCAGGCGCACCCGTCAGTGCGCCGGGTCGATCTTCAGCGCCTTGCGCAGCCGCGACGTGTCGCCGGTTCCGTACCGGACGAACATCGGCACCTGGTCGAGGCCGGCCCGGTAGCCGGTGACGTCCACGGGCCCGCGGACGACGCGCCGGCGCAGCACGTCGTACCACTTGCCGGCGGGCAGGTGGACGTCGCGCCGGGTGCCGTCGGCGAGCAGCGGTGCGACCAGCAGGCCGTCGCCGAGCAGCCACTCGTCGTCGATGTCGTAGGACGTCCGGTCACCGGGGAAGTCGAAGAACAGCGGCTTCATGATCGGCTCGCCCGTCGTGGTCGCGCGGTGCACCTGGTCGAGGATGTACGGCGCCAGCGCCTCGTGCATCGCCACCGCGGAGCGGTACAGCCGCACCGTCTGCGCGTCGTACGCACGGCTCCCGGCGAAGTTGCTCACGCCGAGCGGCGAGGTCGAGGAGTACATCAGCGGCATCGCGGCCGCCGCCTGCGCCCAGCGCACCAGGACGTCCTTGGTCGGCGGCGGGTCGCCCAGCGAGCCGCCGATCATGTCGGTGGTCACGAACGGGTAGCCGACCGTCGACAGCGCCAGGTTCTGCGCCACCGCGGCGTTCAGCGAGCCCCAGTCGGTGCCCTTGTCGACCTGGCGCATCACGAAGCCGTGGCGCTGCGAGCCGGTCCAGTGCACCCGGATTCCCATGCCCTGCAGGTCGAACTCGTCGGCCATGTCGGCGCCCAGCCTCTGGTAGTCGGCACGGGTCAGGTCGGAGGAGTACGGCGCGCACGCGTCGTCGAAGAACCGGGTGTCGAACTTGAACCCGTCGACGCCGTAGTCCTTCTGCAGGCCGTGCAGCTGGCCGACGTACCAGGCCCGCGCCGCCGGGTTCGCCAGGTCGACGATGCCCGCCCTGCCGTTCCACCAGGAGACCGTGCACGGCTGCGACGGGTCGGTGGCCGACTTCAGGAGGTAGCCGTGCTCCTTGGCCACCTGGTAGTTGTCGGCGTCGAGGTTGATCCACAGCGTGACCCAGAGGCCGAACCGCGCGCCGAGGCCGTGGATGGTGTCCGACATGGCCTTCGGGTCCGGGAACTTGTCGTTGAAGGTGAAGTCGCCGTAGTGGCTCATCCAGCCGTCGTCGAGGTTGAACGTGTGCGCGGGGATGCCGGCGTCGTGGACGCCCTTCGCCCAGCCGAGGAAGCCGGCCTGGGTGACGTCGGTGTAGAACTGCGCCCACGAGTTCCAGACCGGCGTGCGGTACTGGTAGTCGGGTGCGTCGCTCTTCTGCGGCGCGCCGGTGATCCCGACGTAGTCCTGGTAGACGTCGCGGGCGGTGCGCTCGACGAAGACCGTCTGCCGCACCCGGTCGGTGTCGTGCACGGTGAAGGTGCCCACGCCCTGGTGCTCACCGCCGATGCTGGCCGTCATCACGTGGGTGGTCGCCACCCGGACGCCGGAGCCCTTCTCCGTGAACCAGAACGGCTCGACCATCTCGTACGACGCCGGTCCGAAGGCGGTGTCCGTGACGGTGCCGGAGTCGGACTGGTCGTCCAGCGGCCAGGGCTGGTCGCGGTAGGGACCCTGCCGGTCGGTGACCGTCTCCCCGTGGCCGTACCAGTGGCCGGAGGCGGCCAGGTCGTAGTTGGTCGTCACCGAGGCGGTCCCCGAGCCGCCCTTGGGCGTCACGCTCAGCGCGTACCGGTCCCCGCCGGGCGAGAGCCGGATGACCATCGAGCGGTCGGCCCGGTCGGTGGCCACCCGCAGCCGCAGGGTCTGGTTCCTCCAGGTCGCCCGGGTGACGACCGTGGAGTCGGCCGTTCCGGAGGAGTCCTCGAGCGCGATGGCCGGTGTGGTGCCCGCGGCCGTGCGCAGCACCGGTTCGCCGCCGCGCAGGACGGTGACCCGGAACGGCGACCGGTCGACCGAGACGGTGTAGCCGGGCGCGTCCGGGGAGCCGGGGACCAGGACCGTCCATCCGGTCGCCGACGCCGCGAACTGCGCCTCGGGAGTCGCCGTGGCGGCCACCGGGGCGGAGCGGGGCGGCGGCGCCCCCGCCGCGGAGAGCAGCGGCGCGCCGGCCAGGGCCAGCGCGGTGGTGGTGAGCGCCGTGCCGAGGGCAAGCCGGCGCGGATGCCCGGGTGGATGCCTGGGTGGATGCATGCGGGAGTCCTCCATCGCTACGGCGACGTGCCTCCCGAGTCGGACGCGCGTCGCGAGGGGTTGGCGGCGAGCCTGTCCCGGACCTCAGGAGGCTGTCAAGAGGTGATCGGTCGGTTGAGATTTCGAGCAGTTTCGGTCACGGCATCGCTTGACAGGTCCAGACCTGCGCTCTTTACTGAGCGTTCTCCGACGTGCCGGCAGCCCGGGCTGCGGCTCGCGTTCCGGCTACCTCCACGCGGCTCGGGCCCCGTGGCGAGAGGATCGTCATCCGCCGGCCGTCACGAGGAGGGGCACACCGTGCCGAAGGCGCCCGTGGTCCCCAAGCCCACCACGATGCGGACCGTCGCGGGGCAGGCGTTCCGGCTGGCTCCGGACACCACGATCTCGCTTCGGACCAGCGACCCGGGTGCGCGCGGTGCGGCCACCGCGCTGGCCGACCTGCTGCGAGCGTCGACCGGCTACCCGCTGCCGATCGTCGAGCACCCGTACGGAGCGGCCCATCGCACGATCCAGCTGAAGCTGGTCTCCTCCGACGAGCTCGGTGCCGAGGGCTACCGGCTCGACGTCACCCACGGGGCCGCGACGATCCGGGCCCACCGGCCGGCCGGCCTGTTCTACGGCGTGCAGACGCTCCGCCAGCTGCTGCCCGCCTCGGTCGAGAAGCGCTCGGTCCAGCCGGGTCCGTGGACCGTCCGGCGGGTGCACGTCACCGACGAGCCGCGGTTCGCGTGGCGAGGCGCCATGCTGGACGTCGCCCGGCACTTCTTCAGCGTCTCGGAGGTCGAGCGGTACCTCGACCTGATGTCGATGTACAAGATGAACGTCCTGCACCTGCACCTCGCCGACGACCAGGGCTGGCGGATCCAGATCCCCGGCTGGCCGCGGCTGACCAGCTACGGCGGCAGCACCGAGGTCGGTGGCGGTCCCGGCGGCTACTACACGACGCAGGACTTCGAGAGCCTCGTCGCGTACGCCGGTGCCCGGCACATCACGATCGTGCCGGAGATCGACATGCCCAGCCACATCAACGCCGCGCTGGCCTCCTACCCCGAGCTGAACTGCGACGGTGTCGCTCCGCCGCTCTACACCGGCACCGACGTCGGCTTCAGCTCCTTCTGCATCGACAAGCCGGTCACCTACCGGTTCATCGACGACGTCGTGACCGAGCTCGCCAGGATCTCACCCTCGTCCTACATCCACCTCGGCGGCGACGAGGCGCACTCGACGTCCCACGACGACTACGTGACGTTCGAGAACCGGGTCAGCAAGATCGTCGCGGCACACGACCTGACGATGGTCGGCTGGGAGGAGATCGCGACAGCCGACCCGTCCGGCCCGACCGTCGCGCAGCACTGGTGGACCCCGGCGGACGCCCGGGCGGCCGTGGCGAAGGGCATGAAGCTCGTGATGTCTCCTGCCGACAAGGCCTACATCGACATGAAGTACGACGCGAACACGCGGCTCGGCCTGGACTGGGCCGGCTACACCTCGGTGCGGGAGTCCTACGAGTGGGACCCCGGCACCTGGGTGACGGGCGTGCCGGAGAGCGCCGTGCTCGGGGTCGAGGCGGCGCTGTGGAGCGAGACGCTCGAGAACATCGACGACATCGAGTACCTGGCCTTCCCGCGGCTGCCGGGCATCGCGGAGCTCGGCTGGTCGCAGACCCCGAACCGGTCCTGGGCCGAGTACCGGCAGCGCCTGGGGGCGCAGGCCCCGCGGTGGGACGCCCTGTCGGTGAACTACTACCGGTCGCCCCAGGTCCCCTGGAAGGACTGACCGGCTGAGGGGACCCATCGACCGTCGTGCATGACGTGGCGAAGCCTCAGGTCGTCGTCGACGACCAGCAGGTCGGCCGGAGCGCCCGCGGCGAGCCGTCCGGTGCCGTCGGTCAGGCCGAGGACGCCGGCGGGGGTGGTCGAGGCGGCGGCGACGGCGGCCTCGAGGGAGACCCCCGCCCGACGCACGCAGCGGCGCACCACCTCGAGCAGCGAGGAGGTGCCGCCGGCGATGGACCCGTGCGGACCGGAGAGCCGGGCGGTGCCGCCGGCGACCGTGACCTGCTGCGGTCCGAGCACGTAGTCGCCGTCGGGCATCCCGGCCGCCGCCATCGCGTCGGTGACCAGCACGACCCGGTCGGGGCCGAGCAGGTCGAAGACCATGCGCACCGTGGCGTCGGCGAGGTGCACGCCGTCGGCGACGAGCTCCACGCGTGCCTGCCCCCGGGCCGCGGCGGACAGGCAGGCGGCGACCGGGCCGGGAGCGCGATGGTGCATCGGCGGCATGCCGTTGAAGAGGTGGGTGGCCAGGTCCACGCCCGGCCGGGACAGCGCGTCCGCGACCACGGCGGCGTCCGCGTCGGTGTGCCCGACGGCCCCCGTGACGCCGAGGTCGGAGAGAGCCTGCAGCAGGGCCGCGGCGCCCGGCAGCTCCGGCGCCACGGTGACGACCCGGACCCCGCTCCGGCCGGCGGCCACCAGCTCACGCAGCAGCCCGACGTCGGGACCGCGGAGGTGACGCGGGTCCTGAGCGCCGCAGCGGGCCGCGGCCAGGAAGGGGCCCTCGAGATGGATGCCCCGGACCTCGCCGCGGTCGACGGCGTCCGCGGCCGCGGCGACCGCGGCGAGCATCGCCTCGACCGAGTCGGTCACCGTGCTGAGCACCAGCGACGTGGTGCCGGCGGCGCGATGGTGCACGACGACCTGCTCGACCTGTTCGGCGGTCCCCGCGGTCACCGAGGCCCCGCCGCCGCCGTGGCAGTGCACGTCGACGAGGCCCGGCAGCACGGTGCCGAGCGCGGCCGGGAGGGTGCCGGGACGGGGGTGCTCCGCGCATCGTCCGACCTCGGTGACCCGGCCGTCGGCGAGCGCGACGTAGCCGTCGGCCAGCACGCCGCTCGGGGTGACCAGCCGGCCCCGCACCACGTCGGCGGGGGGGCGGGGTGTCATGACGCCTCCCCGAGCGTGTCCAGGGCGGTGAGGGCCGCACCGACGACGCCGGCCCTGCTGCCGAGCCTGGCGGTCAGCACCGGCGGAGGCGTCAGGGCGGCGGACGCGCGCCGCATGTGCGCTCCCACCGGGTCCACGAGCGCGGGTCCGGCCTCGGCGAGCCCACCGCCGAGGACGAAGGCGCCGGGGGCGAGCAGTGCGGTGACCATGAGCAGTCCGTCGGCGAGCGCCTCGGCGGCGTCGTTCCAGACCCTGCGGGCCACCGGGTCGCTGCCCAGGCGGGCGAAGACGTCGTGCGCCCCGTCGACGGGCCGGCCGGTCGCCTCGGCGTACGCGCGGCTCACCGCGGAGGCCGAGGCGACCGACTCCAGGCAGCCCCGCATCCCGCAGCCGCACGGCGGGCCGCCGGGACGGACCGGGACGTGGCCGAGCTCGCCGGCCTGCCCCGAGACTCCGGTCACCGGGTGGCCGTGGACGTAGCTCACGGCGGCGATGCCCGTCCCGACGACGACCACCACCGGGTCGTCCAGCCCTCGCGCGGCGCCGCGACGGCGCTCGGCGGCGGCGGCGGCCCTCACGTCGTGCCCGAGCGCCACGGGGACGCCGAGCCGGGCGGCAAGCGGGGCGGCCAGAGGCGTCTCGCGCAGGCCGAGGTTGGCGGCGTACACGCTGACCCCGCGCCCGGCGTCCACGATGCCCGGCACGACCACGCCCGCCGCGCGGACGGTGCGAGGGGTGTCCTCGGGCAGCAGCTCGACCAGCGACCGGCCGACCGTCGCCAGCCCGTCCACGAGCTCGGAGCCGCGGGGCGTCGGGCCGCTGGCGCGCGCGAGCACGGTCAGGTCGTCGTCGACGAGCTCGGCCTTGACCGTCGTGCCGCCGACGTCGAAGGCCAGCACCGCGGTCGGTGCGGGGTGCGTCATGGTGCCGAGTCTGCCGGGTGGCGGAAGGACGTCAGCGGGCGCTGTCGAGGATGATCGAGCGGGTCAGGTTCCGCGGGTGGTCGGCGTCGAGCCCCGCGGCGCGAGCGCGCACCACGCACAGCCGGTGCACCCGGACGAGGTCGGCCATCGGGTCCAGGTCGGACGTCTCGAAGTGCGCACCGGTCTCGGCCACGTCGCCGGCCAGCCCGGGCACCGGCTCGCCGAAGGCCCACACGACCCGACCGGGGGCGCTGATGCTGCGGGGGCCGTGCCGGTACTCCATCATCGGGTAGCTCTCGGTCCACAGCTGGGCGGACTCTCGCAGCTTGAGCCCCGCCTCGTTCGCCAGCCCGTTCGTCCAGCCCCGGCCCACGAAGGTGATCTGGTCGGCGGTGGCCGCGGTGGCCGCGGGGCCGAGGGCGGACTCGTCGTCGGTCAGCACCGCCTCGGCCTGGTCGGCGGCCCGCGTGAGGTCCTCGCCCAGGTGACTGCGCAGCACCGCCAGCACGCCGGTGGCGAAGCGCGTCTGGACCACGGACTCCTCGTCGAGCTCGGGCAGCACGACCGCCTCGGCGAGGTCGACCACGGGCGAGCCCTCGGTCGCCGTGAGCACCGTGACCGGCACCTTGCCCCGGTAACGCTCCAGGACGTCGAGGATCTCGGTGGTGGTGCCGGACCGGCTGATGGCCACCACCCGGTCGTACCCACGCTCCAGCCGGTGCTCGCTCGCCGGCCAGGCGTCCGTGGTCCCGAAGCCCGCGGCCTCCCGGCGGGCGGCGAACGCCTGCGCCATGAACAGCGACGTGCCGCACCCGAGCACGGCCGCCCGCTCGCCGTGCGCGGGCAGCAGCGCGGCGTGCTCGCGCGCGGTCTGCGGTGCGCCACGCCAGTCGTCGGGCTGGGTGCTGAGCTCGGACTCGAGATAGGTCGCGGGTGCGGTCATCGGGGGGCGCCTTCCTTACCTTGGAGAGAGCAACTGTGCTCGAAACAGATCGAACCTGTCAACGAACGATCACACTCAAGCAGAGGCGGGCTGCAGAATAGTCGCTCGCCAGGTCTTGACCGACATACGTCGGCCCTTCATGATCGGGCGATCGGGTGATGGAGCGTGCGCGGTTGCACCTCGAGTCACGCGCAAACGATCAGTTCTCGGGCGCGTTTGGCGCCACAGGAGGGTGGAACCGTGCGGATCGACGCGACGAACGGGAGAAGGAGCGGCCGCAGCCGGACCAGGATCGGCGTCCTGGCCCTCGGGCTGGCTCTGGCGGCCAGCGCCTGCGGCTTCGGAGGGGCCGGCACGAACAGCAGCGGGTCGACTCTCGACCTCCTGGTGCCGACCTACAGCGACCACACCAAGGGGCTGTGGCAGGGCATCATCAAGGACTTCGAGGCCAAGAACCCGAAGATCGACGTGAAGCTGGAGGTGCAGTCCTGGGACAACATCAACGACGTGGTCCGCACCAAGGTGCAGTCCAACGACGCCCCGGACATCCTCAACATCGACGCGTTCGCCGGCTTCGCCGCGGACGACCTGCTCTACCCGGCCAAGGACGTGCTGTCGCAGAAGACGCTGTCCGACTTCCAGGACTCCTTCGTCCAGAACGCCTCCATGAACGGCACCCAGTACGGGCTGCCCCTGATCGCCTCCGCGCGGACGCTCTTCATGAACGAGGACCTCATGCACAAGGCCGGGGTGACCAAGGCTCCGGCCACCTGGGACGAGCTGCTCGCCGACGCCAAGAAGGTGAGCTCCCTCGGAGGAGGCGTGTACGGCTACGGGATGCCGCTCGGCAGCGAGGAGGCGCAGGCCGAGACGTCGATCTGGACGTTCGGCAACGGCGGCAGCTGGGGTGACGGGAAGAAGCTGACGATCGACACGCCGACCAACGTGCAGGCTGTCGACTTCATGCAGAAGATGATCCAGCAGCATGCCACCCAGCCCGATCCGGGCGCGACGGACCGCACCCCGCTGATCAACGTCTTCGTGCAGGGCAAGATCGGCTTCATCGAGGCGCTCCCGCCGACGGTGCAGCAGATCAAGGACCAGAACCCGAAGCTGAACTTCGCGCTCGCCCCCATCCCGACGAACGACGGCTCGCCGGTCACCCTCGGTGTGGCGGACCACCTGATGGCGTTCAAGAACAAGGGCGACAAGAAGGCGGCGATCAAGAAGTTCCTGGACTACTTCTACTCCCCGGACGTCTACACCAAGTTCGTGACCACCGAGAACTTCCTCCCGGTGACCAAGTCCGCCGCTTCCCGGATGGACAACCCCGACATGAAGGTGTTCCTGCACGCGCTGCCGAACGCAGAGTTCTACCCCAGCACCAACAGCGGCTGGTCGGCGGCGCAGGGCGGTTTCCAGAGCCTCATCGGGCAGATCGCCCAGGGCAAGAAGCCGGCCGACGTGCTCGCCCAGATCCAGTCCAAGGCCGACTCCGCGTCCTGACGCGGACGCCGAGAGGAGGCACCAGCGATGCCCGCCGGGAAGTCGTCCCTGCGCTCGTTCGTCGGCTCGCTGCCGTGGATCGGCCCGACGCTCCTGCTCGTGGTCGTGGTGGTCTTCTTCCCGGCGGGCTACATGGCCTGGACGTCGTTTCGTGACGTCTCGGAGTTCGGCGTCGACCGTGGTGCGGCCGGGCTGCAGAACTACCAGGCCCTGCTGGACATCGACGGGCTGTTGCGGGTCCTGGGCAACACCGTCGTGTGGGTGGTCGGCGTGGTGGCGGTGACCCTGCTGGTGTCGCTGGCCCTCGCGCAGCTGCTCAACGAGGCGTTCCCGGGACGGCGGCTGGTCCGGCTCGCGGTCATCGTGCCGTGGGCCGCCAGCGTCGTGATGACGTCGGTGGTCTTCTACTACGGCTTCGACCCGTTCTACGGGATCTTCAACCGGATGCTCGTCGACGTGGGGGTGCTCGACCAGCCCTACGGCTTCACGAAGAACGCGGTGCCGGCCTTCCTGCTGTCCATGGGCGTGGCGGTGTTCGTGTCGCTGCCGTTCACGACGTACACGCTGCTGGCCGGGCTGCAGACGATCCCCGGCGACCTGCTGGAGGCGGCGCGGATCGACGGTGCGACGCGCTGGCGCTCCTATCTGCACGTCGTGCTGCCGAACCTGCGGGCGGCGCTCGCGGTGGCGACGATCATCAACATCATCAACGTGTTCAACTCGCTCCCGATCCTGCGCACGCTGACCGGCAGCATCCCCGGGTACGACGCGGACACCACGACGACGCTGATCTTCAAGCTGATCCAGAACGACCGGGCGGTCGACACGGCGAGCGCCCTGAGCGTCGTGAACTTCCTGCTCGTGCTGGCGGTGATCCTGGTCTACCTGCGGGTGGTCCGGCCGATGCGGGAGGACTGAGCGGTGTCGGGTCCCTCGCCGAAGCGTCGTCCCCGCTGGCTGCTCACACTGGCCGGGACCATCGTGGCGCTGATCTTCCTGGCGCCGTACCTCGTGATGCTGGTCGGCTCGTTCAAGAGCCGCGCGGAGATCCTGGGCGTCCCGCCGACGTACCTGCCGCGGACGTGGCACCCGGAGAACTACCTGAGGATGTGGAGCACCCCGGAGACGCCGCTGCCCTACAACGTGGTCAGCACGATCGTGATCTCGGTGTGCGCAACGCTGCTGGTGCTGGTGGTGGCGATGCCGGCGGCGTACTACACCGCGCGGCAGCGGTTCCCGGGGCGGCTGCTCTTCCTTCTCGTGGTGCTGATCACGCAGATGCTCCAGCCGACCGTGCTGGCCGCCGGGCTGTTCCGGGAGTTCCTGGCCCTGGGCATCAACGACACCTGGCTCGCGATGATCCTCGTCAACGCGGCGTTCAACCTCTCGTTCGCGGTGTGGATCATGCACTCGTTCTTCGCCGGCGTGCCCGGTGAGATCGACGAGGCGGCGGCGCTCGACGGGGCGTCGAGGCTGCAGATCCTGCGGCAGGTCACGCTGCCACTGGTCTGGCCCGGCATCGTCACCGCCGTGATCTTCACCTTCGTGGCGGCGTGGAACGAGTTCGCGGCCAGCCTGGTGATCCTGACGACCGCCGAGAACCAGCCCTTGTCGGTGGCGCTGACCAAGTTCGTGGGTCAGTACCAGACTTCCTGGCAGTACGTCTTCGGCGTCTCCGTCATCGGTATCCTGCCCGTGGTGCTGCTCTTCGCACTCATCGAGCGCCGGCTGGTCGCCGGGCTGACCGCGGGCGGAGTCAAGTGAAGAAGTCGTGAGCGAGGACGAGGGGGCCGCCGGACGGGAGAGCCGTCCGTCCAGGCTCGGGCTCCTGCTCGACCTGCTCGCGGACAAGGGCCGCCTGTCGGTGACGGAGGCCGCCGAGGCGCTCGGGGTCTCCGAGGCGACCGTCCGCCGCGACTTCAACGCGCTGGCCCGCCAGCAGCTGGTCACCCGCACGCACGGCGGCGTGGTCGCCACCTCCGTCGCCTACGACCTCCCGGTCCGCTACCGCGGCAAGGGCGACGGGGTGAAGGAGCGCATCGCGGTCACCGCCGCGGCGCTCGTGAGGCCCGGCGACGTCGCCGGCTTCAACGGCGGCACGACGACCTCGGCGACGGCGCGACGGCTGGCCGCGCGGGGCGATCTCCTGGACAGCGGCACCCGCCCCGGGCTCACGGTCGTGACCAACGCCTTGAACATCGCCGCCGAGATGGTGCTGCGCCCGCACATCCGGACGGTGACCCTCGGCGGCATCGCCCGGCCGCAGTCCTATGAGCTGACCGGGCCGCTCGCGACGATGGTGCTGCGCGAGCTCTGGATCGACCACCTGTTCCTCGGCGTCGACGGCTTCACCGCCGAGGACGGCACCTCGTGCTTCCACGAGGGCGAGGCCGGCATCAACGCGCTGATGGTCGAGCGCTCGTCGCGCGTGACCGTCGTGGCCGGCGGGGAGAAGCTCGGGCGTCGCACCTTCGCGCGGATCTGCGACGCCGTGGCGGTCTCGACCGTGGTCACGGACGCCTCCGCCGCCGCGGACACCGTCGCGGGGCTGAGGTCGCACGGCGTCGAGGTCGTCGTGGTCTGACCCGCTGGTGCCTCACTCGGCGTACGCCTCCCGCAGCGCCAGCGCGATCTCGTCGCGGCGTGCAGCAGACAGCCACTGCGCCTCGTCATCGGTGAGATAGCCGAACACGCGGGGCCCGCGGACGTCCTCGGGCTGGTTCGGGGACCGCGGCACGAGGTGGAGGTGCAGGTGGGAGAAGCCCTCGGCCTCGGAGAACTGCATGAGGTAGGTCTTGACGCAGCCGGTCACCTGCTCGAGCGCCGTGCTCAGCCGCCGCACGAGGCCGCCGAGCTCGTCGGCCGCCTCGGGAGCCAGCTCGGTGAACGACGTGATGTGCCGGGTCGGGAGGATGACGAGCCAGCCGGCCAACGTGCTGTTGAACGCGTGCGCGACCCGCCAGTGGTCGGTGTGCACGACGTCCTCGGCCGGTGGGCGGTACGGGTGGGCCTGCTGGGCACACGAGAGGCATCCGGTGACGAGCTCGTCGGAGGTCACGATGGCCATCCAAGCACGGCGCACGGCCACTCCGACCGGCACTCGCCGGACCGGGACCCGTGCTTCCCGCGTGCGGCGTCGCCGAGTCGGCGCCGAGTGCCGGTCCGAATGGTCGCCCCTTCCCGAGCTGCCGGAGGACGAGGCATCCTAGGGGCCGTCCTCTCCCGAGCCGCGCCCGGAGGCGTCACCGATGAGCGAGCACACCGTCAAGCCGCTGGCCCCCGACACCTGGGAGGCCTTCGCACGGTTCATGGAGCGGCACAACGGTGTGTTCGGCGGCTGCTGGTGCACGTGGTTCCACACCCTCGCCGCCGAGAAGACCCGCACCGCCGAGGGCAACCGCGCCCTCAAGCAGCGGCTGGTCGACGAGGGCCGCGCGCACGCCGCGCTGGTGTTCGAGGGCGACGAGGCCGTGGCCTGGTGCCAGTACGGCAGCCCGGAGGAGCTACCGAACATCTACCACCGCAAGCAGTACGACGCCGAGCTCGACGTGGTGCCCGACTACCGCATCACCTGCCTGTTCGTGGACAAGAAGCACCGCAGGCAAGGACTCTCGGCGATCGCCCTGCGCGGCGCGCTCGACCTGATCGCGCAGTCCGGTGGTGGCGTCGTCGAGGGCTACCCGCACGACAACGACGGCAAGAAGGTGTCGGTCCTGTACGACGGGACGAGGGCCCTCTTCGAGGAGACGGGGTTCAGCTTCGTCCGGCCGAAGGGGACCAGGAACTGCGTGATGCGCCGCGAGGTCTGAGCACGACGAGCTGCCGGGTGGCGCGCGTCATCGCGACGTACCGGTCGACCGCCCGCTCGATGTCTGCGCCGACGCTCCGCCTCCCGGTCGGCGAGCACGACCAGGTCGGACTCGAGGCCCTTCGTGAGCTCAGGAGTGAGCGACCGGACCCCCGTCGTCGGCTCGAAGCCGGCGGAGCCGACGACGGGGGCGATCCCGTCGGGCTCCAGCGCGCCCCGACAAAGTCCGCTGCTCGGCCGTTCTGCAGCGCTGGTCGTGCCCGCTCGGAAGTGCCGCAGCCGAGCCACGACCACCCGCCCGCGTCGCCTACCGGGCGTACGTCGTGGGCCTATCGACGGAAGCCGCCCTCTGAGCTGAGCACCTGTCCCACGATCCACCGGCCTTCGTCGCTGACGAGCCACGCGATCAGCCGGGCGGGATCATCGGGCTCCCCGAGCCGGTGCTGGGGGAACCGCTCGAGTACGGCGGGAGGCGCCTCGTCGAGGTAGCCGGTGTTCACGGGTCCGGGGTTGACGGTGTTCAGCAGGACGCCCCTGTCGGCGAGCTCGTCCGCGACCGACCACGTGGCTCCGGCGAGGGCCGCCTTGGAGGTGGCGTACGCGAGGTTGTCGCTCATCGGTCCGAGCATCTGGCCTGAGGTCATCCAGATGACCCTTCCCCCGCTGCGACCGTCGTGCTGCGCCGCGAACGCCTTGGTGAGCAACAGCGTTGCGCGCGTGTTCACGGCCCAGTGTCGGTCCAGCGCCGCAGCAGTGAGCTCCGTCAGTCCGACAGCGTCACCGCCGTGTGCATGGTTGCAGACCAACACGTCGACATGACCCAGCATGCCGTTCACCGCTGGGATGAGCTCCTGGGCGGTTGCTGCGTCGGCGAGGTCCCCGCGTACGTCGACGAGGTCGGCGTCGCCGCTGAGCGAGCCGCGGAGGACCGTGAGGAGCTCGCGCAGATCGTCGGCGGATCCGTACTCGGTCGCGTCGTGGGGGAGGTGGTGGTGCACCGCGAGCGATGCGCCCATCGACGCAAGCCGGGATGCGACGGCGAACCCGATGCCACGCCTGCGGCTGACACCAGTGACGACTGCTGTGCGTCCAGCCAGAGGCAACGACATGGGGGCGAGCGTATCCGTGCGCCGAGCGCGCGCAGGGGGCGCGGGTTCGTGAGCCGGCCGGACCGCGCGCCGGAGCTGGGACGGGGATCGTGGCGACGCTGCCCCAGGTGCGCTGGATCCGCAACGCGGTGAACCGGGCGTATGTGCCGCCGGCTCGACGGCCCGGGTCAGGACGGGGTCTGTCGGGGTCGTTGCGGTCCTCGGCGTCGCCAGGCGGGTCCGACGGGCCACCGTCTGCATCACCACCGCCTGACTCTGGCCCGCTCTGACGGTGCTGCACGCTGCCGCCCACGGGCCCGACGGTGGCACCGACGCGATCCCGTCGATGGTGGTCATCGACACGCACCGTGCCCGCGGGTCGTCCAACGGCGAGGCCACCTTCCACGGCACGCCTGGCGCCTCCAGGTCGCCTGCGGGCGCCTCGGCCGTTCACGCCGGTTGGCGAAGTCGTTCGAGAACACCACCTGCTCGGCAACCGGCTGGCTCCAGCTCGTATCGCAACCACAACTGCACCACCTGACGAAGACACGCACCCGGCAGCAGGGCCTCCCAGCCGTCGCATGAGGCGATCCGCGCCCGCAACGATGATGAGCGTGAGGGTCGTCGGTCGCTCTCGAACGTCACTGGGCCGTCCCGTCGGGCACTCAGAGGGAGTTCCGTGCGCCTTGTCGCCGCGCCTTCGCCGACAAGCGCCCCGCCCCGTGGATGCCCTGCTCAAGCGCTCACTGCACGGTTGAGGGACTACGTGTCGACAGGGGCCGGTGGGGGCGCACGCCTGGGAATCTCGGGAACCGGCCGTCAGAGCGAGGATCACGGAGGCACCGTGCAGCTTCGACGAGCTGACGACGATCGTCGCCGGACGCTACGCGCGGGGGCGCTTCTTCTCCGTGTCATAGATCGGGAGCACGTCGACCGTTGCGGAGACGATCGCGTCGCCGACGGCCACGCCCAGCCTGTTCCCCACGCTCGCCTGCTCGCTCGCGATCACCGCGAGCCCGATCTTGCCGAACTTCGGGCTGTTCGTCGGGCTCGTGAGGACTCCCACCGCTTCGCCCTCCTTCGTGACCGCCGCCCCGTACTCGGGGAGCGTGTCGGCCTCGTAGCGCAGCGTGACGAAGCGGTTGGGCCGATCCGCGGTCACGGCGCGCAGCGCGGCCTCGCCGGCGAAACCGAGCTCTCGGTCGAGCCGCACCATTCGGTCGAGGTTGAAGTCGAACGGCGTGCGCTCGTGCGGCTCGTAGTCGTAGCCGGTCACGATCAGCCCGGCCTCCACCCGGGCGACCTCGATGGCGTCGGTGCCGATCGGCGTGACGCCGGCGCCGAGGACCGCGTTCCACAGCGTCTCCGCGTCGGCGGGGTTGCGCAGGAAGAGCTCGTACCCGAGCTCGCCGCCGTACCCGGTGCGCGACAGGTGCACGTCCACGCCCGCGACCCGGATCGGCCGCGGGATGAACCGGAAGTACCGCAGCGACCCGATGTCCTCGTCGGTGAGCTTCTGGACGACCTCGCGAGAGCGCGGACCGACCACGCCGAGGTGCGGCATCGAGAGCGTGATCCACTCGAACTCCGCGTCGAGGTCCTGCAACACGTCCGCGAAGCGCTCCTCATGGTCGCGACCGTTGGTCATCACCCAGCAGTGGTCCTTGTGCGCGGTGTTGAACACGGTCCCGTCGTCCACCATGAGCCCGTCGGCATCGAGGAACGCGCCGTACCGCACCTGCCCGACCTCGAGGCCGAGCGCGTCGTTGCTGAACACCCGCTGGGCGCCCCTCAGGGCGTCGGGTCCGCGGAACTCCCACTTGTTCAGCGGCGAGACGTCCCACACCGCCACATCGTTGCGGATCGCCGCGTACTCCGTGGCAACGTCGCCGAACCCCTCGAGCCACATCCACCCGCCGTCCTCGAGGTGCGAACCGCCGTGCGCGGCGGTCACGTCATAGAACGCGGTCCTGATCGCTTCGCTCTCGTTCACTCGGACCTCCGGTTCGACCAAGGCCGCATCCTCCCACGGGGTTGAACCGCCGTTCAAGAGCCCGGTACGGTCCTGCGTCACGCGTTCGCTCGCGTCGCTGGCCACGCCAGCGCTCCCGCGGCCGCCCCGCGCTGCCGGCGCACGTAGAGTCGGGGCAGTGCACGGAGATGGCGTCCGACTGGCCTTCAGGCAGGTCTCGGGGCTTCGTCCCTTCGTGCCGGCCGCGGTCGCGGGCCGGCCGACCTGATGGTCCACTCCAACGCGCGGTTCCGGGCGATGGTCACCCACGACGTCGCGACCCGGGCGGGACTGCGGCCGGCACCCGTGCAGCCGGGCTACGGCATCGAGGCGGTCGGCAGGCTCGGAGGCCGCGGCCCGCCACCGGCGGGATCGACGGGTTTCTGGGCTGCGAGCTGCTCGTCCAGGAGTGGGCGGTCGTCGACTTCGGCCGTGGCACGCTGGCCCTGCGACCGTGAGCGGGACGACCGGGGCCCCGTCAGCCGTCGAGCACCCCCGAGAGCCAGGTCAGCTGCCTGCTGCGCTGGAAGGCCTCGCCACCCTCGTGGTCGTTGTACTCGTAGACCACCAGGTCCTTCGGGCCGGCGTACGCGTGGTAGGCCGCGAACACCGTCGAGGGCGGGCAGACCTGGTCCATCACCGCGACCGAGAAGAGCGCTGGGGCCGTCGCGGAGCGGCCGAGCACGGCGCCGTCGAAGTACGACAGAGTCTCGAACACCGTCGCCGCCCGGTCCCGGTGGGCCTTGAGGTAGCGCACCAGCTCGCCGTACGGGTCACCGGTCGCGACCTGGCTGGCGCGCCGGAAGTCGCACAGGAACGGCACGTCGGGCATCGCCGCCGTGATCCGGTGGTCGAGCGCCGCGACGGCGAGCGTGATCCCGCCCCCCTGACTGCCGCCGGTGACCGCGATCCGGTCCGCGTCGACGAGCGGATGGGTCCGCAGCACGTCGACGGCCCGCACCGCGTCGGTGAACACTCGGCGGTAGTAGTACGCCTGGGGATCCTCGACACCGCGGGTCAGGAAGCCCGGCTGCGACGGAGCGGACCCCACCGGGTCGGCGGTGCCGCCGACCGCCCAGCCGCTGCCCTGGCCGCGCGTGTCGACCACGAGGTGTGCGTAGCCGGCGAGCGCCCAGAACACGTGCTCATGCGCGACGCCGCGGCCACCGTTGTAGCCCTGGAACTGCGCGACTGCGGCCAGCGGCCCCGAGCCGCGCACGCCGGCGGCAGGGAGGTGCAGCCACGCGCGGATCCGGTGCCCATCGAAGCCGGCGAAGCCGACGTCGTACGTCTCGACGGCCACCAGCCCGGTGTCGACCGGGGCGAGCTCCACGGCCAGGTCGTGCCGGGCCGTCTCGGCCAGCGTGGACGCCCAGAACTCCTGGAGGTCGCCCGGCTCCGGAAGGTCGGGCCGGTAGGTGTGCAGCTCCTCGAGCGGCAGGTCGGTCAGCGCCATCACTGGCTCCCTTCGCGGTCGTGCGGCGTACGGCGGCTCATGCAGTCGGCCCCACGACCACCGTCGGCTCGAGGACCCGGTCGAACCCGACGGTACGACGGGGGCCGGCGAGCGTGAGCGGCAGCACCTCGCGGATGTCGCTGCTGGACGCGCCGACGTGCAGCTCCACCGTGCCCGGGTCGACCACGCGGCGACCGGCGCGGCCGGTGTACGAGGTGAGGTCGGCGTGCAGCCCGAACCGGACCTCGCGCTCCTCGCCCGGCGCGAGCTCGACCCGCGCAGCCGCCACGAGCTGGCGCACCGGTCGCGCGACCTCGGCGACCGGGTCGTGCAGGTAGACCTGCACCACCTCGGAGGTGTCGCGCTCCGCGTCGTTGCGCAGCGTGACCGCGAGCTCGCAGGCCCCGTCGGTCGGCCACTCCGCGGCGGAGAGCAGCCCCACCGACGACCACGTCGCGGGCGCGTAGGACAGGCCGTGGCCGAACCCGAACAGCGCGGTCGGGTCCAGCGTGCTGACCTCGCTGCGCTGCGCGAGACGTGCGCCGAGATAGGTGCTCGGCTGGTTGGCGTTCGCGCCGGGAAAGCTCACCGGGAGTCGGCCCGACGGGTTCACGTGGCCGCTCAGGACGTCCGCGATCGCGCGGCCGCCCTCCTCGCCGGGGAAGAAGCCGCAGACGACCGCGGCCAGCCGGTCGATCTGCCGCGAGAGCTCGTAGGGCCGGCCGACGAGGAGCACCAGCACCACCGGCGTGCCGGTCGCGAGCAGAGCCTCGAGCAGCTCCTCCTGACGGCCGGGGAGCCGCAGGTCGCCGGCGTCGCAGCCCTCGCCCGAGGTGCCGCCCCCGAACAGGCCGGCCTGGTCACCGAGCACCGCCACGCAGACGTCCGCGTCGCTCGCGTGACCTCGGCCTGCTGGAGAGCCGCTGGGTCGTGGTCATCCCGGAGGCGGCGTTCTCTCTGTCGATCACGATCGTCATCCTGCGACCGTTCATGCGGGACATCCCCGGCGAGCTCGAGGACGCGGCCCTGGTCGACGGCACCTCGCGGCTCGGCTTCTTCTGACGGATCCTGCTGCCGCTGCTGGTCTTCAACGACCAGTCGCACTTCACGCTGCCCCTCGGGGTGGCGGCCTTCCAGACGCAGTACTCCCAGGACACCGCTCGAGTGCTCGCCTTCAGCGCCTTGTCGATCCTGCCCACGCTGATCTTCTTCGTGGCGGCCGAGAAGCGCATCGTCGGGGCCCTCACCGGCGCGGTCAAGGGCTGACCACCACCCGCACCCTCCACCTCGTCCCAAGGAGATGCGACGCGAAGCAGCAGCTCGCCGACGGCGTACCGCTCGACGGGGTCGGCGACCCGGGCCACCTGCCCGGTCGTCCGGCGCTGCATCTCGTTCACCGCGTGGGATGTCGGTGACGCGAGCCCGTGGATCCCGAGCTGGCTCACCGGTGAGGCTACGCGTTGCTGTACGACGTGAGCCTGCCGCCGAAGCCGGCCTACGGCGACCTGCAGCGGCACCTCGAGCTCGCCGCACACGGCGCCCGGGCTTGGAACGGGGGCGCAAGATGGCCGACATGGACTACCGCACGCTCGGGCGCAGTGGCTGCGCCGTCTCGACCCTGGCACTCGGCACGATGACGTTCGGCGCGGAGACCGACGAGGAGGGCTCGCACGCCCAGCTCGACGCCTTCCTCGAAGCCGGCGGCAACCTCGTCGACACCGCCGACGTCTACAGTGCCGGCGTCTCGGAGCAGATCATCGGCACCTGGCTCGCGAAGCGACCCGCCGACGTACGCGACCGGGTCGTCCTGGCCACCAAGGGACGCTTCGCGACGGGCACGGACGTCAACGACCTGGGGGTCTCCAGGCGTCACCTGCAGCGGGCCCTCGACGCCTCGCTCGACCGGCTCGGCGTCGACGAGGTGGACCTCTACCAGGTGCACGCCTGGGACCCGGTCACCCCGCTCGAGGAGACGCTGTCCACGCTGGACGCGATGGTGCGCGCCGGCAAGATCCGCTACTACGGGCTGTCCAACTACACCGGCTGGCAGGTCCAGAAGGCGGTGGCGATCGCGCGCGCCGAAGGGTGGGCCGCGCCGGTCACCCTGCAGCCGCAGTACAACCTGCTGGTGCGCGAGCTGGAGTGGGAGGTCGTCCCGTCGTGCCTCGACGCCGGCCTGGGGCTGCTGCCGTGGTCGCCGCTCGGAGGCGGCTGGCTCACCGGCAAGTACACCCAGCGGGAGCGCCCCACCGGCGCGACACGGCTCGGGGAGAACCCGGACCGCGGCGTGGAGGCGTACGACCGGCGATCGAGCCGGCAGCGCACCTGGGACGTCGTGGAGGCGGTGCGCTCGGTGGCCGACACCCGGGGCGCCTCGATGGCCCAGGTGGCGCTGGCCGGCTGCGCGACCGGCCCTCGGTGACCTCGGTGATCCTCGGAGCCCGCAGCACCGAGCAGCTTGCCGACAACCTCGGCGCCGCGGACGTGGTGCTGACCACCGAGGAGACCGCGGCACTCGACACGGCCAGCGACCCGCAGCCCGCGGACTACCCGTACGGCGGGCCCGGAGTGGCGCAGCGGGCCCGGTCGGTCGGCTGATCCGGAGGTCGTCAGCGCCACTCCGACCGGCACTCGGCCCGAGGCGGGCGGTGGGCTGAGCCTGGCCCCGCCCGGGAAGCCCCCCGAGTGCCGGTCGGAGTGGTCGCCCCGCGTCGGGCGCTGCCTGCCGGGAGCCGGCGCCTCCGGCTTCCTTCCCGGCGGGACGGTCCGCTGCACGACCGGGGAAGGCCGCGGGAAGGCCCACCCGCCAGCCTTCGGGGGTCAGCTCAACCCCATCCCACCGGAGGAACCATGAGCACCACCGCTGCCGAGCTCAACGGCGTCGACGTCACCACCCTGTTCGCGACCCGCGGCGCCGTGAAGGGCCAGCCCGAGATCGCGGACTTCCAGTTCCGCGCTCGCAACACCTGGCTCACCGGCACGCACAGCCGCACCGTCCTGCACGGCTTCTACGGCGCCGGCGAGGAGCGCACGCACCACCGGGCCACCGTCGTCGACGCCGACCACCCGGAGGTCCTCGTCGGCGCCGACGAGGCGCCGTCGCCCGTGGAGTACCTGCTGCACGCGATCGCGTCCTGCCTGACCGCGGGCATCGCCAACGTCGCCGCCGCCCGCGGTGTCGAGCTCACCCGGGTCAGCTCGACCGTCGAGGGCGACCTCGACGTGCTCGGGGTGCTCGGCCTGGACGACTCGGTGCGCAACGGCTACCGGGAGATCAGGGTCCGGTTCGAGATCGAGGGCGACGCCGACGAGGAGACGCTGCGCGGCATCGTCGAGCAGTCCCGCCGCCGGTCCGCCGTCTACGACGCCCTGACCAACCCCACCCCCGTCGTGATCGACGTGGTCACGACCTGACCCCTCAGTGGTGGCCGGCGAGCCCGGCCACCACTCCCTCCGCCCCACGTAGCTGAAGGACCATCCCATGCCCACCATCGACACGGTCGTCATCGGCGCCGGCCACGCCGGCCTGGCAGTCAGCCGGCTGCTCACCGACGCCGGCCGTGAGCACGTCGTCCTGGACCGCGGCCGGATCGCGGAGCGCTGGCGCAGCGAGCGCTGGGACTCCTTCCATCTGCTCAGCCCCAACTGGATGGCCCGGCTCCCCGGCTGGTGGTACACGGGGCGGGAACGCGACGGCTTCCTCAGCGGGTCCGGGTTCGTGCGCTACCTGGAGCGGTACGCCGCCTTCTTCGCCGCTCCCGTGGTGGAGCGGACCACGGTGCAGCAGCTCGCCGCGCACGGCGACGGATACCGCGTCGTGACGGACTCCGGCACCTGGCAGGCCCGCAGCGTGGTCATCGCGACCGGCCCGTACGGCAGGCCGCACGTCCCCGACGGCCTGCGCGAGTTCCCGGTGGTCACCGCGGCGCAGTACCGCCGCCCGGACGCCCTCCCGCCGGGCGGCGTCCTCGTGGTGGGTGCCTCATCCTCGGGGGTGCAGATCGCCGACGAGCTGGCCTCCGCGGGCCGCGAGGTGGTGCTCGCGGTGGGCCGACACACCCGGATGCCGCGCCGCTACCGCGGCATGGACGCCTACTGGTGGCTGGACGTCACCGGACGGCTGGGACGCACGATCGACGACATGCCGGACCCGGTGGCGGCCCGCCGGGAGCCGTCGATGCAGCTGGTCGGCGGACCACGGGCACGGGGCGAGGGCAACCTCGACCTCGGCGTCCTGCACGACAGAGGCGTCCGGCTCGTCGGCCGGCTGCACGAGGTCCGCGACGGCGTCGCGCGCTTCGGTGGCGACCTCCAGGACTCGGTCACCGCTGCGGACCGGCAGATGCACCGCTTCCTCGACGTGGTCGACCGGTACGTCGAGCGCACCCGGCTCACCGACGAGGTGTGGGAGCCGGTGCGCCCGCGGCCGGTGCCGGTGACCGCCTCGCCGGCGCGCGTCGATCTCGCCCGCGAGGGCATCGGGACCGTGGTCGTCGCCGCCGGCTACCGTCCGCACCATCCGTGGCTGCGGCTGCCGATCACCGGCCCGGACGGTCAGATCCGGCAGCGCCGTGGTGTCACCCCGGCCCCAGGGGTGTACGTCGTGGGGCAGCGGTTCCAGCACCGCCGGGACTCGGCGATGATCGACGGCGCCCGGCACGACGCCTGGGCGGTGGTCTCGGACATCGTCGGGAGGTCGTCGCGGTACGACCTGGCCGTGCTCGACGAGGGGCCCGCGGCATGAACGGCTACGACGTGGTCGTGGTGGGCGGGCGGGTGGCCGGGGCGTCCACGTCCCTGCTGCTCGCCCGCGCCGGTCTCCGGGTCGCGGTCGTCGACCGGGCGCCGTACGGCAGCGACAGCCTGTCGACGCACGGGCTGATGCGGGCAGGGGTGCTCCAGCTCGCCCGGTGGTGCCTGCTCGACCAGGTGGTCGCGCTCGGCACGCCGCCGGTGCGCCGCACCCTCTTCCGCTACCCGGGGGCCGACCCGGTGCAGGTGTCGATCAAGCCGAGCGCCGGCGTCGACGCGCTCTACGCCCCGCGGCGGCACCTTCTGGACCGGATCCTGGTCGACGCCGCCGCCGAGGCCGGGGCCGAGGTGCTGCACGACGTACCTGTGGTCGGCCTGGTCCGCGACGGCACGGACCGGGTGAGCGGCGTGCGAGCCAGGAGCCGGCACGGCACCCCCCTGCGGCTGGACGCCCGGCTCGTCGTCGGCGCCGACGGCGTCCGCTCACGGGTCGCGCAGGACGTCGGAGCCCCGGTCGTCCGGCAGGGGCGCGCGGCCGGCGCCGTGATGTACCGCTACTACACCGGGCTCCCGGCGGCCGGCTACGAGTGGGCGTACGGCGAAGGCAGCGCGGCCGGGCTGATCCCGACCAACGACGCACGGACCTGCCTGTTCGTGGGCACCGCTCCGACCCGGATGCGCGAGCTGCGCCGGGCCGGGCAGGAGGAGGCGTTCGCGACCCTGCTGCGCGACGCCGCACCGTCCCTGGTCGACCGGGTGCGGGAGGCCGAGCCCGCCTCCCGGCTGCACGGCTGGGCCGGGATGCGGGGCTATGTGCGGCAGTCCTGGGGACCGGGCTGGGCGCTGGTCGGTGACGCCGGCTACTTCACCGACCCGATCACCACGCACGGCATCACCGGGGCCCTCCGCGACGCCGAGCTGCTGGCCGAGGAGATCCTCGCTGCGGCCCGCGGATCGGTCCCGGCATCGGTCGCGCTGACCCGCTACCAGGTGATGCGGGACCGGCTCTCGGCCCCGATCTTCGAGGCGACCGACGCGGTCGCCGCCTACGACTGGGACGCGACCCGCGTGCAGCGGCTGCTGCGCCAGGTGGCGTCCGCGATGAGCGACGAGCTGGACCACGTGCAGCGGCGTGGGATCCGCCTGAGCTGTCCGGCTTTGGTGGGGAAGATCCCGCCTGACAGCAGCCGGGTCGGCGGATAGCGTGAGACGACTGAGGAGGCGGGCCACCGATGGCCGTGCGAGTGCGGATGCTCGGGGGCTTCGAGGTGACCGTCGACGGTGCGGCGGTGGCCTCTGACGCCTGGGCTCGTCGCCATGCCGCCTCGCTGGTCAAGCTGCTCGCCCTCGCGCGGGACCGGAGGATGCACCGCGAGCAGGTCGCCGAGGCGCTCTGGCCCGGCCTGCCGCTCGGGGCCGTCGGCCCCCGGCTGCACAAGGCCGCCCACTACGCTCGCCGTGCGCTCGGCGACGAGCCCGGCTCCGTCGTGCTCCGCAACGAGACGGTCGCGCTGCTTCCGGGCGTCCAGGTCGAGGTCGACGTCCCCGCGTTCCTGCATGGGGGAGCGGCCGCGCTCGTGGACGGCACGTCGGCGGCCGCCCAGGAGGCGCTCACGTCGTACGGCGGACCGCTGCTGCCCGACGACGTCTACGAGCCCTGGACCGAGCAGCCGCGCGAGGCGGTGCGCGTGCTGCACCTCGACCTGCTCCGCCAGGCGCACCGCTGGCGGGAGCTGCTCGACGAGGAGCCGGCCGACGAGCAGGCCCACCTCGCGCTGATCAGCGAGAGCGCCGAGCGCGGCGACCTGCGCGGCGCCCGGCGGCAGCTCGAGCGGATGGACCAGGCGCTGCGCCACGAGCTCGGCGCGATGCCGTCGGCGGAGGCCCAGGCCTGGCGCGCTCGGCTGGACCGAAGCGAGCCGGCGCCGGCGTCGTCCGGGACCCGGCTGTTCGGACGCCGCCAGGTCGGTGACCGGGTCCGCGCTGCTCTCGAGCGCGCCGAGGCCGGGCACGGCACGACGTTCGTGTTCACGGGTCCCGCTGGGGTGGGGAAGTCCGCGGTGCTCGACCTCGCCGAGGCGCTCGCCCGCCGGCGCGGCTGGCGGGTCGGCCGCGGCACGGCGTCGGAGGTCGAGGGCCTGTGGCCGTACTCACCGGTGCTCGAGGCGCTGGCGCATCTGTCGCGGCAGCATCCGGGTCTGCTCGACGGCCTGGACGACGTCTACCGTGACGAGATCGAGCGGGCGCTGTCCGGCCGTGACGTGCGCTGGTCGGGGGAGAGCGGTCACCAACGGCTGTTCGTGGCGACCGCGGAGCTGGTGCGGCTGGCGGCGAGCGGGCACGGCCTGCTGCTGGTCGTGGACGACCTGCACGAGGCCGACCAGGCGTCGCTGCGGCTGCTGCACTACCTGTCCCGGTGTGCTCTCGACGAGCCCCTGCTGGTGGTGTGCGCCCACCGGCAGCCGATGGGGGACGCGCTGCGTGCCGTTGCCGACAGCATGGTGGCGCGTGGCACCGGGACCCGCGTGGAGCTGCAGCCGCTCGGCCTGGAGACGACGCGGCGGCTGCTCGCCGCCCGCTTCCCCGACCTCGACGACAGCACCGCCGAGCAGGTGTGGGCCGCCGGCGGCGGACTGCCCTTCACCGTGCTGGAGCTGGCCCGGCGCGACGGTCAGGAGGAGCGGGAGCGCGACCTCCTTCCCGGGCTGCCGGACCCGGTGCGCAGGACGCTGCAGCGGCTCGCGCTTCTCGGCACCACCTTCAGCACCGACGAGCTGCTGGCCGTCGCCGGGGTCGGCGAGGACGAGGCCTACCGCCACCTCGAGGCGGCGGTGGCCGCGCTGCTGGTGGAGCAGCGCGGACCCGGCTACGCGTTCCGGCACGCCCTCGTGCGGGAGGCGCTGGTCGCGCAGATCCCCCCGCACGCGCAGTCCGCGACGCGCCGCCAGGTGGCGGACATGCTCGCCGACCTCGGCGCGCCCCCGGCACGGGTCGCGCACCAGTACGTCGCTGCGGGCGTGCCGGCGCGCGCCGTGCCGTACGTGGTCCGCGCCGTCGAGACGGCGGGGGCCCTGGGCGCCTACCGGGACGCGCTCACCCTCGTGGACGCGGTCCGCGACCACGCCGGTCCGCGGGACCTGCCCCGGCTGCTCGCCCGGCGCGGCGACCTGCTGATGGCCCTCGGCGACCCCGAGGCCGTGGACGCCTACCGGGAGGCGATCACGGTCACCGGGGGAACCGAGCACAGGCTGGTCCGCGCCCGGCTCGCGCGAGCGGCCGCCTTCGCCGGGGACCTCGACACGGCCCGGGCCGCCCTGAGCGGCCTGCGTATCGAGGACGACGTCGCGGATGCGCCGATCCTCCTCGCGCGCGGCAACGTGGCCTACTTCTCCGGTGATATCGAGGAGGCCTGGAAGCTCACCGGCCTGGCCCGCGACCGGCTGCAGAGCCCGGAGGATCCGTGGCACCTCGTGGACATGGTGTCCCTGCAGGGCCTGATCGCGCACCAGCGCGGCGAGTGGTTCGAGCGGTTCCGGCTGGAGCTGCGGCGTACCCAGGGCAAGGACCAGCTCGTGACCGCATTGTTCGACGCGCATCTGTGCGTCGCCGAGTACCTGCTCTACGGACGGGTGCCCTACGACGAGGTCATCGCCGAGAGCGAGGAGCTGCGGCAGCGCGCGACCCAGGCCGGCGCCCTGCGCGGGGTGGCGTTCGCGACCGCCCTGATCGGCGAGGCGGCGCTGCTCAGCGGCGACCTCGAGCGCGCCGAGCGGGAGCTGCGCGAGGCCGTCGAGCTGCACCGTGACATCGACGCGTCCTCGGGCGAGGCGCACAGCCTCCAGCGGCTGGCCGAGCTGCGGCTCGCGCAGGGCGACCGCGAGGAGGCGCAGCGGCTGCTGAGGCAGGCTCTGCCGCTGGCTCGCTGGTCGGTGGTCGGCCTGCATCTGCTGCACCGGGTGTACGGGACCATGATCGAGGCGGCGCCCGACCCCGTCGCGGCCCGGGCCGTGGTGGACCAGGCGGAGGCGACGCTGGGCGACAACGACTTCTGCACGTTCTGCGCCGTGATGCTGGCCGTGCCGGCCGCGATCGCCTGCGCGGACGTGCACGACCTCGACGGGGCGCACCGGCATCTCGAGGTGGCCGAGCGCTCCGTGGAGCTGTGGAAGGGCAGTGCCTGGTACGCCGCAGTGCTCGAGGCGCGCGCCCACCTGGCGCGGGCCCGGGGCGACCACGAGGGCTTCGTCGAGCTGTCCCGGTCGGCGGCGCGCCTGTTCGCGGAGTTCGGGCAGCAGCGCGACGCCGACCGCTGCCGGCTGCTGACCCAGTCACCGCCATTGAGACAGGCACTCGGCACCAGCCCGGCTCTGGGCTGAGCGTGGACACGTCGCGACGGTCCTTCGAGTGCCGGTCCGAGTGGTCAGCTGCTCAGCTGCTCGCCAGGATGGCAGTGCCGAGACACGGCCGAGCACGGTGGAGGAGCGAGGACCGCGATGGCGACGACGTCGAGCTGGGGTCCGCCGCGCCGGCACATCGAGGCGGAGTGCGCGCGCCGGGGCAAGGACGCGGTCGTCGACGACTGCCTCGCTCTCCTCGGCGGCGACCAGGACCCCGACCCGGCGCTGCTGCAGTCGCTGGCCGGACCCGGTGCGGAGAAGTACTTCGACGGCCGGGCGCACGACGACACCTACTGGTTCCGGGTGTGGGCGATGCGCGGGCTGCTCTGGGCGTGGGACCCGCGGGCCACCGAGGGGGTCCGCCGGGCCTGTGCCGACGAGGCGTGGCGGGTCCGCGAGCTGGCCGCCAAGGTGGTGGCCCGGCACCTCGTCGAGGACGCGCTGCCGCAGATGGCGCTGCTGCGGGACGACCCCGTGCCCCGGGTGCGCGCCGCTGCCGAGCGGGCGATGGTGCGGCTCGGCGGCTGACCCTGGTCGGCCGGCCGTGCGGCAGGGCAGACTGGCGCAAGGACCGAGCGGAGGAGATCCCATGTCGCGTGTCGTGCACTTCGAGATCCAGGCCGAGGACGTCGAGCGGGCGAAGGCGTTCTACGCCGCCGCGCTCGGCTGGGAGTTCCAGGACTGGAGCGAGATGACCGGTACGACGTACTGGGGGATCGTGACCGGGCCCGAGGACCAGCTCGGGATCAACGGCGGTCTGCTGCAGCGGCCCGCCGCCGCGCCCGGCCAGGGCCACGGCACGAACGCCTACGTCTGCACCGTGCAGGTCGACGACTACGACGAGAGCGAGCGCAGGATCCTGGACGCCGGCGGCACCCTCGCGCTGCCGAAGGCCGCGCTCGCCGGGGTCGCGTGGCAGGGCTACTACCTCGACACGGAGGGCAACACCTTCGGCATCCACCAGCCCGACCCCGAGGCGAAGTAGCCGCCGCGATGACCGGCACCGGGCTCGCGCACGAGCTGTCCTACGCCTTCCCGGCCCCCAACCGGGCCCAGCGGGTGATGCAGAAGGTCGCGTCGAGCCGGCCCGGCGCCTGGGCGCTCTCGCGGGTGCTGCCGAGCCTGGACCGCGGGGTCCGGCGGGTCAGCCACGGGCGCACGAGCGTCCCGGCGCTGGTCACCGGCCTCCCGGTCCTGGTGCTCACGACGACGGGGCGCAGGTCGGGGCGTCGACGCGAGACGCAGCTCATCGCGGTCCCGCTCGACGACACGCTCGCCCTGCTCGGCACCAACTTCGGCCAGCCCCGGACACCGGCGTGGGTGCACAACCTCGAGGCCGACCCGCGGGTCACGCTGACCTATCGCGGCGTGACCAGACCGGCCCTCGCGAGGCCGGCCACCGAGGACGAGCGGACCCGGGTGATGGCCGCCTCGAGATCGGTCTACGCCGGCTACGCGGCGTACCAGCAGCGGATCACCGGCCGGACCGTCCGGATCTTCGTCCTCGACCCTCTCGAGGACCGGAGGTGACTCACGGGTCCTTCGGGGTCCGGCCGCTCATTCGCGCCAGCATCGCGTTGTAGGCGTCCAGCACGTCGTCGTCGTCGTCGACGTCGACGTCGACGGACAACGAGGTGGCGCCGCCGCCGCGGGCGACGTGCTCGGCGAGCGTGCGGCGCCGGACGCCCTCGAGGCCTCGGCCGATGACCAGCTCGGAGCGGGTGTGGGTGATCATCGCGATCGTCACCCCGACGCCGAACAGCATCATCAGGCCGTCCCCGCCCACCCACATCAGGGCGCCGCCGATGTCGAGGTCGTGGACCGGCGACGGCGCCCACGCCGGGTGGCCCGCCTCCATCAGCGGGAACATGTCGTACGTCGTCTGCATGAGCACGATGCCGACGACCGCGTCCGGGGTCATCCCCAGCAGCAGGAGTCCCAGCCGGCCGAGGTAGGGGAGCTGCCAGCGGATCGGCTCGTTGCCGATCAGCGGGAGGAGGTACACGTAGCCGGTGACGAGGTACAGCCACTGCTCGGCGTGCATCAGCCAGGCGTGCTGCGCCATGTCGTCCATGAACCCGGTCAGGTGGGTCGCGATGATCACGCCCGCGTACAGCCCGAAGCCGACCAGCGGGTGGGTGAGCAGGCTGACCGGCCAGGACAGCACCACGGCATCGACCCGTCCCTCGCGGCCGCGGACGGAGGCGGCGGCGCGGGCGGCCGCGATCGGGCCTCCGAGGACGAGAAGCGCGGGCACCACCATGATCAGCAGGAGGTGCTCGATCATGTGGTCCCAGAAGATCGCCATCGCGTAGGTGTCGATCGCCGAGCTGACCGTGACCAGCAGCACCACGATGCCCGCGACGAAGCAGCCCGCCCGCGCCACGGACACGGTCGGCACGCCGTGCCGCCGGGCGACGCTGACCGCCCACAGGTACGCCGTGAGCGCCACGACGCAGAACAGCAGCCAGGGAAGCCGGACGTGCCAGTGGTCGGCGAAGGAGGACCAGCCGAACGGCGGGAGCGACGACGTCATGGTGCCCATCGCGTGGGCGTGGCCCATGGCGTGCGTCCCGGTGCCGCTCCGGGCGGCGAGGACGGTCGCGGACAGGCCCAGGACGAGCAGCCCGACGGCCGCGGCGACCGGGTGCCGGCGCAGCGGGGCCGACCACCCGCCGCCGCGTCGGCGGCCGAGCGCGATCACCAGCAGCAGCGCCTCGGCGGTCAACGCGACGATGCCCAGAGGCGTCGTCCAGGCCCCGACGTCTTCGGCCACCTGCGGCATCGCCACCGACCGGGTCAGCAGGTAGGCGCCGATCGCGAGGGCCGGCACCACGGCCGCGGCCGTCCACACCAGGGCGGTGTCGCGGGCGACCAGGAGGACGGCGAGCGCGACCGCGACCACCTCCAGGGCGACGAACAGCCATCCGACGTACGGCGCCTCCGACAGGTGCTCGCCGGTGACCGGGAGATGGACCGCCGCGACCGTGAGCGCTGCGGCGGCCGCCGGCCAGCGCCAGGCTGATCGCTCCGCCTCGGCGGCGCCGCTGCTCGACGTCATGAGCCGGCGCTCCCGAGGTGCCGGACGTAGGCCACGGCCCGCTCCACGTCCCGGGCGGTCCAGGTCCCGGCCCCGTGCGCGCTGGGGTGCGCGTAGTTCTGCCGGCCCTCGTCGTTGAGGAACCTCTGCAGGGTGCCCGGCAGCCGGCGGCCGCGTGCGTCCGGGTGACCGATGGTGATCCACCGGAGCCGGCCGGCGGGGTCGATGATCATCACGACGTCCTGGTGGTGCACGTCGTAGGGATGCGCCTCCGGCTTGCCGGTCATCCAGTCGCGGACCGCGTCGTGGGTCGGCGCCTTCTCCGTGGAGACGCCGAGGGCCTTCCAGAACGCCGTCACCTGTGACGGGTTGCCGGTGGCGAGCTCCAGCCGGCCTGCGCGCCGTACAGCTTCGCGTAGGCGTGCAGCCGGCGCACGGTGTCGCGCTGCGGGTCGACGGTGACCTCCAGGAACACCACCCGGCCGGCGCCCCGATCGCCCGCGACCGCCTGCGCGGCGCGGTGCAGGTTCTCGGTGGTCATCGGGCAGGTCTCCTGGCACATCGTCAGCAGCGGCGCGAGCACCACGGTCCGCCCGCGGAGCCCCCGCAGCGTCCTGACCCGGCCGGACTGGTCCTCCAGCCTGGTCGTGGCCGCCACTGTCGGGACCTTCTGGTCAAGCACGTTGCCGGAGGCGACGGTCCGAGCGTGGCCCTCTGACGCCGCCGAGGTGGCGCCGGGGCCCGACGCGCAGCCCGCCGTCAGCGCCAGCACGGCGAGCAGGGCAGCGACCGAGCCCCGGGTACGCCGGGGCAGGTGCGCCGGGACGCGCATGAGCGGGACCTTCCCACGTCGGAGCCTGACAGTCCTCGATCGTACTTCGGCCCGCTCGGGCGGCCACCACTCGGACCGGCACTCGAACGGTGGCAGCGCCCCGCGCGCGCCTGGCGAACAGGCCGGATGTCGCCGAGTGCCGGTCCGAGTGGTCGTTCCACCGGCGGCGGCGCGGGAACCGTGCCAGAGTCGTGCCTGGGGCGTTCGGCGAGGGACGTGGTGAAGCATGGCGAACAACGGCGCGGCAGCAGGCGGCGGAGCGATCTACGCGCTGGGCATCCTCGGCGCCTGGGTGTACTTCTGGCAGCAGGCGGACGCGTTCTGGGGCTACGCGTGGGCGGTGGTCGAAGGGATCTTCTGGCCGGCGTTCATGGTCTACGACGTGTTCGCCGCGCTGCACTGAGCCGCCTCGTGTCAAATGCGTTGCGTCGGCGCTCGGCAGCCGCCTAGCGTCCTGTCCGTCATGACCTGTGAGCTCTTCGCGCTGTGCATCGCCGCCAACGACCCCTCGCGCCTGGCGCGGTTCTGGGCCGGTGTGCCCGGATGGGAGATGGTCGAGGACCGGCGTACCGGCGGCGCCGCTCTCCTGCCGAGCGACGACACCGGGTTCCGGATCCGGTTCCCGCCGACCTCGGAGGAGAAGCTCGGCCGGAACCGGATGCACTTCGGCCTCACCAGCCGGTCGGAGGCGGACCAGCAGCAGGCCGTGGCGAGGGCACCGGATCTGGGTGGCCGGCACATCGACGTCGGTCAGCTCCCGGACGAGGGCCACGTGGTGCTGGCCGACCCGGCGGGCAACGACTTCTGCGTGCTCCCTGCGCAGGGGAAGCCGTGACGAGCAGCGACGTCTGGGACGAGCAGACCGCGCAGGAGTACGACGAGCTGTCCGCGGAGATGTTCGCGCCCGAAGTGCTGGACCCGGCGGTCGACCTTCTCGCGGAGCTGGCCGGCTCGGGGCCCGCGCTGGAGCTGGCGATCGGCACCGGGCGGGTCGCCGTCCCGCTCCTGGCGCGCGGCGTCCCGGTGACCGGAGTCGAGCTGTCGCAGCCGATGGTCGACCGGCTGCGGCGCAAGGTGACCGAGGAGGAGCTGCCGGTCCGCTCCGGCGACATGGCGACCACGACCGTCCCGGGCACGTTCTCGCTCGTGTACGTCGTGTGGAACAGCATCGGCAACCTGTGCACCCAGGACGAGCAGGTGCAGTGCTTCCGCAACGCCGCAGCCCATCTCGCGCCAGGCGGCCGCTTCGTCGTCGAGCTCTGGGTGCCCGGCATCCGGCGGATGCCCCCGGGGCAGGTCGCGGTGCCGTTCGAGGTGAGCGACGACCACGTCGGCTTCGACACCTACGACCTGGTCACCCAGCGAGGCACCTCGCACCACTACCGACGGCTGGGCGACGACGAGGCCCGCTACGGCTTCAGCAACTTCCGCTACATCTGGCCCGCCGAGTGCGACCTGATGGCCCGGCTCGCCGGTCTGGACCTGGAGCAGAGGTGGGCGGACTGGAGCCGGGCGCCGTTCACGTCCGACAGCGAGGGCCACGTCTCGGTCTGGCGGAAGCCGGCCGACGCGCTCGGCTGACCCAGGCGCCGGAGAGGCTCAGCGCCTCGGCGACCCACAGCGCGAAGGCCTCGACGGCCACGGCCCGGTCAGGTCCCGGAGCACCCCCGCGTCGTTGAACAGCCGTTCAAAGAGTGGCAGTGTGCGACGCATGTCGCTCGACTTCACCGCCATCAACCCCGCTGCCGCTCGGGCCGGCGCCGCTTCCCCATCGGGCGACCTGCCCGGCCGCGCGCAGTACGTCGTCATCGGTGGCGGCGTGGTCGGCACGTCGATCGCCTACCACCTCGCGCTCCTGGGCGCGAGCGACGTGGTGCTGCTGGAGCGCAAGCAGCTCACGTCCGGCACGACCTGGCACGCGGCGGGAGAGGTGGTGTCGGGCGGCGCGACCGAGGACGCGCTGTGGATGGCGCGGTACTCCGCCGAGCTGTACGCCCGGCTCGAGGAGGAGACGGGGCTCTCCACGGGCTTCCGGCGCTGTGGCTACCTCCAGCTGGCCACGACGGCACGGCTCGACGAGAACCTGCACCGCGAGACGGCGTACATGCGCTCGGTGGGGATGACCAAGGAGGTGCTGTCGCCGCGAGAGGTGGCCGACCTCGTGCCGCTGATCCGGACCGACGACGTGATCCACGGCTTCTGGACGCCCGACGAGGGACGGGCCAACCCGGTCGACGTGACGATGTCGCTGGCCAAGGGCGCCCGGCAGCGCGGTGTGAAGGTCTTCGAGGACGCCGAGGTCACCGGCTTCGTCGTCGACCGCGGCCGGGTGGTCGGCGTCCGCACCGTTCGCGGTGACCTCGAGTGCGAGAAGGTCGTGGTGGCCGCGGGGCTGTGGGGCCGCGAGCTGGCGGCCAAGGCGGGCGTCGTGGTGCCGCTTCAGGCCGCAGAGCACTACTACCTGCTCACCGAGCCGATCGCGGGCGTCACGCCGGAGTCCGTGCCGGTCATCGAGGAGACCGAGGCCTACGGCTACTACCGCGAGGAGGGCGGGGGCCTCCTGGTCGGGATGTTCGAGCCGGTCGCGAAGGCGTGGGCCTTGGACGGGACGCCGCGGGACAGCGCGTTCGCCGTGCTCCCGCCGGACTGGGAGCGGCTTGCTCCGTTCCTCGAGGTCGCGATGCGGCGGTTCCCCGCTCTGGAGGAGGCGGGGATCCGCACGCTGTTCTGCGGGCCGGAGAGCTTCACCGACGACCTCTCGCCGATGCTGGGGGAGTCCCCCGAGGTCGACAGCCTCTATCTCGCCTGCGGCCTGAACTCGATCGGCATCCTGTCCGGCGGCGGCCTCGGGCACGTCATGGCGCAGTGGCTGATCGAGGAGCACCCGCCGATCGACGTGACGGCGGTCGGCGTCGACCGGGCGCACGAGTTCCAGGCGACCCGGCGGTTCCGCAAGGAGCGCACCGTGGAGCGGCTGGGCTTCCTGCTCAACGACCTGGCCTGGCCGAACGCCCAGCCTCGGCTGGGACGCACCGTGCGGCGCTCGCCGTACCACCCCCAGCACGTCGCCGACGGCGCCCACTTCGTCGCCACCAGCGGCTGGGAGTACCCCGACTACTTCGCCGGGCCGGGGCGCACGCCGACCGTCGAGTGGGGGTTCGCGCGGGGCGAGGCGTTCGAGCGCACGCGGGAGGAGCATCTGCAGGCCCGTGACGCGCTCGCGGTCTTCGACCTGTCCCTGATGTCGCACCACCTCGTGCAGGGACCGCACGCGATGGCCGTGCTGAACCGGGTCTGCGCCAACGACGTGGACACCGCGGTCGGCCGGGTGGTCTACACCCAGTGGCTCGACGACCGCGGCGGGATCATCGCCGACGTCACCGTCACCCGGCTGGCCGCGGACACCTACGTCGTGGTCAGCGGCGACACCATCCACCGCCGGGTGCCGGCGTGGATCCGCCGGCAGACCCGCGACGGCGAGCTCGTCATCGTCACCGACGTGACCAGCGGTCACGCGCTGCTGTCGGTGCAGGGGCCGAGGTCGCGCGAGGTGCTCCAGCGGCTGAGCCCCGACGACTGGTCCGACGACGCCTTTCCCTACCTCACCGCGCAGAAGGTCGAGGTCGGCTACACCCCCTTGTGGGCGCTGCGGATGACCTATGTCGGTGAGCTGGGCTGGGACCTGCTGGTGCCCACCGAGTTCGGTGCCACGCTCTACGACCAGCTCCGCGAGGCCGGCTCCGACCTGGGCTTCCGCCCGACGGGGCTGGGTGCGCTGGAGACGATGCGGCTGGAGAAGGCCTTCCGGGACATGGGCCACGACATCGACTCCACCGACACGCCGCTGGAGGCCGGGCTCGGCTTCGCCGTCGCCTGGGACAAGCCCGGCGGCTTCGTCGGGCGCGAGGCGCTGCTGAAGCAGCGCGAGTCGGGTCCGCCGACCCGCCGGTTGGTCAACGTGCTGCTCGGCTCGCCCGAGCACGACCTGTACGGCGACGAGCCGGTGTACTGGGACGGCGACCCGGTCGGCCATGTCCGCAGCGGCGGGTTCGGCCACTCCCTCGGGGCCTCGTGCGGTATCGCCGGGATCGCCCGCGACGAGGGCATCACGGCCGCCGCCCTGGCCGCCGGCTCGTTCGAGATCGACGTCGCCGGCAGCCGGGTGCCCGCGCGGGTCTCGCTCAGGCCGTTCCTCGACCCCGAGCGGGCACGGATCCTCTGCTGAGCCGCCTGCGCTCACCGGACGCCCGGGCAGCAGGTGCTGACGTCGCGTCAGGCGTAGCGGATCGCCATCGGCCACGCGCAGGCCCACCAGGGCCGAAGGTGCTCGCGCAGGACGGTGTCGAGCTCGGCATGCTCGAGGCTGACCCAGGAACGTGCCTCGGCCTCTGCCTGACCGGTGCGGTCGGGCTTGAGGTAGACACAGCCGATCACCTGGTCGCTGTCGGGCTCGAGCACGGTCCAGGCGAAGTCGAGGCCGTCCTCATGGTGGGCGCGATGCCGCCCGAGGTCGGCGAGGTTCTCCTCGAGTGTGTACACGCGCTCCGGCCACGTCGCGCCTTCCCACCCGGGCGAGCGGTGGATGTGGTCGATCGAGGTCGACCATGCGGCCAGGTCGGCCTCGTTGTGCTCGGGCCCGAGGACCTCGAAGGTGAACGCCGCATGCGGTGGCGGCAACGGCGGTTCGAAGCCCTCTGGAACGAGTCCGGTCATGGCCGAACCCTACGGCGAGCTCGGTCGTGGGTCTCCCGGTCCACCCCCGGGTGTCCGGACGAGGGAGGGGGTCTAGGCTCGTGTCCTCCCCCGCTGAAGGACGGCGCATGGACTCGTTCGACGTCATCGTGGAGATCCCCAAGGGGTCTCGGAACAAGTACGAGATGGACTTCCGGGTCGGCCGGATCCGGTTGAACCGCACGCTGTTCACCGCGACCCAGTATCCAGCCGACTACGGCTACATCGAAGGGACGCTCGGGCGCGACGACGACCCTCTGGATGCGCTGGTCCTGGTCGGCTGCCCGACGTTCCCGGGCTGTCAGATCCGGGCTCGCGCGATCGGGATGTTCTGCATGTCCGACGAGAAGGGACCCGACGAGAAGGTCCTCTGTGTCCCCGCTCACGACCCCCGGTATGCCCACATCCAGGAGCTCGACAACGTCCCGCGGTTCGACCGTCGCGAGATCACCCACTTCTTCGAGGTCTACAAGGACCTCGAGCCAGGCAAGTCCGTGGACGACTCGCACTGGGCGGGCCGCGAAGCGACCTACGCGGAGATCGAGGCTTCCCGCGCCCGTGCCGCTGGAGCCGCCGCGGCTCCCCCGGCCTCGGGAGTCAAGCGCGGGTCCTACCGCCCAGATCGGTGATCGTCGGCCCAGGCTCTTCTGCCCCCTGGACAGTCCGCGATCGGGCAGGATGGCGCGCGTGAAGGTGGATCTGACGGTGGCCGCGATCCCGGTGTTCTTCGGGGCGATGGGCGCGGAGTACCTGTGGCAGCGGTCGCATCCGGTCGAGCCTGGGACGCGTGCGGGCGACTACCAGCTGGCCGACACGGTGGCGAGCCTGACGATGGGCGTGGGCAGCCTGGTCGCGCCGTACGTCGCCAGGAAGGTGCTCGACCCCGTCACCCCCGGTGTCGGCCGGCACGGCGGGAAGCTGCTGGCTCTGGGGGCGGCGACGGCGGTGCTGACCACCGTCGGCGACGTGGTCCGCAGGAGACTCAGGGACGGCCGGCTGCCGGACCCTCAGACGGTGCCCGCCGCAGTGCGCACCGTGCAGGAGCAGCTCGCCGAGATCCGGCAGGGGCCAGCGGTGCGGCCTGCGGAGCGGGCGCCGGTGGGTCCGGTCTTGCGCAGGGCCCACGGCGGGCTGGCGGTGACTGCGGTGGCGTCGACGGCACTGGTCGTGTCGACGACATGGGCGGCGATGACGTCCGGGAAGCGGCTCTTCGAGCGGTCGCCGCTCGACCTCGGCACCGGTGCCTGGGCGTGGGGGGCGGCGATCCTCGGGTGGGACTTCATCTACTACTGGAACCATCGGGCCAGCCACGAGAGCCGGTGGCTGTGGGCGGTGCACGTCGTGCATCACTCCAGTGAGCGCTACAACCTGTCGACGGCGCTGCGGCAACCGGTGGCGGAGAGCCTCACCCTGAGCGTGCCGTACGGCCTGCTGGCTCTGGCCGGTGTCCGCCCGGGCCTGATCGAGCAGGCCCGGGGAGTCAACCTGATCTACCAGTTCTGGATCCACACCGAGGCGATCAGGAGGCTCGGCGGGGTCGAGAAGGTGTTCAACACCCCCTCGCACCACCGGGTGCACCACGGCTCGAACCGGCAGTACCTCGACCGCAACCACGGCAGCATCCTCATCGTCTGGGACCGGCTGTTCGGCACGTTCGAGGAGGAGCGCGAGCAGGTCGTCTACGGGCTGACGAAGAACGTCGAGTCCTACAACCCGGTCACCATCGCCGGCCACGAGTGGGTCGACATGGCCGAGGACGTCGCCTCGGCGCGGACCTGGCGCGACCGGTGGTCGTTCGTGCTCCGTGGCCCCGGGTGGGCCTCCGCGCGGCTACGACGCGTTGCCTGACGAGCCGCCGGCGATCTCGTAGGACCAGAGCTCGCTGTGGACCCCGACCGGTCCGGAATGCTTCCCCTGCCCAGAGCCTCCGTCGGCGTTCTCCGCACCGCTGGTCGGGGAGCTCTCCTGCCCGCTCGCCGAGCGATGACCGTGCGCGAAGGCCGGTGAGCGGACCCAGGCCTCGAACGCCGCCTCGTCTCGCCATCGGGTGACGACGAGCCAGGTGGTCCGGTCGTCGGCCGGTTTGAGCAGCTCGAACCCCTCGAATCCCTCTTGGTCGTCCACCGCTCCGGCCCGGTCGGCGAAACGGCGGGCAAGCTCGTCGCCGCTGTCCTCGGGAACGGTGATGGCGTTGATCTTGATGACAGTCACCCGGCCATGGTGGCACCCACGCCAAGGCGGCGGCTCGGCGGTCTGGAGGGGTCGCTCGCGGCGGCCCCCCGGGGCGGTCGGGTCAGTCAGCCCCTCGGTCCGGGTGTCCGCCTCGCAGACCGAAAGGAAGCCGTGGAACCTGACCCGCCGGACCGCCCGCACCTGGTGCCGGCTCCGATCGTCGAGCCGTCCGGTCCTCGCGTCGAAGGGCAGCTCGACGGTGCCGTCCGGGAGGGCCGAGAGCACGCCGAGATCCCGAGGTAGAGCAGCAGGACCTGGTCGGTGGGCGCATCGCGTCGCCGATCTCGCTCAGGTAGCTGGTCTCGTCCAGGGCGTCACCGGCGTGGGAGGAGAGGGCTCCGAACAGGTCAGGTCTCAGCATGGGCGTGATCATGGCGCCGAACCCGCCGCTTGGCCTGCCGGCGACGGCTCGGTGGTCACGATCCGCGAGAGTGCGGAAGTGGTGGTCCGTCCACCCGTCGACATGGACCAACAGCACCGGCGGCACGGACGGGTCCGCGAGCACCTGGCCGGCGAGCTCGAGGAAGGGCTGCCGGAAGGGCGCCCTGTTCCGCCACATTCCGCCATGACCCATGAAGCCCTGGAGCCAGTACACGACGGGATCGTGGGTGTCGCCGTGCTCGTCGTGGCCCGGCGGGAGCTGGACCAGCAGCGGACGTTGCCACGGGTCGCCAAGCGGATTGTCCCGCAGCACCTCGCTGTCGATGGTGAGCTCGACGGCCCGCCCCGACGGCTCGACCGACCGAGGAAGCACGCCGTGCGCGCTACGGCCACCGTCCTGCGTGCAGTCGCGCAGCGGCTGACGACCTGCAGCGTGTCGGCGAGGGCAATGGCCCAGCTGAGTCATTGCCGCTCGGAGGGGTGGGGGGCAGGCTGAAGCGGGGCATTCGCCCCACTACTCAACGGGCGGGGGTGCGGGCGTCGCTGTGCCCGCAAGGATCTGTTCGGACCCTGAGGGGACCGGAGAAGGGGCAACGCTCATGCGGAAATCCAGGTCGATCGGGATCCTCGGGTCCCTAGCCATCGCGGCATCGCTTGCGCTCTCGGGTGGACCGGCGACGGCAGCCGGATCGTCCAAGCCGTACACGTGCACGGGTGGCGAGATCCCATCCGGCAGTTACTCCAGCATCACGGTCACCGGTGCCTGTGCGGTGCCGGCGCATGCCGTGGTCAACGTCGCGGGGAACCTGAATGTCGCGCCCGGTGCGTTGCTCGACGCACAGAGCGATCCGTCAACGATCACCGTCGGACACAACGTCACCGCCGGTTCGGGCTCCCTGCTCGGTCTCGGCTGCCAGCCCCCCTCGTACACCGGCAACTCGGCCCACCAGTGCACGGGCACCGCCGACCCGAACGGGCACTCGGTCATCACCGTCAAGGGCAACGTCACCGGCACCGATGCGAACACCGTTCTGCTGAACGGGATCACGGTCAACGGGAACGTCACGTTGACCGGAGGAGGTGGCGACATTCCCTGGTCGATCAAGAACAACACGATCGGGCGCAACCTCACGGTCAGCGAGGTGACGGCCGACTGGTTCGGTGCGCTCTTCAACTCGGTGGGTGGCAACGCGACGCTCACCAACATCACCGCGACCGACCCCGAGGACGAGACTCCCGTCGTCTACGTGGTTCGCAACACGGTCGCGCGGAACCTGAACTGCAGCGGGCTCGGCCCGGCCCTGTCCGGTGGCTTCATCCCCGGTGAGGTCAACACGGTGGGCGGCAACGCGAACGGTCAGTGCGCGGCGCTGGTCTGAGCCGTTCACGACCCCCGTCCGTTCGCCGCCCTGAGGCCCAAGCGGGTGGCGAACGGACGCGGGGCGCAGGCAGCAGCGCGAGTCCCGCGGCGCGGGGTACGTCGGCGGCCGTCTCGATGCGTGCGGGCTGTTGCTACCGTTGCTGGTCATGGCCACCTTGGGAGAGCTCACCACCGATCAGCTGCAGCGGTTCGCCAAGGAGACCGCCGCGGATCCCCATCACCGGGTGCTGCAGAACGCGCTGACTCGCAACCAGGTCGACGAGGTCGCCTTGGACCGCGCCGTGGCCGTGTCGGCGGTGCGGTCGATGTCCCACCAGCTCGACGACTGGGCGGTGACCAACCAGAAGCAGAGTGGTCGATGCTGGCTGTTCGCGGGCCTCAACCTGCTGCGCGTCGGGGCGGCGCGGAGGATGGGCGTCACCGACTTCGAGTTCAGCCAGAGCCATCTCCTGTTCTGGGACAAGCTCGAGAAGGCCAACTTCTGGCTGGAGGGGATCATCGCGACGTCCGACCGCGACGTCGACGACCGGACGGTCGCGCATCTGCTCAGTGACCCGATCGGCGACGGCGGTCAGTGGAACATGTTCGTCGCGCTCGTCCGCCGGCACGGGCTGGTCCCGAAGAGTGCGATGCCGGAGACGGTGGCGTCGTCCTCGACGCGGCAGCTCAACCGCGACCTGGAGGCCGTGCTCAGGCAGGCGGCGCGCGACCTGCGCGACCACGCGGCCGCCGGTGCGCCCACCGAGGACCTGCGGGACCAGAAGGACGAGACGCTGCGCACCGTGCACCGGATGCTGTCGCTGCACCTCGGGACCCCGCCGGAGACCGTCTCGTGGCAGTGGAGGGACAAGGACAAGGCGTTCCACCGCGACGACGCGGTGACCCCCCAGGACTTCGCACAGCGCTACGTCGACCTCGACCTCGACTCCTACGTCTGCCTGGTCGACGATCCCCGGCCCTCCAGCCCGCGCAACCGTGTCTTCACCGTCGAGCACCTCGGCAATGTCGTGAGCGGGAGGCCGGTGACCTACCTCAACGTCGAGATGCCGCTGATCAAGCGGCTGGCCTGCGAGTCGATCGTCGCCGGCACGCCGGTGTGGTTCGGCTGCGACGTCGGGCAGATGATGGAGAAGGACGAGGGCGTCTGGGATGCCCACCTGTTCGACTACGACGCGCTCTACGACACGCGCACCGAGTTCGCCAAGGCGGACCGGCTGCTGTACGGCGCCAGCGCCATGACCCACGCGATGCTGCTGACCGGTGTCGACGTCGTCGGCGAGGGGGACGCCGCCCGGCCACGTCGCTGGCGGGTGGAGAACAGCTGGGGCACCGAGAAGGCCGACAAGGGCTTCTGGACCATGAACGACAGCTGGTTCGCCGAGCACGTCTTCGAGATCGCCGTACCCAGGTCGTCGTTGCCCGCCGACCTGCTGCCCGTGCTCGACACCGAGCCGATCGTGCTGCCCGCATGGGACCCGATGGGCGCCCTGGCCGAGGGCGCAGTGGCGCGGTCGTAGGTCACCGTCCCGACGACCTCGCTCATCTGCTCGTCAGCGCTGCGACGCCGTCGACTCGCCGCCGTCCGCCGCGCTCGCCGGAACGACGCACGTCCACGCCGTCATCGTCTGTCTGCTTGCGGTCGGGACCCGTCAGCATGCGCGCTGCGAGCAGAGTGGCCACGGCGCCGGCGAGCACGTAGCCGACGATGAGCAGCACCTCGGGGGTCGTGCCAGTGCCCGCGAAGTAGCTGATGCGCCGGACGGCATCGGTGCCGGCCCCGTTCGGGAGGGCGCCGCCGATGCTGCGCCAGAAGGCCGGCAGCAGCGGGTTCTGGTAGGCGCCCCCGGCGCTGGGGTTGCCGAGCACCACGAACAGCAGCACCGTGAGGCCGATCCCGAGAGTTCCGAAGAGCACCTGCAGGGCCATGGTGACGGTCGCAGCCGAGAGCACCAGGAGGGTGCCCAGCCCGGCCAGTGCCCAGAAGTGCCCGGTCAGGGCACCCAGCGCCTGGTCGACGATGAGCGCGCCGCCCAGCCCGGACAGGAGCGCGTACGGCACGGCGGCGCCGAGCCGGATCAGCGCCCGGCGGGGGTTCGCCGGACGCGAGCCGTTGGCGACTCCGAGCAGGGACGCGACCAGATAGCCACCCACCAGCCAGCCGATGGTCAGGTAGAAGCCGGACAGGCCGCGGGCGTCACCGGCCTGCAGCGGCACCACGTCGGTCGTCTTCACCGTCCGGTCCTGGTGCGCCTCGATCTGCCGCACGCTCTGCTCCAGCGCGGTGGCCAGCGACGTACCGGCCCCGCTGGCCACCAGCAGCCGGTCGGTGTGGGAGGTCGGGTCCACGACGAGCGCTCCGGCGAGTCGGGCGTGCTCGATCCGCCGGACGGCTCCGGCGCGGGAGCCGACCACGGCGGGGGCCAGCGGATGGCCGTCGGGGGCGTCCAGCTTGCCGGCGACCTGCTGAGCGGTCTGGCGGTCGGGTGCGACCACACCGATGCTCACGTCGTGCGGCTGCGGGTCGTGGAACGCCCCGACGTAGGAGGCGACGAACGCGAGCTGGACCACCAGCACGCCCAGGATCAGCAGCACGGTGCGCGCGGAGACCGCGTCCCGGAGCTCGGCGGCCAGCCCGCCGCGGTGTTGTGCCCTCATCAGCTTGCCTTCCTCGAGACTTTCGCTACCGTTAGTAGCGAAAGTCCAGGGTAGGTGCCGGGGTCCGGCCCCGCCAAACGCGGAGGGCGTGAGATGGCAGACACCGGCCGGACCGGTAGGCCGCGACGTGGGGATGCGGACGCCGCGGCGCTCGGGGCCGCTGTGGAGCTGATCGCCCGTCGCGGGTACGCCGGCACCACGATCGACACGATCGCCAGCCAGGCGGGGGTCGCCAAGACGACGCTGTACCGACGGTGGCGGTCCAAGGGCGAGCTGGCCGTGGACGCGCTGGTCGCCGCGCTCGGCGACCCACCGGTGGCGGGCGCCGACGGAGATGCCGCCCTGGCTCGCGACGACCTGGACGCTGCGGTCAGCTGGCTGGCTCACCAGGTCAGCGACCCGACGGTTCGGCTGCTGCTCGTGGGCCTCGCCGCGGAGGCCGCCCGCGACCCGCAGGTCCGGGCTCGGCTCCGCGGGAGGATCCGCGAGCCGTTCACCCGCCTGCTGGCCGAGCGTTGGGGGCTGCCCGAGCAGCGAGTGGACCTGGCTTTCGACATGGTCGTGGGCACGCTGTTGCACCGGGTCGCGACCGGCCACGTAGCCGCCGAGGACGAGGTGGCCGTCACCCGGATCGCTCGCCGGCTGCTCTTCGACGAGTGACCCCTGGCGCCGCTGCCGCGGACCGGCACGCGGTTCGCCTCGTCGCGTCAGGGTGGGCGTGACGTCCGGAATCCGGCCATCGATCCCCAGGCTCTGCAGCCTCCTGAGTGCTGCCATGAGCAATGCCGAGGCAACTCTTGTCGTCGGGACTGTTGTCGGGGTTGGATGTCCGGACATCGATCGTCTGAAGCCACCAAGGGGGACACGTGTTCGCCGACGACTACCCACGGTTCATCGAAGTCAGCGAGCTCACGCCGACGGCACGCCCGCAAGACCGACGCCCGCGCCGCCGGGGCCGCAGCACCACCGAGCAGCGGAACCGGATGAACGAGCGCTACGAGGCGCTTTTCGCCAGCAACCGGGACATCTTCGACGGTGCCCGGGTGCTCGACCTGGCAAGTCACGACGGGCGGTACTCGCTGGCGGCGCTGAGGGCCGGCGCGGCGCACGTGACCGGCGTGGAGGTCAGGCAGAGCCTCATCGACAGGGCTGAGGAGAACTTCGCCTTCTATGGCCAGGATGCGGAGACCTACCGTTTCGTGCGCGGCGACGTCTTCGAGGTGCTGGCGCAGGAGAGGTTCGACGTCGACGTGGTGCTGTGTCTCGGGTACCTGTACCACACCTATCGGCACACGGAGCTGATGTACCGCCTTCACGACCTGGCTCCGAAGCACCTGATCGTCGACACGATGGTCATGCCCGGGAAGCAGCCCAACCTCAGGGTGGTCCGTGAGCGGGACGTCGAGGACATCCGCAGTGCCGCCCAGGACGCCTATGCGGTGGGCCGGGTCCTGGTGGCGTGGCCGACCGTGCCCGCGCTGCAGATGCTCCTGTCCGCCTATGGCTTCGAGATCGAGTCGATGTACGACTGGGCGAGCAGGCTGGCCGACCGACCGCCCGTCGTCGGCCTCGAAGGCTACGCGAAGGGCAGGCGCGTGACCCTGCGATGCCGCTCCAGCGAAGCGCCGATCGCGGCAGGATGGGAGCCGGCCGATCCTCTCCCGGTCGCAGCGCGCCGCGCCCGGTCAGCCGGCCGGTGGCGCGAGCGGGTCAACGCGATACTGGCCAAGACCACGGGCTACGAGCTGCGGCGAGCGGCTGCCAAGCGCTGACGGCTCGGCCCGGCCGATGGCGTTCATCGGCTTCGCAGGGCTTATCCACCAGACCTTCGAGGCGGAGGTCACGCCGGCGTTCGGGATCGGCCACCGGTTGGCCAGGGCCCAGCCTGGGCCGGGGCTGGGCCACCGAGGCCGCCCGGGAAGCCGTGCGGTCCGGCTTCGAGCGCGCGGGCCTCGGCGAGGTCGTCTCGATGACCGCCGTCGCGGACGGCCATCCGCTGAAGCGACACGTCCTGTTCCGCCTGACGAGAGCGGTGGCAGGCAGGGCACCTGGCCCGGAGCGGTCGCGCCGAGCGCCTGTGACCGTTTGCGAGGATGGGCTGATGCGCGCAGTCGTGGTCGACTCAGCCCGGTCTCGCCCTGAGGTTCGAGAAGTGCCAGCGCCCTCGGCCCCGGCGGGTGGCGTCGTGGTCCGTGTCGCCGCGACCGGGATGTGCCGCAGCGACTGGCACGCCTGGGCAGGACACGACGAGGTCTCGTGGCCGCACGTGCCTGGCCACGAGCTCGCCGGTGAGGTCGTGGAGGTCGGCACCGGCGTGGCTCGGTGGAGGGTGGGGGACCGGGTCACCGTTCCGTTCGTCTGCGGCTGTGGCCGGTGCGCGTGGTGCCGGGCCGGGAACGCCCAGGTCTGCCCCGACCAGCAACAGCCGGGGTTCACGCACTGGGGCTCGTTCGCCGAGTACGTCGCTCTGTACGCCGCGGACACCAACCTGGTCGCCGTACCCGAGCAGGTGCACCTCGCGACTGCGGCCAGTCTCGGATGCCGTTTCGCCACGGCGTTCCGCGCGCTCGTAGCACGCGCGCGGGTCACCGAGGGTGAGTGGGTCACGGTGGTCGGGAGCGGTGGCGTGGGCCTCAGCGCGGTGATGATCGCCCGCGCTCTCGGCGCCCACGTCGTCGCCGTGGACCGCAACCGGGAAGCGCTCGCGGTGGCCGCCCGGCTCGGCGCCGAGCACACCGTCCTCGCCGACGGAACCGATATCCCCTCGGCGGTCGGAGACCTCGTCGAGGGTGGTAGCGACGTCGCCATCGATGCCGTCGGCAGCGAGCAGACCTGCGCCGATGCGGTCCTCAGCCTGCGACGGCGAGGCCGCCTCGTGCAGGTCGGGCTGCTCCCGCCGATCGGAGGGCACCCGAGGGTGCCGATGGCACGAGTGATCGGGTGGGAGCTCGACGTCCTGGGCAGCCACGGGATGGCGGCGGCCGACTACCCCGGCATGATGGCGCTGATCGAGGAGGGGTCGCTGGAACCCCAACGGCTGATCGAGCGCACCATCGGTCTCGAGGAGGCGGCAGCCCTGCTGCCCCGGTTCGACGAAGCCACGGTCGCGGGGATCACCATGATCGATCCACGCGGCTGACGGCGGCCGACGCGCAGCCGCGGAGCGGTGTGCTCCGCCCAGACCCTCAGGGCTGTCCCGGAAGCACCGCTGCGGGAGGATCCACCTGCCCGGCCATCAGCGATCCGCTTGCGGATCGCGGCTGAGTCGCGCCTCCCGGAGGCCACCGCATCACGTGCGAGCGAGCTGTGGCAATCTGCGGGGGTGACTCTTCCTCGCCGCGACGTCGATCCGGATGGACTGCTCGAGTACTCGGTCGTCTTCACCGACCGATCCTTGAACCACATGTCCCAACGGTTCGTCGGGGTGATGCAGGACGTCGTCGACGTCCTGCGCGCGACCTACGGGGCTGAGACGGTCGCGGTCGTCCCGGGGGGCGGCACGTACGCCATGGAGGCCGTCGCCCGGCAGCTGGCGACCGGGCGCCGGTGCCTCGTGGTCCGCAACGGGCTGTTCTCCTACCGCTGGTCGCAGATCCTCGATGCGGGGTCCGTCGCCGCTGGGACGACCGTCTGCAGCGCCCGCCCGGTGTCCGATGAGCGGCACGCTCCCTGGGTCCCGCCTCCGGTCGACGAGGTGGTCGAGGAGATCGAGCGCAACCGTCCCGAGGTGGTCTTCGCAGCACATGTGGAGACGGCGGCGGGCCTGCTGCTGCCTGACGACTATGTGCGCACCGTCGCCGCGGCGACGCATGGCGCCGGTGGGCTGTTCGTCCTCGACTGCATCGCGTCGGGGGCGCTGTGGGTCGACATGACCGATCTCGGGGTCGATGTCCTGCTCAGCGCTCCGCAGAAGGGATGGAGCGGCTCACCGGGTGCGGGCTACGTGATGCTCGGTGAGGCCGGACGGGCCCAGGTGGTGTCAACGACCTCGACGAGCTTCGCGGTCGACCTGCGCAAGTGGTTGGCGATCACCGAGGCCTACACCCAGGGGCAGACGCCCTACCACGCCACGCTGCCGACAGACACGCTCGCGCGCGACGCTGCCGTGATGCTCGAGACCCGCGCCAGCGGGCTCAACGACCTGCGGCTGGCTCAGACGTCCCTCGGCAGGCGGGTCCGCGCGGTGCTCGCAGAGGCGGGGTACGCCTCGGTCGCCTCCGAAGGGTTCGCCGCACCCAGCGTCGTGGTGGCCTTCACCGACGATCCCGACGTCCGCAGCGGCGCCTACTTCAAGGACCGTGGCATCCAGGTCGCGGCCGGCGTACCGCTGATGTGCGGTGAGCGAGATGACTTCTCCACCTTCCGGGTGGGGCTCTTCGGCCTCGACAAGCTCACTGACGTGGACGGAACCGTAGAGCGGCTCAGAGCACGCCTCGTGCACTGATCCGGCATCGGTCCGCGCGACGATGCCACGTTCCGCGAGCTCGCGGAGATGGGTCCGGTTGCGGCGCACCCGAGTCGCAGGATGGGTGTGATTCTCAGCGGTTGTCGCCGGAGCCGCTCAGCACATCGCGACGCTGCCGGTCGGCGAGCTTGTCGACGTTCCGCTGTGCGACGTCGTCCAGGGAGAGACCCAGGAAGTCGGCCAGGACCGCCGTGTACCAGAGGACATCGCCGAGCTCGGAGGCCATGTCGTCACGGTCGAGCTCGGCAAGGTCGCTGTTCTTGTCGCGGACGAGCTTCTTCACCTTCTCGGCGATCTCGCCGGCCTCACCCACCAACCCGAGGACCAGGTGCATGAACTCGTCCGGGGCATCCTTGTCTCGGGCTGTACGCATCGCTGCGCGCTGGTAGTCGTCGCACTCCATGTCGCCAACGTAGCGGGTCCCCGACGCCCTCATCGTCGAGCGCGGCGATGAGCAGGCGCGCCCGCTCGGTCCGGCCCGGAGCTTCGTCGAGTCCACGATGCGCACCCACGGGCTGTCGACGCCGGCCCACAGCAGCTGGTGTTGTCGTTGCGTCGCTCAGCGGCCAGCGGGTGTGCAGATGCAGGACCGGTTGCCATCGGCGTCCTCGACGACCCAGTAGGCCGGCGCCGCGCGGTCGCTGACGAGGCGGCCCCCGGCCTCCAAGACTGCCTGCAGGCGCCGTTCGCCCTCGTCGTGGGCCACCCACACGTCGAAGTGCCAGCGCTGGTCGAACTGCTGCTCTGGGAGCGCCCACGTCTCGTCGTCGACCGGTTCCTGCCACCACACCGTGGGCACCTGGCCGCTGGGGTCGACCGGCTCGCCGTCGTCCACCGTGCCGCCGAGCAACGCTGCATAGAACGGCGCAAGCTGTGGCCCGAGTGCGGTGTCGAGACCGAGCTCCACCTGGGTCAGGCCGCCGGCGTCGGAGTCGATGCCGAGCTCCGCTGCGTGCCGGCTGATCTGGCGCGCGAGATCGAGGTCGCGGGTCGTGATACCGCCGACGTCGTGGCTGGCGAGCGTGACGATCACGTCGGAGTAGGTGAGCTGGATGTCGGGGTGGTGGTTGGCTGCCTCGGCCGCGGCGCCGACCTTGTCGACCAGCGCGAGGCCGGTTGCGAAGTCGCCGGTGCTGAACCGAGCCTTGATGCGTCCGAGGATCTGTCGCCAGTCCGTGAGACCGGCCTCGCGCACCTGGGTCGCGGACAGCTTCTCCGAGGGGTCAGTCATTGTTCTCGCTCCGTCGGGCTTTCCGGTGGTTGGGGTACGACCACGATAGGGCTGCTTCAGGACGAGGAGCGTGCGGAGCCGCGAACAGGCCGGCATAGGCCCGGGCATGGCCGGGTACGGCTCGGCCATGCCCTGCAGCCGGGTCATCTCCACCGCCGTGGCGGCGACCGGACGCGACGCCGACGCCTGCCCTGCGCGGCGTACCGCACGAACCCGGCGCGGCCGGGACGCTGAGGGATCGGCTTGAGCTCGTCCGGAGACCGCACGGAGCCGCCGATCAGCGCGTCGCGAGCCTGGATGCGTGGCCTCTACACGTCCGTATCGGGCAACGCCCGGGCGTTCGGCTTCTCCGTCACGGTGACCGTGACCTTCCAGGTGGTCTCGTCCGCCGTCGGCAAGCCGTCGACGGCGCAGCTGATGGCGTTCGCCGCCGCCTCGGTCGCAGCCTTCTCGCTGCTCAACGTGGCGCTCGCCGCCACAGTGGACGTCGATCGTTCCAAGTCGGAGCCGACGCGGGTGGTCCTGCTCGCGACCGCCACCGACTTCATGGCCGTCGGAGCGGGGGTCGCCGCGGCCATGGGGTTGGTGAGGCTGGTCGACGGGTGGTGGGCGTGGGTGGTCGCGCCGTTCGCGGCCACCCTTATCTATGTAGTGGTACAGGCGCTGGAGCTGATCGCGGGGCGACACGAAGACGAGGGCACCGACGAGTGACCCGTCTTCACAGCCCCACGGCGACCGCCGGGCGGCTGTGCGCTCGGTGGCAGGCAAGCAGGGCAGGCTCACTGCCGCCAGGTCGGCGCGATGCTCTTGCGGTAGCCGCGTCCGAAGATGCCGCCGACGATCGAGAGCACCGGCCCCGGAACGCTGTCGGTGACTGCCGCGCGCTCCTCGGGCGACGCGCCGTCGAGCACCCACGCGAGGAACCGCCCGCCCCGGGCGGGGCTCACCTTGCCGAACTCCTTGCCCATGGCCCTGATCTCCGGGGTGTCGCGCTTGGCGAGGTAGACGTCCTCGGTCTCGGCCTCCTCGTGGTCGAGGTGCTCCACGGTGACGCTCTGCAGCTTCGTCATCGCCGCCAGGGCCGCGTCGCGGTCAGTGGCCGCGGCCGTGCGTTCGAGCGCCTCCATGGCCGCACGGGTGTCGGTGAGGGCTGCGGCCATCGTCGCGTGCTCGGCGTCCATGGTCGCCAGGGTCCCGGCGTCGACACCCACCGCCTGCAGAGCTGGCCACGCGATGTCGTGCTCGCCGTGGTGGTGCACGCTGAGCTGGTCATCGAAGTTGACCCAGGCGGCGTGCAGCCGCGCAGCCCGGGACCGGTCACCGGGCGTGAAGGCGTCGAGCGCGGCGACGAACCTGTCGAGGTCGCGCCGGACGGCTCCGTGGATCGCCTTGTTCATGCTCATCTCGCTCATGGAGCGACTGTAGGGTCAAGCCGCGGCCAGCGGGTCGCAAGCGGACGAAGCGGCGGTCATCCCTCGACTGCGGCGGGACGGCCTGCCGGTCACGGATCGCTGCGCGGCGCCGTCCCAGCGCGGCATCGGTACGGGGAACGCCGACCGAACACGACGAACGTCGTACTCCGAGGTGAACGCCGGCGCCGAAAGGTCACCGGACGTCGCCGTCGTCGACGTCACCCTGTCCGCGCCGGTACCGTCGCGGTCATGGCCGTCGACGTCCTCACCTCGGTCGAGATCGACCGTCGGCGTGCCGAGGTGGCGCACTTCGCCGCGGACCCGGACAACGCCACCCGGTGGTACGCCAACATCAAGACCGTCGAGTGGCTGACGCCTCGGCCGTTGGACGTCGGCACCCGGGTGTCGTTCGTGGCGTCCTTCCTGGGGCGACGGCTGGCCTACACCTTCGAGGTCCTCGAGCACGTCCCGGGCTCGAGGCTGACGATGAGCACCCGGGAGGGCCCCTTCCCGATGGAGACCTCCTACACCTGGCAGGACAGTGCGGGTGGCACCCGGATGACCTTGCGGAACCGCGGTGAATTACACGGGTTCACCAGGTTGGGAGCGCCCGTCGTCGCCCAGGCGATGCGCAGGGCGAACCAGAAGGACCTCACGAGGCTGAAGCGCCTGCTCGAAGGCGGAGCCCGGTCCTGAGGACCGCACGCCGACGGCGTCGGGAAGGTCCATGGTCCCGAGGATCCGGGCCGACCGGCTCTGCGCGTGCCAGGCGTCGGCGACGGATGATTCAACTGTGACTGGTTCAAGCCCCGTTGATGCGTTGGGCTCGGGTGCGGCCGGAGCCGCGACCGACCACGTCAGGCTGTTGGCCGCGGTCGCGGACCCGGTTCGGTGGACCGTGCTGCGCCGGTTGACCGCCGGTCGGGCGTGCGTGTGCGATCTGCAGGCTCAGGTGACGATCGCGCCGAACCTGTTGAGCTACCACCTGAAGGTGCTGCGCGAGGCGGGCCTGGTCACCACGACCAAGCGCGGCCGCTGGGTGGACTACGACCTGGCGCCCGGAACGCTGATGAAGCTGACCGAGGCACTGCCGGTGTCGTGATGCGCATCATCGAGCGGCTGCCCACCTCGACCCGGAGGCGCTGGCTGGCGCTCTCGGGTGCCGCGGGTGCGTGGGGCCTCGCCTACGTGGCCAACGGACGGCTCTGGGACTGGCTGCTGTACGACGTACTCGGGATGGACCCCGAGAGCCGGATCACCGAGACGCTGCACTTCTTCGTCTACGACTCGGTCAAGATCACGCTGCTGCTCTCGGGCATCATCTTCGTGATCACCGTCGCGCGCTCGTACATGAGCATCGAACGGACCCGGGCGCTGCTCGGTGGGCGCCGGGAGGGCGTCGGCAACGTGATGGCCGCCGGGCTCGGCGTGGTCACTCCGTTCTGCTCGTGCAGCGCGGTCCCGGCGTTCATCGGGTTCGTCGCCGCCGGCATCCCGATCGGCGTCACGCTCAGCTTCCTGATCGCAAGCCCGCTGGTGAACGAGGTGGCGATCGGCCTGCTGCTGACCATGTTCGGCTGGCAGGTCACCCTCGCCTACATCGCCGCCGGGGTGAGCATCGCGATCGGCGCCGGGTGGGTGCTCGGCCGCCTGGGAGTCGAACGGTGGGTCGAGCCGTTCGTGTTCGAGACCAGGCTCGGCGGCCAGGTCGTCGACTCTACCGCCGACCTGACACTCGGACAGCGCCTGCGGATGGGGGCCGAGGAGGTTCGCAGCATCCTGCACAGGATCTGGCCCTACCTGTTGATCGGCATCGGTCTCGGCGCCGTCATCCATGGCTGGGCGCCGCAGAGCCTCTTCGTGCAGTACGCCGGTCCCGGGAACGCGTTCGGGGTCCTGGTGGCGGTGCTGATCGGCATCCCGCTGTACTCCAACGCCGCGGGGATCATGCCGCTGGTGGTCGCCCTGCACGACAAGGGCCTGCCGATGGGCACGCTGCTGGCCTTCATGATGGCCGTCGTCGCCCTGTCGCTACCGGAGATGGTCCTGCTGCGTCGGGTCCTCAGGCCGCAGCTGCTGGGCACCTACGTCGCTGTTGTCGGCGCCGGCATCGTCGCGGTCGGCTACCTGTTCGACATCCTGCTCGCCTGACGTCCGACCGCCGCTGTACGGAGAGAGGCATTGCCATGAGGATCAAGGTTCTCGGACCCGGCTGCAAGAACTGCGTCGCCCTGGAGAAGGTGACGCGCCGCGCGGTCGACAGCCTCGGGTTGGACGCCACGGTGGAGAAGGTGACCGACTACCCGACCATCGTCGCCTACGGGGTGATGTCGACCCCGGCGCTCGTGGTCGACGAGGAGCTCGTCGTCTCTGGGCGTGTGCCGACCGAGCGTGAGGTGGGCGAGCTGCTCACGGCCCACAGCGCTTGACCGGCTCCGTCCCGGAGCTGCTGCCCGGACCGGGTTCGGCTGCCCGGATCTCAGCCAGAGCGGGCTCGCGCGAACCTGGTACGGGTTGGTCGACTGTTCCCGTCAACACCACCCGGACGCCGTCGACAGCGGGCCCGAGACGGTCGCCGACCACCGGGACACCTTGGAGGGGAAGCGGCTGTGTGAGGGCATCGAGTCAACCGGTCCTCGTTCTACGTCTGCGAGTCAGCCGTGAGGAGCATTGATCCGGGCCTTTGTGCGCCATCAGGGACTCGAACCCCGAACCCGCTGTTCAAGAGTCCGGTCGAGGACGTACCGGGTGGTGACACCCAGTGATAGGCGGGGCTGTTTCGTTCACCCTGCTTGCGGATCGGTGTCATCGCGTGCCGTCCGATGCCGAGTGCTGCTACGGCGTCCGTGACCAATCGGTGACCAACTCGGTTCGTTCCGGCCAGCGCTCGCGCTGGTCTGCCAAGGCCGTGCAGGGCGTTGGCGGCTGGCCGGCACCTCCCAACCGTGCGAGCGGCCTCCGTCATCAGGCGAAACCTTCTGATCCGAGAGCCCGGGACCGGCGGCGATCACCATGGCGGCGCTCACCTCCTGGTCACCGTGCGCGCGTGCTCCGCCGGTTCGTGGTCCTCCCAAGCCGACGAGGCGCTCTCCGCTGTCCCTCTCTGGGCGTTCACGCCCACGGCATGGAGTACGTCGATACCCGGCGCGCCCCCGTCACCGAGCGAAACAGAGGCACACGCGAAAGGAAGGCGAGTACGACGGTGAACACGACTGACACCGGTCCCCGCAGGTGGGCCACTCTGCCGGAGGCCGCCGAGCACATGCAGGTGAACGTGACGACGGTGCGCCGGTTGATCGCCAAGGGGACGATTCCCGGCTATCGACTGGGCAAGCGGATCATCCGGGTGGACCTGGCTGAGGTGGACGCGATCCTGGCTGGCTCCGGCATCCCGAGCGCGAAGGCAGGTTCGGGGGTGCGGTCGGCATGAGGATCATCAGAAGCTCCAGGGCTGCGAACGAGGGGGCCACGTCTGGATCGCGTCACGGTGGCCGGACGCCAATATCGGGATGCCGACCGGTACACCGGGCTTCGACGTGCTCGATGTGGACGTGCGCTCCTCGGGAGCGGGGTGGAGACCCTCAACTGGCTGCGTCGGCTCGGTTTGCTCTCGGGCATGAGGGGCCTCGTGACGCCCTCGGGGGGACTGCACCTCTACTTCACCGGCAGCGCGCACCCCAAGAGCAAGCTGTCGGGGCGGTGCATCGACTTCCCGGCGCCCGGGGCCTACGTGGTGGTGCCACCGTCGTACCTGGCCACCGAGACCTACGCGGGAAGGTACCTCCGGAGCCTGCCGTTGCGCCCTGAGGGCGGCATCCTGAGCTGGCCCTCGGTGATGGCCGCCATGCGTCCCGGTCAGGGACCGACCCCCCAAGTCGCGCACATCAGCAGGGCCGCTGGTGTGGCGTGCTCACCGCTGGCCTCCTGGCTGCTTCGTCAGCCACCTGGTCGCAGGAACAAGTGTCTGCACTGGGCGTGCTGCGAGGCCTTGCGCTGTGGGCGCACCGATCTCACCGAGATGATCAACATCGGGGTGGTCATCGGCCTCCCGATCGCCGAGGTGCAGCGGACCGCTGCATCGGCACGACGGACGGTCGGGGTGCGGTGATGTGCCGCTCAAGAGGTTCGCAGTCCCCGGTCTACCCAGGCGGGGACATGCCGCGCCGGGGGCGAGGTGGTGGGCTGGTGCCGCTCGGCGTGCAGGAGGACGGCGAGGGTGGCCAGCATGACGATGCTCCAGATGGTGATGATCCAGCCGAACAGCAGCAGCGCGACGTGCATTGCCAATGCGGCGCACAGTCCCAGCTGAGTCGCTCGGCCACCGGCGAGGATGAGGATCCCGACGGTGGCTTCGAAGACGATCAGCAGGGAGATGAACAGCAGGTGGTTCGGTACCACCAGCGACTGCCAGGTGTCGCGGACGAACCCCAGGTGCGCGGCGGTCGCGAACGTCGAGTAGTCCTGGCCGGTGGCCAGGTATACGACGTGCACGAGTGCGCCGAAAATGATGTAGAGCACGCCGAGGGCAGCGCGTGCCACATGCAGGGCACGCAGCGACCGCGACGCGCGCAAGGCGGCGACCAAGGCGGTGCCTCCCAGCAGCAGCCAGGCAATCTTCTCCATGGTTCCTCCTTCGGCTCTTGCGCTCAGGCATGAGCAGGACCAGAAAGTCAGATGAGCAGCTCCTCGACGAGGATGATCGTGACCAAGAGCAGTGCCGCCAGGACCAGGACGAGCCACCCTGCCCGTGTCATCTCCTTGGTGCTGTGGGTGCGGATCACATACGGGATGCCGTGCCACCTGCCGCGCTTCTCCCGGTACGTGCCCAGCCAGCTCCGCTTCTCCGTCGTCCACTGCATGGCTCTTCACCCCATCAGTCGTCGGAACCGACCCACCTCGGAACACACGTCTCCAGGAACGCCTGAACTTCGGATGGTCGAGATTGCGGTCGTAGAACGCCAGCGGCACAGAACGAACGGGTGGCCGCGAGGACCAACACGTTGGCGGTACCGCGTCCGCCGAAGCCTAGATCGTTGTCGGATGGGGCCGGTCCACGCAGGAACCTCAGCACGTCGAACCGCAGCGCTGAAGCCACCAGTGCACCCCCGGCGTGGAGACCGAGCAGCCAGTAGACCGTGCGACCGCCCGCCAGCGCCGGAACCCCGACAAGGGCCCTACCGACGATCACGCATCCATATTCGGTCGCCCGGATCCTCCGGTCGTAGGGGCGAAGGTCCTGTCGCGGGCACACTCGCCGGAGCGCAATTCTCTGGGGAGCAGAAAGGCTGACTGTCCGCCGAGATGTCGGCGTCCATCATGCCCTTCATCGAGCCTGAGAGGACCCGTCACGACCAACAGCCACCATGGCAGGAACGCGCAGGAACGCAGAACGCGCAGCACTCGGTCCTGCGCTCGAGTTGCGCTTAAGCAAACAATGCTCGGCTTACTGCTCCCGGAGCGGTGGCCGCGACGTGCAGGGGCTCCCCAGGGAGCGATCCGTGGCTGTCCGCTGGGAGCGTGAACCTGTCTCACTGACGCGAGCCGCACCGCGTGCACCGGTGCAGGATCGAGATGTTCGCGCCACCACATCCGTCACGACCGTCAGGAGAGCGACATGCTCATCGCCGTACTCGACCTCCGCACCGCCCCAGAAGACCGTGCCGCCGCGCTCGCCCAGCTCGAGGGCGAGAAGGAGGAGATCCGGGCCATGCCCGGCAACCTCGACTTCCGGGTGTACGCCGCTCGCGACGACGACGAGGCCGTCGTGGTCATCCACGAGTGGGCCGACGAGCCGTCCTTCGCCGGCTACCTCTCCTCCGAGGCGTTCGCCCGCTCGGGCGCGGTGCTCCGGCCGATGGTGACCACACCGCCGGTGAGTCGCCGGTTCCGGGCCACGCTTCTCGAGACGGTCTGAATCGCAGCCGGTCTAGGCTGAGCGCGTGCGAGGCAGTCCGTGAGACGCGAGGCCTTCGCGTTCGCACGGGACTTCGCGGCGGCGCCCCCCTCCGAGCTCTGTGTCGACCGGCACTACCTGCTCTGCGCCTCCTCGGGCGCGTTGCGGCTGGAGGCTCACGGCAGGTCATGGGTGCTGCCGCCCGCTCGCGCCGCGCTGATCGCGGCGGACGAGCCGATCCAGGTCGCCATCCTGCAGCCGGTGACGACGTCCTCGGTGCTCTTCGACCAGGGGTTCGCCCCGGAGCCGCCCGCGCCGCTGACCGTGTTCGACCTCAGCCCGCTGGCCCGGGCCCTGGTGTCGGAGTGCGTCGCGTGGCCCGATGCGCCGGAGCCCCTGCCTCCGTACGCCCGCAGCATGTTCGGTGCCCTGGCGGCGGTGGCGTGGCAGCTGGCCCAGCACCCCAGCCCCGTCACTGTCCCGGCCGGTCAGTCCGCAGAGCTCCGCCGGGCGCTTCGGCTGACCGGCGAGCGGCTGGCCGAGGACGTCCGCTTCGAGGACATCGCCCGCGACGTCGCGCTGGTGCCGCGGTCCCTGGCACGGAGGTTCGAGGACGAGACAGGGATGACCTGGCGCGCGGTGCTGCGGAGGATGCGGGTGCTGCGCGCCATCGAGGAGCTCGCCGCGAGCGGGGACACCGTCACGACCGTCGCGCACAAGGTCGGGTACACCTCCCTGTCGGCCTTCAACGCCGCGTTCCGCGACCTCACCGGCCGTACGCCGACGCAGTACCGTGCGACGTTCCGCGCCTGAGCCAGTCCGTCGATCAGCGGGGAGCCAACCGGAGCAGCCGTGGGTACAGCCAGGGGGCGATCCAGTTGCGAACACCGTCGGGGGCCAGGTGCAGGCCGTCGGTTCTCATCGCGTATCCGCCGGCGGTCTCGGTGTATCGCCCCTGGGGAGAGATGCGGTGCCCGAGGTCGAGGACCGCGACGCCCGGATGATCGGTGGCCACGTCGCGCAGGAGCCTGTTCCATGCCGTGACCCGTGCAGGCTGGTCCTCGGGGAAGAGCCCGCCGTCGGGTCGCTCGCCATGACGGTTGTAGGGGAGCGTGGCCAGCAGCACGCGGGCTCCAGTTCGGCCGGCCACGGTGATCGCGGCGTTCAGGCGTTGACGGAGGTATGCGTCATAGACCGGGTCGCCCATGGCGCGCCAGCGGCCACGAAGCTTCCGGGTCATGGTCTCCCAACGTCCCACCATGATGAGCGCGAGGTGCGGGTGGTCCACCTCGAGAGCCTGCCTCCAGTGTCGCTGCCAGTGGCGGCAGACGCGGTAGACCTGAGGATAGGTATGACCGAAGTACTGGTACGGCGCGGCCAGCGTGATGCCGCAGCCCAGGATCGTCCTGTCGCGGACGTCGACGCCGCGACGGCGCGGCAGAGCCCGGACCAGGCTCCAGGGCAGGGAGTCTCCGAAGACGTCCACCACCAGGCGGGTCCCCGGCCGCCACCGGTGCAGCGGCGGCTGAGCGCCGGTGCCGCCGGTCTTCGGGGGCGATGAGGACGCAACGGTGTGCGAGCGATGGGCGAAGAGGCGTTCGAGACCGCCCACGGGCTCACTGACGCCGGAGCGATCCGCGGACGGCGTGCTCGTCGAGGTCGTCGGAGCCGTGGCGAGCAGGAGAGACACCCCTGCGACGGCGGCCACGGCCGCGAGGAACGTCGGCCGCGGGCGCTGCAGCAGACGGGAGCGTCGGACCGGCCGCTCCAGGAGCAGGAAGGACGCTGTGGCGATACCGACCGTGATGGCGCACCGGAGCAGGAACAGCCGGATGCCGAGCAGCCCGGTCCGCTCTCCGTCGACGGCGAGGAAGACCGGCCAATGCCAGAGGTAGACGCCGTACGAGATCAACCCGAGGGCCGGCAGTGGCGGGAGAGACAGCACCCGTGCGGCGACTCCCTCCGGTGCCACCACGAGGCGAGCCAGCACTGCCGCGACACAGAGAGCCGCCACGAGCAGACCTCCGTCGTAGAGCCACTGCGCGGAGCCGACCGCATGCGTCCAGGCCCAGCCGAGGAACACCACGGCGACTCCTGCCGACGTCGCCGTGAGAACCCGAACGGACCGCTGCTGACGCCTGGCGGCGGAGAGAGATGGCAGCGCGATGGCCAGCATGACACCGACGAGCAGGCTGGCGACCCGGGTGTCCGTCCCGTAGTAGCTCCGTCCGGGGTCGGACGGGGTGTACAGCAGCCAGAGGGCCACCGTGGAGGCCACCGCGCCGCCCATCGCGGCCATTTGCTGGGTGGGGTGGCTGCTTGTGAGGGTCGAGTCGAGGTGGGGACCTATGGCCCGTGCCTCGCCGAGAGGGTGGAGTCACGCTGGCTGAGACAGTTCTGCTGCGGGAGTTCGCTATGGGACAACCGGTTGAGCTGACTTCTGAGGAGTGCCTGGCCCTGCTGGGATGCCTCGACTTTGGCCGCTTGGCGTTTGACACCCCGCTGGGGCCTCGGATCGTGCCGCTGAACTACACCCTCGATGGCGAGTCCATCCTCGTAAGGACCACCTTCTACACCGAACTCGGGACCTACGGTCCCGGCCAGGACGCCGCCTTCGAGATCGATCAAATTGATACGGCGCTGAGTCGGGGATGGAGCGTGGTGGTGGTCGGGCGTCTTGCCGTGGTCGATGACCCCGATGAGGTCCAGCTGTTGCGGGCAACTCGCGACCCGCAGCCCTGGGCCGGTGGTATTCGCCGTCGGTACTTGCGGCTGTCGATCCGTAACGTAACCGGACGGACCCTCACGACACCGTAAAGACCTCCGCACCTCGCGCCCTCGCTGACCTTTGTCATCGCAGTGCGTCATCCAGGGCTCATCCCCCGGCGGGGAGAAGCCCTCGGGCTGCGCTGGGCGGATGTGCACTTGGCAGAGGCATACCTGGTCGCGCGCCAGCAGGTCGTGCAACTGGACGGTCAACCCTGGGCGTGCTCTGGGTGTGTCGGTGAGCATCGAGGGCGTGCCATCGGGCCGCCCAAGACGGCCCACGGCGACGCTCGGCGAGTGGACCTCGGCGAGCATGCCGTCGGCCTGCTGGTGGCGCACGGGCTCACCCAGGACGCCAGGCGTCAGGCGTGGGGCCCGGCGTACTCCGACCACGACCTGGTGTTCGCGCGGGAGGACGGGACGCCGCTCCGCCCGGAACGCGTCACCAAGAGGTTCAGCTTGCTCGTGAAGCACGTTGGCCTCAGGCCCGTACGCCTACACGATCTGCGCCACGGGCGGGCTTCGCTACTGCTCGCCTCGGGAACCGACATCGCGGTGGTGTCCAAGATGCTGGGTCACTCGTCCATCGCGCTGACCGCCGACACCTATTCCCATCTGCTCGACGGAGTGGGAAGGAAGGCGGCAGATGCAGCGGATGCCCTGATCCCCCGAAGGCCCCGTGACCAATCCGTCACCAGCCCCGTTCCTGGGGACATCGACGGCGCGGTGAGCACAGGGTTGAAGGGGCTGCTGACCTCGGAGGATGGTGGTGCGCCATCAGGGACTCGAACCCCGAACCCGCTGATTAAGAGTCAGCTGCTCTGCCAATTGAGCTAATGGCGCGTGAAGCGTGTGGAACTGTAGCAGCGCACCCCCACCCGACCGAAATCGTGGAGGGTGCGCCGCGGGCACCCTAGCGTCGTCCGGCGAGCAGGGCGTCGAGCTTGGTGAACGAGCTGCCCCAGCCCTCGCGGGCGTTGGAGACGAAGTCGTCCTCGAAGGGCCCCTGGTTGACCACCAGCCGGGTCTTGCCCTCCTCGTCGTGCAGCTCGATCCGCAGGGTGAGCCGCGAGGTGCCGAACAGTTCGGCCATCTCGCCCTCGAGGTCCTCGTGGAGCAGGAGCAGCTCGTTCTCGACCACCTCGTCGACCGTGCCGGAGGACGGGCCGGCGGCCGGGTACGCCGGGTCATCGGGGACCATCGTGAAGCGTTGGTGGCCGCCGGGCCGCAGGTCGAACGCGACGGTGTCACGGGGGACCGAGTAGCCGACCGGGCCGAACCAGGCCGAGAACTGGTCGGGGTCGGTGAACGCCTTCCAGACCAGCTCGCGCGGTGCGTCGAAGACGCGCTCGATGACCAGCTGTGTTGCCATGACGGGATCCTTCCGGTGGGGAGTGCGACGTCACGCGCCGCTGTCCTGGTCGTGCTGCATGCGCTTGAGGTGCGCGTCGAGGCGGTCGAGCTGGGCGTCCCAGTGGGCGCGGTAGCGCTCCATCCACTCGGTCGCCTCCTTGAGCGGGACGGCCTCCAGCCGGCTGGAGCGCCACTGCGCCGACCGGCTGCGGGAGATCAGGCCGGCCCGCTCGAGCACCTTCAGATGACGGGAGATCGCGGGCAGGCTGATCGAGAAGGGCTCGGCGAGCTCGGTCACCGTCGCGTCGCCCTCGCCCAGGCGGGCGAGGATCGCGCGGCGGGTCGGGTCCGCGAGTGCGCCGAAGATCAGGCTGAGCCGGTCAGTCGCCATCATGGTTAACCGATCTGCTAATTAACTACTAGGTTAAACGTAGCGATTGTCGGTCCGTTGTCAAGACCCGCGCACCCATCCACGTCGGTCCGGCGCGCGAACAAGCATCGTTACGGGACAATGTCGTGACCGCGCGACCACACAGGAGGCTGCCGATGGCGCCTGAACCGGGGCTCAGGCTGGTGCCTGCCCAGGAGGGGGCCGACATCGACGCGCTGGTCGGCCGCGTCGCGCTCGGCGACTCCTCGGCCTTCGAGCGGCTGTACGACGAGGTCTCCGCGGCGGTCTACGGTCTGGCGCGCCGCGTGGTCCGCGACCCCGCGCGCGCCGAGGACGTCACCCAGGAGGTGTTCCTCGAGGTCTGGCGCAAGGCGCCCCGCTTCGACCGCAGCCTCGGCAAGGCGAAGACCTGGATCATGACGATCGCGCACCGCCGCTCCGTGGACGCCGTACGTCGCGCCGAGTCGCACAAGCGGCACGACCACCACGCCGTGGCCGACCAGGTGGTCCACGACGAGCCGGCCGACGCGCTGATCGCCGCGGAGGAGCAGGTCGCGGTGCGCGACTGTCTGGGGACGCTGACCGACCTGCAGCTGGAGTCGGTGCGACTGGCGTACTTCAACGGCTACACGTACGGCGAGGTGGCGACGCTGCTCGACAAGCCGCTGCCGACGATCAAGACCCGGATGCGGGACGGTCTGATCCGGCTCCGCGACTGCCTGGAGGGAGCCCGATGAGCACCGACCTGCACACGCTCTCGGGTGCGTACGCCGTCAACGCGCTGAGCTCGGAGGAGGCGCTGGAGTTCCGCCGGCACCTCGAGGTCTGCCAGGCCTGCCGCGACGAGGTGGCCGAGCTGCAGCAGGCCGCAGCGACCATGGGGGCCGCCGAGGCCGCCCCGGCCCCGGACCATCTGCGCGAGCGGGTGCTGTCCGCCGCCGGCCTGATGCCGCAGCTGCCCCCGCGGGTGACCGTCGCCGAACGCGAACCGCGGGTGCGGCACTGGTGGTCGCCGCGGATGCTGCTCGCCGCGGCGGCGGTGCTCGCCGTCGTGGCGGGAGGCGTCGTGCTCGCCGTGGTGCAGCGCGACGACGGCCAGGACCAGATCGCCTCGCCGGCCGTCGCGAAGGTCTTCGAGGCCCCGGACGCGCACACCGCCAAGGCGGTCACCGCCAACGGCGGCATGCTGCGGGTGGCCACGTCCCGGAGGCTCCACGAGATGGCCGTCGACACCAGCCGGCTCAAGCCGCTGGGGGACCGGCAGGTCTACCAGGTGTGGTCGGTGCACGACGGCAAGGCGGTCTCGGCCGCGGTGCTCGCGGACCTCGAGAAGGGCGCCGCGATGGCGATGCCGGCCCCGGGGTCGCAGGTGGCGATCACGATCGAGCCTGCGGGCGGCTCCCGGACGCCGACCACCACGCCGATCATCAGCGTGGACCCGCGCAGCGTCTGAGGCGGGCTGACCTCCTGCGGGGGGAGGGGGTCAGCCCGGGGAGCGCGCCTCGAGCACGGCGTGCGCGGCGTTGTGGCCGGCGATGCCGCTCACCGTGCCGCCGCGCCGGGCTCCCGCGCCGCACAGCAGCACGTTGTCGACCTCGGTGGAGACGCCCCAGCGTTGCGCCGGCGTCTCCAGCCGCGCCCGGTTGGGCGCCCAGGGCCAGGACAGGTCGCCGTGGAAGATGTGCCCGCCGGGCATCGCGAGCGCCTCGTCGAGGTCCTGCGGAGCTCGCGCCTCCAGGCAGGGCCGTCCGAACGGGTCGAGGGTCAGCAGGGTCTCGAGCGGCTCGTCGAGGTGCTCGTTGATCGCGTCGAGCGCGCGCTCCACGGCGAGGTCACGGCGGCCTTCGACATCCGGCTCGAAGACTCGCGCCGGGGTGTGCACCCCGACGTACGTCAGCGTGTGCATGCCCCTGGTGGCCAGCGGTCCGAGGACCGAGGGGTCGGTCAACGAGTGGCAGTGCAGCTCGCCCGGGACCATGGTCGGCACCTGCCCGGCCTCGGCCTGCCGGTACGCCGCCGCGAGCTGGTCGTAGCCCTCGGCCACGTGGAAGGTGCCGCCGAACGCGATCTTCGGCGTCATCCCGGACTTCAGCGTGGGCAGCCGGTCGACGAGGAGGTCCACCTTCAGCTGCGAGCCCTCCGGCCGCTCTCCGGGCTCCCCGCCGAGCAGCAGCTGCAGCACCCACGGCGCGACGTTGGCCAGCACCCAGTCGCAGCTGACGCCCTGCCAGCTCGTCCCGTTGTGCCAGGTGACCTCGGCCGTGCGCCCGTCGGACTCCACGGCGCTCACCCCGGCGCCGGTGACGATGGTCGCGCCGGCGTCGCGGGCCACGTCGGCGAGCGCGTCGGCGACCGCGCCCATGCCCCCGACCGGCACCCTCCACTCGCCGGTGCCGTTGCCGACCAGCTGGTACAGGAAGCAGCGGTTCTGGGCCAGCGACGGGTCGTGCAGGTCGGCGAACGTGCCGACGAGCCCGTCGGTCGCCACCACGCCGCGGACCAGGTCGTCGGAGAACCGGTCCTCGATCACCTCGCCAAGCGGCTGCTCCACGAGCACCCTCCAGGCGTCGCCCTTGACCTGTGGCGCGAGCTCGCGCGCGGTCACCAGCGGCTCGAGCAGGGTAGGGGCGACGAGCTGTGCGAAGTCCGACACCTGGCCGTAGAACGTCCGCCAGGCGTCGTACTCCTTGTCGGAGCCGGTGAGCTCGCGGAACGACTCGCGCGTCATCGAGCCCTCGGGCCGCTCGACGAGCAGCCCGGTGTGCCGGCCGTTGCGGACGACGGGGGAGTACGACGCGGTGGTCCGCGACAACAGCTCCAGGTCGAGCCCGAGATCGGAGACGATCCGGTCCGGCAGCGTCCCGACGAGCGTGGAGTACCGGGAAAGCCGCGCGGGCAGCCCCCGGAACGGCTGCGTGGTGGTCGCGGCGCCGCCCGTGTGCGCCAGCCGCTCCAGCACCAGCACCGAGAGCCCGCCCCTGGCCAGGTACGCCGCCGCGACGAGCCCGTTGTGTCCGCCACCGACGACGACCACGTCGTACCGGTCCCGCGGCGTGATGGGGGTCACGGCTGCACGGTACCTGTCCGGCTTGACCGTTTGGTGCGTGGCGGAATGTTTAGTGTTCAACTAGCGTTGTGCGGGGTGACCGATCGCCCCCGAGGAGGCATTGATGCCCGCTGTGACCGTCGACGACCTGACCGTGCTGCCCCGTCTGACCGCGCCCGGGCTGGGCGACACCGTGCGCCCGGTGGCGTCCGTGACCACCGCACCGCAGGGCTACGAGGGGGAGGGCTTCCCGGTGCGCCGCGCCTTCGCCGGCGTCGACCTGGCCGCCCTCGACCCGTTCGTGCATCTGGACCAGATGGGCGAGGTGGAGTACGCGCCCGGCGAGCCCAAGGGCACGCCGTGGCACCCGCACCGCGGGTTCGAGACCGTGACCTACATGCTCGACGGCGTGATGGACCACCAGGACAGCCATGGCGGCGGTGGCACGATCACCAACGGCGACACGCAGTGGATGACCGCCGGCTCCGGCATGCTGCACATCGAGACGCCCCCGGAGTGGCTGGTCGCCGCGGGCGGGCTGTTCCACGGCCTGCAGCTGTGGGTGAACCTGCCGCGCGCCCGGAAGTGGGCCGCGCCGCGCTACCAGGATCTCCGGTCGAGCCAGCTCGGCCTGGTGACCACGGCCGACGCCGGCGCGCTGGTGCGGGTCATCGCCGGCGAGGTCGGCGGTCACACCGGCCCGGGGTCGACGTACACGCCGATGGCGATGGTGCACGCCACCCTGGCGCCCGGGTCCACCCTGGACCTGCCCTGGAACCCGGCGTTCAACGCGCTCGTCTACGTCCTGGGCGGTGCGGCGACCGTCGGCCTCGACAAGCAGCCGGTCAGGACCGGTCAGCTCGTCGTCCTCGGTCGCGGCGACGTCGTCACCGTGCAGGCGGCGGAGCGTCAGGAGAGCCGTACGCCGGCCGTCGACCTGGTCGTGCTCGGCGGCCGGCCGATCCGCGAGCCGGTCGCCTGGGGCGGGCCGTTCGTGATGAACACCCGCGCCGAGGTGATGCAGGCCTTCGAGGACTTCCAGAAGGGCCGGATGGGCGAGATCCCGGCCGTGCACGGCCTCTCGAACGACGTCGTGGAGGGCTGACCCCCTACCGGGCGCGCTCGGTGGGGGGCGAGGGCCGTTCCTCGGCCTCATGGCCGGGTGTCAGATGCTGCACGTGCGACAGCAGCAGCGGCTCGAACGGCCCCGAGCTGTGCCCCTCGACCACCTCGGTGACGGCGCAGACGTGGTCCCCGCCCTCGTCGAGGACGGCGTGCCGCCGTACCACCAGCCGGTTCGGGCAGCCGGTCAGGAGCGGGAGCCCGTCGACGGCAGGCTCGGTGCGGGTGAGCGCCAGCTTGTCCACCTGGTCGCCGGACAGGGTGCCGAAGAGCTCGGCCAGAGCCAGGTCGTCGCGGCGGAGGAAGTGGATGCCGAGGTAGGACGCTCGCAGTGCCACGCGGTAGGTGTGGTTCGCCTTCGACAGCCACACGGCGTACCGCTCCGGGACGATGCTCGACTGTGCGTGGAAGCCGACCAGGCAGCCGGCGCGATCGGTGTCGGTCACGGTCGTGACCACGACCATCGGCCGGTCCAGAGAGCTCATGATGGTCTGGAACGGTGACGCGCTCACCGGCCGCCTCGCTCGTAGCGGAGGAACAGCGTGTCGCCCTCGTTGAGCACGTGCCGGAGGATGAACGTCTCCAGCCCGGCCCCCTCAGGCGCGAGCGAGACCGGCAGCGGGTCGCCGCCCATCAGTGGGGCGACCGTCAGGCACAGCTCGTCGAGGTGGCCGGCCGCGACGAGCTCGCCCAGCCAGGTGGGACCGCCCTCGCACAGCACCACCCGGTGCCCCAGGCGGCCCAGCTCGGCGAGCGCCCGACCCGGCTCGACCCGACTCTCCCCGGCCACCACGACGTCGGCCACCGCGCGGGCGGCCCGGAGCCGGTCCGGGTCGGCCGCGGCGCAGGTGACCACGATGGTGCGCGCGTCGGGGGGCGCGTCGGTGAACGCGCGGCTCGTCCAGTCCAGGGACAGCGACCGGCTCACCACCGCCAGCGGCGGCGTCTCCGGGCGACCGTCCTCGCGTCGGGCCCTCCGACGCTCCGACGGCAGGGGGATCGGGCCGTAGCGTTCCCGCCGGACGGTCTCCGCGCCGACCATCACCACGTCGGCCAGCGTCCGCATGAGGTTGAACAGCTGCTTGTCGGCTGGGTCGGACAGGGCGGCGACCCGGCCACCGACGGCGGCCGAGCCGTCGAGGCCGCCGACCATGTTGGCCATCACCCAGCAGCCCTCGCCCGCACGGGTGCGGTCCACCGCCGCGTAGGGCGCCAGAGGGTCGGTCACGGGGTCGGCGGGGAGCAGCACTCGCATGGTTCGGAAGGGTTCCCCGCGACGACCGGTTCCATGCGACGTACGAGCCCGCCCCCAGGTCCGGTCGACCTGGGGGCGAGGCCCCGGCGGCAGGTCGCGGACCTGCGCCTTACTGGGGTGAACGACGGGGCTCGAACCCGCGACATCCTGGACCACAACCAGGTGCTCTACCAGCTGAGCTACGCCCACCACGACGGCTGCCGAACAGCCGTGTCGGCCCCTCGCGACCAGCGCCGGAGAAGCCGAAGCAGCGATCAGTGTACCTGTTCGGGACCCGTGCTCCCATTCGAGGTCTCATCGCTCGGGGTGACCCCGGTGAGCGCCCCGGCGTGTCGCGACGCCAGGGCCTTCGCGCTGTCGGAGTCCGGTCCGGGCTGCGGCACGAACACCGCGTCACGGTAGTAGCGGAGCTCCTCGATGCTCTCCCGGATGTCGGCGAGGGCCCGGTGGTTGCCGGACTTCTGCGGAGCGTTGAAGTAGGCCCGCGGGTACCAGCGGCGGGACAGCTCCTTGATCGAGGACACGTCGACGATCCGGTAGTGCAGGAACGCGTCGAGCCCGGGCATGTCGCGGGCGACGAACGCGCGGTCGGTCGCGACGGAGTTGCCGGCCAACGGCGGCCGGCTGCCGTCCGGGCAGTGCTCGCGGACGTAGCCCAGGACCTGCTCCTCGGCCTCCTGAACGGTGAGTCCGTCGTCGAGCAGCCGCAGGAGTCCCGAGACGGTGTGCATGTTGCGGACGAAGTCGTCCATCTGGTCCAGCGCCTCCTGCGCCGGTTTGACCACGACGTCGACGCCCTCGCCGAGCACGTTGAGGTCGAAGTCGGTGACGAGCGCCGCCACCTCGATCAGCGCGTCCGCGCGCAGGTCGAGCCCCGTCATCTCGCAGTCGATCCACACCAGCCGGTCGTTCACGGGGTCACCCTACTCATTGTGCGGTTGCACACGGTTTCCGGAACCGCCCGGCGACCTGCCCGGTGCTTCCTACACTTGCGCTATGCGGTGGTTCGGACTCCTCGCCCGTCTCGTCGTCGGCGGAGTGTGGATCGCCGCCGGCCTGGCCAAGCTGCCCGACCCCGCGCAGAGCGTGCGCGCGGTGCGCGCCTACCGGCTGCTGCCCGAGGCGGTCGTCCCGGCTGTGGGCCACCTGCTCCCGCTCGTGGAGATCCTGGTCGGCGTCTGCCTGGTGCTCGGCCTGCTGACGCGGGTGATGGCGACGGTGTCCGCGGTGCTGCTGCTTGGCTTCGTCATCGGGATCAGCTCCGCGTGGGCGCGCGGCCTCTCGATCGACTGCGGCTGCTTCGGCGGCGGAGGCACCAACGTCGCCAACGCGCAGGCGAAGTACCCGTGGGAGCTCGCCCGCGACATCGGGCTGCTGCTGCTGTCGGCGTACCTGGTGTGGCGGCCGCGCACCGTCGTCGCCCTCGACGCCCGTCTCCGCCTCGCATGACGACCCCGACGCCCCTGTCGACCCCGGCGAAGCCGTCGGGCTGCACCGGCACCCAACAGAGAGCGCACCCCTGATGAGCAAGAGAGAGTCGAGAGCGACGAAGCAGGCCGCCAGCCTGCGGGCCTCGGAGCGCGCTGCCGCGATCCGCCACGAGCAGGAGGCGAAGGAGCGGCGGCGCCGGATCCTGGTCATCACCGGCGTCGTGCTCGGTGTCTTCGTGCTGATCCTCGGAGTCGGGTACGCCGTCCAGGCCGGCCGGGACACCACCGGTCAGGCGGCCACCGTCCCCGCTGGAACCGTCGACCAGTTCGCCGTACCCATCGGAACGGCGAAGGCACCGGTGACCGTCACGGTCTACGAGGACTTCATGTGCCCGTTCTGCGGGCAGTTCGAGAGTGAGTCCCGCGCGACGGTCAAGAAGTACGTCGACGCCGGCGACGCTCGTGCGAACTACCGGGTGATCTCGTTCCTCGACAACTCGTCGACCACGAACTACTCCACCCGGGCGGCGAGCGCCTGGGGCGCGGTGACCAACGCCTCCGGGCCGGTCGTCGCCAAGAGGTTCCACGACCTGCTGTACGAGAACCAGCCGGCCGAGGGCAGCGCCGGCCTCTCCGACGCCCAGCTCCTCGACTACGCCGAGCAGGCCGGCGCCGACCGGGCCGCGGTGCAGAAGTCGATGGGCTCCGGACAGTTCGACACGTGGGTGGCCAACGCGACCGACGCGTTCTCCAGGGCCGGCTACAACCGGACCCCGACCGTGCTCGTGAACGGGCACCAGCTCACCCGGAAGACCGTGCCGGGCATGGTCGCCGAGCTGGACAGGCTGATCAGGCAGCACGCCTCCTGACCCGGCGAGGTGGGGACGAAGGTCCCTTGCCGGTCCCGCGACCGGCCGATAGACCGGACGTACGCACCCAGGGGAGACCCGGAGGCGGACCGGGTGGCCAACGAGGACCACGCCCCCGCGGAGCAATCCGTCGGGCGGCCCGTGACGGGCCGCGGACCTCGCGGCTGTCCGGGCGGCCGGGACGTCACGGTCCGGCCGGACAGAGGCCCCGCAAGCTCGTAGCTTGCGGGGCCTCGGTCGCTGCCCCCCGCGAACGCCCCGCCGACCCGGACCCACGCCGGTCGAGCGGGGGGCGGTGCTGCAGACTGGCCGTCGTGTCCGACCTCGTCTCGCCGTTCCCCTCGCCGCACCGCGACTTCATCGCCGGTCTGCCCAAGGCCGAGCTGCACGTCCACCACGTCGGCTCGGCCTCTCCGCGCATCGTCTCCGAGCTCGCCGCACGGCACCCCGGCACGGTGCCCTCCGACCTCGACGAGCTGCGGGCGTTCTACACGTTCCGCGACTTCGGACACTTCATCGAGGTGTACCTCGCGGTCGTCGACCTGGTCCGCGAGCCGGAGGACGTCCGGCTGCTGACCTACGAGATCGCCCGCGAGATGGCCGCGCAGCAGATCCGCTACGCGGAGATGACCCTGACGCCGTACACCTCGGTGATGGCGGGCATCCCGATCGAGGCGTTCCTCGAGGCGGTCGAGGACGCCCGGGTCGCCGCCGAGCGGGACTACGGCCTCCGGCTGCGGTGGGTCTTCGACGTTCCCGGCGAGTTCGGCCTGCCGGCGGCCGAGGAGACCGTCGGGTACGTCGACGTGGCGCCCGACACGCTCATCGGCTTCGGGCTCGGCGGGCCCGAGGTCGGCGTGGACCGGCCGCAGTTCAAGCCGGTGTTCGACCGGGCACGGGCGGCCGGCCTGCACAGCGTGCCGCACGCGGGGGAGACCACCGGCCCGCAGACCGTGTGGGACGCGCTGGAGCAGCTCGGCGCCGAGCGGATCGGCCACGGCACCTCGTCGGCGCAGGACGAGCGGCTGCTGACCCACCTCGCCGAGCAGCAGGTGCCGCTGGAGGTGTGCCCGACCTCGAACATCGCGACCCGGGCCGTGCCGGACCTCGACGAGCACCCGATCCGGCGGATGGTCGACGCCGGCCTCCTGGTCACCGTGAACAGCGACGACCCGCCGATGTTCGGCACCAACCTGAACCGCGAGTACGAGATCGCCGCGCACCTGCTCGACCTCGACCGCGGCGGGATCGCCCGGCTCGCGAAGGCCGCGGTCCAGTCGTCGTTCATGGCGGAGGCCGACAAGCGCGCGCTGGCCGACGAGGTCGACGCCTACACGGCCTCGCAGACCGCCTCGTGAGCGACCCACGCCGGGTCCGGATCGTCTCGCTGTCCGACGAGGCCCTCGAGGCGCTCGCGGCGGGCGACCTCGATGCCGCGCGGGCGGCGACCGGTCTGGCGGTCGGGGCGGACCTCGTGTCCGAGCGCAACCGCAGCACCTGGCGGCGCCGGGTCGCCCAGGTCGCGGCCGACCCGTCGCACCGACCGTGGGTGACCGGGCTGGTCGTCGACGCGGAGACGGGGGCGGTCGTCGGGCGCGCCGGCTTCCACGGACCACCAGACGACGCGGGCATGGTGGAGCTCGGGTACGCGACCGACCCGGAGCACCGGCGCCGGGGCTACGCCCGCGCGACGGTCCTGGCGCTGCTGGCGCGGGCCGAGACCGAGCCGCACGTGAGGACCGTCCGGGCGAGCGTCAGCCCCGACAACGAGGCCTCGCTGGCCACGATCGCCGGGCTGGGCTTCCGCGAGGTCGGCGAGCAGTGGGACGACGAGGACGGGCTCGAGACGGTGTACGAACGCCGGGTCTGACCCGTCCGGGACGAAGGTCCCCGCGGTGCCGGGCCCGCCGCCTCTGGGTCCGGGTCCCCCGCCGGGCGGAGCCTGGTGGCATGGAGACCTACGAGATCCGTGCCGAGGAGCGACCCGAACAGCCGACGGCCGTGGCGGAGGCGACGCTGTCCGTGGCGGAGATCGGTCCCTTCCTCGCCAAGACCTACGCGGCCGTGGCGGACGTGCTGGGCCGCCAGGGCGCCCACCCCGTCGGACCGCCCTTCGCCCGCTACGAGTTCGTCACCGGCGGCTGCGTCGTCGTCGAGGCCGGCTTCCCGGTTCTCGCCGCGGTCACCGCGGACGGCGAGGTGTACCCGTCGACGCTGCCGGGCGGACCCGTCGCGGTCACAATGCACGTCGGTCCGTACGACGCGATGCAGCCGGCGTACGAGGCGCTCGTGCTGTGGGTGCACCATCACCGCAGCGAGCTCGCCGGCGACCCGTGGGAGATCTACCTCAGCGACCCCGAGGCGGAGCGGGACCCGGCGACCTGGCGTACCGAGATCGTGCAGCCCTACCGTCCGGCATGAGCCGGCCGACGTACCGCGTCGTGCACGTCGACATCCCCGTCGACGACTCCGGACGCGCCGGCGCCTTCTACGACGACGTCTTCGGCTGGGACGTCGAGCAGGGCGACGTCGTACCGCACTGGCCGTTGGGCCCCGACGACGTCTCCGGTGCCGAGGGCGGCATGGCTCCGCGGTCGGAGGCGCCCGAGGGACCGGTCGTCTACGTCGGCGTCGACGACATCGACGCCGCGCTGTCGCGGGTGAAGGACGCCGGCGGCACCGTCGACATCGACAAGGTGCCGATCCCCGCCGTGGGCTGGAAGGCCCGCTTCCGGGACACCGAGGGGAACCTCGTCGGCCTCTTCGAGGCCGACAGGCGCGCGCCGATGACCCGGGGCTGAGCGACGCCGCTCAGCGACGGTTGGTCGTGCGGTACGTCGCGCGGCCGGTGATGCCGAGGCCGACGAAGAACGCCAGCGCCGCGGTCAGCCACTGCCCGGTGGTGATCGATTCGAACCCGCTGCTCGCGGCGGTCGGCCCCTGGAACGCGGTCAGCAGCGAGGACAGGAACGCGATGATCCCGCTGACGAGGGCGGCCACGATCGCCTTCGCCTTGGAGGGCCTCGGCCTGCGCCTGCGGGAGCGCGCACGAGGACGGGCCGGAGTGTTGATGGTCGTCATGTCTCCCCCTGGAAGTCGGACGTTCCCAGGGTGCGCGGCCGGGCGTCGGATGTCATCGGGGTTGCCGTCCGGGCTTGTGCGACAACAGACGTATCAGGACGCCCGGATCGGGCCTCTGCGCCCCCGGCAGGACTCGAACCTGCGGCCATCGGATTAGAAGTCCGGTGCTCTATCCAGCTGAGCTACGAGGGCGGGGGACGGGTATTCACATCCGGAGAACCCTCGGGACAACTCCGTTGCAGTTCGACGCGAATCTCCCGTCCGCGTCACAGCCTAGTGGAGACACTCTGGTGCTCCCGGTACCGCTGGCCACCGCTTGTGCTCCTGTCTGCGTCGGGGTGACGGTTCCACGGAAGTGTCGTCACCGCGTGCGGCAATTCGGCGTTCTGACGGCGTTCATCTGGTCGGTCGCGGACCTGCTTTTCGCGGGGACTACAAGCAGTCGGAGTACGGCCGGGTGATCCTGTCGCTGGTCGTGCTGCGCCGTCTTGACTGTGTGCTCGACCCCACGAAGGACAGCTTGAGACCGCCACCAGGCTGGCCGGCAAGGTGGAGAACCTCGACCCGCTGCTGCGGTGGGCTGCGGGTGGCGAGCAGCTCTACGACATCTCTCCGTTGACCATGGCGGGGCCGACGTGCTGGAGAAGTTCGACCTGCCCACTCAGGTGGACCGGATGGGCCACCTCCACCAAGAGCTGGTCCGCCGGTTCTGCGAGCTGTCCAACGAGACCGCCGGAGAGCACTTCACGCCCCGGGAGGTGATCCGGCTGATGGCCGACCTGTTGTTCGTCGAGGACGACGACCTGCTCACCAGGCCCGGTGTCGTCAAGACGCTGGCGGACCCACCCGCATCATAGGTGGGTGGGAGTGGAAGCGATTCCGGGTGCTGCCCGGTTGGCCGAGGTCGGCGCAGCGGTGAACGGCGCCGGCTCTCGCGTCTCTGCGGGCCGGCGGCGTCAACGGCTGGCGCGGAACGCCAGATGGCCCATCCAGCGTGGGTCCCCGACCGTGTAGGCCAGGCGCGTGTACGCAGGGGAGAACCATTTGAGCCCACCGGGCAGGTACCACCGGTAGCGGTTGGTGGCGTCGTAGCAGCGGAACTGCACCGACCGGAAGCCGGCTCCCTGGAGATGACGCGTGATCGTGTCGATGGTGTTGAGCCGGTACTGCGGAGGGAAGTGGTGCTCGAGCACGTCGACGCCGGGCTTGAGTCGTACGAGGACCCGGTCGGAGCACCTGAGCCGTGCCAGGGCCCACGTGGACGCTCCGAAGTAGTGGGTGAGGTTCGGCGTCAGGCCGAGGAACGTCCCGGTCGGCTTGAGGACCGTGCCCACCGCTGCGACGAAGCCGGCAGGATCCTCGACGTGCTCGAGCACGTACACCGCCAGGGCGAGGTCGAAGCGCTCGACGGCGGTGGTGGCGAACTCCTCCAGCGGCATCTGGTGACGCTCGTCCAGTGAGAGGTTGCGGAGGACCGCCTCGTCAGGATCCACACCGACCAGGTGCGGCGAGCACACCAGCAGGGGATCGAGGACGCCGCACTGGTCGGCGCCGGCACCGATGTTCAGCACCGCCGCGCCGCGGGTGCAGTCCTCCGCGGCCCACCGCGCGAGGTGGCGCACGGTGTGCCGCGGGGCAGGTACGACGCATGCCGTCTTCGCGATCATGGTGCCCCCGGCGGGGCAAGCGGCTCGTTTGGCACAGGTACCCCGCCGGAAGAGTACCGTCGCCCGGCCGCCCGATCTCGCAAACCGGTGTTGACACCTGCTCAGCGGCGCGCGGCGCCGGTGGTGCGCGCCAGGAGGTGCCTGCGGCTGCCGCGCACCCCGGTGACCTTGACCGCAACCGAGGCGAGGACGGGAGCTGCGCCCGCACGCGACGGCCCGGGCGGACGAGCTCCCGCGCAACCCTCATCGGGAGCTCCGGCGTCCGACCCCTCCACGTCAGGACGCGTCGTGCCGATCATCGACGGACCGCACGCGGTCGCGGCCGACCCGCTGGACACGGCCCTCGACCATCGCCTCCCGCAGGGCGCGGTGGAACCTGCCGGGACCCCAGTAGCGCCCGCCGACCCGCTGGGCCAGCTCGCTGACGCTCAGCTCGCCCTGTTCGTCGACCGCCTTGCCGATGGTCTCGATCTCCCGGTCGAGCGCCAGCTCGTCGGCGTCCGGGGGCGGTGGGGACAGCCATAGCGAGCTCGGACCGCCACGACCAGGTCCGGGGCGGTACCGGCCGCCTTGCTGCCGCCGCTGCGCGCGCGCGTGGATGCGCTCGTCACGGCTGCGCTGCTCGTCGGCCCGCGTCCGCTCACGCTCCTTCTGCCGCGTTGCGCCCGGCCTCTCCTGGGAGGACCCACCGGAGCTGTCGTCGCGGGACCCCCCCGCGTCACCGCCGTCGCCGCCGTCACCGTCACCCTCGTCGTCGTCGTCGACGTCGGAGCTGGTGAGCGGCTGTGCGATGTCCTCGAGCTGCTGGTTCTCGGCTGCGACCCCCAGGAACAGCTCGGCGAACCCACCGATGGCCATCACGCCGGCGCCGATCAGGAAGGCGATCGCGACCTCGCTGCGGTTCTGGGAGGAGATCAGCCGGGAGAAGATGAGCGGGCCGCTGACACCCCCGACCGCTGTACCGATGGCGTAGAAGAACGCTATCGCCAACGCCCGGGTCTCCATCGGGAAGATCTCGCTGACGGTGAGGTAGGCGGCGCTGGCCCCGGCGGATGCCAGGAAGAAGCAGACCACCAGGATCGCCTCGAAGACCCACTTGTTCTCACCGCCGCTGACCAGGTACCAGGCCAGACCCACGGCGACGACCGCCGAGGACAGGTACGTCCCCGTGATCATCGGCTTGCGGCCGACAGAGTCGAACATCCTGCCGAGCGTCACTGGTCCGGCGAAGTTCCCCAGCGCCCAGATGATGATCATGACCGGGACGAATCCCGAGCTGACGTCGAAGAACGTGCTGTACAGGGTGCCCAGGTTGAAGGTGACCCCGTTGTAGATGAACGCCTGGCCGACGAACAGGGCCAGCCCGAGGAACGCCCGCTTCGGGTACGCCTTGAAGGCAACCTTGGCGATCTCGCGGAACGGGATGTTCTTGCGCTGGCGGACGGTCAGCTCACCCTCGGGCTCCGAGAGGTCCTGGCCGGTGGTGTCGGCGACGTCGCTCTCGATGTCCCCGACGATGCGCTCCGCCTCGTCCTCTCGCCCGTGGATGAACAGCCACCGTGGGCTCTCCGGCACGTTTCGGCGCACCACCAGGATCAGCAGGCCGAGTGCCGCACCCACCGCGAAGGCGAGTCGCCACCCGATGTTCGCGGGGAAGATCGCCTCGTTGAGCAAGAACAGGGCCGCGGCGGAACCCGCGGCGGAGCCGACCCAGTAGGACCCGTTGATCGACAGGTCCACCCGCCCACGGGCACGGGCGGGTATGAGCTCGTCGATGGCCGAGTTGATCGCGGCGTACTCGCCGCCGATCCCGGCGCCGGTCAGGAACCGGGCCGCGAAGAGGTACCAGGGGGCGAAGGAGAACGCGGTCGCCACCGTCGCGGCGATGTAGACGCCGAGGGTGAGCATGAACAGCTTCTTGCGCCCGAACCGGTCGGTCAGCTGACCGAAGAACAACGCGCCGAGGCATGCACCGACGATGTAGATGGAGGCTGCAGTGCCGATCTGCGCGACGCTGATGTCGATGCCGGAGTTCTTCTCGGTCAGCCGCGAGGCCACGCTGCCGACCATGGTGACCTCGAGCCCGTCGAGGATCCAGACGCTGCCCAGACCTATGACGATCCGCCAGTGGAACTTCGACCAGGGCAACCGGTCCAAGCGTGCGGGGACCTTGGTGGTGATCTCACCGGTCTCGACGTCCGAGCTCATGACACCGCTCCACGTCGGCGGTCCGAAGCTCCCGATGCCTTCGTCGTTGCTGTCGTGCCGATCATGCGTTCCTCACATTCTCCCGAGATGAAGCGCTCCGCGCCGGGTGAGGCGACCAGACGAGCCGCTTGCTGTCGTGCGTGAGCACTGCCCTGCCGTCATCGCTGCTCCCGCGGTGACCGGCCCTTGCGGATGTGTCGCCAGATGCGCAACGGGAACAGCCCGATGAGCGGCGCACGGCGGCCCAGGTCGTCGGAGTCGCGCTTGTCGAAGGCCGCCGCGTAGCGCGCGGCCTGCTCCTCGGTGGCGTACGTCTTCGAGCCGCCTTCACCACAGCCGCGTTCGCACTCCCACACCATGGTGGTTCCATAGGCGCGGAACGCCGGCCGGTGGCCCATGACCCGGCACGTCAGCATGACGGCTCGCTGACCGCGGTCGGGGTGTCCGGGCGTGAAGTCTGCACGCAACCTCCTTCGCAAAGCACTGGCGACGTCGCGGTTCACGGACCTTCGCGACGTGGATACGGCCCGTCTCCCACGACATGCAGCCGGTACCCCGGCCGACCGCTTTCAACGCGCCGCCGGACCGGCCCGGTCAGAGGCCGAACGTCGACGCGAGCGAGGCGGCCCTTCCCGAGCTGCCCGGCGCGGCGAGGTGCAGCAGGTCAGTGGTGGTGCGCAGCAGCGACAGGTGGTCGAACCGGTGCGCGCTGACCGTGCCGGGTCGGGTGGTGGGTGAGACCACGATCAGGGGCACATGCTGGCCGATGTCACGCTTCCCCTCGTCCCAGGTGAGGAACACCGCGGTGTCTCCGCGCCGATAGGCGGGGCTGCGCACGATGGTGTCGATCCAGCGCGAGAGCCATGCGTCTCCGGTGCCGACCGGGCAGCTGTGCGTGGAGTCGCAGCGGTTCGGGATCACCATGCTGAAGGCCGGCAGGTGGCCGGTCCGCAGGGCGGTCGCCAGATGCCCGGCCGAGGGGGTGCCCAACGGCACGTCCCACCTCGCGCAGGTACGTCGGGAGCTGGCGTAGTAGGCGACCGGGTTCCGCGCGAAGCCGTGCGGGCCGGCGGGCTGGCAGTTGCCCTTCATCGACTCGACGTAGACACGCCACTGCAGGCCCGCCCGCTGCACCTCGCTGAAGATGGAGGGGGCGCTGATCAGCGCGGGGCCCGGCGCGGCGTCGTGGGTCACGCCGAACGTGGAGCCGCCGGTCGCGGCGAGGTAGTTGGGCAGCGAGGGATGCTGCACGGCGTGGTAGTCGGCCGCCAGGCCACAGTGGCGGGCCAGCGAGTTCTCGAACGGCGCCCTGCCCGAGCCCACGACCTGCTGGTAGGAGTGGTTCTCCATCCAGATCCAGATGACGTGGTCGTAGTGTGGCTGCGCGGTCGTCCCCACCGCGCAGGCAGGGGCGGCCAGCGGCAACGAGCCGGCGTCGGCGTCCGCGAGCTCCGGACGGGTCAGCCCGAGCGCCAGGGCCAACACGCCGATCAGTGAGGCGACGGTCCACCAGCGTGCTCGTCCCCGCTTCGCTGCGCCGGACCCGTCGGCGTCGTCGTCTGCGGCTGGGGCAGGTCGGGTGCGCGGCACGCTGCGGGCTCCTTCCGCTGGGACGTTGCTCTTCGAGTCTCGCCGGTGACTCCAGAATCGCACGCTGACTCGACGAGTCGCTCGCGGGTAGCCGTGACGCCGGCGGTACGCAGAGGACGTTGGGCCCTGTCGCCCCGGTGCGGGAAGGCGAAACGCTGAGAGCCTCACGCGACGCGAGCCGGTGGAGAGCCGGCGAGCCGAGGATCACCATGAAGACAACGCCTCCGTCCCAGGGTCACGGTGTCCAGCGGGTCAGCGCGCTGGACATGAGCAACCTGCGGGTCGAGGAGCGCGGCCTCCCCATGCACATCTCGGTGCTCGCGCTGCTCGACGGACGGCCGCTGCTGGACGCGGGCGGCGAGCTGCTCACCGAGAGCATCCGCCGTCACGTGGCGCGACGCATCCGGGACGTCGAACGGCTGCACCAGGTGCTGGTCTGGTCCCACGGACGCCACCGACCACCCTCCTGGCAGGCCGCTCCCGGCTTCGACGTCTCCGACCACGTCGCGACCCGCAAGGTCCCGCCTCCCGGTGACGAGGAGGCGCTGCTGCGGCTGTGCTGCGACCTCAACGCCGCACCGCTGGACCGCAGCCGCCCGTTGTGGGAGCTGTGGCTGCTCGACGGACTCCCCGGGGATGGAGTGGCGATCCTGCTGCGGCTGCATCACGTGGTCGGTGACGGCACCGCGGCCCTCGACCTCTTCTCCGCCATGTTCGATCCGGAGCCGGCCATGCCGCCGCCGTTCCCCGGTGAGCCGTCACCGGCCGGTGGTGACGCGCATGCTCCGTCCCGGCCCCTCGGCATCGGGCGCATCGTCGAGGCAGCCGCCACGGGCACGGCTCAGGGCTGGGCACTTGTGCGACTCGGACGAGCGCCTGCCTTGTCGTGGAACCGGCCGGTCGGTCCCCGGCGGGTCCAGCTGCTCGTGCGCGGGGACCTGGCGCGGGCCAAGGCGGCGGCGCACGCGCACGGTGGCAAGGTCAACGACGTGGTGCTCGCGGCCGTCTCAGGAGGTGCCTACCGGTGGCTGGAGAGCCGTGGCGAGCTCGTGCCCGGGCGCGACATGCACGTCTCGGTCGCCGCGTCGGTCCGCCGCGCCGGTGAGACCGGTGGCAACCGCGTCGGCGTCCGGCTCCTCGCCGTACCCGTCAGCGACCCTGATGCCGTCAGCCGCCTGGACACCATCGCCACGCGGACCGCGAGGCAGCGACATCGGCCCCCGCTGCAGCCGAACGGGCGCATCCAGCAACGCTGGACAGTCCACGCCATGAGCCGCCAGCGGCTGGTCAACATGGTGCTCAGCAACATGCCCGGCCCCCCGGTGCCCTTGCGGTTCGCCGGCGCGCGGGTGCGCGAGCTGTTCCAGCTCAGCGCACTTCAGGGCAACTGCGCCCTCGGCGTCGGCGCCCTGTCGTACGCCGGTCAGCTCACCCTCGACGTCGCGGCCGACCCGGACATCGTCTCGGACGTCGGCGTCTTCGCCGCCGGGGTCACCGAGGCCCTCGAGCAGCTCGGCGCGGGCCAGCCCACGACGTCGGCGTAGGAGGCCGGAGCGCTCGCCTGGCCGTCGCCCGCCGACGAACCGGTGACGGTTGGCCGCCTGCCTGCTGCACCGGGGCGGACGCGTCAAAGCGCTGCGCATCGTCTCCGCGCCTCTCCAGGCTCACCGGGCGGGTGCTGACCGGGCAGACCCCGGAGCCGAGGTCTCGACAAGAGACAGCATGATGACGACCGACAGCACGACCGCGCGCCAGACACTGCCGATCGTGGACCGGCCCGGCTCCGGCGCTGTGCCGTTCGACGCCAAGGATCCCGACGCGAGCTTCCCCGCGCGCCCGGTGCCACCCACGCCCCGCAGTGCCCGCCGAGCGGTAGGACCGGTACGAGGGACGTCTCGATGCCGGTTGGGACGTGCTGCGCGAGGAGTCCCATGCCGTGACCGCTCAGACCGAGGTGCCCGCGGCCGGCGTCGAGGGCGTGATCATCGCCCAGGGTGGCGCGTTCGCCGGATGGAGCCTCCACGTGAAGGACGGGAGGCGCGCTACTGCTACAACCTGCTCGGGCTTCGGCGGCTCATCGTCGAAGCCCGAGCAGATCCCGCCGGGGACGCACCAGGTGCGCATGGAGCTCGGCTACGACGGGGGCGGCCTTGCCAAGGGCGGGACCGCGGGGCTCTTCCTCGACGGGACCAAGGTCGGCGAGGGACGGGTCGAGGCGACCGTCCCCATGCGGCATCCCCGGTCAGCAGCGACTACGTGGCCGGGACCAGCGTGTTCACCGGTCAGGTGAGCTGGGTGCAGATCGACCTCGGCGAGGATGCCGAGCACGCCGACCACTTCATCGCACCGGAGGAGAGGATCCGCGTCGCGCTGGCGCGCCAGTGACCACCGCCCGGCAACGCGCGGCCACGAACGTCGTGCGGAGTCCAGCGTCGACGGACGGCTACTCCGCCGTGCCGAGCACGTCCTTCCAGCTGGCGCACTTCTTCTTGTCTCGCCCGTACAACCGGACGCCGGGACCACCGTACTCGCCGCAGTCGTCGGCCGGATGCTCCTGGCGGCACCTGCGCAGTGCCGCGAGAGCCTGGGCGAGCGCCTCTCTCGCCGCGAGCAGCACCCGGGTCAGCTGCGCGGCCTCCTGCGCGAGCTGATCGCTGTCGGCACCGGCCCGCGCAGCGTTCTCCTGCGCCGCTGCGAGGACCTTCTCCGCGGCGGCCTGGGCGCGCTCCTCCCGTTGCCAGCGGCGGTGGATGGCCCGCTTCTGCTTCGTCATCTCCTTGATCGCGGAGGTGTACCCGGCGACGATGCTCCGCCACTGCGCCACCATGGCGCTCTCGGCCCTGCACGCCCCCCTTTCGTGCCCGCCGGCGCCGGCGCGACACACCTGGTAGGCCGCCTCGTACTCGGCGAGGTGCCGGGTGGCGCCGGGGAGGACGTCGTTCTCCCAGAAGTAGAGGTCGATGTTGCCCTCCTCCACGAAGTCCCGGGTCGCGAGCTCGTTCCAGTGGCTGACCTCGGCCTGGGCGTCCTGCACGCGCTGCTCGGCTCGGCGGGCGCGCTCCTCGGCGTGCGCGGCTCGGCTCTGCACGTGAGCAAGCTCGTGCTGAAGCCGGCGGACCTGCTGCCCGGCGTAGGAGGCCTCCGCCAACGGGCCGGCGCAGTGGCCGCCGCGGCTCGCCTGCTCGGCGAACTGGCGGGTGAAGTGCTCGAGCAGGCTAGGCGGTCGCTCGTCGTTCATGGGCCCCCTGTCGTGGTGTGTCCAGGTGACTCTAGGGCCGGGGCAGGCGCCTCGGGAAGTGCGACGTACCGTCGAAGCATGGGTCGTCGTGAGCAGCCGCCGCGGGTCACCCAGGCCGCCCCGGGTCTCGACGCGCGCCAGCGTCGTCGCAAGAGGTGGTACTTCGCGCTGATGGGGGTGTGCCTGCTGCTCATCCTGCTCGCGTGGAACGTGGTCCGGCTGTTCTCGGTCCCCGCCGCGGTCGCGATGTCGGCGGTGGCCGCGCTGATCCCGCCCGTGGCCGTGGTCGTCGCGAACTGGCACAGCGACACCTGACCCGAGCCGCCGAGTCACCGGACCGGCGGACCGAGCAGGTCCGCAGGACGGTCAGCGTGCCCGTTGGTACTGCACGGGCCACAGGTCCGTGTCGGTCTCGCCGAGCTCGTAGGCCGCGCGGAGCGGCCAGTGCGGCTCGCGGAGCAGCTCGCGGGCGAGCAGTACGACGTCGGCTGAGCCGTCCGCGAGGACCTCCTCCGCCTGCTTCGGCTCCGTGATGAGGCCGACCGCGCCCGAGGGGACCCCCGCCTCGACGCGGATGCGCCGGGCGAACGGCACCTGGTAGCCGGGTGCGACCGGGATGTCGGCGCCCACGTTGCCACCGGACGAGGTGTCGACGAGGTCGACCCCCTCCGTCGCGGGCCAGCGCCGCCAGCCGCACCGTGTCGTCGTCGCTCCAGCCGCCCTCGACCCAGTCGGTCGCCGAGACCCGGAGGACCACCGGCACGCCCGGCCGGCGACGCGTGCGCGGACCTCGCGCACCACGTCCAGCACCAGTCGGACGCGGTTCTCGAAGGAGCCTCCGTACTCGTCCTCGCGCTGGTTCGACAGCGGCGAGAGGAACTCGTGGAGCAGGTAGCCGTGCGCCGCATGCAGCTCGAGAACATCGAAGCCGGCGGCGATGGCGCGCTCGGCTGCGTCACCGAACGCGGCCACGACGCGGTCGATGCCCGCGCTGTCCAGCGGCTCGGGATCCTCGCGCAGACCCGGGAACGGGTCCGCCGACGGAGCCACCGGCTGCCATCCGCCGTCGGCGTCGGCGACCCCGCCGCGCTCGCCGGTGAAGCCGGAGTGCGTGGACGCCTTGCGCCCCGCGTGCGCCAGCTGGATGCCCGCCGCTGCGCCCTGGCCGCGCACGAACTCCACGATCCGTGTCCAGGCCGCCTGCTGCACGTCGTTCCACAGGCCCGTGTCCTCGGGCGAGATCCGACCCTCCGGGGTCACGGCGGTCGCCTCGGTGAACACCAGCCCCGCGCCGCCGCGTGCCAGCGAACCCAGATGCACCAGGTGCCAGTCGTTCGGGACGCCGTCGACGGCGGAGTACTGGCACATCGGCGCCACCCATACCCGGTTCCGCACGCTGACGTCACGAAGGGCGATCGGGGTGAAGAGCTGGCTCACAGGGTGTTGCCTCCTGGGGTCCCGGGACGGATCTGTCGTCTACGACAACCCGCCGGAGAGGCCTGGCATTCCGTTGGCCGGAGCCTCAGCCGCCCGACGTCGCCTCGATGGCGTCGAGGTCGCGTACGGCGAAGCGGTGGTGCTCCCATTCCTCGTTGAGGATCACGTGCAGGCACTTCAGGGTGGTTGCCGGGTGGTCGGCCGACCACGGGTGCCGGTGGAGGTCGGCGAGCGCCTCGGGTGTGAGGGTGGCGAGGAAGTCGCGGACCATCGAGACACGGCCGGCGCGCACCTCGAGCACCTCGGCGTACGACGGTGTGGCGGTCGTGAAGACCGACATGTCGTAGCCGTCGGTCTCGTACTCGGCGAACGGCTGCCCGAGGGGGTGCAGTGGCTGGTCGACCCCTAGGATCGACTGGCGCAACCAGATGTCGGTGGCCATGACCAGGTGCCGAAGCGTCTGAGCGAACGACCACTCGCCGTCCACCGACACGTCGACCGTGCCGGGCGGCATCGCCGCGACGCGCTCGAGCGTGAGCGCCCACGTCCGCTCGACTGCCGCCCAGGCCGCGCGCAGACCGTCCGGGTCCGCGGCGCGGCGGTCGGCGCGGCCGGGGAACCGGCGGTCGAGCTCGGCCTCGACGAGCGGGACGACGTCGACGCCGTTGACGAGCAGCACGCCCTGTCCGTCGGAGACCCACGGGGCGTCGATGTCGGCTCCTTGGACGTCGACGCCGCGCATCACCACACCGGACAGGTCGCATCGCACGAACCGGGCGTCCCGCAGGTCGGCGTCGACGAGCTCCGCTCCGCGCAGCTCGTCGGACCGGGTGAAAGATGTCATGGGTACTCCTCGTCCGGGCGACCTCGGCGATGCCGACGTCGCGCATGCTGTTCCTACCACTCCCAGGGCCGGACGGGTCGGGACCCGTGTGGCCCGGGCGACGAGCGGCGGCTCAGGCGCTCGCTTTTGTCATCAGGGTCGCCACGGCCGAGGGCCGGAAGCCCTTGAAGGTCATCCAGCATCCGACGCTGAGCTCCCAGGCAGCCACCGGGAGGGCGAGAGCGGACGCGGTGGGCGAGATCTGGTCGAAGACACCGAACAGCGTTGCGATGGCGGAGGCGAACAGCAGGGGTGCACCGACCAGCGCGACGATCGGGATGATGCGAGGCACCAGCCGCGAGCGATAGAGCAGGCTGCCGAGCAGGAAGGCGTTGATGGCGGGCATCAGGCCGGGGCCGAGCAGGAACGTCCAGTTCCGGACGGCCACCAAGGCATGGCCGGTCATGATCAGCGAGCTCGCGTCACCGGTCGCCCCGACGTGGTCCTGTCGTAGCGTGACGACGGCCAGGAGGCTGACGACGCCGATCATCACCACGGCCCCTTCCATCAGCCGCGAGGCGACGAAGCCGAGCGCCATCGACTCGTTCTGCCGCCTGACCACCGGGAACACCGCGACGGCCGACCCAACGGCGGTGAGGGCGTTCACGACGTCCAGGATGCAGCCCCAGATCACGCGCGTGTCCTGCCCACTGCCGGCGAGGTAGCCGGAGCTGTGCAGCACCGGCCCGATGAGCAGGAGGGCCGGGATCGAGGAGGCGAAGGTGAGCAGGTAGAAGATGCCGGCGGCGCGGGCGTTCCCCCGGGTCGGGTCCGCGGGGACCGGGTCGGTGTGCCCGCGGGCTGCGGTTCTGGCGGTGATGGTCATGTGGGTTCTCCTGAGGTGGTGGGGTCCGATGTGCAGGATCGATGCGTCACCGCGCCGGACGGGACGCGGGCGACCGAGACCAGGACAAGGCCGGTGTCGCGCAGCTGCTGCAGGACGCCGTGCAGCGCGGCCTGGTCGACGAGCGAGCCTTCGAGCAGGGTGAAGCCGTCGTCGGTGGTCAGCGTCATGCCCTCGAACCGGGCGGACCAGCGGGCGTCGAGTCGCCCCTGGAGGCGGATCTCGTACCGTCCGCCGGCCGGGCGGCTCGTCGATGTGGTGTTCATGCCCGCAAGGTATGAGCCCACGTGGTGAGCCGGCCTCACCACAGATGGTGAACCGGCTGGTGACCTCGCGAGGTCAGCCGGTGCCGGCGAGCAGCCCGAGGGCTCCGGCTCGGGACACCGCCGATCGCCGGCTGTTGACACCGAGCTTGGCGTAGATGTTCTTCGTGTGTGTGCGCACGGTGTTGACCGACACGACGAGCTCTCGGGCGATCGCGGGCCCGTCGAGGTCCGTGGCGAGCAGCCGGAGCACGTCCAGCTCGCGGGTGCTGAGCGGGTCGACGAGACCCTGGTCGGCGCGCGGGAGCGGCCTGCGCGTGCGGGTGAACGCGTCGAGCAGGAGCCGGGGGTAGCGCCAGGCGGGGTTCCTCGTCGCGAGCGCCTCGAGCAGTGCGGCCATCGGGGCGCCCTCGTCGACGAAGACGCGGACATACCCTTCCGGCTCGGCCAGCCGCAGGGCGCGTTCGAGGGGCGCGAGGGCGCCCGGGAGGTCGTGGCGGCCGTGCCGGGCGTGCAGCGCGACGGCCTGCAGGGCCAGGATCTCGATGAGGCTGCCGGCTCGTCCTCCCTGCTCGGCGGCGTCCCGGAGCCGATCGAGCAGACGGCACGCCGTGCGCGTCGCGGGCTCGGAGCGCTCGACGGCGTGCTGGCGGAGCAGGATCCGAGCCAGAGTCACGTGCTCGTACTCGCGGACGTAGGAGAGGTCGTCCTCCGGAGAGAGGGACTGCTCACGTGCCCAGTCGACGGCCTCGGGCAGGCGGCCCTGCGCCAGAAGCACACGCACCCGCTGGGCGGGGACCGGTCGGACGTTGGGGGAGAAGTCGCCGACGTACACCCGCTCAGCCTCCTCGAGCAGGGCGACGGCACCACTCAGATCTCCCTCCGCCTCACGGAGCCGGGCGTGGCCGACTCGCCGTCGGTACGGATGCTGGGGGAGGCCGTTGTGCTCGCCCAGATCGTCGACATGGCGCAGATGGGCGGCCGCGGCATCGAGGTCGTTGCGCTCGAGGGCGATCTGGCTCAGCCCGAGCACCATGTCCGCCGTGCCGCGCAGCGGACCGCCGACCGCCTGCTCCCCCGCGAGCCGGAGCGCGTGCTGGTACGTGCGCAGGGCATCGTCGAGCCGACCCTGAACGATCCGCAGGTCCGCCAGCGTGATCGAGCATCCCAGTACGTCGGAGTGGTTGCCGGCGCGGCGTAGCCCGTCGACCGCCCGGGAGTAGGCGCGGTGGGCCGCTTCCAGATCACCGCCCGCCCAGGACGCGAGCCCGGCCAGGGCCGATGCGGCCGCCACGGTGAGGTCGTCGCCGGGTGCCGCCCGGGTGACCGCGAGGTCGGCATGCGCGACGGTCCCACCCGGGTCACCCGCGACCAGGGCGAGGGCTGCCCGATACATCTCGATCGCTCCCGGCAGCCGCGCGAGCTCGGCCTCCTCGAGCACGACCAGCCCCTCTCGCGGGCCGGCCAGCATCAGCTCGACCTCGTCGAGCCGGCTCTCGACGCCCCCGAGCAGGCCACTCGACATCAGTGCTCCGATGAACCCGACGGCGAGCACCGGCCGGCGTCGTACGACGTCGTGGGGGATGTCGTGGACCCAAAGCCGGGCGGTCGCCTCCTGGCGGTCGCGCAGCATGCCGATCACGTTCCGCTCCGCAACGTCCGCCGCAAGCTCGACATCGCCCGCCGCCACGGCATGTCGGACGGCCGGTTCAGGCGCCGCGTGCGCTGCGTGCCATCCAGCGGCCCGTCGGTGGAGGTCGGCGACCTCGTCGGGACGCTCCTGCTCGAGGTGCGCCCGCAGCACGTCGGCGAACAGGTGGTGGTAGCGATACCACTGGCGGTTGTCGTCGAGAGGGACCATGAACAGGTTCGAGCGGTCCAGCAGCTCGAGCATCGCCCTCCCGGTCTTCGCCTGGGTGAGCGCGTCGCACAGCGACCCGTTGAGTCGATCGAGGATCGAGGTCTGGAGCAGGAAGCTTCGAACCTCCGTCTGCTGGCGCGCCAGGACCTCTTCGACGAGGTAGTCGACGACGTACCGGTCGTCTCCGGCGAACCCGGCGATGAAGCCGGTGACATCGTCGCGGTCCCTCAGCGAGAGCGCTGCCAGCTGCAACGCAGCGATCCACCCCTCCGTGCGGTCCTCCAGCGCATCGACGTCCGCACCTGCAAGGTGCAGCCCGGCGACGTCGTTCAGGTACGACGCGACCTCGTCGAGGGTGAACCGGAGGTCGGCGGCACGCACCTCGACCACGTCTCCCCGCGCCCGCAGCCTGGCCAACGGCAGCGCCGGGTCGGCGCGGGTGATGACCACCAGATGCGCGTGAGGGGGAAGGTGCTCGAGCAGGAAGGCCACGTCGTTCGCGATCGCCGGCCCGTCCGCGAGGTGGTAGTCGTCGAGCACCAGCACGACGCCGTCGGACGTGGCGCTGAGCTCGTTGAGCACGATCGCAAGGGCCGACTGGATCGGCGGGTGAGCACCATGCAGAAGCGGCAGCGCCCCGGCGCCGGTCCCGGGCACCGCGGTGTTCAGGGCAGTGACGACGTAGGTCCAGAAGGCCTCAGGCCGCTGGTCGCTCTCGTCGAGGGACACCCAGGCCACCGGGGTCGCCGCGTCGAGCGAGGCCGCCACGAGAGTCGTCTTGCCGAAGCCGGGCGGTGCCGAGACGAGCGTCAGCCGAGGCCGCGAGACCGGGCTCAGCCGATCGCTCAGCCGGGGACGCGGCACGAGGGCACCTCGCACCCGAGGGACGTAGAGCTTGGTCAGGAGCAAGGGGCTCGACACGGCGGCTCCCTCCTTCCCGCCCGTCGGCGACCTCCCCGACACTAGAGCACGAGCCGATCTCCGGGCGGGGGTCGCGGTCAGCGCCTACCTTTGTCACCTCGCGCCGGCAGTGAGGGGACAGACATGGCGGAGCTGGTCCGCACCAACAACCTGGCCGTGGTGTCGGTGATCGAGAGCCTGCTCGGCGAGGCCCGGATCCCCTACCAGGTCACCGATCGCAACATGAGCACGCTCGAGGGCTCGATCCTGGCCATCCAGATGCGGATCCTGGTGCCGGACGGCTCGGAGGCAGAGGCTCGCGAGCTGCTCGTCGACGCCGATCTCGGCGGCTGGCTGCGCCGCTCCTAGTACCGCCCTGGAGAAGCCGGCCCCGGCTGCTCAAGCGCGCTCCTCACCGGTCGCCGTCAGCCCGGCCCGGGATGCCGGCATCAACGAGGCCGGTTTGGGTATACCCCTATGGGTGTTAGTGTTGCCAGCGTAGATACCCCTTGGGGTATACGGGGGCTCCGATGACACAGAGAGGGAGATGCACCTGTGACCCTTGAGCTCGACCTCCGCCGGTGGTGACCGGCCCCCCCGCGCGTGAGCGAACCGCGCCCCGCGTAGCTCCTCCCCGATCCCCGTCCTCAACCGACTCTCGGGAGCCAACCATGACTGACACCCGCTCGATCTCCGTGATCCCGATCGAGACGCCCACCCTGGGTGACCGCAGCTACCTGGTCCATGACGGGCAGGTCGCCTTCGTGGTCGACCCGCAGCGTGACATCGACCGCGTCCTGACGCTCCTGGACGAGCATGGCCTGCGGCTGACGCACGTGTTCGAGTCGCACATCCACAACGACTACGTGACCGGCGGCCTCGCACTGGCTCAGCGCACCGGCGCGGCGTACCTGGTCAACGCCGACGACGAGGTCTCCTTCAGCCGCACGGCGGTCCGCGACGGGCAGACCGTCGAGGTCGGCCCGCACATGCGGGTCACCGCGGTGGCCACTCCCGGGCACACGTTCACGCATCTGTCGTACGTGCTCTCCGACGCGAAGGCCGACGAGCAGGTCGCCGTCTTCTCCGGCGGGTCCCTGCTGTACGGGGCGACCGGCCGTCCGGACCTGCTCGGGCCGGAGCACACCGACGCCCTGGTGCGGGCCCAGCACGCCTCCGCTCACCGGCTTGCCGCGAGCCTGCCCGATGCCACCGAGGTGTTCCCCACCCACGGGTTCGGGTCGTTCTGCTCCGCCACCCAGTCCGAGGCGAGCTCGTCGACGATCGGCCAGGAGAAGCAGGCGAACCCGGTGCTGACCCAGGACGAGGAGACCTACGCCCGCGAGCTGCTGGCAGGACTGGGTCCCTACCCGGCGTACTACGCACACATGGCGCCGGCCAACGCGGCCGGTCCGTCGGAGCCGGACCTGTCCCCGCCGAGCCACGCCGACCCGGTCGAGCTCCGCCGCCGGATCGAGGCCGGCGAGTGGGTGGTCGACCTGCGCACTCGGACGATGTTCGCCGCCGGACACCTGCCGGGGTCGCTGAACTTCGGTCTCGACGGCGGCTTCTCGACCTATCTGGGCTGGCTGGTCGAGTGGGGCACCCCCCTGACTCTGCTCGCCGAGACAGCCGACGACGTCGCAGCCGCGCAGCGGGAGCTGGTCCGCATCGGGATCGACCGTCCCGCCGCGCACGCAACGGGCAAGCCGGCGGACTGGGTGGCCGGCACGGGGGTGGAGCCGGGCTCGTTCCCGGTCGCCACCTTCGCCGACCTGGCTCAGGTGCGCCACCACAGGGACGTCGTCGTGCTCGACGTACGCCGTGCCGACGAGTTCGCCGAGTCCGCGATCGAGGGCGCGGTGAACATCCCGATCCACGAGCTCCCGGCGCGGCTGGCGGACGTCCCTGCCGGTGAGGTGTGGGTGCACTGCGCCGGTGGCTATCGCGCCTCGGTGGCCGCGTCGTTCCTGGCCGCAGCCGGACACCGGCTGGTCGCGGTCGACGACACGTTCGACCACGCCGAGGACGCCGGCCTGCCGCTCGCCACCCCCTCGGCGGCGTGACGCTCGCGATAGCGGTCGTCGCCGGCGCGCTGATCGGGCTCAGCCTCGGCGCGCTCGGCGGCGGCGGCTCCATCCTGGCCGTGCCGGTTCTGGTCTACGCCCTCGGGCAGACGGCTGCGCAGGCCACCACCGGTTCCCTCGTCGTCGTCGGCGTCACCTCGCTGGTCGGCGCGGTCACCGCGCACCGCTCCGGCAACGTCCTGCCCGGCCGAGGTGTCGCGTTCGGTGCCGTCGCCATCGGTGGCGCGGCCGTCGGCGCGAAGGCAGCCGGGCTGGTGTCCGGACCGGTGCTGCTGGCCGCGTTCGCCGTCCTCCTGCTCCTCGTCGCCGGCGTCATGATCACCCGCCAGCTCCGTGGCCGCCGTGACCCGGGCGGCGACGCCAGCCGGCAACGAGTAGAGGTCGACGACCCGGTCATCACGTTCAGCCCGCGCTTCGTGTGTCACTGCCCTCGTGCGCTGAAGGTGCTGGTCACCGCCACCGTCGTGGGGCTGCTCACCGGGTTCCTCGGCGTCGGCGGCGGGTTCCTCGTCGTGCCCGCCCTGGTCCTCGCGCTCGGGCTGCCGATGGCCTATGCGGCCGGCACCTCGCTGGTGGTGATCACGATCACCTCCGCCTCGGCGCTGGTGGTCCGCGCCGGCAGCGGCGCCCAGCCCGACTGGCTTCTCGTCGGGCTGCTCACCGTGACAGCCGTCGTGGGCGGCTGGACCGGTGCCCGGATCGCCGCCCGCACCGACACCAGCAGGCTCCAGGCCGCGTTCACCGTGCTCCTGGTCCTGGTGGCGGGCTACACCGCCGCCCAGGCCGTTCCCGCGCTGGTCTGATCTCGCGGGCCGTCCCCAGCAACGCAGACTCCTTCTTCTCGGAAAGGAACACCATGACCACCACCATCACCACGAGCACCCGCACCATCGACGTCGCCGCCCTGCGCGCCCGCCTCGGGAGCGACGCGCCGCGCGTCCTCGACGTCCGGACCCCCGCTGAGTTCGAGACCGCTCACATCCCGGGCGCCTACAACGTCCCGCTCGACCTGCTGCGCGAGCACCGCGACGAGCTCGCCCGACAGATCGACCGGGACGTCGTACTCGTGTGTCGCTCCGGTGCCCGAGCCACGCAGGCCGAGAACGCGCTCGGTCAGTCCGGTCTTCCCGGGTTGCGGGTTCTCGACGGCGGGATGCTCAGCTGGGAGCGGGCCGGTGCGCCGGTCAACCGTGGCCGGCAGACCTGGGAGCTGGAGCGCCAGGTGCGTCTCGTCGCGGGCTCGCTGGTCGCCACCAGCATCGCCGGCAGCGTCCTCAAGCCCGGCCTGAAGTGGGTCGGTGCCGCCGTCGGGACCGGTCTGACCGTCGCCGCCCTGACCGACACGTGCGCCATGGGCATGGCCCTGGCGAGGATGCCGTGGAACCGCTCCTCCCGTGAGGTCGACGTGCAGGACGTGCTGCGGGCGCTGGGCGCCGACTGAGCGCCGAGCCTGCGGCGAGCCCGAGGCGTCGTGAGGCCTCGAGGGACGTTCGCCTCTGACCGGCGTCGTGGCGGAACCGAAGAATCGATGCTGACGCCTCCCGGAAGGAGTCGGCGCGATGCAGAGACGCAACCTCGCGGCCGCCGTGGGCGGCTGGAGCGTACGGCACCGGGCGCTCGCCATCATCGGGTGGCTCGTCTTCGTGACGGTCGCGGTTGGGCTGGGCTCGGCATCGGGACAGCAGCAGATGACCGAGGACCAGTACGCCGCCGGCGACTCCGCCCAGGCGCTCAGGATCCTCGACGACGCCGGGCTGAAGACCGCGGCGGGGGAGATGTTCCTGGTCAGCACCCGCGGCCCGGTCACCACCCCCGCGTCGCGGGCCGCGGTGGCAGACCTCATCGGACGGCTGCGACGGACCGGCGTCGTCAGCGCGGTCGTCGAGCCCTACGGTCACGGGCTGATCTCGGCGGACCGCCGTTCCGTGCTGGTCCGCGTCTCGATGACCGGTGACCCGACCACCGCGGCGGACCGGGTGCAGCCGATCCTCGACGCGGCAGCAGCCGTGCGGACCGCGCATCCGCGCGTCCGGATCGACGAGTTCGGGGACGGCTCCGTCAACCAGTGGTTCAACGACACGATCGGCAAGGACTTCCAGCGGGCGGAGTGGACCGCCGTACCCCTGGCCCTCGGCATCCTGCTCGTGGCGTTCGGCGCCTTCGTCGCAGCGGTTCTCCCGGTGGGCCTGGCGCTCACGTCCTTCCTGGCCGCCAACGGCATCCTGGCGGTGATCAGCCACCGGATGCACCTGGACACCTCCACCAGCTCGGTGATGCTGCTGGTCGGGCTGGCCGTCGGGGTCGACTACTGCATGTTCTATCTGCGCCGGGAACGCGAGGAGCGGGCTCGCGGCCGAGATGCCGGGACCGCGCTGTCGATCGCCGCGGCCACCTCGGGCCGATCGGTTCTCGTGTCCGGCCTGACGGTCGTGGTGGCCATGTCGGGCATGTTCCTGTCCGGGATGCTGCTGTTCGACGGCTTCGCCACCGCCGCGATCCTCGTGGTGCTGGTCGCGGTCGTCGGGTCGGTGACCGTGCTTCCCGCGATGCTCTCGCTGCTGGGCGACCGGGTCGACGTCGGACGGGTGCCCGGGCTGGCGCGGATGCGCCGCCCACGTCGGGAGGGCAGCAAGGTGTGGGGCGTCATCCTCGAGCGCGTCCTCCGCCACCCCGGCGTCTCGGTGGTGGCCGCCGTCGTGTTCCTGCTCGGGCTCGCCGTCCCGCTCGCGGGCATCCACACCGAGCGGTTGGGCCTGGAGAAGGTGCTGCCGGCCGACGCCGGCATCATGGCCAGCTACCACCGCATCGTCGAGGCCTTCCCCGGCGGGCCGAGCCCGGCGAACGTCGTGCTCGAGGCGCCGGACCTGCGCGGCCCCGAGGTGGCCGCCGCGGTGGCGGACTTCAGGACCCGGGCGTTGGCGACCGGCCTGGTCCGACCGCCCGTCGTCGTCGCCGTGCACCCCGGCTCCAACGTGGCCGAGCTGTCCGTGCGGCTGGCCGGCAACGGGACGAACGCCACGTCCGTCCGCGCGCTGGACGCGCTCCGTCGCGACATCGTCCCGACAACCCTCGGCCGCCTGCCCGGCTCACAGGTGTACGTCGCCGGGAACCTCGCGTTCTCGCAGGACTTCAACGCCCACCTGGAACGGGTGATCGCGCCGGTGGTGCTGTTCGTCCTGGTTCTCGCGTTCCTCCTCATGCTGGCGGCCTTCCGCTCCCTGACCATCGCAGCCGTCTCCGTGGCTCTCAACGTCCTCTCGATGGCGGCCGCCTTCGGGGTGATGGTCGCGGTCTTCCAGCACGGTTGGGGGGCGAGCCTGGTGGGAGCCCGAGGCGTGGGGGCCATCGAGTCGTGGATCCCGTTGTTCGCCTTCGTGATCCTCTTCGGCCTCTCGATGGACTACCACGTCTTCGTGGTCTCCCGGATCCGTGAGGCGCACGACGGTGGGATGTCCACCCAGGACGCCGTGGCCCACGGCATCAAGACCTCCGCAGGCGTCGTCACCAGCGCAGCCGTGATCATGGTGGCGGTCTTCTCGGTCTTCGCGACGTTGTCCATGACGACGTTCAAGCAGCTCGGGGTCGGCCTGGCGGTGGCGATCCTTCTCGACGCCACCGTGGTCCGCGCCGTACTCCTGCCCTCGGCGCTGTCGCTGCTCGGCGACCGCACCTGGTGGCTCCCCGGGTGGCTGTCGTTCCTCCCCGAGCCCCCGGAGCCACAGATCGGAGAGGACGAGCCCGCATCCCGTCCTCCCGAGCCGGTGGGCGCGGCGCACCACCCATAGCCGGCTCGGGGGGCTTCGCGCCCGGTCGGCGCGCCTGGCCTCATGGCCCCGGTCGCCGACATCGACGCCGGGCGCCGCCGCGAACCCCCGCTCCATCAGGACGCCGCGGGGCCGAGCCAGGACCCGCCGACCAACCGAGGTCGGTCCACGTTGCCAGGCGGTGCCGCGCGCCCCTGGACGCCGCCCACGGCGCGGGGTCGGCCCTGTCCGCGGCTCGCAGGCGGTGCGGGGACACGACCACCGGGTTCCGGCCGGCGCCGTGGAGCTCTGCGAACAGCCGCAGCACCTCGGTGGTGGCGCCGCTGTCCACCCGGCCCGTCGGACTGCCCGTAGGGTGGCGCCTCGCGTACCCGGACGTACCAGGTGGCGGGCAACGGCGGGATGTCAGGCGGGCCGGCCGCGCCAGACTGCGCGACTGGTACGTCGTTGTACGAGCCAGCGGCCCGGGGCGCCGAGAAGGAGCAGCCGGGTGCACGTCCCGCGGCCGCTGGGGCCCGACAGGTCGGGACGTGGCCACGAGACGTCGGTCAGCCACCGGGCCACCCGGTCGCGCTCTGGTCGGTCGGGGTGTGCCGGCACCCGCGACGAGACAGCCAGACCGGCCTCCAGGCGGCCCAGCGTCAGGTACCAGTGCGGCCTCGGTCCCGGACCGCAGCTCGAAGCCGTGCGACGGCTCCTTGGCCGACCGGTGGCCGAGGTGAACCGGCACGGCCGAGTGGCGTGCCGGACCCTGGAGGAGGGACGCGCGACAATGGCAGTGACGGGACCCGGCAGCGCCGGAAGAGGCGCGGCCGACAGTGGACGTGAGCACGCCGGCAGCCGGGGCCGGCGTCGTGGGCAGCGGGATGGAGCTTGAGGACGATCGGTAGGCGGGCGCGCGAGCTGCTGGACCGGGCCGCGGTGATCGGTCCAGGGTGGTGGGCGAGCTTCTCCCGCCCCGCCCCGGACGGCGCACTGCCGCGGACCCGCCGGACCGCGGACGTCGCGCGACTGGCGGCCGCCGCCGGTGGCCTGATGGCCGTGGCGGTGGCCGTCGGACTCGACCCGCAGCGTGCGGTGTGGAGCGCCACGGTGGTTCCGCGCGCCGCCGCTCAGCTGGCCCGCGTGGTCTTGTCGGTGGCCAACGTGGGCGCGTCGCTGACCGTCGTCGTGCTGCTGCTCCTGGCAGCCGCAGACGCGCTCCGCAGGCGTCGCATCGCGCTCGTGACCGGTCTCCTGGCCGGCGCCCTGGCGATCCCGCTCGGCCTGGCGGTCGCCGCGTTGACGAACGTGTTCGGCAGCGGCGCCTTCGCGGTCCTCGTCGGCAAGCTCGACGACGCCGACGGCTTCCCGATCATGACGGCCACTGCCCTGGCCGTGGGAATGGGGCTGCGGCCCGGGCGCCGCAGCTGGTTCCTGCTCCTGGCCCTCGCGACTGCCGTCGTGTGTGCGCTCGCTCTCGGCACGCTCACCGTGCTCAGCGCCACCTTCTCGCTCCTGGTGGGCATCACGGCCGCTCTCGGGGTTCGGGTGGCCGTGGGCGCCCCGCCGGAGCGGCCCGCCGAGGAGACGATCCGGAAGGCGCTGATCGACGCGGGATGGCCGTTGCTCGATCTGCGCCCCTCCCAGGAGGCGCTGGGAAGGATCGGGTACACCGCCGAGCTGCCGGACGGAGAGGTGCTGTCGGTGACGGTGGTCGACCCCGACCGGCGCGGGCTGCCGTTCCTGCGGCCCGCGTGGCGGGTGCTCCGGCTCCGTACGTCGGCGGTCGGCCACCCGTCCCTGTCGCTGCGGGGCCAGCTCGAACGCGAAGCGCTCAGCGAGTCCCTGGCCAAGGCCGCCGGGGTGGCTGGACCGGCCCCTCTCGCGATGATCGCGGTGGGCAGGTCGCTGATGCTGGTGCAACGACCGTTGGCCGGCTCGGTGCTGTCAGCAGACAGCTCGGCGAGGGACCTCGGCGCGGTGATGCGCGCACTCAGGCGGCTCCACCGTGCGGGGTTGTCCCATGGCGCGCTCACGGCGGAGGCGATCGTCGTACGTCCGGGCGGGGAGGCGGGGTTCTGCGGCTTCGGCGCCGCGCAGCCGGCCGCCACCGAGCTGCAACGGGAGCTGGACGTCGTCGCGCTGCTCGTCGTGGTCGCCGAGTGCTGCGGGGCCTCGTCGGCGGTCAGGGCGCTCCGCGCCGACTACGGCAGCGACCAGGGCACGGAGCGGCGGCTGGCTGCACTGATGCAGCCGCTGGCGCTTCCCGGTGAGACGCGGTCCGCGGTGCGCGGCACGTCGCTGCTCAGGCAGGTGCGCGCGGAGCTGACGGGCGGCGCGGCCACGGAGTCGCCGACCAGCATCCGGCTCGAGCGGCTTCGTCCCCGCACCGTGCTGATGGTCGCGGGAGCGACCCTGGCAGCGCACATCCTGGCCACCCAGCTGTCCTCGGTGGGGCTGGCCTCCGCGTTCGGCAGGGCGCGCCCGAGCTGGGTGGCGGTCGCCGCAGTGGGCTCCGCCGTGACCTACCTTGGCTCCGCGCTCGCGCTGCACGCCTTCGCCACGGTGCCGCTGTCGCTGCGCCGCACCAGCCTGGTGCAGCTCGCGACGTCGTTCCTGGCCCTGGTCACACCGCCGGCGGTCGGCCACGTGGGACTGAACGTGCGGTACCTCCAGAAGGCCGGTGCACCGGTGCCCGTCGCGGCGACCACCGTCGCGGTGAAGGAGGCGGCCACCGTCGCGATCACCGTGCCGTTGCTGCTGACGTGCGGTTGGCTCAGCGGAGTCTCGCCGTCGCGGCTGACCCTGCTGCCGAGTGGGAGCGTCCTGGTCGTCCTGGCCGTCGTCGCGCTGGTCTTCGCCGTGCTCGCGGCGCTGCCGGTCACCCGCAACCAGCTGCAGCATCGGGTACAGCCGGTCTTGCGGCGGAGCATCCCGCAGCTCATCGACGCCGCCAGCGACCCTCGACGGCTCGCGAAGGCGGCCATGGGAATCCTGCTGCTGGACGCCGGGTACATCGCCGCGATGGCTGCCTCGCTGCATGCGTTCTCGGCCTCCCTGCCGCTGCCGGCGCTGGTCGTGGTCTACCTTGCCGCCTCGGCCCTCGGGTCGGCCGCCCCGACGCCGGGCGGGCTGGGAGCCGTCGAGGCGGCGCTGGTGGGCGGGCTGACGGCCTTCGGGGTCGCGTTCGCCGCCGCACTCACCGCGGTCCTCGCGTTCCGCCTGGTCACGTTCTGGCTGCCCGCCCCGCTGGGCTGGGCCGCGCTGGCGCGGCTGCAGGCGCAGAGCGCCGTGTGACATCCGCCGTGCGGCCTCCGGCGAGGCGACTCGGCCTGCTTCGCCGCACCATCCGCGGTCGACCAGGGCAGCTCGGTCTCGCGCGCCAGGACGGAGCCGCAGAGCCTTCCCCGGGACTCGAGCCCACCTGCCACGTTCTGCGCAAGGTGACGGCTGCGGCGCGGTTCTGCCCCTGTCGTCGCGCCCGAGCCTTGCCCTCGAGCGGCCGTCGGCGCCGCGGAGCTCAGTCGGCGAGCTCCGGAGGAAAGCCGCCCGTCGCCACGGGTCCCCAGCGGATCGGCGTGACGCGCAACAGGCACTTGCCCTGGTCCAGCATCGCCCGGCGGTACTCCGCCCAGTCGGGGTGCTCGCCGGAGATGCAGCGGAAGTAGTCCACGAAGGCGTCCAGCGCCTCGGGCAGGTCCAGGACCTCGCAGGTTCCGTCGACCTGCACCCAGGCGCCGCCGAAGTCGTCGGAGAGGACCAGAACGCTCACGTCGGGCCTGCGCCGCGCGTTGCGCGCCTTGGCCCGGGTGGGATAGCTCGAGATCACGATCCGCCCGGATCCGTCCACGCCGCCGGTCACCGGAGAGGCCTGCGGCGCACCGTCGGCTCGACGGGTCATCAGCACCATGTGGTGGCGAGGCCTCACGAAGTCCATGAGGCCGTCGCGATCGACGTCGGTGGTGGTGGCGATGGTGCGGGGCATCGGCTGCTCCTCGTTCGGGTCAGGCCGTTCTGGGTGGGCACGGCGCGGTCTCTGTCCGATGGTGCCCGCAGAGGTGCGACGCACTCCTAGAGGCAGCCGACCGTTCGGACCGGCACTCGGCGGGGACTCGGCTCACGGCTACGCGGCGGGCCAGCCCTGCGGGCTGTCGAGTGCCGGTCGGAGTGGTCGCTGTCCACGGCTGTACGGGTCGACGACGTGCGGGGACCAAGTGCCGCCGGCTCGCGTCGGTGCTGCGGAACAGCACGTTGCCGCGGTCTGCCGGCTCCGTCCATGGACAGCGGCTCGGAGCTCGGCGTCCGAGACCGGTTGCTTGCGCGTCCCGGGCCCGGGCGGTTGACTGCCGCCATGGTGCTGCCCCGCGGCGTGGATGCCCCGCAGGTCCCGGTGACGACGACCTACCACGGGACGGAGGTCACCGACCCGTACCAGTGGCTTGAGGACCCGGAGGCGGAGCGGACCGTCGCGTGGACGAGGGCCCAGCAGGAGCTCGCGGCCGGCTACTTCGGAGCGGTCGCCGGGCGGGACGCGTTGAGGGCGCGGGTCGAGCGGCTGCTGAGAGGCGCCCGTACGGCGTACCGCAGCCTCGCCTCCGGCGGCAGCACGTACTTCGCGCTGAAGGAGCAGACGCCACGCCAACGGGCCTTCCTCGTGGCGCTGGCAGACCTCGAGGACCTTGCCACCGAGCGCGCCGTCGTGGATCCCAACACCCTGGACCCGTCGGGGGAGACGACCATCGACTGGTTCGTCCCGTCTCCCGACGGACGGCAGGTCGCCGTGTCCCTCTCCGAGCACGGCACCGAGGACGGGACACTGCACGTCTTCGACGTCCCGAGCGGCAGGCTCGTCGACGAGCCGATCGCGCACGTGAACCTGATGGGCGGGTCGATGGCCTGGCGTCACGACGGGTCCGGGTTCTGGTACACCCGCTGCGCCGACCCGGCCGGCTTCGGGCAGCAGGTGTGGTTCCGCGAGATCGGCGGCGCGGCCGACCGGTTGGACCTCGGCGAGGGCTTCGCCGACGAGCGGATCGCGGAGAGCTTCCTGTCGGCGTCTCCCGACGGCCGGTGGGTGGTGGACCGGGTGCAGAAGGGCGACGGCGGGGAGTGGCAGGTCTTCGCCCGGAGCCAGGAGCCCGATGGTGCGTGGTGGCAGGTGGCCGACATCGCCGACAAGAGCGTCGAGGCCGTGCTCGGCACGGATGCGATGTACCTGCTGTCCCGGCGGGACGCCCCGCACGGCAGGGTGCTGCGGCTACCGCTCGCCGCCGGCGCCACGGTGGCGGACGCGGACGAGATCGTGCCTGCGGGCGCCCCGGTCGTCGAGGATCTCGCGGTGACGCGTGGCACGGTGTGGCTGGTGGACATCGACGGGGGACCGCAGCAGGTGCGGGCCTTCGACCTCGAGGGGCGGCCGCTGGCTCCGGTCGCGATCCCGCCGGTGAGCTCGGTGTCGTCGTACTCCGCCCGGCTCGCTCGGCTGGGCGATGACCAGGTGGCCTGGTCGTGCGAGTCCTACCTCGTCCCGCCGACCTGGTGGGTGGCCTCCGACGGTGCGGCGCCCCGGGAGACGGCGCTGGGCACGACCAGCCCCGTCGACCTGTCCGGCTACGAGGTGACCCGTGAGCTGGCGACGTCCAAGGACGGCGCCGAGGTCCCGCTCACCATGATCGCCCGGCCGGGGACACCTCGCGACGGGTCGGCGCCGGCCCTGCTGACCGCGTACGGCGGCTACGCCATCTCGCTGGTGCCGCGGTTCGACCCCGAGCTCCTGGTGTGGCTCGAGCAGGGCGGGGTCTTCGTGGTCGCCAACATTCGCGGCGGCGGCGAGTACGGGGAGGAGTGGCACCACGCGGGCCGGCTGACCCGCAAGCAGAGCTGCTTCGACGACTTCATCGCGTGCGCCGACCATCTGCACGACACCGGCATCACGCGCCGGGACAGGCTGGCGATCATGGGCGGCTCCAACGGAGGGCTGCTGATGGGCGCCGTGCTGACCCAGCGCCCGGACATCGCTCGTGCGGTGGTGGCGGCGGTGCCGGTGATGGACTCGCTGCGGTCCGAGACCACCACGAACGGACGCTTCAACACCACCGAGTTCGGCACGGTGGAGGACCCCGAGTCCTTCGCGGCGCTGCTGGCCTACTCGCCGTACCACAACGTCGTGGACGGGACCGGCTACCCCGCAGTCCTGCTGACCGCGGGCGAGAACGACACCCGCGTCGATGCCTGGCACGCCAAGAAGATGACGGCTCGGCTCCAGGCAGCCACCTCGTCGGGACGGCCGGTGCTGCTGCGCCTGGAGCCCACCGGCCACCTCGCCGGCTCGCTCGACCAGTCCATCGACGAGTCGACCGACATCCACGCCTTCCTCTTCGACCAGCTCGGCCTCGGCTACCGGCGCGTCGACACCACGTGACGGGCGCGCGGCTCGCTCAGACCTCCATGTCGAAGTTCAGCAGCCAGTCGGCCGCCCGGAAGGCCAGCCGGACGGTCGCCAGCGCGACCGTCGTCACTGCCAGCACGACCAGCTTCTCCTCGGAGACCCCGGTGGCGTCGGACATTGCTCGGATGACGTCTCGGGTCGAGATCGGCAGGGCCATGGTCACCTCTCGGGCATCCGCGCGCTGACTCACCGGACGAGTCGGCGGCTCGTCGTCAGCCTCGGTCACCGGGTCGGTCCGGTCATCACCCGCCGAGGATGATCGCGGACGCCTGACACATCGCGACGGATGCACCTAAAGTCCGCCCGCTGCGATGCCGAAGGTTTAGGGCGACGGGTCCGGCCTCCTCGATCGTCGCTGCTGCGGACGGAGGCCCGGTCGAGACGCTCGAGTGCGCAGGGGAGGGGCAGCGGTGGTGAAGGTCCGAGGCAATCCGACGGACTACGGCGTCAACGCCTACCTCGCCCTGGTCCTGGCCGGCTACGCGGTATGGCGCAACGCTATGCCAGAGGGCGCCATCGAGCTGGTCGTCAACAACCGCACGGGCGTCGACGCGGCAGACGTCATGGCACTGGTGGGACAGTACGACCCGGACACCACCTGGTCGCTGGAGTGACCCCCGCGGGCGGCCCCCTGGTCGCGCCGACCGCTGCGACCGTCCGCACCGACGGCCCCGTCCGTGAGCCCGCCGTGTCGTTGGCGCAGCTGCGCACCAGGCTGGTCTGGACCGTGAAGCGCACCCTTCGTGCCGTCCTCGAGTTCCGGACCACCGCTGCCCGGTAGCCCGGCCCGCCCTCGTCCGCCGGACCGCCGACCCGCGGCTGCGCGAGAGGGGCGAGCGATGGCAGGATGCACGCATGCCCGACCTTCCGACCCGTGGGCTGGCCAGGGGTGCGCGACTGGCAACGCTGCCGGCCGCGTTCGTCGGGCGGCGTGCGGTCGGTCTGGGCCGGCGCCTGGGCGGCCGGCCCGCCGAGGTGGTCGCTGCGGAGGTGCAGGCGCGGACGGCGGAGCAGCTGTTCTCCGTGCTCGGGCAGCTCAAGGGCGGCGCGATGAAGGCCGGACAGTGGATGTCGGCGATGGAGGCGGCGCTGCCCGAACAGCTGGCCGGGCCGTACGGCGAGGCACTGACCCGCTTGCAGGAGGCCGCACCCTCCATGTCACCGGGCCGGGTGCACGAGGTGATGGCAGGATCGTTCGGGCCCCGATGGCGTGCGCGCTTCACCGAGTTCGAGGACGAGCCGGTGGCGGCGGCCAGCATCGGGCAGGTGCACCGCGCGGTGTGGTCCGACGGGCGCGTCGTCGCGGTGAAGGTGCAGTACCCCGGTGCCGGCGAGGCGTTGGCCACCGATCTGCGCCAGCTCGACCGGGTGATACCCCTGATGCGGGTCGCCGCGCCGGGCCTGGACGCGCGAGGGCTGTTCGCCGAGCTCAGGTCGCGGGTGATGAGCGAGGTCGACTACCACCAGGAGGCGACCGCGCAGCGCGCGTTCGCGGACGTCTTCCGGGACGACGCCGACTTCGCGGTCCCGGACGTCGTCGACGTGGCCGAGGCGGTGCTCGTGTCGGAGTGGGTCGACGGTACGCCGTTGGCGCAGGTCGCGCGCAGCGGTGCCCGGGAGGAGCGCGACCGGGCAGGACTGCTGCTCTCCCGGCTGGCGCTCTCGAGCCCGGTCCGCGTCGGACGCCTGCACGGCGACCCGCACCCCGGCAACTTCCGGCTGCTCGACGACGGCCGGCTCGGCATCGTCGACTTCGGCTCGAGCCTGCAGATGTCCCACGGATGGCCGGCAAGGCTCGGGCCGTTGCTCCGGCGAGCCTGCGACGGGGACGAAGCGGCGCTCTTCGACCTGGCGTCCGACGTCGGCCTCGTCGACGCCGCCGCGGTCACGCCCTCGGAGCTGTTCGACCTGCTGGGTCCCCTGGCCGAGCCGCTGCGCGAGGAGCAGTTCACCTTCAGCCGCGGCTGGCTGCGCTCCCAGACCGCTCGCTTCGCCGACGTACGAGGCTCGTCGTCGAGGACCCAACGCAGGCTTCGGACGCCGCCGCGCTACCTGCTCGTCCAGCGGGTGATGGCCGGCACCACAGGCGTGCTCTGCCTGCTGGGCGCCACCGTTCCCTTCCGGTCCGAGGTCGCGACCTGGCTGTCCGGGTTCGACGCCCCGGACGCGTGAGCCCTCAGCCGAGCGGCATCGCGGCGTACCGCGCCTCCGGGAAGGCGGCGAACCGGAGACCGCCGCCCAGGCGCAGGACTCCGCGGCCGGGGTCCACCAGCATCGACCAGATGCCGGGGTGGTCGTTGCCGGTCAGGCTCAGCGCGTAGTCGAGCACCGCGCCGGTCGACTCGTTCATCGCGGCGAGCTGGTGGCGGGCATAGCCGGAGAAGTCGGGACCGAAGTGACCGCCGGCATAGACCACGCCGTCGTAGACCGCGACCGACTGGACGTCACCGTCACCATGGCGGACCCAGCCGTGCACGTCCGAGGTCAACGGCCACGAGCTGACCCGACCACCGGATCCGGCCGCCGCGGCCCAGGCCGACCCGTCGGCGACGGCGATGTCAAGGATGTTGCAGCTCGTGCACAGTGGCTGCGGTGCCCACGAGGTGACCGCTCCGGTGCTGGCCCGCACGGAGCCCAGGAACGGTCGCGACTGGCCGGACAGCGTCGTGAACAGGCCGCCGAGCAGCAGCGTCGAGCCGTCCGGGCTGCTGGCCAGGGCACGCACCTTGCCGCCGGCGACATGGGCGTTGAAGGCCTTGTCCACCGCGCCGGTGGCCAGGCTGAGCTTGGCGACGGCGTTGCGCGGTGATCCGCTCATGTTGCCGAAGCTGCCTCCGGCGTACAACGATCCGCCGACGACCAACAGGTCACGAACGGTGTTGGGCGCCGACGCGCTCCATCCGGGAACCGGGGCCCCGGTCGGCGTGAGCGCCTCCAGGCGGTTCGCCGTCGCGCCCGCGACCGTCGTGAAGTCGCCGCCCGCGTACACCGTGCCGTCCGGGCCGACAGCCAGGGACCGGACCGTGCCGTTGACGTTCGGGTCCCACGCCAGCAGCTGGCCCGTCGAGGCGTCGACGGCTGCGAGATGGTTGCGGGTCACCGTCGGCTTGCCGGTCGGGGACTTGAGCGCGGTGAACGATCCGCCGAGATAGACCACGTCTCCGCTCTGCGCCATCGCGTACACCGTGTTGTTGGGGATCCAGCTCGCCATCGGGGTGGTCGAGAACGTCGCGGCCAGGGCCGGGCCGAGCGCCCCGATCAGCAGGGTGACCAGCACGGTGCCCACGGTGAGGAGGCCCCGCAGCGGACGGATGCGACGACGGACGACGGGTTGGTGCGCGGGCACGCGTTCCCCCTTGTGACGTTCTGGTCGGACAGGTCGCAGGCTAGGTGCTCGCGCAGCACACCGGGCGGAAACTGCCCCTACATCCGGTCCCGCCACCGGAAGACCACCCGTCCTGACGGTGCCGATCCCGACATGTCGGAAGCCGGCCCTCGGTCAGGCGGTGCGGCCGGCCAGCAGCGTCGAGTCGTCGGCCTCGAAGCCGTCGGGCAGGCCGGGCAGCAGGTCCGCGGCCTCGGACAGCCGCCGGGTCACCTCCACCAGTCGGTGCGGTCCGCGACCCCGGCCTCGGCGGCGTGCCTGGCGGCCCGGGCCAGCCCGTTGGCGGAGAAGTCGGCGCCGGTGGCCCGCCACCCGTGACCGGCCAGCCAGACCACGTCACCGCCCTCCCCGCAGCCGACGTCGAGCGCGGTGCCGGGGGTCAGCCCGGACGCCTCGGCGACCAGCTGGGGGTTCGAGTTCCCGCTCGACATCCTCTCCTCGCCGCCGTACCGCTCCTCCCGGGCCTCTGGCTCGAACAACGCTGCATCGTCCAGCTCGGTGTGCCGGTCTTCGTGGTCCGTCATCGCTTGACTCACCTTCCGGTGCTCGACTCGGCGCCGGTCCACCCGACCACCCTGACCGCACCACTGTCCGGCCGGCCGTGCGGAACAGGCAACGGTCGCTGAACCGGATCAGTATCCTGTCGTTCGTGCCGGTCACCTCACCCGGTGGTGGGCGTGCTCGCGTCACCATCGCAGACATCGCACGCAGCCTCGGCATCTCCAAGGCGGCGGTCTCCTACGCCCTGAACGGGCAGCCGGGGGTCGCTGCCGACACCCGGGAGCGCGTGGTGGCCGCCGCGCGCGAGATGGGCTGGTTCCCCAGCAGCAGCGCCCGCGTGCTGACCGGCGCGGAGACCGGGGTCATCGGGCTGGTGCTGTCGCGGCCGCCGGAGCTGCTGACCTCGGAGACGTTCTTCGTGCACCTGCTCGCCGGGCTCGAGAAGGTGCTCGCCGAGCGTGGTTCGAGTCTTCTGCTGCGGGTGATCGGGGACCGCCCCGAGGAGGAGATCCGCACCTACGAGCGGTGGTGGGGGGAGCGGCGCATCGACGGGGTCGTGCTGCTCGACGAGCGCTTCCGGGACCCTCGGCTCGACCCGATCCAGCGACTCAGCATCCCGGCCGTGCTGTGCGGCGGGCCGTTGCGCGGGTGGACGATGCCGGCGCTGTGGACCGACCAGGCGGCCGACGCCGCCGTGGCCGTCAAGCACCTCGAGCAGCTCGGACACCGGCGGGTCGCCCACGTCAGCGGGCCGGTGCAGTTCGTGCACGAGCGCGCCCGCCGCCGCGGCGTGCGACGTGCCGCTGCGCGCTGCGCGATCGAGGTCGAGACCCACGAGGGCGACTACTCAGGCTCCTCGGCCGCCGTCTGCACCGAGGCGCTGCTGACCCGTCCCGCCGACGAGCGTCCGACCGCGATCGTGTACGGCAACGACGTGATGGCCGCGGCCGGCCTGAGCGCCGGGCTGGGACTCGGGTTGGAGGTTCCGGGACAGGTGTCGATGCTCAGCTGGGACGACTCGCTGCTGGCCACCCTGATGCGCCCGTCCCTGACGGCGTTGCGCCGCGACAACATGGCGTACGGCGCGCTGGCCGCGAACTGCCTGCTCGACCTCGTGGAGGGGCGCAACCGCGGCCTGCTCCAGGTCGGCGCATCGGAGCTGGTCCCCCGGGAGAGCACCGGCCCGCCACGCTGAGCCAGGTCACAGTACGGTAACGACCGTCGCCGCGGGCCTAGTCACTTAACCGGGTAAGTGCTTCTATGGCCACCTCGCCTGCGACCGGCGCACGGCGACCCGGACTCTCGGATTGAGGTGGCTCTCGGTGAAGAAGCGACTGCTCTCGCTAGCGGTGATCACGGCCGTTGCGATGGGTTCGGCTGCGTGCGGCGGCAACGGCTCGAGCAGCAGCTCGAGCGACAGCAAGACGCTCACCTACTGGGCGAGCAACCAGGCGCCGTCGATGGCCGACGACAAGAAGGTCCTCGCCCCGGTGCTCAAGAAGTTCCAGAACCAGACCGGGATCAAGGTCAACCTCCAGGTCATCGGCTGGCCGGACCTGCTACAACAAGATCCTGGCCGCGACGACCTCCGGCCAGGGCCCCGACGTGCTGAACATCGGCAACACCTGGGCCGCCTCCCTGCAGGCGACCGGCGCCTTCCTGCCCTTCGGCGACGCGCGAGTTCAAGGCCATCGGCGGCAAGGACAAGTTCGTCGCCGGCCGCGCTCGCGACCGGCGGTGCACGCGGGTCAGGACCCGACCTCGGTGCCGCTGTACGGGCTCGCCTACGGCCTCTACTACAACAAGAAGATGTTCGCCGACGCCGGTCTCCAGCCGCCCACGACGTGGGAGCGAGCTGGTCGCCGACGCGAAGAAGCTGACCGACCCGGCCAAGCAGCGTCTACGGCATGGCGATGGAGGGCGGCAGCTACACCGAGAACATCCACTTCGCCTTCATCTTCGGCCGCGCAGCACGGCGCCGTCCCCTTCGACAAGAGCGGCAAGCCGAGCTTCACCGACCGCCGGGCATGGTCGCCGGCGTCAAGCAGTACGTCGACCTGATGGGCGAAGGACAAGGTCGTCAACCCCAGCAGCGCCCAGTACAAGAACGGTCCGGAGGCTCCTCGGCGACTTCGCCAAGGCAAGGCCGCGATGCTGATGAGCCAGAACAACGCTGACAACACCCTGCAGGCCGACGGCATGAAGAGCAGCGAGTACGGCGTCGTGCCGATCCCCGGCGCCCAGCGGTGGCAAGGACGTGGCGAGCTTCGTGCGCCGGCATCAACCTGTCGGTCTTCAAGAACACCAAGAACAAGGACGGCGCGCTGAAGTTCGTGAAGTTCATGACCAGCACAGTCGAGCAGAAGGCCGCTCGACAAGCCGTTCACGGCGCTGCCGGTCATCAAGGGCGGCACCGTCAACTTCACCGACAACCCGGCCGAGGCGCAGGCCTTCAGTCCGTGCTCCAGACCCGTGCCGTGCCGCTGCCGCTGCTGCCGGCGGAGGCAGTCTCGAGACCAACGTCGGCAACGCGGTCAACGCTCTCGTGGCCCAGGCCGCGACCGGCAAGACGGTGACGACGCGCGACGTCAAGGCGGCCCTCCAGAAGGCGCAGGACAAGATGGCGGCCTCGGGCAGCTGACCCGAGGTCGACTGCGAGCACGGACGCACGGTTCTCGTGACGCGTCCGAAGCCGCCGCACCCCGGAGCGCCGAGGTCCAGCGCCGTCGGACGCCGGCGCCGGGTGCCCGGCCGGCCGACATGCGAGCCGCCTGGCGCCGTACCTGCTGCTGCTGCCGGCGGTCCTGCTCGAGCTGCTCGTCCACATCATCCCGATGCTCACCGGCATCTGGATGAGCTTCGTCCAGCTCACCCAGTTCTTCATCCGGCAACTGGACCGCGGCGCCGTGGGCGGGGCTCGGCAACTACAGGTCGCGCTCGACGTCAACGGCGCCGATCGGGCGCGCCCTGCTGCACTCGTTCGTCGATCACGTGCTCTACACGGTGCTCGTCGTCGGGCTCTCGTGGGTGTTCGGCATGTCGGCGCGCCCTCGTGCTGCAGCAGACCTTCCGCGGTCGCGGCGCGCTGCGCACCCTGTTCCTGGTGCCGTACGCGCTGCCGATCTACGCCGGCATGATCACCTGGAGCTTCATGTTCCAGCGCGACAACGGCATGGTGAACCACCTCCTGCTCGACGACCTGCACATCTCCGGGACGCGCGCCGTTCTGGCTGATCGGCAACCGGGCCTTCTCCTCGATGGCCATCGTGGCGATCTGGCGGTCCGTGGCCGTTCGCCTTCCTGATGCTCATGGCCGGGCTGCAGTCGATCCCCACCGAGCTCTACGAGGCCGCGGCGGTCGACGGCGCCGGCGTCTGGCGGCAGTGCCGCTACATCACGCTGGGCCTGCTCCGCCCGGTCAACGTCGTGCTGTCCTGGTGCTGTTCCTGTGGACGTTCAACGACTTCAACACGCCGTTCGTCCTCTTCGGTCCGGCCGCAGCCCGCGTCGGCGGACCTCATCTCGATCCACATCTACTCGCACTCGTTCGTCACCTGGAACTTCGGCCTCGGCGTCGGCCATGTCCGTGCTGCTGCTGCTGTTCCTGCTCGTGGTGACCGGGCTCTACCTGCTGCTGACGACCGGAGGGGGTCGCGTCGTGCCTGAGGCCACGTCCTTCCGGATCTTCCGCGTGGGTGGTCGCGTCGTGCTCTCGCGTCTTCACGCTGGTGCCGCTCTACGTGATGGTCACCGTCGCTCGCTGAAGCCGCTGGGCGACGTCCAGGGCAGTTCTCGCTGGTGGCCGCACGCACCTGACGCTCGAGCCGTTCGTCGACATCTGGACGACCGTCCCGCTCGCCCGGTACTTCGTCAACAGCCTGGTCGTGTGCACGCTCTCCGCGACCTTCGCGTGCCTCGTCATCGCGATCTTCGCGTCGTACGCCGTCTCGCGGTACCGCTTCCGGGGCCGCGGGTGTTCACCGCGACCGTGCTGTCGACGCAGATGTTCCCCGGGATCCTGTTCCTGCTGCCGCTGTTCCTCATCTTCGTCAACATCGACAGCAGGACTCGGGGTGCACGCGTTCGTACAGCACCCGGATCGGCCTGATCATCACCTACCTGACGTTCTCGCTGCCGTTCTCCATCTGGATGCTGGCCGGGTACTTCGACGGCATCCCGCGCGACCTCGACGAGGCGGCGCAAGGTCGACGGCGCAGGCCGTCGGCGCCCTGCTGCGCGTGGTCCTGCCCGCCGCGCGGCCGGGCGTCGTCGCGGTGGCCGTCTACGCGCTTCATGACGGCCTGGGGCGAGGTCCTCTTCGCGTCCGTGATGACCAACGACTGCCACCAAGACGCTCGCCGTCGGTCTGCAGCACTACTCCACCCAGACAACGTCTACTGGAACCAGGTCATGGCCGCCTCGCTGGTCGTCAGTGTCCCCGTCGTCGTCGGCTTCCTGCTGCTGCAGCGCTACCTGGTCGCCGGGCTTACCGCGGGCGCCGTCAAGTAGCGCACCCACCACGCCTCGCACCGACCCCTCACCCGCTCCGCGCACCAGGAGGCCCTGTCATGCCCGTGCCCCGCTCCGCCCACGTCCCGTCGACGGCGCCCCTGTGTCTGGCTCGGCGCGAACTTCTGGTCCCGCTCCGGCGGGCCGCTGATGTGGCGCAGACTACGACCGCGACCTGGTGCGCGAGGAGCTTGCCGCGCTCGCCCGGCCACGGGCTCACCATGACCCGCTCGTTCTTCTACTGGCCCGACACTTCATGCCGGAGCCCGTGCACGTCGACGAGCAGATGGTGGAGCGGTACGCGCGACTTCCTCGACGCGCACACCGGAGCTCGGCATGAGCACGGTCCCGACCTTCATCGTCGGCCACATGTCGGGGGAGAACTGGGACCCCTCCTGGCGCGGCGGCCGCGACCTGTACGGCGACGTCTGGCTGGTGGCCCGGCAGGCCTGGTTCGTCCGGACGCTGACCGCGCGGTTCGCGGCGCACCCCGCGGTCGCCGGCTGGCTCATCAGCAACGAGATGCCGATCTACGGCGGCGCCGGCCGGGCAGGACGACGTCACCGCGTGGGCGCAGCTCATGGTCCAGGCGGTCCGGGCCGGCGGCGGCCACCAGCCGGTCTCGCTCGGCGACGGCGCCTGGGGCGTCGAGCGACCGGGCGCGACAACGGCTTCTCGCCTGCGTCGAGCCCGCGACCTGGTTCGACTGGACTTCGCCGGCCCGCACGTGTACCGGATGGAGCACCGACCGGTCCGCCAGCATCCTCAAGCGCCGCGTTCGTCTGCGAGCTCAGCCGCCGTCGGCGACCGGCCGGTGGTGCATGGAGGAGTTCGGGCTCTCGAGCGACTTCGTCTCGCCGAGAACGCCGGGCACTACTACCGGCAGCTGCTGCACACCTCGCTGCTGGCCGGCGCCACGGGCTGGATCGCCTGGAACAACACCGACTTCGACGACCTCGTCGGCCAGGGCCCCTACCGGCCACCACCCCTTCGAGATGCACTTCGGCATCACCGACGCCGACGGGCGAGCCCAAGCCGCCGCTGCGCGAGCTGCCGGCTTCGCCCGGCGCTCCGGCGGTCGACCTGCCGCGCTGTCGTCGACGTCACCGACGTCACGCCGCGCTGGTGGTCCCCGTCCTACCTCGTAGCCGGCTACCCGTTCATGGTCGAGGCGCGACCGGGCCGTTCGCTTCTCCGCGCGTGCGAGCAGGGCCACGTCAGCCGCCCGCGAGGCCGACCTACCGCCGGCGTCACCCGCGAGCGGTCGACGGCGGCCTGCCCACCGGTCTACGACCTGTACCTGCTGCCGTCGGCCAAGCAGCTCGCCGCGCCCGGCTGGGCCCAGCTGCGCGAGCTCGCGGCGCCGGCGCGACGGTCTACGTGTCGTACTGCGCGGGCGAGTCCGAGTTCCAGCGCGGATCCCTGGTGGATCCGCACCGACGAGCTGTTCGGCGTCCGCACGCCCTCGACCTACGGCCTGAACGACCCGATCGAGGACGACGTGGTCGAGCTGCGCCTCGTGGCCGCCTCTGGGCGACCTCGCCCGCGGGCGACGTGCTGCGCTTCCGCGTCGCCGGTGGCGCCAACGCGCGCGCGTTCCTGCCGGTGGAGGTGGTCGACGGCGAGGTGCTCGCGGTCGACGACGCCGGCCGGCCGGCGCTCGTGCGCAAGCGCCACGGCGCAGGGCAGGCGGTGCTCTGCGACGTACCCGCTGGAGTACCTCGCCGCGGCGCAGGGCCGGGTCAACCCGGAGGACACCTGGCGGCTCTACCGACGCGCTCGCCGAGGAGGCCGGCGCCTGCCGCTCCGGTGAGCGTGCCCGACCCCGCGCGTGCTCGTCGACTCCCTCGTCCACGAGGACGGTCGCGAGCTGGTCTGGCTGGTCAGCGAGCACGACTGCGAGGTCAAGGCCGAGCCGCGCCTCGCCGGTGCCGGGCGTGCGCTTCTCACCCTCGACGGCGAGCCGGTGGACGGGCCGGTCTCGATCCCGGCGTACGGCGTCACCGTCCTGGAGCTCCGCACCACCGACACCCCGCACCAGCAGGAGGAACTGTGACCACGCTGCCCCGTCCGCTGCCCGCCGGCTTCGAGCTCGGCGTCGCCACCGCGTCCTACCAGATCGAGGGGGCGGTCCGGGAAGGCGGCCGCTCGCCGTCGGTGTGGGACACCTTCAGCCACACCCCCGGCAAGGTCGCGGACGGGGACACCGGCGACGTCGCCTGCGACCACTTCCACCGCTACCGCGAGGACGTCGCGCTGATGGCCGACCTGGGGGTCGACGCCTACCGGTTCTCGGTCGCCTGGCCACGCATCCAGCCGGACGGTCGGGGTCCGGTGAACCCCGCCGGGGTCGACTTCTACTCGCGGCTCGTCGACGAGCTGCTCGAGGCGGGCATCACCCCGGTGCCGACGATGTACCACTGGGACCTGCCGCAGGTGCTCGAGGACGCCGGCGGCTGGCCGCACCGCGACACCGCCAAGCGCTTCGCGGACTACGCGCTGCTGCTGCAGGAGCACCTCGGCGACCGCGTGCGGCGCTGGATCACGCTCAACGAGCCCTTCTGCTCCTCGGTGCTCGGCTACGGCACCGGACGGCACGCCCCGGGCATCCGCGACACCGGTGCGGCGCTCGCGGCGGCGCACCACCTGCTCCTCGGCCACGGCCTCGCGGTCCGGGCGCTGCGCGAGCGCGACCCCGCAGCGGCGTACGGGATCACCCTCAACCTCACGCCCGCCTCGCCGCTCGGGTCCTCAGAGGAGGACCGTGAGGCCGCCGAACGCTCGCACGTCCTCTCGAACACGCTGTTCACCGATCCGGTGCTCCGTGGCAGCTATCCGGACGGTGCGCGCCAGATCTGGTCGGCCGCGAGCGACTTCGGCTTCCTGCACGACGGGGACCTCGAGGTCACCTCGACCGGCCTGGACTTCCTCGGTGTGAACTACTACTTCCCGGCCAGGGTCCGCGCGACGTCGTACCACGAGCCGGACGCCGGCCGGCGGCTCATCGACGACCTGGGTGCCGAGTCCCCGCTGCTGCCGGACGACGAGGTCACGGAGATGGGGTGGCCGGTCGACGCCGACGGGCTGCGCAGGCTGCTGGTCTGGCTGCACGAGACGTACGACGGACTGCCGCCGATCTACATCACCGAGAACGGGCGGGCGTGCGCCGACATCCCGAAGGACGGCGAGGTGGAAGACCCCGAGCGGGTCTCGTACCTCTCGGGCCACCTCGGCGCGGTGACCGAGGCCGTCGACGCCGGCGTCGACGTGCGCGGCTACTTCTGCTGGTCGCTGCTCGACAACTTCGAGTGGGGTGAGGGGTACGCCAAGCGCTTCGGGCTGGTGTACGTCGACTACGAGACCCAGGAGCGGCTGCCCAAGCGGAGCTACCACTGGTTGCGCGACGTCCTCGCGCAGCGGCGGGCGTCAGCGGGGTGACGGGTCAGCTGCCGGGCGACCGGCGTCCCGGCCCGTCGGGCGCCGGCGCATCGGCGCTTGCGAGCCAATGGTCCGCGTCGGCGGCGGGGCGACCGACGTCCAGGGTCTGCTCCTCCTCGGTGCATGCGGCTCCGTAGTCGGCGGACCAGGCCAGCAGCCGGGTCAGGTCCTGCATGGTGCCGGTCATGGCCGTGTCATCGATCGCATCGACGGCTCCTCTCGTCTGCTCACCCAGTACCCACGCGCCAGGAATGAGACGCATCGGCCGGCGGGTCATGACGGAGCCTCGCCATCCCTCCTCGGCGGACAAACCCGGTTGATCGCGGGCAGGCGTCATCGCAGGATCGGGTCATGTCGCGTGAGTCCCCCGGCCGGCCGACGGGCCACGTCGTCCATCAGCACCCGCTCGCGTACCTGCTGGGGCTCGAGGGCGTCGCGCTGATGCGAGCCTTCGCCGGCGAGCACGACCGTGCCTTCACCGAGGCGCGGCTGGCCGAGGTGCGCCGGCTCCTGGACCGTGCCGACGACCTCGGGCCCGGAGTGGACGTGCCACCGATGTCGGTCGTCTCCGGCTACGACGGCTGGGCCGCACGGTACGACGGCGAGGACAACGGCTGCTTCCCGATGCGCGACGACGTGCTGACTCCCATGCTGGACCGCCTGCCGCGCGGTCGGACACTCGATGCTGCGTGCGGCACCGGCGCGGTGACGCAGCAGCTGCTGGAGCGGGGCCACGACGTCGTGGGCGTCGACGTCTCCGAGGGAATGCTCGCGCGCGCCCGCAGGGCCGCTCCCGGCGCCCGCCTCCTCGCTGGCGATCTCAGCGACCTGCCGCTGGCCGACGGGCAGGTTGACCACGTGGTGTGCAGCCTGGCGCTGACGCACCTGAGCGACCTCCGGCCGTTCTTCGGGGAGGCGGCCCGGGTGATGCGGCCGGGTGGCCACCTCCTCGTGCTCGACACCCGCGGTCACTTCACCGGCTCCACCCGCTACCCGCTGGTGAACGTGGCGCCCGACGGCCGGGTCGGGTACATCGCCGGCTACAGCCACGGCCTCGGCGACTACCTGCGGGCTGGGTTGCCGCTGGGGTTCGTCGTCCGCGCCTGCGAGGAGACGTACCGCGACGACCACACGGTCGAGGCTGACGACGTGCCGGAACCGCTCAGCCCCGGGCCCCCGGACATCTGGGAGCTGCATCCGTGGGCGCGGGACGCCGCGAATGCCGCCAAGGCCGGCCAGCCGGCCGTCGTCGCGTGGGACTTCGAGCTGCGCCCCGACTGAGCGGAGCTCCTCGACCTCGACTGCGTCACGGCCTTCGGCCCGGACGTTCCCGCGCCGCTTCGGCCTTCGAGAGCTCGGCCAGGCTCTCGTCGGAGGCACTGGCGGTCGCGACGTCGCGAGGGTAGCTGCGGAGCGCCAGGAGCAGCACCGCCCCGGCCAGGACCAGCGGAACGAGCATGACCTGGAAGGTCCGCGTGAGCCCCTCGTCGGGACCGCCCAGGACGTTGCCGGCGAGGAAGCCGAAGGTGATCGGCGCGACCGCCTCGAGCGCGTGGCGGATCGAGCTGCGGACCGACTCCGCCCGCCCCCACAGCAGGAACGGCATGACGTCGAGCCGGGCAGCGTCCAGCGGCGGGTTGGAGGCGGCGAACAGGAAGGCGCCCGGCAGGATCATGGTCAACGCCAGACCGACCGATGCGGTCCCGATGCCGGGCGCGATGAGCGCGGCCGCGCTCACGAACGTGACGGCCGGGATCACCACGCGGGCGCTGACCCGGCCGCGTCGGAGCAGGGTGTCGGCGACCCGGCCGCCGACCAGCACTCCGAGCACCGCGGCGACGCCCACCACGAGGAGCAGCGACGCGGCGGCCCCGCGGTTGATCCCGTAGTGCTCCTGCGCCCACTGGATCCCGAAGAAGCGCAGCCCGGAGAAGAAGAAGTAGCCCAGACCGCTCGCGACCACGATGATGTCGTTGGTCCGCACCCGAAGGATGTACGCCGCCGGCTTGAGGATTCCCCGGGCCAGCGAGCGGTCGCGGAGCACCCGTCCGGGGTCGGGCTGCACGTCGTGGTCGTGGACCTGCTGCTCGGCGAGGTCCTCGTCGCCCGACTCCTCGCCCGACTCGTGCTGCCCGCCTTCGCCCGGGTCCTGGCGCGCCGCCTGCTCCAACCGCTCGGCGGAGAGGATCTCCTCTTGGCCCCTGGGCATCCGACTCGCTCCACCGCGGGCCGGCTCGGGCAGTCGGCGGGCCAGCCACGCGACGCCCAGTGCGGGGATCGCGAGCGCCACCATCCCGGCGCGCCAGGTGCCGAAGAGCGACGCGGCGACGCTGGCGAGGGCTACACCGATCCCGGTGCCGACGAACTCGCCGGAGAGCACGTAGCCGTAGATCTTGCCGCGCTCGGCGATCGGGAAGTAGTCGCCGATGAGCGAGGCGGTCGCTGGGTACGCCACCGCGCTCGCGGCGCCCAGGAGCGCCCGGGAGGCCAGCAGGAAGACGAAGCTGGTCGCGGTCGCGCTGGCCACCATCGCCGCGGTCCACACGAGGATCGTCCCGGCGAGCAGCCGGGTCCGGGTGACCCGGTCGACGTAGATGCCGAACGGCACCGTCGCGAGGGCGGTCACCGCGGTCGTCACGGAGCCCAGCGCGCCGAACTCGGTCTTGGAGAGCCCGAAGGAGTCCTGGATGGCGCCGGCGGTGGCGCTCAGCGCTCCCTGGTCCGCGATCGCCAGGCCCAGCACCGCGGTGAGCACCAGGACGACGTGGCGTCGCGCCGCGCCGCCGAGAACCGTGTCGAGCCTGTCGACGGCCGACGCCGCCGAGTGCCCCAGCCAAGAGGGCAATTCCCGGACCGCCTCCCAGTTCACGGACCGCCTGAGACTCCCGGTGTCCGCTCCGACGGGCTCGCCCCCGCAGCGGCGGGACAGCCGCGCCACCAGGCTGCCCGCTGCTGTGCACAGGCCCTGGGACACCCCTGTGCGTCGTCGTGCGCCCTCCACCTCGAGCTCGGTCCCGGTAGGGAGGCGGCGCGACGTACGGAAGGCGAGCGGGTGGTGACGCGGTGAGCCGGCGGCAGCCGGTCTCGCGCTCGGCGAACACGCAGGCGGCTCGGTGGCTGCCGGCGATCAGGCCGTCGATCCCGGGCTCGACGGCCTGGTCGCGAGACTGCGCAGCTCGGCGCTCAGACGGAACGCCCTACGTCCGGACCGGCGACCATACGAGCGGTCTACTGGCCCACGATGAGGCGGAAGGGTCCCGGCTCATCGTTCGCGAGAGGACCGCTGCGGAAGTGGGTTACAGGCGAGCCTGCATGTCAATCACGTTGCTCCATGCCTCCAGGCCCGGAGATCCACGATCTCCCGGCCAGGAAACAAGATCAGCTCCGTCGTGCCCTCGACAGGTCCGAGAGCAGGTAGTCGATCATCAGCGCGACCAGTGATGCGGCGGAGAGGCTGAGGAGCGCTGCGCGGGGCCGCTTGCCCATGGTTTCCTCCAGATCGTCCGGGGCGGCCGGTCCGCCCCACGTGGGCCTCCCGTGCCCAGGTGCTCCGGATCCATACGGGTTCGTCCACCGTCATTCCCTCGCGGAGGTGTCGGCCTCCCGCAGCCGCGGCGTGCGAGCCCTCCTCGGACTACCCAGCGGCGGTGCCTACGTCGCCTTGCGTGCAGCCGCCTTCGTGGCCTTCTTGGTGGCGACCTTCTTGGTGGTCTTCCTCACGACCTTCGTGGCGGCTGTTCCCTCGACGGGTCGGCGACCCTTGAGGCGGACCCACAGCTGACCCTGCCCACTCTGGCCCTTCACGGACTTGGTCTCGACGAACGGTTGCGCCTTCACGAGGTCGCTGAGCTTGCCGAAGCCGTAGGTCCGCGGGTCGAACGACGGGTCGGTGCGGTTGAGGTGGTTGCCGAGGCTGCCCAGGGATGCCCAGTCCTCGTCGTCGGTGTCGACCTTGTTCAGCGCCTTGGTCAGCACGCTCTGGATGGGGCGCGGCTGGTCGTCCTTCGCCGGCTCCGCGGTCTGCGCCGGCTCATCGCTGCCGCCCAGGACCTCGAGGAACACGAACCTCTCACAGGCCTCCACGAACGCCTTGGGCGTCTTGCGCTGCCCGACACCGATGACCCGCTTCCCGGACTCGCGCAGCCGGGTCGCCAACGGGGTGAAGTCGCTGTCACTGGAGACGATGGCGAAGCCCTCGACGTTGCCGGAGTAGAGCAGGTCCATCGCATCGATGATCAGCGCGGAGTCGGTCGCGTTCTTGCCGTAGGTGTAGGCGAACTGCTGCTGTGGCGAGATCGCGTTGCCGAGGAGCACCTCGCGCCAGCCGTTGAGGTGCGGGTTCGTCCAGTCGCCGTACGCGCGCTTGACGGTGAGGGTCCCGTAGCCGGCGAGCTCCTCGAACATCTCCTGGATCAGCTTCGGCGAGGTGTTGTCGGCGTCGATCAGCGCGGCAAGACGGGTGCTGTCATCGGTCATGGATGGGACTCTCCTCCGTCGGTGAGTCTCCAGTCTCCTGTACGGCGGCACCGTCCGCCGCTCAGGGCTCGATGCTGCCGCAGGCGCCGGCGCGGCTCGGCGGCGCCCACGCGGACCCGGGTGTACGCCGACTTCGACCCATGGCCGGGAGGCGCGGATGTGGCGCTTCGAGCAGGGCTGCGCGGTCGTGTGGGTGGTTGTGCACAGGGGTGGCTTCGGGGGCTGCGGAGTGTCGGTGGCGGCGGGTAGGGTCGAACACATGTTCGAGGCTGTGGTGGAGGATCTGGACGCCGTGGGGGCGTTGGCGGAGGCGGCGGCGTGTCGTCGGCTCGCCGAGGCCGCGGAGGCCCGGTTGTTGCAGGTCGCCGCGCGGCTGGCGGACCTGCATCCGGTGCTCGACGGTGTCCCGGCCGGCACGATGGTGCCGGGGATGCAGCGGCTGGTGCCGTTGGCCGGGGAGGGCGCCCCGCAGGTCGCGGAGTTCGCGCCCGCCGAGCTCGGCGCCGCGCTGGGGATCACCACCGCGGCCGCGGCCGCGCTGGTCGGCGACGCGCTGGAGCTGCGGCACCGGCTGCCGCGGACCTGGGCCCGGGTGGGTGCCGGGCAGCTGCCGGTGTGGCGGGCCCGGCTGCTGGCGCACCAGACGATGACCCTCTCGGCGCGGGCCGCGGACTACGTCGATGCCCAGGTCGCGCAGCTGGCCGGGTCGATGACCAGCTACCGGGCCCAGCAGCTGGTGGCCGCGGCGATCGTCCGGTTCGACCCGGACCGGGCGGCCCGCGACGCCGCCGCGGCCGCGGAGTCTCGGGGGGTGCGGGTCCGCCGTGGCCACGACCACGGGGTGGTGCATCTCGACCTCGACCTCGACCCCACCGACGCCGCCGCCTTCGAGACCGCGGTCGCCGAGATCGCCGGCCTCCTCGGCACCGGCCACCACCCAGACCGTGACCCGGACCATGACCCGGCAGCTGACCCGGACCGTGACCCGGACCATGACCCGGCAGCTGACCCGGACCGTGACCCGGACCGTGACCCGGAGGATCGCCCGGGCGGCGACGCTCAGCGTGCCGCGCAGTCCTGGCAGGTCCGCCGGGCCCGCGCGGTGGGGATCCTCGCCGACCCCCAGCAGGCCCTCGACCTACGCACCGCCACCCGACACCACACCGACACCACCCACGACGGCGAGGCGGCCCCACCGACCCGGACCGGGAGCACGGGCCGGGGTGTGAGCCGGGGTGTGGGGTCGGTGCTGGTCTACGTGCACCTGTCCGAGGCCGCACTGGCCACCGGCGAGGGACCCGCCCGGGTCGAGAACCTCGGCGTGGTCACCGTCCAGACGGTCCGCCGCTGGGTCGGGCACCGCAGCTTCACCGTGCGACCGGTGCTGCACACCGATGCCACCACGGTCGCCGCCGACTGCTACGAGATCCCCGACCGGCTCCGCGAGGCCGTGATCACCACACTGCCCTACTGCGTGTTCCCCTGGTGCAACCACCCCTCCCGCACCAGCGACCTCGACCACACCATCCCCTACCTGGCCCCCGACACCGGTGGGCCGCCCGGCCAGACCCGCGCAGACAACCTCGGCCCGCTCTGCCGCCGCCACCACCGCCTCAAGACCCACGGCCACTGGCACCTCGACCAACCCGAACACGGCGTCTACATCTGGACCTCACCCCACCACACCCGCTACCGCGTCGACGCCACCGGCACCACCCCCCTCGGCGCCGCAGCCTAGAGGCTCACAGCGGCGTGTCCCATCAGGCGACCACCGCCTCGGGCGAGCCGGCGGCACCCCCGACGGGGGCCGAGCAGGCGGCCCCTGCTCGGTAACCCACCGTCCAGGACGTCGCCGAGGATGCGGTAGAACTGCCGATGGCTGACCCACCGGGCCCGCAGCGGTCTGCCGGCCGGGGCAGTGGTGCGTCTTGCGACCTACAGGGACAGTCGTCGCAGCCGACCCTGCGCGCGAGCCGCCCGGGCCGCGTTGGCGCCGCATGCGCCGTGCACCCCGCCGCCCGGATGAGCCGACGCCGACGCCAGGAACAGCCCGGCCACCGGCGTCTCGGCCCGCCCGAGTCCGGGGACCGGCCTGAAGACGAGCTGCTGGTGCAGGCTCGCCGTGCCACCGTTGAGGGCGCCGTTGACGAGGTTCTCGTCGGACGCCTCGAGCTCGTGGGGCCCGAGGACCCGTCGTGCGATGACCCTGGACCCGAACCCCGGGGCGAGGCGCTCGAACCGGGCCTGCACGCGGTCCGCGATGCGCTCCAGGTCCGAGGAGTCCCAGGCGCCGGTCACGGCGCCGTCTCCGGCGTCGCCGCGGAACCGCTGCGGCAGGTGGGTGTAGCACCAGAGCGCCTCTGAGCCGGCCGGTGCGCGCGACGGGTCGGCGGTCGCCAGCTGGCCGGCGACGAGAAAGGGGCGGGCTGGCACCAGCCCGTTGGCGAGCTGGCTCTGGGCCTCGGCGATCTCGTCGACGGAGTCGGCCACGTGCACCGAGCCGGGGTCCACCGGCGGGGGAGCCGCCCACGGCACCGGTCCGTTCAGCGCCCAGTCCACCTTGACGGTCGCGGGGTCCCACTCGAAGCGCTCGATCCGGCGCAGGACCCGGTTCGGGAGGTGCTCGGGCGCCACCAGCCCGCCGTACAACGTCGGCGCCGGCACGTCGGCGACGACCGCGCGGCGTACCTCGACGACCTCGCCGTCCTGGGTGCGTACGCCGACGGCCCGGCGCCGTCTCACCAGCACCTCCTCGACCCGGCAGTCCGTGCGGATCCGGCCACCGAGCCTGCTGAGCCGCTGCTCCAGAGCATCGGACAGGTTGCTGGACCCGCCGCGCGCCACCGGGAAGCCGACGGTCTGGCCGAGCATCACGAGGATCATCGCGAACGCTCCGGAGCCGGGGGCGTCCATCGGGATGTCGGCGTGCACGGCGTTCCCGGCGAACAGCATGTCCGCCTGACGGCTGCCGAAGCGCTCGTCGACGAGGCGGCGCAGCGGCAGCAGCATGGTCCGGACGAAGTCCAGCCCGCCGCTGCGCGGCAGTGCCGCGGCAGCACGTGCGCCTGCGCGCACCGGGGGGAACGGGCTCATCAGGGCGTCCACCATCCCGTCGCCGATGCGGTCCCAGCGACGCACCAGCTCGAGGTACGCCTCGCCGTCGCCGGCGTGGAAGCCGTCCAGAGCCGCGGCGGTGGCGTTCCGGTCGCCGTGCTGCACCCCCCAGGTCCCGTCGGGGAAGGGGGTGCCGGTGACCGCGGGTGCATGCGCCCACTCGAGCCCGTGCCGCTCCAGCTGCATCGCCTTGATCACCGGGGACGCCGCGGCGAGCGGGTAGAACGCGGAGTAGCGGTCGTGCACGAAGTCGGGGTGCACCCCGCGGTCGCTGCGTACGGCGCCGCCGGCCGTCGGCTGGCTCTCGAGCACCAGCACGTCCCATCCCGCCTCGGCGAGGAGGTTGGCAGCCGTCAACCCGTTCGGCCCGCTTCCGATCACCACTGCGTCGTGGGCGGTCATCGATCCCCTCTCGTCGAGGCGGCCGCCGACGTGGCGGCCCCGTCTCGACGTACCCGGACCACGGCATTCATGCCCTGCGCCCGGTGTCCGGGCATCGAGCACCACATCTGCAGGCGCTCGCCCGGAACCGCCCGGATCCGCATCGTGGTCGCCTGCCCAGGAGTGAGGTCGGGGCTCGCCCAGGTGCCTCGGTCGCCCTGGACGACGAGGTCGTGCTCGGTCGCTCCGGTGTTCGTCACGGTCAGCCGGACGACGCCGGAGGGCAGGACGTGCCGCGACAGCAGGATCGTCCACTCGGTCAGCCCGACGCGGACGTTGCCGGTCACAGGCCCGGTCACCACGGGGCCGCGGTCGTGGGGGCGGGCCGACGCGTGCGCCGCAGCTGCCGTCTCCTCGGCACGGTCGGCGCATCCGGCGAGCAGCCCCGCTCCGACCACCGCTGCGGCGAGGGCCCGGGCCACCGTCACGGCTGCTCCCTCAGAAGGTGTCGGACCTGCGCCGCCGCGGGGTGGTGCGGCGCCAGGTCGAGGAACCGCGACAGCGTGCCGCGGGCCGAGGCACGCCCGAGCCGGCGTTGGGCGAGCCCGAGGACGAGCACGGCCAGTGGGCGTGGTCGAGACCCGGACGTCACGGGCGTCAGGACGCGCGTCGCCGCCGCGGCACGTCCGGCTCGCAGCAGGTCGAAGCCGAGCCTCGTGCGCACGGCGCCGGAGCCCGGTCGGCGGCGCAGCACGCTCTGGTACGCCTCCGCCGCGGCGGCATAGCGATGGTCGTCCTCGAGAGCCCGTGCGGCCGTGAGCAGGCGGGGGACCGGGATCTTGGCGACCGGGTCACTGGCCGGTGTCGTGGTGGCCGGTGTCGTGGTGGCCGGTGTCGTGGCCCCTGCCGCGGGCTGGGGGGCGGAGCGCCCGGCGTGCGCGGCCACCGCCACCGGCACCGTGGCGCCGGCGAGCCCGACGGCCAGCGCGACGACGATCAGCCTCCGCGCGCTGATCGGACCACCCCCACCGGCCTGGGCAGGTGCCCGCGCGGGTGACCGGCCACGGTTCCGCCGGGCGCTGCTCCAGGCCACGCCGCCCAGGACGAGCGTTGCCAGGCTGCCGGCCACGAGGGCCGCCCAGGTCACCGAGGGGCCGGGGACCATGAGCACCTGAGGGCCGTACCGGTTCTCGAACCAGGCCCTGACCTGCGCGGGGGACCGGCCCCGCGCCAGCTGCCTGCGGATCTCGCCGCGCATGCTCTGCGCCAGAGGGGTCTCCGACGCGGCGAGCGACTCGCCGTTGCACGTGGGGCATCGCAGGGCCTGGGCCACCGAGTGCACCCGCCCGTCCAGGGAGGCGCTGTCGTGGGCTCTCGCGACCACCAGCACCAGGACCGACAGGAGGATCGCGGCGGTGAGCGCCTGCGCCACCCGTTTCACGACGCCCGCCATCGCTCGACCTGCCTGCGCAGCCAGGCGTGGCCGACGCTGCCTGCCCAGTGCGCGCGGATCACCCCGTGCCGGTCCAGGACGAAGGTCTCGGGAACCCCGGTGACGCCCCAGGCGACGGCCGACCGTCCGGTGGGGTCCATGATCGTGGGCAGCTCCTCGGCCCCGACCTCGTGCAACAGCGTGCGGGCGGCGGCTGCTCCGTCCCTGGTGTCCACGGTCACGAGCCGGACGCCCTGGCGGCTCCAGCGACGGCTCTGCGCGGCGAGGAACGGCACCTCCTGCCGACAGGGGCCGCACCACGACGCCCAGATGTTCACCACGGTGACCGACCTGCTCGTCGTGTGCACCCGTACCGGGTCGCCGCTCAGTGAGGTCCCGGTCAGCGGCGGCGCGCGGTGGCCGACCAGGCCGGAGGAGGAGGCGTCGGCCGTCTGCGGGTGACCGCCGGAACCCAGGGCGACAACTCCCGCCAGCCCCACGGCGGTGCCGGCCAGCACGCCGACCGTCCTCCTGGCGCTCATGGCACCGGCTCCAGGACGGGCTCGGGCTCGGGTTCGTCCTCGGCGGCGCCGCGGTGCGGTCTTCTCCGCCGTGGTGGCAGTACGACGAGCAGCCCGCCCGCGACGATGACTGCCGCGCCGCCCCACAGCATCCAGACGAACGGGTTCAGCGCGACGCGGACCGTGGCGCTGCGGGCCGACTGGTCGACCGACAGCAAGGTCAGGTAGAGGTCCCCCCGCAGCCCGCTCACGATCGCGGGCGAGGCCACTGTCGTGTCGTGCTGGGGGTAGTACCTCAGCGCCGGCTGCACCGACTCGCCAGGACCCCCGGGGCTCCCGATGCGCAGCCGCGCCACGGTGCCCATCGCGTCTCCGGAGCGGTGCCGGGTGACGCCGAGGAGGGTGAGGGCCGAGTGGCCCACCCGGACCTGCTGGCCCGTGTGGAGGGTCGACTCCCGGACGGTTCCGTACGACGACGTCGCGGCGATCCCGCTGACGCACAGGGCCACTCCCACGTGGGCCAGGAGGGCGCCCGTCGTGCCCCGGTGCCGGGCCAGGCCACCGAGCCGGGAGCCGGCCCGCCTGCGGAAGGTGGCGGTGAGGAGCTCCTGGACGGCGCTGGCGGCCACCAGGGCGGCGAGCCAGAACGCCGTGAGTGTCGCAGCCGTGCCGCCCGCGGACCAGGCGACCACGAGCACGACCGCGGTCGCGACCAGGAGCGGTGGCAGCATGCGTCCGAGAACCCGCTGCGGGTCGTCGGCACGCCATCGAAGGACCGGCCCGAGCGCCATCCCGGCGAGGAGGAACAGGCCCAGCGGGATCGCGAACCGGTCGTAGAACGGTGCGCCCACGGTGACCTGGCCGCCGGTGAGCGCCTGCTCCAGGACGGGGTAGAGGGTGCCGACCAGGACCACCCCGGCCAGGAACAGCAGCAGCGCGTTGTTGACCAGGAGTGCCGAGCCGCGGGAGAAGCCGGGGCGCAGCGCCGCGGGCTCGGCGAGCCGGCCCGGTCTGAGCGCGGCCAGGCAGCCCACGGCCACCAGCGTCGCCGCCAGGAAGCCGAGCAGCAGCGGACCGACCGACGACCCGGCGAACGCGTGCACGCTCCCGACGACCCCCGATCGGGTCAGGAAGGCGCCGAGCGAGGCCAGCAGGAAGGTCGACAGCGCGAGGCCGACGTTCCAGGCCGGGAGGCTGCCGTGCCGGCGCTGCACCATGCCGGAGTGCAACAGCGCGGTCGCCACCAGCCAGGGCATCAGGCTCGCGTTCTCGACCGGGTCCCAGGCCCAGTAGCCGCCCCAGCCCAGCACGGAGTAGGACCACCACGCCCCGAGCGCGATGCCCGCGGTCAGCGCCGTCCAGGGCACCAGGGTGGCGCGCCGTACCGCCAGCCACCACCGCCGGTCGACGGTCCCGGTCACCATGCCGGCGACGCCGTAGGCGAACGGGACGACCATGCCGACCAGGCCGGTGTAGAGCAGCGGCGGATGCACCCCCATCGCCGGATGGCCCTGCAACAGCGGGTTGGGGCCGGGGCCGTCGGCGGGCACCGGCGACACCCTGCCGAAGACCTCGTCGGAGGCGAGCGCCACGGCGAGGAAGAAGGTGGCGACGGCCGACATCACCACCTGGGCCCAGGACCGGAGCGGACCTGGCCGGTGCACGGCCATCAGGCCGGTGACGGCGACGTAGCCGGTCAGGATCGCCACCCACAGGAGCAGGGACCCGTCGTGGGCGGCCCACAGACTCGTGATCGTGTAGTAGGGCGGGGTGCCGCGGCTGCCGTTCTCCGCGACGAACCGCACCGAGAAGTCGTGGCGCACCAGCGCCGTCTCGATGACCGCGACGGCGCCGCCCGCCCCTGCCAGGGGCAGCACGGACAGCACGGCCAGCCCCGGCTCGACGCGGCCGGTCAGCGCGGCGCGGGTCCACAGCACGGCGGCTACGGCGGCGGCACACACCGCCAGCGTCAGGCAGAAGGTCCCCAGCCAGACGCTCATCCGCCAGCGGCCTCGGCGGCACGGCGCTTGGGCGGGCGGTACTCGTCGGAGTGCCGGACGAGGACCTGGGTCGCCTCGAAGACCCCGCCGCTGGTCAGGTGGCCGTCCACGACGGCTCCGCGACCGCCGTGGAAGGTCTGTGGCGGGGTGTCGCGGGTGACCACCTCGACGTCGGCCGCCCCGTCGGTGAGGGTGAAGCGCACCACCGGACCGTGGTGCTCCACGGAGCCGGCCACCACGAGGCCGCCGAGCCGGATGTGCTGCCTGGCGGCGGCGGGGTCCCTCCCCAGCTCCGAGGGGGTCCGGTAGTAGGTGAGCGTGCCGTTCATCGCCCCGGCCAGCAGCACGACGGCTCCGGCGACCACGACCAGCCCGACCAGCGCGCGCAGGATGTTCCTGCGACGCCGGCCGGCGCCGTCGGTCGTGGTCATCGAGGCCCTCGCGGCGCGCGGAGCGCCAGCGCCACCAGCGCCGCCCAGACGAGCGCGGCGAGCAGGTAGCCGACCAGGTCGAGGAGGCCGGGGCTCACACCAGCTCCCTCGGCCGGACGCCGGGCGGGTCGGCCGCTGCGGTGCCCACCGGCAGCTCGGCGGAGGCAGCCGAGAGCAGCCGGGAGGTCCGGGCGGACAGGAACCAGACCCCTGCGCACGTGAAGGCGAGCAGGCTGACCAGCAGCGGCACGAGCAGGGACGCGGCGATCGGGGGCGGCAGGTCGGGCCGCAGGATCGTGGGCGGCTGGTGCAGGCTGCGCCACCACAACACCGAGAAGTGCACGACGGGCACCTGGACGAGGGCGACGATCCCCAGCACGGACACCCGTCGGAGACCGGCCGGGCTGCCGGCGTGAAGCAGGTGCAGCAGCAGGTAGGCGGCGTAGACGACCAGCAGGATCGCCGTGCTGACCAGGCGCGGATCCCAGGTCCACCAGGTCCCCCAGGCGCTGTGGCCCCACAGACTTCCCTCGACGAGCGTCAGGGCGGTCATGCAGACGCCCAGCTCGGCGGCGGCCCGGGCGAGCGCAGACCATCTCGCCGCGTGCCGGGAGAGCAACGCGCCGGCGCTCGCCACTCCCACCACACCGAACGCCAGGTACGCCGTCCAGGCGCTGGGCACGTGCACGTACATGAGCCGCTGGGCCTCGCCCTGCACGGCGTCCACCGGCGCGACCACCAGGTCGAGGAGGACGGCGGCCACACCTGTGAGCACTGCGGCGGCGGCGACGTACCGGGTCAGGAGGCGTGGACCGGGGACGCGGTGGCAACCGGCGACAGCGGACATCTGGGCACCTGCTTTCCGCCGGATGGACCCGGCGTCGGCCCGGGTTCCCGCACGCGGGCTCTTCATACGTCCTGCCGGCAGCAATGTCGGCGCAGGACTGGACAGGTAGGTATACCCCGAGGCGAACCGAGGTACTGCGACGCCCGGCGGGCGAGGAGCGGCCGTGGTGGCCCCCTCTGCCTGCCGGACAGGAGAGATCGTGCGAGCACGGCGACGGCGGGGTCGGTTCGCGCTGCGGGTGCTGCCCGGGGTCGCCCTGCTCTTCCTCGTGGCGTCCTGCGCCGGGAGCCCCTCGGCGCTCGACCCTGCCGGACCGCGCTCCGCCGACGTGGCCAACGCGTGGTGGGTGCTGTTCGCGGTCGCCTCCGCCGTCTGCCTTCTCGTGATCTTGATGGCGGTCTTCGCCGTGATCGTGCGCAGGCGCGCCCGCAAGGTCTCCACGACCGAGGGCAAGGGGTTCGTCCTCGCGCTCGGCGTGCTCTTCCCGGCCGTCGTGCTGGCGGCCACCTTCGCGCTCAGTCTGGTCGAGCTGCGCGCCGCGTCCGCGCCTGCGACCCGGCCCCGCGTGACGATCCAGGTCACCGGCCACGACTGGTGGTGGGGAGTCCGGTACGCCGGCACCAGCGCGGTCACGGCGAACGAGATCCACGTCCCGGTCGGCCAGCCGGTCCGGCTGCGGCTGCGGACCGCCGACGTGATCCACAGCTTCTGGGTCCCGCAGCTGATGCCGAAGACCGACCTGCTCCCGCGCCGGGTCAACGAGGCGTGGTTCACCGCCGACCACGCCGGCACCTACCGCGGGCAGTGCGCGGAGTTCTGCGGGCTCGAGCACGCCCACATGGCCTTCCTGGTGATCGCCCAGCCGCCCGCGCGGTTCCGTGCGTGGCTGGCGCGGGAGAGCCGCCCCGCCGGGACGCCGGCGAGCGCCTTGGCGCAGCGAGGCGAGCAGGTGGTCACCACCTCGACGTGCGCGACCTGCCACACGGTGCGCGGGACCTCGGCCGACGGCCACGTCGGGCCGGACCTCACCCATGTCGGGTCCCGGACGATGCTCGCGGCCGGCACGATCCCCAACGACGTCGGGCACATGTCGGGGTGGATCGCGAACTCCCAGGCGATCAAGCCCGGCAACAAGATGCCTCCGCAGCGCCTGTCACCACAGGACCTGCACGCCGTTGTCGCCTACCTGCAGGGCCTGGAGTGAGCATGACGACTGCAGCCGTCCTTCCCGAGCGTCGCGTGGCCGAGGCCGCCCTGGCCCCCGTGCTCGACAAGGTCTGGGAGGAGGAGCCCGGGCTCATCGGGTTCATCACGACCGTCAACCACAAGCGCATCGGCCGGCGCTACCTGGTGACCGCGGCGTTCTTCTTCATGCTCGCCGGCTTCGAGGCGCTGACGATGCGCACCCAGCTGGGGTCGCCGGAGAACAAGCTGGTCAGCCCGGCGCTGTACAACCAGCTGTTCTCGCTGCACGGCGTGGCGATGATCTTCTTCTTCGCCACCCCGATGAACTCCGGGTTCGGCAACTTCTTCCTCCCCATCATGGTCGGCACCCGGGACATGGCGTTCCCGCGGCTCAACGCGCTGAGCTACTGGATCTTCCTGCTGTCCGGGCTGTTCATGTTCTCCAGCCTCGCGTTCGGGGTGGCCCCGAACGCCGGGTGGTTCGCCTACGTGCCGCTCAGCGACCAGCACTCCCCTGGCCACAACCTGGACTTCTACACCCTGGGACTGCTCTTCCTCGCCGTGTCCACCACGGTCGGCTCGATCAACCTGATCGTCACGGCGCTGAAGATGCGTGCCCCGGGGATGTCGCTCAACCGGGTGCCGGTGTTCGTCTGGACCATCGTCACGCAGTCGTTCATGCTGATCTTCGCGCTTCCGCCGCTCGACGTGGCGAACGCCATGCTCTTCTCCGACCGGCGGTTCGGCACCGACTTCTTCGTGACCCACAACGGCGGTGATGCGATCCTCTGGCAGCACCTCTTCTGGCTGTTCGGACACCCGGACGTCTACATCATCGTGCTGCCCGCCATGGGGATCGTCTCCACGATCATCCCGACGTTCGCGCGCCGGCCGATGATGGCGTACTCCTTCGTGGTGCTGGCGATCATCGCCACCGCGATCCTGTCCTTCGGCGTGTGGGTGCACCACATGTTCGCCGTCGGGCTGTCCGAGGTCTCGCTGAGCTTCTTCTCGGCCGCCACGCTGACGATCAGCCTGCCCGCGGGGATCCAGATGTTCGCCTGGCTCGGCACGATGTGGCGAGGTCGCGTGGTGCTCACCACTCCCATGCTGTACGCCGTCGGCTTCATCACCTCCTTCGTGGTCGGTGGGGTCACGGGCGTGATGTTCGCGGTGGTGCCGTTCGACCAGCAGGTCACCGACTCCTACTTCGTGGTGGCGCACTTCCACTACGTGCTGTTCGGCGGGGCGGTGCTGCCGCTGCTCGCGGGGATCTTCTACTGGTGGCCCAAGATGACCGGGCGGATGCTCAACGAGCGCGCCGGGAAGTGGAGCTTCGTGCTGGTGTTCGGGGGCTTCAACCTGACCTTCTTCCCGATGCACATCGCGGGGCTGCTCGGCATGCCGCGACGGATCTACACCTACCAGCCGGGGCTGGGCTGGACGGTGTGGAACGTGCTGTCGACGATCGGCGCCTGGGTGCTCGCGGTGGGCTTCGTGTTCACCCTGGCGCTGTTCCTGCACAGCCTGTTCCGCGGCGCCAGAGCACCCGACGACCCGTGGGGCGGCCACTCGCTGGAGTGGGCCACCGGGTCACCACCGAAGGCCTACAACTTCCCCGTCGTGCCGACCGTCCACAGCCTCAGCCCGATGTGGGACGGCAGCTCCCTACGGTCGATGGAGGAGCACATCGACGACCCGCAGCGCACGATGACCAAGACGCACATGGCCTTGCGCAGCTCAGAGCTCGACGGTCGCTTCGAGACGGTCATGGAGATGCCCGAGGAGACGCCGCTCCCGTTCGTGGTCGCGGTCCTGGCCACCGCCGGGGTCGCGCTGCTCCTGCTCGACCTGTACATCGCCTCCGGGGTGGCTGCCCTGCTCGTCACCGGATGCGTCATGCGCTGGCTGTGGGTCCGACCGGATGTGGCGTGAGGAGGAACGGTGACCGCGACGACGCAGACAGAGGTCAGTGCCGCACGCCCGGCGGTCCGGGCTCCCGAGGCACCGGTCGGCCGGACCACGGGCTGGTGGGGGATGGTGCTGTTCATCGCCACCGAGTCGGCGACGTTCGCGACGGTGCTCGCGAGCTACTTCTACCTGCGGTTCAGCCATGGCGGCCCGTGGCCCCCGGCGGCGGACAGCCGGCCAAGTCTGCCCGTGCCGGTCATCGCGACCGCAACCCTGGTGCTCAGCTGTGCGACGATGCTCCTGGCCGACCGCGCCAACCGTTCGGACCGGAAGGCCGTGTCGGTCCTCGCCCTGGTCGTCACCCTGCTCGCCGGCTCCGCGTTCATCGCGCTGCAGATCGTCGACTACCTCGGCGAGTGGCCGGACTCGACGCCCTCGAAGGACGCCTACGGGTCGTTGTTCTACGGCATCACCGGGCTGCACACCCTGCACGTCGTCGTCGGTGTCCTGATGCTGGTCGTGCTGGTGGGCAGCGCCTTCGTCGGCAGGCTCGGCAAGGAGCACCCGGGCCCGGTGCACGTGGTGGCCGTCTACTGGTACTTCCTCTCGGTCGTCGCCGTGGCCGTGTTCCTGACCGTCTACGCCTCGCCCTACCTGTGAGGTGACCATGCCCTCTGTCGACTCGCCACCCACCACGGTCGCCCGCCGCCGCGACCGGATCTCGCCGTGGGCGCTCTGGTACTCCGTCCTGGGCGGCGCGGTCGCCTGGGCGGTGCACCTGCTCGTGGGGTGGAGCTTCGAGGAGGTCGGCTGCCTGGCGCCCTCGGCGCAGGGGATGCTCAACCGGGCGGCCGGCCCCGGCGGCACCACCACGTGGGTCGTGGCGGTCACGACCGTCGTCACCTGGCTGGTCGCCGCGGTCGCGCTGCTCACCTGCCTGCGGCTGCGACGCCGGCTGTCCCGGCTCGACCTCGACGTCCTGGCCGCCGAGCGCACCCGGCTGCTGCTCGTGATCGCCACCTTCCTGGACGCCTTGGCGCTGGCGGCCATCACCGGTGGCGCGGTCGGCCTCATCGTCCTGGACGCGTGCGGATGATCGTCGCCCTCGCCCTGCTCACGGCCGCCGCGCTCGCCTGCTACGTCCGCGGGCTGATGGTGGTCCGGCGTCATCCCCAGGGGCGGCGCTGGCCCTGGTGGCGCACCGCCGCGCTGGCCGCGGCGGTCGTCGTCACGCTGGTCGTCACGGTCTCGCCGGTGGGGGAGGAGCTGGAGACCCGGCTGTCCACGCACATGGTGCAGCACATGGTCCTGATCCTGGTCAGCGCTCCGCTGCTCGCCCTGGCCGCTCCCGGCCAGCCGGTGCTGGTGGGGATGCCGCGGCCGTTGCGCAGTGCCGTCGTCGGCGTACGGCGGCGGCTGCCCCTGGCGAGCGTGACCGGACCGCATGCGGCGTGGGCGCTGCACATCGCGGCACTGTGGGCCTGGCACCTCCCCGCGGCGTACGACGCGGCGCTCCGCTCCGAGTCCGTGCACCTGGTCGAGCACGCCTGCTTCCTGAGCACGGCGTGGCTGTTCTGGTGGCACCTCGCCACCATCGGCCGGCGCCGGCTCCGCGGCCCCGTCGCCCTCCTCTACGTGGTCGCGGCGGTGCCGCCCGGGGCCGCTCTGGGAGCCGTGCTCACCTTCGCGTCGCGGCCGCTCTACCCGGTCCAGGCCGCCCATGCCGCGGCCAGCGGCATCAACCCGGTCACCGACCAGCGCATCGGCGGACTGGTCATGTGGGTGCCGTTGGACTTCGCCTACCTGGCGTTGGCGGTCGGACTGTTCGCCGCCTGGCTGACGCTCATGGGGCGGCGCTGGCCGGAGCCCGACAGTGTCTCCGGCGCCCGGGACACCGTTGCCGAGGAGGTGCGGGTGTGAGCAGACGTCGACACGTGATCGCCGGGTTCGGGCTGCTGGTCGTGCTCTCCGCCGCGGCAGCAGCGTGCAGCGGCGCCGAGAGCGCGCCACCGCCTCGGCAGATGCACAGCGGGATCCCGGACCGCGGTCGCGAGCTGATCGGCAGCTACGGCTGCGGGACCTGTCACGAGATCCCCGGGGTCGTCGGGGCGGACGGTCTCGTGGGGCCGCCGCTGACGTCGTTCGCCCGGCGCAGCTACATCGCCGGGGAGCTGCCCAACTCGGCCGCGAACCTGGTCCGGTGGATCGAGCACCCGCAGGCGGTGGAGCCGGCACACCGCCATGCCCGACCTCGGGGTCTCACATCGCGACGCCGTCGACATCACCGCCTACCTCTACACGCTGAAGTGACATGACCGCCTCCGGCAACGAGCCCCGCTCCCGCAGCGCGCTCCGCGTCGAGGACCGTCCCGCTGCTCCTGGTGCTGCTGGCCGGTCTGGCCGGCCTCGCGGCGTCGTGGGCCGGCTCCGGCTCGGCGACACCACCGCCCCGCGAGCTGAGCGCGACCACATCCGGCGACGACGTCCGCCACCGCCGACGCCGACGGCCTGGGCCGGCAGGTGTTCCTGAAGGACTGCGCGTGGTGCCACGGACCCCAGGGACGAGGGAACGCAGTCGGGACCCTCGCTGCGTGGGCGTCGGAGAGGCGGCCGCGGACTTCCAGCTGCGCACCGGCCGGATGCCGCTGGCGTCGCGGAAGGCCCAGGCCGAGCCCGGCCGCCCGGCGTACTCGTCCAGCACGATCCGCGCCCTCGTGCAGTACGTCGGGACCTTCGGCGCAGGACCCGGCCTGCCGAAGGTCCGCCCCGGAGACATGCAGGCGGGCCAGTCGATCTTCGCCTACGACTGCGCCCCGTGCCACTCCTCCTCGGGAACCGGCGTCATCCTGACCGAGGGCACCCGGGCGCCGCCCTTGTGGGACACCCCCACCCGCCAGATCGCCGAGGCGGTCCGGCTCGGACCCGGACCGATGCCGGCCTTCGCGGCCTCGGACCTCGACGGGAAGGAGCTCAACGACGTGGTGACCTACGTGCAGCAGCTGGGTGGCAAGCAGGTCCGGGGCGGTCTCGGCCTGGACCAGTACGGGCCGATCGTGGAGGGCATCTTCGCGTGGTTCGTCCTCGTGCCGCTGCTGGTGGTCGTCATCGTGCTCATCGGCAAGCGGGCTCCCCGATGAGCAGCCGCGCCGACGACCGCAACCCGCGCGGGGTGAGCATCTGCTTCGCGCTCGCCTCCTTGAGCGCGGTCGGGTTCGCGGTGTCGTACGGCCTGGACCTCGGCACTCCGGCGCTCGGTGCCACGCTCGGCGCGGCGCTGGCCTTCGTGGCGCTCGGTCTCGCGCTGTGGGCCCGGGCGATCGGCTCGCGAGAGCCCGACTACGTCGAGGAGCGCGGGCTCGAGCCCGCCTCGACGGCCGAGGTGAAGGCGCTTCAGGCCGCGCTCTCCTCGGAGCCGATCCCGCGCGCCCGCGTGCTCTGGTCGATGCTGGGCGTGGCGCTGGGCTCGATCGGTGTGGCGGCGCTGTTCCCGCTCAGGTCGATGTTCCCGTCCCAGGGGGGCAACCCCGACGAGCTGCTGTCCCACACGGCGTGGCGGCCAGGACGCCGCCTGGTCACCGAGGAGGGCAAGCTGCTGCGGCCGTCCGACATCGAGATGAAGAGCATCCACACCGTCTTCCCCGAGGGCTACAACACCCGGCAGGCGCCGGCGGCGGCCGTCCTGCTGAGGGTGGACCCCGCGTTGCTCGTCCTCCCGCCGGGCCGACGCGCGTGGGTCGTGGACGGCATCGTCGCCTACTCCAAGCTGTGCACGCACGCGGGCTGCCCTGTCGGCCTGTACGCCGACGACTACGAGCAGCTGCTCTGCCCCTGCCACCACTCCGTCTTCAACGTGCTGCAGGCGGCACGGCCGGTGGAGGGCCCCGCGCCGCACCCGCTCCCGCAGCTCCCGCTGGCCGTGGACGGCGCCGGCTACCTGGTCGCACGGGGGGACTTCAGCGGGCCGGTCGGCGCCGCCTGGTGGGGGTACCGGTCATGATCGGACGACGCCTGAGCCGCAAGGGCATCCGCGCGGTCGACGAGCGACTGGCGATGACGTCCATGGTCCGGTCGGCGCTGGGCAAGGTCTTCCCGGACCACTGGTCGTTCATGCTCGGCGAGATCGCGCTGTACAGCTTCGTGGTGCTCGTCGTGACCGGTGTGTACCTCGCGATCTTCTTCGAGCCGAGCTCGGCGATGCGGCTCTACGAAGGCTCCTACGCGCCGCTGCACGGCCGGGAGCTGTCCGGCGCGTTCGCCTCGACGGTGTCGCTGAGCTGGGACGTGCGGGGCGGGCTGCTGGTACGCCAGGCCCACCACTGGGCCGCGCACATCTTCATCGGTGCCATCGTGCTGCACCTCTGCCGGATCTTCTTCACGGGGATGTTCCGCAAGCCGCGAGAGCCCAACTGGGTCGTCGGCGTCACGCTGCTGGCGCTGGCCATCCTCAACGCGTTCGCCGGCTACTCGTTGCCCGACGACCTGCTGTCCGGCACCGGGCTGCACATCTTCTACTCCACGCTCGAGGCGGTCCCGTTCGTCGGCAGCTGGCTGGCCTTCCTGGTCTTCGGCGCCGCGTTTCCCGGTCCCTTCATCATCGAGCGGCTCTACCCGTTGCACATCTTCGTGGTGCCGGCTCTGATCGCGGTGCTGCTCTCGGTGCACCTCGGGATCCTGGTGCGCCAGAAGCACAGCCACTTCGCGGGTCCCGGCCGGCGCAACCAGAACGTCGTGGGGTCGCGCGTCTGGCCGGTCTACGCGCTGCGCTCGCTCGGGCTCTTCTTCGCCGTCGCGGCCGTGGCGGTCCTCGCGGGCGGCCTGTTCCAGATCAACCCGGTGTGGGTCTGGGGTGACTTCGAGAGCCCGACCGTGATGTCGCCGTCCGTCGCCGACTGGTACATCGCCTGGGTCGAGGGTGCCCTGCGGCTGTTCCCCCCGTGGAGTTCCGGGTCTTCGGAGCGTTCGTCCCCGAGCAGTTCTGGGCCGCGGTGGCCCTGCCGGCGCTCACGTTCGGGGTGCTCTACCTCTGGCCGCTGATCGACCGTCGCCTCACGGGTGACCGGGCCGCGCACCACATCACCCAGCGACCCCGGGAGGTCCCGCTTCGCACGGCGATCGGGGTGGCGGCCCTGACGTTCTACGCGGTCCTGCTCCTCGCGGCCGGTGAGGAGCTGATCGTCCAGTGGACCGGTCTGACGATCGCCGCGGTCCGCGACACGCTGCGCGTCGTGGTTCTCGTCCTGCCCGTCCTCACCGGGCTGGTCGCCCACCGGGTCGCGAGCCGGCTGCGCAGGACGTCGGCTCCCAGCATGCTGCAGCTCGAGGTCACCGACGTCGCCGGGGAGCCTCCGGCGCCCGGCGACGCGGAGGCGCACGAGGTGGATCCCGATCGGCTGAGCGAGGCGCCGTTCTGGTTGCGGGCCGGAGCCGGTGCGACAGAGGGTGAGGGGGTGGGGGAGTGACAGCGTCGGTCACCTCGGGGCAGGTCCGCGTGTGGCAGCAGCCCGACGAGCTGTGGCGATGGCGCTGGGAGCCCGACGAGCAGGAGCAGGAGCCGCTCGTGAGCAACCAGGCCTACGACAGCGCGCAGGAGGCGGTGGGCGCCGCGCAGAGCGCCTACCCCAACCTCCATGTCGGTCTGCCGCCGCCGGCCCGGCGGGCCCGCGCCGCCGGGAGCGGACGACACCGGGCCTGGCTCGCGGCCTGCGGCGTGGCAGCGCTCCTGCTCGCGGTGCTGCGGTCGCGCCGCGCTTCGAGGCCGGGGAGGTCCTGACGCTGTGACGAGCTCTCCACCGAGCCGGGTGATGCTCAGACCGGTCGGCATGCCGATCCCCGTGGGCTTCCTCGCCCTCATGACGGCGAGCGGCCTGTTCGCCGTCGAGCAGCTGGGCGGCATCCCCGCGTCCGAGACCCACCAGCTCGGGTGGGCCGTCCTCGCGTTCGCGGTACCCCTGCAGCTGCTCGGCTCCGTCTTCGGGTTCCTGGCCCGGGACCCGGTCGCCGGCACCGGCATGGGACTGCTGGCGGCGACGTGGGCGGCGACCGGAGTGCTGACCGTGCAGTCCGCACCGGGCGCGACCAGCTCCACGCTGGGCGTGGTGCTGCTCCTGGGAGCGGTCGCGCTGCTGGTCCCCGCGACCGCCGGAACCGGCAAGCTCGCGGCCGCGACCGTGCTCGCGCTGGCGTCCGCCCGGTTCGCCGTGACGGGGGTCTACGAGCTGACCTCCTCGTCGGCCTGGAAGTCCGCGGCCGGGATCGTCGGTCTGGTGGTCTCGGCCGCGGCACTGTACGGCGCCCTGGCGTTCGAGCTCGAAGGGGCACATGGTCGCACCGTGCTCCCCACCGGGCGAGCCGAGCCGGTGCAGGACCTCAACGAGCCCGGGGTCCGGTCATCGCTGTGAGGTCGCCGATGCCGGACCAGACAGGTCCGACGGGCCCGCTCAGGCCGGGTATGGAAGCAGGTCGCTCGGGAACGCCGCAGCGACACGGAAGCGGGAGATGCTGACATGGGTGTGCGCACGTTCATCAGCGGATGGCCCGTCTACCGCCAGCTCACCGGGACCGACCCGCTGGGCCACGGGGCCGCGGCCAGGTCCGCGCGCTCCGACACCCTGAGCCCGCGGGTCCGCACGGCGTCCAAGGTCGTCAAGTCCATCTGCCCCTTCTGCGCGGTCGGCTGCGGCCAGAACGTGTACGTCCAGGACGACCGGGTGACCCAGATCGAGGGAGACCCCGACTCGCCGATCAGTCGGGGACGGCTGTGCCCCAAGGGGTCGGCCAGCCTCCAGCTCACCACCGGCTCGTCCCGGGAGCACCAGGTGCTCCACCGGCGACCGCACGCCACGGAATGGGAGCCGCTGGACCTCGACACCGCGATGGACCGCATCGCCGACCGGGTGATCGCCACCCGGCGGGCGTACTGGCAGGACGAGGCGGAGGGCGTCCGGGTGAACCGCACCCTCGGCTTCGCGAGCCTGGGCGGCGCCACGCTGGACAACGAGGAGAACTACCTGATCAAGAAGCTGTTCACCGCTCTGGGCGCCATCCAGATCGAGAACCAGGCACGGATTTGACACTCCAGCACCGTGCCCAGTCTGGGCACCTCGTTCGGCCGCGGCGGGGCCACCACCTTCCAGCAGGACCTGCAGAACGCTGACTGCATCGTCATCGAGGGCTCCAACATGGCGGAGTGCCACCCGGTCGGCTTCCAGTGGGTGATGGAGGCCAAGGCACGCGGGGCCACCGTCATCCACGTCGACCCACGCTTCACCCGCACCAGCGCGCTGGCCGACATCCACGTCCCCCTGCGCGCCGGCACGGACATCGCGTTCCTGGGCGGCCTGATCAACCATGTCCTGCAGACCGAGTCGTACTTCCGCGAGTACGTCCTGGCGTACACCAACGCCGCGACCCTCGTCTCCGAGGACTTCCGCGACACCGAGGAGCTCGACGGGGTCTTCTCCGGACTCGACCCCGACGGGCGCAGCTACGACGTCCACACCTGGCAGTACGACGGTGTCGAGGTCCCGGCCGCCTCCGGCCACCGCGAGCAGCAGCAGTACCAGGACCGGGCCGCCAAGGGCGTCCGTGAGTCGGCGCGCGGCGAGTCGCACGGGTCCGGGGGAGCGGCGCTGCGCGGTGAGGGCCGCACCGACCAGACGCTCCAGGACCCGAGGTGCGTCCTGCAGGTGCTGAAGCGGCACTACGCCCGCTACACCCCCGAGATGGTAGAGCGGGTCTGCGGCGTGCCGCAGCACGTGTTCGGCCGGGTGGCCGACGCCCTGGTCTCCAACTCGGGGCGGGACCGGACCAGCGCCTTCTGCTACGCGGTGGGCTGGACGCAGCACACCGTCGGTGTGCAGTACATCCGCAGCGCGGCGATCCTCCAGTCCCTGCTGGGCAACATCGGCCGGCCGGGAGGCGGGATCCTCGCGCTGCGCGGGCACGCCAGCATCCAGGGCTCGACGGACATCCCGACGCTGTTCAACCTGCTGCCGGGCTACATCCCGATGCCGCACGCCCACCAGCACGAGAACCTCGAGGACTTCCTCTCCGCCGACTCCGCCGAGAAGGGCTACTGGGCCGACCTGCCGGCGTACATGGTCAGCCTGCTCAAGGCGTGGTGGGGCGATGCGGCGAGCGAGCGGAACGACTACCGCTTCGACTACCTGCCGCGGCTCACGGGCAGCCACAGCACGTACGAGACGGTGATGGCCCAGCTCGCCGGTGACTGCAAGGGCTACTTCCTGCTCGGCCAGAACCCTGCGGTGGGCTCGGCCAACGGCGCGCTCCAGCGTCAGGCCATGGCCAACCTCGACTGGCTGGTGGTGCGGGACTTCTCCCTGATCGAGAGCGCGACCTGGTGGAAGGACGGTCCAGAGATCCAGACCGGCGAGCTGCGCACCGAGGAGATCGGCACGGAGGTCTTCTTCCTCCCTGCGGCGGCGCACACCGAGAAGGACGGCAGCTTCACGAACACCCAGCGGCTGCTGCAGTTCCACCACCAGGCCGTCGAGCCGCCCGGTGACGCCCGCAGCGACCTGTGGTTCATGTTCCACCTCGGTCGCCGGATCCGCGAGAAGCTGGCCGCGTCGACCGACCCGCGGGACCGTCCGGTGCTCGACCTCACCTGGGACTACCCCACGAAGGGTCCCCATGCCGAGCCCGACGCCGAGGCGGTGCTGGCCGAGATCAACGGCTGGAACGCCTCAGGGGAGCCGCTGGCGTCGTACGAGCAGCTCGCCCCGGACGGCTCCACGGCCTGCGGCTGCTGGATCTACTGCGGCGTGTACGCCGACGGGGTGAACCAGGCGGCCCGCCGCAAGCCGACCGCCGAGCAGAACTGGGTGGCGGCCGAGTGGGGCTGGGCCTGGCCCGCCAACCGGCGGGTGCTCTACAACCGGGCCTCGGCCGATCCCGATGGTCGGCCGTGGAGCGAGCGCAAGGCGCTGGTCTGGTGGGATCCCGACGCCGGCCGGTGGACCGGCCACGACATCGCGGACTTCAAGGCGACCAAGCCGCCCGACTTCGTGCCCGACCGGGACGCCACCGGACCGGACGCGCTCTCCGGCACGGACGCCTTCATCATGCAGGCCGACGGCAGGGCGTGGCTCTACGTCCCGACCGGGCTCACCGACGGCCCGCTGCCGGCCCACTACGAGCCGCAGGACTCGCCCGTCCGCAACCCGCTCTACGGTCAGCAGCGCAACCCCGTGCGGCAGATCGTGCGCCACCGCCACAACCGCTTCCACCCGACGCCGGGGCAGCCGGGTGCCGACGTGTTCCCGTTCGCGCTCACGACGTACCGGCTCACCGAGCACCACACGGCCGGCGGGATGAGCCGGTGGGTGCCGTACCTCTCGGAGCTGCAGCCCGCGCTGTTCTGCGAGGTGTCCCCGGAGCTCGCGGCGGTTCGCGGCCTGCGGCACGCCGGGTGGGCGACGCTCGTGACCGCGCGCGGAGCCATCGAGGCGCGGGTGCTGGTGACCGACCGGCTGAGCCCGTTGGTCGTCGACGGCAGGACCCTGCATCAGGTGGGAGTGCCCTACCACTGGGGCCCCAACGGCTACAGCACGGGAGACGCGGTGAACGACCTGAGCTCCATCTCGCTGGACCCGAACGTGCACATCCAGGAGGTGAAGGCGTTGACCTGTGACATCCGGCCCGGACGGCGCCCCCGGGGACCCGCACGCCGGGCGCTCGTGGAGGAGTACCACCGTCGCGCGGGCATCGTCGAGGAGACAGGGACGGAGATGTGATGCGGATTCCGAGCCGGCCGACCGACCCGGCCGAGGCCGGCGGGTACACCGACCACCCGCCACGCGTCGGCTTCTTCACCGACACCTCGGTGTGCATCGGCTGCAAGGCGTGCGAGGTGGCCTGCAAGGAGTGGAACCACGTCCCTGAGGACGGGCTGGACTTCACCGGGATGTCGTACGACAACAGCGGCGGGCTCGGCGCCGACACCTGGCGGCACGTGGCCTTCGTCGAGCAGCGCCGACGGGTGCCCACGGTCGACCTCGGCATGCCGTCCGTCCTCGCGCCGACCGACGGAGAGCCGGACGCTGGAGGGCCGGCCGACGAGATCCGGTGGCTGATGGCCTCGGACGTGTGCAAGCACTGCACGCACGCGGCGTGCCTGGACGTGTGCCCGACCGGGTCGCTGTTCCGCACCGAGCTCGGGACGGTGGTGGTGCAGGAGGACATCTGCAACGGCTGCGGGTACTGCATCCCCGCCTGTCCGTACGGCGTCATCGACCAGCGCAAGGAGGACGGCCGCGCCTGGAAGTGCACCCTGTGCTACGACCGGATCGGTGCCGGCCTCGAGCCGGCGTGCGCGAAGGCGTGCCCCACGGACTCGATCCAGTTCGGCACCCTCGAGGAGCTGCGGGAGCGGGCCGCGCACCGCCTCGACCAGCTTCACGAGCAGGGCCTGGACGCCGCCCGCCTGTACGGGCACGACCCCGAGGACGGCGTGGGCGGCGACGGCGCGTTCTTCCTGCTGCTCGACGAGCCGGAGGTCTACGGGCTGCCTCCGGACCCGGTCGTCACGACCCGGGACCTGCCGAGCATGTGGCGGCACGTCGCGGCCGCCGCCGCCGCACTGGCGGTCTCGGTGGGACTGGCCGGCGTGGCGTCGTGGCGGCAGGGGGCCCGACGATGACCGAGGCGGTGTCCAGCTTCACGGGCCGACGCCGTCGCCGCGCGGAGGAGCCGGTGGTGCCCGACGCGGAGTTCGTGTCCTACTACGGCAAGCCGGTGCTGAACAAGCCGGTCTGGGAGGAGCCCGACATCCCGGGCTATCTCTTCCTCGGCGGGCTGGCCGGCGCTGCCTCCGTGGTGGCCGCGGTGGCGGAGCTGACCGGCCGACGAGACCTGGCGCGGGTCAGCGAGATCGGTGCGGCCGGCGCGGGCGTGCTGTCGCTCGGCGCTCTGGTGCACGACCTCGGCAGGCCCAGCCGGTTCCTGAACATGCTGCGGGTGCTCAAGGTGACCTCCCCGATGAGCGTCGGGTCGTGGATCCTGGCGGGGTTCGTCCCGGCGACCGTGGTCGCTGCCGCCTCGGACCTGACCGGGCGGCTGAGACCGCTCGGCCTGGCCGCGACCATGGGCGCCGCTTCGCTGGGTCCGGCGGTCGCGTCGTACACCGCGGCCCTGATCTGCGACACGGCCGTCCCGGCCTGGCACGACGGCTACCGGGAGATGCCGTTCGTGTTCGTGGCGTCCGGCGCGATGGCGGCCGGCGGCTGGGCGCTGGCGACCGCTCCGGCCTCGCAGCTCGCCTTCCCGCGGTCGCTGGCCGTCGCCGGCGCGGCGGCCGAGCAGGGCGCCGCGGTCCTGATGGAACGCCGGATGGGCACGGTCGCGCAGACCTACCACCAAGGCCGGGCCGGTGCCCGGATGCGGCTGGGGAAGCGGCTGGCGCTGGTGGGCTGTCTTGGCGCGCTGGTGGGTCGCCGCAGCCGCCCGGTCACCAAGGCCTCGGGGCTGCTGCTGGTCGCCTCGTCGGCCCTCACGCGGTTCGGCATCTTCGCCGCCGGCGTCGCCTCGGCCGAGGATCCCCGCTACACCGTGGGGCCGCAGCGCGAGCGGCTGCAGAAGCGGGCCGAGCGCTGAGCCGGACGGGACCCGGGTGGTCCGCGGTACGACGCCGCCATCTTGACCCCGCACCGCGAACCGCCGGTCCCACGGAGCAGGTCGCGAGTGCCGGCGTCACGAGCACGGGTATCCGGATGCCGCAACACGGCCATCCAACCACGGCCCGGCCACGGAGCCCGATCACCCGGAGCCGGCGGGGGACGCGCAGCGAGGCACCGCCAGGGTCGGGCCCCCGCGGGGTCCGGCCCGGACGCCCCGTCGTGAGGCGAGTGGGTACCGTGGGTGGTCGGGGCCCGAGAAGCGGGTCCCCCTGACACAGACGTCTCGCGTCCCGACGAGCGCTTCGCCTGCCGGACGACCGGGAGAATCTCGTGGGAAGCGACGTAGCGGGCATCACCCGTGCCCTCGCCGAGGCGGCGGGCGCCATCAACAGCTCGAGGAGCCTGGCCGAGACGCTGGACTCCATCGCCTGGGAGGCGCGGCGCTCGGTGCCGGGGTTCAACCACGCCGGAATCTCGATCGTCCACCGGGACGGCCGGATCGAGACGATGGCCGGGACGGACCAGCTCGTCTGGAAGCTCGACACCCTGCAGTACGAGCTCGACCAGGGGCCGTGCGTGGACGCGATCCGCGACTCGTCGGTCGTGGTCGTCGAGGCGATGCGGCACCAGCAGCGCTGGCCGAGGTTCACCAGACAGGCGGCCCAGCTCGGGCTTCGTGCCCAGATGGGCCTCCGCCTCTACACCGACGAGGAGACGCTGGGCGGGCTGAACCTCTACTCCACCGAGTCCGAGGTCGTCGACCCCGACGCTCCGCAGATCGCCGAGCTGTTCGCGGCGCACGCCGCGATCGCGCTGGGCCGGTCCCGCCGGGAGGAGCAGCTCAACGTGGCCCTGCTCTCGCGCAAGGTGATCGGCCAGGCCGTCGGCATCGTCATGGAGCGCTACCAGATCGGGGAGGACCGCGCGTTCCACTTCCTGGTCCGGGCGTCGTCGACGAGCAATCTCAAGCTGCGGATGGTCGCCCAGGAGGTGGTCGACACCGCCAACCAGAAGTTCGGTCAGGAGCAGGTCGGCTGAGCGAGCGCCGGGGACGTCAGACGAAGACGCGCCGGCGGTCGGCCACCTGGACCCTTCCCTCGACGAGCACCCGGAGCCGGGCGATGTCGACGGGGCCGAGGTCCCACTGCGGCTCGCCCGGTCGCAGCTGCAGGAAGCGCTCCCGTCCGGTGAGTCGCTCGGCCGCGCACCGCGCGACCAGCTCGTGGTCCGCGGTGTAGAAGTCGAGCGCCACGGTGTCGACCGGCAGATGGCGTTGCGAGGTACGCCGGGCGTAGAGCTGGCGCGAACCCAGCGTCGTCACGAAGACGCGCTCGGGCCGCTGGTCCGGACGGTTCGACCGGGACATGGGAAAGACGGCGTCGCTCATGTGCACCCCCAGTGCGGGGTCCCCCCGGACCCTGAGCTACCACCCTACGACACTCCGAGGGGCATTGTGCCCCTTTTGTGACATTCGTGACGGGCAGTGCCGGTCAGCCCCACGAGCAGCCGACGCCCCGCTGGTCACGCCCGGATCGTCACGCCCGGATCGTCACGCCCGGAGGCCGGCCATCCACTCCTCGACCGCGGCGACGTCGCGGGGGAGCGCCTCGGAGAGGTTCCGCGCGCCCGAGTCGGTGACCACGATGTCGTCCTCGATCCGGATCCCGATGCCGCGCATCTCCTCGGGGACCAGGAGGTCGTCCTCCTGGAAGTACAGCCCCGGCTCGACCGTCAGCACCATCCCCTCGGTGAGCGTGCCGCGGGTGTACTTCTCCGGGGCCGAGCGGGCACAGTCGTGGACGTCCAGGCCGAGCATGTGGCTCACCGAGTGCAGCGTCCACCGGGCATACACCTTGCTGTCCGGGGACAGCGCCTCCTCGACCGACACCGGCAACAGGCCGAGGTCGCCGAGCCCCTGCGCGAGCACCTTCATGGCGGCGCGGTGCGGCTCCAGGAAGTCGGCGCCCGGGCGCACCGCGTCGATGCCGGCGCTCTGCGCCTGGTACACCAGCGTGTAGAGGTCCCGCTGCAGCGGCGTGAAGGTGCCGTCCACGGGCAGGGTCCGGGTCACGTCGGCGGTGTAGAGGTTCGTGCCCTCGGCGCCCATGTCGAGCAGCAGCAGCTCGCCGGGCGTCACCGGTCCCGAGTTGTCGATCCAGTGCAGGGTGGTGGCGTGCCGGCCACCCCCGACGATCGAGTCGTACCCGATGTCGTTGCCCATCGCACGCGCGCGCCGGAAGAAGGTTCCCTCGATCCAGCGCTCGCCGTAGCGGAGCACGTCGTCCCACTCCCGGACGCTGTCGGCGAAGCCGAGCGTGGTGATGTCGCACGCCTCCTGCAGCTGCTCGAGCTCCCAGGAGTCCTTGACCAGGCGCATCTCGGAGACCGCCCGGGCCAGCTCCTCGTCGCGCACCTCGTCCCCGGCGACCGCCCGGTCCACGACGTCGTCGACGTCGCGCAGCACCCGGGTCTTGCTCGACCCGCGGAGCACCTCGGGGAGCTCGTCGAGGTGTCGGCAGGCCAGCCCGAGCGAGGACTGCATCTCGTGGAGCGAGGGCCGGCGGCCGGCCCACAGCTCGCCGTACCTGCGGTCCCGGAAGAACTCGTCGGTCTCCCGCGAGGAGCGCGGTCGCGCGTACAGGGTCGACTCGCCGTCCTCGATGACCAGGACCGCGTCGCTCGTCTGGTTGCCGCACAGGTAGGTGTGCGCGGTCTCGGGTCGGAACCGGTAGTCGGTGTCGTTGGCGCGCACCTTGAAGGTGCCGGCCGGTACGACGAGCCGCTCGCCGGGGAACATCTCGGCCAGCCGGGCGCGCCGCGCAGCCGCCCACGAAGCCACCGGGTGCGGCGGAAGGTCGAGGTCGCGGTCCCCCCAACCGGTCCGCATGAAGGCGGCGTACGCCTCCGGGACGGGCTGGTCGTGGCTCTCGGTCTTGGGCTGCTCGTCGGTGCCCTCCGGCGGGATCGCCGCCGTGTCGAGGGTCAGCGTGTCCTGAGTCTGGGTCTCGTCGCTCACGCGTCTCACCATACGTCCGGGGGACCGCGTGAAGCGACGGCCGGGAGCGGGGGCGCGCCCCGATAGGCTGTGCGGGTGAGCGGGGTGGACGGTCTCGGCTACGAGCAGCCCGGGTGGCGGGGCCGTGCCGGGGCGCGCGGCCCGGTGCCCCCGGTTCTGCTCGCGTCGCCACGACGCCGGACCTCTGCCGCCTTCACGATCCTGCTCACGCTCGCCATGGTCGTGGGCGCGGCCGCCATCGGCCTCGTGCTGCTGTTCGTCGGCGCGCCCGGCGCGCTGGTGGTCGGCGCCGTGCTGGCGGCGATCCCGGTCGGGCCCGTCGTCGCCGGCTATCTGTGGCTGGACCGCTACGAGCCCGAGCCGCCGGTGTTCCTCGGCTTCGCGTTCGGCTGGGGCGCCCTGGTCGCGACCACCGCCGCCCTGCTCCTCCAGGCCGTCGACGCCCGGGTGCTGAGCGCCTCGGCGTCGTGGTCCGGAACGGTCGTCGCGCCGGTCACCGAGGAGGCGGCCAAGGGCCTGTTCGTCCTGCTGCTGCTCTGGTCGCGGCGCAACCAGATCGACGGGATCCTCGACGGCCTCGTGTACGCCGGGCTCGTCGGCGCCGGCTTCGCCTTCACCGAGAACATCATGTACCTCGCCGCGGCGTACGTCGGTGGCCACGGGACCGGGCCGGGCGGCCTGGACGCCGCGACGTCGCTGTTCGTCGTGCGCGGCATCTTCAGCCCCTTCGCGCACCCGCTCTTCACGTCCGCGATCGGGGTGGGGGTGGGCGTCGCCGTCGTCACCCGGAGCCGCTTCTGGCGCGTCGCGGCACCGGTCGCGGGGTACGTCGTCGCGGTGACGGCGCACTCCTTGTGGAACACCTCCGCCTTCCTCGGTGGCGGACAGGCGTTCGTGGCGACGTACCTCGTGCTGATGGTGCCCGCGTTCCTGCTCCTGGTCGGCATCGCGGTGTGGGCGCGCGAGCGGGAGGGGCGGATGCTGACCCGCTCCCTGACCGACTGCGCAGCGCGCGGATACCTCGCCCCGGCCGAGGTGCCGTGGCTGGTGCGGCTGCCGGCCCGTCGGGTGGCCCGGCGGGAGGCGCGAGCCGCCGGCGGTCCGCTCGCCGAGCGCGCCACCCGCGCCTACCAGCAGCAGGCCGTCGAGCTGGGCTTCCTGCACGACCGCTACCTGCGCGGATCGGCGCCGTCGGACTTCGCGCAGCGCGGAGCGGAGATGGTCCGCCGGCTGCGCGCGTTGCGCCCGTACGCCTGGTTCCCGCAGCCGACCGGTCCGTTGCTGGCCGCGTCCCGGGGCCACCGGTGAGCGCCCCCGTCGCGGCGACCGAGCTGGTCGCGACGCTGGTGCGGCTCCGCGAGGCGTTGCAGGCGACCCCGTTGCCGCTGGACGTCCCCGGCGCCCAGGAGCAGCGCGCCACCCGTGCCGAGCTCGTGGACCAGCTCGAGGACTACGTCCTGCCGCGGCTGCTGCGGATCGACGCCCCGCTGCTGGCGGTGGTGGGCGGGTCGACCGGCGCCGGCAAGTCCACGCTCGTCAACGCCGTCGTCGGTCGGCAGGTCAGCGCACCAGGCGTGCTGCGGCCGACCACCAGGTCTCCCGTGCTCGTGCACAGCCCCCAGGACACGGCCTGGTTCGAGACCGGCCGGGTGCTGCCGGGGCTGGCCCGCACCACGGGCGCGACCGGCGACCCGGGGGCTCTCCAGCTCGTCGCGGCGCCGACCGTCCCGGCCGGACTGGCGATCCTCGACGCGCCGGACATCGACTCGGTCGAGGAGCGCAACCGCACCCTCGCCGCGGAGCTGCTCGGCGCAGCGGACCTGTGGCTGTTCGTCACCTCCGCCGCCCGGTACGCCGACCAGGTGCCGTGGGACTTCCTGCAGGCAGCCGTCGAGCGCAGCACCGCCGTCGCGGTCGTGCTCGACCGCACCCCGCCCGAGGCGGTCGCGGAGGTGAGCGGCCACCTCGCGCGCATGCTGAGCGCCCGGGGGCTGCGCGACTCGCCGCTGTTCACCGTGGTGGAGAGCGAGCTGTCCGTCGACGGCGCCCTACCGTCCACCGCGGTCGCGGAGATCCGCGGCTGGCTCGACCTGCTCGCCTCCGACGCCACGGCGCGTGCCGCGGTCGTGAGGCAGACCCTGGACGGGGCGGTGCGCAACCTGGCCCGCCGCTCACACCTGCTCGCGGACGCCGCCGCGGAGCAGAGCACGACCGTGGTCCGGCTGCGCGGCGAGGTCGACCGCGCCTACACCGAGGCGGCCGACCGGATCGACGAGGCGAGCGCCGACGGCACCCTGCTGCGCGGCGAGGTGCTGGCCCGCTGGCAGGAGTTCGTCGGCACGGGTGAGCTGCTGCGCTCGCTCGAGACCCGGGTCGGCCGGCTGCGGGACCGGGTGGTCGCGTGGGTCAGAGGCGAGCCGCACCAGGCCGAGCGTGCCGCTGGGGCCGTCGAGTCGGGACTCGAGACGCTGATCCTGGAGCATGCCGAGACGGCGGCCGAGCGCGCCCAGGCCTCCTGGCGGTCGCTGACGGCCGGCCAGCGGCTGCTCGACGCGTCGGGCAGCGACCTCGGTCGGGCCTCGCGCGACTTCCGGGAGCGCGCCGCGCGGGCCGTGCGCGACTGGCAGCAGGACGTTCTCGACATGGTCCGCGGCGAGGGCGCCGACAAGCGCACCACCGCCCGGTTCCTCGCGTTCGGGGTCAACGGCCTCGGCCTGGCGCTGATGATCGTGGTCTTCGCGCAGACCGCCGGGATCACCGGCGCCGAGGCGGGGATCGCGGGCGGCAGCGCGATCGTCGGACAGAAGGTGCTCGAGGCGGTCTTCGGCGACCAGGCGGTGCGCCGCCTCGCCGCGCACGCCCGCGCCGACCTCAACGCCCGCGTCGAGACGCTGCTCGAGGCGGAGCGGGCCCGCTACCTCGACCTGCTCGACGGCCTGGGGGTCGTCCCCGACGCCGCCGACCGGATCCGCTCGGCAGCCCGTCGGGTCGACGACCTCCGGTTCGCGGGGCAGTCCGGGAGCCCGTCGTGACGGCGATCGCCGAGGCGGCCCGCCGGCTGGTCGGCAAGGGGCCCCCGGACGTCGCGGCCCGGCTCGACGGTCTCCAGCAGGCCGTCGACGCGGCACGTGGGCGGCTCGACGACGCCCTGGTGGACGACGCCGCGGCGGTGGTCGACCGAGCCGGAGCGCGGCTGCGGCTGTCCGGGGAGCACACCGTCGTGGCGCTCGCGGGCTCCACCGGGTCCGGCAAGTCGTCGACCTTCAACGCGCTCGCCGGTCTCGACCTGGCGGCCGTCGGCGTCCGCCGGCCCACCACGTCGTGGACCCTGGCGTGCGCGTGGGGCCCGGAGGGGGCCGGAGAGCTGCTCGACTGGCTCGGCGTACCTCGTCGTCACCAGGTGGCCCGCGACAGCATGCTCGACCGGGGCCGCCACGACGGCGACCTGGACGGGCTGGTGCTGCTCGACCTGCCGGACCACGACTCGACCGAGGTCGGCCACCACGTCGAGGTCGACCGGCTGGTCGCGCTCGCGGACATGCTGGTCTGGGTCCTGGACCCCCAGAAGTACGCCGACGCGGCGGTGCACGACCGCTACCTGCGGCCGCTGGCGACCCACCAGGACATCATGCTGGTGGTGCTGAACCATGTCGACGCCGTCCCGCCGCCGGAGCGGGCGGCGATGGTGGCCGACCTCGAGCGGCTCCTGACGGCGGAGGGGCTCGGTGCGGTGCCCGTGCTCGCGACCTCGGCCCGCACCGGCGAGGGCATCCCTGCGCTCCGGAGAGCGATCGGCGCCCGGGTCGCGGCCAAGAAGGCCGCTCGGGCGCGGATGCTCGCCGACGTGGCCTCCGTGGCCGGGCGGATGCAGGCGGCCAGCGGCGACGCCCGGCCCGACGACGTGGCCCGCGAGCGGGAGCCCGAGCTCGTCGACGCCCTCGCCGAGGCGGCGGGCGTGCCCACGGTCGTGCGCGCGGTGCACGACGCCACCCGCCGCCGGGCCCGCCAGGCCACCGGCTGGCCGGTCACGGCCTGGCTGAGCAGGTTCCGCCCCGACCCGCTGCGCCGGCTGCACCTCGACCTCGGCCCGAAGGACAGGGAGCTCATGGCCGCGCCGCGGTCGTCGATGCCGGTCGCCTCCCCGGTGCAGCGAGCCCGGGTCGACACCGCGGTCCGCTCGCTGGCCGACGACGTCTCGGTCGACCTGAGCCGGCCCTGGGCCGACGCGGTACGTCGTGCCTCGGTCGGTCGGCTCGGCGACCTCGACGACGCCCTCGACCAGGCGGTGACCGGGACCGACCTCGGCGTCGCCCGCACACCGGGCTGGTGGCGGGTGGTGCGGGGTCTGCAGTGGGCCCTGGTGACGGTGGCGCTGGTCGGTGGGCTCTGGCTCGCCGGGCTGGCGGTGACGGGCTACCTCCGGCTGCCGGAGCCGTCCACGCCCGACTACCGCGGCTTCCCGGTGCCGACGCTGATGCTGCTCGGGGGCGTGCTGGGCGGCGTCGTCGTCGCGCTGCTGTGCCGGATCGCGGCCCGGGCGTCCGCGCGCCGACGTGCCCGGACGGTGGAACGCCGGCTGCGCACCGCGATCGGCGAGGTCACCGACCGGCTCGTGGTCGAGCCGGTCCAGGCGGAGGTCGAGGCCTACCGGCAGGTGCGGTCCGGACTGGCTGCCGCTGCGCGGTGACGCGGCGCCGGCCAGGTTCCGTCCCCAGGGGCGGTGGTCGTGGGCGCTGTCCACAGCTTCGTGCGCGGTCCCGCCCCCTCGGAGGCAGACCGGGCAGCCTTCGGGACGTACTCGTCCGACGACATGAGGAGACCTCCGATGAACGAAGCTTTCGTGACGCTGCAGGGCTGGGTCGGCAACGACGTGGTCCTCCGTGAGACCAAGGACGGCTCGGTGGCGAACTTCCGGGTCGGGTCGACGCCGCGGATCCGGCGTCGCGACGGCAGCTGGGTGGACGGGCCGACGTCGTGGTTCTCGGTGAGCTGCTGGCGGGGGCTCGCGGAGAACGTCGCCGAGTCGGTCAAGAAGGGCGACCCGGTGGTCGTGCACGGTCGGCTGCGCGCCGACGTCTGGGAGCGCCAGGACGGCCAGTCCTCGACCACCTACGTGGTGGACGCCCAGCACGTCGGCCACGACCTCGCGCGTGGCACCTCCGCCTTCCTACGGGTGTCCCGGGTGGCGGCCGAGAGCGAGGAGGAGACCGACCGCGAGGTCAAGGCGATCCTGCACGCCCAGGTCGACGACCTGCCGCAGCTCGACAGCCACGGCCGCGTCGTCGGGTCGGGCGAGTCGCCGGCCGCCTGACGGGACCGGGCGCGCCTCTCGGCAGCGGCCTCGGGCGCGAGACCGGTTGGAACGAGGTGGCAGGAGCGCCGTAGGCTTCCTGACCATGGCTGAGTATGTGTTCACGCTGCGCAACGTGCGCAAGGCCCATGGTGACAAGGTCGTCCTCGACAACGTCACCCTGTCGTTCCTGCACGGCGCCAAGATCGGCGTCGTGGGACCGAACGGCACCGGCAAGTCGACGCTGCTCAAGATCATGGCCGGCCTCGACCATCCCTCCAACGGCGACGCGACCCGCGACCCCGAGGCGACCGTCGGGATGCTGCAGCAGGAGCCGCCGCTGACCGAGGGGCGCACCGTCCTCGAGAACGTCGAGGAGGCCGTCGAGGACATCAAGGGCAAGCTCGACCGCTACAACGCCATCTCCGAGGAGCTCGCCGACCCCGACGCCGACTACGACCGGCTGCTCGCCGAGATGGGCGACCTGCAGACCGACCTCGACCACGCGAACGCGTGGGACCTCGACAGCAGGCTCGAGCAGGCCATGGACGCGCTGCGCTGCCCGCCGCAGGACGCCGTCGTCGACAAGCTGTCTGGTGGTGAGCGGCGACGGGTCGCATTGTGCAAGCTGCTGCTGCAGCAGCCAGACCTGCTGCTGCTCGACGAGCCGACCAACCACCTCGACGCCGAGTCCGTGCAGTGGCTCGAGGGACACCTCGCGAGCTACCCCGGCGCCGTGCTCGCCGTCACTCACGACCGGTACTTCCTGGACAACGTCGCGAGCTGGATCCTCGAGCTCGACCGGGGCAAGGCGCACCCGTACGAGGGCAACTACTCGACGTACCTGGAGACGAAGAAGCAGCGGCTGCAGATCGAGGGCCAGAAGGACGCGAAGCGGGCCAAGATGCTCGAGCGCGAGCTGGAGTGGGTGCGCTCCAACCCCAAGGCGCGCCAGGCGAAGAGCAAGTCGCGGCTGGCCCGCTACGAGGAGCTCGCCGCCGAGGCCGAGCGCAACCGCAAGGTCGACCTCGCCGAGATCAACATCCCGAGCGGGCCCCGGCTCGGCGACGTGGTCCTGGAGGCGGAGGACCTCGAGAAGGGGTTCGGCGACCGGGTGCTGATGCACGACCTGAGCTTCAAGCTCCCGCGGGCCGGCATCGTCGGGGTGATCGGCCCCAACGGCGTCGGCAAGACCACGCTGTTCCGGATGATCGTCGGGGAGGAGAAGCCGGACAGCGGCGACCTGAAGGTCGGGCAGACGGTGAAGATCTCCTACGTCGACCAGAGCCGCGGCGGCATCGACGGCAACAAGAACGTCTGGGAGGTCGTCTCGGACGGTCTGGACTTCATCAAGGTGGCCAGCTTCGAGATGCCGAGCCGGGCCTACATCGCGTCGTTCGGCTTCAAGGGCCCGGACCAGCAGAAGAAGGCCGGCGTGCTCTCCGGCGGGGAGCGCAACCGGCTCAACCTGGCCATGACGCTGAAGATGGGTGGGAACCTGCTGCTGCTCGACGAGCCGACCAACGACCTCGACGTGGAGACGCTGCAGTCTCTGGAGGACGCGCTGCTGGAGTTCCCGGGCTGCGCGGTCATCACCTCCCACGACCGGTGGTTCCTGGACCGCACGGCCACCCACATCCTCGCCTGGGAGGGCGACGACGAGGACGAGGGCAGCTGGTTCTGGTTCGAGGGCAACTTCGCCTCGTACGAGGCCAACAAGGTCGAGCGGCTCGGCGCCGAGGCGGCCCGTCCGCACCGGGTCACCCACCGCAGGCTCACCCGCGACTGAGACGACCTCGCCGGCTCACCTCCCGGCGCAGCCGATGCACGTCCGCGCCGTCGGTCGCGCCTCGAGCCGCCCCGGCGCGATCGGTCCACCGCAGCTCGCGCAGAGGCCGTAGCCGCCCGCGGCCAGCCGCTGCTCGGCCGCGTCGATCTCGGCGAGGTGGCCGCGTGCCTGCTCGACCAGCGCGGAGACCTGGGAGCGCTCGAACGCGATCGTGTGCCCCTCGGGGTCGTGCTCGTCGTCAGCGTTCGCGTCCTGCTCCGCCGCCACGATGTCGGCGAAGTCTCGGGTCAGCGAGGCCAGCCGGGACAGCGTCTGCGCGCGCTCGTCGGCGAGCCGGGCGGCCGCGTCGTCCATGGGTCAGCGGATGTCCGCGGCCGGGTTGTTCTGGACCAGCGCGTCGCTGACCGCGTCGAAGACCCGGCCCACCGCGGCCAGGTCGTCCGGGTCGGCGAGGTCGACGAGGAACCGCCGTACCGCCGAGACGTGGCCGGGCGCCGCCTCCTCGAGGGTCCGGAGGCCACGCGCGGTGAGCACCGCCTCGACGCCGCGTCCGTCGGAGACGCAGTTCTCCCGCAGCACCAGCCCCGCTCGCTCCATCCGGCTGACCGTGTGGGTGACCCGGCTGCGGGAGTGGCTCACCGACTCGGCGAGCACCGCCATCCGCATCCGGTGGTCGGCCGCCTCGGCCAGCCGGACCAGGATCTCGTACTCGGGCAGCGAGAGCCCGTGGTTCTCGCGGAGGTCGCGGTCGAGCCGGTCCATGAGCAGGGTGGTGCCCACCAGGTAGGCGCGCCACGCGCGCTGCTGGCCCTCGTCGAGCCATGTGACGTCGGTCGCCTGCACAGTCATGCGGTCTAGTCTACCAACCGTATAATTGATAATTCAACGAAATTCCTTCACCTCGCCACGCGCGGCGTCACCGTCCGGTCACCCCGGAAGCCACGGGCGCCTCTCAGCTCAGCCGCTCGAGGATCAGCGCCATGCCCTGGCCGCCGCCGACGCACATCGTGATGAGGCCGGTCTGCTTGTCGTGCCACTGCAGCGAGTTGAGCATCGTGCTCTGCAGCCGGGCGCCGGTCATGCCGAAGGGATGGCCCACCGCGATGGCGCCGCCGTTGACGTTCAGCCGGTCCAGGTCGATCCCGAGGTCCTGGTACGACGGGACCACCTGCGCTGCGAAGGCCTCGTTGATCTCGACCAGGTCGATGTCGTCGATCGTCATGCCGGCACGGTCGAGGGCCTGCTTGGTGGCCTGCACCGGCCCGAGTCCCATGATCTCCGGGGACAGCGCGGTCACGCCCGTGGAGACGACCCGAGCCAGCGGGGTGAGACCGAGCTCGGCGGCCTTGGTGTCGGACATGACCACGACCGCGGCGGCGCCGTCGTTGAGCGGGCAGCAGTTCCCGGCGGTGACCACCCCGTCGGGACGGAACACCGGCTTCAGGTCGGAGACCGCCTCGAGGCTCACCCCGGCCCGCGGCCCGTCGTCGCGCGAGACGACGCTGCCGTCCGGGGTGGTGACCGGGGTGATCTCGCGCTCCCAGAAGCCGTCGGTGATGGCCTTCTCGGCGAGGTTCTGGCTGCGCACCCCGAACTCGTCGAGCTCCCGGCGGCTCAGCCCGCGAAGCCGCGCAACGTTCTCGGCCGTCTGGCCCATCGCGATGTAGGCGTCCGGAACCGTGCCGTCGTCGCGCGGGTCGTGCCACCCGGCGCCGCTCTCCGCCGTCTCGGTGGTCCGGGCCACCGCCTCGGCGAACCGCGGGTTCTGCGCGCTGCCCGGGTCGCTGCTGCCGTACGGGTAGCGTGAGACGGTCTCCACCCCGGCCGAGACGAAGACGTCGCCCTCGCCGGCCTTGATCGCGTGGAAGGCCATCCGCGTGGTCTGCACCGACGACGAGCAGTAGCGGGTGACGGTCGCACCCGGAAGATGGTCGTAGCCGAGCAGCACCGCGACGATCCGGCCCATGTTGAACCCGGACTCCCCACCCGGCAGGCCGCAGCCGAGGTACAGGTCGTCGATGTCGGTGGGGTCGAGCGCCGGCACCTTGTCGAGCGCGGCGCGGACCATGAGCGCCGCGAGGTCGTCGGGACGCATGTCCTTCAGCGAGCCCTTGTGGGCGCGGCCGATCGGGGACCGGGTGGCAGCGACGATCACAGCCTCGGGCATCGGGGGACTCCCTTTCGTCGTGGACGGGTCCGGCGCGGACCGGCGGGTCCGTCAGGAGGACCACTCGACAGCCTAGGTGCCAACCCTGGGAGGATGCCTGTGTGGCTCGACACATCTACCTCTGCCCGCTGCGGTGGGCCGACATGGACTCGCTGGGACACGTCAACAACGTGGTCTACGTCGACTACCTGCAGGAGGCCCGGGTGGACATGCTGCGCGTCCACGCCCCGGCCTCCGGCGGCGAGGAGCTCGCGGAGGGCGTGGTCGTGGTCCGCCACGAGGTGGAGTTCGTGAGCCCTCTGGTGTTCCGGTTCGAGCCGGTGCGCATCGAGTCGTGGGTCACCGGCATCAGGGCCGCGTCGTTCACGATGGCCTACGAGATCCTCGACGTGCTCGAGGACGGGACTCGGCACGTGTACGCGCGGGCGCGCACCGTGCTGACGCCGTACGTCTTCTCCGCGGAGCGGCCGCGCCGGATCACCGCGCAGGAGAAGGACGTGCTGCGCGGCTTCTGGGAGACGCCGGAGCCGGCGGGGGTCGCACAGGGAGCGGGCCAGTGAGCCGGCACGCCTACGACTGCCGGGTGCGGTTCTCCGACGTCGACGTCTTCGGCCACGTCAACAACGTCAAGTACTTCGAGTACTACCAGGAGGCGCGGCTCGCGTTCCTGGCCTCCCTGGGCCGCCGCATCGACGAGCCGGGGGAGGGGCTGGTGGTCGCGCGTCTCGACGTGGACTACCGGCGCCCGCTCCTGTTCCGGCCCGAGCCGTACGTCGTGGAGACCTGGGTGTCCCGGATCGGGACCTCGTCGTTCGGCCTCGCCAGCGAGATCGTCGATGCCGACGAGGTCTACTCGCGGGCCAGCGCCGTGATGGTGGCGTTCGACCCGCGCGCCCAGCGGTCCCGCCCGTTGACCGCCGAGGAGCGCACCCGCCTCGAGGCGGTCCTCGACGACTGACCCGCGCGCTCAGTCCTCCTCGAGCGTGTTGACCATGAACTGGGCCGCGTGCGTCACGTAGTCCCAGAACTCCGCCTCGAGCTCCGCGTCGAGCCCGACCGACTCCAGGCCGGCGCGGAAGTGCCTCAGCCAGTGGTCACGCGCCTTCGGGGTCACCCGGAACGGCGCGTGGCGCATCCGCAGCCGCGGGTGGCCGCGCGTCTCGGAGTACGTCGTGGGGCCGCCCCAGTACTGCACGAGGAAGAGGGTGAACCGCTCGGCGGCCGGCGCAAGGTCCTGCTCCGGGTACAGCGGCCGCAGCACCTCGTCGGTCGCCACGCCCTCGTAGAACCTCCGCACGATCGCGGCGATCGTCGGGTAGCCGCCGATCCGGTCGTAGAAGGTCGGTTCGGGCGTCCCAGCGGTCTGCGCGGTCGAAGTCGTCACGCATGTATTGTCGCCGACCGGGCAAGATCGACGACCAGGACTGTCCGACGCGACAACTTCGAGGAGATGTTATGGCCACCACCCGCACCGCCAGGACGAGCTGGCAGGGCTCGCTGTTCGAGGGCTCCGGCAAGGTCTCGCTGGACTCCTCCGGCATCGGGACCTACGACGTCACCTGGGCCTCGCGCGCCGAGGAGCCCGACGGCAGGACCAGCCCGGAGGAGCTGATCGCCGCGGCGCACTCCTCCTGCTACTCGATGGCGCTGTCGAACGGGCTCGCGCAGGCGGGCACGCCGCCGCAGAGCCTCGACACCCGGGCCGACGTGAGCTTCCAGCCCGGCACGGGCATCACCGGCATCCACCTCACGGTGGTCGGCGCGGTCGAGGGCATCTCGGCCGAGGACTTCGCACGCGCCGCCGAGGACGCCAAGGAGAACTGCCCCGTCTCCCAGGCGCTCGCCGCCACCACGATCACGCTCGACGCGTCACTGGCCTGAGGCGGTCGAGGGCAGCGGCAGGACGGCCGTCCCGGACGAACACGTCGCGGGACGGCCGGGCCTCTCCCCCCCACTCGATCCCCTCGTAGTCGAACCTCGCCTTGATCCGCTGCCGCATCTCCCGGGCAACCGCCCACTGCTCGAGCGGCGCGGTCTTCAGCGTGACCCGCAGGGTGATCCACTCCGGGGTCAGCTCCTCCACGCCCCATACCTCGGGCTCCTCGATGATCAGCCCCTTGAACTCCTCGTCGTCCCACACGTCGTGCGCCACGTCGCGCAGCACCCCCTGCGCGCGCCGGAGGTCCTCGCCGTGGCCCACCGGCACGTCGAGCACGGTGCGCGCCCAGTTCTGGCTCTGGTTGCCGACCCGCAGCACCTCGCCGTTGCGGACATACCAGACGGTGCCCTGGACGTCGCGCAGCCGGGTCACCCGCAGCCCCACCGCCTCGACGGTGCCGCCGGCCTCGCCGAGGTCGACCACGTCTCCCACGCCGTACTGGTCCTCGAAGATCATGAAGACGCCGGCGAGGAAGTCCTTGACCAGGCTCTGGGCGCCGAAGCCCAGCGCGATGCCGACGATCCCGGCGCTCGCGAGCAGCGGACCCACCGGGTAGCCGAGCTCGGCGATCGCCATGATCCCGAAGATCGTCCAGACCACGATCGAGGTGATGCTCTTGAGCAGTGAGGCCATCGCGCCGGCCCGCTGCACTCGGCGCCCGGAGCTGGCCCGATGCCGATGGACGGGTTCTCGTCGAGCTGGCGGCGGTGTCGCAGCATCGGGGTCGGCAGACCCTCCGCGGCGCGGCCGGCGAGGCGGTCGATGACGCGGTGGACGATCCAGCGGACGACCACGGCCAGCACGAAGAGCCCCAGCAGGGCGAGCGGCTTGGCGACGAGCCAGTTCGCGGCTTGGGCGAGCCAGTCGTTCCCGGTCAGGTCATGCACGTAGGTGCACCACGTGTCGCCCGTGCCGCAGGGGTGTGCGGTGTCGAGGAAGGACATGCCTGGCAGGCTACGAGACGGCCGCGAAGGCCCTCAAACGGGTTGGGTACCCTTGCTCGTGTGACCGACCACCTCACCCGTCGCAGCCGCCGGCGGCTCGCTCGCGCGCTGGCGTTCACGCCGGCCGTCGTGCTGGCCGTCGCGGCCGGCCCCGCGTTCGCCTCGCCGCCGCAGTCGTGGGGCTCCTCCCCGCACGTCTCGGTGATGCACGCCCTGCTGATCTACCTCATCATCCCGCTGTCGCTCATCATCGTGATCACGCTGCTGGTGCTGGTGCCCTCGCTCGTGAAGGGTGAGAAGTACCAGCCGGGCCTGGCCTGGCACAACGAGCCGGAGTGGTTCGGCGGCCCGCGCGACGGGGTGGCCGCCGCCGAGCAGGTCGACCCCAAGCAGCTCGAGGCGAGCGGGGAGCGAGGTGGCGCAAGTGCCCACTGGTGACGGCTTCACGGCGTCCGAGCGCCACGAGATCGACAAGGCGATCCGCGACGCGGAGACCATCTGCCGCTACGAGTTCTCGGTGTTCGTCGGGGCTGCCGGCTCCGAGACGCGCCCGTTCGCCGAGCACCTGCACGCCGCGCTCACGGCACCGGCCCGCTCGGTGCTGGTGATGGTGGACCCCGGTGCGCGGATCGTCGAGATCGTGACCGGGTCCGGGGTACGTCGTGACCTCGACGACCCGACGGTGCGGCTGACGGCGCTCTCGATGCAGAGCGCGTTCGCCGCCGGTGACCTCGTGGGCGGCATCACCCGCGGGGTGATGATGCTGGCCGAGCACGCCCGCAAGCCGCGGATGCTGCACGCCGAGCAGCAGGGCTGAGTCCCCACGGGAGACCCGGCCTCGCTGCCCGCGTGAGACTGCCGGTCAGCTCGCGTCGAGCGCCTGCGCGGCGAGCGCCCGCTCGAGGTCCGCCGCGCCCTCGCCGACGTACCGCTTGGCGGCCGGGTTGGCGTTCGTCGTGGCGAGCCACCCGCGGACCCGGTCGAGGGTCTCCTGGGTGCAGAGCGCCCGGGGGAACAGCCCCTGGAGCACCACGGTGGCCCGCTGGGTGCCCTTCTTCTCCCAGATCGTGGCCGCGACGTCCAGATAGCGGTCCACGAACGGAGCGAGCACATCGTCCTGGCCCGAGACCTGGAACGACACCGCGATGCTGCGCTGGGTCTCGTTGGGGACGTCGTCACGCACGACCGCGTCGTGCCAGGCCGACTCCTTGGCCTCCGGGGTCGGCAGCATCGCCCGGGCGGCTGCGGCGTGCTCCTGGCCCGAGATGGTGTTGTCGCGGGCGAGCTCGGCGTCGAGGAGCGCCTGGTCCGCGCGACCTCGCGCGGCGAGCGCGGAGACGAGCGACCAGCGCAGGTCGGTGTCCACGACCAGGCCCGCGACGCTCTGCGAGCCGTCGAGCAGCCCGGCGAGCAGGTCGAGGGCGTGCTCGCTGCGCGCGGAGGCGGCGTACGCCCGGGCGAACGACAGCTGGTGGTCGCTGCCGGGGGCGGCGTTCTCCAGCAGCTTGCGCAGCCCCTGCTCCCAGGTGTGCTGCAGCGCTGCGCGGTGTGCGGGAGCGGAGAAGGTGTCGACAGCCTGCTTGGCGTACTGGGGGAGCCGGCCCACGGCGGTCAGGTCGCTCTCGGAGCCGACCCCCTGCAGAACCAGCGACACGAAGTCCGAGGCGCGCATCTCGGCGTCGCGGGTCATGTCCCACGCGGCGCCCCAGCACAGGGCCCGGGCCAGCGAGTCGTCGAGGGTGTCGACCGACTCCACGACCGTGCGCAGTGACCGGTCGTCGAGCCGGATCTTGGCGTAGGTGAGGTCGCCGTCGTTGAGCAGCACCAGGTCGGGACGGCGCTCGCCGACGAGCGCCTGGACGTCGGTGCGCTCGCCGACCACGTCGGTCTCCACCGACCTACGACGGACCAGCCGGCCGTCGACGCGGTCGTAGAGGCCGATGCCGATGCGGTGCCGGCGCAGCGTCGGGAAGTCCGGGTGCGCGGTCTGCACCACCGTGAAGGAGCGGAACGTGCCGTCCTCGGCGACCTGGAGGTCGGGGCTGAGGGTGTTCACCCCGGAGGTCTGCAGCCACTCGGCCGCCCACGCCTGCAGGTCGCGGCCGGACGCCTGCTCGAGCGCGCCCAGCAGGTCGGCCAGCTCGCTGTTGCCGAAGGCGTGCTGCTCGAAGTACGCGCGCAGCCCCCGCAGGAACTCGTCCTCGCCCACCCAGGCCACGAGCTGCTTGAGCGACGAGGCGCCCTTGGCGTAGGTGATCCCGTCGAAGTTCACCTCGACGGCCTCGAGGTCGTAGTTGTCAGCGGCGATCGGGTGCGTCGACGGCAGCTGGTCCTGCCGGTAGGCCCAGTTCTTCCGGGCGTTGGTGAAGCCGGTCCAGGCGTCGACGTACGCGGTCGCGCGGGCAGAGGCGTGGTGCGAGGCCCACTCCGCGAACGACTCGTTGAGCCAGAGGTCGTCCCACCACTTCATCGTCACGAGGTCGCCGAACCACATGTGCGCCATCTCGTGGAGGACGGTGTTGGCCCGCTGCTCGTAGAAGGCGTGCGTCTCGCGGCTGCGCGGGAGGTACTCGTCGCGGAAGGTGATGCAGCCCGCGTTCTCCATCGCGCCCATGTTGTACTCCGGCACGTACGCCTGGTCGTACTTCCCGAACGGGTAGGGGTAGTCGAAGGCCTCCTCGAAGAACGCGAAGCCCTGCTTGGTGATCTCCAGGAGCGCCTCGACGTCGAGGTGCTGGGCCATCGACTGACGGCAGTAGTGGCCCAGCGGGATCTCGCCGTGCGCGCCGACGTAGCTGTCGAGCACCTCGTGGTACTCGCCGGCTACCAGCGCGGTGACGTACGTCGAGATGCGCGCCGTCGCGGGGAACCGCCACACCGCCGTGCCGGCGCCAGTGGCCTCGGGAGTCGGCGTCGCCGCGTTCGAGACCACCTTCCAGTGCTCCGGAGCCGTGACGGTGAAGGTGAAGGTGCCCTTGAGGTCGGGCTGCTCGAACGTGGTGTAGACGCGGCGGGCGTCGGGGACCTCGAACTGGGTGTAGAGGTAGACCCGGTCGTCGGCGGGGTCCACGAACCGGTGCAGGCCCTCGCCGGTGCGGCTGTAGGCGCAGTCGGCCACGACGCGCAGCTCGTTGTCGGCCGCGAGGTCGTCGAGGGCGATCCGGTTGTCGGCGTACACCTCGCCGGGGGCGAGCGACCGTCCGTTGAGGGTGACCTGGTGCACCGTGGCACCGACCAGGTCGGCGAAGGTGGAGCTCCCCGGCTCGGAGCACGAGAACCGGATGACGGTCGTCGAGGCGAAGGTGCTCTCGCCGGTCGTCAGGTCGAGGTCCACGGTGTAGGAGTCGACGGCGAGGCTCGCGGCGCGGGTCTGCGCCTCCGCGCGGGTGAGGTTCGTTCCAGGCATGCGTGCATCCTTGCACCCGGTTCGGGAACAGGACAGGTGCGGGTGGGGTTCCACCCAGCGCCACGTGACGACCGCTCTCGGGCCGTCACGACCCGTCGCACACCCCCACAGGAGCTCATCGATGACCGAGCAGACCGACGGCCGGACCCCCGTCGACTTCTGGTTCGACCCCGCCTGTCCCTGGGCCTGGATGACCTCGCGCTGGCTGCTCGAGGTCGCCGAGGTGCGCCGGATCGCCCCGTCCTTCCATGTGATGAGTCTGGCCGTCCTGAACGAGGGCCGCGACCTGCCGGAGGACTACGCCGACCTGATGGCGCGCGCCTGGGGACCGGTGAGGGTGGCGGTCGCCGCCGCGCAGTCCGAGGGGGACCAGGTGCTGCTGCCGCTGTACACCGCGCTCGGCAACCGGATCCACCTCGAGGGGCGCGAGATCGACCGTGCGCTGGTCGAGGAGGCGCTCGAGGAGGCCCGGCTGCCCACCTCGCTGGCCGACGCGATGGACTCCACGGCGTACGACGACGACCTCCGCAAGTCGCACCACGCGGGCATGGACCTGGTCGGCATGGACGTCGGCACCCCGGTCATCGCCGTCGAGGGTGTCGCGTTCTTCGGGCCGGTCGTCACCCCGGCCCCCAAGGGCGAGGAGGCCGGCCGCCTCTGGGACGGCGTGGTGCTGGTCGCCGGGACCCCGGGGTTCTTCGAGCTCAAGCGCAGCCGCGACAAGGGCCCGGACTTCTCCTGACATCTCCCGCAGTGCGGCCCACCGGCACCTAGGCTGCACGCGTGATCGTCGAGCCGTCCGATCTTCCCGCCCGGCGGGTGCTCGACCAGGTGCGCGCCCGCTGGGACGGCGCTGCGGTGCGCGCCGAGCACCTCCCGGTGGGGGTCGGGGCGTTCCACTGGATGGTGGGTGACGCGCACGCGCCCCGATGGTTCGCGACCGCCGACGTGCCGGCGACCGCCGATGACCGGCTGCAGCGGGTCAGCGGCTACGACGGCGCGGCCACCCTGGCCGCCGAGCTCGACTTCGTGCTGGCGCCGACCCGGGACCGCAACGGCCGGATCGCGGTCGACCTCTCGCCCGGCTACCTGCTGTCGGTGACTCGGTACGCGGTCGGCAGCACCGGGGACGGCAGCTTCGCCGACGACGACGAGCGCGCTGCGGCGGCCGCGCTGCTCGGGCGGCTGCACGCGATGCCGCATCCGCCGCAGGTGCGCCCGTGGGCTCCGGCGATCGGCTGGCGGTCGGACGCACGCCGGGCGGGCCTGGTGCGGGTGGTGCGGGACGCCGACTGGACGGCCGGGCCGCTGTCGCCGAGGGCCGGCCGGCTGCTCGACCGGGCCCGGCCGGCCGTCGAGGCCGCCCTGCGCCGCTTCGACCTGCTCGTGGCGGCGGTGCGCGGCGCGGCCGACCGGTGGGTGCTCACCCACGGCGCGCCGCACACCGCGAACCTGCTGCGCACCGAGCACGGCCTCCGGCTGGTGGGCTGGGAGGGCCTGGCCCTTGCGCCACGCGAGCGCGACCTGCGGACGGTGCTCTCGGGCGCGCGCACGCCGCTGCCGCTCGAGTCCTACGTCGCCGCCGGTGGGCGACCCGGCCCGCTCTCGTCGGACACCGTGGAGCTGTTCGACATCGAGTGGCGGCTCGGTGAGGTCGCGGAGCACGCCGTACGCCTCGCGCGGCCGCACGCCGGTGACCCCGACGACGTACGCGCCCTCGCCGACCTGGAGAGCCAGCTGGCCGTGCTGCGCGCCCACGCCTGACTGCCGGCTGGTGGCGTGCCGCGGCGCGGCGGGGCGGGCGCGGTGGGTTCACCACGGTATGCAGGGCGACCTCCGCCTCCCACGAGGTGTACGTCGTGGGAAGGGCAGGTTCGGCTGCATACCATGGTGAACCTCCCCGGACGCCCGCCCGGCAGCCACCCGCTCCCCGGCCGCGGCAACCCGATTGCGGCTGCTCATAGGATCAGCCCATGAGCAAAGTCCTGTCCGCCGTCGCCTGGCCGTACGCCAACGGCCCGCGCCACATCGGCCACGTGGCCGGTTTCGGCGTGCCCTCCGACGTGTTCAGCCGCTACATGCGGATGGCCGGCCACGACGTGCTCATGGTCTCCGGCACCGACGAGCACGGCACCCCGATCCTGGTCGCCGCGGACGTCGAGGGGGTCACCCCCCGCGAGCTCGCAGACCGCAACAACCGGGTGATCGTCCAGGACCTCCACGACCTCGGGCTGTCCTACGACCTGTTCACCCGGACCACGACGCGCAACCACTACGCGGTGGCCCAGGAGATGTTCGCCACCGTGCACCGCAACGGCTACCTCGTCGAGCGCACCACCAAGGGCGCGATCTCGCCGTCGACGGGCCGCACGCTGCCGGACCGCTACATCGAGGGCATCTGCCCGATCTGCGGGTACGACGGCGCGCGCGGCGACCAGTGCGACAACTGCGGCAACCAGCTCGACCCGACGGACCTCATCGCCCCGCACAGCCGGATCAACGGCGAGGTCCCGGAGTTCGTGGAGACCCAGCACCTCTTCCTCGACCTCCCGGCGCTCGCCGACGCGCTGAAGGAGTGGCTGGACGACCGCGAGGCCTCGGGCACCTGGCGGCCCAACGTCATCAAGTTCAGCCAGAACATCCTCGAGGACATCAAGCCGCGCGCGATGACCCGCGACATCGACTGGGGCATCCCGGTGCCGCTGGACGGCTGGCGCGACAACCCGACGAAGCGGCTCTACGTCTGGTTCGACGCGGTGATCGGCTACCTGTCCGCGTCCATCGAGTGGGCCCGCCGCCTCGGGGAGCCGGACCGCTGGCGGGCGTGGTGGAACGACCCCGACGCCCTGTCGTACTACTTCATGGGCAAGGACAACATCACCTTCCACTCCCAGATCTGGCCGGCCGAGCTCCTGGCCTACGACGGGCTCGGCAGCCGCGGTGGCGAGCCGGGCGCGTACGGCGTGCTCAACCTGCCCACCGAGGTGGTGTCGAGCGAGTTCCTGACGATGGAGGGCCGCAAGTTCTCCTCGTCCAAGGCCGTGGTGATCTTCGTCCGCGACGTGCTGTCGCGCTACCAGCCGGACGCGCTGCGCTACTTCATCTCGGCGGCCGGCCCGGAGAACCAGGACAGCGACTTCACCTGGGCGGAGTTCGTCCGCCGCACCAACGACGAGCTGGTGGCCGGCTGGGGCAACCTGGTCAACCGCACCGCGACCCTGGTCGCCAAGAACTTCGGGGAGATCCCGGATCTCGACGAGCCGACCGCGGAGGACACCGCCCTGCTCGACGGCCTGCTGACCGCGTTCGACACGGTGGGCAGCCTGATCGCCCGGCACCGGCAGAAGCAGGCGCTGTCCGAGGCGATGCGGGCGGTCGCGGAGGTCAACAAGTACGTCAGCGACATGGCGCCCTGGCAGCTCAAGGCGGCGGACCAGCGCGGGCGGCTCGCGACCGTGCTGCACGTCGCGGTGCAGGCGGTCAGCGACTGCAACCTGCTGCTCTCGCCGTTCCTGCCGCACGCCGCGAACGCCGTGGACCTCGCGCTCGGCGGCGCCGGAGACGTCGCGCCGATGCCGGTGATCGAGGAGGTGGAGGACCTCGACGGCGGCCCGTCGTATCCCGTCCTCACCGGCGAGTACTCCGCGACGCCGCGCTGGGAGCGTCGCACCGTGACGCCGGGGACGCCGATCGCCAGGCCGACGCCGGTGTTCACCAAGCTCGACCCGTCGGTCGTGGACGAGGAGCTCGCCCGGCTCGGCGGCTGAGCGGCCGGTCGGCGGCGCGGCCCGCCGGATAGCCTTGCCGCATGCGCGTCCACCTCGGCTCCGACCACGCCGGCCTCGAGCTCAAGGACCACCTGCTGCACTGGCTCACCGACCAGGGCTACGAAGCGGTGGACCACGGTCCGTTCGTGTACGACGCCCTCGACGACTACCCGGTGTTCTGCCTGCGGGCGGCCGCCGCGGTGGCCGACGACGAGGGCAGCCTCGGCGTGGTCATCGGCGGCTCCGGCAACGGCGAGCAGATCGCGGCCAACAAGGTGCGCGGCGTGCGGGCGGCCCTGGCCTGGAGCGACGTGACGGCGCGGCTGGCCCGCGAGCACAACGACGCCAACGTGCTCTCGGTCGGCGGCCGGATGCACCCGGTCGAGGACATGACCCGTTTCGTGCGGATCTTCCTCGAGATGCCGTACAGCGGCGAGGAGCGGCACTCCCGGCGGATCGCGATGCTCGCCGACTACGAGAAGACCGGCGTCCTGCCCGACCTGCCGGAGTCGGCGCGCGGCCACCAGGGCTGAGCCGTGCCGGAGGGACACACGCTCTACCGGCTCGCGCGCGAGGTCCGCGAGCACTTCGCCGGCGAGGCGGTGCGCGTCTCCAGCCCGCAGGGCAGGTTCGCCGACTCGGCCGCGCTGCTCGACGCGACGACGCTCCTCGACGCCGAGTCGTCGGGCAAGCACCTGTTCGTCGCCTTCGCGGGCGAGCGCTACGTGCACGTGCACCTCGGGCTCTACGGACGCTTCGACATCCGGGTCGGCGAGGCGCCGCCGCCGGTCGGCCAGGTGCGCCTCCGGCTGGTGTCGCCGGGTCGAGTGACCGGGCAGCCGGCGTACGCCGACCTCCGCGGTGCCACGGCCTGCGAGCTGCTCACCGCAGCGCAACGGCAGCAGGTCCTCGACCGGCTCGGTCCCGACCCGCTGCGCGCGGACGCCGACTGGACGCGCGCCTGGGAGCGGGTGCAGCGCAGCAGGGCGCCGATCGGTGCGCTGCTGATGGACCAGGCCGTCCTCGCTGGAGTCGGCAACGTGTACCGCGCCGAGGTGCTGTTCCGGCACCGGATGCATCCTCTGCGGCCCGGCAACACCCTGCGCCGCGGCCAGTTCGAGAGCATCTGGCGCGACCTCGTCGAGCTGATGGCCGAGGGGGTCCGCACCGGCCGCATCGACACCGTGCACGCCGAGCACACGCCGGAGGCGATGGGACGCGACCCGCGCAAGGACGACCACGGCGGAGAGGTCTACGTCTACCGCCGGGACGGCCGGCTCTGCCACGTCTGCGGCGCCCGCGTCCGCACCCGGGAGCTCGCCGGACGCAACCTCTTCTGGTGCCCGCGCTGCCAGCCGGTGTTCCGGTCCCGGGCGCGCGCCAGCCGTCCGGGACCGTGACCTCGGCGCCGCGCCGGATCCGCTGGCGTGGGGGCGGCAGAACAGTCACGCACCGCCCGCGTCGCACATTAGGGTGCGGTCATGGCTCCCGGGTACCCCTCGCAGGGGCTGAGCTCCCGCGCGGGGCGTCGGCCGCTGCGTCGGCGGTGGCTGGGCCGGCGGTGGAGCCGGCTGGTCCGCCGGCTCCGGGAGTCGGAGTGGTCGCTCCTGCTGCCGCTGCTCCTGCTGGCGACGGTCGTGGGCGTCGCTCTGGCGCTCTGGACCACCACGGTCCCGGCCAGTGCCACGATCGTGCCGATCGTGCTCGCCTACCTCCTGCTCTCGCCGCGGGTGCTGCCCTGGTTCGTCGGCTACCAGCTCGGCGTCCTGGTCGTCGTGGTGGCCACCGACCCGGCCGACCAGCTCGACAGCAGACGGTTCGCCGGGCTTGCCGTCGTCTTCCTGGTCGGCCTGGTGATCATGGTGTCCTCCTCGCGCCGGGCCCGGTTGGGCGTCGCGGGCACGACGGGGGAGTCGATGCTCGTCGACCTCCGCGACCGGATCAGCAAGCAGGGCAGGATGCCGGACCTGCCGTCCTCCTGGTACGCCGAGGCGGTGATGCGCTCGGCAGGCGGGTCGTCGTTCGCCGGCGACTTCATGGTCGCCGCACTCAGCCGCGACGAGCGCTTCCTCCAGGTCGCGGTGGTCGACGTCTCCGGCAAGGGGCAGCAGGCCGGGACCAGGGCACTGCTGCTCTCCGGCGCGTTCGGCGGGCTGCTCAACGCACTGCCTGCGGAGGGGTTCCTGCCCGCCGCGAACGACTACCTGCTGCGGCAGGACTGGACCGAGGGGTTCGCGACCGCCGTGCACCTCGCGCTGGACCTGGTCAGCGGCGCCTTCGAGCTGCGGTCGGCAGGACACCCTCCGGCCGTGCAGCTCAAGGCCGGCTCCGGTCGCTGGGTGGTGCACGAGACGGAGGGTCCGGTGCTCGGACTGCTCCCGGACGCCACGTTCACTCCGGTTCGCGGCAGCATCCAGCGCGGGGACGCGCTGCTGCTCTACACCGACGGTCTCGTCGAGACGCCGCAGCGGGACATCGCGCTCGGCATCGACAAGCTGCTCGGCCAGGGCGAGCGGCTGTTGCGCGGCGGGTTCGACCGCGGCGCCCGGCGGCTGATCGACCGGCTCGAGTCGATGAACGACGACCGCGCGCTCCTGCTGCTGCACCGCCGCTGACGCCTGCCGCCGCTCGACACGTCCGTCTGCGGTCGCCCCGCGGCGCCCGCCGGGAGAACCGCGGACGCACGTACAGGTCGTCGGCGCCGGACCCTTCGGGCTCGCGCTCGCCGCCGAGGCGGGGCACCGTGACCTCGGCTACCTCGTCGTGGGACGACCGATGTCGTTGGAGGCATGCCGCGGGGCATGCTGCTCCGCTCCGCGAGCGACTGGCACTCGGCGGACGGCAGAGCGCCTTTCGAGTGGGCCGCGCTGCTCGTGGAGGCCGGGGCCAGGTCCGTCGACGTCGTGCACCGGCACGACTCCCCGGTCTTCGCCGCGTCCGACTGGAGCTGGGTGATGCCACTCGTCGACCGGCTGGCCGACGGGTCGGTGCGGGTCACCCTCCACGACGGCACGCTGCTCGAGGTGGACCGGGTGTTCCTCGCGACCGGCTACCAGCCCGATGTCGCCGACCGCGGCGGGCCACTTCGGGCCGTTCCTCGGCGCCGGGATGCGCGACGCACGACCGGAGCGAGCGGATGACGGTGGAGCGGATGACGGTGTGCTGGTTCAGGACATCCTGGACGCATGTCTCAAGACATCCTGGACTGATGTCGCGAGACATCCCGGAGTAGCCTGATGGCCGCGCTCCGAGCGTGCGGGGATGTCAATCAACCAGACTGGTGATCACCGCCGTGGTGATCGAGAACCGATCCGTCCGCCGAAGTCGCCGCCCCGTACGGCGTCTCCCAGTCCTGGCTCTTCGAGCTCCTGGCCCGCTACCGACGACGAGGGCGAGGCTGCCTTCGAGCCCCGCTCCCGTCGGCCGAAGACGGTCCGCGAACGCACACCCGACCGAGATCGTCGACCTGATCCTCGAGCTCCGCGAGAAGCTGACCGCCACCGGCCTGGACGCCGGCCCCGACACCATCAGGTGGCACCTCGAGCACCACCACTCGGTCGCGGTGTCCAGGGCGACGATCTCGCGCTACCTGACCAGTCACGGCCTGGTGGTCCCGGAGCCGAAGAAGAAGCCGAAATCCTCCTACATCCGGTTCGCCGCCGAGATGCCGAACGAGACCTGGCAGAGCCGACTTCACCCACTACCGGCTCACCCGCCCCGACGGCCGACCCAGCGCCGACACCGAGATCCTGACCTGGCTCGACGACTGCTCCCGCTACGCCCTCTCGGTCACCGCCCACGTCCGGGTCACCGGCCCCATCGTGCTGGCCACCTTCCGCCAAACCGTTGCAGAACACGGGATTCCCGCCTCCACGCTGACCGACAACGGGATGGTGTTCACCACCCGGCTCTCCGGGGGCAAGGGTGGCCGCAACGCACGCTTCGAGACCGAACTACGACGACTCAACGTGGTCCAGAAGAACGGGCGACCCAACCACCCCACCACCCAAGGCAAGGTCGAACGGTTCCAGCAGACGATGAAGAAGTGGCTGCGCGCCCAGCCCGACCAGCCGTCCACGATCGACGACCTCCAGGCCCTCCTCGACGCCTTCGTCGAGGAATACAACGAGCACCGGCCCCACCGCTCGCTACCGCACCGGGCGACCCCGGCCACCGTCTACACCACCCGCCCCAAGGCGCGCCCCGACCGGCGACCGCGACAACGACACCCACGACCGGGTCCGCCACGACCGCATCGACAAAGCCGGCAAGATCACCCTGCGCTACCACGGCCAGCTCTACTCCATCGGCATCGGCCGAACCCACACCGGAACCCGCGTCCTCGTCCTGGCCCAGGACCTCGACATCCGCATCATCGACGCCGCCACCGGCGAGCTCCTCCGCGAGCTCGTCCTCGACCCATCCAAGCGCTACCAAGGCACCGGCCGACCACCCGGCCCGAGGCGCTGAAACGAAGGAGGGCCGAACCCACGTCTATTGGGTTCGGCCCTCCACGATGTCCTGAGACATCACAGTGGAGCGGATGACGGGAATCGAACCCGCGTAGCTAGTTTGGAAGACTAGGGCTCTACCATTGAGCTACATCCGCACGCGTCCGACCGTCCTCGGGCGGCCTGGAGCGCCACCAATCGTGCCACAGGACGGTTCAGCGGTCCCAATCGGCTCAGCAGCCACCGCGGCGCCTGGACAGGTGGGTGACGATTGGGGCGAGACCGGGCCTGTCCACTAGACTCCCGGGGGCTCCGCTCGTGGGGCACCGGGGCGTAGCGTAGTGGCTAGCGCGCCTGCTTTGGGAGCAGGAGACCGCAGGTTCGAGTCCTGTCGCCCCGACCATGCTCAGCGCTTCGAGGCGGCGTTCCGACGCTGCTCCGGGTCGGTGGGTGCGTGCACATCCGAACACTATTGAGGAGACACACCTGTGAAGAGCGCCGTGGAGACGTTGACCCCGACCCGGGCCAAGCTCACCGTCGAGGTGCCCTTCGAGGAGCTCAGGCCGAGCCTCGACGCGGCGTACAAGAAGATCGCCCAGCAGATCAACGTCCCCGGCTTCCGCCGCGGGAAGGTCCCGCCGATGGTGATCGACCGGCAGGTCGGCCGCGGTGCGGTGCTCGACGAGGCGATCAACGAGGCGCTGCCACAGCTGTACGTCCAGGCGCTGCAGGCCAACGACCTCGAGCCGTTGGCGCAGCCGGAGATCGACATCACGAAGTTCGAGGACAACGAGGCGCTGGAGTTCACCGCGGAGATGGACGTGCGCCCGGAGATCGAGCTGCCCGCGTACGACGGCCTCGAGGTGACCGTCGACGACGTGACGGTGAGCGACCAGGACGTCGAGGAGCAGGTGCAGAGCCTTCGCGAGCGGTTCGCGACCCTCAACGAGGTCGACCGCGCCGCCGCGGACGGCGACTTCGTGGTGATGGACCTCAAGGCCACCCGTGACGGCCAGGTCGTCGAGGGCGCCGAGGTCGCGGGGATGAGCTACCAGGTCGGGCGCGGCGGGATGCTCGACGGGCTCGACGAGACGCTGACCGGGATGGCCGCCGGGGACACCCGGACGTTCGTCTCGCAGCTGGTCGGTGGCGAGGAGGCCGGCGAGGACGTCGACGTCGAGGTCACGATCAGCGGGGTCAAGGAGCAGGAGCTCCCCGAGCTCGACGACGACTTCGCCCAGACCGCCTCGGAGTTCGACACCGTCGAGGAGCTCACCGACGACGTCCGGGTGCGGCTCGAGCGCGGCAAGCGGCTCGAACAGGCTGCCGCTGCGCGGGACGCGGTCCTCGAGAAGCTCCTCGAGCTCGTCGACGTACCTCTGCCGGAGGCGGTCGTCGACGCCGAGCTCGCCGCGCGCAAGGAGAACGTCACCCAGCAGCTCGAGTACGCCGGCATGACGATGGAGGAGTACCTCGACTCCGAGAAGCAGACCGTCGACGAGTTCGAGGCGGAGCTCGAGAAGCGGGTCCGTGACGCGGTGGCCGCGCAGTTCGTGCTCGACCAGATCGTGAAGAAGGAGCAGATCGGCGTCAACGAGGGCGAGCTCCAGGAGCACCTCATGCGCCGTGCCCAGCAGTCCGGCCAGGACCCGCAGGAGTTCGTCCAGCACATGCTGGAGCACAACCACATCCCGGAGATGGTCTCCGAGGTCGTGCGCGGCAAGGCGCTGGCGTCCGTGGTGGAGTCGGCGAACGTCGTGGACGGCTCCGGCAACCACGTGGAGCTGAGGAACCTGCGCCCCGACGGCACCATCGGCGACCCTGCCGAGGCCGCTGTTGCGGAGGCGGCGCTGGCCGAGACCGACGAGAGCGAGAGCGAGACCGCCGAAGCCTGACCGCCGAGCCGCGGGTCTGGCCGGCTGAACCCGCGGCTCGCGGCGGATGTCGTTGACATACCGCCGGTACGGCGCCGATGCTGGCGCGATGACCGCGACGACAGGTCCCACCCAAGACGGCGCGGGCGCACTCGCGGTCGCCGCGCTGATGACCGACACCGCCGAGCACCTGGTGCTGGGGGCGGTGCGCGACGTGCACGACATGGTGTCCCGCCGCGTCCGCCGCGCGACCGGAGTGCCCTCGGACGCGCCCCGGCCGGTCGCGACGGCCGTGTACGCCGGGGTCTCGGTCGGCCTGCGCGCCACCGCACGCGCCCTGCGGCACGCCGACCGTCGCGGGCTCGGCGCGCGCCTGGACGGCTCCCGTGCCGGCCGTTCGACGGTGGGCATGCTCAACGGCTGGGTCGGCGACCGGCTCGCCGCGGAGCAGTCGCCGCTGACGGTCCGGATGGCGGTGCGCGCCGACCACCGCGACGTCGTACTCACGCGGGACCGCGTCGCGCACGCCTTCCCCGCGGCCTCCCCCGACGTCGTCGTCTTCCTGCACGGCCTGGGCGAGACCGACCGGCACTGGTTTCGCGACGCCCACCTCCGCGGCGGCAGCTACGGAAGCCGGCTCGCCGAGCGCCACGGCTGGACACCGGTGTACCTGCGCGCGAACACCGGCCTGCCCGTCGCCGAGAACGGCGCGGCGCTGGCCGGGCTGCTCGACGACCTGATGGCCGTCTGGCCCACCGACGTACGCCGGATCGCGCTGGTCGGCCACTCGATGGGCGGCCTCGTGCTCCGGGCAGCCTGTGCGGTCCGCACCCTCGCGGAGCACTCCTGGGCCGACCGGGTCACCGACGTGGTGACGCTCGGGACCCCGCACCTCGGCGCCCCGCTCGAGCGCGGCGTGCACGTCGGCGCGTCCGCGATGGGGCGGTTCCCGCAGTCGGCGCCGTTCGGCCGGATCCTCGAGCACCGCTCCGCCGGGATCCTCGACCTGCGCAGCGGGCTGGCAGCAGACCTGCAGCACCTCCGGCACGCCCGCTACCGGCTGGTGGGCGCGACGCTGGCCGGGTCGCCGCGGCATCCGGTCAGCATGCTGCTCGGCGACGCGATGGTGCGGCTGCCGTCCGCGACCGGCCGGCCGTGGCGGGGCCGGGCGCTGTTCCCGGACGCCGACGTGCTGCACGTGCGCGGCGGGCACCTCAGCCTGCTGAACCACCCGGAGGTCGCCGATGCTCTGGTCGTCTGGCTGGGGCCGGAGCAGACCGGCTGAGCCGTTCACCGGGCCACGGGCGAGGCGCGCCGCGCGCGGAGTCCGCTGTTGGCGAACACGGGGTGGTTGCCCGTGGAAGCGTCGGAGGATGCGGCTAGGGTCGTGGACGTGACTGAGATCGAGATGAACGGCGGCGGCTCGTCCTACGGGCTCGACGACCACATTTACCAGCGCCTGCTCAAGGAGCGCATCGTCTTCCTCGGCTCGGAGGTGCGCGACCAGAACGCCAACGCGATCTGCGCGCAGATGCTGCTGCTGAACGCCGAGGACCCCCAGGCGGACATCTTCTTGTACATCAACAGCCCCGGCGGCTCGGTCGACGCGGGCATGGCCATCTACGACACCATGAACTACATCTCCAACGACGTCGCCACCGTCGGGATGGGGCTGGCGGCCTCGATGGGGCAGTTCCTGCTCTGCGCCGGCGCGCAGGGCAAGCGCTACGCCCTGCCACACGCCCGGATCATGATGCACCAGCCGTCGGGCGGCATGGGCGGCTCCGCGTCGGACATCAAGATCCAGGCCCAGCAGTCGCTGCACATCAAGCAGGTGCTGTTCCGGCTGATCAGCGAGCACACCGGCCAGTCCCTCGAGCAGGTCGAGCAGGACGCCGACCGGGACCGCTGGTTCACCGCCGACCAGGCGCTCGAGTACGGCTTCATCGACAAGGTCGTGGCCAACGCCGGCCAGGTCGCCGACCAGGGCCGTCCGGCCCACAAGTGAGGGATCCAGCATGACGAGCACGAACATCCCCGGCCTGACCGGGCGCGCGAGCGAGGCGGCGTCGCCGAGCATGAACTACTACATCCCGCAGTGGGAGGAGCGGACCTCCTACGGGTTCCGCCGCATCGACCCCTACGGCAAGCTGTTCGAGGACCGGATCATCTTCCTCGGTACGCCGATCAGCGACGACATCGCCAACGCGGTGATGGCGCAGCTGCTCTGCCTGGAGTCGATGGACCCGGACCGGGACATCCAGATCTACATCAACAGCCCGGGTGGCTCCTTCACGGCGCTGACCGCGATCTACGACACGATGCGGTTCGTGAAGCCGGACATCCAGACCGTCTGCCTGGGCCAGGCCGCCTCGGCCGCCGCGGTGCTGCTGACGGCCGGCGCCCCCGGCAAGCGGCTCGCGCTCCCGAACAGCCGGATCCTGATCCACCAGCCCTACACCGAGGGCACCTACGGCCAGACCTCCGACATCGAGATCCAGGCCAACGAGATCCTGCGGATGCGCGAGCTGCTCGAGACGATGATCGCCGAGCACACCGGCAAGACCCGCGACGACGTCAGCAGGGACATCGAGCGGGACAAGATCCTGACCGCCGAGAGCGCGGTGCAGTACGGTCTGATCGACGCGATCCTCGAGTCGCGGAAGAACTCGGAAGCCCTGGTCTGACCGGCGCGGTGCGGGCCGTGCGTGCGCGGCCCGCACCCCGTCGCAGGACGGGACAGCAGACGGAGGGAGTCGTCGTGTTGCCATCCCAATCGGGGGCGCGACGGGGTACCTTCGATCTCGGAGCAAGAGTGCAACGAGCCGGTGCCGGCGGATGTGTCCGCGGTCCTTCCACCGGCCTGATCGTGAGGAGTCGTGCCTGTGGCACGCATCGGTGACGGCGGTGACCTGCTGAAGTGTTCCTTCTGCGGAAAGAGCCAGAAGCAGGTCAAGAAGCTCATCGCAGGTCCGGGTGTCTACATCTGCGACGAGTGCATCGACCTCTGCAACGAGATCATCGAGGAGGAGCTCAGCGAGGGGACCGAGGTCGGCCTCGACGAGCTGCCGAAGCCGCGTGAGATCTTCGAGTTCCTCAACTCCTACGTGATCGGCCAGGAGAACGCCAAGAAGGCGCTCGCGGTCGCCGTCTACAACCACTACAAGCGGGTCCAGGCCGGCATCAGCACGGGCACCGCACGCCACAAGCAGGACGAGGTCGTCGAGCTGGCCAAGTCCAACATCCTGGTCATCGGCCCGACCGGCTGCGGCAAGACCTACCTTGCACAGACCCTGGCGCGGATGCTCAACGTGCCGTTCGCGATCGCCGACGCCACCGCGCTGACCGAGGCCGGGTACGTCGGCGAGGACGTCGAGAACATCCTGCTCAAGCTCATCCAGGCCGCGGACTACGACGTCAAGAAGGCCGAGACCGGGATCATCTACATCGACGAGATCGACAAGGTGGCCCGCAAGGCCGAGAACCCGTCGATCACCCGCGACGTCTCCGGCGAGGGCGTCCAGCAGGCGCTGCTGAAGATCCTGGAGGGCACCACGGCCTCGGTGCCGCCGCAGGGTGGTCGCAAGCACCCCCACCAGGAGTTCATCCAGATCGACACCACCAACATCCTGTTCATCGTCGGCGGTGCCTTCGCGGGTCTCGAGCACATCGTGGAGCAGCGCATCGGCAAGAAGAGCCTCGGCTTCGGCGCCAAGCTGCCGACCAAGGCCGAGCGGGACATGGAGAAGATCTTCTCCGAGGTGATGCCCGAGGACCTGCTCAAGTTCGGGCTGATCCCCGAGTTCATCGGCCGGCTGCCGGTGATCGCGACGGTGGACAAGCTCAACCGCGAGGCGCTCGTCCAGATCCTGACCGAGCCCCGCAACGCGCTGATCAAGCAGTACCAGAAGCTGTTCGAGCTCGACAGCGTGGAGCTGGAGTTCACCGCCGACGCGGTCGACGCCGTTGCCGACCTGGCGATGATCCGCGGCACGGGAGCCCGCGGCCTCCGGGCGATCATCGAGGAGGTCCTCCTGCACGTCATGTACGACGTGCCGTCGCGCGAGGACGTCGCGAAGGTCGTGGTGACCGGTGAGGTGGTCAGCGACAACGTGAACCCGACGCTGGTGCCGCGCGAGCCCGAGGCGAAGAAGAAGAAGTCCGCCTGACCCATCCCGAGGGGGGTCAGGGTGCCAGCTCGGCCTCGACGGTGATCGGTGCGGCCTCGTCGTCGGCCACCTCGAACGTGAGCTCGCCGACGATCTTCCCGGCCGCGCGCAGGTCGTCGGCAGCCGCCTCCGCGTGCCGCAGCGCCGACGCGGGCCCCCGGACGGAGGCCCGGGCCAGCTCGGTGCGCATCGAGACCTTCGCCTGCGACTTCGCGCCTCGGATCCCGGTCAGCGCGGCCGCGACGGCCGAGAGCATCGCCTGGTCCGCAGCGGCAGCCGCACCAAGGTCGGTCGCGGCGGGCCAGGGCTGGCGGTGCACCGAGCCCTCCTGCCACCACGACCAGACCTCCTCGGTGACGTACGGCAGGAACGGCGCGAGCAGCCGGAGCTGGACGTCGAGCGCGATCGCCAGCGCTGCCTTGGCCGACGCCGCGGGCAGCTCACCGCGGCTCCCGTAGGCCCGTTCCTTGACGAGCTCGAGGTAGTCGTCGCAGAACTGCCAGAAGAACCTCTCGGTGACCTCGAGCGCCGTGGTGTAGTCGTAGGCCTCGAACGAGTCGGTGGCCGTGGTCACCACCTCGGCGAGCCCGGCCAGCATCGCGCAGTCCACCGGCTCGACGACCGCGGCGTGCGACCGCTCGCTGGCGCCGACGCTGGCGAGGGTGAACCGGGAGGCGTTCAGCACCTTCATCGCGAGCCGCCGGCCGACCTTCATCTGCGACTCGTCGAAGGGCGAGTCCAGACCCGGCCGCGACATCGCCGCCCGCCACCGCACCGCGTCGGCACCGAACCGCTCGAGGATGTCGCTGGGGACCACGACGTTGCCCTTGGACTTGCTCATCTTCTTGCGGTCCGGGTCCACCACGAACCCCGAGACCAGGGCGTGCGACCACGGCACCTGGTGGTTCTCGTGGTGCGCGCGGACCACCCGCGAGAAGAGCCAGGTCCGGATGATGTCGTGCGCGTGGGTGCAGAGGTCCATCGGGAAGACCCGCCCGAACAGGTCCGGGTCGCGCTCCCACCCGCCGGCGATGTGCGGGGTCAGCGACGAGGTCGCCCAGGTGTCCATCACGTCGGGGTCGCCGACGAAGCCGCCCGGCTTGCCGCGCTGGTCCTCGTCGTAGCCCCGTGGGGTCTGGGTCGAGGGGTCCACCGGGAGCTCGGCCTCGGCGGGCAGCAGCGGGTGGTCGTAGTCCGGCTCGCCGTCGCGGTCGAGCGGGTACCAGACCGGGAACGGGATGCCGAAGAACCGCTGCCGCGAGATCAGCCAGTCGCCGTTGAGCCCGCCGACCCAGTTGTCGTAGCGGTGCCGCATGTGCGGCGGGACCCAGACGATCTCGGCGCCCCGGTCGATGAGCTCGGCCCGCAGCTCGCCGTCGCGTCCGCCGTTCGCGATGTACCACTGGCGCGTTGAGACGATCTCGAGCGGCTTGTCGCCCTTCTCGTAGAAGTTCGTCATCCGGCTCGTCGGGCTCGGCTCGCCGACGAGGTCGCCGGACTCGCGGAGCCTCGCGACCATCGCCTCGCGGGCGCTGAACGCGGTCTTCCCGGCGAGGTCGGCGTACGCCGAGGCGGCCGGCTGGTGCGCCAGCCACTCCGGCGTCTCGCGGTGCAGCCGACCGTCCCGTCCGATCACCGTGCGCACCGGCAGCCGGAGCTCGCGCCACCACTGGACGTCGGTGAGGTCGCCGAAGGTGCAGCACATCGCGATGCCGGCGCCCTTGTCGGGCTCGGCGGCCGGGTGCGGCAGCACCGGGATCTCCACGCCGAACACCGGGGAGGTGACCGTGCTGCCGAACAGCGGGGCGTACCGGGCGTCGTCGGGGTGCGCGACCAGCGCGACGACGGCCGGGATCAGCTCGGGCCGGGTGGTCTCGATGTGGACCGGCCCGTCCGGACCGTGGAACGCGACCCGGTGGTAGTGGCCGGCGTACTCGCGCGCCTCGAGCTCGGCCTGCGCGACGGCGGTCTGGAACGTGACGTCCCAGAGCGTCGGCGCCTCCTGCTGGTAGGCCTCGCCGCGCGCGAGGTTGCGCAGGAAGGCGCGCTGCGAGGCGACCTGCGCCACCGGGCCGATCGTGGTGTAGGTCTGCTCCCAGTCGACCGACAGCCCCAGCGTGCGCCACAGCGACTCGAAGACCTGCTCGTCCTCCTCGACGAGCCGCTCGCACAGCGCGACGAAGTTCGGCCGGCTCACCGGGATCTGCTTCTTGGCGTCCGGCCTCTCCGGCGGGGTGAAGTCCGGGTCGTAGGGCAGCGAGGGGTCGCAGCGCACGCCGAAGTAGTTCTGCACCCGGCGCTCGGTCGGCAGCCCGTTGTCGTCCCACCCCATCGGGTAGAACACCTCCTTGCCGCGCATCCGCTGGAAGCGCGCGACGAGGTCGGTGTGGGTGTAGGAGAACACGTGGCCGACGTGCAGCGATCCGGAGACGGTCGGCGGGGGAGTGTCGATCGAGTAGATCTCCGCCCGCGGGCGGGACCGGTCGAAGGCGTAGGTGCGCTGCTCCTTCCAGGTCCCGGCCCATCTGGCCTCGAGGCCTTCGAGCGCAGGCTTGTCCGGTACGACGACCGCGCGGCCCGGAGCACCCGGGCGGCTGGTCGCCGTGGACAGGTCTGAGGTCTGCGGCTCGTCGCTCATGGTCCGAAATCTTACGGTCCGCCGGGTGAGCCGGGCGAACGAGTTGTCCGTAGACTCGACGCGAGATGACCCCTGAGCCGACCGCCGTGCCCCCGCCGCCCGCCGCCGAGACCTACGCGCAGGTCGAGCGGGCGCTGCTCGCGCGCTGGCCGGAGTCCCGGCTCGACCCGACGCTGGAGCGGATCGCGGCGCTCGCCGAGCTGCTCGGCGACCCGCAGCACGCCTACCCGGTGATCCATCTCACCGGCACCAACGGCAAGACCAGCACCGCGCGGATGATCGATGCGCTGGTGTGCGCGATGGGTCTGCGGACCGGCCGGTTCACCAGCCCGCACCTCGAGTCGATGACCGAGCGGATCTCGCTCGACGGCGAGCCGCTGAGCGAGGAGCGGTTCGTCGCGGCGTACAACGACGTGGCGCCGTACGCCGCGATGATCGACGACGAGCTCTCCCACCCGCTGTCGTTCTTCGAGACGGTGGTGGCGATGGCCTACGCCGCCTTCGCCGACGCCCCGGTCGACGTGGCGGTCGTCGAGGTGGGCATGGGTGGGACGTGGGACGCCACGAACGTGGCCGACGGCAAGGTGGCCGTGATCGCGCCGATCAGCGTGGACCACGCCGCCTACCTCGGCGAGCGGCCGGAGGTGATCGCGCTCGAGAAGGCCGGGATCATCAAGCCGGGCGCCGTGGTGGTGAGCGCGGTCCAGCTTCCCGAGGTCGACGCCGTTCTGGCCGAGCGCGCCGCCGAGGTCGGCGCGACACTGATGCGCGAGGGGCTCGACTTCGGGATCACCAGCCGGCTGCCGGGCGTCGGAGGCCAGCTCCTCGGGCTGCGTGGCCTGCGCGGCGAGTACCACGAGCTGTTCCTTCCGCTGTACGGCGGACACCAGGCGCAGAACGCCGTGCTGGCGCTGGCCGCCGTGGAGGCGTTCACCGGCGACGAGGGGCTCGCCGCGGAGCTGGTCGAGGATGCCTTCGGCCAGGCCGAGTCTCCCGGCCGGCTGGAGGTGATCCGCCGCAGCCCGACGATCGTGCTGGACGCGGCGCACAACCCGCACGGCGCGGCCGCGACGGTGGCCGCCCTGGAGGACTCGTTCACGTTCAGCCCGCTCATCGGCGTGGTCGGCGTGATGGCCGACAAGGACTACGAGGGCGTGCTGGCGACCTTCGAGCCGATGTTCGCCGAGGTCGTCTGCACGCAGAACAGCAGCAGCCGGGCGATGCCCGCCGAGGAGCTCGCAGAGGTCGCGCGCGGGATCTTCGGCGTGGACCGGGTGCACGTCGCCCGCCGGCTCGACGACGCGATCGACCAGGCGGCCACCCTGGCGGAGGCCGGCGGCGTGCTCGGCGAGGCGATCGGCTCCGGCGGGATCCTGGTGACCGGCTCGGTGGTGACCGTGGGCGAGGCGCGGCACCTCCTGCGCCACCGCGCGCCGCGCCGGGGCGCTCGGCCGTGAGGCGCTCTGTCCAGCGGTCGATGTGCGCGGGGATGCTGACCCTTCAGGCCGTCGTGCTGTTCTTGACCACCCCGGTGATGATCGCGGTCGCGGACGTGCGCGCCGCCACGGCGATCTGGGTGGGGCTGGGGCTCACCGTGGCCTGCCTCGTGACGGCGGGACTGCTCCGCCGACGGTGGGCCTACGCCCTGGGCTGGGCCATCCAGGTCTGCTCGGTCGCGCTCGGTCTGGTGGTCCCGCTGATGTGGTTCCTCGGCGTGGTGTTCGCGGCCCTGTGGGCAGCGGCGTACGTCCTGGGGGCGAGGATCGACCGGGAGAAGGCCGAGCGCGAGCTCCTCGAGGAGCAGTGGCGCGCCGAGCACCCGGGCTGACGGGGGACGCCGCTCCGGCGGCTGGCAGGGCGCCCGGGCCGATGGCCTAGGCTGCGGCCATGGCTCAGCGCACTCTCGTCCTGTTCAAGCCCGACACGGTCCGCCGCGGGCTCCTCGGGCACGTGCTGTCCCGCTTCGAGGCGAAGGGGCTCTCGATCGTCGCCCTCGAGCTGCGCCGCATCGACGGCGCGAAGGCCGACGAACACTACGCCGAGCATGTCGAGAAGGCGTTCTACCCGCCACTGCGCGAGTTCGTGACGAGCGGCCCTCTGGTGGCCGCCGTGCTCGAGGGCGACGACGCGGTGGACGTGGTCCGGGCCGTCAACGGTGCGACCGACGGCCGCAAGGCCGCCCCCGGCACCATCCGCGGCGACTTCTCGCTGTCCAACCGGGAGAACCTGGTGCACGGTTCGGACTCCCCGGAGTCCGCCGAGCGCGAGATCAAGATCTGGTTCCCCGACCTGGCCGGCTGAGAGCGCTCGGCCCGCGCCTGCGCGGGGCTTCTTCGCGCGTCCACCGTGCCCGGCACTCCGCACGTCGACGCCCGCCGGGGGAGCCTTCCAGGACGCCTCCCTGGCTTCCGGCCGGAACCGTCATACCCAACGGGGTATCTCAGGATGTCCGCGGCCGAAGTCCCGACTTCGCAGACACCGTCATCCGCGGGAGAAGGCGTGCAGGTGCATCTGCGAGGCCCGTTGCAGGTTCTCGTAGAGCGCGTGCACGGCGGGGGCGTCAAGACCGCGCTCCGCTTGCTGCAGGACTGTGATGTCGGCGCGCTCGATTCGACGGCCGACCTCGAGCGCCTTCTCGGCGGACTGCGAGCCGGCATCGACGTAGCGGTGGTAGTCGGCCGCTACGGACCTGGTGGCGAACTCGCCTTCGGCCTTGCCCCTCGTGGGGTCTTCGACCCCGTAGCGGGCAAGGACGGTGCGCACGGCCCTCAGGTGCTGGAGCTCAGCGGCGGCGATCCGCGTGAACCTGACGTCACCCGAGGAGTCGGCCAGCTTGACGTACACGTCATGAGCGAGCTTCTCCTCCTCGGCATTGCGCATCAGGGTCTGCTTCTGCGTGTCGGTGAGCGTGCCCGTGGGCAGCTCCGTAAGCAGCCGCTCCTGTGCACCGCCGGAGCGTGGTCCCATGCCGGGCCGCATGCCAGGCCCCATGGCGCCGGCTCCCGGCATTCGCATTCCTCGGCCGAACCCTTCACGGCGGCCCGGTCCCCATCCGTCGCGGTCAGGACCGTCGGACAGCCGCCGGCCCATGCAGGCTGCGGTCCCTCGGTCGTCCAGTGCGTTCCGGTTCCCCGCCGTGACGGCTGGTGTCACGATCACGCCGGCTCCGAGCAGCCCGGCGGTCACCGTTGCGGCGATCAGTGTCGCGATAGGCATCTTCTTCGACCTCCTGATGGCTCTGGCGAGCCTGGTTCTCGATGGCTCCAGGGTGCGTGCGGTCTTCGGAGAACGTGTGGCGCCGCTGTGGAGATGCCATGGAGATCGGTCCTCGTGGAGCCATGGGTCGCACGCGCTGGCGCAAGATGGGGGAGTGAGCACTGTGCTGGTGGTCGAGGACGACCGGGAGATCCGTGAACTGCTCAGGCGCTACCTGGAGCGCGCCGGGTACGGCGTGCTCACCACCGCGTCGGGAGCAGAGGCGATCCGGCTCGTCGACCGGGGCAGCGCGGACCTGGTCCTACTCGACCTCGGACTGCCCGACGTCGCGGGGTCGGAAGTGCTCCGCGCGGCACGGGAGGACGGCCGCCGTACCCCGGTACTCGTGCTCACCGCACGAAGCGACGTCGAGGACCGGATAGCAGGTCTCAGCCAGGGTGCCGACGACTACGTCACCAAGCCGTTCAGCCCCCGGGAGGTCGTCCTGAGGGTGGGCGCGGTGCTGGCGCGCAGCACTGCTTCCGAGGCGAGTGGCAGCGCGGTGCACTCCTACGGCGGTGGCCTGCTCGCACTCGACATCGGTCGACACGAGGCCACTGTGGACGGCCAGGTGCTGGATCTGACGCCGACCGAGTGGGGAGTGCTCACCACACTGACATCCGTGCCGGGTCGCCCGTTCTCGCGGTACGAGCTGGTCAACCGGGTGCGGGGATACGAGTTCGCGGGCTACGAGCGCAGCATCGACTCCCACGTGAAGAACCTGCGTCACAAGCTCGGACCCGAGGGAGCCATGATCGTGGAGACGGTGACCGGCGTCGGTTACCGGCTCGGTGTGAGCCATGACCGGTGAGATCGCGAACGGCAGGGCATTGGGGCCGCTCGGGCGGCGCTTCGTGGCGGCATTCGCCGTGGTCGCGTTGCTCACAGTGGCTCTGGTGACCGCGGCCGCGCTCATCGGCACGAACCGGGGGCTCAGCTCTCAGACCGACCAGCAACGACAGCGGGCAGCCGGACAGGCCGCCGCCGCGGCGGCCGTCGCATACGCCCGTGCCGACGGCTGGCGCCGAGCGGACCTCATCGGCGTCTCGGCGCTCGCCCGGGGCGCTGGGGCCGCCGGCCTCCTGGTCCGCGATGACGACGGACAGGTCGTCTGGCCGGCCGCCGGCGACCCGAGCCGGCATGGACCCATGGGCGGGATGGGGTTGATGGGCACCGGCCCCCTGAACGTCACCTCACCGGTCAGCGCGCAGGGGCAGCGCGTCGGTGAGGTCCTCCTCCGGTTCCCTCGCTCGTCGGCGTCGACGGCGGGGCGTCCGGTCGCCTGGACGTGGATCCTCGTGGCGGCGAGCACGGCGCTCGTCCTGGCGTTCGTCTCGTCGTGGTTCGTGAGCCGCCACCTCACGCGCCCCGTCTCCGCCCTCACCGCAGCCGCCCGATCCTTCGCTGCCGGGAACCGTCACGCGTTCGTCCGCGACCGTGGACTGGGCGAGCTGGCCACGCTCGCGGACGCGTTCGACGACGCGGTAGCCGCGGTGCGCAACGCTGAGCGGTCGCGACAGCAGATGGCGGCCGACGTAGCCCACGAGCTGCGCACACCCCTTGCCGCGCTCCAGGCCGGGCTCGAAGAGCTGCGGGACGGCCTCGCGCCCGCCGACTCGGAGGCGTTGGCGCGGCTGCACGACCAGTCCCTTCGCGTCGGCGTGGTGGTCAGCGATCTCGACACGCTGTTCGCCGCGGAACGCGGCGAGGCGGCGGTACGACGGGAGAAGGTCGACCTCGTCCAAGTCGCAGAACAGGAGACCCAGGCACGGGCGGCCCAGCTCCGCGCTGCGGACCTCCTGCTCGAGACGTCCCTACCAGATGGCCCGGTGTGGGTTCGCGGCGACGCCGAGCGGCTGCACCAGGTCCTCGGCAATCTGCTCGAGAACTGCGTGCGGCACTGTCGAGCCGGCGACCGTGTCAGCGTCACGGTCCGCGGCGGGGAGCCGTGCCTGTCCGTGAGTGACACCGGTCCGGGCATCCCGCCCGCGGAGCTCGACCACGTCTTCGACCGCTTCTGGCGCGGTCCTCGGCAGTCCGGACGTCCCGGCTCGGGTCTGGGCCTGGCGGTGGTGCGTGGTCTCATACACGCCCAAGGCGGGTCCGTCCTCGCCCGTTCGGATGGTGTCTCGGGAAGCACCTTCACGGTCCGCCTGCCATCTTGGTCCCACGACGAAGCGGACGCCGAGTGACGGGACTCCGCCGGCTTCCCCACCCGGGCGGCCTCAGCGGTGCACGTGCTGTCGCGGTCACGTCCGGGTGCGGTCAGCCGGTTTCCCCGACCGAGTCGTACATGACATCGACGCCGAGCAGGGCCTCACGAGGCGCGCCCAATCGGCGGCGCAAGCCGAGCCCGGGTCGAGCTCGGCGGAAGCCTGCCGTTCCGACGGCTCCTCGCGCGGATGGCTCGACCGGAGGGCTCACTCGCCCAACCCAGCCCGGCGGCCCAGGGCGGTGGCCGCCGCCCGGTCGGGAACGCCCAGCCGCACCAGCAGCCCTGAGACCTGGTTGCGCACGGTCTTCGGTGCGATGAAGAGCTCGCGGGCGATCCGCTCGTTGTCGGCGCCGGCGGCCAGCAGGGCCAGCAGGTCGAGCTCCCGCTCGGTCAGGTGGGCGAGGTCCGCGCCACCACGCCGCGGTCGGCCGGCTGCGGCCGCGCGGGCGACCCGGGCTCCCACGTCTCGGCCGAGGACCAGCTGACCGCCGGCGGCACTGCGCACCGCATGCTCGATATCGCTGCTGCTCGCCCCCTTGACGAGGAATCCGGCCGCCCCGGCGTCGAGAGCGTCGAAGACGTGCTGGTCGTCCTCGTGCATGGTGAGCACGACGCATCGGCAGGCGGGCAGCGCGCGGGCGAGCTCGGCGATCACCTGTGTCCCCGAGATACCCGGCATGTCGAGATCCACGATGGCGACGTGTGGCCTTGTCGCGAGCGCCTGATGCATGGCCTGTCGGCCGTCCGCGGCCTCGGCGACGACGTCGATGTCCGCCCGTCGGTCCAGCGCCAGCCGTAGCCCGTCGCGCACGATGGGGTGGTCGTCTGCGATCAGCACCCTGATCGGGTCGCTGGTGTCAGGTGCAGCCGGGCTCACCGCGAGGACACCGTGCTCGTCGCCTGCGTCGCCTGCGTCGCCTGCTCCCTGCGTCGCTGGTGCGCCGGGTCTCCGGTCGAGCGGCAGCCGCAGGGACATCCGGGTCCCGCCGCCGACGCGACCGGTCAGGGAGAGCGCGCCGCCCAGGGTGCTGGCCCGCTCTTGCATGGAACGCAGTCCGGTGCCCCCGCTGCTGACCGCGTCGGACATGCCTCGGCCGTCGTCGACCACCTCGAGCGCGAGCGTACCGCCGTCGCTGCCCAGTCGTACCCAGCACCGTTGCGCTCCACTGTGCCGAAGCACGTTCGTCATCGCCTCCAGACACGTCTTGTAGGCTGCGTCCTCCACTTCGGCCGGGAGGTCCGGCAGTCGTGGCGGTGCCTCGATGGTGAACTCCGGTGCTGACGGTGCCCGCAGCCGGTCAGCCGCAGCTGCGACCGCGGCGGGTAGCCCGAGCTCCTCCAGCTCGGCCGGGCGCAGGTCGCGGACCAGTCGACGCACGTCCTGCGCCGCTCGGGCGGCTTCGCGATGCAGCCTCCCGAGCAGCCTGCCGACTTCGCCCTGACCCTCCGCGAGATCGCTGGCCACCTCGAGCTGCAGGGTCAGACCGACGAGCGCTGGGCCCAGTCCGTCGTGCAGGTCGCGGTGGATGCGGTGGCGTTCCTGCTCCCGCGCCACCAGCAGCGTCTGCTGGGCGCGGCGGAGCTCGGTCAGCAGCGCGACAGTGCGGGCGGCTACCCCGCAGTGCCGGGCGAGGTCGGCGAGGAGGCCCCGGTCCACCGGTGAGAGCCCTGCGGTGTCCCGTCGGGGTGCCGCAACGAGCCGGCCGACCTCTGTGCCTTCGATGACGATGGGGAACTCCTCGACCGGCGAGGTGCCGCGCCCCCGGGAGACCGCGATCGAGGTCTGTCCGTCGGCCTCGCGCAGCTCGACCGCGACGTAGGGCAGCCGCAGTCCCTCCGCAGCCGTGTCCACCACCGCGGCGAGAAGCATCTCCGGATCACCGGACGCCTCGAGCCGCATCCCCAGCTGATGCAGCACGACCTGCGTGTCGCCGCCGGTGCCGAAGAGCCGGGCGGCCACGAGCCGTGACACCCGGTCGCGCAGCGGGGCCAGGGCGACCGCGACCAGGCCGGCCGCCGGGAGCGAGACCAGGGGGCCGGACTTCCCGGTCACCTCGGCCACGGCGTACGCCGCGCCCAGGTAGAGGGCGAGCAGGGCGGCACCGGACAGCGCCCAGACCAGCGACCGGTTCAGCACCACGTCCAGCTCGTAGAGGTCCCGCGTCGTGACCGCGACGACGAGCGACAGCGGGAACAGCAGCAGCACCAGCCCGAACCCGAAGGTGCCCCCAGGCACATGCACCCACTTGCCCACCAAGATGAGCAGGAAGCCGGCGGCGAAGCCGAGCACGACCAGCTGGATGCGGCGGCAGGCCTCGCGGTCACGGCGAAGCCGCCACCAGCGCACCGCGACCACCACGAGCGCACTCAGGGTGAGCAGTTCCCACATCGCCTCGGCGAGGGCGTTCAGCATCCCTCCCGCCGCCGCGGCGCCGGCCAGGTAACTGGCGGCGAGTGCCGCGCAGAGCGCCGGCGGCACGACGGCAAGAGCGGTGAGCGGAGTCCTGCCGACGCGCCGGGGCACGCTCGGGAAGGACAGCGCGAAGATCAGCGTCGCGAGGCCCGACAAGACGTAGCCGGACAGCGCGAGTGTGGACCAGGCCACGAGCCAGGGGCGTGCGGCCAGGTCCAGCGGCTGTGGCGAGCTCCAGCTGACCCATGGGTCGCTCGCCCACCCTGCGGCGTACAGCAGGAAGGCGTACCCCGCGTGCTGGTCTGGCCTGCGGCGCACCAGCCACACCGCCAGCCCCAGCGCAAGGAACGAGACGAGGGCGGCGTCCGGCTGGACCTCGCGGACCGTCGCCCACCAGTCCCGGTGCGCGGCGACGACCACCCGCACGTCCCGATCCGGCCCGCCCTGGGCGTGGACGCGGTAGACCAGGACCTCGCCGGGGTGCACTGCGCGCGCCGCTGGCCGGGCGATCAGCCTGGAGACCGGAGTCCCATCGATCGCGGTCAGCACGTCGCCCGCGTGAATGCCCGGTACTTCGCCTGCTGGCCGGACCCGCAACCCGCCGCCGTCGACCACGATGCCCGGGTCTTCGAGCAGCAGGTGGTCGCTTGGGAGGGTGCCGATGAGCTCCACCGCGAGCAAGCCTCCCGGAACCAGCAGGACCCAGGCGACCACCGCGAGCGCCCACCGGCGCCATGGGTTGGGGGAGATCGGGTCGTCCTCGGTCGTGTCCACGGGGAAATAGTGCGCCCTCCGGCGTCCCGGCGTCCGGGGACATGTGTCCCCGAAGCCAGGGACCGGCGTCCGCTGACGGTGGGACACGCCCGAGAACAACGTTGCCTCGTGGTCGCACGGTGCGACCGCGGAGAGGAGATGGTCGAGATGAGTAGGCAGTCAGGGCGGCACGGGCCGGCACTGGGCGCGGGGGCCGCGCTTGTCCTGGGAGCGGCCGGTGTGCTCGTCGCCGCGGCGCCGCCGGCGCTCGCGGCCGGCCCGATCGTCGTCCACCCCGGTCAGTCGGTGCAGGCAGCAGTCGATGCGGCACCTGCGGGCAGCACCGTGGTGCTCTCGCCGGGCGACTACGCCGAGAACATCTGGGTCACCCGCCCCGTGACGCTCCGCGGAGAGCCGGGTGCCCGGTTCGTGCGGGCGGCCCAGCCGGGCGACACCCCATGCAACGGCGACCAGGAAGCCAAGGACGCGGGCATCGAGGTGCAGGTCGCGGTCTGCGTCACCGGCCGTCTCGGGGACCCGGTGCCGGGAGACGGCGACCTCCCCAGCGTGCTCGCCCCCGTCGGCGGGGTTCGCATCGAGGGGCTGGCGTTCGACGACCTTGACGAGGCGGTCCTGTCGGTGGGAACCAGGGACCTTCGGGTGCGCAACGTGTCCGTGTCCCGGGCCAGGGACACGGGGATCATGGCCTGGTACGCCATCCAACGGCTCCGTGCGGCACGTGCGGGTGAGCGGCGGAACCGGCTTCGCGGCGGTCTCGGTCCGCCGATCCGTGGGTGTCTCGATCTTCGACAACGTGCTGACCGGGAACGCCGGCTTCGGCGTCGCGCTCGCGGACGACACCGGAGGGCTGGTCAGCCGCAACCGGATCGACGACAACGCCGGCGGCCTCGTCGCCTGGGACAGCGGTGACCTGCTCCGCACGGGAGACCTGCGCGGCCTGCGTGTGACCGGTAACCACGTCGCCGGCAACACACGCGTCTTCGGAGACGGGGAGGGACCGAGCTTCGGCCACGTCGGCATCGGGCTGGCCGGGGCAACCTGCAGCGTGGTGGCCGGAAACAGGATCCGCAACAACGGCGGTGTCGTCGACGGGGTTCTCCTGAGCGGCTCCGGGGTGGCACTCCTCGATGGGGACGTGTTCGGCGGCGGCGCAGCAGCCCACGACCGGATCGTCGGCAACCAGATCAGTGGCTCGGCCGTGCCGGTCGACGACGAGGCCACGGGACCCGGGAACGTGGTCCAGGGCAACGGGACAGGTGGGCGGCGATGAGCACCAGGACGGCGTTCCGCGCCTCCGGGGCGCTCACCGGGGTGCTGCTGCTCGCAGGACTGCTGTGCTTCTTCGCCTTCCCCGGTGGGGGCGAGCTCGACCGCACAGCGGTGACCGACTTCTACACCTCGGGAGGCGTGGCGCAGGACTTGGTGATGCTCAGCGCGCCGCTGCTGCTGCTCGCTTCCTGGGCAGCCACCTGGTTCCTGCTCGAGTGGCGCGCGCTGCTGCCCGAGCAGTCCCGACTCGGCGAGGTCGCCCTCTCCGTAGCGCGCACCGGTGCCGTCGTGGTCGCAGCGGGCGCGGCGGTCGCGATCGGCCCGCTGGAGGTCCAGAAGATCGCCGGCGGCGACTTCGTCGGCATCCCGATCGCCACGACCCTGGCCCAGTCCGGGCTTGGCGTGATGGTGATCGGCTTCTTCAGCTGGGGCCTGGCGCTCGTGCTGCTCGGCGTCGCCAGTCGGCGGGCCGGGGTGCTGGCTCCGGGCAGCGCGAGGGCGGCCATCGTGGTCGGGGTGCTGCAGGTGCTCGACGTGGTGTTCTCCCCGGTCGTTCTCGTCCCGCTGCTGCTGCTCCTGATCGGCCTCCGCGGTGTCCGGACCACCTCCGCGGCGACCGCACGAGGCACCGGGGAGGCACTCGCGCTCTGAGCATCTCGGGGTGACCTAGCCGCAGGCGGCCGATGCTCCCGCGTGGAGGGATACTCCGGGCGGGAGCATCGGCCGTCCAGCCCCAGAGCGTGCGGCCCCCGGGCTACCGGGAGCCTGGAGACCCTCCAGTGCTTGGTGGCCTCGAGCGAGTCCGGGGGCCGACCGTCTCCCAGAGGAGGAGCGCGTCGACTTGCGGTCGCCCAGCCGGTCGGGGTCGAGGCTCCCCACCAACTGCTCGGCGACCGACTTGTTGTGCACGCCGTCCGCACACGCCAGCACGATGCGCGAACGCAACGACAACGCCTGCGACGACTTCGCCCGGCGCGAGGAGCGGGTCAGCTGCTCACACTTCTCGGCGGTCAGGTTCAGCTCGGCCTTGGGACGTCCAGCTCGAGGCATACCCCAGTCCACGACTTAACACAGCGGATCTCTGGCGCACGGCACTAGCTGGACTCGGCAGTGTCGAGCGCCTTGCGAGCGGGTCCCGGCGTGGGCGCGTCCTCGTCGGAGGCGACCGGTTCGGCGGCTCTGCGATCGGGGCCGGGTGCCCGGGCCCAGGTGGGCTGCAGCGCGGACAGCCCGAGGGCCGCGGCTGGCGGCAGGGTCACGAGCGCGGGTAGCTGATAGCGCCAGGAGAACAGGTAGATGTCGGCCGAGAGCAGGAGGCCGGCACCCACGACCACGAGAAGCAGACACGCGGCCCGCTGTCCGGACCGGCGCGCGCGACCGACCCCGGCTGCGGCGGCCAGTCCGACGACGAGGCAGCCGAACAGGATCGGCCCGGGCGTGTAGCCGGGCCCGAGCTGGTAGCGAAGGAGCCACGTGCCTGCTGTCGCGTTCACCGTCGCCGGGCCACCGCCCCACCTGGCCAGCTCCAGGTTCGTGAGGTGGGGGAAGAACGGATGGTACTGGACGTGGAAACGCCAACGATCCGTGTCCAGCTCGGTGGCCAGTCGGTCGTGGTGCCAGAAGAAGAACGGCCGCAGGAACGTCTTGCCGACCGCAGCCGCCAGGGTGACCGGCTGATGCCGGACCACCCGGCCCACGAAGTCGTTGAGCACCTGCTCCTCGGTCATGCCGGGTGGCGGCCTGAAGAAGAGGAGGGGGCTGTTCGTGCCGCTCTGGTAGCCCTGGACCAGCGACCGGCTCCGCGGCTGGACGGTCCCCTTGGGCGGGCAGAGCACCCGTTCGTACGACGGCAGCCTCAGGCTCTCGCAGTCGGCCACCGATGCCACCCGCGCGTAGAGCCGCGTTGCGACGGCGTCGCTGGGGAGCGCGAACTGCCCGTTGTAGCTCGCGTTGTAACCCGCGTAGCAGAGCAGCGGTGCCGCGAACACGAGCGCGTGCACCGCGGCCGTGCTCACCCGGGCCCGGGCGCCTCGCGCGGCCAGCACGCAGTACAGCACACCGGCCAGCACGAGCGGCTCCCCGACGTAGCGGGTCAGCGCGGCGGAGGCGAAGAAGAAGCCGGCGGCACCGGCGGTGAGCAGGCTCGGCCTGGGCTTCCACAGCAGCAGCACCAGCCCGCAGACCACCAGGAACTCGAACAGTACGTCGGAGATGACCATGTGCTCGATCACGAGCTGGTAGGCGTCGAGCAGCACCGGAGCCACCCCCAGCGCGGCCAGCGTCGTCCGCACCCCACGCCGAACCAGCATGGTGTAGAGAAGGACGCCCATGGCCACGGCGAACAGGTGGTTGATCACGGCCAGGACGGTGAGGTTGTGGACCACGCTCAGCGCGACCTTGGCCAGCAGGGTGTATCCGAGGGGGTTCTGGCCGGCGGGGTTCAGCTCGTCGATGTTCTCGAGGTATCGAGGTGTGTCGAAGTAGAGGAACGCCGGGCGGTAGGCCCACTGGACGACTCCCCGGAGCGCGGTGCCGCAGACGAGCAGCACCAGGAAGAGGGCGTGCCGCCGAAGCAGGGCGCCGATCGTGGCACGACCGACCTGCCACGTGGCCGACCTCTGCCTCCGGCGCGCGGAGTCGGGCAGGATGTCGTGGAGCCGCACCGTCCCATCCCCCGTTCACATCAGAGCTGGTGCGACCGGAGGGTCGGCGCCAGCCACCCGAGGCCAGCCGCGTCGGCCTGGCGCCCAGGACTGCGTGGGCGTACCAGGCGACGCTAACGCAGACGCCTGCAGCGGTCGGCCGAGAGGGTCGGGTTCGGCGTTGCGCCGGGCCGCCGTCTCACGCCGGGGAGGCCGCATCCGCGGGCTCGGAGTGCGCGTCCCGCTCGCCATGGCCCTCCTGCCGGCGGTCCAGGTCGTGCCACCCCGGGCGCGCCACCGGCAGCAGCGTGGCCAGCAGGTACGCCGCCCCGGCCACGAGCAGGGCGGGGGAGAGGCCGACCACCGCGATCGCGGCGCCGCCGACCAGGCCGCCCACCGGGATCCCGGCCCAGGCCAGCGATGAGATCAGGGAGGTCACCCGCCCGGTGAGCGCAGCAGGGATCCGCTCGTAGATCACCGCGCCGATCACCGGGTTGATGAAGCCGGAGGCGAAGCCGCATCCCAGGGCGACCGCGAGCACGACGACCAGTGGTACGTCGAACGCCAGCACCGCGAAGCGCGGGAAGCCGGCGATCAGGAACGCGATGACGTACGTCGCGAAACGCGGCAGCCGGGCGCCGACGGTGGCCGCCAGCACGCTGCCCGCCACCGCGGCACCGCTCGACACCGCGAACAGCAGTCCGATCGCCGCCGCGCCGCCGCCGCTGTGCTCGGCCCAGACCGGCACCATCACCGCGGCGTAGGCGGCGTCGAGCAGGTTCGTGACCGCGATCATCCCGACGAGCGCGACCAGCACCGCGTCGGCGCGCAGGAACCGCCAGCCCTCGGCCAGCGAGGACCAGTAGCGCGGCCGCTCCACTGAGGGGCCCGGTTGGGGTCGGGCGTGGGCGGTGCGCGGGATGCTGACCGCGATCAGGACCGCCGAGACCCCGAAGCTCGCCGCGTCGACGACGATCGCCTGCGTCGCTCCGAGCGCCGCCACGATGCCACCGGCCACCGCTGCGCCCATCGTCGTGGCCAGTCGGTCCACGGCGCCGCTGAGCCCGGTGGCACGCTCCAGCGGCACGTCGGCCGCGGCGACCACGACCGGGACCAGGGCCTGACGGGCCCCGTCGCCGGGACCGCGCAGCAGGCCCGCGAGGGCCACCGTGACCAGCAGCCAGGGGAACGTCAGGACGCCGGCGGCGTTCAGCAGCGGGATCATGCCCACGGCGACCACGCTCAGCAGGTCGGTGACGATGCTGACCCGGCGCGCTCCGACCCGGTCCACCCAGGGTCCGGACGCCGCCTTCGCCACGACGTACGGCGCCATCTCGGCGAACGCGGTCAGGCCGGTCCGCGTCGCGCTGCCGGTCGTGGTCAGCACGAACCACGGGATGGCCACCATGGAGATCCGGGTGCCGGTCAACGAGACCGCCTCGGCGGTCAGCCAGCCGTAGAGTGTGCGACGCCCGCTCATCGCTGCTCACGCCCGGGGCGCAGGTAGGTGTCGAGGACGACGACGAACTGCTCGGCGCCCGGCGTCTGCTCGTCGTCCTCCTCCCAGCCCTCGATGGTGCGGTTGAGGGTTCTCACGAGCTGCTCGGCCCGCTCCGGGGTGACCACCAGCCTCCAGTCGCTGAGGGAGGCTGCCGCCCGCCAGGCCACCGGGAGCCGGGTGCGTTCCTCGAGAGCCTGCTGGAGCTCCTGGGTCTGGACGATCGCCACCGCCTGGGCGAAGGCGTCGACCGCCTCGACCTGCTCGGGGGGTGTGTCGGGAACGGTGCGGGTCCGGGTCGCCTGGTGTGCCGCCTTCCACCACCGCTCTCGGCCGTTGCCCCGCTCGGGATCGTCGACGACGAAGCCGTGCTGGGCGAGCTGGCGGAGGTGGTAGCTGGTGGCGCCGGAGTTCAGGCCGAGCCGCTCGGCGAGCGCGCTCGCCGTGGACGGGCCGTCCATGCGCAACAGTCCGAGAAGCCGGAGGCGGACCGGATGGGACAGCGCCCGCAGCGCCGTCGCGTCGGGGGTGACCGAGGAGAGCTCCATGAGCCCAGGCTATAACTACAAAGACATCTTTGCAAACATCTCTTTGCAGTCGTGGCGGGCTCAGCAGTCTCCGGCCCTGCCGCGTGTCCTCCCCGACCGGTGGCTTCTACGCTTCTACGCTTCTCGCGGGCCGGTGCGGGTTGTCGCCGATCCATCACGTCGCACGCTGCGCGAGGGGCAACAGGGCATGGCGAACAGCTTCATCGGCCGGGACATGGCCGTCGACCTCGGCACCGCCAACACGCTGGTCTACGTGCGCGGCCGCGGTGTCCTGCTCGACGAGCCGTCGGTCGTCGCGCTCAACTCCACCACCGGGGAGATCCTCGCCGTCGGCCACGAGGCCAAGCGGATGATCGGGCGCACCCCCGACAACATCACCGCGATCCGGCCGCTCAAGGACGGCGTGATCGCCGACTTCGACTCCACCGAGCAGATGCTCCGGTTCTTCATCCAGCAGGTGCACCGCCGGCGCTACTTCGCGAAGCCGCGGCTGGTGATCTGCGTGCCCTCCGGGATCACGGCCGTCGAGCAGCGTGCGGTCAAGGAGGCCGGCTACCAGGCCGGCGCCCGCCGGGTCTACATCGTCGAGGAGCCGATGTCCGCCGCGATCGGCGCCAACCTGCCGGTGCACGAGGCCACCGGCAACATGGTCGTCGACATCGGCGGCGGTACGACGGAGGTCGCGGTCATCTCCCTCGGCGGCATCGTCACCAGCCTGTCCGTCCGCACCGCCGGCGACGACCTGGACCAGGCGATCATCGCCTGGATGAAGAAGGAGTACTCGCTCCTGCTCGGCGAGCGCACCGCCGAGGAGATCAAGATGACCCTCGGGTCGGCGTTCCCGCTGCCGCAGGAGCCGGAGGCGGAGATCCGCGGCCGGGACATGATCTCCGGTCTGCCGAAGACCGTCGTGGTCTCCTCCGCCGAGGTGCGGATGGCCCTCGAGGAGCCGCTGCACGCGATCGTCGACGCGGTGCGCACCACCCTCGACCAGACGCCGCCCGAGCTGGCCGGCGACATCATGGACCGGGGGCTGGTGCTCACCGGTGGTGGCGCCCTGCTCCGCGGCCTCGACGAGCGGCTGCGCCACGAGACGGGCATGCCGGTGCACATCGCAGAGGACCCGCTGCGCTCGGTGGCGATGGGCGCCGGCAAGTGCGTCGAGGAGTTCGAGGCGCTCCAGCAGGTCCTCGTCTCGGAGCCGCGACGGTGAAGCCCTCCCCGCAGCGGCCCGGTCGCTCGCCCTCCAAGACGCTGTTCGGGCTGCTGCTGCTGGCCAGCTTCACGATCATCACGCTCGACGCGCGCGGTGGAGCCGGCTCGCCGGTGGACCCGCTCCGCACGGTGGCCGGTGAGCTCCTCGGCCCGGTCGAGCAGGGCACCACGGCCGCCGCGCGCCCGTTCCGGGACGTCACGACGTACCTGCGCACCACCGGCGGGCTCCGCGACGACCTCGCCCGGCTGAAGGCCCAGAACGCCCGGCTCCGCACGGAGATCGAGACCAGCTCGCTGGCCCGCAACCGGGCCGCTGAGCTGGACGGGATGCTGGCCACCTCCCGGCGCACGGGCTACGCCCTGGTGCCGGCGCGGGTCATCGCGATGGGGGCCGCCCAGACCTTCTCGCGGACCGTGACGATCGACGCCGGACGCAGCTCGGGGGTGCGACCCGACAGCACCGTGGTCAACAACGACGGCTTGGTCGGCCGGGTGATCCGCGCCGACCAGAGCACCGCCACCGTGCTGCTGATCGTGGACCAGGAGTCGGTCGTCGGTGGCCGTCTCGGGTCGAGCATGGAGATCGGCCTCGTGCACGGCCGCGGCCGGATCGGCGGGAGCAGTCCGCTCGGTCTCGAGCTCGTCGACACCACCGTGGTGCCGAACCGCAACGACGTCGTCACCACCTGGGGCAGCAGGAACGGCGTGCCGTACGTCGCCGGCATCCCGGTCGGCCGGGTCACCTCGGTCTTCAGCAGCCCCCGCCAGCTCTCGAGCCGGGCCGTCATCGAGCCGTTCGTCGACTTCAGCGCCCTCGACCTCGTCGGTGTCGTGGTCGACGCGCACACCCACGGCGACCGGGCGGTCATCGACGCCTCGCGGAGCACCGCATCCGGCACCTCCACGCACCCGACCGGAGGCCGCCGATGAGCATCCTGCGTCCCCTCACCGTCGCCGTGATGGTGGTCCTGGCAGTGACGCTGCAGGCCACCGTCTTCTCCTACCTCTCCCTCGGCGGGGTCGTCCCGAACCTGGCACTTCTCCTCGTGGTCGCGGCCGCTCTCGTGCGCGGTCCGGAGTTCGCCGCGGTGCTCGGCTTCGCGGCCGGACTGCTGCTCGACGTCGCACCACCGGCCGACCACATCGCCGGTCGCTGGGCCCTGGCGCTCGTGGTCGTCGGCTTCCTGGCCGGTCGGGTCCGCAACGACGCAGCCACCTCCGCCGTAGCCGCGGTGGTGACGGTGGCCGCCTGCTCCTTCGTCGGCACCTCGATCTTCACGCTCAGCGGCATGCTGCTCCACGACCCCTCCGTGCCGGCCGTGGAGGCGCTGAAGGTGATCCCCGTGAGCGTGCTGTACGACGTGCTGCTCACGCCGTTCGTCCTTCCGCTCGCGATGCGGGTCCTCCGCAGGCTCGAGCCGCACCAGGTCGCGTACTGACCCATGGCCGCAGCGAAGCTCCGGATCTCCGGCAACACCAAGGGTCGCCTGCGCCTGATCGTGGTCCAGGCCCTGGTGCTGTCCCTGTTCGTCACGCTGTTCGCCCGGCTCTGGTACCTCCAGGTGCTCGGCGGGGAGGGCTACCGGGCCCAGGCCGCCGAGCAGTCCGTGCGCGAGGTCGTCGTGCAGCCGGCCCGCGGGCTGATCGTCGACGACATGGGCCGCCCGCTCGTGGCCAACCGGCCGTCCTGGGTGGTCACCGTCGACCGCACGCTGCTCGGCAAGCTCGGCAGCGGCCAGCGCCGCACCCTGTTCGACCGGCTGTCCCGCGCGGTGCACGTGCCGGTGCGCAGGCTCGAGGCCCGCACGCTCGTGTGCGGGGAGCCGGGCTCCGTCCAGGGCGTGTGCTGGAACGGGTCGCCCTACCAGCCCGTGCCGGTGGCCCAGGACGTCCCGCAGGCGGTCGCGGTGTCGATCATGGAGCAGGCCGAGGACTACCCGTCGGTGCTCGTAGAGAAGCAGAACGTCCGCGCCTACCCGGCGCCGTACGGCGTCAACGCCGCCCATCTGCTCGGCTACCTCAGCCCGATCACCGAGCAGGAGCTGGCGCAGGCGCACAGGCAGGGCGACACCTCCCTGCACGGCGCCTCGGTCGTCGGCCGCGCCGGCCTCGAGAAGGAGTACGACCGCTACCTGAGGGGCCAGCCCGGCTACAAGCGGGTCGCGGTGGACTCGATGGGCCGGGTGCTCGGCGACTCCGGGGAGACCCGGGGCCGGGTGGGCGACACCGTCGTCACCTCGGTCGACGCCCGCGTGCAGTCGGTCGTGGAGCACCAGCTGGCCACGACGATCCGCACGGCGCGGCACACCTACGACCCGGTCACCCACAAGAACTACGTCGCCGACTCGGGCGCGGTGGTGGTGCTCGACGCCCGCAACGGCGACGTGGTGGCGATGGCCGGCTCGCCGACGTACGACCCGAACGTGTGGGTCGGTGGGATCAGCGCCAAGAGCCTGCGGCGGCTGTACTCCGCCAAGGCCGGGAACCCGCTGCTGTTCCGCGCCACCCAGGGCCAGTTCGCGCCCGGCTCGACGTGGAAGCCGATCATGACGTCGGGCGCCTTCAACGACGACATGGGACCGAACACGCGGCTGGACTGCTCGTCCGGGCTCCAGGTCGGCAACCGGCTGTTCAAGAACTACGAGTCGGAGTCCTACGGGATGATCGGCTTCGACAAGGCGCTGCAGATCTCCTGCGACACGTTCTTCTACCGGGTCGGCTTCCACTTCTGGCAGAAGTACGGCAGCAACCCCGCCAACGTGCACGCCAAGGACCCGCTGGTCGCCGAGGCGAAGAAGTTCGGCTACGGCCGGCCGACCGGTGTCGACCTGCCCGGTGAGGCGTCCGGCCGGATCGCCGACCGGACCTGGAAGCGCGAGTACTGGAAGGCCAACAAGGCCTACTACTGCAAGATCGCGAAGAAGGGCGGCTACGGCTTCCTCGCGCTGTTCTCCCATGAGTTCTGCGTCGGGGGCTACACCTACAACGCCGGGGACGCGGTGAACTTCTCGATCGGCCAGGGCGACACGATGGTCACCCCGCTCCAGTCGGCACGCGCCTACGCCGCGTTCGCCAACGGCGGCACGCTGTACGAGCCGCGGGTCGCGAAGGCGGTCGTGGCGCCGGACGGCAAGGTCATCAGGCGCATCAAGCCCAAGGTCCAGGCGCACATCCGGATCCGCCACCACGGGCTGCACTACGTCGACTCCGCGCTGCTCGGCACCGCCAAGACCGGCACCACCGCGTGGAAGTTCATCGGATTCCCGCTCGACAAGGTGCACATCCGGTCCAAGACCGGCTCGGCGGAGGTCTACGGCAAGCAGAGCACCTCGTGGGTGGCCTCCTACGACAAGCGGTACGTCGTGCTGATGATGGTCACCCAGGCGGGCACCGGCTCGGGCACCTCAGGACCGGCCGTGCGCAAGATCTGGGAGGCGCTGTACGGCATCCACGGGATGAACGTCGACCCGCGCAAGGCGCTGCTGCCGGACGCGCGGCCGCCGAGCAAGCTGCCGGTGTTCGCGCGGGACGGCGAGATCCTGCCTCCGCGACTGGGCCACGCGACGAAGAGGGGCCGTCGATGACCGTCATCACCCCGGCCCGTGCCCGGGCGCCGAAGAGCGAGATCAGCACCCGGGTGCGCGGCCCCCGGCTGGACTGGGTGCTGATGCTCGCCGCCGCGGCGCTCCTCGCGCTCGGCGCGGTGCTGGTGTGGTCGGCGACCGCCGAGCGCAGCGACCTCACCGGCGGCGACCCGCAGTCCTACCTGAAGAAGCAGCTCGTGAACATCGCCATCGGCATCGTGCTGGGGGTGATGGTCGCGGCCACCGACCACCGGTGGGTGCGGATCCTCGCCCCCCTGGTGTACGTCGCCTCGGTCATCGGCCTTGTGCTGGTGCTCGTGATGGGCAGCACGATCAACGGCTCGCGGTCCTGGATCGAGCTCGGCAGCATGTCGGTGCAGCCGGCCGAGTTCGCCAAGCTGGCGGTGATCATCGGCATGGCGCTCTGGGTGGCCGAGCGCACCGAGGGCTCGCTGCGCAGCCGCGAGGTGGTGAACCGCGACGTGGTCGGCATGCTCGTGATCGCCGGGCTTCCGGCCGCGCTGATCCTGCTGCAGCCCGACCTCGGGACGATGCTCGTCCTCGCGGCGACGGTATTCGGGGTGATCGCGGTGTCCGGTGCGCCGCGCATCTGGCTGGTCGCGCTCGCCGGCGGGGCCGTGGCGGCCGGCTTCGCGGCGGTCCGGCTCGGGCTCATCGCGAGCTACCAGCTCGACCGGCTGCTCGCCTTCACCAACCCGCAGCTCGACCCGCGGGGCGCCGGCTACAACACCACCCAGGCCCGCATCGCGATCGGCAACGGTGGCATGTTCGGCCAGGGCCTCTTCGGCGGGTCGCAGACCAGGTCCGGCTTCGTCCCCGAGCAGCACACCGACTTCATCTTCACGGTCGCGGGCGAGGAGCTCGGGCTGGTCGGCTCAGCGCTGCTGATCGCGCTGCTCGGCGTGGTGCTCTGGCGCGCGCTCTCCATCGCCGCACACGCCGAGGACCTGTTCGGCCGGCTGGCCGCCGCCGGCATCGCGTGCTGGTTCGGCTTCCAGGCCTTCCAGAACATCGGGATGTGTCTGGGCATCATGCCGGTCACCGGCGTGCCGCTCCCGCTGGTGTCGTACGGCGGAAGCTCGATGTTCGCCGGCCTGATGGCGATCGGCCTGCTGCAGAACATCCACCTCCGCCGCGGCCAGACGGTCAACCTCGGCGTCGCACGCTCCCGGCTGGTCCGGTCCCGGTTCTGACCCGCCGGCGGCACCGTCCACCTGTCCTACGGCGAGGAGAGCACGGCCGAGGTCTCCGGCAGCGGCGTGGGAGCCGGCGACCTCGCGGCCCTGAGCGCGCTCGTCGCCGGTTCGGAGCCTGCCCGTCGCCCGTCGTACCCTGGAGCCCCCGACCTGTCTGAGAGGTTCCGTCGTGCCGGTTTCCGGGCTGACCGACCGCGTCGAGTCGCTGTTCCCGCGGCTCGAGCCGCTGCTGCCGTCCGTGCAGAAGCCGATCCAGTACGTGGGTGGCGAGCTCAACTCCACCGTCAAGGAGTGGGACTCGGCCGAGGTGCGGTGGGCGCTGATGTACCCCGACGCCTACGAGGTGGGTCTGCCCAACCAGGGCGTGCAGATCCTCTACGAGGTGCTCAACGAGCAGCAGTGGGTGCTCGCAGAGCGCACGTATGCGGTCTGGCCGGACATGGAGCAGGCGATGCGGGCCGGCGACGCCCAGGGGCCGATCCCGCAGTTCACCGTGGACGGGCACCGGCCGGTGCGCGCCTTCGACGTCTTCGGCATCTCGTTCTCCACCGAGCTCGGCTACACGAACCTGCTCACCGCGCTCGACCTGGCCGGCATCCCGCTGCGTGCGGAGCACCGCCGGGCGGACGACCCGGTCGTGCTCGCGGGCGGCCACGCCGCGTTCAACCCCGAGCCGGTGGCCGACTTCGTCGACGCGGCGGTGCTCGGTGACGGCGAGGAGATCGTGCTGAAGATCTCCGAGGTGGTCCGGGAGTGGAAGGCCGAGGGGCGTCCCGGGGGGCCCGGCCGGACGCCCCGCGAGGAGCTGCTCCACCGGCTCGCGGTCTCGGGCAGCGTCTACGTCCCGCGGTTCTACGACGTCGAGTACCTCCCCGACGGCCGGATCAAGCGCGTCGCCCCCAACACCTCCGGCGTCCCGTGGCGGGTGCACAAGCACACGCTGATGGACCTCGACCAGTGGCCCTACCCGCGCAAGCCGCTCGTGCCGCTGGCCGAGACGGTCCACGAGCGCTACTCCGTGGAGATCTTCCGCGGCTGCACCCGCGGCTGCCGGTTCTGCCAGGCCGGCATGATCACCCGGCCGGTGCGGGAGCGCTCCATCGACACGATCGGTGACATGGTCGAGAACGGCATCCGGACGACCGGCTTCGAGGAGGTCGGCCTGCTCTCGCTCTCCAGCGCCGACCACACCGAGATCGGCGAGGTCGCCAAGGACCTGGCCGACCGGTACGACGGCAGCAACGTGTCGCTGTCGCTGCCCTCCACGCGCGTGGACGCGTTCAACGTCACGCTGGCCAACGAGTTCTCCCGCAACGGTCGCCGCTCGGGGCTGACGTTCGCGCCCGAGGGCGGCTCGGAGCGGATGCGCAAGGTGATCAACAAGATGGTCACCGAGGAGGACCTGATCCGCACCGTCGCGACGGCCTACTCCCACGGCTGGCGGCAGGTGAAGCTCTACTTCATGTGCGGCCTCCCGACGGAGACCGACGAGGACGTCCTCGAGATCGCCGACCTGGCCAAGAAGGTGATCGCCAAGGGCCGCGAGGTGTCCGGGCACAACGACATCCGCTGCACCGTGTCGATCGGCGGCTTCGTCCCCAAGCCGCACACACCCTTCCAGTGGGCCGCGCAGCTGGACCACGAGACCACCGACGCCCGGCTCAAGAGGCTGCGCGACGAGGTCCGCGCCGACAAGCGCTTCGGGAGGGCCGTCGGCTTCCGCTACCACGACGGCCGCCCGGGCATCGTCGAGGGCCTGCTTTCCCGCGGGGACCGCCGGGTCGGCGCGGTCATCGAGGCCGCCTGGCGCGACGGCGGCCGGTTCGACGGGTGGAGCGAGCACTTCAGCTTCGACCGGTGGGTGGCCGCCTGCGAGACCGCGCTCGCCGGCACCCCGGTGGACCTGGACTGGTACACCACCCGCGAGCGCGACTACGCCGAGGTGCTGCCCTGGGACCACCTTGACTCCGGCCTCGACAAGGACTGGCTGTGGGACGACTGGCAGGACGCCGTCGACCCGGACTCCGCGGTCGAGGTCGAGGACTGCCGCTGGACCCCGTGCTACGACTGCGGCGTCTGCCCCCAGATGGACACCGAGATCCAGGTCGGCCCCACGGGCAAGCGCCTGCTGCCCCTCTCGGTGGTCTGAGCCGCCCGAGGTGGCCGGGCGGTTCACCACGGTATGCAGGGCGACCTGCCGTCCCCACGACGTACACCTCGTGGGAAGCGGCGGTACGTCGTGGGCAGGCGTGACGCGCGGGGCGTCGACAGCCCCGCTCGGCAGGACGCCTCCGGGCCGCCCCGCCACGGTGCCGCAGGAGCCGCACACCCACGAGTACGGCGAGCGGTCAGGCCCGTGGCAGACCTCGCGGGCTAACGGTGGGAGCTGACGCAGACCGTCCGCGACGTGGCGCCGGACGAGCGGCGCGGGGTGTCCGTCGGACGCTGGTGAGCCGACGTGTGAGCCGGCTCGCGGTTCACGCGTCGACGGAGGCGGGCAGCTGCAGGGCGTCCTCGATGTACGACGGACGCGCGACCACCAGCCCGGCGACGAGCTGCGGGACGGCGAGCAGCATCAGCGTGACCAACGGCACCGTCCAGCCGCCGCTCAGCTGGAAGAGCAGCCCCATGCCGAACGGCCCGACCGCGGCGATCAGGTAGCCGACCGACTGGGTGAACCCCGAGAGCGCGGCCGTTCCCTGGCTGGTCCGGGCCCGCAGGCCGATGAGGGTCAGCACCACCGGGAAGACCGCCGCGGCGATCCCGACCAGCACCGCCCACAACCAGGCGCCGCCGCGCGGCGCGAGGATCATACCGAGGTAGCCGACCGGGTAGCAGGCCACCAGCAGGGTGATCATCACGGTCTGGTTCCGCTGCCGAGCGGCCAGCGCGGGCAGCCAGAACGACAGCGGGATGCTCATCGCGGTCACCACCCCGAGCAGCAGGCCGGCGTGCCCGGCCGAGAAGCCGTCGGCGCGGTAGATCTCGGCGAACCAGCCGAAGATGGAGTACGCCTGGAGCGACTGGAGCCCGAAGAACGCGGCCATCGCCCAGCCGAGCCGGGTGCGGGCCACCTCGCCGAGGGTCAGCCGCCGCGCACTGCCCGCGGGGGCGCTGTCGTGGCGGACGAGGAGGATCCACGGCAGCGCGGCCACCAGCGCCGTCAGGGCCCACGCGAACAGGCCCGCTCGCCAGGTGCCGAAGCCCTGCGCGATGGGGACGGTCAGCACGGACGCCAGGGTCAGGCCGACCGCCAGTGACGTCGTGTAGACCGACGTCATCAGGCCGATCCGGTGCGGGAAGTGCAGCTTGACCAGGGACGGCAGCAGCACGTTCGCGGTCGCCATCCCCGCGAGGGCCAGGAGCGACAGCAGCAGGAACAGCGGCACGCTGGACGTCTGCGAGCGGGCTCCGAGTCCGACCACGACCGAAAGCAGGGCGAGCAGCGTGACCCGGTGCAGCCCCACCCGGCGGGCCAGCCAGGGGGCCGCCGCCCCGAAGGCGGCGAAGGCGAGCACCGGAAGCGTGGTCAGTACGCCGGCCGTGGTCGACGACATGTGCAGCGCGTCGCTGATGTCGCCGAGCACCGGGCCCACGCTGATCGCCGCCGGCCGCAGGTTGAACGCCAGGACGACGATGCCGACCACCACGAGGACGCGCTCGGTCCTCGTGTCGTGGTGCTCGTCGGTGTCGTCGGGGCTCTTCACCGACCCATCCTCGGTCACCGGAGAGGGGGCCGCCAAATCCGCGAGGGCCGGGCGGCGCGGCCGGTACGCGGGTCCCTACGCTGACCCCGTGCGCGAGCAACCCGAGCAGCAGGCACCGCCCGTCCAGCGGCTGCGGATCCGCTACGCCAAGCGCGGCCGGCTGCGCTTCACCAGCCATCGCGACTTCTCGCGGGCCTTCGAGCGCGCCCTGGTGCGGGCCCGGGTGCCGGTGGCGTACTCCTCGGGCTTCCACCCGCACCCGCGGATCTCCTACGCCGGAGCCGCACCGACCGGGGCCGCCAGCGAGGCGGAGTACCTCGAGGTCGGTCTCGCCGAGGTGCTCGAGCCGGCCGCGCTGCGCACCGCTCTCGATGCCGCCCTGCCGCCGGGGCTCGACGTGCTCGACGTGGTGGCCTCGGCGGGAGGCGCTCTGGCGGACCGGCTGCAGGCGTCGATGTGGCGGATCACCCTCGAGGGGGTCTCCGGTCACCGGGCGCGCGACGCAGTCGCCGCCTTCCTGGCCGCGGACGAGGTGCTCGTGGAGCGGATGACCAAGAAGGGGCTGCGCACGCTCGACGCCCGGGCCGCGGTGGTAGCGCTCGACACGGTCGACGGATCGGCGGGGGACCCGACCGCGACCTGGTCGGGTTCGAGGCAGGAGTGTGCGATACTCGGGGTGGTCCTACGGCACGGAACCCCGTCCGTGAGACCCGACGACGTCCTCGCCGGACTCCGCGAGACCGCAGGACTCCAGGTGAGCTCAGCTCCGTTGTACGAGCGGCTCGCCCAGGGTCCGCTCGACCCGGATGCCGGCACGGTGGGCGATCCGTTGGCGCCTGACCGCGACGCAGACTGACCGAGGGTGACAGGTTCGGTCGTTCCCAGCTGCTGACCGCGGTGAGAGTCGACGCGACCGCCGACTGACGCCGAGACGGAGAGCGTCGCCGCGCCCCGGTCCCGCCGGGGCTTCACCCGCAGGCTTGCGTCGCGCCCGGTGTGCCGGGCGCCGGCGACCGACACGCTCCCGCGTGCACCCGCTTCAGGCGGCCCGGGAGCCGAGGAGAGCAGATGCTCGACAGCGACACCCCCAACGACGACACCACCGCTGAGTCCGGCACCCAGTCTGTGGACAGCAGCGCCGCCGACGGCGCCGCCACCGCCGACTCGGCGCCGCCACCGCCGACAGCGCCGCCACCGCCGACAGCGCCGCCACCGCCGACAGCGCCGCCGCGGCCGCCGACGACAGCGGCGAGACGCCGGCTGCGGCGAAGAAGGCCGCTCGGGCCACCAAGAAGTCCCCGGCCAAGAAGGCGGCCGCCAAGAAGACCGCCGCGAAGAAGACCGCCGTGAAGAAGACGGCCGCGAAGAAGACGGCCGCGAAGAAGACGGTGGCGGGGGCTCCCAGTGACACGGCGAGTGACACGGCGGGTGACACGGCGGGTGACACGGCGGGTGACGCGGTTGGGACGCCCGTGCGGACCGCGGGCTCCGACCAGCCCGAGCTGCCGGTGGACGACGCTGCCGGCGACGCCCCCGCGGGGGACACGACCGGGGCTCCCGAGGGCGCCGCGGCGGCGAAGCGTCCGGCCAGGAAGACGGCCACGAAGACCGCCGCGAGGAGGACCGCGAAGCGGACCGCCAAGAAGACCGCGGTCCCGGCGTCCGAGGACGCCGGCACCGCCTTGGACGCCTCGCTCGACCAGGTCCCGCCCTCGGCCGCTGCCGAGGAGGACTCGGCGGCCGACGCGCTGCCGGCCACGCCCGAGACTCCGGGACATCAGCCTGCCGACCCATCGGTCGCGGCGACCGAGGAGCGGACGGAGGAAGAGGCTGCGGCCCCGGCAGTGGCCAGCGTGCTGTTCCAGCCGCCCGACCCCGGCAAGGCGACCCGGCCGGCTCGTCGCCGGCGCTCGCGCACAGCGGCGGCCGAGCCCTCGGACGCGGCCGAGCCCTCGGGCGAGCCCGCCGAGGGTGTGCCCGGTGAAGCCGCGTCGGATGCCGCTGCGTCCGAGGAGCCGGGCCAGGCCCGCCACGGCGACCGGGACGCCGCTGCGACCGCGGAGAGCACCGACCAGGACGAGACCCGCGCCGAGGAGAGGTCCACCGACGACGAGCAGCCCGGCGGCGCCCGCCGGCGCCGCCGTCGGGGTGGCCGCCGGCGTCGCAAGGCCGGTGCAGAGCCCGGGGCGACCGACGAGGACCTGGGCGGCGATGCCCAGGGGTCCGGCGCTGAGGACGCCGTCGAGGACAAGACGGCCGATGCGGCGGCCGACGCCGGGGACTCCGGCGGTGGCACCCGCCGGCGCCGTCGCCGTCGCCGTGCGGGCGAGGACGGCGACAACGGCTCGGACGACCCCGAGAACACCGTCACCCGGGTCCGCCGGACGCGCAGTGCCGAGGACGAGATCACCAGCGTCTCCGGCTCCACCCGCCTCGAGGCCAAGAAGCAGCGTCGCCGCGAGGGTCGCGAGGCCGGCCGTCGCCGGGCTCCGATCGTGAGCGAGGCCGAGTTCCTGGCCCGCCGCGAGGCCGTGGACCGGGTGATGGTCATCCGCCAGCGGGAGGACCTCACCCAGATCGCGGTGCTCGAGGACAAGGTTCTCGTCGAGCACTACGTGGCCCGCGAGTCGCAGACCTCCCTCATCGGGAACGTCTACCTCGGCCGGGTGCAGAACGTCCTGCCGTCGATGGAGGCCGCTTTCATCGACATCGGCAAGGGTCGCAACGCCGTGCTGTACGCCGGCGAGGTGAACTGGGGCGCGCTCGGCGCCAAGGACGGCGGCTCGCGCAAGATCGAACAGGTGCTCAAGTCCGGCCAGTCCGTGCTCGTGCAGGTCACCAAGGACCCGATCGGCCACAAGGGCGCCCGGCTCACCAGCCAGGTCAGCCTGCCCGGCCGGTTCCTGGTCTACGTGCCCGACGGCACCACCAGCGGCATCTCCCGCAAGCTTCCCGACACCGAGCGCAACCGGCTGAAGACGCTCCTCAAGGAGATCGTCCCGGACAGCGCGGGCGTGATCGTCCGGACCGCCGCCGAGGGCGCGAGCGAGGAGGAGCTGACCCACGACGTCGAGCGGCTCACCGCGCGCTGGGACGACATCTCGGCCAAGGTCAAGGCCGGCAGCTCGCCGCAGCTGCTCTACGGAGAGCCGGACCTCACGCTCAAGGTGGTTCGCGACCTGTTCACCGAGGACTTCACCAAGCTGGTGGTCTCCGGCGACGACGCGTGGAGCATGGTCGACGGGTACGTCGAGCACGTCGCGCCCGACCTCGCCGAGCGCCTCGAGCGGTACGACGACGAGCGGGACGTCTTCGCGGCGTACCGGATCGACGAGCAGATCGCCAAGGGGCTGGACCGCAAGGTGTGGCTGCCCTCTGGCGGGTCGCTGGTCATCGACCGGACCGAGGCGATGACCGTCGTCGACGTGAACACCGGCAAGTTCACCGGCTCCGGGGGGAACCTCGAGGAGACCGTCACCAAGAACAACCTCGAGGCCGCCGAGGAGATCGTCCGACAGCTGCGGCTGCGCGACATCGGCGGAATCATCGTCGTCGACTTCATCGACATGGTGCTCGAGAGCAACCGCGACCTGGTGCTGCGCCGGCTCGTGGAGTGCCTCGGCCGGGACCGGACCCGGCACCAGGTCGCCGAGGTCACCTCGCTCGGGCTCGTCCAGATGACCCGCAAGCGCATCGGCACCGGACTCCTGGAGGCGTTCAGCGAGACCTGCGAGCACTGCCAGGGCCGAGGTCTGCTCATCCACCACGAGCCGGTCGAGCCGAAGCGGAAGGTCGAGGAGGAGCCGCGACGTGGCCGTCGAGGACGCAGCCGCGGCCAGGACGACGCCGACGACAGCTCGCGGCGCCGGCCGACCCCGCCCTCCGTGGCCACCCCGCCCGCGCCATCGCCGAGCCCCAAGGACGTCGCGGCGATGGCCCGTGCGGACACGAACCATGCGGCCGAGGCTCCCGACGTGTCCGAGCCCTCCGCCGAGACCGAGGCGGCGGTGTCCGTCGAGGCGGTGCAGACCGAGGAGTCCGTGCAGGCGGAGGCACCGACGCGCGAGGCGGCCGCCGAGCCCGCCTCGGCCGAGCCTGCCGTCGAGCAGCCGGTGGCCACGACAACCGAGACCACGCCCCCCGAGGCCCAGCCTGGCGAGGTCGAGACTGGCGAGCCGGCCCGGACCGAGCCGCCGACGGTGGTGACGACCACCCGCCGGCGCTCCGCCCGCAGGCCCGCCGGACCGCCTCGCGCCGAGAGCCCCGACGGTCGGACCATCGCCACCGACGGGGTCGCCGCCACGACAGCAGTGGCCGAGCAGAACGGCTCCGGGCCGGCGCCGACGTCCACAGGCGACGGGCAGGACCGTGCGACCTCCGACGGTGACCCTGGTGGTGACGCCGGCGGCGACCCTGGCGGCGACCCTGGTGGTGACGCCGGTGGTGACCCTGGCGGTGACGCGGGCGGTGACGCGGGGGTCCCGGTGCACGTCCCGGTCAAGAAGAAGGGGTCGCGCAAGCGCTGACCCGCGGCTGACCGGCTGCCGGCCTCAGCGCGCGGCCGCGGGCTCGGCCAGCGCGGCCAGCGTCTCGAGCGCAGGAAGGGCCTCGACGAGCCGTTCCCGCTCGTTCTCGGGCAGCGCGTCGACCCGGGCCCGCAGCGCGGTCATCCGGGCTTCGCGACCGACCAGCACGAGCTGACGGCCGCTCTCCGTGGCGTCCACCAGGCTGGCGCGGCCGTCCTCCGGGTCCGGCGTACGGCGTACGTGACCGAGCCGCTCAAGAAGGGCGACGATGCGGGTCATGGACGGCGGCGTGACGCCCTCGGCGGCGGCCAGCGCGCCGAGCCGCATCGGGCCGGTCGCGGTCAGGGTGGCCAGCACGCTCAGGGCACCGTGGCCCACAGGTGTCGCGGCTTCGCGCCGCAACGCCCGGTTGATCCGGCCGAGGCAGACGTAGAGCCGGGTGACCTCCTCGGCGCCGGTCATCGCGACGGCTCGTCGCCGACGCCGGCCGAGACCGGCTGCCCGGGGGCCGCTGCCGTGGGCACGGTCCCGGGCTGCTCGTCGAGGTGGACGTACTTCTGGCCGCGCAACAGGGACGCGACGGCACCCACCAGAGTCATGGCCGCAGCGGCCGAGAAGACGATCACCAGGCCATGGTGGAACGGACCGGCCATGAGGTGGGGGAAGAACTGCTTACCGGTCAGCGTGTCGCGGTTCCCGGGCGGCAGGTGGGCGAGCACCCCGGTCGGACCGAGCAGCGACCCGACCGGGTTGTACCCGAGGAAGGCCGCGAACAGCGAGCCCACCGGCGGCAGACCGGCGACCTTCTCCGCGACGGCGTGCGGAACGCCCTGCGCGGTCAGGCCGTGCAGCAGCGCCCGGGGGAGCGAGGCGGCGAGGCCCGCGATCATCAGCGAGAAGAAGATGCCGATGGACAGCGACGTGCCCGAGTTGAAGAACGTGCCCCGCATACCCGAGGCGGCGCCGCGCTGGTGCGCCGGGACGCTGTTCATGATCGCGGTCGTGTTCGGCGCGGAGAACAGCCCGGAGCCGACGCCGTTGACCGCCAGCAGCAGCGCGAACGCCCAGTAGCTGAAGTCCACCGGCAGGAACAGGAAGCCGATGAACGTCGCGGTCACGACGAGCAGGCCTCCGGTGGCGAACGCCCGCGCGCCGAAGCGGTCCGACAGCCAGCCGGACGCGGGTCCGGCCACCAGGAAGCCGATGGTCAGCGGGAGCAGGTAGATGCCGGCCCAGAGGGGGGTGGAAGCGTAGTCGTAGCCGTGCAGCGGTAGCCAGATGCCCTGCAACCAGATGATCAGCATGAACTGCATGCCGCCGCGGCCGACCGAGGCCAGCAGGCCGGCGAGGTTGCCGGCGCTGAACGGCTTGACCAGGAACAGCCGCATCGAGAACATCGGGTCCGGCACGCGGGTCTCGACGACGCAGAACGCGGCCAGCAGCACGACACCGCCGACGAGACCGGCCTCCACCCACGGGTCGGTCCAGCCGGTCGGGTGCCCGCCGTACGGCTGGATCCCGTAGGTGATCGCGACCAGCAGCACGGTCAGCCCCACAGCGAAGGTGACGTTGCCGGGCACGTCGAGCCGGGCGGCCCGCCGCTGACCGAGCTCGCGCAGCGAGCGGTAGGACCAGATGGTGCCGATGATGCCGATCGGGACGCTCACCCAGAACACCGCGCGCCAGTGCCATTCCGAGAGCAGCCCACCGATGACCAGACCGAGGAACGACCCGGCGATCGCCGCCACCTGGTTGATGCCCAGGGCCATGCCGCGCTGCCGGGCGGGGAACGCGTCGGTGAGGATCGCGGTGGAGTTGGCGAAGAGCATGGCGCCGCCGATGCCCTGCGCCACCCGGCCGACGATCAGCCACAGCGCGCCGGTGGAGCCCTGGAAGGGGTCCACCGACAAGAACACCGAGGCGGCGGCGAACACGACGAAGCCCAGGTTGTAGACCCGGACCCGGCCGTAGATGTCGCCGAGCCGACCCAGCGTGACCACCAGCACGGCGGAGACCACGAGGAAGCCCATGATCATCCAGAGCAGGTAGCTGACGTTGCCGGGGGCCAGCGGGTCGAGGTGGATGCCGCGGAAGATCGCCGGCAGCGAGATGATGACGATGGAGGCGTTGATGGTCCCGATCAGCACCCCGAGCGTGGTGTTCGAGAGCGCCACCCACTTGTAGTGCGGGTGCTCGGCGTCGAAGCGTGAGGAGGACGGCATGGCTTCAAGATTACTTCACGTCAACTAACCATTATCCTCGGGGTGTCGGTCGTTCGCGGGGGGTCCCGCTCGTTTTGACCGTCCCGGCGCGACTGCCTAGACTGGTGTGTCGGCGCACGAGTGCGCCCCTCATCCGCGCCTCGGCGCCGCCCCCACCTGCTGGTGTGAGGTGCGTGCGCCGGGCTCGGCTCCGAGTGTCCTGTGTTGTCGGAAAAGAGAGTGAGCCCGCGGTGTACGCGATCGTGCGCAGTGGCGGCCAGCAGCAGAAGGTTGCGGTCGGCGACGTCATCGAGATCGACAAGGTGTCCAGCCAGGTCGGTGACTCCCTGACGCTTCCGGTCCTGATGCTGGTCGACGGCGAGGACGTCACCGCCGACGCGGCCGGGCTCGGCGGCGCCACCGTGACCGCCGAGGTGCTCGGCGGCACCAAGGGCCCGAAGATCACGATCCTCAAGTACAAGAACAAGACCGGCTACCGCAAGCGCCAGGGTCACCGCCAGAAGTACACCCAGGTCAAGGTCACCGACATCTCGGCGGGCTGACCTTCCCGGTCACCGGCCACCGCACGCCTCTCGAACCAAGGAACTGACATGGCACACAAGAAGGGTGCAGCCTCGACCAAGAACGGTCGGGACTCGAACTCCCAGCGCCTCGGCGTCAAGCGCTACGGCGGCCAGCTCGTCAACGCCGGCGAGATCATCGTCCGGCAGCGAGGCACGCACTTCCACCCCGGCAGCGGTGTCGGCCGCGGCGGCGACGACACCCTGTTCGCGCTCGTCGGCGGCAACGTCGAGTTCGGTACGAAGCGCGGCCGCCGGGTCGTGAACGTCGTCGCGTCGGCCGAGTGAGTCCGGCCGCACACCACGTTCGACGAGGGGCGTCCTGCTGACACGGCAGGGCGCCCCTCGTCCCTTCCCACCCCGGTTCGTCTGGGGTCTCGACCGGTGGGCGCCACGGGGCGACCGCAGACGAACCGCGCTGACAGGAGGAGACCGATGGCGGTCCCGACGTTCGTCGACCGTGTGGTGCTGCACGTCGCCGCCGGCCGCGGCGGCAACGGGGTGGCCTCGGTGCACCGCGAGAAGTTCAAGCCGCTCGGCGGCCCCGACGGCGGCAACGGCGGCCCCGGCGGCAGCATCGTGCTCCGGGTCGACCCGGACGTCACGACGCTGGTCGACTACCACCACAGCCCGCACCGCCACGCCGGCAGCGGCGGCCAGGGCGCCGGCTCGCACCGCAACGGCCCGCACGGCGAGGACCTGGTGCTTCCCGTGCCGGACGGCACCGTGGTCCGCGACCAGCGTGGCGACGTGCTCGCCGACCTCGTCGGCGCCGGCTCGGAGATGGTGGTGGCCGAGGGCGGCCGCGGCGGGCTGGGCAACGCGGCCCTGGCCTCGTCCAAGCGCAAGGCGCCCGGCTTCGCCCTGCTCGGCGAGCCCGGCGAGGACCGCACCGTCACCCTCGAGCTGAAGGTCGTCGCCGACATCGGCCTCGTGGGCTTCCCCAGCGCCGGGAAGTCGAGCCTGATCGCCGCCCTGTCACGGGCCCGGCCGAAGATCGCCGACTACCCGTTCACCACCCTCGTCCCCAACCTCGGCGTCGTCACCGCCGGCGACACGACGTTCACGGTGGCCGACGTGCCAGGTCTGATCGAGGGGGCCAGCGAGGGCCGTGGCCTCGGCCACGACTTCCTGCGGCACGTCGAGCGCTGCGCCGCGCTCGTGCACGTCATCGACACCGCCACGCCCGAGCCCGGTCGCGACCCGCTGTCCGACCTCGACGTCATCGAGGACGAGCTGGGCAGGCACGGCGGCCTGGAGGGCCGACCCCGCCTGGTGGTGCTCAACAAGGTCGACGTGCCGGACGGCCGCGACCTCGCCGAGATCGTCACCCCCGACCTCGAGGCCCGGGGGCTGCAGCCGATCCTGGTCTCGGCCGCCACCCACGAGGGTCTGCGCGCGCTCGGCTTCGCGATGGCCGAGGTCGTCGCCCGCGCTCGTCGCGAACGGCCCACCGTCGAGCCGACCAGGATCGTGCTGCGGCCCCGAGACGCGACCGGCGGCCCGGAGTTCACCATCCGGCCGACCGGTGAGGGCTGGCGGGTCCGCGGGCACAAGCCGGAGCGCTGGGTACGCCAGACCGACTTCAGCAACGACGAGGCGGTGGGCTTCCTCGCCGACCGGCTGAACCGGCTCGGCGTCGAGGAGGAGCTGCTGCGGCTCGGTGCGGAGGAGGGCGACACGGTCCTGATCGGTGCGGCCGACAACGCCGTGGTCTTCGACTTCAAGCCGCTGATGGAGGCCGGTGCCGAGCTGCTCGGCCGCCGCGGCGAGGACTCCCGGTTCGAGGAGAGCCGCCCCGCCGCCCAGCGCCGCCGCGCGATCGAGGGCGCGCTGCCCGACCGGCGCGAGGGCGAGACCCGCGCCGACGTCGCCCGCCGGCTCGACCGGAGCCCGAGCACCAGCCCGGCGCAGGCTGCGGGGCAGCCGTCCGACGGCGAGGACCCCTGGGGGTGGGACGAGGACGACCCGGACCCGGACCGGGAGACCCCGTGACCGCCCGCCCCGAGGTTTCCCGAGCGTCCCGGATCGTGGTGAAGGTGGGCTCCTCCTCCCTCACCACCCCGGAGGGCGGGATCGACCCGGAGAGGGTGCGCGCGCTGGTCACGCCGCTCGCCGCCACCCGCGCGCGCGGCGCCGAGGTCGTGCTGGTGTCCTCCGGTGCCATCGCAGCAGGCCTCGCGCCGCTCTCGCTGGCGCGGCGGCCCCGCGACCTGGCCGGCCAGCAGGCCGCCGCGTCCGTCGGCCAGGGGCTGCTCGTCCATCGCTACACCGAGGAGTTCGCCGGCCACGGCGTGACGGTGGGCCAGGTGCTGCTCACCGCCGACGACGTCGTACGACGCAGCCACTACCGCAACGCCTACCGGACGTTCGCCAAGCTCCTGGAGATCGGCGTGCTGCCGATCGTCAACGAGAACGACACCGTGGCCACCAGTGAGATCCGCTTCGGCGACAACGACCGTCTCGCCGCGCTGGTGGCGCACCTCGTCCACGCCGACCTGCTCCTGCTGCTCAGCGACGTCGACGGCCTGTACGACGGGCCGCCGAGAGGCCCGGGCGCCCGCCTGCTGCCGGAGGTGCGCTCGGAGGCCGACCTGGCGGCCGTGGCCATCGGCCGGGCCGGCGCCGCGGGGCTCGGCACGGGGGGCATGCACACCAAGGTGGAGGCGGCCCGGATCGCCACCGGCGCCGGGATCGACGTGGTGCTGACCTCGGCCGAGCTCGCCGGCGCGGCCCTGCGCGGGGAGGCCGTCGGCACCCGCTTCCACCCGACCGGCCGCCGCCGCCCGACCCGCCAGCTGTGGCTCGCGCATGCCACGGAGGGCAAGGGACGGATCTTCCTCGACGACGGCGCGGTCCGGGCGCTCACCGAGCGGCGCGCCTCGCTGCTGCCGGCCGGCATCACCCGGGTGACCGGGACGTTCTCCGGCGGCGACCCGGTTGACCTGGTCTCCGCGGACGGCGGGTTAGTCGCGCGCGGATTGGTCAACTATGACTCCGAGGAGCTCCCCGGCCTGCTCGGACGGTCCACCCGCGACCTTGCGCGCGAGCTGGGAGCGGCCTACGAGCGCGAGGTGGTCCACCGCGACGACCTCGTGCTGCTCGCCCGCTGAGCCGGATTTGGGGGAATTCGCGCCCCTGGCCGGGCAAAGCAGGCGAGACTGAGGCCGCAGTGGTCCGGGATGCGAAGGGGTGAGCTCGTGAGCCAGTCCGCACGGCTCTGGCACGTGACGATCACGGTCGGCGGTGAGGAGGTCGACCCGCTCGTCGTGCGCAACGCCCTGCGGCCGGCTCAGTGACCAGCGGCCGTTCCTGCACTCCCTGAAGTACGCCGGGGGTCGCGCGGAGCTGCAGTACTGGGAGCAGGCGGAGACGCTCCTGGACGCCGCGAGCCTCGCGCTGCGGGTCTGGAACGAGTACCGTGCGTCCGCCGGGCTGCCGCGCTGGGAGGTGGTCGGCCTCGAGGTGCTCGAGCGGTCGATCTTCCTCAGCCGCGGCATGGAGTACTCCATGATCGTCGACCTTCACCATGTGACACCGCTGCCGTTCTGACCCCACCCGGCCCTACGCTGGGGGGATGACCGACCACGCCGGCGTCGAGGCCGGAGTCCTCGAGGCGGCCGCCCGCGCCCGTGCAGCCGCGACCGACCTGGCCGTGGCCACCCGGGCCACCAAGGACGCCGCTCTGCACGCCATGGCGGACGCGCTGGTGGCCGCCGTGGACCTCGTGCTGGCCGCGAACGCCGAGGACGTCGCCGCGGCGGAGGCGACCGGGACCTCGGCCGCGCTGGTGGACCGGCTGCGGCTCGACGTCGACCGGGTCGCCGCGATGGCCGACGGGCTGCGCGAGGTGGCCGGGCTACCCGACCCGGTCGGTGAGGTGGTCCGCGGCTCGACGCTCGCCAACGGCCTCGAGCTGCGCCAGGTCCGGGTGCCGTTCGGGGTCGTCGGGATCATCTACGAGGCCCGGCCCAACGTGACCGCCGACGCGGCGGGGATCTGCCTCAAGAGCGGCAACGCGGTGCTGCTGCGCGGCTCTTCGAGCGCCGCCCGGTCCAACGCGGCGGTCGTCGCCGTGCTCCGGGACGCGGCCGAGCGCTCCGGGCTGCCCGCGGACGTGGTGCAGCTGGTGCCGGGGGAGGGCCACGAGGCCGCGAAGGCGCTGATGCGGGCCCGCGGCCTGGTCGACGTGCTCGTCCCGCGCGGCGGGGCCGGGCTGATCCGCTCGGTCGTCGAGGAGTCCACGGTGCCGGTCATCGAGACCGGCGTCGGCAACTGCCACGTGTACGTCGACGCCGACGCCGACCTCGACCAGGCGCTGGCCATCGTGCTCAACGCGAAGACCCAGCGGCCGTCTGTGTGCAACGCCGCCGAGTCGCTGCTGGTCCACGAGACCGTCGCTGCGCAGTTCGTGCCCCGGGTCGTCCGCGCCCTCCAGGACGCCGGCGTGACCGTGCACGGCGACGAGACCTTCGCCCGCGAGGACGGCGTGCGGCCGGCCACCGACGACGACTTCGCGCGCGAGTACCTCTCGCTGGACATCGCCGCTGCCGTCGTACCCGACCTGGAGGCGGCGGTCGCGCACATCCGCCGGTGGTCCTCCGGTCACACCGAGGCGATCCTGACCCGGTCCCAGCCGGCGGCGCGGCGCTTCGTCGCGGCCGTCGACTCGGCGGCGGTGCTGGTGAACGCCTCCACCCGGTTCACCGACGGCGGGCAGTTCGGCTTCGGCGCCGAGATCGGCATCTCCACCCAGAAGCTGCACGCCCGCGGGCCGATGGGACTGCAGGAGATGACCTCCACGAAGTACGTCGTGACCGGCGACGGGCAGGTCCGCTGACCCTGTCGGTGCACCCTGGCAGAGTGCGGCCATGATCCGCGCCGTCCCCGTCGAGGAGCGCCGTGCCCGTCTCGCCCGGCGTCACCGCCTCCTGACCGAGGAGGCCACCGACGACGTCGGGCGGATCGCCGACGGCCTCGTGGCACTGCACTCCAGCGACCCGGTCACCGTGCACCTCTCGGCGCTGGTGCGGATGCGCACACCGGCGATCTCCACCGTGGAGACCGCGTTGTACGTCGCGCGCAGCGTGGTCCGCCACCACGCGATGCGCCGGACGCTCTGGGTCGCGACGCCCGAGGTGGTACGCACGATGCACGCCGCGGCGACGACCCGGATCGCCGCCACCGAGCACCGCCGCAACGCCCGGCTGCTCGCCGACAACGGCATCGCCGACCCGGACGCCTGGATCGCCGAGGCCCGGCACCAGCTGCTGGCCGTGCTGCACGCCCACGGCCCGGCCACCACCCGCACCCTCGGCGAGCGGGTGCCGGCGCTGCGGCATCCGATCCGGTTGGCGCCCGGGAAGTCCTACGGCGCCACCGTCGCCGCGCACACCCGGATCCTGACCCAGCTCGGCTTCGAGGGTGCCCTGGTGCGCACCCACCCGGTCGGCAGCTGGGTGAGCGGCCAGTACACCTGGGCTGCGATGGACACCTGGCTGCCCGGCGGGCTCGGCGACGTGCCGGAACGGCCGGCCGCGGCGGACCTGGCCGGTCGCTACCTGCGGGCGTTCGGCCCGGTGACCACCGACGACGTGCGCTGGTGGACCGGGTGGACGGTGGCGACGACCAGGCGTGCGCTCGGCGGACTGTGCCGCCGAGCAGGTCGAGGTCGACGGCGAGCAGGCCTGGGTGGCCCCCGGGGACGCCGAGCCGGCGCCGCCGGTCGAGCCCTGGGTGGCGCTGCTGCCCAGCCTGGACCCGACGGTGATGGGCTGGAAACGGCGATCGTGGTATCTCCCGGACACGGCGGTGGAGGCGTTCGACACCAACGGGAACGCCGGACCGACCGTGTGGGTGGACGGCCGGGTCGTCGGTGCCTGGGCGCAGACCCCGGACGGTGACCTCCGGCTGCACTGGTTCGAGCCGGTCGACCCGGCGCGGCGCCGCGAGGTCGAGCAGCGCGCGGCGCAGCTGGCATCCTGGGTGGCCCCCACCCGGTTCACGGTCCGGTTCCCCGGGCGGGTCCACGCGACGCTGCTGGCGAAGCGGTCGGCCCGGTCACGATAGGGTGGCACCATGTCGATCGTGCCCCTGCTCGTGACGGCCGCCGAGTCCACTCCCGCCTCCGGGGTCAACCCCTGGTTCGTGGGCATCTCCGTGTTCGTCATCATGCTCGCGCTCATGGGTGGTCTGCTGGCCTTCGGCCGCGGACGCGACCACTCCTGACGCCCCACGAGACGACCACCTGCGTGACCGCTCACGAGCCCGACCAGCGCCGGCGCATCGGCGTCATGGGCGGCACGTTCGACCCCGTCCACCACGGCCACCTGGTGGCGGCCAGCGAGGTGCAGGCCTGGTTCGACCTGCACGAGGTGGTCTTCGTGCCGACGGGGAACCCGTGGCAGAAGGCGGACCGCGAGGTCTCACCGGCCGAGGACCGTTACCTGATGACGGTCATCGCGACCGCGTCCAACCCCCGGTTCTGGGTCTCCCGGGTCGACATCGACCGCAGCGGCCCGACGTACACGATCGACACGCTGCGCGATCTCCGCACCGAGATGCCGGACGCGGACCTCTACTTCATCACGGGCGCCGACGCGCTCACCGAGATCTTCACGTGGCGCGACGCCGACGAGCTGTTCTCGTTGGCGCACTTCGTCGGCTGCACCCGTCCCGGGTACCCGATGGAGCCCTCGCTGCTCAAGGGCATCCCACCCGAGCGGGTCACGCTGGTCGAGATCCCGGCGCTGGCGATCTCCTCCTCGGACTGCCGGGCGCGCACCATCGCCGGCGAGCCCGTGTGGTACCTCGTCCCCGACGGCGTGGTGCAGTACATCAACAAGTACGCGCTCTACACGACCGACAAACCCGACCAGAGACTGGGCCCCCCATGACCGCCACCGACCACGCCCTCGAGCTGGTGCGGACCGCCGCGCAGGCCGCCTCGGACAAGCTCGCGGAGAACATCGTCGCCTTCGACGTCTCCGAGCAGCTCGTGATCACCGACGCGTTCCTGCTCTGCTCGGCGCCCAACGACCGCCAGGTGCGCGCGATCGTCGACGAGATCGAGGACACGCTGCGTGAGCACGACGCCAAGCCGGTGCGCCGGGAGGGCGAGCGGGACGGCCGCTGGGTGCTGCTGGACTACGCCGAGATCGTGGTGCACGTCCAGCACGAGGAGGAGCGGGCCTTCTACGCTCTCGAGCGGCTGTGGCGCGACTGCCCGCTGATCGACCTGCCGGCCACGGTGACCTCGGGCCGGGGCGAGTGACGGCAGCCGGCCAGGTCGTCGACGCCTCCACGCCGCCCGATCCCGGTGCGGCGCGCACCCTCCTGCTGCTCCGGCACGGCCAGACGTCGTGGAACGCCGCCGGGCGCGCCCAGGGCCATCTCGAGGTCGGGCTCGACGAGCTGGGCCTGGCGCAGGCGGGCGCCATGGCCGGCTACCTCGCCGGGCAGGGCCCCGCCGCCCTCTGGTCCTCCGACCTGGTGCGCGCCCGGCAGACCTGTGGCTACCTCGAGGCGACCACCGGCCTGGTCGCGACCTATGACCACCGGCTGCGCGAGTACGACGTCGGCCTCCGCCAGGGCCTGACCTCCGAGGAGCTCGCCGAGCGGCACCCCGACGTCTACCGTGCCTGGGTCGCCGAGCCGGGCCGCCCCGTGCCGGGGGCGGAGTCGGCCGCGGACGTGGCCAAGCGACTGGTTCCGGCGCTGCGGGAGTGCCTCGACGCGCTCGCGCCCGGACAGGTCGGGATCGTGGTCTCGCACGGCGCCTGCCTCAAGGTCGGGATCGCCGGGCTGCTGGACTGGCCGCCCGACCTGGAGCGCACCCTGCAGGGCCTCGGGAACTGCGCCTGGGCGGAGGTGGCCGAGCATGCCGCGACCGGCTCGGTGCGTCTCCTCGGCTACAACCTCACAGCCCCGGTCCCCGGGTGAGCCCCGATTTCGCATCCGTCGGGGCGGTTGGATAGGATTCCGGAGTTGCCCAGCGGTGGTATGCGCCGGGTAGCGGGGCTGTGGCGCAGCTGGTAGCGCACCTCCATGGCATGGAGGGGGTCAGGGGTTCGAGTCCCCTCAGCTCCACTCGAATCTGCGTGATCGTGACGCGAGACCACACTCCAGGTCAGCGGCGGCGGGCGCGAACCACGGTTGCCACAGCATCGGTCACGGACGGGTCGTTGACGGAGTGCGCGCGCACCCGGAACGTCCGCTCGTCGCCGACCCGCGCCGCGGCCAGCCGGGTCACCGTCACTCTGATGGCGCTGGCTGCGCCAGGTGCCAGCCGCGGTGTCCGGTAGCTGCCTGCCTTCACCGCCGCGCTGACGTCGACGCCGCCCACGGCGTAGCGCACCGCGAACGCCGCCGTTCCTCTGGTGCCGAGCGCGGAGAGCCGCTCGGTCCGGTTCCCGTCGTTCTGCAGCCGAACCACGCAGACGGCGGTGCCGCGCGCGCGCCGGATCGACTGGTGCAGGAGCTGCGAGAAGTAGGTGCCGTAGCCGTCGCCGCCGACCCAGGGGCCGTCGGGGTAGCTGCGGATCAGCGCATCCGGCCGGCGACGCACCGGCTCTGGAGCCACCTGGTAGGAGTGCTTCACCGTGGTGATGTTGCCCGCACCGTCACGTGCGGTCACGGTGAACGTATGGTCGCCCGGGGCGCTGGTGTCCAGGGGCGTCCCCCAGGCGTGGCTGCCCGTGCAGGTCCGCAGGCTCGACCCTCCGCGGTCGGTACAGGCGAAGTCCGCGTTCGCGTGCGCGCCGAAGGCGTACGTCGCCCCGGTGGCCGGCTCGGCCACGTCGACGGCAGGCGGCACCGTGTCCGGGACGACGGCCGCGGTGGACCGGTAGCTGAAGTAGGCGTCCGGGTCGGCGAGCTCCCAGAGCACCTCTCCGCTCGGACTCACCTCCGTTGCGAGCGCCTGCGTGGCGGCGGCCCATCCGACCATCGTGTCGCCGTTCGACAGCCGTTGTGCCGAGCCTGCGAACAGCGCGAACCGGTGCGGCTGCGGCTCCCAGCTCCAGACCAGCGTCGCGGTGTGCAGGTCGGCGTCCAGCGCGTACTCGGTGATCCGGGTCTCTGGTCGCGACACCGTCGGTCCCGTGCGGTCCGCGGGGTCCACGCATATGCCGGTCGCCCCGTTGTCGAACAGCAGGATGTTCCCGTCGGCAAGCTGCCGGGCGGAGTGCTGCGCGCAGGGGCCGCCGGGGAAGGGGTCGCCGACGAAGGCGAAGTCGCTTCGTCTGCCGCCGAGTCGCCAGATGACATCGCCCCGGCGGTACGTCCCGTGGTCGGACCAGGCGATCTTCATGACCTGGCTGAGGTTTCGGAAGGAGACCAGCAGGTCGCCGCCGGGCGTCTCCTGGATCGAGTTCACGTGCGCGTAGTCGAGCGGGCCTCCGACGCCGTCGGTGGCGGGGTCCACGTGGTCGAGGCTGTTCCACTGGAACGTCACCCGGCCCTGGGCGTCGACGTCCTGGATGATCGCGTCCACCCGGCCCGTGGCCTGGTCCTTCTCGTAGGCGAGCAGGATCCGGCTGCCGTCGGGTCGCAGGATCGAGTCATGGCTGTCGGTGTTGACCACCCCGCCGGTGGTCTCGTAGGTGTGCAGCACCCGGAACCGGTCGTCGAGCTCGGTCAGGACGTAGCCGGTCTTGCCCGGGGTCTTCGTCGGCGCCCGCGCGACGGTGTAGTGACCGCTCGAGAGCCGCTTGAGGTCTGCGGTCGGCGTCGTACCGCCGTGCACGTAGGCAGGCACGCCGTTGCGGTCCACCGCTGCCTCGAACGTCAAGCCGCTGCCGAACCTGCTGAGCGTCAGCAGGACGTCCCCGGGCGCCGTCCCGGGCCGGTTCGTCACCACCACCATGGCGGGGAACCCCGCGGGCAGGTAGACCAGGGTGTGCCTCTCGATGCCTGCCGAGTCCTCGAACCAGACCGAGACCTCGTCGCCCTCCGTGAGACCGGTGAGCGTCGCGTGCCCTCCCGGCACCGGCCGGCCGTCGACCAGCACGCTCCCGGACGGGTCACTGGTGGCTGCGTCCACCGTCACCGAGCCTGCCGTCGCGCCGGTGGTGGTGACGGCGTACCGATCCGTGCCGGGAACGAAGGCGGGATACATGCCGACGCCCGTGCCCGAGACCGCCAACGTGTGGACTGGGACGACCGCCGCACCCGCGGGCCCCGTCGTGGTGCCCGGCACGACGCCGGTCACCGACGCGGCGAGGAGCGTCGCGACCACGGCCGCGGCGACGGCGGTCAGGCGGGGCAAGCCGACGATGCGCAGCATGGCGCGGACGCTACGGGCCCACTGCCTGCTCCGTGGGCGATCACCGCGATCCCGTCCCCGCGTGACGGCCTACCGGGTGCCCGGATCGCCTGCAGGGGCACCGCGGCGTGCCCGACAATGGTGCCATGGCGGATGAGGTGCTGGACGCCGTACGGGCCCTCGGGATCTCCGGCGGCGTGGTGGTCGGTGACGACGGCTCGGAGGCGGCGGCGCGGGCGGTGCGGTACGGCCTGGAGGAGGCCGGCCGCCGCGGCTGTCGGCTGCACGTCCTGCGAGCGTGGTCCCTGCTCAGCGCCGCGCGGCCGGCCGACGCCGCCGAGGGGTACGTTCCGCCGCTGGCGCAGTTCGAGGCGGCCACCCGCGACGTCCAGGCGCGGCGGCTGGCCCGACTCGTCGGCGGCACCGACGTCGAGGTGCACAGCCATCTGGTGCACGCCCCGGCCGTCCGGGCCCTGGTCGCAGCGTCCCGCGACGCCGACGTCCTGGTCGTCGCCCGACGCGGTGGGGGCGGCTTCTCGAGCCTGGTGCTCGGGTCGGTGGCCGAGCAGTGCGTCCGGCACGCGGCGTGCCCCGTCGTGGTGGTGCACGCGGGCTGACGCACGGACCCTCGGCAGGTACGACGCGTCGGGTTACCCGCCGCGCACCCGCCACGGCCTTCGAGTCCGGGCTCGATTGAGCCCTGAGCGCACCGCGGTTCTCGCCGAGCCGCACCTCGCGGTCCTGCTCGGCGTCGGCCGAGCAGGCCGCTGGTGACCCGGGTGCACACCGTCTATGACTGGTCGAACCCGGTGCTCGCCACCGTGGCGGCGGCGCTGATGGAGCTGGGCGACTTCGCGATGATGCGGCGGATGCTGCTCGGCAGCAAAGAGCGGGCGGAGCCGACGGCTAGCTGAACTGGCCGGCGTTGTATCCCGGCATGGTGCCGAGCAGCTCGCGGCCCTGCTGGGCGAACTTGTGCTCCACGAGCACCTCGTAGCGGGTCGCGACCACCTGGGTGACCGAGGTGAAGTCCCGGCGCCCACGGGTCATCGCGTAGCCCACCAGCGCCCAGATCAGGCCGAACGCGGCGCCGAACAGCGCCGTGGAGACGATCACCGCGAAGCCGTTGCGACCGGTGTCGAAGAGCGAGAAGATCAGCCCGACGAACAGGCCCAGCCAGACGCCGGAGAGCAGCCCGCCGACCGCCACCCGCCCGGTGGTCAGCCGGCCGGTCACCCGCTCGACCTGCTTGAGGTCCGTGCCGACGATCATGCAGTTCTGCACCGGGAACTCGTGGTCGCTGAGGAAGTCCACGGCCTTCTGCGCCAGCTCGTACTTGTCGTAGACGCCGAGCGACTGCGGGAACTCCAGGGAGAGCCCGGAGCGGGGGAAGCGCATGTTTGCCTGGCTGCTCATGCTCCCATCCTGCCACCCTGCGCGCCGTGGGGTCAGGTGACGGTGAGACCGCCGTCGACCGCCAGGGTCTGCCCGGTGACGTATCCGGCGCCCGCACCGGCCAGGAAGACGACCGTCGCGGCGAGCTCCGCCGGCTCGCCCATGCGGCCGGCCAGGATCCGGCCCGCTGTCGCCTCGAGGTAGCCGGCGGGGTACTGCTCGGTCATCTCGCTGGCGAAGAAGCCGGGCGCCACGGCGTTGACGCGGATGCCACGGCGGCCGGTCCACTGCTGCGCCAGGTCGCGGGTGAGGCCGATCAGCCCGGCCTTGCTGGCGCTGTACGCCGCCTGCGGCAGCCCGGCGGTGGTCAGGCCCAGCACGCTGCTGATGTTGATGATGCTGCTGCCCGGAGGCATCACCGCGGCGCACGCCTGGGCCATCCAGTAACAGCCGTTCAGGTTCACGTCGACGACCTGCCGGAACTGCTCCGGCGTCTCCTTGAGCGCCGGGACGGCGGTGCCGATGCCGGCGTTGTTGACCAGGACGTCCACGCCGCCGAGCTCGGCGACGGCCGTCGCGACGAGCCGGCTGCAGTCCTCGGGGCGCGACACGTCGGTGCCGACGCTCACCGCCCGGCGTCCCGCCGCCTCGACGAGCGCTCGGGTCTGCTCGAGCCGGTCCACCCGGCGCGCGCCGAGCGCCACGTCGGCCCCGGCCTCGGCGAGCGCCTGCGCGAACGCCACGCCCAGTCCGGAGGAGGCGCCGGTCACCACGGCGACCTTCCCGTCGAGGCGGAACAGGTCGGTCACGGTCATCGAGCACTCTCCGCTCGGTCGGGGCCGAGGGGGTCCGACCCCTCCGACCAGGGACGCAGCACGATACCGCCGAGGTGCGCCTCGTCGGCCCAGCACCGGACCCCGTCGACGTAGGTCAGATGGGTGATCGTCGGCTCGTCGGCGAGCTCATCGGTGTCGGCGTACTTCGCCACGAAGCCGCCGGAGAAGCTGATGTTGTAGAAGGCCAGCGGCCGGCCGTCGGCACTGCGGGCCCTGCTCACGCAGGCGCTGCACAGGTAGTCGGGATAGCGCCGCACGACAGGCTGTTCGCGCCCGCACACCGGACAGTGCGCAACGTCCGTCCCGGCGCCGGGGTCTCCGGTCACGGGTAGCCCAGGATCTCCTCGCGCTTGCGTCCCCAGGCAAGCGCGGAGGCGATGGCGTCGTCGATCGAGAGTGCGGAGGTCCAGCCCAGCACGTCACGGGCCTTGTCGACGTTGGCGAACGCGCCGACGGCGTCCCCGGGCCGCGGCTGCGCCTCCTTGACCGGCACCTCCTGGCCGAAGACCCGCTCGAAGGCCTTCACCAGCTCCCGGACCGTCACCCCGGAGCCCGTCCCGACGTTGATCACCGTGCTCGGTGCCCCGACGGCGCCGAGCACGTCGTCGAAGGCCTCGACCGCCCGGACGTGCGCCTTCGCGAGGTCCCAGACGTGGACGTAGTCGCGGATCCCGGTGCCGTCGCGGGTGGGGTGCTCCGTGCCGGTGATCGTGAACGCCGGGATCTGGCCCTGCGCGGCCATCACCAGCTGGCCCAGCACGTGCGACGGCTCCCGGACGTAGATGCCCGACTGGAGCTCCGGGTCGGAGCCGATCGGGTTGAAGTACCGCAGGATGATCGCCCGCAGGTCCGTGGCCCCCGCCATGTCGGTGAGCGCCATCTCCATCATGAGCTTGGTGCGGGCGTACGGCGAGCTGGGCGCGACCGCCGACTCCTCGGTGACCTCGAAGCGCTCGGCCATGGCGTACAGCGAGGCGCTGGAGGAGAACAGCACCCGGGGCTTGCCCAGGTCCGCGAGCGCGTCGAACAGCTCCAACGACTTCGCCACGTTGTCGCGGTAGTACTCGTAAGGCTTCTCCATCGACTCCGGGACCACGATCCGCGCCGCCATGTGGATCGTGCACGCGATGTCGGGGTGCTCCTCGACCACCCGGGCGAGCAGCGCGCGATCGGCGATGTCGCCCTCGTAGAACAGCCGGTCCCGGACGAACACCCGGGGGCCGGTGAGCAGGGAGTCCAGGACCACCGGAGTGTGTCCGGCCTCCTCGAGCGCCTTCGCGGTGGTCGACCCGATGTACCCGGCTCCGCCGGTGACCAGAACCTTCATGGCGCCGACCCTAGCCGGTCGTCCGGACACCCCGGACAGGGGCGCGGGAGGCGCGAGATTGAGGACCGAGGGGGCTGGGTAGGGGTCCGTCGCTGCCACAGGCGTGACGGGGGGCCGTCGTGTCAGCGCTGGTGAACCTATCGGGAGGGCAGTGTCGTGGTACTGGCAGCAGCGAACTCACACCTCAGACTCGATGCGAGCTGGGTCGACTATGTGCTCATCGGGTTGTACTTCGTGTTCGTCCTGGGGATCGGCATAGCGGCTCGCCGATCGGTCTCGAGCAGCATCGACTTCTTCCTGTCGGGCCGGTCGCTGCCGGCCTGGGTGACCGGACTGGCGTTCATCTCGGCGAACCTGGGCGCGGTCGAGATCATCGGCATGTCGGCCAACGGCGCCAACTTCGGCGTCCCGACCGTGCACTACTTCTGGATCGGCGCGGTGCCCGCCATGCTGTTCCTGGGCGTGGTGATGATGCCGTTCTACTACGGCTCGAAGGTCCGCTCGGTGCCGGAGTTCATGCAGCGGCGGTTCGGCAACACCGCGCACCTCGTCAACGCGATCAGCTTCGCGGTCGCCCAGCTGCTCATCGCGGGCATCAACCTGTACCTGCTGGCCACCATCGTGAACGTGATCCTCGGCTGGCCGCTGTGGATCTCGCTGATCGTCGCCGCGGCGATCGTGCTCACCTACATCACCGCCGGAGGTCTGTCGGCGGCCATCTACAACGAGGTGCTGCAGTTCTTCGTGATCGTGGCCGCGCTGCTGCCGCTCACCATCGTCGGCCTGCACAAGGTGGGTGGCTGGAGCGGCCTCAAGGCCCAGGTCACGCACAGCGCCGGTGGGGGCGAGCAGCTGAACTCGTGGCCGGGCAACGCGCTCACCGGGTTCGACAGCTCGTTCTGGTCGGTCGTCGGCATCATCTTCGGCCTCGGCTTCGTGCTGTCGTTCGGCTACTGGACCACGAACTTCGTGGAGGTGCAGCGGGCGATGGCCTCGAAGTCGATCTCGGCCGCCCAGCGCGCCCCGATCATCGGCGCCTTCCCGAAGATGTTCGTGCCGTTCATCGTGATCTTCCCCGGCATGATCGCCGCGGTCCTGGTGAAGGAGATCGCCCAGCCGAAGAACAGCGGAGGCTCCCCGGACTACAACAACGCGCTGCTCTACCTGGTCCGCGACCTGCTGCCCAACGGCATGCTCGGCGTGGCGATCGCCGGTCTGCTGGCCTCGTTCATGGCAGGGATGGCGGCCAACATCTCGGCGTTCAACACGGTGTTCAGCTACGACCTGTGGCAGGACTACGTCGTCAAGGACAAGCCTGACGCGTACTACACCCGCGTAGGTCGGCTGGCCACGGTCGCGGCCACGCTCATCGCGATCGGCACGGCCACGTTCGCCGCGTCGTACTCCAACATCATGAACTACCTGCAGACGCTGTTCGGGTTCTTCAACGCGCCCCTGTTCGCCACGTTCATCCTCGGCATGTTCTGGAAGCGGATGACCGCCGCGGCAGGGTGGATCGGCCTGGTCAGCGGCACGCTGGCCGCTGTCCTCGTCGGCGTCCTGAGCCAGGACGCGCTCGGTGGGCTGTCGGTCGGCGTCATCTCCCTGTCCGGGCAGGGTGCCAGCTTCGCGGCCGCCGGCGCGGCGTTCGTCGTCGACATCCTGGTCAGCGTCGTGGTGAGCCTGGTGACCCGGCCCAAGCCCGAGAAGGAGCTGCGCGGCCTGGTGTACGCGCTGACTCCCAAGGAGGACTTCCACGACACCAGCGAGGGCGTCCTTGCGTGGTACCAGCAGCCGACCAAGCTCGCCGGCGTGGGGCTGGTCCTGGTCATCCTCCTCAACATCATCTTCTGGTAAGGAGCCGAGATGGCGCACATGCAGAACACCGACCGCACGCCCGGACAGGCAGCACCTTCGCCGAGCGGGCAGCGGCACCAGGCGGGGGCCTTCGACATCCGCACGTTCATCGCCGCGCTGATCGGGATCTACGGTGTGGTGCTCCTCGTCGTGGGGATCCTCGGCACCAGCCAGGCCGACCTGCGCAAGGCCGGCGGGACGAACGTCGACCTGTGGGCCGGCATCGCGATGATGGTCTTCGCGGCCGCGTTCCAGATCTGGGCCCGGCTGCGGCCGGTGGTCGTCGACGAGGCGGAGCTGCAGGAAGGCTCCGAGGAGGAGTCCGACGGGGTCAGGGAGGAGGAGCGAGAGGCCGGGCGGCACTGACCCGGCCAGTGTGACCTCAGCGCCTCGGGAGGGGAACCGGGGCGGGAAGCACGACCGACCTGGCCGGGGGGCGGGGTCGGTAAAGTGCTGAAAAGACAACGAACCTGCCCTTTTGGGGCACAATCTGCAGTGTCGGGGGGGGACGCGAAGGGACACCTGTGCTGTGGGGGGAACGAAGAAGAACCAGGGGGGATCCGCGCCGTCGGTCGCGGGGCTGCTGCGCCGACCGGCCGTTGTGGTGCGCCACCGCATCCTGGACGCCTTGGAGGACGCCGGCTTCGGGGACGTGCTGCCGGCACATCTGGGCGTCTTCCAGTACCCGGGGCCGGAGGGGCAGCGTCCCGGCGTGCTGGCGGTGCGCACCCAGGCCTCGAAGCAGGCGATGAACCACCTGCTCCACCAGCTGGAGGAGCAGGGCTACCTGCACCGGGAGACCCATCCGCACGACCGGCGCACCCGGGTGATCCGGCTGACCGAGCGGGGCCACGCGGCTGCCGCGGTCATCCAGACCACGGTCGAGGCGGTGGACGCGGAGTGGAAGGCAGTGCTCGGGGCCGAGGCCTACGCCGCGATGCGCGCCGGGCTGCTGAGGCTGGAGTCGCACCTCGACCTCGTCGACCGGCTGGACCACCACGGGCTCTGACGGAGCCGGGCCGCCGAACGCGTTGGTGGTCGTCGTACGCCGTGAGGTACCCTCGTGCCATGCGGAAGCGACTTCTCCTTGCACAGCCGCGTTGACCCACGCACACGTCAACGCGGCCACCCCTCCTGCCTGAGGGGTTTTTTTGTGCCCGAGGACGACAGGGAGCAGGACGGCGAGGAGGACCCGAGATGACCGAGCAGCAGGTGCAGCCCACGAGTCCCGAGCGGGAGACGTACGACGTCGCCGCCACGCAGGAGAAGTGGCGGGCGGTCTGGGACGACATGGACCCGTTCCGGGCGGCCGACGACGGCAGCCGTGAGCGGCGGTACGCGCTGACGATGTTCCCCTACCCGAGCGGTGACCTGCACATGGGTCACGCCGAGGTGATGGCGCTGCACGACGTGATCGCCCGCTACTGGTGGCAGCGCGGGTACGACGTGCTGAACCCGATCGGCTGGGACTCCTTCGGGCTGCCCGCCGAGAACGCCGCGATCCGGCGCGACGAGCACCCCGCGACGTACACCTACGCGAACATCGAGACCCAGGCCGAGTCGCTGCGGCGCTACGCGGTCTCCTTCGACTGGTCCCGGCGGCTGCACACCTCCGACCCGGAGTACTACCGCTGGACGCAGTGGCTGTTCCTGCGCTTCCGGGAGCGCGGGCTGGCCTACCGGAAGTCCTCGCCGGTCAACTGGTGCCCCCACGACCAGACCGTGCTGGCCAACGAGCAGGTCGTGCAGGGCATGTGCGAGCGCTGCGGTGCAGAGGTCACCAAGCGTGAGCTGACCCAGTGGTACTTCAGGGTCACCGACTACGCCCAGCGCCTGCTGGACGACATGGACGCGCTGGCCGAGACCTGGCCGGACCGGGTGCTGGCGATGCAGCGCAACTGGATCGGCCGCTCCGAGGGCGCCTACGTCGACTTCGACGTCGAGGGTGTCGACGAGCCGGTCACCGTGTTCACGACCCGCCCGGACACCCTGTACGGGGCGACGTTCTTCGTCGTGGCAGCCGACGCCAGGCTGGCCGACCGGATCTGCTCGCCCGAGCAGCGGGAGGCCTTCGAGGCCTACCTGGAGCAGGTCCGCAGGGAGACCGACATCGACCGGCTGTCGACCGAGCGCCCGAAGACCGGCGTCTTCCTGGGCCGCCACGCCACCAACCCGGTCAACGGCGAGCGGATCCCGGTGTGGGCCGCCGACTACGTGCTGGCCGACTACGGCACCGGCGCGGTGATGGCCGTGCCGGCCCACGACCAGCGCGACCTGGACTTCGCGAAGGCGTTCGACCTGCCCGTGCGGAGGGTGGTCGACACCGGCGAGCCGGACCCCGCGCAGACGTTCACGGCGACGACCGGTGACGGGACCTACGTGAACTCGCAGGTGCTGGACGGGCTGACCGACAAGACCAGTGGCATCGCGACCATCGTCGGACGGCTGGAGGAGACCGGCCGCGGCCGCGGCGCGGTCAACTTCCGGCTGCGTGACTGGCTGCTGTCGCGGCAGCGCTTCTGGGGCTGCCCGATCCCGATCGTGCACTGCCCGTCGTGCGGCGAGGTCGCGGTCCCCGACGACCAGCTGCCGGTCGAGCTGCCCGACCTGCGCGGGGCCGACCTGAAGCCGAAGGGAACCTCACCCCTGGCCGCGGCCCAGGAGTGGGTCGACGTCGACTGCCCGTCCTGCGGCGGACCGGCCAAGCGTGACACCGACACGATGGACACCTTCGTCGACTCGTCGTGGTACTTCCTGCGCTACTGCTCCCCGCACTTCGAGGACGGTCCGTTCGACCCGGACGCCGTGCGGAGGTGGATGCCGGCGCATCAATACGTCGGTGGCGTCGAGCACGCCATCCTGCACCTGCTGTACAGCCGGTTCTTCACCAAGGTGCTGTACGACATGGGCATGGTCGACTTCGTCGAGCCGTTCACGGCCCTGATGAACCAGGGCCAGGTCGTCAACCAGGGCAAGGCGATGAGCAAGTCGCTGGGCAACGGTGTGGACCTGGGGGCGCAGATCGACGCGTTCGGTGTGGACGCCGTCCGGCTGACGCTGGTGTTCGCCGGCCCGCCGGAGGACGACATCGACTGGGCGGACGTCTCTCCGGGCGGGTCGCTGAAGTTCCTGCAGCGCGCGTGGCGGCTGAGCGGTGACGTGACCTCGGCGCCGGGCACCCCGCCCGCGACCGGTGACCAGGAGCTGCGCAAGGCCACCCACCGAACGCTGCACGAGATCGAGGGACTGGTCGACGGGCACCGCTTCAACGTCGTCGTCGCGCGGGTGATGGAGCTGGTCAACGTGACCCGCAAGGCCATCGACTCCGGCTGCGGACCGGCCGACCCGGCCGTGCGGGAGGCCGTGGAGGCGGTCGCGGTCGCGCTGAGCCTGGTGGCGCCGTACACCGCGGAGGAGATGTGGGAGCGGCTGGGTCACGAGCCGACGGTGGCGAAGTCCGGCTGGCCGAGCGTCGACCCGGCCCTGCTGGTGCAGGAGTCGCTGACCGCCATCGTGCAGGTCCAGGGCAAGCTGCGCGCGAAGCTGACCGTGAGCCCGGACATCACCGCCGCGGAGCTGGAGGCCCTGGCGATGGGTGACGAGCACGTCCAGCGCTCGCTGGAGGGCAGGACGGTCCGCAAGGTGATCGTCAAGGCCCCCAAGCTGGTGAACATCGTCGCGTCGTGACGGCGTCGGCCGGGCCGCGAGGCCCGGCCGACCCTCACAGTGCCCGCAGGGCCGCGGGGATCTGCTCGTCGCCGCTCAGGAGGGCGAACTGCTTGTGGATCGTTGCCGGCTCCTCGAGGCACGCCACCAGCACGGCGGCCACGTCCTCGCGGGGCACGTCCCGCGGCTCGCGCGCGGGGTCCGTCGTGACCCGGCCGAGGCCGTCGTCGTCGGTGAGCCGCCCGGGCTGCACGATCGTCCAGTCCAGGTCACGTCCGCGCAGGTCCGCGTCGGCGGCGGCCTTGGCGCGCAGGTAGACCGAGAAGACGTCCTCGGCGTGCGGGTCGACCGCGTCGGTGCCCATGCTGGAGATCATCAGGTAGCGCCGTACGCCGGCCTTCTCGGCGGCGTCGGCGAGCAGGGCGGCGGCCGCCCGGTCCACGGTGTCCTTGCGTGCCGCGCCGCTGTTCGGACCGCCTCCGGCGGCGAAGACGACCGCGCCCGCGCCGTCGACGACCGCCGCGACGTCCTCGACGCCGGCCTCCTCCAGGTCGACGACCACGGCCTCGGCACCCACCGCCTCGAGGTCGGAGACGTGGTCGGGGTTGCGGACCAGCCCGACGGGCTGGTGACCGGCTTCGGCGAGGCGGCGCTCGAGGCGGCGGGCGATCTGGCCGTGGCCTCCGGCGATGACGACGCGCATGGGGTTCCTCTCGGTCGGCGATGGTCGGTCAGGCTCCGGTACCCCGGAGACGGCGGTTCCACGAGCGGACCGAGCCGCTCCCGACCGAACGGTAGCCTTCGGCGCATGCCGGTCGCCCTCGTCACCGACTCCACGGCCTCGTTGCCGGCGGAGCTGGTGGCGCTGCGCGGCATCACGGTGGTGCCGCTCCAGGTGGTGGTGGGAGCCACGTCGTACGACGAGGGGCGAGACGAGCAAACCACACCCTCGACGATCGCGCAGGCGCTGCGCGACTGGCTCCCGGTGAGCACCTCGCGGCCGGCTCCCGCCGCGTTCCTGCAGACCTACGAGCGGCTCGCCGCGGAGGGCGCGACGGAGGTCCTCTCGGTCCACCTGTCCGGGCAGCTCAGCGGCACCGTCGAGTCGGCGCACCTGGCCGGGCGCGAGGCCTCGGTGCCGGTGCACGTGGTCGACACCCTGCAGCTCGGGATGGCGACCGGCTTCGCGGTGCTGACCGCCGCCGACGTGCTCGGCGCGGGAGGCAGCGCCGCGGAGGCCGCGGAGGCGGCCCGTCGGCGGGCGGAGGCGACGACCTCGTTGTTCTACGTCGACACCCTGGAGTACCTGCGTCGGGGAGGCCGGATCGGGTCGGCCGCCGCGCTGCTCGGCTCGGCGCTGTCGGTGAAGCCCCTCCTGCGCCTCGACGAGGGCCGGATCGCCGGCCACGAGAAGGTCCGGACCTCCGGGAGGGCGCTGAGCAGGCTCGAGGAGCTCGCCGTCGAGGCGGCAGGCCGCCGGCGGGTCGACGTCGCCGTCGCCCATCTGGCCGGCGCCGACCGGGCGCTGGCCCTCGCGGAGCGGCTGGCGCACCGGCTGGCCCCGAACCTCGAGGGGCGGACACCGGTGGTCGGTGAGGTGGGTGCCGTGATCGGAGCGCACGTCGGCCCCGGGATGGTTGCGGTCGTGGTCGCTCCCCGCGGCTGACGGCCGACCAGGCTCTGTCCACAGCCCCGTCCGGCGGCCCAGTCGTCCACAGGACGGCTCGGGGCGTCGGCCGAGCGGGTGTCGGTCCGCCTAGGTTCTCGGCATGCGCTCGCGGAGAACAGTCCAGGACCCCGTCGCCGAGGTGGCACGGCGACGCCTGGAGCTGCTGAGCGCTGAGCTCGCCGGGCTCCGCTCCGACCCTTCCGTCGCGTCCCCCGAGGCACGATCGCGCGGCGGCGAGGTGGGCGAGACGCCCGGCGGGCTCCCCCCGGCCGAGGCGGAGGTGCCGACCGGCCGGCACGCGAGCCGTCCCGCCGGCCGGGGCGAGCTGGTGGGGGGTTGGCTGCAGGACCGGTTGCCGCCGACCCTGCAGGGCCGGGTCCAGCTCGGCTCCGCCCACCTCGCGGTGCTGGGCTTGGTGGTCGCCGTCGCGGTTGCCGGGGCGGGCTTCTGGGCGCTCACCTCGGGCTCGTCGGGCACCAGTGTCCCCGCGGCGCCGCGCCCGCCGCGCGCCGCGCCGACCTCGCTCGTCTCGTTGCCGTCGCCGGCCGTCTCCTCCGGGACGGCGTCGCCGACGGGAGCTGCCTCCTCCGGCACCGTGGTCGTCGACGTCGCCGGCAGGGTGCGCCGCCCTGGCATCGCGAGCCTCCCGGTCGGGGCGCGGGTCGTGGACGCGCTCCGTGCGGTCGGCGGGGCCCGCCCGGGAGTGGACCTCAGCACCCTCAACCTGGCGCGGGTGCTGGTCGACGGCGAGCAGATCCTGGTCGGCCGCGCGCCGCCGCCCGGCCTGGCGGCTTCGGCGGCCGGGGTCCCGACGGCAGCCGCCAGTGGACCGGCGGCGCTGGTGAACGTCAACACGGCCGACCAGGCTGCCCTCGAGAGCCTGCCGGGGATCGGCCCGGTCACCGCCCAGGCGATCCTGAAGTGGCGCAGCGAGAACGGCGCCTTCACCGCCGTGGACCAGCTGCTCGACGTGTCCGGGATCGGCGACGCCACCCTGGCCGAGATCGCGCCGTTCGTCACGCTGTGAGCCCCTCGCTCGAGGAGCCGGTGGCCGACGCCAGGCGCCTTGCGGTGCGAGCGCCTGACCTGCGGGTGCCGCTGCTGGCGGCCTGTGCCTGGGCAGGGGCGCTGGTGGGCTTCCACGTGCCCGTCGCCCTGGTGGTGGGCGGGGTGGCGGTGGCCGCCGGCTGGCTGGGACTGCGGGTCCGACGTGGCCTGGGGGTGCGGACGGCTGCCGGCTGTCTGCTCATCGCGGTCGCGGTGGCCTCGGTCGCAGTGCTGCACGTCGAGCACGTCCGGCGAGGGCCGGTGTCGGCATTGGCCGCAGACGAGGCGTTCGTGACCGTGACCGGTCGCGTGGTGACGGACCCGGTGCGCCGGGCCGGGCGGTTCGCGCCGTTCGTCCTGGTGCGGCTCCGGGTGGGCTCCGTGACGGCGCGCGACCGTCGCTGGGACACCTCGGCCCGGGTGCTTCTGATCGGGGACCTCTCGTGGCGCCGGGTGGCGCTCGGCAGCCAGGTGGTCGCGCACGGACGGCTCCAGGGCGCCGACGGACTCGACCTCGCCGGCGTGCTCGACGCGTCCGGTCGGCCCACCACGGTGAGCCGGCCGCCGCGGGTCCTCACCGCGCTCGCGGTCGTGCGCTCCGCGATCACAGCGTCCGTGGCGGACAGCGGCGTCGCGGAGCGAGCACTGGTCCCCGCCCTCGTGGTGGGTGACGACAGCGCGCTGCCGGCCCGGGTCGTCACGGACTTCCAGGTCTGCGGCCTCACGCACCTCGCGGCCGTCTCGGGCACCAACCTGACGCTGGTCGTCGGCTTCGTGCTGGTCCTCGCCCGCTGGGCCGGGGTCCGAGGGCGTGGCCTGCTGCTGGTGGGGCTGGCCGGCGTGGTCGGCTTCGTCGCACTCGCCCGGCCGGAGCCGAGCGTGGTGCGGGCTGCCGCGATGGGGTCGGTGGCCCTGCTCGGGATGGGGTCCGGCGGTCGGGAGCGCGGCACCCGCGCGCTGGGGGTGGCCGTGCTGGTCCTGCTGCTGGCCGATCCGTGGCTGGCGCTGTCGGTCGGGTTCGCGCTCTCCGCGCTGGCCACTGCAGGGATCCTGGTCCTGGGTCCACCCTTCCGCGACGCGCTCGCGCGCTGGCTGCCGAGGTGGGCGGCGGAGGGCGTCGCGGTCCCGCTGGCCGCTCAGCTGGTGTGCACCCCGGTCATCGCGGCGCTCTCGGGACAGGTGAGCCTGGTGGCCGTGGCGGCCAACCTCGCGGTCGCGGCGGCGGTCGCGCCGGCGACGGTCCTCGGTCTCGTCGGCGGGCTGCTGCTGCTCGTGGTCCCGCCACTCGGCCTGCTGTGCGGACGCCTGGCCGGGTGGGCGGCGTGGTGGATCGTCACTGTCGCGCACCACGCGGGAGCGCTGCCGGGGTCGGCCGTCGGATGGTCGGCGGGGCCGGTGGGGGTGGCGCTCCTGGCGGTGCTGTGCGCGGGGTGCGCGCTGGGCGCGCGTCGGGTGCTCGGCAGCGTGGGGGCCTGTTGCGCCGGAGCCGGCCTGATGGTCGTGGTCCTGCTGCGACCGCTGCCGAACCCGGGCTGGCCGCCGGCCGGCTGGGTGATGGTGGCCTGCGACGTCGGGCAGGGCGACGGCTTGGTCCTCAACGCCGGGGAGGGCCGGGCCGTGGTGGTCGACACCGGCCCGGACCCGCCGCTGATGGCCCGCTGCCTCGACCGCCTCGGAATTCGCTCGCTGCCGGTCGTGGTGCTGACCCACTTCCACGCCGACCACGTCGACGGCCTGCCGGCGGTGCTCGGCGGGTGGCGGGTGGGTGAGGTCGACGTCACCGCGGTGCGCGTGCCGGCGGGTGGCGCAGCCGCGGTGGACCGGTGGGCGGCCCACGCGCGGGTGCCGGTGCGTGTCCCCCGGCTCGGCGAGGTCCACCGGCTCGGCGACCTCGTCTGGCAGGTCGTCGGACCAGCGGGCTCGGCGGCGGACGAGGGGACGGGAGAGGAGGGAAGCGTGGCGAACGACGCGAGTCTCGTGCTGGTGGCGCAGGTCCGCGGCGTACGGATCCTGATGGGTGGCGACATGGAGCCCGAGGCGCAGCAGGAGCTCGACCGGGAGCTTCCCGGACTGGCCGTCGACGTCCTCAAGGTGCCGCACCACGGCAGCCGCTACCAGGACCCTGATCTGCTGAGCGGGCTGAACGCTCGGCTCGCGGTGGTCTCCGTCGGCGCGCACAACGACTACGGTCATCCGGCCGACAGCACGCTGCGGCTGCTGGCGAGGGCAGGGATGCTGGTGCGGCGCACCGACCGGTCCGGCGATGTCGCCGTGTTCGTGGACGGGTCTCGTCTTGAGGTGCGCGGTCGTGGCGGGAGGCTCAGCCGCTGAGCGTGTGGGAGCTCAGCACCTTGTCGTCGGTGATCAGGTAGCCGCCCTGCGCGTGCGGCGCCGGTGCGAGTGCGAGCCGCTGCTGCTCGCGGACCACCCGGCCGTCGTCGAAGTGGTAGGTCAGCACCAGGTCGACGGCCGACTGCCCGGGGACGGCTGTGACCTCCCGGGTGTCGACCGAGCGGACGGAGCCCCAGAACCTCTCGTAGTCCGAGCGGCCCACCGAGCGCATCGAGCCACCGAGCCGCTTCCACCCGGCGCCGGTGTTGCCCGGCATCAGCGAGAAGTAGTCCTGCACCGAGGCCACCATCGCGGCACCTCCTGTGGCCGTCCCACCAGGCGAGGACGGGGTCCGGCTCGGCTTCGGCGTGGGCGTCGGTGTCGGGGTGGGGGTCGGCGTCCGGCTTGGCTTCGGACTGGGTCGGCTGCTCTGCGGGTGGCTCGGCGAGGGGCGTGGTGAGGAGGCCGGTGTCCCGGCCGTCGGTTCGGACCCGGTCGGCCGGAGCAGCAGGAAGGCGCCGAACGCGACGAGCGCCAGCACGGCGAGCGCCAGGAGCGCGCCGAGGGCGCGCCGACGCTGTCGGGGCTCGCGCGAGCGGCGGGGCGCGGCCACGGGCGGGCGAGGGGTCGACGGCGTCGAGGTGGTCTCCGGGGAGCCCGCCTCCCCGGGTGCGGCCGCCGCCTCGGCGGGCCCCGGAGCCACGGCTGCGACGGTCCGGGTGGGACCGGCGTCCGACGCCGCGCTCCGCTCCGCCAGCCGGCGCAGCGCGTGGGCGGCATCGGCCATCCCCCAGCGGGTGGCCGGGTCGCGGTCCATCATCCGGCTGATCGGCTCGGTGAGGAAGGCGCCGTGAGCTGCGCGCGGCGGTGGGTCGCTCACGATCCGGTGCAGCGTGGCGAGCGCGTTCCCGTCGCCGTCGTACGGCGTGCTGCCCTCGACCGCGGCGTAGAGCGTGGCGCCGAGCGCCCAGACGTCGGACGCCGGACCGGGCTGGTCTCCACGGGCCACCTCGGGCGCCAGGTACGACGGGGTGCCGGTGACGAGGCCGGTGCGGGTCAGCTGGTCGTCCCCCCGCATCCGCGCGATGCCGAAGTCCCCGATCTTGGCCTGGCCGTCGAGGTCCACCAGGACGTTGCCGGGCTTCACGTCCCGGTGGACGATGCCGCGCTCGTGCGCGGCGACGAGTCCGGCGGCCACCTGGGAGCCGATGCGCGCTGCGTGCTCCGGGCTGAGCGGGCCGTCCTCCGCGATCACCTCGGACAGCGACCTCGACGGGAGGTACTCCATCACCAGCCAGATCTCGCCGTCGCCGTCGTCTTCGACGACGTCGAAGACCGACACGACGTGACGGTGGTTCAGCGCCGCCGCCGAGCGGGCCTCTCGCTGCGCACGGGCGCGGTCGGGCGCGGCCGCCTCGCCGTGCTCGCCGCCCAGGCGGCCGATCTGCTTCACCGCGACCTGGCGGCCGAGCACCTGGTCCTCGCAGAGCCAGACCGTGCCCATCCCGCCTCGGCCGACCGGCCTCAGGACGCGGTAGCGCCCCCCGATGGTCACGGGTGGCATCAGGTCGCTCTCCTGGAGGGTCGGGGGGAGGGTCGCGGGGTGGACACCACAGGGCCATACCCACCCTCGTCCGGTGTACTCGTGCCCTGGCCCGGGCCGGTCGCCCGCGATGTCGGAGCGCTGTGGCAGGCTGCAGCCACCATGGCAGCACCGAGTGCTTACGACGTCCTGGGCCGCGTGACCCTCGTCACCGGCCCCGAGGAGTTCCTCAACCAGCGGGCCGTCGCCGCGGCGGTCCGGGCGGTCCGTGACGTCGACGCGGAGGCGGAGCTGAGCGAGACCGGTGCCGACCAGCTCAGCCGGGGCACGCTCGCCGACCTGGCCGCGCCGTCGCTGTTCTCCTCGATCCGCTGCGTGGTGGTGCACAACCTCCAGGACGTCGACGAGACCGCTCACGACCCGATCGTGGAGTACGCCGGCGCCCCCGCCGAGGACGTCGGGCTGGTGCTGGTGCACGGCGGCGGGCAGCGTGCCTCGGGGCTGCTCAACCGGCTCCGCAAGCTCCCGAGCACGGTCCACGAGGTGCGCTCCGACGCCTTGAAGCCGTCCGAGTACCCGCGCTTCGTCGCCGCCGAGGTGCGCGCGCACGGCGCCCGGATCGCCGAGGACGCGGCCGACCTGCTGGTGCAGGCCGTCGGACAGGACCTCCGCGCGCTCGCCGGCGCGGCCGACCAGCTGGCCCACGACTTCGCCGGCGAGCCGCTGACCGCCGCCATCGTGAAGCGCTACTTCGGTGGACGTGCGGAGGTGAAGTCGTTCGCGATCGCGGATGCGGCCCTGTACGGGCGCAAGGCCTCGGCGCTCGAGGAGCTGCGCTGGGCGCTGGACAACGGGACCGCTCCGGTCCTGGTGACCAGCGCGTTCGCGACGGGGCTGCGCGGACTCGCGCGCTTCGCGTCCGCGCCGCGGGGGCTGCGCGACGTCGACCTTGCGCGCGAGGCGGGGGTGCCGCCGTGGAAGGTGCGGACCCTGCGGGACCAGGCCCGCGGCTGGGACGACCGGCGGCCTCGCCGCGGCCATCACCGCCGTCGCCAAGGCCGACGCCGACGTCAAGGGCGCGGCCAGCGATGCGGCGTACTCCCTGGAGCGGATGGTGCTCGCGGTCACCGGAGCCCGGGCCGGTCGCTGAGCCCCGGACATGCAGAAAGGCGCCGACCCGTGCGGGCGGCGCCTTCCGAGGAGGCGGCAGCTCAGAGCGCGGACGCCTTCTTGGCGATCGCGGACTTCTTGTTGGCGGCCTGGTTCTTGTGGATCACGCCGGCGGACGCGGCCTTGTCGAGCTTGCGGCTCGCGGCCGCGGCCAGCTCCTGGGCCTCGGGGTCGCCGGCGTCGGCGGCCTCACGGAACTTGCGGATCGCCGACTTGAGCGCCGACTTCACGGACTTGTTGCGCAGGTGCGCAGCCTCGTTCTGTCGGTTGCGCTTGATCTGGGACTTGATGTTCGCCACGGGGCAGGCCTCGTCGGTCGGTGCGGTCGGGTCGGGTGCGCGTCTCGTCCGGCTCCGGACCGTGACACGCAAGGCCCACGATACCAGCGGCGCGCGACGGCGCCCAAATCGATCAGCGCCGCCCCGCCGGCCCTCGGCCGGACCCCGCCACGACCAGGCCGCCTCGGCGTACCAGGCGGCGTGCGCCCGCAGGTACGGCGAGGATCGCAGGCACCGGACGGTCGCGCGCCTGCATCATAGCCCGCAAGCAGCGCCAGCGCGCGTCCATGTCGTCCGGGTCGACGTCCTTGTCAGCCGGCGGCCGGCCAGGACCTCATCCACGTCCACACCGTCCCCGTACGCCGACACAGCAGCCAGGGTGTCCATCCAGCGCGGCCCGAGCGCGGGCCAGTTCCAGTCGCACAGCAGCGCGCGTCCGGCCGGTCCAGCAGGATGTTGTCGTCGCGGGCGTCGATGTGCACGAACCGCCCCCGGTCCGGCACCCCGGTAGCGGGCCGCGACAGCAGCGGCCTCCTGCGATGCGGCAGGTCCGGCCGACCGCGGCGGACGTGGTCCCAGCCGGTCACCAGGCCGGGCATTCCTCGTCTCGGCGTAGGTTCGAGCCCGGCGGGCGACCGGGTCGAGCAGCTCGGCGACCACCTCGAGCATGTCGAGGGCAGGCCTCGAGCGCCGCGTGCTGCCACGGCCGGCGGGGGTTGGCCGCCTCGACGTACTCGAGCCCAGCGACGACCCACAGTCGTCCTCGTGGGACCACAGCAGTCGGCGGTACGGGCAGCCCGGCCGGCAGCGGGCGCAGCTTCCGGGCCTCCTCGGGTAGCTCTCGGCGAACTGCCGCTGAGCCTTGCGCTCGCCGCCTTGACGAACATCCGGCCCGTCCTCCCAGGTCAGCCGGGAGGCGAAGCCCGGGGTGAAGCCGGCGCCGGCGACTCCGCGGACACCACCGGGGAGCCGAGCCGCCGCTCGACGAGCCGGCGCACCGGCGGGAGGCAGGCGCCGCCACTCCAGCCGCCGGGCGGTTCGCCCGTGCGGGACCTGGCCGTCGGCCGGCCGGCGTCGGCCGACGTGATCGGCTCATGGCGCACATTGTGTACGCCCGGCCGTCGGCAGGGGCCGCCGCTTGCCCGGGTCGTCCCGGCCGTCGGCGCGTGTGGAAGAATGACGGGACCGCCGCTGCAAACCACCGGAAGAGTTCGTCCATGGCACAGCGCCCGCGGCCCCCCAGCCGGGCAAGACCGACCCCGCGATCATCCGCAACTTCTGCATCATCGCGCACATCGACCACGGCAAGTCGACGCTGGCCGACCGGATGCTGCAGCTGACCGGAGTCGTCGACGAGCGCAGTGCCCGGGCGCAGTACCTCGACCGGATGGACATCGAGCGCGAGCGCGGCATCACGATCAAGAGCCAGGCCGTGCGGATGCCGTGGACGGTGACCGAGCCGGCTACGAAGGCGCCGCGCCCGGCGACCTACGTGCTCAACATGATCGACACCCCGGGCCACGTCGACTTCACCTACGAGGTCTCCCGGTCCCTCGAGGCCTGCGAGGCCGCGGTCCTGCTCGTCGACGCGGCGCAGGGCATCGAGGCGCAGACGCTGGCGAACCTCTACCTCGCGCTGGGCGCGGACCTGCAGATCATCCCGGTGCTGAACAAGATCGACCTGCCCTCCGCGCAGCCGGAGAAGTACGCCGCAGAGCTCGCCGGCATCATCGGCTGCGACGCCGGCCGACGTGCTCCAGGTCTCGGCGAAGACCGGCATGGGCGTCGAGCCGCTGCTCAACGAGATCGTCCGCGCAGACCCCGCCGCCGGTCGGCGACGCCGGCGCATCCGCCGCGCGCGCTGATCTTCGACTCGGTCTACGACACCTACCGCGGCGTGGTCACCTACGTCCGGGTCGTCGACGGCAAGCTCAGCCACCGCGACCGGATCAAGATGATGTCGACCGGCGCCGTGCACGAGATGCTCGAGGTCGGGCGTCATCTCGCCGGAGCCGGTGAAGGCCGGCGACCTCGGGGTCGGCGAGGTCGGCTACCTGATCACCGGGGTGAAGGACGTCCGCCAGTCGCGGGTCGGCGACACGGTCACCAGCCAGCACCAGCCCGGCGACCGAGGCGCTCGGCGGCTACAAGCACCCCAACCCGATGGTGTTCGCCGGGCTCTACCCGATCGACGGCGACGACTACCCGACGCTGCGCGACGCCCTCGACCGGCTGCAGCTCAACGACGCCGCGCTGGCCTACGAGCCGGAGACCTCCGGCGCGCTCGGCTTCGGCTTCCGCTGCGGCTTCCTCGGCCTGCTGCACATGGAGATCGTCCGGGAGCGGCTCGAGCGCGAGTTCAACCTCGACCTGATCTCGACCGCGCCCGAACGTGGTCTACCACGTGACCATGGAGGACGGTCAGGAGATCGAGGTGCACCAACCCGAGCGAGTACCCCGGCGGCAAGATCGCCGAGGTCGCGCGAGCCGGTGGTCGGGCCACGATCCTGAGCCCCGAGCGACTACATCGGCGCGATCATGGAGCTCTGCCAGAGCAAGCGTGGGCAGCTCCAGGGCGATGGACTACCTCTCCGCGGACCGCGTCGAGATGCGCTACACGCTGCCGCTGGCCGAGATCGTCTTCGACTTCTTCGACCAGCTGAAGTCGCGCACCAAGGGCTACGCGTCGCTCGACTACGAACCCACCGGCGAGCAGCCGGCTCGGACCTGGTGAAGGTCGACATCCTGCTCCAGGGCGACCCGGTCGACGCGTTCAGCGCGATCGTGCACCGTGACCACGCCTACTCCTACGGCGTGGCGCTGGCCGGCAAGCTGCGCGAGCTGATCCCGCGCCAGCAGTTCGAGGTGCCGATCCAGGCCGCCATCGGCGCCGCGGGTGATCGCCCGCGAGACGATCCGCGCCATCCGCAAGGACGTCCTCGCCAAGTGCTACGGCGGTGACATCACCCGCAAGCGCAAGCTGCTCGAGAAGCAGAAGGAAGGCAAGAAGCGGATGAAGATGGTCGGCCGCGTCGAGGTGCCGCAGGAGGCGTTCATCGCCGCGCTGTCCACCGACCGACACCGCCAGGAAGTAGCGTTCGCTCCGCGGTCCCCCCGGAGGGCGCCCCGAGCCGGCCGGGACGAAGTCGCGGAGGCGGGCGCACGTGCAGGTCCCGGCCGGGCTGCGGGCGCAGCCCGACGCGCGGCGGCGGCTGGGCCGTCCTGGCTCGGACGGGCTGCCCCGCCTCGTGCCGTGCTCCTCGAGGACTGGGCGCTGAGGCCCTGACGGTGCCGCCACGCACGGTACTGCGCCTACGTGGTGCCGGTGCGGACCGCGGGGGTCGGCCGGCGGCGCTGAAGGTCGGGGTGCCCGACGACGAGAGCCGAGCATGAGCACCTGGCGCTTCAAGCGCTGCACGGCGCCGGGGCCGTCGAGCTCTACCGCGCCGACCCGCGGCGCGGGGTCCTGCTCCTCGAGCGGCTGCACGCCGAGGACCTCGCACCGATCGACGACCTCGACGCCTGCGAGGTGGTGGCTGGGCTCTACCGGCGGCTGCACGTGCCCGCCCCTCCGCAGCTGCGGAGCTCTCGTCGTACGTCGCCCGCTGGACGCCGGGGCTCGCCGCATCTGCCGCGCTCCGCGCCGCTGCCGCGCCGGCTGGTCGAGCAGGCGGTCGCCGCTGCGCCGACGGAGCTCGTCGAGGACCCGAGCCGCCCTGGGGACGATGGTGCACGCCGACCTCCACTACGCCAACGTGCTCGCCGCGTGACCGCGAGCCGTGGCTGGCGATCGACCCGAAGCCGATGTCCGGGGACCCGCACTACGAGGTCGCGCCGCTGCTGTGGAACCGGTGGGACGAGGTGCTGCGCTCCGCCTGCGGGGTGCGCGACGCGGTACGTCGCCGGTTCCACACGGTCGTCGACGCCGCCGAGTCTCGACGAGGACGCGGGCCCGGGACTGGGTCGTCGTCGCGCGATGCTGCACAACGCTTCGTGGACGGTGGCGCACGCCAGGACCACCCCCGGCAGCTCAGCCGGGACGACCGCGCGTGGATCACCCGATGGTGACGTCGCGAAGGCGGTCCAGGGCTGAGGCGCACGTGCATCCGCCACCGGTGCGAGATCGGCTGCGCCGACCGGCGGTTTCTCGCGGATCGGTCCCCTTTGCGGCCGGAAACCTACCGCCAGGTAGCAAGTGATCTACGTTGTGACGCATCAAGGTAACTCCATTGGGCCGGTGCGCGGCACGCGTCGGCAGGCACGAACAGGGAGAGCGATGGCTCAGAGCTACCGCCGAAATCGACCTCAGCCGGTCGAGAACCGTCCACCGAACGTCGGCCGGCAGTTCTTCGACCGGGTCGGAGCACGCCGACCGCGAGGCCTACCGCTACCCCCGGGGCGACGAGTGGGTGTCGATGACCTGGCGGGAGACCGGCGAGCACGGTCGCCCGCCTCGCCGCCGGCCTGGTGGCGCTGGGCATCGAGCCCGAGCAGCGGGTCGGCATCGCCTCGGCCACGCGGCATGGAGTGGATCCTCGCCGACCTCGCGATCATGTCCACCGGGGCGCGCGACCACGACGGTCTACCCGTCGACGATCGTCGAGGACGTCGCGCTTCATCCTCGCCGACTCCGAGTGCCGCGTTGTCTTCGCCGAGGACGACGACGCAGATCGCCAAGATCAGCGAGCACCGCACCGAGCTGCCGCAGCTGGCGAAGGTGGTGACCTTCGACGGCACCGCCGACGGTGACTGGGTGATCTCGCTGGCCGATCTCGAGACGTCGCGGGGAGGAGCTGCTCGCCCAGGACGCCCGACGTCGTCGAGCGTCGGATCGACGAGCACCAAGCCGGAGGCGCTGGCGACGCTGATCTACACCTCCGGCACCACCGGGCGCCCGAAGGGCGTGCGGCTGCGGCACTCGCTCCTGGACCTACGAGGGCGCCGCGATCGCAGGCGCAGGGCATCCTCAGCGAGGACGACCTGCAGTTCCTGTGGCTGCCGATGGCGCACTCGTTCGGCAAGGTGCTGCTGTCCACCCAGCTCGCGATCGGCTTCCCCACCGCCGTCGACGGCCGGGTCGACAAGATCATCGAGAACCTGGCAGTCGTCCGGCCGACGTTCATGGGTGCCGCTCCGCGCATCTTCGAGAAGGCGCACGACCGGATCGTCACGATGCAGCCGGCCGAGGGCGGCCTGAAGGAGAAGATCTTCAAGCAGCGCCTTCGAGGTGGGCCTGCAAGGTCGACCGCCTCGAAGCGCGAGGGCAAGCCGGTCGCCGCGCTGCTCAACGCTGCAGCACGCGCTCTTCGACCGGCTGGTGTTCGCCAAGATCCGCGAGCGCTTCGGCGGCCGGGTCCGGTTCTTCATCTCCGGCGCCGCGGCGCTCAACCGCGAGATCGCCGAGTGGTTCCACGCCGCCGGCATCCAGATCCTCGAGGGCTACGGCCTGACCGAGACCTCCGCCGGGCTCCGTTCGTGAACCAGCCGCGGAGCAACACGCTCGGCACGGTCGGGCCGGTGTTCCCGCGGCAGCGAGGTCAAGATCGCCGAGGACGGCGAGATCCTGATCAAGGGCCCCGGCGTCATGGAGGGCTACCACAACCTCCCCGAGGAGACCGCCGAGACGCTGAGCGAGGACGGCTGGCTGCACACCGGCGACATCGGCTCAGCTCGACGAGGACGGCTACCTGCGGATCACCGACCGCAAGAAGGACCTGTTCAAGACCTCCGGCGGCAAGTACATCGCTCCCGCGCGATCGAGTCGCAGTTCAAGGCGATCTGCCCGTACGCCAGCCAGTTCCTCGTGCACGGCGACGAGCGGAACTTCTGCGTCGCCGCTCATCACCCTGGACCCGGACGCCATGGAGGGCTGGGCCGCGGACAACGGCATGGCAGGCAGGCCCTACGAGGAGGTCGTCGCCTCGCCGAGGCCGCCCACGACATGGTCGCCGGGTACGTCGAGGAGCTCAACAGCCGGCTGAACCGGTGGGAGACCGTCAAGAAGTGGATCCTGCTCGACCACGACCTCACCGTCGAGTCCGGCGAGCTGACGCCCTCGCTCAAGGTCAAGCGCAAGGTCGTCGAGGACAACTACCGCTCGCAGATCGACTCCCTCTACCGGTGAGTGGCGCCCGACGCGCAGGAGCCGCCGGCCGATGATCCAGGCGTGACACCATGGCGGGGTGCCCTCCACCCTGCCCGACGGTGATCCCGTCCCGTCCGACGGGGCGCTCCCGCCGGCCGCGCTGACCGGGGTGGGGAGCCGCCCGTTCGGCTTCTACGTGCACGTGCCGTTCTGCACGGTGCGCTGCGGCTACTGCGACTTCAACACCTACACCGCCTCCGAGCTCGGCCCCGGTGCGTCGCGCAGCGGGTACGCCGACACCGCGATCGCCGAGATCCGGTTCGCGCGGCGGGTGCTCGGCGACGTGGACGTCCCGGTGGCGACGGTCTTCTTCGGGGGCGGCACGCCGACGCTGCTGCCGGCCGACGACCTGGCTCGGATCCTCGCGGCCGTCGACGACGGAGTTCGGGCTGGCGCCCGGGGCCGAGGTGACGACCGAGTCCAACCCCGACAGCGTCGGCGCCGGCGAGCTGGCCCGGCTGCGCGCCGCTGGCATCAACCGGATCTCGTTCGGGATGCAGTCGGCCGTCCCGCACGTCCTCGCGGTGCTCGACCGCACGCACGACCCGGCCCGGGTGGCCTCGGTGGTCGGGTGGGCCCGGCAGGCCGGCTTCGAGGAGGTGAGCCTCGACCTGATCTACGGCACGCCGGGGGAGTCGCTCGAGGACTGGCAGGCCTCGCTCGACGCCGCGCTCGGCTGCTCGCCCGACCACCTCTCGGCGTACGCGCTGATCGTCGAGGAGGGCACCGCGCTGGCCCGGCGGGTGCGCCGCGGTGAGGTTCCGGCGCCCGACGACGACGACCTCGCGGACAAGTACCTGCTAGCCGACGCGGCGCTGGAGCGCGCCGGTCTGGGCTGGTACGAGGTCTCCAACTGGGCCCGCGACGAGGCGTCCCGGTGCCGGCACAACGTGCTCTACTGGACGGGTGGTGACTGGTGGGGTGTCGGGCCCGGAGCGCACGGGCACGTCGGCGGGGTGCGGTGGTGGAACGTCAAGCACCCTGCCGCCTACGCGCAGCGGCTGGCCGCCGGTGTCAGCCCCGCGCATGCCCGCGAGGTGCTCGACGCGGAGACCCGCCGGGTGGAGCGCGTGCTGCTGGAGACCAGGCTGCGCGACGGGCTCCCGCTCGACGTCCTGGAGCCGTCCGCCACACCGCACCTGGACAGGCAGGTCGCCGACGGGCTGGTCGCGCTCAACGACGACCGGGCCGTGCTGACCCGGCGGGGCCGGCTGCTGGCGGACGCGGTCGTGCGCGACCTGCTCAGCTGATGAACCGGATGATCGCCGGGTAGCGGTAGTCCTCGAAGTTCGCCACCTTGACCGTCGCCAGGATCATCAGCACCAGCCAGGCGACCCCGACGAGCGGCACCAGGACGAGCCCCACCAGGATCAGCAGCGAGACGGCCGCGGCCACGCCGTAGAGCAGGTAGGACAGCTGCATGTTCAACGCCTCCTTGGCCGAGCGGTCCAAGAAGGGCGAGCGCTCCTTGAAGGCCAGCCAGACGATCATCGGCGCCAGGAAGCCGAGCACCAGCGGGCCGAGGTGGGCCGCGATCGCCCACAGCTTCTCGTCCTCGCGGCTCATCGGACGCGGGAGGTAGCCGCCCGGAGGCGGGCCCTGCGGCTGTGGCTGTGGTGGTTCGTGACTGCTGCTCATGTCCTGATTGAAGCACCGGTCCGCCGGTCGGGCCTCCGCTTTTCCCGCTCCGCGCGCACCGGCGCAGCCTCACGCCGCCGTGACGAAGTCGATCAGCTCCTCGACCCGGCCGAGCAGCGCCGGCTCCAGGTCGGCGTACGACGACACCCGGGACAGGATGTGCCTCCAGGCGCGCGCGATGTCGGCCTGGTCGCGGTGCGGCCAGCCGAGCTGCTGACAGATCCCCTTCTTCCACTCCATCGACCGCGGAACCGTGGGCCACGAGCGGAGGCCCAGCCGCTCCGGCTTGACCGCCTGCCACACGTCCACGAACGGATGGCCGACGATCAGGACGTGGCGGCCGACCGGGCCGGCGGCGACCGCCTGGGCGATCCGGCTCTCCTTCGAGCCGGCGACCAGGTGGTCCACGAGGACGCCGACCCGGCGCTCCGGGCCCGGCCGGAAGTCCCGAAGATGCTCCGCGAGGTCGTCCACGCCCTCGAGGTACTCCACGACGACGCCCTCGACGCGCAGGTCGTCGCCCCAGACCTTCTCGACCAGCTCTGCGTCGTGGCGGCCCTCGACGAAGATTCGCGACGCCCGAGCCACCCGGGCCGGCGTCCCCGGGACGGCGACCGAGCCGGACGCGGTCCGCGAGGGGGCGGCCGGTCCCTTCCGCGCCGGCGGGCGCAGGATCACCGGGACGCCCTCGAGCAGGAAGCCCGGGCCGAGCGGGAACGTGCGCCGCCTGCCGCGACGATCCTCGAGGACGACCGTCATGAGGTCCCGCTCCACGGCCACGATCTCGCCGCACCAGTCGGTGGTGACCTCCTCGACGACCAGCCCCTTGTCGGCCTCGATCTCGACGGCGCGGCCGCGCCGCGGCGCTCGCCAGTCGGTGCTGAGCACATCTGACCCGTAGCGGTCCCGGAAGCCGTCGGCGGGGGGAGGAGGCGCCATGAGACGTCACGCTAGACGGGTCCACCGACAGCCCGTGGACGCCGCGCCGGGACCGTCGGACGGGTTGTCCGACGACCGGTCGCGATATATCGTCAGACTATCGCGACACCATCGCCGAACATCGGAGGACGACATGGGACGAGGTCCGTGGGACGACCCGCGCGCCGGCTGGCGCGGCGGGTCCGGCGGCGCTGGCGGGGGCGGCAGCTGGACGGGAGGCCCCCCGCCGTGGGTGCAGGGCCTGATCGGCCTGGCGCAGGGCGGGCACGGCGCCTTCGGCACCCGGGGCCCCAAGGTGCGCCGCGGTGACGTGCGGGCGGCGATCCTGGACGTGCTCGCGGTGGAGCCGATGAACGGCTACCAGATCATCCAGCAGATCGCCGAGCGCAGCAGCGGAGTGTGGAAGCCGAGCCCCGGGTCGGTCTACCCGACCGTCCAGCAGCTCGAGGACGAGGGGCTCGTCGAGGGGCTCGCCGGCGAGGGGCGCCGACTCCTCCAGCTGACGGAGGAGGGGCGGCGCTACGTCGAGGAGCACCCCGACGAGCTCGCCGCGACCTGGCGGGCCTTCGACCGCTCGCCGGGGGAGGGCGAGGCGCGCTCGCCGGACCTGAAGCCGGTGATCGGCCAGACGATGGCCGCGGTGTGGCAGATCATCACCTCCGGCACCCGCCAGCAGCAGGCCGAGGCAGCCGAGATCCTCGCCGAGACCCGGCGCAAGCTCTACGGGCTGCTCGCGGAGGGGGACCCCGAATGAGCTCTGACCCGCGTCGCCCCGAGATGCGGATCGGGGACGCAGAGCGTGAGGCCGCCGTCAGCGCGCTCGGTGAGCACTACGCGGCGGGCCGGCTGTCGAAGGAGGAGTACGACGAGCGCAGCGCCGTCGCCTACGCCGCACGCACCAGCTCAGACCTGTGGCCGCTGTTCGTCGACCTCCCGCAGCCGACCCGCACGGACGCGGGGCCGCGCGAACAGCAGGGGGCCGGACCACGGCAGGAGAGCTTCTGGCGGACGGCCCGGGTCCCGATGATCTTGATCCTGGTCGGGCTGGTGCTGTTCACCCCGGTGAAGTGGCCGCTGCTGTTCGTGCTGTTCGCGTGGCTGATGCTGACCCGGCGTCGCGGGCACGCGTGGCACCACCACGGCCCGTGGACCGGTCCTTCCTCACGTCGCTGAGCAGCGGTGCCCCCTCACAGCAGCGGCAGCGACCGGGCACCGCGCGGCAGCTGGGCGTAGCCGCGGCGCACCGCGGCGCCGAGCTCCTCGACGGGGTAGGGCCACTCCGCTGCCGCCAGGGCGTCGTCGACGCAGACGCCGCGGCCCGCGAGGTCGCGGATCGTCTCCGCCACGACTCCGATCGCGGCGCGCTGCTCGCCGACGAAGTCGCGGTCGACCGGGAGCCCGTGGCCGGGCAGCACCAGGGTCTGCTCGCCGAGCATCGACACGACGAGGTCCAGGGTCGCCGGCCAGTCGAGCGGGTGGCAGTCCTCGCCGAAGCCGGGGACCCCGTTGCGCGCCGCCGACTCCTCGACGAGGTCGCCGGCCAGCAGCACGTCGGCGTCCGGCACCCGGACCACGACGTCGCCGGCGGTATGGCCGCGACCGGGGTGCAGCACCTCCACGAGCCGGTCGCCGAGGTCGACGGCGCGCGCCGAGGAGACGGTGACCCGGGGGACCAGCACGCGCGACGCGGCGACCTGGGCGTACTCCGCGGCGTGCTCACCGACCTCCCGCGCGGCCGCCGCGCGCACCTCGGCGGCGTGCGGCTCGAGCTCGACGGCCGCCTCCTCGTGGATCAGCAGCTCGACGTCGGCGTACTGCTCGGCCACCACGACGTTGCCGAACGTGTGGTCGAAATGGGCGTGGGTGTTCACCGCCGCGACCACGTCGCCGGCTCCCAGCCGGCGCACCTCCTCGAGCAGCCGGAGCGCGGCGGCCTCGGACGTCTGGGTGTCGACGAGCAGCAGGCCGCGCTCGCCGCCGACGAGACCGACGTTGACGTCGAGGAACGCCGCTCGGGCCAGCCACACGCGGTCGGCGACCTCGACGAAGCCGACGTCGTGGGGCAGCGGCGGGACCGGGACGCGGGCAGACGCGGACATAGGACCCACCGTAGGCGACCTTGTAGGCTTGGCACTCCGAAGAGCTGAGTGCCAGGACGGTCGCGCACGAACCCGGGACGGACGAGGAGGAGCGATGGTCGAGGACAGGAAGCTCGCCGTGCTCCGTGCGATCGTGGAGGACTACGTCGCGACCCAGGAGCCGGTGGGCTCCAAGGCGCTGGTCGAGCGGCACGGCCTGGGCGTCTCGCCGGCCACCGTGCGCAACGACATGGCCGCGCTGGAGGAGGAGGGTTTCCTCACCCAGCCGCACACCAGCGCGGGGCGGGTGCCGACGGACAAGGGCTACCGGCTGTTCGTGGACCGGCTGAGCCAGGTCAAGCCGCTGTCGGCGGCCGAGCGGCGGGCCATCATGACGCTGCTCGAGGGAGCGATCGACCTCGACGACGTCGTGCAGCGCAGCGTCCGGCTGCTCGCCCAGCTCACCCGCCAGGTCGCGATCGTGCAGTACCCGACGCTCTCGCGCTCCACGGTCCGGCACGTCGAGCTCGTCGTGCTCACCGGTCCGCGGGTGCTGCTCGTGCTGATCTTGAGCACCGGCCGCGTCGAGCAGCGGATCGTGGAGCTCGCCGAGGCGCTCAGCGACGGCCAGGTCGCCGAGCTGCGCACCAAGCTGAACCGAGCGGTCGTCGGCGAGAGGCTCAGCGACGCCTCGGAGCGCCTGGTGGCGCTGCCCGACGAGTTCGAGCAGGGCCACCGCGCCCCTGTCGCGGTCATCGTCGCCGCCCTCGTGGAGGCGATGTCCGACCACCGGTCCGACGAGCGGGTCGCCGTCGGCGGCACCGCCAACCTCGCCCGGTTCGGCGAGGGCTTCGACGTCGCCATCAAGCCCATGCTGGAGGCGCTGGAGGAGCACGTCGTGCTGCTGAAGCTCCTCGGCGAGGCCACCTCCTCCTCGACGCTGACGGTGCGGATCGGCCACGAGGTGCCCTACGAGGAGCTCGTCCACGACCTCGGTGGTGGCCACCGGCTACGGCCCCGGCCACGAGGCGCTCGCGACGCTCGGCATCGTCGGCCCGACCCGGATGGACTACCCGAGCACCATGGCCACCGTGCGCGCGGTGGCCCGTTACGTATCCAAGATCCTCGACGAAGGATGATGAGAGACACAGTGAGTCAGGACCTCTACGAGATCCTGGGAGTTTCCCGGGACGCCGACGGTGACGCCATCAAGAAGGCGTACCGCCGGCTAGCCCGGCAGCTGCACCCGGACGTCAACCCCGACCCGGCGACCCAGGACCGCTTCAAGGACGTGAGCCGCGCCTACGAGGTGCTGTCCGACCCCGAGAAGCGCCGGATGTACGACCTCGGCGGCGACCCGTTCTCGAACGCCGAGCCCGGCTTCGGCGGCGCGGGTGCCGGGTTCTCCTTCACCGACATCATGGACGCCTTCTTCGGGGGTGCCGCCGGCGGGGGTGGTACGCAGGGCGCCGGGCGCGGCCCGCGACCGCGGGTGCGTCGGGGGCAGGACGCCCTGATCCGGCTCGACGTCGAGCTGGCGGAGGCTGCCTTCGGCGTGACGCGCGAGCTCAAGGTGGACACCGCCGTGCTCTGCTCGGTCTGCCACGGCGACGGCGCCGCCCCCGGCTCGCGCCCGCAGCCCTGCGAGACCTGCCACGGCCGCGGCGAGGTGTTCCACGTCCAGCGCTCGTTCCTCGGCGAGATCCGCACGATGCGCCCGTGTGCGGCCTGCCGCGGCTACGGCACGATCATTCCCGAGCCCTGCCGGGAGTGCTCCGGCGACGGCCGGGTCCGGTCACGGCGCACGCTCAACGTCAAGATCCCGGCCGGGGTCGACACCGGGACCCGGGTCCAGCTCTCCGAGCAGGGCGAGGTCGGTCCGGGTGGCGGTCCCGCCGGCGACCTGTACGTCGAGATCCACGTCGCCGACCACCCGGTCTTCCAGCGCCACGGCAGCGACCTGATCTGCAACGTGACCGTGCCGATGACGGCCGCCGCGCTCGGCACCACGATCAGCCTGCCGACGCTCGAGGCGGACCTGGTCGAGGAGGGCGCCGACACCGACCTCGAGACCCGGGTGGAGCTCGACGTCCGCCCCGGCACCCAGTCCGGCACCGAGCTCACCCTCGGTGGTCGCGGCATCCCGGCTCTGCGCGGCACCGGACGCGGCGACGTGCGGGTGCGGGTCATCGTGGACACCCCGACGAGGCTCGACGAGCGCCAGGAGGAGCTGCTGCGCGAGCTGGCGGCGCTGCGTGGCGAGGAGTCGCCGGACGGTCAGCTCCACCACGGGTCGAAGTCGGTGTTCGGCCGGCTTCGCGACGCCTTCAACCCGCGCTGAGGGGCCGCCGTGACGCTCCCGGTCTTCGTGATCGGCTCGCTCGAGGGTGCCCGGGCCGGAGCCGAGGTCGTCCTGGACGGCGACGAGGCGCACCATGCGGTCGTGGTCCGGCGGATCCGGGTCGGCGAGCAGGTCGCGCTCACCGACGGCGCAGGGAGCACGGCGATCTGCACGGTGACCGCGACCGACCGCTCGTCACTGGCGGCGACGGTCCAGGACGTCCGGACGGTCGAGCCGGAGACGCCGCGCGTGGTCGTCGTGCAGGCGATCCCCAAGGGCGACCGCGGCGAGCTGGCCGTGGAGATGCTGACCGAGGTCGGCGTCGACGTCATCGTCCCGTGGGCCGCCTCGCGGTCCGTCGCGGTGTGGCGCGGCGAGCGCGGCCGCAAGTCGCTGGCGAGGTGGCGCAGCACCGCGCGTGAGGCGGCCAAGCAGGCGCGACGCTCGTGGTTCCCCGAGGTCGCCGCGATGGTGCGCACCGACGAGGTGGTCGGGCTGCTCTCGTCGGCGTCCGTGCCGGTGGTGCTCCACGAGGCCGCCTCCGGCCCGCTGGCCGACCTGCCGGTGCCCGGCCGCGGCGAGATCGTCGTCGTCGTGGGTCCGGAGGGCGGGATCAGCGAGGACGAGCTGGAGGCGTTCGCGTCGGTCGGCGCCGAACCCGTGCGACTGGGCTCCTCGGTGCTGCGCTCGTCGACGGCCGGCGTCGCCGCCACCGCTGCCCTGTTGGCGCGGTCGCGCTGGCGGTAGCCGCAGTCCCTCCGGTTCGCTGGCGGTAGCCGCAGTCCCTCCGGTACGGAGCACCTCAGGCCGGCTCACCTCCTCCGGGGCCGCGCAGCCGATCCACCGCGGTGACACCGCAGCGGTCTGCACCGGCCGGATCAGGGCACGACCGTCAGCTGCTTGGTGTCCTGCCACGGGGGCACGCCCGCGCCGCCAGAGGGGTCGGTGTCGTGCACCCGCAGCGTGTACCGGCCGGGCGGCGCGCTCACCGCGAACGAGTACGGCGCCAGGGTGCAGCACTGCTCAGCGGTGGTGACGCCGTGCCGGACCACGTGACCGTCGCGGCGCAGCTCCCAGAGCACGGTGCCCTCGAAGGTCGCAGCCCGGCCGGACACCCGGAAGTGCCGATGCACCCTGGCGCCCTCCACCGGGCTGGTGACCACCACCTGGGCCAGCGTCGCCGAAGCCGGGGCGCGGGCCAGCGCCGCCGGCAGCGGCACGCCGAGCAGCGTCGTCGGATGCCTGCCGTCGACGAGCACCCGGACCGGGAGCCGGCTGCCGTGCAAGGCGTCCTGCACGGTGTAGACCAGCTGCTGGAGCGCCGCGGCGGCCTCCTGGTCCGACATCCCGGCCGGCCGACGGCGGAGGTCCGCGGAGTCGCTGGTCAGGTCCACCACGATCCGCCTCCCCGTGACCCGCACGCTGAAGGCGGAGGTGCTCGTCGGCCACGGGTCGAGGTAGTCGGGGTCGGCCGGAGGCGAGCCGACCGCCGCCACCGCGGCCTCCGCGCCCGGGTCCCGGTAGGGCCGCGCCGGGTGCAGCTCGCGGTAGAGCCGGTAGCCGTGGCCGGTCGCGCCGAGGTAGTACACCGGCACGATGCTCGGCGGCATCCCGTCGGACGGCCGGACGACCTGCGAGCCGGTGGCGTGCCCGTGGCCGAGGCCCGGTCCTGCCGTCGAACGCTCCCCCCGGGTCGACACCATCGAGACCACCACCACGACAGCCGCCGTCGCCAGGGCGGCGCCTACCACGACGGCTGCCCAATGGGCGGCCCGCGGACGGCGTCGCGCGATGCGGGCCCGGATCCGAGCCAGCCCGGCCGGGCCGGGCTCCACGTCGTCGACCGCCGCGTGCAGCAGCTCGACGAGCCGCCGCTCGTCCGGGCCCGGGGACCGGCTGCTCATCGGACACCGTCCAGGGCCGGGCGGAGGGCCGCAGCACCCCGTGAGGCGTGGGTCTTGACGGACCCGCGGCTGATCCCGAGCACAGTGGCGATCTGCTCCTCGCTCAGGTCGGCGTAGTAGCGCAGGGCCAGGACCTCGCGCTGCCGGGGCGGCAGGGCGCGCAGCGCGTCGAGGACCCGGACACGCACGTCGGTGGCGAGTGCCTGCTCGTCGGCGGCCGGTCCGGACACGTCCCGGGCCAGGGCGCCGGAGCCGTGCCGGGCCTCGACGCCGCGCCGTCGCAGCACCGACCGGGCCCGGTTCACCACGGTCTGCCGCAGGTACGCCAGCGCCCGCTCGGGCTCGCGGAGCCGGTGCCACCGGCCGTGCACCGCGACGAACGCGTCCTGCACGACCTCCTCGGCGGTGCCGACGTCGCGCACCAGCAGCACCGCGAGCCGGACGAGACCGGCGTAGTGCCCGGCGTACAGCTCGGCCACCGCCGAGTCGGCGTCCCACCGCGCGGTGGCGTTCATCGGCACCCCAGAGGACGGTCGGTGCAGCACCTGGACGCTCACGCTAGTGGGACGCTCCGCCCGCCGCCCCGGTTGACACGCACGTCCCCCTCTAGGGTGGGAGGGTGGCTTCCGATCCAGACTGCCTGTTCTGCAAGATCGTCGCCGGAGACCTCCCGGCCGACGTGGTGCACGAGACCGCGACCACGCTGGCGTTCCGGGACGTGACCCCGCAGGCGCCCACGCACGTCCTCGTCGTGCCGCGGACCCACCAGCCGAACGTCGCGGCGCTGGCCGCCGCCGAGGCCGGGGCGGCCGTGGACCTGCTCAACGCGGTGGCGGCGGTGGCGGAGCGGGAGGGGCTGGGGAGGGCTACCGGCTGGTCTTCAACACCGGCGCCCAGGCGCACCAGACCGTGTTCCACGTGCACGCGCACGTGCTCGGTGGTCGGCCGATGGGCTGGCCACCCGGCTGAGGGCTCAGCCCAGCTCGTAGACCAGGGTCAGCACGAGCGGCAGCACGATGACCAGCAGCATGAGCCACGCGGCCAGACGGTGGGCCGGCTTGGCGGGGTCCAGCGCCGAGGCGAGCGCGATCAGCGCACCCTCCTCGGTGTTGCGGTCGAAGCCCATGCGTACGGCGTCCGCCGGGAGCGGCCGGCGGGCGAGCAGGTGCTCGGGCTCGATCATCTCCGGCTCGTCGCGCTCGTGCATGCGACGAGAGTACGGGGCGGCCCGCGGCAGCGCCCGTCGACGGCCGAGAACAAGGTGGCGTCGGCTGTGGGGTGCTCCCGTAGCATGGGCTGCGCACCATCCGACCCGTCCCCCCACCATGGAGGTCGGCCTCCGAGGCCACCGATGACACAGACACCCACCGGGACCGACACCGGGCCCCAGACGCCCGCCCACACCGTCGTGGTCCCTGCGAGCATCCCGATGGTCTCGCTGCTCGGGCCGGGCGATGAGCACCTCGACCTGATCGAGAAGGCCTTCAAGGCCGACGTCCACGTGCGCGGCAACGAGATCACCCTGCGCGGGGACTCCGGCGAGGTGGCGCTGGCCGAGCGGCTCGTCGACGAGCTGGTCACGCTGATCCGCACCGGCCAGGGCATCACCCGCGAGACCGTCGAGCGCGCCATCGGCATCCTGCGCACGGAGACCAAGGAGCGACCGGCCGACGTGCTGTCGCTCAACATCCTGTCCAACCGCGGCCGCACGATCCGTCCCAAGACGCTGAACCAGAAGCGGTACGTCGAGGCCATCGACAAGCACACGATCGTGTTCGGCATCGGCCCCGCCGGCACGGGCAAGACCTACCTGGCGATGGCCAAGGCGGTGCAGGCGCTCCAGGCCAAGCAGGTCAACCGGATCATCCTCACCCGGCCCGCCGTCGAGGCGGGGGAGCGGCTGGGCTTCCTGCCGGGCACGCTCAGCGAGAAGATCGACCCCTACCTGCGGCCGCTGTACGACGCGCTGCACGACATGCTCGACCCGGACACGATCCCGAAGCTGCTGGCGGCCGGGACGATCGAGGTCGCCCCGCTGGCCTACATGCGCGGTCGGCACGCTCAACGACGCGTTCATCATCCTCGACGAGGCGCAGAACACCTCGCCCGAGCAGATGAAGATGTTCCTGACCCGGCTCGGCTTCGGCTCCAGGATGGTGGTCACCGGCGACGTCACGCAGGTCGACCTGCCCGGCGGCACGAACAGCGGCCTACGGGTCGTGGAGGGCATCCTCGACCGGCATCGAGGACGTCTCGTTCAACCGGCTGACCAGCCATGACGTCGTACGCCACCGTCTGGTCGGGCACATCGTCGCGGCGTACGACGAGTACGAGGCGCGCCGGCCGCAGACCGAGGACGAACGGCGCGCGGCCCCGGAGCCGAAGGGCGTGATCAGGGCATGAGCATCGAGGTCCTCAACGAGTCCGGCGAGGAGCTCGACGTCCGCGACCTGTCCCGGCTGGCCCGCTTCGTGATGGACCGGATGCGGGTGCACCCGCAGGCCGAGCTCTGCATCAAGCTGGTCGACGAGGACACCATCGCGGGGCTCAACGAGCAGTGGATGGAGAAGGCCGGCCCCACCGACGTCCTCGCCTTCCCGATGGACGAGCTGCGGCCCGGGCTGGTCAACGAGGAGCCCGAGGAGGGTGTCCTCGGCGACCTCGTGCTCTGCCTGGCGGTCGCCGAGCGACAGGCGTCGGAGGCCGGTCACGCCGGCCGTCGACGAGGTCAACCTGCTGACCACCCACGGCATCCTGCACCTTCTCGGCTACGACCACGCCGAGCCCGACGAGCACAAGGAGATGTTCGGCCTGCAGGCACGCCTGCTCGCGGAGTGGCAGGGCGCCCGGGCGGGGAGACGCTCCCCGGCGAGCGGCGCAGCCGCCCGGCGGTGCCGCGCCGACATGAGCAGCGGTGATATCTGGCTGCTCGTCGCAGCAGCCGTCCTGGTCCTCGTCGCCGGCCTGTTCAGCAGCGCCGACGCCGCCCTGTCGTCGTTCTCCAAGGCGCGCGCCGAGGAGCTGTCCGCCGAGGGCAGGTCCGGCGCCGGCCGGCTGCTGCGCATCGTCGAGGACCCGGCCCGCTACCTGAACACCGCGCTGTTCCTGCGCATGCTCGCCGAGATCTCGCGCGATCGTGCTGGTCGCGAGCGTGATGGCCGACCAGTCTGACCGGGACCTGGCTCGCGGTGCTGGTGACCATCGCGCGTCATGCTGGTCGTCTCGTTCGTGGTGATCGGGGTGGCGCCCCGCACCGTCGGCCGCCAGCACGCCGAGCGGGTCGCGCTGCTCGCCGCCGGCCTGCTGCTCGGCTTCACGAAGGTGCTCGGCCCGCTGCCCCAGGCTGCTGATCCTGATCGGCAACGCGCTCACCCCCGGCCGGGGCTTCAGCGAGGGCCCGTTCGCCACGGAGGCCGAGCTGCGCGAGCTGGTCGACCTCGCCGAGGCGAGCAGCGTGATCGAGTCCGGCGAGCGGGAGATGATCCACTCGGTCTTCGAGCTCGGCGACACGATCGCCCGTGAGGTGATGGTGCCGCGCACCGACATGGTCTTCATCGAGCGGGACAAGACCCTGCGCCAGGCGATGTCGCTGGCGCTGCGCAGCGGCTACTCCCGCATCCCCGTGGTCGGCGAGAGCCTGGACGACGTCGTCGGCGTTCGCCTACCTCAAGGACGTGACGCGCCGGGTCTTCGACCGCCACGAGGCCGAGCAGACCGAGAAGGTCGAGTCGGTGATGCGGCCGGTGCTCTACGTCCCGGACTCCAAGCCGGTCGACGAGCTGCTCCGCGAGATGCAGGCCGAGCGCAAGCACGTCGCGGTCGTGGTCGACGAGTACGGCGGCACGGCCGGCCTGGTCACGATCGAGGACGTGCTCGAGGAGATCGTCGGCGAGATCACCGACGAGTACGACGTCGCCGAGGTCGAGGTCGAGCACCTCGCCGACGGCTCCACGCGGGTGACGCTCCCGCTACCCGGTCGACGACCTCGACGACGCTGTCGGGGTCGACGATCGACGACGACGACGTGGACTCCGTCGGGGGCTGATGGCCAAGCACCTCGGCCGGGTGCCGATCGCCGGCTCCGTGGTCGAGGTCGGCGGCCTGCGCTTCGAGGCCGAGACGCCGCCGGCCGGCGCAACCGCATCGGTGCGGTGCTGATCCAGCGGGTCGAGGCAGAGCACGGCGAGCAGGCCGAGGAGTCCTACCCGGCTCCCATGCCGGATGAGCCGCCGCCCTGCTGGACCTGACCGACCCCGACGACCGCAAGCTCGTGACGCTGGCGCGCTCCACCCGGGCGCGCACCCGCGCCGCGGAGGGTGCCTGCGTGCGGGACACCGACGGCCGGACCTACGCCGGCGCCACCGTGGACCTGCCGTCGCTGCGGCTGAGCGCGGTCGCGGTCGCCGTCGCGATGGCGGTGACCAGCGCCGCGAAGGGCCTCGAGGCGGTGGCGGTGCTCGGCGAGGCGGCCGCGGCCGCGGAGGCGGACCTGGCGGTGGTGCGCGACCTCGGGGGGTCCGGCGTACCCGTCCACGTCGCCGCCCCGGACGGCACCGTGGTGGCCCGGGCCACCACCTGAGGGGAGCCCCCGAGACCGTTCGGGCTCGAATTCGATAGGTTGCTGTCCGTGAAGGGTGTGGTGGGTCGGCAGGCGCACGACGAGGCGGTCGGCGGCTGACGGCGTCCTACGACGCGATCCCCGCGGGCGCGCCCGTCCGGCTGGCCAAGCGGACGTCGAACCTGTTCCGTCCGCGCACCCGCAGCGAGGCGCCGGGGCTGGACGTGTCGGGGCTGGGCGGCGTCGTCTCCGTCGACCCGGTCGAGCAGACGGCGGACGTCCAGGGCATGTGCACCTACGAGGACCTCGTCGACGCGACGCTGCCGCACGGGCTGATCCCGTTCGTCGTGCCCCAGCTGCGCACGATCACCCTCGGCGGTGCGGTCACCGGGCTCGGCATCGAGTCCACGTCGTTCCGCAACGGCCTGCCCCACGAGTCGGTGCGGGAGTTGGACATCCTGACCGGTGCGGGCGAGGTTGTCACCGTGCGGCCGGGCGACCCGCTGTTCGACGCCTTCCCGAACACCTACGGCTCGCTGGGCTATGCCACCCGGATCCGCATCGAGCTGGAGAGGGTGCCGGGGTTCGTCGCCCTGCGGCACGTCCGGTTCGACGACCTCGACGCGCTGGCGAAGGCCGTCGACGTGGTCGTCGAGCAGCGCGAGTGGCAGGGCGAGCGCGTCGACGCTCTCGACGGCGTCGTCTTCGAGCCGGGCGAGGCCTACCTCACGCTCGCGACCTGGTCGGACACGGCTCACGGGCCCGGGTCCGACTACACCGGCATGCAGCCGTACTACCGGTCGCTGCAGGAGCGGGAGACCGACCTGCTGACCATGCACGACTACCTGTGGCGCTGGGACACCGACTGGTTCTGGTGCTCCGGGGCGTTCGGGCTGCACGACCCGCGGGTGCGGCGGCTGTGGCCGCGCCGCTGGCGGCGCAGCGACGTCTACCACCGGCTCGTCGGGCTGGAGAACCGCTTCGGCGTCGTGGCCCGCGTCGACCGCTGGCGCGGCAGGCCCGGCCGAGAGCGGGTGATCCAGGACATCGAGGTGCCCGTCGACCGGACCCCGGCGTTCCTGCGGTGGTTCGACGACACCGTGGGCATGCGGCCGGTCTGGCTGTGCCCGCTGCGGCTGCGGGAGCCCGAGGGCCCGGGCAGCGCGCACACCTGGCCTTCGTACCCGCTCGAGCCCGGCGTCAGCTACGTCAACGTCGGCTTCTGGGGGACGGTGCCCATCGCCCCCGGCGCCCGGGACGGTGACGTGAACCGGGCGGTCGAGGCGAAGGTCACCGAGCTCGGTGGCCACAAGTCGCTCTACTCCGACGCCTACTACGACCGCGAGACCTTCGACCGGCTGTACAACGTGGCCGGCCAGCGCGACGTCAAGCAGACCTACGACCCTCAGGACCGGCTGACCGGTCTCTACGAGAAGGCGGTGAACCGTCGATGACCGACACTCTGAACAGGTCCGGCAGCAGGACCGGCTCGCTCACCATCGGGGAGGCGATCGACCGGCTGATGGTTCACGGCATGCCGTTCCGCTTCACCGCCTACGACGGCAGCGCCACCGGGCCGGAGGACTCTGCGGTGCACCTCCACCTGGTGAACGAGCGCGGCCTGTCCTACCTGCTCACCGCTCCCGGTGACCTGGGGCTGGCTCGCGCCTACGTGTCCGGCGACATCGAGCTCCGCGGCGTGCACCCGGGCGACCCGTACGACGCGATGGTCGCGCTGATGAACCACACCCGCTTCAAGGTGCCCTCGCCGGCGGAGGCGCTGGAGATCGTCCGCGGGCTGGGCGGTCGCACGCTGCTCAGCCACATGCGTCCGCCGGCGCCGCCGCCGCAGGAGGCGCTCCCCCGGTGGCGCCGGCTGCTCGAGGGGTTCCGGCACTCCAAGGGGCGTGACGCCGGGGCGATCCACCACCACTACGACGTCTCGAACCGGTTCTACGAGATGGTGCTGGGTCCCTCGATGACCTACACCTGCGCCTGCTTCCCGACCGAGGACGCCGCCCTCGAGCAGGCGCAGGCCTTCAAGTACGACCTGGTCTGCCGCAAGCTCGGCCTCCGGCCCGGCATGCGGCTGCTCGACATCGGCAGCGGGTGGGGCGGCATGGTGCGGCACGCGGTCCGGGAGTACGGCGTGACCGCGGTCGGCGTCACCCTGTCCCGCGAGCAGGCCGCGTGGGCGCAGCAGGCCATCAAGGAGCAGGGGCTCGACGACCGGGCGGAGGTGCGCCACGGCGACTACCGCGACATCGCCGAGACCGGCTTCGACGCGGTGAGCTCCATCGGGCTGACCGAGCACATCGGCGTGAAGAACTACCCGACGTACTTCTCGTTCATCCAGGACAAGCTCAGGCCGGGTGGTCGGCTGCTCAACCACTGCATCACCCGTCCGGACAACAGGGCGCGGGCGATGCCCGGTCAGTTCATCGACCGCTACGTCTTCCCCGACGGCGAGCTCACCGGCTCCGGGCGCATCATCACCGAGATCCAGAACGTCGGGATGGAGGTGCGTCACGAGGAGAACCTCCGGGAGCACTACGCGCTGACCCTCAAGGGCTGGTGCCACAACCTGGTGGAGAACTGGGACGCGTGCGTGGCCGAGACCGACGAGGGCACGGCGAAGGTGTGGGGCCTGTACATGGCCGGTTCGCGGCTGGGCTTCGAGCGCAACGAGATCCAGCTGCACCAGGTCCTCGCGGTGCGTCCCGCGGAGGACGGCGACGCGAGCTTCCCGCTGCGTCCGGACTGGCTCAGCTGACCGGACGCCGGCCTGCCTGGCCGGAAGCTCGGGGTTTGCCGGGGTCGGTCGCGGGTACGCGCCCGGATGGAGAAATCATGGAAGGTACTCGGTCGCGGCGTCCGCACGGGAGTCGTCGCCGGACTCGCCGGAACGACCGCGATGACGTTGTCGGAGAAGCTGGAGCAGGTGGCGACCGGACGGCCCAGCTCGTTCATCCCCGCGCACACCCTCGAGCGTGTCCTGGGGCTCGACACGAAGCGCGACAAGCAGCGACTGTGGATGTCGTGGATGGCGCATTGGGGCCTGGGCATCGTCCCGGCGGCGCTGCGCGGGGTGATGGCTGAAGGCGGCATGCGCGGCCCCTTGGCCAGCGCCATGTTCTACGTCACGCGGCTGACCACCGACGAGACGATGGAGAACGTCACAGGCGTGGGCAAGCCCCCGTGGTCCTGGGGTCCGAGGCTCGGCGCCGTCGACCTCGGGCACAAGGCCGTCTACGCGTTCGTGACGGGCGCCGTCGCGGACAGGCTGGCCTCGACACCGCCCCCGCTGGCACAGCGCGGCGGAGGTCACGGACCCTCCGGATCGTTCTAGGCGGGCCCTTCCGACTCTCGGCGGGCGTCGGTGGATCGACCGGCTCACCGGCGCCTGGTGCCCGCCGGACTGGTCCCGGGGGCACCAGGCGCCGCTCGCCCGACCGCCCGACCGCCCGGTCCCGTGGAGCAGCGTGGACCCCGCCAGCCCCGACCTGGGGTCCACTACTGGCGAGCCCGGACCGGCAGCTGGTACCGAGTCGACCGCGACGGCGCCACGCGGCTGGGGCCGAGCCTGCCCGAGCGTGACCGCGCGCTGGTGGAGACCGCCCGACGCTGAGCGTGATGGGAGGATGGTCCGGTGTCCGAGACCTCCACGCCCCACCGGAGCGGCTTCGCGTCGTTCGTGGGCCGACCCAACGCCGGCAAGTCCACGCTGACGAACGCGCTCGTCGGGACGAAGGTGGCGATCACCTCCTCGCGCCCGCAGACCACCCGGACCGTCGTGCGGGGCATCGTGCACCGGCCGGACGCCCAGCTCGTGCTCGTCGACACCCCGGGCCTGCACCGGCCGCGCACCCTGCTCGGCGAACGGCTCAACGACCTGGTGACGACGACGTGGGCGGAGGTCGACGTGGTGGCGGTGTGCTTTCCGGCCGACGAGAAGATCGGTCCCGGGGACCGGTTCATCGTCACCGAGCTGACCAAGGTGCGGCGGACGGTGAGGCTCGCCGTCGCCACCAAGGCAGACCTGGCCACCAAGCAGCAGCTCGGCGAGCACCTCCTCGCGATCGCCGAGCTCGGCGAGGAGACCGGCACTCAGTGGGCCGAGATCGTGCCGGTGTCGGCGGTGTCCGGTGACCAGGTCGGCCTGCTGGCGGATCTGCTCGTCGCCCGGCTGCCGGAGGGGCCGCCGCTCTACCCGGACGGGGAGCTGACCGACGCGCCGGAGGAGACGCTCGTCGCCGAGCTGATCCGCGAGGCCGCGCTCGAGGGCGTCCGCGACGAGCTGCCGCACTCCATCGCGGTCGTGGTGGAGGAGATGGGGCTGCGCGAGGACCGCCCGGCGGACCGGCCGCTGCTCGACGTCCACGCGAACGTCTTCGTCGAGCGATCGTCGCAGAAGGGCATCGTGATCGGTCACCGCGGCAACCGGCTCAAGGAGGTCGGCAGCGCCGCGCGGACGCAGATCGAGGCCCTGCTGGGCACCCCGGTCTACCTCGACCTGCACGTCAAGATCGCCAAGGACTGGCAGCGTGACCCCAAGCAGCTGCGCCGGCTCGGCTTCTGAGCGTCAGGCGGGGGCCCAGCAGTAGCCGAAGTGCCGGCCGCCGCGCCACTGCTCGGCGGTCGGCCACTCCCACCCGTAGCGGAAGCTGAGGCGGTTGCGCGCCTGCGCCCTGACCCGTGCCTTGCAGACGCTGTCGCCGGCGCGGCGTACCGCCGCCGTCCCCGGGTACGACGAGCCGCCGGACAGCCGGATCGTGGCGATCGCCTTCCACCGGTGCGGCAGGGAGCAGATCACCCGGGAGAACCGCCGCGTCGCCGGGGCCGCGGTCCCGCACAGCCCCCACCGCGACAGCGCGCCACGGGCGTTCAGCGCGTGCCGCAGCTGCCCGGCCGGAGGCAGCCGCAGCAGGGTGTCCTGCCGGGCGAACACGACCAGGTCGCAGCGGAACCACGTCGCGCCCCGGTCGGACTGCTCCAGGGACGGGCTGAACCACGCGACGTTGATGCGGCTGAGCCGTCGGACCTCGCGGCTGCCGCCGACGTACCGGGCGAGGCGCCGCGGGCAGGCGGTGGCGACCTGCCGCTGGACCCGGTCGGAGTCGACGGCGAGCGCGTGCCCGTCCACGACCTCGCGCAGCCGTCCGACGTAGATGGTCACCGCGTCGTGGCTGGTGCGGCAGCTCACCGCAGGACTGTCGTTGGTGGGTCGGGTCAGCTCGTCCACCGTGAGCTCGTAGCAGGCGCCCGCGCGAGGTCTGGCGACGGCGGCGGGGGAGGCCGAGGACCCCGACGGCGAGCCGGAGGGCCCGGGCGTCCGGGTGGCGGCGGAGGTGCTGGGCGAGGGGGAGCGCGCCGCCCCGGACTGCGGTGCGCCGCCCGACGAGCAGCCGCCGACCAGCGCCAGGGCGAGCGTCGCTGCGGCGAGCGCGCGGGCGGGGATCGAGCCGATCACCGTGCTCTCGTTACCGACCCGGCAGCCGCGGAAACCACCGGAGCGCCGCTGGGAACGGTGAGCCGTCGAGACCACGGTCAGTCGACCGGCAGCATGGTGGTCGTGACGGTGATCTCCTCCAGCGCCTCCGGCAGCACGTCGACGCCGATGCCGGGGCCGTCGGGCACCGCGAGCTGGCCGTCCGCCTCTAGCTCGAACGGCCGGGTCACGTCGTGCGCGAAGTAGCGGCTCGACGCCGACGTGTCGCCCGGCAGCACGAAGTTCGGCAGCGCCGCGAGGGCGAGGTTCGGTGCCCGGCCGATCCCGCACTCCAGCATGCCGCCGCACCACACCGGCACCCCGTTCGCCTCGGCCACGTCGTGGATCCGCCGGGCCTCCAGGTAGCCGCCGACCCGGGCCGGCTTCACGTTGATCACGCGGCAGGCACCGAGCGCGAGGGCCGTGGCCGCGTCCCGCGCCGAGGTGATGGACTCGTCGAGGCAGACCGGCGTCCGGATCAGCCGGGCCAGCTCGGCATGGCCGCGCAGGTCGTCCTCCGGCAGCGGCTGCTCGATGAGCAGGAGGTCGTAGGCGTCGAGCCGTGCGAGGTGGCGCGCGTCGCGCAGGGTGTAGGCGGTGTTCGCGTCCACCTGGAGCAGGAGGTCGTCGCCGTACCGCTCCCGGACCCTGCGCACCGGCTCCACGTCCCACCCGGGCTCGATCTTGAGCTTGATCCGCAGGTAGCCGTCGTCGAGGTAGCGACCGACGGCCTCGAGCAGCTCCTCGACGCTGTCCATGATGCCCACTGACACCCCCGCAGGGACCCGGTCGCGGACCGCGCCGAGGTACTGACCGAACGACAGCCGGGCGGATCGGAGCGCCGCGTCGAGCAGTGCGGTCTCGAGGACGTGCTTGGCCATCTGGTGGCCCTTGACCGGCGCGAGCGCCGAGCGGATCCGCTCGGGCCCGAGCCGCGGGCCGAGGGCCAGGGCCCGGGGGAGCAGCTGGTCGCGCAGCACGACCTCGGCCCCGGCCAGGAACTCCGGGCTGTAGAGCGGGTCGGGCTCCGCGCCGCACTCCGCCCAGCCCTCGGCGTCCTCGGTGACCACGTGCAGCAGGAAGGTGTCCTTGTCGTACGACGTGCCGAACGACGTGCGGAACGGCGAGACGAGCGGGATCTTCACCCAACGCAGCTCGGCATGCTCGATCCTCACGGTTCCTCCCCGGCCCTGGCCAGCAGGAACCAGCCGTCCCGCGTCATGGACGTGGCCACGCGCCCCTCGGCGAGCCCCGCGGTCAGTACGTCGCGGACCGCCTTCCGCCAGCGCGAGGCCTCGTCGGGTGCGCTGCGGCGCAGCGCCACCACGTCCGACGGCACCCGGCACCACAGTCCGGTCGCGTCGCGGACGACCATCGGCGCCCCGTCGGGCCCGGTTCCGCCGTCCGTCGCGGCCGCGATGTCCGGCCCGGCCGGCTCGATCAGCATCCCGGCAGCAGCGGTGGCCGCGCGCACCGAGCGCAGCTGCCAGCGGACCACGAGCCGGTCCGCCTCGTCGGGGCCGTTCAGGTCGTCGCTCATCACCCCGTAGAAGGCGCACTCGTAGCCGTCGGCGACCGCGCCGAGCCGGACCAGGTTGAACCGCGCGTTCCGGCCGACCAGCGGGTCGAACGTCCACACCATCGTGTCGTAGCCGTGGTCGAGCGCCCAGGCGCGCTGCCGCAGCTTCACCGCGCGGCCCAGACCGCGGTCCGCGGAGCCGGGCGCCGCCGCGGCGATCAGCGAGTACGTCGTGCCGGCCGGCGCCGCGACGGACTGGACGGCGGCCGCCACCAGCCGGCCGGCGGCGTCGCGTGCCTCCGTGACGCACCCGCCGGCGTGGACCAGGGCGCGCAGCACCTCGCTCGGCAGCGGGACTCCCTCGTCGTTGCGGCCCCACACCGACTCGAGCAGCAGCGAGACCTCCCGGAGAACGGGCATCTCCTCCGGCTCACCGAGCACCACACCGGCGTGCGCGGCGGCCGACTCCGCCGCCTCACGAGCCTCGGCGCGTCCCCTGACACCGTCCACGGAGCCAGCCTGACAGACCCGCCGGGTGCCGCGCCGAGCGGGAGGGGCTATCCTGGTCCGACCATGCAGACGTGCAGCCTCCTCCTTCGCTGCCGCAGCGAGGTTCGACCCGCCTAGCGGGACATCCGGACCGCCTCGCTGCGGAGTTCGTCGACGCCTCCGGATCACGATCCGCCGAACCGACCCAGCGAGGACCCTCTTCATGACCGTGAACATGAACCGTCAGCAGCCCAGCGGGATGCCCTTCCACCGCTACCGCGCCTTCCCGCCGATCGACCTGCCGGACCGGATCTGGCCGAGCCGGAGCGTCGACCACACCCCGCGCTGGCTCTCCACCGACCTGCGCGACGGCAACCAGGCCCTCATCGACCCGATGACACCGGGCCGCAAGATGACGATGTTCGACCTGCTCGTGCGCCTGGGCTACAAGGAGATCGAGGTCGGCTTCCCGAGCGCCTCGCAGACCGACTTCGACTTCGTCCGCCAGCTCGTCGAGGGCGACAGGATCCCCGACGACGTGACGATCTCGGTGCTGACCCAGGCCCGCGAGGACCTGATCGAGCGCACCGTGCAGTCGCTCGTGGGCGCGCACCGGGCGAACATCCACCTCTACAACGCGACCGCCCCGCTGTTCCGGCGGGTGGTGTTCGGCGTCGACAAGGACGAGTGCCGGGCGATCGCCGTCCGCGGCACCGAGATCGTGATGAAGTACGCCGACGATCTGCTGTCCGGCACGGAGTTCGGCTACCAGTACTCCCCGGAGATCTTCACCGGCACCGAGCTGGAGTTCGCGGTGGACGTCTGCGAGGCGGTCTCCGACGTGTGGCAGCCCGGGCCCGGTCGCGAGATCATCCTCAACCTGCCGGCCACCGTGGAGATGTCCACCCCGAACGTGTACGCCGACCAGATCGAGTGGTTCTCCCGCAACCTGACCCGGCGCGAGCACTCCGCGATCTCGCTGCACCCGCACAACGACCGCGGCACCGCCGTGGCGGCCACCGAGCTGGCGATGATGGCCGGTGCCGACCGCGTGGAGGGCTGCCTGTTCGGCCACGGCGAGCGCACCGGCAACGTGGACCTGGTGACGCTCGGCATGAACCTGTTCAGCCAGGGCATCGACCCGCAGATCGACTTCTCCGACATCGACGAGATCCGTCGCACGGTGGAGTACTGCACCCAGCTGCCGGTGCACCCGCGCCACCCGTACGCGGGCGACCTGGTCTACACGGCGTTCTCCGGGTCCCACCAGGACGCGATCAAGAAGGGCCTCGAGGTCCTGGACCGTCAGGCCGAGGAGGTCGGCCGGCCGGTCTCGGATATGCCGTGGGAGGCGCCGTACCTGCCGATCGACCCGAAGGACGTGGGCCGGTCCTACGAGGCGGTGATCCGGGTCAACAGCCAGTCCGGCAAGGGCGGGGTGGCCTACATCCTCAAGGCCGAGCACAAGCTCGACCTGCCGCGTCGGCTGCAGATCGAGTACAGCCGGGTCGTGCAGAAGCGCACCGACGACGAGGGCGGCGAGATGTCCCCGGCCGCGATCTGGGACAGCTTCCGCAGCGAGTACCTGGACCGTGAGACGCCGCTGAAGCTCAACTCGGTGCACACCTCCTCCGCCGCCGGCGAGCGGGACCGGCTGACCGTCAACGTCTACGTCGACGAGGAGCTGCGCTCGCTGGAGGGCACCGGCAACGGACCGATCGAGGCGTTCGTCAACGCTCTCGGGGAGCTGGCCGACCACGAGGTCCAGCGGGGCAGCGCGCTCTTCGAGAACCGCAACGACATCCGGGTGCTCGACTACCAGGAGCACGCGCTGTCCTCGGGCGGGGACGCGATCGCCGCGGCGTACGTCGAGTGCGCGGTGGGCGACCAGATCCTGTGGGGTGTCGGCCTCGACCCGAACATCGTCACCGCCTCGCTCAAGGCCGTGATCTCGGCGGTGAACCGGGCCTGACGCCTCTTGTCAGCCCTGCCCCTGCGTGGCTGACTGAGCACAGGAAGCGCAAGGTGGGGCGATGAGGCTCGGGCGAGGGCGTACGGCGCGGCTCGCGGTGGTCGCCGCGGCAACGCTGTCGACCGGGTTGGTGGCCGTTCCGGCGCGACCCGCACCGGCCGCGACGTCGTGCTCGGTCGCCGGTGCGGTGGCCGCGTGGCGGCTGCACCGGCTCGCCGAGCAGGTCGTCGTCGTACCGGTGCAGGAGACCCACGTCTCTGCGGTGTCCGCCCAGGTCGCGGGCGGTGTCGGCGGGGTGATCCTGTTCGGCAGCAGCGCGCCGTCGAACCTCGGGTCGCGGGTCGCCGCGCTGGTCGCCAAGGCGCCCGGTGCCGTGCAGCCGTTCGTGATGACCGACGAGGAGGGCGGCGCCGTGCAGCGGATGGCCGACCTCGTGGGCCGGATCCCGTCGGCACGCCGGCTGGGCACGACCAGGACCGCGCTGCAGATCCGGCATCTCGCGCGCCGGGCGGGGGACCGGATGCGGGCCGCCGGAGTCACCATGGACCTCGCGCCCGTGCTCGACCTCGACGACGGCCCCGGCCCGAGCGCCAGGAACCCGATCGGGACCCGGTCGTTCGGCATCCGGGTGCACCGCGCCACCGTCGACGGGCTGGCATTCGCGCGAGGACTGCGGCGCGCCGGCGTCGTCCCGGTCGTCAAGCACTTCCCCGGCCTCGGCCAGGCCAGCTCGAACACCGACGTGCGGCCGGCCACCACGCTGCCGTGGTCCTGGTTGCAGACCCACGGCCTGCTGCCGTTCGGCTCGGCGGTGCGGGCGGGGATGCCCGCGGTGATGGTCGGCAACGCCCGCGTCCCGGGGCTGACCCGGCTGCCGGCCAGCCTGGCCCGGCGGGCCATCCACCGCGAGCTCCGGGTGCGACTCGGCTTCCGCGGGCTGGTGGTCACCGACTCGCTGTCGGCCGGAGCGATCAGCGCCGCGGGCTTCCACATCCCGCGAGCCACGGTGACCGCGCTGCGCGCCGGCGCCGACCTGGTGCTCTTCGATGCGAGCGCCGCACAGGTGCCGGACGTGACGGCCCGGACGGTGCGGGCGGTCGTCTCCGCGGTGCGCCACGGGACGCTGTCGCGTGACCGGCTGGAGGGCGCGGTGGTGCACATCGTGACCGCGAAGGGCTCGCCGGTCTGCGGCTGACCGGCCGGACGAAGGGTCCGGCGGCCGCGGTCACCGGGGGAGTGCGGCGGAGTGTGCGTCGACGTACGCCGGTCGGTCCGAGAGCGGCAGGCGCACGGTGAAGGTGGTGCCCGCCAGGTGCGCGGACTCCACGGCGATGCCGCCGCCGTGGGCGTGCACGATCGAGGCGACGATCGACAGCCCCAGGCCGGTGCCCTGGATCGCCCGCTCCTGGGCGGTCGAGGAGCGGAAGAACCGGTTGAACAGCTCGCCCTGCTCGCTGGTCGGGATGCCGATGCCGGTGTCGCTCACTGCGAGCACGGCGTCGTCGCCCCGGGTGTCCAGCACGCAGCGGATGCAGCCGCCGTCGTCGGTGAACTTCACCGCGTTGCTCATCAGGTTGAACACGACGCGCTCGAGGTGTCCGGCGTCGCCGAGCACGGTGACCGGGTGGCCGGGGACGTCGAACGCCACCTCGAGGCGGCGGTCTACCGTCAGCGGCTGCAGCGCCTCCTGCGCCCGAGCGACGACGACCCGGAGGTCGACCTCGTCGCTCTCGAGCGAGAAGGTCCCGGCCTCGAAGCCGGACAGCGTCAGCAGGTCGTCGGCGAGGTTGATCAGCCGGTCACCGTTACGGCGCACGGCGTCGATGAGCTTGTGCTGGCCGGGGGTCAGCTCGCCCGCAGCGCCGTCCTGGAGCATCTCGGTGTAGCCCGAGATGCTCGTGATCGGCGTTCGCAGCTCGTGGCTGACCGTCGAGACGAAGTCGCTCTTGGCCTGATCGAGCTGGCGGAGCCGGTTGACGGCCTCCCGCTCCTTCTCCAGGGCGGCGACCAGCAGGTTCTCGCTGCGGCGCTGCTCCGTGACGTCGTTTCCGACCGCGAGGTAGCCGATGTGCCGGCCGAAGGTGTCGGTCACCGGGCTGACCGTGATGGAGGCTACGAAGCTGCTGCGGTCCTTGCGCGCGATCGTCCAGTCCAGGCTCTCCGGCCCGCCACCGCTCGCGATCCGGTGCGTGAGCACGGTGAGGTCCGCGGTCGCACCCCGCTCGCGGGCCCGCTCGGCGACCTCGTCGGGGTCGAACAGCTCGACGGGCAGGTGCCGGCCGACCATCTCCCGGGCCGCGTAGCCGAGCATCTGCTCCGCGCCGGAGTTGAACGCGGTGATCCGCCCCTCCAGGTCGGTGCCGATGAAGGCGGTGGTGCTGGCCGCTCGCATCAGGTGGCTCATCAGGCTCGCGGTGGTCCGCTCAGCGGTGACGTCGATGCCGGTCATCACCAGGTGGCCGCGGCGTCCGCGCTCGTCCTTGAGGAACGCGCTGGACCACACGACCCGCCGCCGGCCGCCCTTGCGGGTCGCGAGGTCCGCCTCGTTGGTCAACGGGATGCTCAGGCCCATCGGGGCGGCGTAGGTCTCCCTGACCGCGTCCCGGTCGGCGGGCGGCACCAGGGTCTCCCAGATCGGGCGGCCCATCACCTCCTGCTCGGTGAAGCCGGAGACGGTCTGCGCCGCCGGGTTCATCCCGACCACCGTGCCGTCGACGCCGACCACGACGATGAGACAGCCCGTGGTGTCGATGATCGCGCTGGTGAAGTCCTTCTCGGTGCGCAGCCGGTGGTTCGCCTCGTGGGCGGCGGTGATGTCGACCATCTGCGCGGTGAACATCGGGTCGCCGGACTGGCCGGTCAGCCGGGACAGCGAGACGCCGACCCGGCGCCGGGCGTCGGCTGCCAGGTCGGTCTCGCAGCGCCACCCCTGCCGGTCCTCGGCGAGCATCGCCTGCACGGTCTCCGCGACCGGAGGGCTCATCGTGAGCATCGCCGCCCAGTCGAGCCCCTCGAGGGCCGCGGGCTGCACGCCGAGGATCTCGGCGGCGGTGCTGTTCGCCTCCACGATCTGCAGCGTCCCGCCGGTCCACCGCAGCAGCACCATGCCCACCACCGAGTCGGTGAAGCTGCGCCGGAACAGCTCCTCGCTCTCCGAGACCTGGGTGAGCGCCTCGCGCCGGTGCTCGACAGCCACCGTCAGCGGCAGCACGGTGAGCGCGCAGGCGATCAGGAAGACCTGGACGAGGGTCGCGGTCAGCGCCCCGGAGCCGGCGGAGCGGGCCAGGGTGGCGGCGAACGGCCCCCAGCCGTGCACCGACATCGCCGTGGCCGCGACCCCCGTGAACAACAGCTGGTGGGAGACGGTGCGCGGGCCGAACCGGACCGCGCCCCAGGTCAGCACCGGCATCGGCAGGAAGGCGAGCGCCACGGCCTGCCCGGGTGCGAACACCACCCCGACGGAGGCCACCAGGCAGGCCCACTGGGCCGCCTTCTCGCGGCGGCGGTCCGGTGGCCGGGGCACGTCGGCGACCAGCGCGAGCGGGACGATCACGAGCAGGGACGCCGCGTGCGAGGCCAGCACGGCGCGGAAGGCGTGGAAGAAGTCGCCGCCCTCGACGAGCGCCACGGTCAGCCCGGCCAGGACGCCGATGACCAGCACCCCGATCGCGGTGCCGGCGAACAGCCGAGACAGCCCGTCCCGGGTGCGCAGCGAGGGGCGCTCCGGCGTGCCACGGATGAGCCAGTAGAAGACGACCGCCGCCTCGACGGCGTTCGCGACCCCGAAGCACAGCGCGGTCTCGACCGCGCGGCCACCGGCGTAGTTGGCGAGTGCGCTGACCCCGGCCACCGCGAGGGTGAGCCACCACCAGGAGCGCCGGGGGGAGACGAGGAGCAGCGCGACCGAGAGTCCTGCGGCCGGCCACCAGGCGGCGACCGGCGAGCCCTCCGGCGCGAGGAGCACGGAGGTCACCGCGCACAGGAAGGTCCCGGCGAGCAGGAGTGGCACGTGCACCGCGCGCGGCGCAACGATGTCCCTGACCGTCATGGCGTCATTGTCGGGCATGGGCGGTCTGCCGGTTCGCGGTTTCGCCCCATCCGGCACAGCGGGGCGGTCCGCTCCCGGGAGACCCGCGTCGTGGCTAAGGTTCGGGTCATGGACCCCCTCGACTTCCTGGCCGTCGACGACCTGCTGTCAGAGGAGGAGCGCGACGTGCGGGACACCGTCCGCGCGTTCGCCGAGGCCGAGCTGGCGCCGTACGTCGCCGACTGGTACGACGAGGGCACGCTGCCGGACCACCTCGCCTCCGCGATGGGCAAGCTCGGGCTGTTCGGGCATGCACCTCGAGGGATACGGCTGCGCGGGCACCAGCGCCGTCGCCTACGGCATCGCCTGCCGCGAGCTGGAGGCGGTCGACTCGGGGCTGCGCAGCTACGTGTCGGTGCAGGGTTCGCTGGCGATGTTCGCGCTGCACCACTGGGGCAGCGAGGATCACCGGCTGCAGTGGCTGCCGCGGATGGCCACCGGCGAGGCGATCGGCTGCTTCGGCCTGACCGAGCCCGACGCGGGCAGCGACCCCGGATCGATGCGGACGCACGCCCGGCGCGACGGAGCCGACTGGGTGCTCAACGGGTCGAAGATGTGGATCACCAACGGCACCATCGCCGACGTCGCCGTGGTGTGGGCCCGGGTCGAGGATGGCGACCGCTCCGCGATCCGGGGCTTCGTGGTGCCCACTGACGCGCCCGGTCTCACCGCGACGAAGATCCGGCGGAAGCTCTCGCTGCGAGCGTCGCTGACCGCGGAGCTGGCCTTCGACGACGTGCGGCTGCCGGGCGACGCGGTGTTCCCCGAGGTGCGTGGTCTCCGCGGGCCGCTCACCTGCCTCAACGAGGCGCGCTTCGGCATCCTGTGGGGCGCGGTCGGCGCCGCCCGGGCGTGCTACCGCGAAGCCCTGGCCTACGCGCTCGAGCGGACGCAGTTCGGCAGGCCGCTCGCCGCGTTCCAGCTCTCGCAGAAGAAGCTGGCCGAGATGGTGGTCTCGGTCAACAACGCCTCCCTCGCGGCGCTGCAGATCGGCCGCCTCAAGGACGCGGGCCGGCTGGAGCCCGCCCAGGTGAGCTACGGCAAGCTGGCGAACGTCCGGGCCGCCCTGGAGGTCGCACGGTCGGCCCGGACCCTGCTCGGCGGCGCCGGCATCACCCTCGACCACACCGTGATGCGGCACATGAACAACCTCGAGACCGTGATGACCTACGAGGGCACCGAGGAGATGCACACGCTGAGCATCGGGCAGGCCGTCACCGGGATCCCCGCGTTCAGGTGACCGGCTCGGCGACGCAGGCCGTCCCGACCCGGCGGAAGCCGATGCGCTCGTAGACCCGGGCCACCGTGTCGTCCTGCGCGGACAGGAAGACCGTGGAGACTCCTCGGCCGACCGCGTCGGCCGTCAGGGCGGCGGTGACCGCCGCGCCCACGCCGCGCCGTCGCGCTCGGGGAAGCACGGCGATGCCGGCCAGCTCCGAGGTGCCGTCCCGTGGCGCGTGCGAGCCGCCGCCGACGGCCCGGCCCTCGGCGTCGAACGCCCCGACGTGCGCCATCAGGCCCGCAGCCATCAACCGGCGGGCGCGGGCTCCCGGTCGTGGCGTCGCCGCGTCGGTGCCGCCGAACCCGGCGTGCACCGCCCCGAGCACCTCCTCCACCTCGGGGGCCTCGGGCGCCAGCACCACCACCCGTGCGTCGGTCGGTGGCTGGGCGGGGAGGGCGCCGGCCCCGAGCACGAGCAGCGGGCACTCGTGCACAGCAAGGCCGGCCTCGCGGGCCGCGGCCGTCAGCGACGGCGTGGTCTCGTGCACCCACTCGAAGGCCTCCGGCACCCCGCGGGCGTGCAGCACCTTCCGCGCCCGTCGTACGTCGTCGGCGGTGGGCTCCCGGTCGAGCCCGAGCCGCGGCCGCGCGTAGTAGTCGAAGCCGTCCCTGTCGGTCTTCACGAACAGCGTGAAGGGGCCGACCTCCTCTGCGGTGGCCCCGGCACGCGGGACCGTGTCGTAGTAGGTCTCGAGCGTGCCGAGCAGGGCCGGGGCAGACGTGGAGGTCACCGGCGCACGATCCCATGCCGGTGACCACCCGCTCCACCGGGTTTCGGCCCACGAGGGCCCGAGCGTCTGTAATCCTGGTCCGACGTGCACAGGTCCGACGTGCACAGGTCCGACGTGCCGGCCGGACCGGGGCGCAGCAGAGGGAGCGGCGGTGGACACCAGCGCACCGGCCGACCGGGCCGCTGCCGGGTTCGGGCCGGCCAGCGCTCCCCGCTCGCTGCAGTTCGCGTTCCTGCTGCCGGTGCTCGCGCTCGAGCTGCTCCTGGCCACCCAGAGACCTCGGGCGATGCTCAGCGCCCCGTTCCTCGTCGGGCTCTCGCTCTCGCTGCTCGCGACGATGGTCCTGCTCCTCGCGCCGTGGCAACGGTGGGGCCTGCGGGCCATGGTCGTCGTGCCGCTCCTCGACCTGGCCGCCACCGGTGCGCTGCACCTGACTCCCGGTGCGGAGGCGGTCGCCGCGCTCGTCGTCGTACCGGCCATGTGGCTCGGCGCGGCGCTCGGAAGCCGGGGCGTGGTCCTGGCGACCGCCGGCAGCCTGGTCGCGTTCACCGTTCCCGACCTCGCCAGCGGCGGCACGACTGTCGAGCAGGTCTCGCGCGCGTTCCTGCTCCCGACCGTGACCGTGGTCGCCGCCGCCAGCATGGCGATGACCTCACGGCTGTGGACGGTCCAGCGGGTCCGGCTCGAGCAGCAGGGCGCGGAGCTCGCGCGGGCGCTCGCGCAGGGGGAGAGCCAGCGGAAGCTGAACGAGGCGATCCTGCACACCGTGGACGTCGGCCTGCTCGGCATCGGACCGGACGGCAGCTACCGCACCATGAACCCGCGGTTCGCCGAGCTCCAGGCGATCGCCTTCCCCGACGGTCACCACGGCGTCGCGGGCCAGGTCGGCCACGTGTACGACGCGGACAACCGCGCGGCTCTGCCCTCCGAGTCGACGCCGAGCATGCGAGCCGCTCGCGGGGAGTCCTTCTCCGACACGCGCATCTGGATCGGTGCGGACCCGGTCCAGCGGCTGGCGATCTCGGTCTCGGCCCGGCCGATGGTCGACGACGACGGCCGCTTCGCCGGCGCGGTGCTCGCCTACAGCGACATCACTGACCTGATGCGGGCGCTGCGGGTGAAGGACGAGTTCGTGGCCTCGGTGTCGCACGAGCTGCGGACCCCGCTGACCTCGATCATGGGCTACCTCGACCTGTCGACCGACCACCGCGACCTCCCCGACGAGGTGACGCGCTATCTGGCCGTGGCCGGCCGCAATGCCGACCGCCTGATGCTGCTCGTCTCGGACCTGCTCACCGTGGCCCAGGCCGACGGCTCCACGATGCGGATCACCCCGCAGCCCACCGACCTCGGCGCCCTGGTCCGCGCCGGCGTCGCCGACGTAACCCAGCGGGCCCGGTCCGCGGGTCTGGAGGTCGTCGCTCTCGTCGAGCCGATGCCGTACGTGGTGGTGGACCCGGGCCGGATCACCCAGGTGGTCGACAACCTGCTGTCGAACGCGGTGAAGTACACCCCGCCGGGCGGCAGCGTGCAGGTGTCGGTGGCTCCCGGCGACGGTGTGGTGCGTCTCGTGGTGTCCGACACCGGCATCGGCATCGCCGCGACCGAGCAGCACGGGCTGTTCACGAAGTTCTTCCGGGCGCCCAACGCGACGGCGCGCGCGATCCCGGGCATCGGCCTCGGGCTGGTGATCACCAAGGCGATCGTCGACGCGCACGGCGGCGCCATCGACGTGCAGAGCCGGGAGGGCGGCGGCACGACCGTCGAGGTCACCCTGCCGTTCGTGCCCACCAACCCGGCCGCCGCGTCCGACGGCGACCCGGTGTCCTCCGGGCGGGTGCGTGCCGCGGAGCCGGGCGGGGACGCCGCGGTCTAGACCTGCGGCGCCCGGAGCCCGAACCGGGAGCGTACGGCGGCCGCCGCGGTCCGGACCACCTCCTCCAGCGGGGGTGTGACGTCGACCACCGCGCCGGCCTCGTCCGGCTCGAGCGGCTCGAGGGTGTCGAACTGCGACTGCAGCAGCGAGGTGGGCATGAAGTGCTTGGTGCGCTGGCTCATCCGGCCGAGCAGGACCTCGAACGGCGCGTGGAGGTGGACGAAGAACAGCTCGGGGGAGCCGGTGCGCAGCACGTCCCGGTAGGCCCGGCGCAGCGCCGAGCAGGTGACCACGCTGCTCTCACCTGCGGTTTCGCGCCTCTCGAGCTCGTCGGCCAACGCCTGGAGCCAGGGAGCGCGGTCCTCGTCGGTGAGCGGCGTACCGGCCTCCATCTTCACGATGTTCGCCTCGGGGTGGTAGCTGTCGCCCTCCACGAAGGCGCAGCCGAGCTCGGGCGCCAGCCGTTGCCCGACGTGGGTCTTGCCGGTCGCCGAGACGCCCATCACCACCACGCTGATCGCCATGGCAGGCACGCTACCCATGCGTCACCGGATCGACTCTCCCGTGGGTAACCTGAAGCCGTGGTGCTGGCGCTGGTGTCCGAGCGGATCGGGCAGTTCTTCGTCGACGGGGACCGGCTCGAGTACACCGAGTACGGCGTCGGCGACCGGTGGGTGGTGCTCGTCCACGGCCAGCTGATGCCGCGCCGGATGCACCAGCCGCTGGCCCGGGCGATCGCGGCCGAGGGCTTCCACGTCGTGACCGTCGACCTGCTGGGCCACGGCAGGTCCGACCGTCCGGTCGACCCGAAGGAGTACTCGGTCTCCGCCTTCGGCGAGCAGGTCGTCGCACTGCTCGACCACCTCGGCGCCGAGCAGGCGGTGATCGGCGGTACGTCGCTGGGGTCGAACGTCGCGCTCGAGGTCGCCGACGTGGCGCCGCAGCGGGTCCGGGGGCTGCTCCTGGAGATGCCGGTCCTCGACAACGCGCTCGAGGCCGGGCTGATCGCCTTCGGGCCGCTGATGTTCGTGGCCCGCTTCCTGCCGCTCGCGGTCCGGGTCACCCGGCGGGTCACCAAGCTGGTGCCACGCGGCCTGGTGCCGTTCTGGGTCGGAGTGGTCCTGGACACCTGCAACCAGCAGCCGGCCCCGATGGCCGCGACGATCCACGGCATCTTCTTCGGCCGGATCGCGCCGTCCAGCAAGCGGCGCCGGCAGATCACCGCGCCCGCGCTCGTGGTCGGCCACCGCAACGACCCCGTGCACCCGGCGGCCGACGCCGAGATGCTCGCCGACGAGATGCCCAACGCCCGGTTCGTGGTGGCGCACACGCTGCTGGAGTGGCGGTTCTGGCCGGAGCGGCTCGACGGCGAGGCGGTCGGCTTCGTCGGCGAGTGCTGGGACGGTGAGGGACAATGGGTCCGTGGGTCTCTACCGTGACGAAGCCGTGGTGCTGCGCACCCAGAAGCTGGGCGAGGCCGACCGGATCGTCACGCTGCTGACCCGCGGCAACGGGCGGGTCCGAGCGGTCGCCAAGGGCGTGCGGCGGACGACGTCGCGGTTCGGCTCGCGGCTCGAGCCGTTCACGCACGTCGACCTGCAGCTCGCCGAGGGTCGCTCGCTCGACGTCGTCACCCAGGCCGAGACCCTGATGCCGTACGGGTCCCGGATCGGCTCCGACTACGAGCGGTACACCGCGGGGACGGTCATGCTGGAGACGTCCGAGCGGCTGGTCGTGGAGGACAAGGAGCCCGCGCTGCAGCAGTTCCTGCTCCTCGTGGGCGCGCTGCGGGCGATGTGCGACGGCGGGCGGGTGCCCAGCCAGGTCCTGGACTCGTTCCTGCTGCGGTCGCTGGCGGTAGCCGGCTACGCCCCGTCGTTCGACCTGTGTGCCCGCTGCGCCGCCGAGGGGCCGCACCGCGCGTTCAGCCCGGCTGCGGGCGGGATGCTCTGCGCGACGTGCCGGGTGCCGGGGTCGGCGAGCCCGGCGCCGGAGACCGTCGTGGTGCTCGGCGCGCTGCTGGCCGGTGACTGGCCGGCCGTCGAGGGTGCCGACGCCCGGTCCCGCCGGGAAGCCACCTCACTGGTCGCGGCGTACCTCGCCTGGCACCTCGAGCGCGGCCTCAAGTCGCTGTCCCACGTGCAGCGCTGACGGGCGGCGCGACCCCGGCGTCCGGGACGCGGGGGCCGCGCTGTCGATCGGCTGCGGGCGCGTCAGTGCCGGTGCCCGCCCCCGTGGTGGTGCCCGTGGTGGCGACCGGTGACCGCGCCCGTCTGCGGGTCGAGGATGACCGGCTGGTCGACCGCCTCGTTCCAGTGGAACATCGGGTCGAGGGAGCCGGCGAGGTGGTCGTAGGAGCCGGCGATCCGGGTCCCGCGCAGCCAGTTGTCCTCGACGAACCGCAGGATCGAGGACTGGTCGGTGACGTGGTGGTCGACGGCGTTGCTCTTGGCGTACGGCGACATCACGATCAGCGGCAGCCGCGGGCCGTAGCCGCAGCGGGCCGAGATGCCGGCCAGGCTCTGCGTGGTGCCGCCCGCCGGGGTGTGCGTGCACGCGCCGGGTCCGTTGAGGGCGTCCTCGGACGTGGTCGAGGCGTTCACGATGGGCGAGGGCTGGTGGTCGTACCAGCCGTCGCTGTCGTCGTAGGCCAGCACCACAGCGGTGGACCGCCACTCCGGCGACTTCTGCAGCCGGCCCCGGGCGGGGCCTCGGTCGGCTGGAAGTCTGCAGAGCCCCACCAACACAGGCGTGGACGAGAGGTGAACGGGGCGTCAAGGGCCTGCGGCGACTGCGGTCGCCGGTGAGGCGGTGGTCAGGAGTCGCCGGTGAGCTTCTCGACGGAGAGGTTGAACCGCTCGAGCAGTCGACCGAAGGTCAGCCGGTCCTCGTCGGACCAGTCGCGGGTCGCCTCCCGCAGCCTCGCCCGCCGGTGCGCCCGGGTGTGCTGGAGCACCTCGCGGCCCTCGTCGGTCAGGTCGAGGATCGAGGCCCGACGGTCCGCGGGGTCGGTCTCCCGGACCGCGAGCCCGAGCTTCTCCAGCGCCTGGACCTGGCGGGTGATCGTGGAGGGGTCGAGGCCGAAGGCCGTCGCGAGAGCGCCGAGCCGCTGCGGACCGTCGTCCGCGAGCCGCGTCATGATGCCGTACGCCGAGCGCTCGAGGTCGGTCTCCCCGGACGACGTGATGATGTGGATCCGCTGCACCCGTCGCATCAGCACGGTGATCTGCCGCTCGATCAAGGTGTTCGCCTGGGTCACCGCTTGCTCCTTCGGGCCGGGCCAGCGCCGCGTTCCCTCTCGTACCGGAAGTCTAGGCGCTCGACGGCCCTCGATAGGTTGGGACGCGAGAGAGAGGACGTGTCGGTGGCGCGAGGCAGCAGGATCCCGGTGCGGACAGCGGTGCGGGCGCCGGACCCGCACCCCTCCGGTGCGCGGCCCCCCGCCGTGCCTGCGGAGCTGGTGCCGGAGCACGTCGCGATCGTGATGGACGGCAACGGCCGCTGGGCCAAGCAGCGCGGGCTGCCACGCACGGTCGGCCACGAGGCCGGCGAGCACGCTCTGTTCGACGTCGTCGAGGGCGCCATCGAGATCGGCGTCAAGGCGGTGTCGGCGTACGCCTTCTCGACGGAGAACTGGACCCGCTCTCCCGAGGAGGTGCGGTTCCTGATGGGCTTCAACCGGGACGTGATCCGGCGCCGCCGCGACGAGATGCACGAGCTCGGCGTCCGAGTGCGCTGGGCCGGGCGGGCTCCGCGGCTGTGGCGCTCGGTGGTCAAGGAGCTCAAGGTTGCCGAGGAGCTGACCCGCGACAACGACGTGCTCACCTTGACGATGTGCGTCAACTACGGCGGCCGCGCCGAGCTCGCCGACGCCGCCCGCTCGATCGCCGAGCAGGTGGCCGCCGGGCGGCTGCGGCCCGACCGGGTCGACCAGCGGGAGTTCGCGCGACACCTGTACGTCCCCGAGCTGCCCGACGCCGACCTGGTCTGGCGTACGTCGGGGGAGCAGCGGCTCAGCAACTTCATGCTCTGGCAGGCGGCGTACTCGGAGATGGTGTTCACTGACATCCTGTGGCCGGACGTGGACCGTCGCGCCCTGTGGCAGGCGATCGAGATCTACGCCCGGCGGGACCGGCGCTACGGAGGCGCGCAACCCAACCAGGTGTGAGGTGACGATGGCCGCGGGGCTGCTGACGCTCGCGGGCGTGCTCGTCGCGGTGGGGGCGCTGGTGTGGCTGCACCTCGCGTCGACCGGGCTGTCCCCGGTGCGCAACGCCGTCAGCGAGTACGGCATCTCGCCTGCCCGCGTCGGCTACCGGGTGCTGACCCTCGCGATGGCCGGGGCCGGTGTCGGTGCGCTGCTGGAGGTGGCCTCCGCCGTGAGCGCCGGGGTCGTCCTGACGACACTCGCCGCCTTCACCGGCGCCCGGGCCCTGATCTCCTGGTTCCCGATGGACCCGCCGGGCGAGCCGGTGACCGGCACCGGGCGGGTGCACCTCCTGCTCGCCGGCGTTGCCTTCGGCGGACTCACCTGGGCGGCGCGCGACCTGCCGGACGCTCTGCTCGCGCAGCATGCCTGGACCGGTGCCCGGCCGTTCCTGGCCACCTGGGGCGCGGTCGTGCTCGTGCTCGTCCTGCTGATGCTGGCCGCGGCCCTCGTGCCGGGACTGCGCCGGTGGTTCGGGGCGGCCGAGCGGCTGTTCTACGTCGGCATGCTGGTGTGGCTGGCCGCGGTCGGTGTCGCCGGGCTCTGAGCGCCAGGGGTGAGCGGCCTCGCGGTCAGCTGCAGCCGGGGCAGGTGCCGAAGATCTCCAGGGTGTGGCTGACATGGGTGAAGCCGTGCTCGCCGGCGACCGCGTCGGCCCAGCGCTCGACGGTGGGACCCTCGATCTCCACGGTGCGGCCGCAGGAGCGGCAGACCAGGTGGTGGTGGTGCGCCGCCGAGCAGCGCCGGTAGACCGCCTCGCCGTCCTCGGTGCGCAGCACGTCCACGTCGCCGTTCTCGGCCAGGCCCTGCAGTGTCCGGTAGACCGTCGAGAGGCCGACGTTCTCGCCGCCCTGCCTGAGCAGGTCGTGGATCTCCTGGGCGCTGCGGAAGTCGTCGAAGCGCAGCAGGCACGCTGCGACGGCGCGGCGCTGCCGGGTCGGTCGTGCGCCGCCCGGGAGGGCCGGCCCGGTCTGGTCAGTGCTCGTCATAGTGGCTCCCGTGGACGGCGTGCCGGTGTCCGTCGTGGACGTAGTCGACGTGGTCGCCGTGGGGCACGCCGGGATGTCCGCACGCGTCGCCGTGCTCGTGCTGGTGGTGCTCGGGGACCTCGGTGTGCGCAGACCCGAACGGCACGACCTCCGCGTCGGCGAACGGAGCCGCGAGCCGCCGGCGACGCCGCAGCAGCAGGCCGATCGGCCAGGCGACCGCGAAGCCGGCCAGCGCGAGCAGCACGATCGTCGCGCCCGGCGCCACGTTGACGTACGCCGAGAACGTCACCCCGGCCAGGGACGCCAGCGTGCCCAGAGCCATCGCGGCCGCGAGGGTCGCCCGGAACCCGCGGGTGACCTGCTGGGCGGTGGCGACCGGGACGACCATCAGCGCGCTGACCAGCAGGAGGCCGACCGTGCGCATCGCCACGGTCACCGTGACCGCGGCCATCACGGCCACCATCAGGTTGTAGACCCGGACGTTGAGCCCCGCCACGGTCGCGAACTCCTGGTCCTGGGCGACCGCGAACAGCTGCGGCGCGAGGCCGACCGACAGCACCAGCACGGTCGCGGCCAGCGCGATGGTGACCCAGACGTCGGCGACCGAGACCGTGGTGATCGACCCGAAGAGGTAGATGTTGAGCGTCGCGGCGCTCTGGCCGGCCAGCCCGGTGATCAGCACGCCGCCGGCGATGCCGCCGTAGAACAGCAGCGCGAGGGCCACGTCGCCGCTCGTGCGGCCCTGCGAGCGGATCGTCTCGATGAGGACGGCGCCGAGCACCGCGACGATCACCGCGGTGAGCGTGGGGGAGGTGCTCGTGAGCAGCCCCAGCGCGACCCCGGTGACCGCGATGTGCCCGATCCCGTCGCCCATCAGCGCGAGTCGCCGCTGCACCAGGTAGGTGCCGACGGCGGGCGCCGCGAGCCCGGTGAACACGGCCGCCACGAGGGCGCGCACCATGAAGTCGTAGTGCAGCAGGCTCATCGGGCTCCCTCCGTCGTCGGCTGGTCCAGCGGCGAGGCGACCGACGGAGCGTGGTCGTGGTGCGACGGGTCGGCGTGGTGGGCGTGGTCGGTGTGCGGGCCGGTGACCTCGGGCACCGGCGGTCCGTCGTACGCCACCCGGCCGTCGCGCATCACCACCGCGCGCCCGATCAGCGGGGCCACCGGGCCGATCTCGTGGGCCACCAGGACGATCGTCGCGCCGCGCTCGACGAGGGCCTGCAGCGTGCGGGCGAACGCCTCCTGGCTCTGCACGTCCACGCCCGCGGTCGGCTCGTCGAGGACCAGCAGGTCGGGCCGGCCGGCGAGTGCCCGGGCGATCAGCACCCGCTGCTGCTGGCCGCCGGAGAGCGTGGAGACCCCGTCGTGCGCCTTGCCGGTGAGTCCCACGGCCTCGATCGCGGCGTCGACCGCCTCGCGGTCGGAGCGGCCCAGCGGCCGGAACAGTCGGCGGCGCGACAGCCGGCCCGAGGTGACCACCTCACGAACGGAGGCCGGAACCCCGGCGGCCGCGGTGGACCGCTGCGGGACGAAGCCGACCCGCTGCCAGTCCGAGAACCGGGCCAGCGGCGTGCCGAACAGCAGGACCTCGCCGTGGCGGGCGTGGACCAGCCCCATCATCGTCCGGACCAGCGTCGACTTCCCGGAGCCGTTGGTGCCGAGCACGGCGACCACCTCACCCTGCTGCACGGCGAGGTCGACCCCGCGCAGCACGGGGCGGCCGCCGAGCTCGACGCCACCGTTGCGGATCTCGACGACCGGGCTCATGTGCACTCCTGGGCCTTCTCGAGCGCGCGGAGGTTCGCGCGCATCAGCGTGAGGTACGTCTGGTGGGAGGTGGCGTCCGAGAGCCCCTCGATGGGGTCGAGCACCGCCGTCCTGATGCCGAGGTCGCGGGCCAGCGTGTCGGCGAGCTGAGGGCTGGCCAGCCGCTCGGAGAAGACGGTGGTGATCGCGTCCCGGCGGATCAGGTCCTGGAGCTGGCGAAGGTGCGCCGGCGACGGCTCGGCGTCGGGAGAGATGCCGTTGATGTAGCGGAACCGAAGCCCGTACCGGCCGAGGTAGCCGAACGCGTCGTGGCTGACCACGGCGGTCCCGATCCGGCAGTGCGCGAGGCCGGTGGTGTAGGCCCGGTCGAGCGCCGTGAGCTGCCGCGCGAACGCCGCGTCGCGGGCCCGGTAGCCGACGGCGTGCTGTGGGTCGACGCGCACCATCTGCTGGGCGAAGGCGTGGGCGATCGCCCTCATCCGCAACGGGTCCAGCCAGATGTGCGGGTTCTCGGGGGTGGGCGGGCTGGCCTGCGCCGCGTCGACGGCGTGCGCCGGCTGCACCTGGTCGACGGCGGCGTCCACGGCCGCCTGCAGCCCGCGCTCGTAGACGACCACGTCGGCGTCGGCGAGGTCGAAGGTCTGGCGCACGGTCAGCTCGAGGTCGTGCGGCTCCGCGCCGGGGTGGGTGAGGTCCTCGACGGTGACCTGGGGTCCGCCGATCCGCTCGGCGACGTACGCCAGGGGGTAGAGGGAGGCGACCACGCGGAGCCGGCCGTGGCCGCTCGTCGGCGCTCCCGGGCCGAGCGCGCCGCACCCGGAGAGGGCGAGCGCCCCCACGGCGAGGACGGCGACGAGCCGGAGGCGCTTCATGACAATGATTGTCATTCAACTTGACAACCATTGTCAAACTCCCGTCCATGCGCCTGCGGTCCTGCCGGGGACTGCGACGAGGCGACCGCAGCCGAGCGCGTATGGTCGCGGGCGTGATCGTGGTCAGCCGCTTCGAGGTCCCGGAGGCCGCGGGCGCGGGGTTCCACGCGGACGCGTCGGCTGCGCTCGAGGTGCTCGGGCGGTGCCCCGGGTACGTCGAGGGCCGGCTGGGCCGCAACGTCGACGACCCGTCCCTGTGGGTGCTCACCACCAGCTGGGCCGACATCGGCAGCTACCGCCGGGCGCTCTCGTCGTACGACGTCAAGGTGACGGCCGTGCCCCTGCTGTCGCGTGCGGTGGACGAGCCCGCTGCGTACGAGGACCTGACCGGCTCGGTCAGCGGCGCCAACGAGTCGGTCCCGCGCGTCCTCGACTGACGTGGCTGCCGCTAGGCTGGGCGCTTCGCCGTCAGCCAGCCGGCGCAGCCGAGCCAGGAGAAGCGCCTCGTGTCCAGCCAGTCCTCGTCGAGCATCGACGCCGTCGTCTCCCTCTGCAAGCGCCGCGGGTTCGTCTACCCGTGCGGCGAGATCTACGGCGGCACCCGGTCCGCCTGGGACTACGGCCCGCTCGGCGTCGAGCTCAAGGAGAACGTCAAGCGTCAGTGGTGGCGGTCGATGGTGCAGTCGCGCGACGACGTGGTCGGCCTCGACTCCTCGGTGATCCTGCCGACGAAGGTCTGGGAGGCCTCGGGCCACCTCGCCGCGTTCGTCGACCCGCTCGTGGAGTGCCAGTCCTGCCACCGGCGGTTCCGTGCCGACCACCTGCAGGAGGAGTACGCCGAGCGGCGGGCCAACAAGGGCGAGACGATCGCGCCGGACGACGTGGACCTCGCCGTGGTGCCGTGCCCCAACTGCGGCACCAAGAACGCGTGGACCGAGCCGCGGATGTTCAACGGCCTGCTGAAGACGTACCTCGGCCCGGTGGAGTCCGACGAGGGCCTGCACTACCTGCGCCCCGAGACCGCCCAGGGCATCTTCGTCAACTTCCTCAACGTGATGAACAGCGCGCGGCGCAGGCCGCCGTTCGGCATCGGCCAGATCGGCAAGAGCTTCCGCAACGAGATCACGCCCGGCAACTTCATCTTCCGCACCCGCGAGTTCGAGCAGATGGAGATGGAGTTCTTCGTCAAGCCGGGCGAGGACGAGGAGTGGCACCAGCGCTGGATCGACGCGCGCACCGACTGGTACGTCGACCTCGGCATCAACCGCGACAACCTGCGGCACTACGAGCACCCCAAGGAGAAGCTCTCCCACTACGCCAAGCGGACCGTCGACATCGAGTACCGCTTCGGCTTCCAGGGCTCGGAGTTCGGCGAGCTCGAGGGCATCGCGAACCGCACCGACTTCGACCTCGGCACGCACAGCCGGCACTCCGGTCAGGACCTGTCCTACTTCGACCAGGCCACCGGTGAGCGCTGGACGCCGTACGTCATCGAGCCCGCGGCCGGTGTGAACCGCTCGATGATGGCCTTCCTGGTCGACGCGTACGCCGAGGACGAGGCGCCGAACGCCAAGGGCGGCGTGGACAAGCGCACCCTGCTGCGGCTCGACCCGCGGCTCGCGCCGGTCAAAATCGCCGTGCTGCCGCTGTCGCGCAACGCGGACCTGTCGCCGAAGGCGCGCGGGCTCGCCGCCGAGCTGCGCGAGCTGTGGAACGTCGAGTTCGACGACGCCGGCGCGATCGGGCGCCGCTACCGCCGCCAGGACGAGGTCGGCACGCCGTACTGCGTCACGGTGGACTTCGACACCCTCGAGGACGACGCGGTCACGATCCGCGAGCGGGACACCATGAAGCAGGAGCGGATCTCGCTCGGCCAGGTTCGCGGCTACTTCGCAGAGCGCCTGCTGGGCTGCTGACCAAGTCGCCGAGCCGCGGGTCTCGCCGGGTCGAGGCGCGGGTCGTGCGGGGCGCGGGGGGGCCGGGGGACCAGCCGTGCACAATTGCTGGGTGCTCCCCACCCGCCGTACCCGCCGTACCCGCCGAGCCGTCGTGTCCGCGCTGGCCGCCCTGCTGCTGGTCGGCGCCTGCTCCTCCGGGAAGGGCAGCTCGGGCGACGCGTCGCCGTCACGGTCCACCTCGCCGTCGCCGTCGCCGTCGCCGTCGAGTGCGGTCAGCGTGCCCGCGGGCGTGAAGCTCACCCCCCCGGGCAGCCGGCTGGCCTACGGGGACCGGGCCGCGGTCGCGTACGAGGCCACCAAGGACACCGGCACCGTCCTGGACCTGCAGGTCGACGGCGCGCGCAAGGGTTCGCTGGCTGACTTCAAGGACTTCATCCTCGACAACTCCTACAAGCGCACCGCGAACTACTACTACGTCGACGTGACGGTGCAGAACGCCGGCACGACCGACGTGGGCGGGGTGGCCGTGCCGCTCTGGGGCGTCGACGGCAAGAACGTCCTGCTCCCGGCGGTCGACTTCACGACACGCTTCCCGCCGTGCCCGTCGAAGCACCTCCCGGACACCTTCCAACCCGGCGACACGTTCTCGACCTGCCTGGTCTACCTCTCCCCGGACCACGGGTCGCTGGCGGCGGTGAGCTACCGCCCCGAGCAGTCGTTCAACCCGATCCTCTGGACCGGCCCCCTCACCGCTGCGTCGGTCAAGCCGTCGCCGACGGCGAAGAGCACCCACCCCTCGGGCGGCTGACCCGAGACTCCGCAGTCCCGCCGGGCGCCGGGGAGCGGTTGCGGCCCGTCCCGCTCCGGGATCGCCTCGCGACGGCGTCGAGCCGGCCTGCACCAAGTGGTAGCGTGCCGTCCGCGCGGGGGCCGGCCCTGTGTCGATGCCGCTCCAGGCAGGGTCGCCGGAGCCGACCGCGGGTGCACGGCCGTGTTCTCGATCCAGCGAGGTGGTGACGTGGGCAAGCCTGCGAAGGGACTTCGGCTCGTCCTGCACATCGGCCTCCACAAGACGGCCACGTCCTACGTGCAGAACACGCTGAGCACCCTTCGCTACGACCTGCTGGAGGAGGGCGTCCTCTACCCGTCGACCGGTGTCGGGGACTCGATGGCCACCACACGGGAGGGAGCCCAGTCCGGCCAGCCGATGCTCACCCGGTCCGCACGACGCTGGGTCGCCGAGCTGCTCGACGAGGTGCCGGCTCACGTATCCACGGTGCTGGTCTCCTCCGAGAACTTCACGCTCTGGCATCGCGACGCGGGGCCGGCGCAGCAGATCGCCAAGTTCTCGATGTTCCACTCCATCGACGTCGTGCTCGTGCTGCGCCGACAGGACTCCTGGATCGAGAGCTACTACAAGCAGGTGGTCGACTCTCACCGCGACTTCGAGACCCGCTCCTTCGAGCAGTTCCTGCGTGCGGAAGGGCCGCGGCTGCTGGACTTCCACCGCCGGTTCTCGCCTTGGCGTGACCTCGTCGGTCCTGAGAACTTCCACGTGCTGTCCTACGATGACCTTCCGGACGCCTCCGCGATCACCCGCCGCATCCTGCAGATCGCCGGAGTCGACGGCGCGACGCTCGACCGGGTCGGTTCGCTGCCGGTGCCGCGCTACGACAGCATCCGCGCCATCGACACCCTCGGCCTGCGGATCCTGAACACCTACCGGCTCGCCGACCGCGACGATCGCACCGCAGTGGCCAAGTCGATCTACGCCGCGGCTCCCGACGCCGACATCACCCTCCTGACGCCGGACGTCCGCGGCGGGATCCAAGAGATGTGCGCGCCGGTCAACGAGCGCATCGAGGAGGAGTGGATCGGCGAGCCGGTGCCCGGTCTCCGGTTCGCCGTGCCTGCTGACCGGCCGCCGCCCACTCCTCCTTCGCCGGCCCAGATGACGGACTACATCGATGAGGTGATCGCGCTGTGCGAGGCGGTGCGACCGAGTGTGGCCGTGGACGTTCCCCCCTCCGTCGGGGGCGATAGCGCGTCGGGGCCCACTGCGTGAGCACGGAGGTCGACCAGCAACCGGACGCCGCGTCCGCCCCAGCCCTCGCGGGCCTGGCGGTGTGCACCGTGTTCAGCGGCGAGCCGGCGCAGCTCGCTCTGTGGTGCAACTTCCATCTCAACAGCGGCGCCGATCGGCTGTACGTCGTACTCGACCGCCCCAGCTCCGACGTCCTGGCGGCACTGCCGAGCCTGCCCGGGGTGCACTGGCACCCGGTCCAGCAGCACACCTGGGACGCCTTCTACCCCCGGGGCAGCCAGAACGCCGAGCGCAAGCAGGTCGACGCCTTCCGGCTGATGGCTCGTCGCGCTCTCAGCGAGGGCCACGATCTGCTGGCCTTCGTCGACAGCGACGAGCTCGTCCACCTGTCTGAGCCGTTCGTCACGCTGGCCGAGCGCTTGCCCGATGCGCAGGCGTTCGCGGTGCCCGTCCACGAGATGTGGTTCGACGCAGGGGACTCTTTGGACACGCCGTTCGGCGCCACGCTCGCCCTGCAACCCTCATCGCCGCGGGAGGTCGACTGGAAGCGCGCATTCGGCTGGCGGGCGCAGTTCCTCAGCGACGGGGTCTTGGGACATCACAGGGGCAGGACCGTGTACCGGCTGCCACTGTGCTCGGGGGAGATCGGTGTCCACGGACCTCGGTCCGGCCGGCTCGCGGCGGCACACGTCTCACTGCCGCGGGAAGCGGCGATGCTGCTCCGCTATGACAGCGGCAGCCTGGTGACCTGGAACCGCGCGTGGCTCGGCCGGCTCGGCGGCGACACGGTGGGGTCCGGTCTCGAGCCTCACCGCGCCGCGCAGCAGCGGCTGTTCGCGCATGTGCTTCGCCAGCGGCCGGAGCAGCAGGCGGAGTTCTTCCGGCTCTTCTACTCCCTCGGAGATGCCGCTCAGGACCGGCTGCGCACTGCCGGAGTGCTCCAGCGGGTCGACGTCGCCGCGCAGCTCGAAGGTCCGGTGGTGCTGGGCGGACCGTCGGCGGACTCGGAGGAGGTACGCCTCGGCCGGCTTCCCGAGGTCGACGCACGAGTCGACTTCCAGTTCGCCCTGGTGTGCGACAAGCGCTTCGTCAAGCCGACGTTCGCGACGATGACCTCGGTCCTGTCCCACGTGGGTCGCCTCGGCAGCGTGCGATTCGTCGTGCTCGGCGACGGCCTCGACCCGGCGGACACCGCGTGGCTGCGGAGACTCGAGCACACCGACCACGACGTGCGCGTGGTGGTCCACGACATCACCCACGACCTCGACCGGGACGTCGGCACCGGGGACCCGAAACGGGCGACGTTCGGACGCATCTACCTCATCGACCACCTGCCACCTCAGCGCACCGTGTACCTCGATGGAGACGTGCTCGCCACCCGCGACTTCACCGAGATCTTCCGCCTGGATCTGCATGGTGCGTGTCTCGCCGGGGTTTCCGACAGCGCGGCGCTCCGGCTGGTCGCCAACCCGGAGCAGGTCCCGATCCAGCAGCGGAACCGGCTCATGGGCATCACCCGGGGTGACGCGCTGGAGTACCTCAACGGCGGGGTTCTCGTCTTCGACCTCGACAACCCCGACTTCCGAACGCTCGCGCTGCAGGCGCGGATGCTGGTCGTGATGCAGGGCGGCACGCTGGAGCAGCGCGACCAGGATGCGATGAACATCGCCTTCGCCGGGCGCAAGCACCGGCTGCCCAGCACGTACAACTACATGACCCAGTTCTATCTGTCCGACCGGTGTCTCGACGGGAACCTGGTCCAGCTCAAGTATCAGGCCGCCGACGCGAGCCTCGTTCACTTCTCGGGGCGGACCAAGCCGTGGGAGAGCCCTGAGGAGGAGTTCTACAACGGTCTCTACCGTCGGCTGGTGGCCGAGGCCGAGCAGCGCGTGGGGGTCAGCTGCGGGCTCTACTTCTCGAAGCGTCCGTCCGTCGCGCACCGGGGACTGAGCGCCGGCCAGTGGGCCGAGCTACTGGCCGCTGCCCCGGAGCGCGAGACCCCGGCGGAGCGGCGGGCCGACCTGGAGGTGCTGACCCTGTGGGACGGTGGCGGCTATGTACGGCTGACGCCAGAGATGTACGAGCACGCCGTCGCGACCGGGCTGCGTCTCCTGGGATCTGCCGAGGGGCTGACGATCTTCGACGTGCCGCTGAGGCTGCTCGGTCCGCAGGAGCTGCATCTCGCCGAGCGGGCCGGCAGCGGCGTCCGCAGGCTCCCCTTCGACCTGGTGGAGTCGCTGAGGCCGTTCGGCGGGGTCGCCCGCAGGGTCGACCTCGCCCTCGTCGCGCCGGACGGCTCGGAAGGCGACTACGTCCGGCACCTCGGGGTGCTCGACATGCTCGTGGCGGGCACGTCGGCGGTTCCGTCGCACGGAGCTCGGGGAGCCGCCGACCGGTTCGCCGACGGCTGCCTGTCGGGGTGGTGCCTCGCCCCGGAGCCGGGGAACGATCCGACGCTCTCGTTCTACATCAACGACGAGCTGGTCGCACTGCGGCCCGCGAACCTGCGGCGAGGTGACGTCCACGAGTCCGGGCGCGCCGCCGGCTTCCGCGTCAACGTGGCGCGGCTGCGAAGCCTGGGCTACGGGGCCGGAGCCTCGGTCACCGAGGTCTCGGTCCGGGTCGCCTGCACGAACGTCCCCCTTCGCGGCACCCCCGTCACCATCTCCGACCTCGCGGCCGAGGGCGTCTACGACGAGGCCCGTGGCCAGTGGGACCTGTCGGTCCCCAGACGGCCCTCGCTCCTCCGTCGGGTCCGGGCCCGGCTCTCCTCGACCATCGGCCGCTGACCCTGCGCCAGTGCGCCGGTCGAGCCGTCCCCCGAGCGAGAAGGCCACCACTCCGGACGAGTGACCAAGGGATCCGTAGGTTCTACACGCGCCTTCCGCGGCTTCTCCGTGGCGCATGTCACAACAGGCCCAGAGTGCCTGTCGGGCACCGGTCCGCCGGGGCCGGCTCCCCGCGGAGGTGCCGATGTCCGCACCGGCCCGGCCGCGCCGGTCCACCCCTCGACGAGCTCCGCCTCGGTGACCCCGTAGGGCACGAGATGGCTCGGATTTGGGGGCCGTCGGAGCCGCCGTCCACAATGGTGCGGTGACGACGGCCCTTCCTCGCGAGCTCGTGCTGGGCTCCCTGCGCGTGGACACCCCGGTGGTGCTCGCGCCGATGGCGGGCATCACGGATGCGGCCTACCGCCGGCTCTGCCGCGAGCAGGGCCCCGGCGGGCTGTACGTCTGCGAGATGATCACCGCCCGCGCGCTGGTCGAGGGGGACGAGACGACGCGCCGGATGCTGGTCTTCGACGAGACCGAGGACGTCCGCTCGGTGCAGCTGTACGGCACCGACCCGGTGTACGTCGGCAAGGCCGCCGAGATCCTGTGCGCCGAGTACGGCGTCGCGCACATCGACCTGAACTTCGGCTGCCCCGTGCCGAAGATCACGCGCAAGGGCGGTGGCGGCGCGCTGCCCTGGAAGCGCAACCTCCTCGGCGAGATCCTGACCGCCGCGGTCACCGCCGCCGCGCCGTACGGCGTCCCGGTGACGATGAAGACCCGCAAGGGCATCGACGAGGAGCACCTCACCTACCTCGATGCCGGACGCATCGCCGAGGAGTCCGGCGCGGCAGCGATCGCCCTGCACGGCCGCACGGTGAGCCAGGCCTACTCCGGCACGGCCGACTGGGAGGCGGTCGGCGCGCTCGTGGCGCACGTCGACATCCCCGTGCTCGGCAACGGCGACGTCTGGGAGGCTGCCGACGCCGTCCGCATGGTGCAGCAGACCGGCGCGGCCGGCGTCGTGGTCGGACGTGGCTGCCTGGGCCGTCCCTGGCTGTTCCGCGACCTCGCCGCGGTGTTCAGCGGCGAGCGCGGGGCAGCGGGCGACGGCTGGTCGCACCCGGCGCTGCCGACGCTCGGCGAGGTCGCCGCGATGATGCGCCGACACGCCGGGCTGCTCTGCCGTCACCTGGGCGAGGAGCACGGCTGCAAGGAGCTCCGCAAGCACGTCAGCTGGTACCTCAAGGGCTTCGCGACCGGTGGCGCGCTGCGACGGGACCTCGGGCTGGTCTCGTCGTTGGCGGCCCTCGACGCGCTGCTGGACGGGCTGGACCCCGACGAGCCGTTCCCGGTCCACGAGCTCGGGACGCCGCGCGGCCGCCAGGGCAGTCCCCGCCGGGTGGTGCTCCCCGAGGGCTGGCTGGACGACACCGACGGCACGACCTGCGCGGTGCCGGAGGAGATGCACTCCGGAGGCTGAGCCCGCTGCCCTCCCCGGGCATGACCGCGCCACGAATGGGCAAGGAGGACCCATGCGTCCACCGGTGATCGTGTTCGACGTCAACGAAACGCTGTCCGACCTGTCCCCGCTGGCCGCGCGCTTCGTGGAGCTGGGCGTGTCGGCCAGCGCTGCGAGCCTGTGGTTCTCCACGGTGCTGCGGGACGGGTTCGCGCTCACCGTCACCGGTGAGACCGCGCCCTTCGCCGCCGTCGGCCGCGAGAGCCTCCGGGTGCTGCTGTCCGAGGCGCCGCACGTCAACCGCGGCCTCGAGGATGCGGCCGACCACGTCATGGACGGCTTCGGGCAGCTCGAGCTGCACGCGGACGTCGCGCCGGCCGTGCGCGCGCTGCACGACGCCGGCTTCCGGCTCGTGACGCTGAGCAACGGCGCCGTGTCGGTAGCCGAGCGGCTGGTCGAGTCCGCCGGGCTGAGGGACCGCTTCGAGCGGCTGTTGTCCGTGGAGGACGCCGGCGCCTGGAAGCCGGACCGCCGGCCGTATGAGTACGCCGCCTCGATGTGCGGCGTCGGCCCGGAGGACCTGCTGATGGTCGCCGTGCACCCGTGGGACGTCCACGGCGCCGGTCGCGCCGGCTGCCGTACGGCGTGGGTGAACCGGTCCGAGGCGGCCTACCCCGAGGTCTTCGACGCGCCGACGTACACCGTCGCGACGATGGAGGAGCTCGCCGAGCTCTGGGAGGTCGCGCCGACCGGCGAGTGACCCCGGCCGTGCCACGTGCCGGACGGCACTCCCCACAGCGCCCGCGTCGATGTGACGGATGCCCGCCCTGTGTGCTTTGGTGGGGGACCCCCTGAACCTGTCGTCGATCCTCTGTGTGGTGATATCTCGTGGCCGCGGCACGTCACAAACATGCTGCCGACCCGACTCCCCGCCCCTGGCTGCGGCGCGCGGCCCTGCCCGGACTCGCGGCCGCGGCGGCGACCGCGACCGTCGTCGGCGTGGCCGTGGCGGCCGCTCCGGATCCGGCGTCGGACGTCCACGCCGCCGTGAACCGGCCCGCAGCGCGCCACGTCAGGGTCTCGCCGAGCCGGGCCGCCGCGCTGGTCGGCCGCTCGCAGGAGACCCTGTCCCGGTCGGCGCGCCGGGTGACCCTGGTGGCCAGGCCCACCGTGACGGGGCATGAGTGGATGACCGCTCCGCTGAACGTCTGGACCGGCCCGGGAGAGGACACCCATCTGATCACGGTGCTCCCGGTCGGCACCCGGATCCCGGTGACCGGGCGGGTGCACGGCCACTGGGCCGAGATCGTGCGCGACCGCCGGGCATTCTGGGTCAACAACGACTACCTGTCGCGCACGAAGCCGAAGCCGAAGCCGAAGCCGAAGCCGAACGGCCGCGCGACCCGGGCGGCCACCGCGACCCGGGCGGCCACCGCGCCCCGGGCGGCCACCGCGCCCAGCAGGCCGACCGGCGGGGTGCTGTCGGGTGCGGCGTGTGCCGCCGGGTCGTCCGTGGAGTCAGGCCTCGTCTCCCGCGCCGTCGCCCTGCACCGGGCGGTGTGCGCGCACTTCCCGCAGGTCAAGGAGTACGGCGGCTACCGGCCCGACGGCGAGCACGCCGACGGCCACGCCCTGGACATCATGGTCTACAGCGACTCGGGCACCGGTCAGGCGGTCGCCGACTGGGTGCGGGCGAACGCGGCGGCGCTGCACGTCGACGACATCATCTGGTCCCAGCACATCTGGACGACGCAGCGGGCGAGCGAGGGGTGGCGGCTGATGCCCGACCGCGGCTCGACCACCGCCAACCACTACGACCACGTCCACGTGCGGGTCTTCTGAGCCGGCTCCTCGCGGCCTGACATTTGTCATGCCGAGATCGTGACGGCCGTGAGGGGCGCAGCGTCTCCGTCGCCGCCACGATGGAGCCATGACGACCACGACTCACCAAGCGCCCCGCGCCAGTGCCCCGTCGACGACCTCGGCGGTCAGCCTGCGCGGCGTCACCAAGCACTTCGGCGCCGTGCACGCGGTGCGCGGTATCGACCTGGCGATCGCCCCCGGGGAGATCGTCGCCTTCCTCGGCCCCAACGGTGCCGGCAAGACCTCCACGATCGACATCGTGCTGGGACTGTCCCGGCCGACCAGCGGTGAGGTCTCGGTCCTGGGCATGGAGCCCCGGCAGGCGGTCGGGCACGGGCTGGTGTCCGCGGTGATGCAGACCGGCGGGCTGCTCAAGGACCTCACGGTCCGCGAGACGGTCGGCTACGTCGGCAGCCTCTTCGCCTCCACCGAGCCCGTCGACGACGTGCTGCGCCGCGCGGGCATCGAGCCGATCGCGGGCCGCAAGGTCGCAAAGTGCTCCGGCGGCGAGCAGCAGCGGCTGCGCTTCGCCCTCGCGCTGCTGCCGGACCCGGCGCTGCTGCTGCTCGACGAGCCGACGACCGGGATGGACGTCGAGGGCCGGCGGGCGTTCTGGTCGGCGATCCGCCAGGACGCCGCGCGTGGACGCACCGTGCTGTTCGCCACCCACTACCTCGAGGAGGCCGACCAGTACGCCGACCGGATCGTGCTGATGCGGCAGGGTCGGATCGTCGCGGACGGCAGTGGCGCGCAGATCAAGGCGCTGGCGTCCGGGCGGACGCTGCGGGCCACCCTGCCCGGTGCCGACCCGGACGGACTGGCCGCCCTCCCCGGCGTCGAGTCCGTCGAGCTGCGCGGCGACACGGTCCTCGTGCACGCCTCTGACACCGACGCCGTGGCCCGCCACCTGCTCACCTCGACGACGGCCCGCGACCTCGAGATCACCGCCCGCGGCATCGAGGAGGCCTTCCTGTCCCTCACCGGCGACGAGCCTGCCGACCCAGCGGCCGCGTTCGACACCTCCACCACCTCCCAGGAGACGGCATGACCACCACGACCCCCGACCTGACCGCCCGTCGGGTCCCGCCGCTCGGCGGCTTCAACCTCACCCTGCTCGGCCTCGAGCTCCGCCGGATGCTGCGCAACCGCCGGACGATCGTGTTCACGCTGCTCTTCCCGGCGGGGCTGTTCTTCGCGTTCGGGTCGGGCACCCAGGGCCAGCAGTCGGTCGGCAACGGCAACGTGTCGGCCTACATCCTGGTGTCGATGGCGCTGTACGGTGCCGCGCTCACCGCGGCGGCCAGCGGCACGTCGGTCGCCCTCGAGCGCTCGCTCGGGTGGTCCCGGCAGCTGCGGCTGACCCCGCTGAGCCCGACGTCGTACATCCTGGTGAAGGCGGTCGTCGCGCTCAGCCTGGGCGCGATCGCCGTCGCGGTGGTCAACCTCGCCGGCGCGCTGCAGCACAAGGCGAGCATGCCGATCGGGGTGTGGGTCTCCTGCGCCGTGCTGACGCTGTTCTCGACGCTGGTGTTCGCGGCGCTCGGGCTGTTCGTCGGCTACCTGGTCCCCGGGGAGAACGCGATGCAGCTGCTCGGCCCGGGGCTGGCGATCTTCTCCTTCCTCGGCAACGTCTTCATCCCGATCACCCAGGGCACCACGATGTGGCACGTCGCCGCGCTGACGCCCATGTTCGGGGTGGCCGAGATCAGCCGGGCGCCCCTGACCGGAGGGCTGCCGTGGTATGCCGTGGTCAACGCCGCGGTCTGGTTCGCGATCTTCGTCGCCGGCGCCGCCTGGCGGATGAGCCGGGACACCGCGCGGGTCTGAGTTCGCTAGCGTGAGCGCCATGAGCGAGTCGGGCGGCTGGGGCTCCCAGAGCGGGAGGGCCGGCCGCTTCGGCATCCTCTTCGCCGCGGTCTGGCTGCTCTTCCTCGTCGACCCGCTCCAGCAGGCGTGGAGCGAGCTGGGCAGCGTGCGGGGCTGGCTCGCGATGGCGGCGACGCTGGGCTTCGCGGCGACATACCTCGCGGTGTTCGCGAACGTGCGCACCCGCCGCGGTCGCCTGCAGCCGGCCGTCGAGCACTCCCTCGTGGCGGCCTGGCTGGGCACGCTCGTCGCGCTCGCCGCGGCCATGTGCCTCACCGTCGGCCAGGCCGGCACCGCCTCCCTGGTGTACCTCGCCGTGGTCTCGGTCATCCTGCTGCCCACGCGCGCAGCCGTGCTCGCCGTCGCGGCCCTGGTGGTGTTCAACGAGACCGCCGCCCGGGTGGTCACGGGCTGGACCGAGCAGGCCGGACTGTCGTTCGCGGTGTGCGCCTCGGCGTTCGCGATGTGGGGCGTGCAGCAGATGATGCTGCGCAACATCGACCTGCTGCGGGCCCGCGAGGAGAACGCGCGGCTCGCGGTGGTGGAGGAGCGGGGGCGCTTCGCCCGGGACCTGCACGACATCCTCGGCCACTCGCTGACCGTGATCACGGTGAAGGCGGAGCTCGCCTCCCGGCTGCTGGACGTCGACCCCGAGCGGGCCCGCGCCGAGCTCGCCGACCTCGAGCGGCTGAGCAGGGACGCGCTCGGCGACGTCAGACGGGCCGTCGAGGGCTACCGGGACCTGAGCCTCACCGGGGAGCTCGCGCGAGCCCGGGCCGCGCTCGAGGCTGCGCAGATCCGTGCGGACCTTCCGCACTCCACCGACGGTGTCCCCTCCGACCTGCGCGAGCTGTTCGCCTGGACGGTCCGTGAGGGGGTCACGAACGTGGTTCGGCACAGCGGGGCGAGGACCTGCAGCGTGCGGCTCGCGCCGGACCGGGTCGAGGTCAGTGACGACGGGCACGGCCGGAGCGCGGAGGACCGGGACGGCCACGGCATCGCGGGGCTGCGAGAGCGCGCGAGCGCGGTGGGGGCGGTCCTGGTGACTCGGGCTCGCGAGCCGCAGGGCTTCTCGCTCCAGGTGATGGTGCCGTGACGGTGCGGCTGCTGCTCGCCGACGACCAGGCGCTCGTGCGCGGGGCGCTGGCCGCGCTGCTCGACCTCGAGCCTGACCTCGAGGTGGTCGCCGAGGTGTCCCGGGGCGACGAGGTGGTCGGCGCCGCCCGCGAGCACCACCCGGACGTCGCGCTGCTCGACGTGGAGATGCCCGGCATGGACGGGCTCGACGCCACGCGGTCGCTCAAGGACGCGCTTCCGGGGGTCCGGGTGCTGATCGTCACGACCTTCGGACGACCGGGGTTCCTGCGGCGGGCGTTGCAGGCCGGCGCCGACGGGTTCCTGGTCAAGGACACGCCGGCGCGTCAGCTCGCGGACGCCGTACGCCGGGTGCACGCCGGCCTGCGCGTGGTCGACCCGGTGCTCGCGGCGGACAGCCTGGTCGCGGGGGAGTCGCCGCTGACCGCGCGGGAGACCGACGTGCTCCGTGCGGCGCGTTCCGGCTCCTCGGTCGCGGCGATCGCGAAGGCGCTGTTCCTGTCGGAGGGGACGGTGCGCAACCACCTGTCCTCGGCGATCGGCAAGACGGGAGCCGCCAACCGCAGCGAGGCCGCGCGGGTCGCGGAGGCGAACGGCTGGCTGTGAGCTGGGGGTGGGCGGTTCACCATGGTATGTCGACGGACCGGCACCTCCCACGAGGTGTACGTCGTGGGGAGTACTGGTTCGTCGACATCCCATGGTGAACCTCCCGGCGCACCGCAGCGGTGTCAGGCCATCGCCAGCGACAGCGCGAAGTCGCCCGGCTCGTCGGTCCACCAGGTGTCGAGCCGCAGCCCGGCATCGGTCAGGTCGGCGGCCACGGTGCGCTCGCGGAACTTCGCGGAGATCTCGGTGCGCAGCTCCTCCCCTGCCGCGAAGGTCACGGTCAGGTCGAGCGCCGGGACGGTCACGGTCTGTGCGCGCACCGACCGCAGGCGCATCTCGATCCAGTAGTGCTCGGCGTCCCACAGCGCGACGTGCTCGAAGGCGGCCGGGTCGAAGTCGGCGCCCAGCTCGCGGTTGAGCACCCGCAGCACGTTGCGGTTGAACTCCGCGGTCACCCCCGCGGCGTCGTCGTAGGCCGCGCACCAGCCGCTCGGGCTCCTTGACGAGGTCGGTGCCGAGCAGCAGGGCGTCGCCGGGGTCCAGCAGCGCGGCCAGCGAGGCGAGGAACCGGCCCGGCGGCTCCGGCGTCGAGGTTGCCGATGGTGCCGCCCAGGAAGGCGAACAGCCGCGGGCCCGCCGTGGGCAGCCGGTCGAGGTGCCGCTCGAAGTCGGCCACCACGCCGTGCACGGCCAGCCCGGCGTAGTCCGCCAGGAGGTCCGGGACCGCCTGCTCGAGCGCATCGCCGCTGACGTCCACCGGCACGTACGTCTCCAGGCTGCCGACCGCCCGCAACGCCTCGATCAGCAGCCGGGTCTTCTCGGAGGAGCCGGCGCCCAGCTCGACGAGGCTGCGGGCCGGTGAGGTCGGCGATGTCCGCGGCGCGGGCGCGCAGGATGCTGCGCTCGGCCTCGGTCGGGTAGTACTCCGGCAGCCGGGTGATCTGGTCGAAGAGCTCGCTACGGCTACCCGGGCTTCCGGCCCTTCCCGTACAAGGAGTACTCCGAGGTGTTCTTCGGCGACGGCTACCGGGTGCTCCGAGGCGGCAGCTGGGCGACCGACCCGGTGGCCTGCCGGACGACGTTCCGCAACTGGGACCACCCGAGGTTCCCCTGGGGCGACGAGCCGCCGGCGCCGACGCTGGCCAACCTCGGCCAGCGGCGCTACCGGCCGGCCGCGAGCGGCTCGTTCCCCGACGGCGCCTCCCCGTACGGCGCCCTGCAGATGCTCGGCGACGGCAGACTCCACCGACAGGTTCGACGGCCCTCCGGCGCAGCGGTACGGAGTCGCCGTCTCCTCGTCGTGCCGTCGCCCGGCGGTAGGGCCGGCAGTAGGGTCGGGGCGCGATGGAAGCGAGCGACGGGTCCTACGACGCGGCGGCGTGCGCACGATGGGTGCACGAGCCTGCGAAGCGACCCGAGCGCACGCCGTTCGAGCGCGACCGCGCGCGCGTGGTGCACTCGGCGGCGCTGCGCCGGCTGGCCGCGAAGACGCAGGTCGTGGGTCCGCAGACCGACGACTTCGTGCGCAACCGGCTCACCCACTCCCTCGAGGTCGCGCAGGTCGCCCGCGACCTCGCGCGCACCCTCGGCTGCGACCCCGACGTGGTCGAGACCGCCGCGCTGGCCCACGACCTGGGCCATCCGCCGTTCGGGCACAACGGCGAGCGGGTGCTCGACGAGGTCAGCGGCGCGTGCGGCGGGTTCGAGGGCAACGCGCAGACGCTGCGGATCCTGACCAGGCTCGAGGCCAAGACCGTGGACGCCCGCGGCCGTTCCGTCGGGCTCAACCTCACGCGCGCGACGCTCGACGCCACCACGAAGTACCCGTGGCCCCGGTCGGAGTCCGAGGAGCCGCGCGGCGCGCACGCCGACGGCACTCCCCGGGGGGTGCGCAAGTTCGGCGTCTACGACGACGACCGCGACGTCTTCGGCTGGCTGCGCGAGGGTGTCCGGGAGCGGGCGCGGTGCGTCGAGGCGCAGGTCATGGATCTGGCCGACGACGTCGCGTACTCCGTCCACGACCTCGAGGACGGCATCGTCGCGGGCCGGATCGACCTCTCGTCCCTGCGCGACCCCGGGCGTCGTCGCGAGGTCTGGGCCACGACCCGGGACTGGTACCTCCCCGAGGTCCCCGACGATGCGTTCGACGAGGCGCTCGAGCGGCTGGTGCGGGCCACGGCCTGGCCCACGACGTCGTACGACGGGAGCCGGGCGGCCCAGGCGGCGCTGAAGAACCTCACCAGCGACCTGATCGGGCTGTTCTGCACCAGCGTCCAGGAGGCCACCCGCGCCGCCGGCGGCCACCGGCCGTTGACCCGCTACGCCGGGGACGTCGTGGTGCCGGCGCGGACCAGGCTGGCGGTGGGCGCGCTGAAGGGCGTCGCGGCGCACTACGTGATGCGGGCCGGTGACCGGGTGGCGGCCCAGCGTCGGCAGCGGGAGGTGGTCGGCGAGCTGGTCGTCGTGCTCATCGAGCGCGGGCCGGGCGTGCTGCAGCCGGCCTACCGGGTCGACTTCGCAGCAGCCGGCTCGGACGCGGCGCGGCTGCGGGTGGTGGTCGACCAGGTCGCCTCGCTGACCGACGCCTCGGCGGTCGCCTGGCACGCCCGGCTGGGGCTGAGCGTGCCCGAGGACCGGGTCTGTGCAGATCGCCGGCGGGAGCGGGGGTGCCCGCCCGTAGACTCTGCCGGGTGGCCGGGCTGATCAAGGACGAGGACATCGCGCTGGTGCGCGAGCGAGCCCGGATCGACGAGGTCGTCTCCTCCTACGTCACCCTGCGCAACGCCGGCGGGGGCTCCCAGAAGGGGCTCTGCCCCTTCCACGACGAGAAGTCGCCGTCGTTCCACGTCACCCCCTCGCGCAACTTCTTCCACTGCTTCGGCTGCGGCGAGGGCGGTGACGTGATCACCTTCCTGCAGAAGATCGAGGGACTCGGCTTCGCCGACGCCGTCGAGCGGCTCGCCGACAAGTACGGCGTGCAGCTGCGCTACACCGAGGGCAGCGACCGTCCGCAGCGCCGGGACGCCAACCTGCGGCCTCGGCTGATCGAGGCGCACAAGGCCGCGGCGGACTACTACGTCGAGCAGCTCGCCACCCCGGGCGCCGTGGCCGGACGCCGGTTCCTGTCCGAGCGCGGCTTCGACCGGGACGCCGCGGACACGTTCGGCTTGGGGTTCGCACCGCGCGACGGCGACGCGCTCTACACGCATCTGCGCCAGAAGGGCTTCCGCGACGACGAGCTGGTGACCGGCGGGCTGGTCGCCCAGGGCAGCCGCGGTCACTACGACCGGTTCCGCGGACGGCTGCTGTGGCCGATCCGGGACGCCTCGGGCGACACGATCGGCTTCGGCGCCCGCCGGCTGTTCGACGACGACCGGGTCGAGGCGAAGTACCTCAACACCGCCGAGTCGCCGATCTACAAGAAGAGCCACGTCCTCTACGGCATCGACCTGGCGCGCCGGGAGATCGCCCGCGCCTCGCAGGCCGTGGTCGTCGAGGGCTACACCGACGTGATGGCCTGCCACCTCTCCGGCGTGACGACCGCGGTCGCCACCTGCGGCACGGCCTTCGGCGAGGACCACGCCCGGGTGCTCCGGCGGCTGCTCAACGACCACGAGGAGTTCCGCGGCGAGGTGATCTTCACCTTCGACGGCGACGAGGCCGGCCAGCGCGCCGCGCTCAAGGCGTTCAAGGGCGACCAGCAGTTCGTCGCACAGACCTACGTGGCGGTCGAGCCCAACGGCCTGGATCCGTGCGACCTGCGGCTCCAGGACGGCGACGCGGCGGTGCGCGAGCTGGTCGCGCGGCGCATCCCGCTCTACCGCTTCGTGCTCGGCAACGTGGTCTCCCGCTACGACCTCGACCGCGCCGACGGGCGCATCGACGCGCTCCGCGAGGCCGCCAAGCTGGTCTCGAGCATCCGCGACCGCTCCAAGGTGGACGCCTTCGCCCGGGAGCTCGCCGGGATGGTCGGCGTGGACGTGGAGCAGGCCCGCGCAGAGGTACGTCGGGCCGCCGGGCGTCCCGCGGACGAGGCCCGCCGGCGTCCCGCGGCGGGAGGACCGACGGCTCAGCAGGGCGAGAGCCGGCCGGTCGCGCCGCCTCTGCCCGACCTGCGCGACCCGCGGTTCGCCCTCGAGCGCGAGACGCTCAAGCTCGTCGTCCAGCATCCCGAGGTCGTCGGCGCGGCCGCCCGCGACGTCGACGGCGGCGACTTCACCCACCCGACGTACCGCGAGGTGTGGGAGCTGGTCGTCGCGTGCGGCGGTGTCGCGGGCGCGCCGACGGGGGAGGTGTGGGTCTCCAAGCTGAGCGCCGCCTCGACGACCGAGCCGGTGGCCCACGCGGTATCGGCGCTCGCCGTCGAGCCGCTGCTGAAGGAGCCCGACCAGGCCTACGTCGCCGCTCATGTCTACCGGCTTCAGGAGGTGACCGCGATGCGCCGCATCACCGACCTCAAGTCGCGGCTGCAGCGCACCAACCCCGTCGACCACGCCGTCGACTACAACCGGATGTTCGGCGAGCTGGTCGCGCTCGAGCAGCACCGCCGCGCGCTGCGCGAGAAGGCGATCGGGGGGAGTGCATAGTGCGCAACCCACTGCGCCGCTCCGTGCACCCGCCGGTCGACGTCGTCCGAGCGGCCGCCCTGCCCCATGGCGAGCACGTCCTGGCCGCCACCCGCACCAACGACGGCGCCTGGCTGCTCGGCACCCGCGACGCGTTCCTCGTCGTCCGGGACGGCGTGCTCGCGCTGCGGCTGGTGTGGGAGGCCATCGAGCGCGCGGAGTGGGACGGCGAGGCTGAGCGGTTCCGGGTGCTCGAGGTCGGCACCTTCGGGCAGCCGCGCGGCGAGCACGGCTTCCTGGTCGACGACCCGGGCCTGATGCTGGAGTTCGTCCGGGAGCGGGTGACGGCGAGCGTGGTGCTGCAGCGACGGTTCACCGTGCGCGACAGACGCGGGTTCTTCGTGATCGCACGACGGCCCCCGAGCGGGCAGGGCGAGATCCGCTGGGCGGTGGAGTACGACCCCGGTATCGAGCCGGACGACCCCGAGGTCGCGGCCGCGAGCGAGCAGGCGCTGCGCGCGACCGCGGACGAGGTCGGCCCGGGCTGAGGCCGCGCCCCGATTTAGCGTCGTGGTGGGCGACTTGCTAACCTGTCCGGGCTGCAGGCCGCCGTGCCTGCACGGTCCCCTGTAGCTCAATTGGCAGAGCAGCCGGCTGTTAACCGGCAGGTTATTGGTTCGAGTCCAATCGGGGGAGCCAACCCTTCGCCGCCTCCTTGGCCGGGTCGTGCCGTCCGGACCCGGTGAGTGCCACCTCGTAGTTGCCCGACACCGACCTGAACCACCTGTCACTGATGTTGCCTGCGGCGTACATCTCCAGGCGTGCCTGTGACGCGGCGTCGACGGCCATGACGCCGGGCGGTCGGTGGCACGACCACCTGGAACGGTCGGGTCGTCTGACGCACGCTCAGCTGCCCCAGCCCATCGGGAACACCTCGAAGCTCGTGGCGTGGGCGACGCCCATCCTGGTCCCGACCGTGCGTGACATCCCCTCGAGGAACTCCGCGGGGTCGAAGTCCTCCCAGCCCAGCCCCTCGATGTAGGCCCGGTGCGCCCGCAGTGACTCCACGCCCGCGTCGAACGTGCCCGTGATGTCGACCCCCGACTCCCCGTCCGGCGATCCCGCCGCCCACACCTCGCGGACTCCGTTCCACGCCTCCAGCTCGGCCCCGAGCTGCTCGGCGAACACCCAGCGGTTCCCCGCGTCCCGGACGGCGTCCAGGGTGGCCATGCCGGTGGCGATGTGGTCGGCCTGGTTCAGGTTGCGCCCTCCCCAGGTGTGCCGGAAGTTGTTGGTGATCACGATCTCGGGCCGGTGCCGGCGTACGGCGGCCGCGATCGCCCGGCGCAGCGGGACGCCGTACTCCAGCACGCCGTCCTGGAGACCGAGGAACTCGACGCGGTCGACCCCCACCAGACGGGCCGACTCGACCTGCTCCGCCTCCCGGAGCGGTCGGCACTCGTCGGGGGGCAGCCCGTCGATCCCCGCCTCGCCGCTGGTGACCATGCAGTAGACGACCGACTTGCCCTGGCCGGTCCAGCGCGCCACGGCAGCGGCGGCGCCGAACTCCATGTCGTCGGGGTGTGCGACGACGCAGAGCGCGCGCTCCCAGTCCTCGGCGAGCGGGGTGAGCGGAGCAGGGGCGGCGGAGGCAGCGTCGGACATGGACCGAGCATGCCAGCGAACCCGCGTCCTGACCACGACCTGACGTCTCGCCGGTGGCGGGCCGGGCGGCCGGTAGGCTGCCGGGCGCACCGGCACGCCGGAGCGGGGCGGTAGCTCAGTCGGTCAGAGCAGAGGACTCATAATCCTTGGGTCGTGGGTTCGAGCCCCACCCGCCCCACCTTGTAGAACCGCGGCTGGGTGATCGTCACCCCTGCCGGCCCCGCCGCGTACACCGACGTACCAGTCGGGCCGTTCAGCCGGCCCTGCGCCTGTGAGACGGCGCACTGGTACGTCGGTGTACGCGACTGTCGCGGGTGCCGCGGACCAGGACCCGGGCGTCCGCCGGGAGCACGATGCGGCGCCCACGGTCGACCAGGGCGGGCCGGACCGAGACGACCCGCAGCCTGACCGGCTGCATCGCCGAGCCGCTGCGGGAGAACGAGGGGCAGGAACGACGGCACCTCGTTCGCCAAGGCCGTGGAACCGCATATCAGTCGACGGGCAGACGGGGCGGCAGGGTCAGGCCGAAGGAGCATCGAGGGGATCGGGCCTCGGGTGCTGCCTCGGCGGTCGCGGCTCGGTCCCGATGCCGAGCAGGTGGTCCTGGCTGTAGTCGACCCGGAGGTCGATCCACATGGGCAGATGGTCCGACATCTGATGGGTCCGCCAGTACGACGCGTAGTACGTCGACTTCGCGTGCTCGCTGCGGGGTACGCCGGTGGACGACATGCTGAACGGCGCTCCCATGGCCGCCGCGTACAGGTCCCGATCGGCTTGCCGGAACACGCTGTCGTAGTAGTCGACGACACCCGCCGGACCGGTCGGCTGGAAGCGGTGGGCGACGGGCCGGACCGCGATCTGGTCGTAGAACTTGTCGTGCGGCACGTTCGTGCCGGGCAGCTTCTGCAGCTCCTCCGGAATCACCCACCCGGCGCTGGTCAGCGCATCCATGGTCTTGCCGGTGCGGTCGTAGATGTTGAAGTCGCCGAGGAGCACCAGGTTCGGGGACGCCGATGCCGGGTCGTCGGAGCGGTCGGCGAGGAACTGCGCGATCTGGTGGATCTCATCGACCCTCTCGACGGAGTCGGCCTTGTCCTCGCCGTACAGGATGTGGACGGTGGCAAGCTGCAGCTCGACCCAGCCGGCCTGGAAGCCCGCGGTGAAGGGCGTGCGCGCGACCTGGCCGGCGCGCGTCGGCGTGCTGTGCGAGAGCTTCTCGGGGAGGACGAGCTCGCCTGCCAGTCCGGTGAACCGCACCGTGCGGGTGTCGTAGACGAAGGCGAGCCGTTCGTTGTTGCCCGGCCGGCCCTCGGTAGTGTCGGTCACGAGGTAGCGCCAGTGCGAGCCGAGGTGGGCCATGAGCGTCTCGAGGGCGGTCAGATCGCGGTTGACCTCTTGGATCGCCACGAGGTCGAACCGGGAGATGACCTCGGCGAGGAAGTAGTAGGCGTCGGGCAGGCGGGTGCCGTAGCTGGGCGAGTCGAAGTCGCGAATGTTCCATGTCGCCAGCCGAAGTGTCGAGTCCAGAGTGCGCGGCGGGACCTCGCGGTCCAGCTGGTCACGCAGCCGAAGCAGACCGTCCGTGATCCGCTCATGGGCGGTCTCGCTGCTCAGCTGGCGATAGTCGGGCATCGGCTACTTGCCCACGTCCGAGACGGGTTCGGGGCCCGTCTTCACGAGGTTGAGACTGTTGGGAGACCCCGAGTCGATCTGTCCGTACAGCGGTCCCTCGTTGCGCAGCAGGTCGATGTAGGAGGCGAAGGAGGACATCGGTGCGACGATGCCGCCCCGCTTGCCGGCGAGGTCGGTGAAGTTGCCCGCGGCGTCGGTCAGCGCCTGAGTGCTCGCGAAGACGATGAGGAGCTGCTCGCCGGCCGCGCCTGCGCAGGAGATCCAGCCGCAGGCGTAGCCCAGGTTCTGGAAGCCTACGCCGATCGACTTGCCGAGCAGGACCCGGTAGGTCTTGATCTCGAAGCTCAACGTGGTCACGGCCATCACTCCCGCAGTCAGCCGAGGTAAGCCCTGTCCTTAAGCCTGGCCCTCGAGGACCTGCACCGGTCGGAAACCTCGGAACTGCAGGAACGTGTACTGCACGCACCTGCAAGACGTCCCGGGTCGGTCACGGGCCTCGGCCTCTGGAGTGACCCAGGTCTCAGGGTCAACCTCGACGTATCAGTAGAGAACCGGAGACAGAGAGTCGGGGGTCGTGATGACAACCGCAGCAGTGAAGGTCCCACAGGCACGGGTGGAGGAGCAGCAGAGTGCCGACCGCGGCAGTCTGCGCAAGCGGCTCACCGGCGCAGACGCGGTCGAGTACATCCGCTCCCTCGCGGGCGCCGGCGCGGTGATCGCCGGCGACGTCGCGATTGCCACGGCTGCCTGTGTGGTGCTCGTCTGGACCAACGCCCCGAACGAGGCCGTCGTCACGGTGCTCACCGGAGCCTTCACCGCGATCAGCACCATGACGGCCGCGTACTTCGGGATCAAGGCGGCCTCCAACACCGCCCAGAGCGCAACCGCGCTCGCTCAGAGCTGCACGTCGCCGGCTGCCGTGACCCAGACACTCCAGCCGTCAGCCGGTCAGACGGCGGCCGGAGAACGCCGCCCCGGCACGTGAGGCGCTCACCGCACCGTCGGTGCGACGCCCACAGGCAGGAGCCAGTCGCGAACACCGCCCGTGACGACTCGAGGTGACGGCCGTTCGGGCCAGTCGCCAGTACCCGGTCGGTGGCTCGAACCGGGCCCTTGGTCCCTGTCGCCGGCCGGTGCCGAGGGGGATTCTGAAGGGTGACGACCTCGGTACTAGCGTCACGCCCACTAAGGAGCAACATGTCCAGCGCGAACCTTCAAACCCCCTCCTCCAGGTCCAACGCACCCGCCCAGCCCACAGGCTGGACCGGATGGGTTGCGTTTGCGGCCTTCATGATGATGCTCAGCGGCGCCCTCTCGGGCATCTTCGGCTTCCTCGCCGTGATCAACAACAACTGGACGATGTGGAACAACAACGGCGCTCCATACGGCAGTCCCTACGCCTGGGGCTGGTGGAGCATGTTCGTCGGCATCGTGGTCTTCGCCATCGGAGCGGCGCTGCTGCGCGGCAGCATGTTCGCCCGCGTCGTGGCGGTGTTCGTCGCCGCCGGCAGCCTGCTCAGCCACTTCGTGTCGCTGAACGTCGCGCCGCTGTGGTCCATCACGGTGATCACCATCGACATCCTGGTCATCTGGGCCGTCATGGTGCACGGCAAGGAGATGAAGGACGTCTGACCCCGGCGTAGGCCGCCACGCCGGCGATCGATCTGGTCGAGAGGTCCAGTCGTCCGGCAGACCCGCGACGCCTTTGCAGGGGTTTGCGTCCGCGTCGCGGGTAGGCTTACGGACATGATTGGTTTCCTCGTGGCCGGCCTGATCATCGGAGCGCTCGCCCGCCTGCTCAAGCCGGGCAAGCAGAACCTCGGCGTCCTCGCCACCTTGGGACTGGGACTGGTCGGCTCGCTCATCGGCGGCACCATCGCCTGGCTGCTCGGCACCGGCAGTATCTGGGAGCTGAACATCCTCGGCTTCGTGCTCGCGGTCATCGCCGCCGTGCTGCTGATCGGCACCGCCGAGACGATGACCGGCAAGGCGCGCTCCTGAGCGGTTCCCGAGCGCGCCCGGCGGCTCGCGAAGCGTGTGCGGCCTCCTGCGGGTGGTCGGGAAGATCACCAGGCCGAGGAGGAGCACCCGGGCGGGAACGACCATCTGGACCCAGCGGTGCTCGCGAAGGGGACGAGCCGGAGGCTGGCCCCGATGAGCGTCCGGCGGTGGTGGTCGGTGCTGATGGAGCGCAGGCCGGTCTTCGACAGGGCCGTCCGCATCCTCGTCATGGCGGTGATCAGCAGGACGGCGAACACGATGCCGGCGACTGCGGCATACCGGCGGGCCCGCCGGGACCCTCGCGGGCGCCCGGGGGAGCCGGATCAGAGCGGGCCAGAGGGGTCACTGCCCGGCGACCGCCTGCTTGAACGCGCTGGCTGCCTTGAAGCCGGGCGTGGTGGTGGCGGCGATCTGGATCGGCTCGCCGGTCTGCGGGTTGCGTCCCTCCCGGGCGTTGCGTTCGCGGGGCTCGAAGGTGCCCAGACCCGGGATCTGGATCTTCTCTCCCGACGCGACGCTGTTGGTGACGGTGTCGACGACGGCGGTCAGGGCGCGGTCGGCCTCGGCCCTGCTGATGTCGGCGGACTCGGCGATGACCTGGACGAGCTCGTCCTTCTTCACGGGCACTCCTCGGCGGTGGCTGGTCGGGTGCCCTGAGGCACCCGCAGGACGGTGCCTGCGGCTGGTCGGCGCGCAGACCGCATTCCTATGCCCTGCGGGGGCGGCTTTCAATCCGCCGACCTGCCGGTCGCCGGGTCCTCGGCGGCGCCGTCCTCGGCGGCCTGAGTCACGAAGCCGCCGTCCCCGGGGGCAGGGCGGCGGCTTCCGGGAGGTCCCGGTCTCAGTCCTCCGCGAGATAGCCGGTCGTCGGGTCGATCCCCGCCAGGAAGTCGTGGATGTGCTCGTGGTGCTCGCCGAGCGTCGGCGGGCGGGGGCCGCTCAGGCTGAACCCGTAGCCGTCGTTCGGGCCGCTCAGCCACGCGTAGTGCGTGTCGTTCTGCTCCGGCCGCACCTCGAAGAGCTCGCCGTCCACCTCCAGCGTGAACGACGGGCCGGATCCCTCGGGACCGCCCGGGCACCGACCTGGTACGGCGGACGGGTCGCCGTCGCCCGGGTATCGAAGCCGCATGCGGCCATGGTCCTCGGCGACCCCCGCTCACGTCCACGGCTTTCGCGGGGTCGGACCGCCTCACGCGGGCAGCACGAGGTCGCGCCGCCGGATCGCCACCACGCCCACGACGGCGAGGAGGGCGCAGACCGCGAGGAGCCCTCCCAGTGGCGCGGCGGTGAGCGTCGCCGCGGGGACCTTCGGCACGTGCGTGAACGGTGAGAGGTCCTGCAGCCACTGCGGGAGACCGAGGGTCGTGCCGAACATCGGGCCGAGCGCGAACGTCGCCACCAGCAGCGCCCAGGAGACCGGGACACACCAGCGGGGAGCCAGCCCGACGACCGCGACGACGGCTGCGCCGAGCACCAGTACTCCTGAGAGCTGCACCAGCCCCGCGCCCACGAGCCGGGGCAGCTCGGTGCCGACGTGCCCGAGGGCCAGCCCGGCGGTCACGCCCATGCCGGCGGCGAAGAGGACGACCAGCACGACGGCGCCCGCGGCGGCGTTGAGCGCGTGCGCGAGCATCCAGCGCGAGCGGGTCACGCCGGCTGCGAGCATCGGCTCGAGCGTCCCGCCGGCCTCGTCGGTGCGCATCCGTAGCAGCACCTGGACGACGTACACGGCGACGAACATGCCGGCCATCGCGATGATCGACGCACGGTAGGCGTCGAGGACCTGGTCCGAGCCGCCCGTCCGGGTGTACCAGTCGGCCGCGCTGCCGTGCACGTGCTGGATCTGCTCGGTCAGCGCACCGAAGATCAGCCCGAACCCGAGCAGCGCCACGGCCCAGCCGGTGAGCACGCCGCGCTGCAGCCGCCACGCCAGGCCGGTCGGGCTGAGCAGGCTGCGCGGTGCCCGGACGTGACCGCTGCGCTCTGGCCACATCCCGGCGCCCACGTCCCTGCGGCCGGCCAGCACGAACGCCACGCCGACCAGCGCGACGGTGGTCACCGCGACGAGTGAGAGCGGCCACAGGTGGCCGCCGCCGAACGGGCGCATCTGCTGCCCCCAGCCCAACGGCGAGAGCCACACCGGCCAGGCGCTCTCCACGCGCAAGCCGCTCGGGTCGACCGTGCCGAGCATGTTGCCGACGCCGCTGACGGCGAAGGAGACGCCGAGCACGGCGCTGGCCGCCCCGATGGCGCCTCGGGTGGTCGAGTGCAGCTGGCAGCAGACGGCGGCCACCCCGGTGAACACCGCTCCCACCGCCCCGACGGAGGCGCCGGCGAGGACGGCGCCTCCGGTCGGCAGCCCGGTCACCACGATCGCTGCGGCGAGGACGACGGCCAGTCCGACGTCGGTCGCCAGTGCGACCAGCACCGCCGCGGTCAGGCCGGCGTACCTGCCGACCACCGTGGACGCGACCAGCTCCTCGCGGCCGAGCTCCTCGCTCTGCCGGGTGTGCCGGACGACCGTCAGCGTGCTCATCACCGCGGCGAGGACGGCCAGGGTCACGAACTCGCGGTGCAGCAGGTAGCCGCCGATGCTCGGGCCGGACGTCAGTCCGAGCAACCGCATCCCGGCGCTCGTCGCCACCAGGCGGGTCTCCCGGACGAGGTCGGCGTGGGCCGCCAGGCTGCTGAGGAACATCCCGGCCGTCGCCGCCACGAACAGCCCCAGACCCAGGATCCATGCCGGTAGCGCGAGCCGGTCCGTCCGCAGGGCCAGCCGGGTCACTCGCCAGGTGCCGGTCAGCGGACTCATCGTGCCGCGCCGACCCGGTCGTCGTAGTGCCGGAGGAACAGCTCCTCGAGGGTCGGCGGCGAGCTGGTGAGTGCCTGCACGTCGTACCGGACCAGGCGTGCGAGCACCTCGTTGAGGTCGCCCGGCGCGACGCTGAACCGCGCCCGGTTGCCCTCGAGCGCCACGTCGTAGGTGTCCGAGAGGTCTTCGCGCCCGACCGGGCGGGCGGTCCGCACCTCCACGGTGGTGCGCGTCAGGTGGCGCAGCTGCGCGAACGTGCCGGACTCCGCGGCGCGTCCGCCGCGGATGATCGTCACCCGGTCGCAGAGCGCCTCGACCTCGGACAGGATGTGGCTGGACAGCAGCACCGTGCGCCCGCGCTCACGCACCGATCGCACGACGTCCTGGAAGACGCTCTCCATCAGCGGGTCGAGCCCCGACGTGGGCTCGTCGAGGATGTACAGCTCGACGTCCGAGGCCAACGCGGCGACCAGTGCGACCTTCTGGCGGTTGCCCTTGGAGTAGGCCCGGCACTTCTTGGTGGGGTCGAGCTCGAAGCGCTCGAGCAGGTCGGTGCGCAGCACCGGGTCGAGGCCGCCGCGCAAGGCGCCGAGCAGGTCGACGACCTCGCCACCGCTGAGGTTCGGCCACAGGTGGACCTCCCCGGGCACGTAGGCCAGCCGGCGGTGCAGCGCCGCCACGTCGCGCCAGGGATCGCCGCCGAGCAGGGTCGCGTCGCCGGCGGTCCGACGGAGCAGCCCGAGCAGGATCCGGATCGTGGTGGTCTTGCCCGCGCCGTTGGGACCCAGGAACCCGTGCACCTCACCGGTGCGGACGGTGAGGTCGAGGCGGTCCAGCGCCCTGGTGGCGCCGAACTCCTTGACGAGCCCGGAGATGCGGATGGCCGCCGAGGCACGGTCCGGTCCAGCCACGACGGCGTCCGAGGACACCTGCTGTGCCATGGCTCCACTCTGGTGCCACCCGGCTGCCGGGCACAGAGCCGCAGGGCTCGGGTGACCGCGCCACAGGTCCCGCACCACGCAAAGCGCCCGTTCCCGTGCGACCGGTTCATCCCTGACGGGGGAGTGCCGCGACCCCCGCCGCGCGGGACAGTGGTGGTGCCCTCACTCACCAGCCCGGGAGCGGACATGACAAGCGGCGAGACCGAGCGGGTCCGGCGTCCCGCGCGTGCACGTCCGGGCCTCTATCTGCTGCGGTCGCTCCTCGTCGGTGTGGCGTTCGTCGTCGCCTACTTCGTGCTGCCCTTCGACTCCCAGCTGACCGCCAGCACGTCCACCCTCCTGGTCGGAGGGCTCGTGCTCGTGGGCGGCGTTCTGGCGTGGCAGGTCCGCGCCATCACCCGTTCGCCGTACCCCAAGATACGGGCGATCGGGAGCCTCGGTCTGACGTTCCCGCTGTTCCTGGTCGTGTTCTCGGCGACGTACTACGTGATGGGCCGGAGCGCCCCCGACACCTGGTCGCAGCCACTGACACGGCTTGACGCGATGTACTTCACGGTGACCACGTTCGCCACCGTCGGGTACGGCGACATCACCGCAGTCACGGAGTCGGCTCGCGCCATCGTCACGGTGCAGATGCTGGGCGACCTGGTGTTCATCGGGCTGGTCACCCGCTTCCTGGTCCAGGTCGTGCAGGGCGCGGTGGCCCGTCGCAACCCGCCCACGGGCGACCCACGCTAGACGACCTCAGGCCTCGGGCGTCACCGCGATGGCCGAGACGTCCAGCTCGATCTTGATCTTCTCGCTCACCAGCACTCCGCCGGTCTCCAGCGCCGCGTTCCAGGTGAGGCCCCAGTCCTTGCGGTTGATGGTCGTGCTTCCTTCGAAGCCGACCCGCAGGTTGTCGAAGGGATCGCGGGCCGAGCCGATGGACTCCAGGTCGATGGTGACCGGACGGGTGACGCCCTTGATGGTCAGGTCTCCGGTCAGCTTCCAGGCGGCGGCGTCCTCGCGCACCACCGACGTGCTGGCGAAGGTCATCTCCGGGAACGCCTCGACGTCGAAGAAGTCCGCCGAGCGCAGGTGGGTGTCGCGGTCGGCCTGGTTGGTGTTCACGCTCGCCGTGCGCACCCGGACCGTCGCGGAGGAGGCCGAGGGGTCGGCGGTGTCGATGTGGGCGCTGCCCTCGAAGTCGGTGAACTGACCGCGGACGGTGGTCACCATCGCGTGGCGCGCGGAGAACCCCAGCCGGGTGTGCGTGACGTCCAGTGTGTAGTCGCCCGAGAGGTCGTCGAGCACGGCGGTGCCGGCCTCGGGGAGGGCGCTGCGGTTCGCGGCGACGGGTGCGGTGCGGTTGAAGATGCCCATGTCAGCTCCAAATATTGAAGGTTCAAGCGATGTGACCACTGTACGTCTCATCTGTTGAAGCGTCAATGGTTGCTCGCCGGACGATCATCCGCAGAGGGTGATGCCGCGGGCCGCGACCGGGACGAGCGTTGGGCTCGAGAGAGTCTGTCCTGATGAGGAGGAGGACATGAGCGACACGCGTGAGAAGTCTGTCGGCCGACGTGCCTCCAACGAGCCCACCGCGTGGGCTGGCTGGGTGGTCTTCGGTGCCATGATGATGATCCTGCTCGGGGCCTTCCAGGCGATCGCCGGGCTGGTCGCGATCTTCGACGACGGGTACTACCTCGTCGCCCGGACCGGCCTGCTGATCCACGTCGACTACACGACGTGGGGCTGGGTCCACCTGTTGATCGGGTTGGCTGCGGTCGCCGCCGGCTTCGGGCTGATGAGCGGGCGGATGTGGGCCCGGGTCCTCGGTGTGACGGTGGCCGGACTGTCCGCCATCGTGAACATGGCGTTCATGCCGGCGTACCCGCTGTGGGCCATGCTGATGATCGCGTTCGACGTCATCATCATCTACGCCATCACCGCGCACGGGTCGGAGATGAAGGGGTCGTTCGAGTAGCGCGTACCTCCTCAGGGTGCGCCGCCCAAGCAGCGGGACCCAGCAGACCCTGTGGCTGCTGGGTCCCGTCATGTTCTCGTCAGGTTCCGGTCCGGACGGCTAGACCGCCGGCGGCTCGTCGGACCTGTGTCGTTTCGTCCCCACGCCCGCGGTCAACGTGTCTGAGGCGACAGCCGGTAGACCGACCGGTACCGTCGGCGGCCGCTGTCGCGCATGTCCGCTGGTCTCGGGATCTGGGCGCCTTCCATGGGTGTGCCTCGGGGCCGTCATCTGCCCGTTGCCGGGCAGCTCGGGAAGGGAAACGCTCGATGGTCTCCAGGTCGACACAGGTGATGTGCTCCGCGCTCGGCGCAGTGGTGGCAGCGACGGCTCTGGCCGCGGTGCCCGCCCAGTCCGGCGCTGCCACCTTGTCCGCCCTCAACCGCAGGCTCGGCGACAGCCGGATCACGGAGTCGAGTGGTCTGTGCCGCAGCACGTACGGCGGAAGCCTGCTCTACACCCACAACGACAGCGGCGACTCCGCGCGGTTCTTCGCGGTGAACGCCAAGGGCCGCACCGTGGCGACCTACCGGCTCGGTGGAGCCACGGCGCGGGACTGGGAGGACATCTCCACGGGTCCCAACCACACGATCTGGCTCGGCGACATCGGCGACAACTCGCGCAGCCGTCGCTACGTGAGCGTCTACCGGGTGCACGAGCCGAGCACCGTCGGCAGCCGGACGCTGCCCTGGACGCGGTACAGCTTCGTGTACCCGGACGGCCACCACAACGCGGAGTCGTTGATGGTGCAGCCGAAGACCGGCCGGCTCTACATCGTCACCAAGAGCCGCTCGGGCGCGGGGGTCTACCGTGCTCCCGCGACCCTCAGCACGACGGCGAAGAACCGGCTCACCCGGATCGCCGGAGCGCCCGTGCTCGCCACGGGTGGTGAGTTCTTCCCCGACGGGCGGCGCTTCGTGATCCGCAACCACAACTGGGCCTACGTGTACGGCGGCTTCGGCACCAAGCCACGCGCGATCAAGCTGCCCTACCTCAGGCAGGGCGAGTCGGTCGCGTTGCGGCCCGACGGCAGGGCGCTGTTCGTCGGCAGCGAGGGCGTGCACAGTCCGATCTACCGGGTGACCCTGTGAGGCGCCTGACCTCGGGCCTGGCAGCCCTCGGGGTGGTTGCCGCCGGCCTGGTCACGGTCGGCTCGACCGCTCCGGACGCCGACGCGGCGAGCGGCCGGGTGACCAAGATCCTGGTGTTCGTCGAGGAGAACCACTCGCTCAACCAGATGAAGCGGTCGATGCCGTACACGTTCGGTCTGGCGAAGAGGTACGGCTACGCCACCAACTACCGCGGCGTCGCTCACCCCTCGCTGCCCAACTACCTGGCGATCGCGAGCGGCAGCACCTGGGGCATCCGGGACGACCGTCCGCCGTCCGCGCACCGGCTCCGCGGCACCACGGTGTTCGCCCGCGCCCGCGCCGCGGGGCTGCAGGCCCGGGTGTACGCGGAGTCGATGACGAGCCGCTGCCGCACCTCGAGCGCCGGTCTGTACGCCGTGCGGCACAACCCGTGGACGTACTTCACCGGCAGCTCCGAGCGCAACGGGTGCCGGAGCGCGGACCGCCCGGCCGGCGGGCTCGCCGCGGACATCACGAACGGGGCCCTGCCCAACGCCGGCATGGTCGTCCCGAACCTGTGCAACGACGCCCACAACTGCTCCCTGGCGAGGGCGGACTCGGACTTCCGCTCGTGGATGCGGCGGATCTTCGCCGGCCGGGACTGGCGGTCCGGGCACCTCGCGGTGGTGCTGACCGCGGACGAGGACGACCACTCGCAGGGCAACCGGGTGCTCACCGTGGTGATCCATCCCAGCCAGTCCGGACGCGTGGTCACCGCCCCGCTCACCCACTACTCGCTGTCCCGGCTCTACGCGCAGGTCACCCACACCGCGCCGCTCATGAGCGCGGCCTCGGCGCCCTCGATGGCGGCCGCGTTCCACCTGCCCCTGTAGCTCCGCCCGCAGGCGGCAGGGGCCTCACCCGGGATGGTTCGCCCGTCCCGGGTGAGGCCCGCGCCCCCGTCCTGGCCGAGCATGGGGCGTGGCCGGGACAGGAGACGAGCACGGTGGTGGCCGTGTGGCGTCCGCGCGGGCGCGGGTGGAGGCGGCTCGGGACCGGGCGCTCGACAAGGCCAAGGGCGCGCCGCCGGCCCTCCTGCGCATCGCCGTGCGCTTCGTCGCCGAGCTGACGCGGATCGAGCCGTTCGACCGGGCGATGACGCTGGCCGCGCAGGCGTTCACGAGCATCTTCCCGGTCGTCATCGCCGCTGCGGCCTTCCTCTCCCGCGGGACGTCGAGCGTCGGCACCGAGCTCGGCGACAAGCTCGGGTTCTCCGAGACCACCACTCACCTGCTCGACCAGACGATCCCCGACAAGCCGGACCAGTCGGCTGCGTTCGGGATCATCGGGCTCCTCGTCGTGCTGGTCAGCGCGACCAGCTTCTCCCGCGCCCTCGGCCGGATGTACGCCAGGGCCTGGGGTCGGCCCCCGTCGCGGTGGCGCGGTGGGTGGCGGTGGGTCGCAGTGGTGGTGGCGATCAGCGGCACGCTCGTCGGCGTGCAGTGGCTCAACCACGTCGCGACCGGGCTGGCGCCCTCGGTGGCCGCGCTCCTGCTCAGCCTCCTCGCCGAGGCGGCTCTCTGGGTGTTCGTGCCCTGGCTGCTGCTTGTGCGCCAGGTCTCCGTGGCGAAGCTCATCCCGGGCGGGGCCCTGATGGGGCTGACCGGCGTGCTGCTGTACGTCGGGGGGAAGATCTACATGTCGCAGGCGCTGACCTCCGCCGCCCGGCACTTCGGGGCCTTCGGCGTCGCGTTCACGTTCATCGGCTGGCTGTTCGTGATCAGCTTCGCGCTGATCCTCACGACCGTGCTCGGCGCCTCGCTCATGCAGTCCGAGGACGTCGACGAGCTGGTCCCCGGTCTCCGCGGCCGGCTGCCCCGGTGGCTGCGATGGGACTGAGCCGAGCCTCGCGGCGCCTTCTGGAACCGGGCTCGGGTCGGGTGGTGCGAGCCGAGCGGTCATCGTCCGTGCGGGACGATGCCCGGCCGCCCGGGCCGCGTCACACTGCCATGACGCCGTACGACGGGAAGGAGGGACGATGAGGTTCGGGCACGCCCTCGTCCCGGAGTGCCTGCGCGGCTACCAGCGGTCCTGGCTCACCCGGGACGTGGTCGCCGGCGTCACGCTCGCGGCGGTGGCGATCCCGGAGGTGATGGGCTACACCTCCATCGCCGGCACCCCGATCGTCACCGGCCTGTACACGATCATCTTCCCGACGCTGCTGTTCGCGCTCCTCGGCTCGTCGCGCCTGCTCGTGGTGGGAGCGGACTCCGCCACGGCGGCGATCCTCGCGGCCGGACTCGGCGGGCTCAGCGTCGCCGGGCTGACGCCCGGCACCCAGGAGTGGCTGGCGTGGACCAGCCTGGTGGCGCTCCTGTGCGGCGTGCTGCTGCTCCTCGCCCGACTCCTGCGACTGGGGTTCATCGGCGACTTCCTGAGCGCCTCGGTGCTCGTCGGGTTCCTCAGCGGGGTCGGGATCTCGGTGCTCAGCGGGCAGATCCCCGCCCTGCTCGGCGTACCCAAGGGGTCCGGCGGCTGGTTCGCGCAGCAGTTGGCCTGGATCACCTCGATCCCCGACGCCAACCTGCCGACCGTGTGCTTCGGGCTCGCGACGATCGTGATCGTGCTCGGCTTCAAGCGATGGCTGCCGAAGATCCCCGGCGCGATCGTCGCGGTCCTCCTCACCATCGTCGTCTCCACGCTGACCTCTGCGTCGAGCCACGGCGTCGCTGTGATCGGCTCCGTGTCCGGTGGCTTCCCGCCGATCGGACTGCCGTCGGGGATCACCTGGTCCGACGTGCCCTCGGCGGCGGCCATCGCGTTCTCGTGCTTCGTGCTGATCATCGCCCAGAGCGCCGCCACCTCGCGGAGCTTCGCGGCCAGGCACGGCGAGCCGGTCGACGTGAACCGGGACATCGTCGGGCTCAGCGGCGCGAGCTTCGCGGCCGGGCTGTCGGGCACGTTCGTCGTCAACGGGAGCCCCACCAAGACCCAGATCCTGGACGACAGCAAGGGCAGGTCGCAGGTCGCGAACATCGTGATGTCGGCCGTGTCCCTGGCGTTCGTGCTCCTTCTGACCGGGCTGTTGAAGAACATGCCCGTGTCGGTGCTGGGGGGCATCGTCTTCCTCATCGGCGTCAGCCTCATCGACGTACAGGGGCTCCGCGCGATCGGTGCGCGCAGGCAGAGCGAGTTCGTGATCGCCTGCGTGACCGGCGTCGTCGTCTTCGCGATCGGTGTCGAGCAGGGGATCGTGCTCGCGATCGTCCTGTCTCTGCTGAACATCATCCGGCGTGCCTACCGGCCCGTGGACTTCGTGATCGGCCAGAGCGGCCCGACCGGTCCCACGTACGTGCCGGCCAAGCCGGGGGCGCAGAGCGTGCCGGGGCTCATCGTGTTCCGCTTCGACGCGCAGATGTTCTACGCGAACGCCAACCGCTTCACCGACGACGTCAAGGCGGTCCTGCACGGCGCGCCCGACCCGGTGCAGTGGCTCGTGCTCGACTGCTCGGCGATCGACGACGTCGACTACTCCGCAGGCATCGCGCTTCGCGACCTGATCGCCTATGTGCACGAGCAGGGCATCAAGTTCGGGATCGTGCGCGCCGACGAGGCGCTGCTGGCGACGCTGCGAGGCTACGGGCTGCTCGGCGAGTTCGCCGCCGACCACGTCTTCGCGTCGCTCGAGGAGCTGTTCGCGGCGTACCGTGCGCGGGTCGAGTCCGAGAAGGGCCCGTCGGCGTCCGGCTGACCGCACCGGCGTGGAGAAGTGCTGCCCCAGTACGTCGTGAAGATGGGACAGGCCGGGGCGTTCGTGGTCAGTCTCGCGCTGCACCCGGCGGCCTCGGCGACGGTGCTCCGCGCGGGGTGGCTCGCCGACCCGCGGGCCCAACTGCCCCAGGTTCACCACGGTATGCAGGTGGACCAGTGCTTCCCACGACGCACACCTCGTGGGAGGTACCGGTTCATCGTGGGGAGTACGGCGTCGAGCCCGGTGTGCTGCACAACCCGCGGCTCGACCCGGCACAACCCGCGGCTCGACCCCCCACAACCCGCGGCTCGACCCGGCAGAACCCGCGGCTCGGCGTCAGGCGGTCGGGGAGCCGGGGAGGCCGTAGCCGGAGAGCAGTCTTCGTGCGGTGCTGACCGAGTCGACCAGCGGGTGCAGCGCGAAGGCCGCCAGCGCAGCCTGCTCCGAACCGTCCAGCGCGGCCGTGATCGTGAGCTGCTCCACCGCCTTCATCTGCTGCAGCAGGCCGAGCTGGTGCCCGGACAGGGGACCGGTCGCCAGCGGACGGGCACCGGAGCCGTCGACGTGGCACGGCACCTCCACCACCGCCTCGGCGGGCAGGCCGGGCACCGCCGTGCCGTTGCGGACGTCGAGGATCAGCGTGGTGCCCTCGCCGCGCATCACCGCCCTCATGAACGCCAGCGCCACTCCCTCGTAGCCACCCCCGGCGAGGTCGGCCTCGTCGCGCTGCTCGCCCTCCTCGCGGACCTCGGCCATGTAGGTCTCGTCCCGCTCCCGTCGTACCCGGCGCCACTCGGCCAGCGCGGTGTCCGGGCGCTCGGCGACCCTGGCGTAGAAGGCGGACTGCTGGCGCAGCAGGAAGTCGCCACGGGTGTCCGGCTCCGCGGTGACCGCGGCCAGCGCCTCCTTGGCGAAGTAGAAGTAGTACAGGTACTCGTTGGGGATCGCGCCCAGCGTCCGCACCCAGTCCGCGCCGAACAGCCGGACCTCCTCGAGCGAGCCGAGCGCCGGCCCGTCGGCCAGCAGCCGCGGAAGCACGTCGCGGCCGTCGTGCACCAGCGCGCGGAGCCAGCCGAGGTGGTTCAGCCCCACGTAGTCGGGCAGCGTCTCGGCCGGGTCGAGCCCGAGCGCGGTCGCGGCCCGCCGGGCCAGCGCGACGGGGGAGTCGCAGATGCCGACCACCCGGTCGGACAGCACCCGCTGCATCGCCTCGGTCACCATGCCGGCGGGGTTGGTGAAGTTGATCACCCAGGCGTCCGGGGCGAGACCGGCCACCCGCTGGGCGAGGTCGACGGCCACCGGGACGGTCCGCAGGCCGTAGGCGACGCCCCCCGGCCCGGTCGTCTCCTGGCCGAGCACGCCGAGGTCCAGGGCGACGTGCTCGTCGCGGGTGCGCCCCTCGAGGCCGCCGACCCGGATCGCCGAGAACACGAAGTCGGTGCCGGTCAGGGCCTCGTCGAGGTCCGTGGTCGCGCGCACCCGCGGCGCCGTCTCGACGCCCTCGGCCAGCTGGCCCAGCACCAGGCTGACCGCCCGGAGCCGGGCGGCGTCCACGTCGTGCAGCACCACCTCGTCGATGCGCGGCGTCCCGGTGTCCGCGAGCAGCGCGCCGTACACCAGGGGGACCCGGAAGCCGCCGCCTCCGACGATCGTGAGCCTCATCGTGCCAACGTAGCAACGCGTCCACGGTCGACTCGCCGGGTGGGGCCGGCGATTGAGGCTGTCGGCGGTAGGGCATACGGTGAGCGCACCCAGATGGCAGCCGGCGGCGCGGACCGCCCACGGACCCGGCAGGAGAGCGCGAGGTCATGGATCAGGACGGGCGCGGGGACGCGACGTTCGACGTCTTCCTGCACGGCACGGTCTTCCTCGACATCATCTTCACCGGCCTCGAGGAGCTGCCCGCGCCCGGCGTCGAGCGCTGGGCGAGCGGGATGGGCTCGTCCCCGGGCGGCATCGCCAACCTCGCCACCGCGGCCAGCAGGCTCGGACTCAGCACCTCGCTGGCGGCCGCGTTCGGCGACGACGTGTACGGCGAGTTCTGCTGGCGCACGCTGGACCATCAGGAAGGCGTCGACCTCTCACGCTCGCGCCGCTTCGACGGCTGGCACTCCCCGGTGACCGTCTCGATGGCGGTGGGAGGCGACCGGAGCATGGTCACCCACGGCCACCCGCCGCCGGTGGGCGCGACGGCGATGATCGGGCGGCCGCCGGCGGCCCGGGCGGTGCTGGTCGACCTCACGCCCGACGAGCGGATCGGCGTCCCGGGAGAGCCGTCGTGGGTGGACCACGCGATCGAGGACGGGGCGATGGTCTTCGCCGACGTGGGCTGGGACGACTCCGGCTGCTGGTCGCCCGGCGTCCTCGACCAGCTCGGGATTTGCCACGCGTTCATGCCGAACGTCGACGAGGCGATGGCCTACACCCGCACGACCACCCCGCGTGAGGCGCTGTACGCGCTCGCCGACCTCGTTCCGCTGGCCGTGGTCACCAACGGGGTGCAGGGCGCGATGGCGATCGACTCCACGACGGGGGAGGAGGCCGACGTCCCGGCGCTGCGCGTGGAGGCGATCGACCCGACCGGCGCCGGCGACGTGTTCGGGGCGGCGATGGTGCTCGGCACGCTGAACGGCTGGCCGCTGGCCGACCGCCTCGCGTTCGGCGCGGTGTGCTCGGCGCTGGCCGTCGAGCAGTTCGGCGGCTCACTCGCGGCGCCGGCCCTCGGCGACGTGCTGGACTGGTGGGCCGCGGTCCGCGCCCAGGAGGCCACCGGCTCCTACGCCGCCTCGCTGCGCCGGCGCTACGCGTTCCTCGACCACGTCACGGCCAGTGCGCCGGGACGCGAGCGTCGCCGTGCGGCCGCCACGATCGCGAGGATGGCCGACCTCGACGGGATGACCTGACGGCCCCGGGCGGTCCGCCCGCCCGTGAGCACAACCACGTGCGCCGACCCGGCGCCGAGCAAAGGAGCAGTGCGATGTCACGACGCGTTCTCGGGACGCTGACGGTTGCCGTGGTACTGGCGCTGTCGGCCTGCACGCCGGGGTCCCAGAGCTCCACCGGCCAGCAGCAGAAGAAGCCGTCCCAGATCTCCACCGACCCGTCCGCGGCCGGCAAGGTGACGCTGCGGGTGTGGGACCAGGAGGTCCGCGGCGGCCAGAACGCCGAGATCACCACGCTGAACAAGCAGTTCATGCAGAAGTACCCGAACGTGACGATCCAGCGCACGTCGAAGAGCTTCTCGGACCTCAAGACCACCCTGAAGCTGGCGCTCTCGGGCAACAACCCGCCCGACGTCGTGGAGGTCAACCAGGGCTACCCCGACATGGTGTCCTTCGTGAAGGCGGGGATGCTGCTCCCGCTCGACTCGTACTCCTCGACGTACGGATGGGCCCGGCGCTACCCGGCCTCGCTCCTCGACCTCAACCGGGTCAGCGCCGACGGGTCGCACTTCGGCGAGGGCAAGCTGTACGGCGTCTCGCAGATGGGCGAGTTCGTCGGGGTCTACTACAACAAGGCCCTGCTGCGGAAGCTCGGCCTCACCGCGCCGACGACGTGGTCGCAGTTCGTGGCCGACCTCGCCAAGGCCAAGGCCGCCGGCCAGCTGCCGATCCAGTTCGGCAACATCGACAAGTGGCCGGCGATCCATACCTTCGGCGTGCTCCAGGCCCAGACCGCCGGGAAGCAGGCGGTGCGCAACCTGGTGTTCGGGACCGGCGGGAAGTGGACCGACCCGGGCACCGTGAAGGCCGCCGCGACGCTGCAGGACTGGGTCAGGAAGGGCTACTTCCCGCAGGGCGTGAACGGCGTCGGCTACGACGACTCGACGAAGAGCTTCGGGCGCGGCCAGGGCGTGTTCCTGATCACCGGCACCTGGGCGGCCGCCGACCTCAAGGGCCCGATGGGCTCCTCGCTGGGGCTGATGGTGCCGCCTCCCGCGAACGGCTCGCCCGCCACCACGGGTGGGGAGAGCCTCGCGTTCGGCGTCACGGCGAAGTCCGCCCACGCGGACGTCGCGGCGGCGTACATCAACTTCCTGACGAACGCGCACGCAGGCGACGTGATGATTCGCACCGGGAACCTGCCCGCGGTCACCTCGCAGGCGGGTATGTCGCTCCCGGCCTCGAGCGCCGAGGGTCAGATGGTGCGGGGCTGGCAGCAGATCAGCAGGGCCGACGGTCTGGTGCCCTACCTGGACTACTCGACGCCGACGTTCTACGACACCATCACGTCGGCGCTGCAGAGCCTGATCGGCCTGCGCACCACCCCGCAGCAGTTCACCCAGACGCTGCAGAAGGACTACGACACCTTCCACCAGGGCTGACCGACCGATGAGTGGCGCGCTCGGCCGGACGTCCCGACCATCCTCCCGGGGCAGCCGGCGGGGCCGGGGCAGCCCGGGGGAGCCGCGCGCGGTCGGCTACCTGTACATCCTGCCGGCGCTGCTGGTGTTCGTGCTGCTCATCCTCGTGCCGCTGGGCCAGACGGTCTGGTACTCGCTGTTCTCCTGGGACGGCCTGTCGCCGGCGACCTGGGTCGGGCCGGCCAACTACACCTCGCTGCTCACCGACCCGACGCTGCGCGGCCCGTTCCTGCACGCCCTCGTCCTGCTGGTCTTCTACTCCCTGCTGCCGATCGTGGTCGGCCTGCTGCTGGCGGCGGCGATGTCCCGGTTCCGGGTCCGCGGCCTGACCTTCTTCCGCACCGTGCTGTTCCTCCCACAGGTGCTCGCGATGGTGGTGGTGGCGCTGACGTGGCGGTGGATCTACGCCCCGGACGGCATCCTCAACACGGCCCTCGACCTCGTCGGGCTCGGCGGCCTGTCGCGGGCCTGGCTGGGCGACTTCCACCTCGCGCTGCCGGCCGTCGGGCTCGCTGGGACGTGGGTGGGCTTCGGACTGTGCATGGTGCTTTTCCTGGCCGGCGTGCAGACCATCCCGCGCGAGCTCTACGAGGCGGCCCGGCTCGACGGCGCCGGCGCCTTCGGCGAGTTCAGGGCCGTCACGCTCCCGGCGCTGCGCCCGCAGATCGCCGTGGCAGCGACGCTGACGATCGTGGCCGGGCTGCGCAACTTCGACCTGATCTACCTCACGACGTCGGGCGGACCCGGCGACAGCACGGCCGTGCCGGCCTACGAGGTCTACCACCGCGCCTTCGAGACCTCCCAGGTGGGCGCGGGGGCGGCGGTCGGCGTCGCGCTCACGGTGCTGATCTTCGCGCTGACGGTGACGGTGGCCCGGCTGGTGGAGGGCCGCTCGTGATCACCTCGCGCGGGGAGCGGACCGCGACGTACGTCGTGCTCACGGTCTTCACGGTGCTCGCGGTGGTGCCCGTGCTCCAGATCCTCACCACCGCGCTGTCGAGCCCCGAGGCGGCCCGGCCGGGGCTCCGGCTGCCCGACGGGCTGCACCTCCACAACTTCGTCGACGCCTGGGTGCGCGGCCACTTCGGCAGCTACCTGCGCTCGTCCGTCCTCGTCACCGTGGTGGTGGTCGTGGGTGCGGGGCTGCTGTCGATCCTCGCGGCGTACGCCTTCGGGACTATGCGGTTCCCCGGGTCGACGGTGCTGTTCTGGCTGTTCCTGCTCGGGCTCACGATCCCGGAGGAGGCCATCGTCATCCCGCTGTACTACGACTTCCGCGGCATCGGGCTGACCGACACCTACTGGGCGCTGATCCTGCCGCAGACCGCCCAGTCGGTCGCGTTCGGCACCTTCTGGATGCGCACCTACTTCAGCGGGTCGCCGCGCGCGCTCATCGACGCTGCGCGGGTCGACGGCGCCTCCACCTGGAGCACGCTCTGGCGGGTGCTGGTCCCCTCGGGCCGGCCGGCGATCACCACGATGGTCGTGATCACCTTCATGTGGACCTGGAACGAGTTCCTGCTGGCGCTGGTGATGGTGACCTCGGACAGCCGCAGGACCGTCCCGCTCGGTCTCGCCTTCTTCCAGGGGCAGCACTCCTCCGACGTCGCGCTGCTGGCCGCGGCCGCCGTCCTGGTCGCCCTTCCGGTCGTCGTGGTGTACCTGCTCTTCCAAAGACGCTTCATCGAGGGCATGCTGACCGGGTCCGTCAAGGAGTGAGCTCCGGACGGAGCGGCCCGCAGGGGCCGACCAGCTCGGGATGGTTCCGTGTCTCACGGGAGGCATGGCAGGAAGGGGGACTGATGGGCCACGCGCGCATCAGCAGGGCGATTGCGACGGCCTCGGTCGTCGCCGCGACGGCGATCGGAGCGGCAGGGATGCCGCTGCTCACCGGCGCGACGACGGCGCAGGCCGCCGCGGACGTGCCGACGGCCGCAGCCGCCGCCACGGCTGGCGGGCGCACGGGCGCCCCGTACGTCGCACCGCGGTCGACCAAGATCAACGTGATGGGGGAGTGGGCGCACCCCGACGACGACACGAGCATCATCGGTCCCTGCGGGGTGTGGCACCAGCGCTACGGCACCAGGTGCGGCATCATCCAGGTCACCCGCGGGGAGGGCGGCGGCAACGCCACCGGACCCGAGACGGGGCCCGCTCTGGGGCTGCGTCGCGAGAACGAGGACCGGGTCGCGCACTACCGCTCGGGCACGGTCGACCTGTTCTACCTCGACCGGGTGGACTTCTTCTACAACCAGAGCGCGCCGCTGACCGAGAAGATCTGGGACCAGCCCGAGACGCTGCGCCGGGTCACCCGGGTCATCCGGACGACCCAGCCCGACGTGTTCATCGGGTGGACGCCGAGCCTGGCAGCGGGGCACGGCAACCACCAGGAGGCCGGTCGACTGGTGTGGGAGGGCGTGCGGGCCGCAGCGGACCCGTCGATGTTCCCCGACCAGCTGCGCGGACCGCACGCGCTGAGCACCTGGCAGGTCAAGAAGGTCTACTCCGGCGGCAGCACCGCGGGCACCGGAGGCACCACCGTGTCCCCGAACTGTACGACGGGTTTCGTCCCCGACTCCTCGAACCTCGACGCCGTCGCGGGGGTGTGGACCGGCTACGACTCGCCGTACGACTGGCCGGCCGGCAACGTGCAGGGGCAGCCGGCCGGGACCCCCAAGATCTGGCAGCAGGTCGCCGACGAGGGACGGTCGGCGTACCCGACCCAGAGCCGGGTCATGTACCAGGGCGTCTCGAAGCCCGGCTGCTCGCGGTTCGGGCTCACTGAGTCGTTCGTGCCGTTCCAGCCGAACCTGGCCGCCGACGGCGCTCCCAACCCGCTCGCCGGAGGCGACGACGCCGTCCTCGCCGGGGCGAGCCGGCCGGACCCGGGCGGTCTCCCGCTGGGCACCCTGGAGTACCTCACCTTCTCGCAGTTCTCGAACGCCCCCGGGGTGCCGTTCCAGGCGACCCTGCACCTCCGGTCGGGCCACGGCACGCTGCCCGCGGGCACCGTGCGCCTGACGGTTCCGGACGGCTGGACCGTGGCGGGTCCGGACCGCATCGGCCCTGTGGGCGAGGCCGACACGACGACCGTGCCGTTCACGGTGACCCCGCCGGCCGACGCCGCGCCCGGCCACGACGTGCGGATCGCGGCCCGCGTCAGCACCGGCGGCCACACCGGCTACACCGACGGAGTCGTGCGCGTCGTGCCGCGCGTCGAGGGCCGGTTCCACCGGTGGGGCAAGTGGGCGGAGTACGACCGCTGGCTCGACCAGCGTGCGCCGCAGGCCAAGCGGCTCGGCAGCTCCGACGCCGTGCTGTCCATCGGGCTGGGCCGCACCGCGGCCGTCCCGGTGGACCTGCAGAACCGCTCGGACGTCCCGCAGAGCGGCACGGTCGGCCTGGAGCTGCCCGCCGGCCTGCACGCGGACCGGACGAGCCTCTCCTACGGCCCGCTCTCACCCGGTGCGAGCACCACGGTGACGTTCCAGGTGACCAGCACGGACACCACCCTGCCCGACGACGTCGCGCTCGAGGTGCCGATCACCACGACGTCCTCCGAGCCCGCGGCGTCCAGCCAGGAGGTGCTGCACGTCTCGCTCGTCCCGACGACGCAGATATCCCAGGCCCCGGCGGCGCCGTCGGTCGACGCCCAGGAGGGCCCCGGCGAGTACTCCGGACCCCGGCTCGACCTCGGCCGGATCTGGCAGGGCGCCGGCGGCTGCACCGGGAGCGCCGACTGCGGCACGTCGTCGGGCGGCGAGGGCAGCTGGGCCAAGGTGGCCTGGCACGCCGACGCCCTGTACTTCTACGTCCACGTCCGCGACGACTACCAGTCCTACGCCGTGACCCCCAGGGAGTGCATCGCGCACTGGCTCGCCGACTCCGTGGAGATCATGGTGGACCCGCGCGGCAACGCCTCGCAGGACGCCATGGACACCGCCAGCACCTTCAAGCTGGGGGTGTTCCCGTACACCGACGACCCGGCCGGCTCCAACGGCAACGGCGTGAACGGGCCGTGCTGGGAGCGCGACGCCGACAACCACCAGGGGTACGCCACCGGACCGCTGGCCAGCACCGTCGTCGGAGCCCCCAACGCGCCGGGCGTCGAGGTGGCGTCGTCGGCGACCTGGGTCGGCGACAACAGCACCACCACCGACCACGCCTACGCAGGGGGCGGCTACGCCCTCGAGGTGAAGATCCCGATGGCCGACCTCCCGGCGGCGGTGGACCCGCAGCGGATGGCCTTCGACATCACGCCGTACGACAACGACGACACGTCGGCGGCCGGGACGACCACGCTGCGGCACATCGACGCGAGCACCCGGCTGGGCTGGTCGGCGTTCAACAGCGTCCAGTCCGACCCGTACCGCTGGGGGCTGGCGACGCTGCCCGGGTATGCGCCGCCCGCCGGCCGGCCGGCCACGGCAGCACCGCCCGAGGTGGGCCATCCGAACCTCGACGGGACCGTGTCGCCGCAGACCATCTGGCAGTCGGCGCGCAACGGGGTGCCGATCGCCGGGCGCGACCCGGTGGCGCCCGACCGGAGGATCGCGTTCGTCTCCCGAGCGAAGATCGGCCGCACCAGCGTCGCTGTCACGCTGCGCTCGCGGGGCCACGGCAAGGCCCGGCTGTTCGCCTGGGCCGGCCCGATCGGCTACGTGCCGGTGTGGAGGACCTCGTGCTCGCCGCAGGCGGACCCGCCACCGGACTACGGCATGACGCCGTGCGCGGTGTCCGACGGCGGCACGCCGCCGTGGGCCCCGGACATGTCCGGGCACCGGGTGGGTCGCTCGTCGCTCAAGGTGCGACCGGGGGTACAGCACTCCGTGCTCCGGGTCACCGCCGCGGAGGCGCAGCGGCTGCGTGCGGACGGCCGGGTGCTGATCTCGTTCGTGGCGCGCTCGGGAGGGGTGCAGGCGATCGACGTGCCGGCGCGGTGACGCCCCCGGAGACGGCCCTGTACGCGCTCGCGCGAGGTCTCGGTCATAATCGAGTGCCGCCCGTTCCTTCCGGGCGGGTCGAAGCCGCCGAGAGGTCGTGATGAGAAGCAGGCCCGAGTCGTCGGATCCTACGCCCGACGGCGCCCGGCAGCCGAGCGGTCGACCCCGCGAGGATCGACCGCAAGGCGGCCGGCGCCGTCGCCCGGCGCACCGCCGGGCGCGGGGACTCCCCGGAACGCTGGGAGTCACCACGCTCGGTGCCGCCCTCCCGGGCGCGGGGTTCCTGTGGACCGGTCGGCGGGTGCTCGGCGTGGCGGTGCTGCTGCCCGCCGTGCTGATCGCGGCACTCGCCGCCGTGGTGGTGATGCGCGGACCGCGCGCCGCGCTGAGCACGGTCTTCGACCCGGCCCGGCTGCACGTCGCCGCGGTCCTCGCCGCCGCACTGCTGCTGGCGTGGGTGTGCGTCGTGGTCGCGACGTACCTGCTCGCGCGTCCCCGGGAGGCCTCGACGCTCCAGCGCGTCGGCGGGGTGGCCTTCGTCGCCGTGCTGTGCCTGGCGGTCGCTGCGCCTGTCGCGCTCGCCGCCCGCTACGCCACCGTGCAGGCGGACCTCGTGAACACCGTCTTCCGGCACAACCGGAGCGCCACGGTTCCCGAGCACGTCACGCAGGCGGACCCGTGGGGCGGCCGTCGCCGGGTCAACGTGCTGCTCCTCGGGGGTGACGGAGGCGTGCACCGGATGGGCATCCGCACGGACTCGATGATCCTGGCGAGCACGGACGTCCGGACCGGGCACACCGTGCTGTTCAGCCTCCCGCGCAACCTGATGAACGCACCGTTCCCGAAGGGCTCGCCTCTGGCCGCGATCTACCCGCACGGCTTCACCGGACCTGGCGACGACGGCAACTGGATGCTCAACGCCGTCTACCGGATGGTGCCGATGCTGCACCCCGGTGTGCTCGGCCACAGCACGAACGAGGGCGCCGACGCGCTGAAGCAGGCGGTCGAGGGGACGCTCGGCACGCACGTCGACTACTACCTGCTGGTCAACCTCGCGGGCTTCCGGCAGATCGTCAACGCGATGGGCGGGGTGACGGTCAACATCAACCAGCCGGTGCCGATCGGCGGCAACACCGACCTCGGCATCCCGCCGGACTCCTACCTCAAACCGGGTCCGGCGCAGCGGCTGAACGGGCAGCAGGCGCTCTGGTTCTCGCGGGGGCGCTATGGCTCCGACGACTTCGCGCGGATGGAGCGGCAGCGGTGCATGGTCAACGCGATCGTCGACGAGGCGAAGCCCGTGCGCCTGCTGCAGCGCTACCAGGCTCTGGCCGCCACCGGGAAGCGGATCATGCGCACCGACATCCCGAACACGCTGCTCCCGGCGTTCGTCGACCTGGCGGCGAAGGTGAAGGCCTCCGGCATGCGCTCCATCGTCTTCGAGCCCTCCGCCCGGTTCTCCTCGGCCGACCCGGACTTCGCGTGGATGCACTCCGTGGTGCGACGCGCCCTGAAGCCGCCGCACCACACCAAGCACGACGGACCTACCCCGGGCACGCCGCCCACCTCGACCCCGAAGGGGCCCGGCCAGCCGGTCTCCCTGAGCGACCCGTGCGGGTACCACCCGCTGTCCTGACCTGGGCTCAGAACGTCGGCGCTGGGGACGTCCGGGCGATCAGCGCCTCCGCGTCGTGCGGAGCGAACCCCTTGACGTCGTTGTCGAAGTAGACGAACACGTCCTGCCCGTCGGCGGCCCACGCGGTGCACCGCGCTGCCCACCGGTCGAGCGCCTCGGCACTGTAGCCGCTCGTGTACAGCTCGGCGTCGCCGTGCAGCCGCAGGTAGGTGAGGTCGCTCGTCGTCCGGTCGAGCGTGGGCCAGCGCCCTGCGGTGTCCGCGAGCACGCAGGCCACCTCCTGGCGACGCAGGATCTCGAAGAACCGCTCGTCGTCGAAGGTGCGGCTGCGCGGCTCGACGGCGTGCCGGATCGGTAGGTCGAGCGCCGCCTCGGTCAGCACCCGGTCGCCGGACAGCCGGCTGTCGTGGCGGGCGGCGAGCACCGCCGCCTCCCCGGTGGTCCGTGGCAGCCGGGCGAGGAACTCCTCGAGGACGCCGGGGTCGAAGGCGAGCCGCTCGGGCAGCTGCCACAGCACCGGTCCCAGCTTCTCACCCAGGGCGAGCACCCCCGAGGCGAAGAAGTTGGCCAGCGGTGCGTCCACGTCGACCAGCCGCTTCATGTGCGTGATGAACCGCCCGCCCTTGACCGCGAACACGAAGTCGTCCGGCGTCTCCGTGCGCCACCGGGCGTACGACGAGGGGCGCTGCAGGGAGTAGAACGAGCCGTTGATCTCGATCGAGGTCAGCCGCTCGGCGGCGTACGCCAGCTCGCGCCGGTGAGCCAGGCCACGCGGGTAGAAGTCGCCGCGCCACCCGGCGTACGTCCAGCCTGAGATGCCGATCCGGATGCTCCCCACCCCGCCGAGACTAGCCGTGTGGCCGGTTGCAGCGACCACTCCGACCGGCACTCGACAGGCCCCCGGCCCGGCCCCCGCGGAGCGGTGGCACGCTTCCCGCCGAGTGCCGGTCCGAACGGTCGAACGAGCGTCAGGCGGGCTCGACCAGGTCCTTGTCGAGCAGCACCTTCGTGGCCAGGGTCCGGTAGCCGACCTCGTCGAACAGCACGGTCACCCGCCCCTCCTCGACCTCGATCACGGTGCCGGCTCCGAACTCGTCGTGGGTCAGCCGGCTGTCGAGGGCCAGCGGACCGTCGGGCGCGGTCCCGGCAGCGGCGGCTGCCGGCTGGACCTCGCCGGACAGGCACACGTCGCAGCGACCGCACGGCTCGTCGAGGTGCTCGCCGAAGTAGGCGACGAGGAACTGGGTGCGGCACCGCCGCGCCTCGGCGTACCCGCGCATCATCTCCACCCGCGACCGCTCGAAGGAGCGGTGGTCCTCGGCGCGCGACCGGACCGCCTCGACGAGCGCCTCGTCGTCGAGTCGGCCGCGACGGCTCGCCGACGCGCTCGCGGCGACGTCGTCGAGGAGGTTCGCGATCCGCTGCGCAGCCCGCCCCGACAGGCCGGAGGCCCGGCGCAGTCCCGCCGATGTCCGAGCCCCCGCGCGCCAGGGGCCCACCACCGCACGGACGTCCTCATCGCGCGGCACCCCGGGACTGAAGAACCGGCCCAGCGACAGGTCCTCGGCGCGGTAGTGCAGCACTCCCTGAGCCGGCTCACCGTCACGACCCGCCCTGCCCACCTCCTGGTAGTAGGTGTCCGGGGACTCCGGCACCTGGGCGTGGTGCACGAACCGCACGTCGGGCTTGTCGATCCCCATGCCGAAGGCCGACGTCGCGACGACCACGTCGAGCTCGTCGTCCATGAACGCCTCGTGCACGCGCTGCCGCTCTGCGCCCGACCTGCCGGCGTGGTACGCGGCGGCGCGAACTCCCCGCTCGCGCAGCGCGTCGGCGTACTCGTCGGTGGCGCGCCGGGTGCGGCAGTAGACGATGCCGGCCCCCTCTGTGGTGGCCGCCGACGCGCGCTCGAGGACGCTGCGCCGCTGGTGCTCCGCGTCGGCGTACCGGACCACCTCGAGCCCGAGGTTCGGCCGCTCGAACCCGGCCACCACCTCCCGGACCGAGCGCATTCCCAGACGGTGCACGATGTCCTCGCGGACCGGCGGAGCAGCCGTCGCCGTGAGCGCGCAGACCCGGGCCTCCTCGAGATCGGCGACGAAGTCACCGAGCCGCAGGTAGTCGGGTCGGAAGTCGTGGCCCCAGGACGAGACGCAGTGCGCCTCGTCGACGACCACCAGGCTCGGTGCCGCGGCGACGACGTGGCGCCGGACCTCGTCGTTGGCGAGCATCTCCGGGGACAGGAAGACGAACTCCAGCTCGCCGCTGCGCAGCCGCCTCAGCACGTCGCCGCGCTGCTCCTCGGTCTCCTCCGACGACAGCCGCCCGGCGTTCGTCATCCCGTCGTCCTGGAGGTGCGCGATCTGGTCGCGCTGCAACGAGAGCAGCGGCGACACGACGACGGTGCACCCCTCGATCGCGAGCGCGGCGACCTGGTACACCAGGCTCTTCCCGGCTCCGGTCGGCGCGACCAGCAGCACGTCGTGCCCGTCGAGAAGCGCGGCGACCGACTCCTCCTGCCCCGGCATGAAGCTGCGGTGGCCGAAGGATGTGCGGGCGATGTCCCGGGCCTCGGCCAGGGTGGCTGCGTCGGTCATGCTGCTGCTGGTGCCCGCCCGGTGGGCGCGCCATGCGCGCGTCCGGTGGTTCAGCGCGGGAGCCGGGCCCGGAGCGCGGCGGCCTTCTGCCGGATCGTGTCGGCCTGCTGGGGCGTCAGCTTGCCGGCCTGTACGGCGGTCCGGGTCTCGGACATGAGGGTTGCGAGCTGGCGACGGGCCGACGACCAGTCATGCGCCGTGACAGCGTCGTCGATGCGCACCAGCGAGCCCTCGAGGGCCGGCACGGACTCGCCCGGCGAGGAGCCCACGCCGCATCCCGCGAGCACGAGGCTCGGGAGCAGGACGAGGGCTGGTAGCCGCCGGCGGGCGGCCCACAGAGCTCTCACCCGTTCACCGCGTCATGGAGGGCTGTCAGTGGCTGTCGCAGGTCCGAGGGGACGTTGTCCGGCACGTCGGCGCCACCGCCGGCGCTGGTGACGAGCAGCGCTCCGACCGCGACGGCGAGCACCGCGACCACTCCGGCGAGCAGCACCCCGAGCGAACGGTGTCCCCGGCGTTCGGCCCGTCGCCTGCGTCGTGCGGACCGCTTCTCGGTTGGCGGGGCGGGGCGGGGCGTGACGGTGACCAGGTCGCGCTCACCGTTGGCCAGAGCGGCGAGCCGGTGCGTGACCTCGAACGCGGTGGACCGCTGGGCCGGGTCGGAGGTGGTCATCCCGGCGAGCAGGTCCCGCCAGGCACCGGGCAGCGAGGTCGGCACCTGCGGCGCCCGGTGGAGCCGGGCCAGGGCAGCCTCCATCGGTGCTCCGGTGTACGTCCGCCGGCCGGTGAGCGACTCCAGCAGCACGAGGCCGAGGGCGTAGATGTCGGCCGCCGTGGAGACCGGGTCGCCGCGCACCTGCTCGGGGGCGAGGTAGGCGGCGGTGCCGATCGTGGCGCCGGTGGCGGTGTGCCGGGTGGCGTCCGAGAGCAGCCGCGCGATGCCGAAGTCGGTGAGGTGCACCTGTCCCTGCCGGTCGACGAGGACGTTGCCCGGCTTGATGTCGCGGTGCACGATGCCGCGGCGGTGCACGTAGGCCAGGGCGTCGGCGAGGTCGCGGCCCATCACGGCGACCGTCGCCGGGTCCAGGGCGGTGCCGCGCATCGCCGAGAGGCTGGCGCCGTTCACCAGCTCCAGGACGAGGTACGGCCCGATCTCGGCGCGGCCGGCGTCCAGCACGGTGACGAGGTGCGGGTGGTCGAGCCCGGCCAGCGTCCGGGCCTCTGCCCTGAAGCGCTCGTCGCCGGCGGGGTCCGCGGCGCTGTCGCGCAGCACCTTCACGGCGACGTCCCGCTCGAGCAGCTGGTCCTCGGCGCGATAGACGTCTGCCATCCCGCCGCGTCCCAGCACCGCTGCCAGGGCGTAGCGGCCGCCGAGCACGGCGGAGTCGTTCAGCGTCACCGATGACCACTTCCTCTCCCGAGAGGACTACCCAGGAAGAGGGGATCTCAACACGCCGGTCCCGGTGACCCGCCGCGCGATGCGCCCGACAGGGCGGTGGGCCCGGGAACGGTTGTCCCCGGGCCCACGAGGCGGTGCCGAACGCCTCCGGCGGGGCCGCGGCCCCCGCCGGGTCAGCGGACGCCGACCACCGAGACCTCGAAGTCCCCGCCCACGACGTCGCCGACGTCGTGCCGTGTCTCGCGCCGCGCGATCGTCCGCCCGTTGTCGTTCTGGATCACGACGTCGGAGACCACCTGGGTGTTGTGCGGACGGTGGTTCAGCCGGGCAAGCAGCTGGTCGAACGGCGAGCTGCCCGCCGCGGAGCGGCCGTAGTAGAAGCCGTCGCCGCCCTGGCCGCTGCCGCCCCCGAAGACCTCGAGGTAGCCGTAGCGATGCCGGGCGTGCGCCGGCATCCGGACGTCGACGCGCCTCCAGTGGTCGGTGTGGTCGGCCGAGACCAGCATCACGCGCAGCTTGATGTCCTTGCCGACCCGGGCCCGGATCGTCCGGTTGAGGTTGACCCGGTGCCACGCACCGCCGGTGAGCCGCTCCAGCCGGCGCATCGAGTAGTGCGAGTAGTTCCGTGAGATCGTCGAGCTCGTCGTCACGCCAGTGAGCGTGATGTTCTCGAACCGGTTGTACTGCAGGGCGCTCAACACGTCGTACAGCGCGAAGCCGGTGTCGTAGCTGATGTCGTAGGAGTCGGCGTACTTGTCGGTCCGGTGCAGGGTGAACGGCGTGCCGTTCTCGCGGGTCCCGGTGATGGTCCAGGTGAGGGTCGACTCACCCTTCCCGTAGCTGTCGAGCACGCGGTCCTGGTCGGCGAGCAGGTGGGTGGTCGCGAGGTCCGAGAAGTAGTCCTGCACGGTGATGTGCGTCGTCCCGGTGCGCGGCGGCTTGGCGCTGCCGGACAGGCCGACCGTGGAGGTCACGTCCCACGGCGTCGGCGCCTTGCCGATGCCGAGCACGCCGTCGATGCCGGCCAGGTGGTCACCGGTGATCTCGCCGACCTCGCCGGTCAGGTTCGCCAGCTTGAACGGCGCGAGGGTCGGGTCCTCCTGGACGTACAGGGCGTCCGCGGTGTGCAGCGTCATCGTGGACGGCCCGGTGAAGGTGAACGGGTGGCCGAACGCCAGCACCTGGTCACCGCACACAGCGGTGGTCGTCCCGATGCCGGCCGAGGTGACGTCGCCGTACGACATCGAGGCGGCCAGGTTGCTGCCCGGGAAGATGCCACTCGGGTCGCCGGGGGTGAGCGCCGAGCCGCCGCCTGAGGGGACCGAGCGGAGGTTGGGCAGCTTGAACAGCTTGCTGACCTGGGCCACCCGGCGGGCGCCGCTGACGCCCGAGATGCTGAACGGCAGCTTGAGCTGGGAGAGCCCGGAGCCGGCCTCGGCCCTCGTGGCCGCTCCCGAGGCGACCAGACGCTGCTGCAGTGCCTTGCCGAGCGCGACGTGCGACCGGAACCGCGGCAGCGCGGTGGCGCCGCCGCCCGGGGTGAGCAGGTCCTCCATGTCGGCGGCCGGGGTGACCCCGGCGACCGGCGAGGGACCGGTGGACAGTCCGTAGGCGACCGCGCCGACCAGGTTGCCGTCGGCGTCGTAGACCGGGCTTCCCGACATCCCCTCCCAGATGCCGCCGACCCGGTCGATCTCCGGCGACGACAGCCGGACCATCACCATGTCGATGCCGGGCGCGATGCCGTCGGAGAGCGTGCCGAGCACGGTGCCGTCGAACGTGTCGGCGGTGGTGCCGCTGCTGACCGTGAGGCCGTGCACCGCGTCGCCCACCGCGACCGTGGCCGGTGGTGGGCAGGGGTCCTGTGGGGCGGACTGGGCCGGGGCGGCTCCGAGCCCGGCGACGGCCGCCGCCGAGACGGCGACGACGGCGCCGATCCTGATGGACAGTGTGGTGCTGCCGAGCCGTGGCAGCAGTGATCGGTTCATGACCTCTCCTCGCATGTGCGCGAGCCCCCGTTGGCAGCGCTGGGCAATCATCCACCGAGGTGCCGGCTCCGGCGACGATGTTGCGCGCGCGTCGAGGTTCGGGTTGACGTCTTCCGGCGGCGCTCGATGTGCTGTGTCGCTCACTCGGGCAGCGCGCCGCCCACCGCAGCCCTGATCGCGTCCCCGGCGTCCCAGTCGTTGACGTGCATCGCCGCCCGGACGACCCCGTCGCGCAGCCAGTACGCCCGGAACATCCGGCCCTCGACGTCGCCACGGAGCACCACCTCGTCGTACCCCTCGGGGCCGACGTTGCCGACGTACTCCATGCCGAGGTCGTACTGGTCGGTGAAGAAGTACGGCTGGCGGTCGTAGGCCGCCTCCTCGCCGGCCATCACCCGGCCCGCGAGCCGGCCCTGCTCGATCGCGGTGTCCCAGTGCTCCACGCGCAGCCGGCGGCCGAGGGCCGGGTGCTCGGCGTTCGCGACGTCGCCGGCCGCCCAGACCGCCGGGTCCGACGTCTGCAGGCTCGCGTCGACGACGACGCCGTTGTGCACCGTCAGCCCGGCCCGCTCGGCCAGGACGGTGTTCGGCGCGACGCCGACCCCGACGACGAGCAGGTCCGCGGCCACCGGCTCTCCCTCGGCGAGACGTACGACGGCCCGCTGCCCGTCCCACTCGACCCCGCTCAGCGTCACCGACGTGCGAAGGTCGACGCCGTGGGCGGTGTGGAGGTCGGCGAACACCCGGGCCACCTCCGGGCCCAGCACCCGCACGAGCGGCAGCGACAGCGCCTCCAGCACCGTGACGTCGCACCCGTGCTCCCTTGCCGCCGCGGCGACCTCCAGGCCGATCCAACCGCCGCCGACGACGGCGACCCGCCGACCCGGCGTGAGCGCCTCGCGCAGCCGCCGGCTGTCCTCGATCGTGCGCAGGTAGTGCACCGGCGCGCCCGAGCCGTCGGCCATCGGCAGGGGTCGCGGGGTCGCCCCGGTGGCGAGCAGCAACCGGTCGTAACGCCGGCTGCCGTCGGTGGCCTGCACCGTGCGCGACGCGGTGTCGATCCCGGTCACGGCGGTGCCGAGCCGCAGGTCGACGTCGTGCTCGGCGTACCACTCCTGCGGATGCACGAACGCGTCCTCGAGCGGCTCGCGGCCGAGCAGGTAGCCCTTGGACAGCGGCGGCCGCTCGTAGGGCAGGTGCGGCTCGTCGCCGTACACCACGACGGCCCCGTCGAAGCCGGCCTCGCGCAGCGCGGTCACGGCGTGCGCAGCGGTGAGCCCGGCACCGACGACGACCACGGTCCGGATGCTGTCGTGTGCGGTCATGTGCCGAGTGTGGCCCGGCGCGGCGGCGTGCGGAAGGGGCGGTCAGGCCGGTCGTGGCAGGTCGGCGGCGAGTCCGGCGAGCGGCATCGCGACGTGCAGCAGTCCGTCCTGCCGCGTGAGCCGGGCGGCCAGCCCGGCACCGGCCACCGTGGCCGGCACCCTGTCGTTGTCCGGCTGGGTCCAGCACACCAGCCGGCGGTAGCCGCGCCGGATCGCCTCGACCGCGACCTCGTGGAGCATCCGGCTGCCGATGCCTCGTCCCTGGTGCTCGTCCTCGATGAGCAGTCCGACCTCCGCCTCGCCTCGCGAGAGCGGGCCGGCGCAGGCCAGGCCGACGATCCGGTCGTCGAGCTCGGCGACCAGGCTCCAGCCGCTCGGGGGCGTGAGCAGCTCCCGGGCGGTGCGGACGCTGACCCGGGGAATCGCGGCGTGGAACCGGGACTCAAGCGACGCCGGGGTGCAGCGGGCGTGCATGGCGACGACCTCGTCGACGTCCCCGGGCGTCCCCGGTCGAGTCAGGAGGTCTGTCACAGACCCCCCGGAGCGGGGCGGCGGCGGAGCAGTGCTGCGCAGGGGCGGCATGGCGGGCCTCTCTCGTGGGTGTGCCACCACCATGGCGGACCGGTGTTTCACCACGACCACGGCGACGTTTCGAGCGGGCTACGGGCCGGCGACCGGAGGGGAGGCGTCGCCGCCCGGTGGCCGCGCCGGTCGCTGCTCGGGGCCGCCGGTCAGTGAGAGACTGCTCGCCATGAGCACGTTCGAGACCGTGCACGAGCCCCTCGAGGCGCGCGATGTGCTGCTCGGCCGCACCACGCACGTCCGGCGGCTGCTGCCCAACAAGCACCGCCGGATGATCGGGGCGTGGTGCTTCCTGGACCACTACGGGCCCGACGACATCAAGCGGACCGGAGGCATGTGGGTCCCGCCGCACCCGCACACCGGCCTGCAGACGGTGACCTGGCTGTTCGAGGGCGTCGGGCTGCACACCGACGGCCTGGGGTCCCGGCAGCTGGTCCGGCCGGGCCAGCTCAACGTGATGACCGCCGGGCACGGCATCTGCCACGCCGAGGTGTCCCCGCCGGAGGCCCCGAGCGTGCTGCACGGCGTCCAGCTCTGGGTGTGCCTGCCGGACGCCGTGCGGGAGAGCACGCCGCCGGGCTTCACCCACCTCGCCGAGCTCCCGACGTACCGCGAGACGGGCGTGGAGGTCCGGGTGCTGGTCGGCTCGTTGGCCGGCGCGACGTCCCCTGCGCCGGCGTTCACGCCGCTGGTCGGTGCCGAGGTCGCGCTCGCGCCGGCGACCCGGGTCAGGCTCCCGCTCGACCGGGGGTTCGAGTACGGCGTGCTGACCGTCCAGGGCGACGTGACGGTGGCCGGGGCCGACGTCCCGCACAACCAGATGGCCTACCTCGGAGGCGGTCGCGGCGAGCTCGAGCTGGTGGCGGCGGACCGGCCCGGCGGCAGCCGGCTGCTGCTGCTCGGCGGCGAGCCGTTCGAGGAGCAGATCGTGATGTGGTGGAACTTCATCGGCCGCAGCCACGACGAGATCGTCACGCAGCGCGAGGCGTGGAACGGCACCGGCGTGGACGACGTGCCCGCTCGGTTCGGCCGGGTGACGGGCTTCGCGGGGGACCGGCTGCTGGCGCCGCCGATGCCGACGACCCGGCTCCGTGCGCGAGGCCGCTCAGCCTGAGACCCGACACGCCGGGCGGCCGCGTTCTACGGTGTTTGTGTGGCGGATGTGCCTGATGTGAGTCACAATGGTGTCATTGGCCGCGTCCGACGGCCCGGGACAACTCCATACGTGCACTGCTGCGCACACCTGCTGATCCGCGGAGACCGCTGGGGAAGGCGTACCTCGACGCCGGATCGACAGGAGGCCAGGGTGACCACACGTCATGCGACGAGAGGCGTGCTCTACGTCCACTCAGCGCCGTCTGCGCTGTGCCCGCACATCGAGTGGGCCGTGGGCGGCGTGCTCGGCAACGCCGTCAACCTCGCCTGGACCCCGCAGGGTGCCCAGGCGGGCACCTACCGCGCGGAGTACTCCTGGTCCGGTGACGCCGGGACCGCGGCGGCGGTCGCCTCGGCGTTGCGCGGCTGGAACCACCTGCGCTTCGAGATCACCGAGGAGCCCACCTCCGGCACCGAGGGGGCCCGCTTCTCCTACACCCCCGACCTGGGCGTCTTCCACGCCGTCACAGGAATCCACGGCGACATCATGATCCCCGAGGACCGGCTCAAGGCAGCGGTCGTGAAGGCGGCCCTCGGCGACACCACGCTGCTCACCGAGATCGACAAGCTGCTCGGCAAGCCGTGGGACGACGAGCTCGAGACCTTCCGGCACGCAGGCGACGGCGCTCCCGTCCGCTGGTTGCACCAGGTCGTCTGAGCAGGCACCTGCCACCTCCTCCAGAGCCGCGGCTCCCGGCGTCACCTCCCAGATGCCGGGAGCCGCTTCAGGCGCTGCGGAAGGCGATGGCGACGTTGTGGCCGCCGAACCCGAAGGAGTTGTTCAGCGCGGCCAGCCGGCCCTCGCCGAGCGGGCGCTTCTCGGTGGCGATGTCGAGCCCGACGTCCTCGGGGTCCTCGAGGTTGATCGTCGGCGGTACGACGCGGTCGCGCAGCGCCAGCACGACGGCGACGGACTCCAGAGCACCGGCCGCACCCAGCAGGTGACCGGTCATCGACTTGGTCGAGGTCAGCACCAGGTCCTCGGCGGCCTCGTCGCCCAGCGCGTTGCGGATCGCCAGCGCCTCGGCCAGGTCGCCCTGCGGGGTGGAGGTGGCGTGCGCGTTGATGTGCGCGATCTCCCGCGGGGACAGCTGCGCCTCGCTGAGCGCCATCTTCATCGCGCGGGTGGCGCCGAGCCCCGCCGGGTCCGGCTGCGCGATGTCGTGGGAGTCGGCCGTGATGCCGGCACCTGCCGCCTCGGCGTAGACCGTGGCGCCGCGCCGCTCGGCATGCTCCTCGGACTCCAGCACCAGGCAGGCAGAGCCCTCGCCGAGCACGAAGCCGTCACGGCCCCTGTCCCACGGGCGGGAGGCCCGTTCGGGCTCGTCGTTGCGCTTGGACAGCGCCATCATCTGGCCGAACGCGGCCATCGGGAGCGCGTGCACGGCTGCCTCGGTGCCACCGACCACGACGACGTCGGCCCGACCGAGCCGGATCATGTCGATGCCCAGCGCGATCGCCTCGTTGCCGGAGGCGCACGCCGACACCGGCGTGTGCACGCCCGCCTTGGCGCCGATGGCCAGGCCGATGTTGGCCGCCGGGCTGTTCGGCATCAGCATCGGGATCGCGAGCGGGGAGACCCGGCGCGGGCCCTTCTCCTTGAGCGCGTCGTAGTTGCTCAGCAGCGTCTGGACACCGCCGATGCCCGAGGCCATCGCGACCCCGAGCCGCTCGCCGTCCACGTCCGCGTCGGCCAGGCCGGAGTCGGCCCACGCCTCCAGCGCGGCGACCAGCGCCAGCTGTCCCGAGCGGTCCAGGCGGCGGGCCTTCACGCGCTCCAGCACGTCCTTGGGATCGACGGCCACCTCGGCTGCGATCTGCGTCGGAAGCTGGTCGGCCCAGTCGCCCTTGATCGGGCGGACGCCGGACCGGCCGGCGAGCAGGGCGGCCCAGGTGGTGGGGACATCACCGCCGACGGGCGACGTGGCCCCGAGACCGGTGACGACGACTCGAGTGCTCATCTGGATGGTTCACCTCGTGTGTGGGGGCCGCGTGCTGGTTGCCGCGGCCGCGGGTGGTGCGGGTGGCTCGGCGCCGGGCCGTCTGCCGGTCGGCCCGGTGCCGGCCGGCCGTCGGCATCGGCGGACCGCCGTGCGGAGCCCCGCCGATGCCGCCACGGGCGGGTCAGCCGTTCTGGGCCTGCTCGATGAACGCCACGGCGTCGCCGACGGTCGTGAGGTTCTTCACCTCGTCGTCGGGGATCTTGACGTCGAACTTCTCCTCGGCGGCCACGACCACCTCGACCATGGAGAGCGAGTCGACGTCGAGGTCCTCGGTGAAGGACTTGTCGAGCTGCACGTCGTCGGCCGGGATGCCGGCGACCTCGTTCACGATCTCGGCCAGGTCCGCGCGGATCTCCTCGGTGGTTGCCATGCTGTGGAACTCCTTCGGTTGTCGGTTGGTGTGTGACGGGTTCTCGGTTGCGGTGCGACGGCTCTCGCTGCCGCGCGGGACGCCGGGTGCCCTACGGGACCCGGACGACCTGCGCGGCGTACGCCAGGCCGGCGCCGAAGGCGATGAGGAGCGCCACGTCGCCGCTCTTGGCGTCACCCTCCTGCATCATCCGGTCGAGGGCAAGCGGGATGGAGGCGGCCGAGGTGTTGCCCTGCTCGGCGATGTCGCGCGCGATCCGCACCCGGTCGGGCAGCTTCATCGAGCGGGCCATCGCGTCGATGATCCGCATGTTGGCCTGGTGCGGCACGAAGACGTCGAGCTCCTCGACAGTGATCCCGGCCCGGTCCAGCGCGGCCTGCGCGGTCTTGGCCATCTCGTACGACGCCCAGCGGAACACCGCGCTGCCCTGCATCACGAGGTGCGGCATCTCCGGGTGCTCGGTGGTGAGCACGTCGCGCCAGTCCTCCTTCTGCCGGATCAGGTCGAACTGCTCGCCGTCCGAGCCCCACACGACCGGGCCGATGCCGGGCTCGTCCGACGGGCCGAGCACCGCTGCGCCGGCGCCGTCGGCGAAGATGAACGCCGTACCGCGGTCGCTGAGGCTGGTGATGTCGGTGAGCCGCTCGACGCCGATCACGAGGACGTGCTTGGCACTGCCGCCGCGGATCATGTCCGAGCCCATCGAGAGCGCGTAGCAGAAGCCCGCGCAGGCGGCGGACACGTCGAAGGCCGGGGCCTTGTCCGTGCCGAGCTCGTAGGCGATCGCCGTGGCGATCGCCGGCGTCTGCATCATGTGCGAGACCGTCGCGACCACGACGCAGTCGATCTGCGCGGGCTCGATGCCCGCGCGCTCCAGCGCGGACCGGGCGGCGGAGACCGACATCATCTGGATCGTCTCGTGCGGTGCGGCGAACCGGCGCTCCTTGATGCCGGACCGCTGCTGGATCCACTCGTCGCTGGAGTCGATCGCCTCGATGATCTCGGCGTTCGGAACCACTCGGGCCGGCCGGTAGGAGCCGATGCCGAGGATCTGCGCATGGCGGCTGCCGGTGGCGCTCGCGATATTGGTCATCCGGGGGCTTCCTCGTTCTCGGCGGCTTGCTCGGCGTGGTCAGGGGTGGAGCTGATGTGCTTCTCGACGAACGCGCGGGCGTCGTCGAGCTGGTCCGGCGTCTTGAGCGCGAAGGTCTCGACGCCCTTCATAGCCCGGCGCGCGATGCCGGTCAGCGTCCCGGCCGGCGGAAGCTCGAGCAGGCCGGTGACGCCCAGCTCGAGCATGGTCGTCATGCACAGGTCCCACCGGACCGGGCTGCTGACCTGCTCGACGATGCGGCGTACGACGTCCGCGCCGTCGCGCACGACGGCGCCGTCGCGGTTCGAGACCACCGGGGTGGACACGTCGCGGGCGGTCACCGCGCGGGCGAGCGCGTCGAGGACGTCGACCGCCGGGGCCATGTGCTCGGTGTGGAACGCGCCCGCGACCGACAGGGGCATCAGCCGGGCCCTGGCGGGCGGGTCGGCGGCGAGGGCCCCGAGCTGCTCGACGGTCCCCGCGGCCACGATCTGACCGGGGCCGTTGTCGTTGGCGGGGGTGAGGCCGTGCTGGGCCAGCGCGGCGAGCACCTCCTCGCGGTCGCCGCCGAGGACCGCGGTCATGCTGGTCGCGGTGACGGTCGCCGCCTCGGCCATCGCCCGCCCCCGCTCGCGGACCAGCACCATGGCCTGCTCCGCGGTCAGCGCGCCCGACAGCGCGGCAGCAGTGAGCTCGCCGACGCTGTGCCCGGCGACCGCGGCCACGGCGCCGGCGGGCTCGGGCAGCACCTCGCGGGCCGCGACGAGTCCGGCAGCGACCAGCAGCGGCTGCGCGACGGCGGTGTCCCGGATGGTCTCGGCGTCGGCCTCGGTGCCGTACGCGGCGAGGTCCATGCCGGCCACGGCGGACAGCCAGCGCAGCCGGTCGGCCGCGGCGGCGGTCTCGAGCCAGGGCGCGAGGAAGCCTGGCGCCTGGGCGCCTTGTCCGGGAGCGACGATCACGAGCACCCCACCACTCTGCCCGTCCTGAGGTGTGCCATGCGCGCTCGACGCGGACGAATTCTGGCCGGCTGTTCTTGTAGGGTTCCTACAATGGCGGGGTCGACGTGGCGTCCGGCGCGGTCAGACGGCCGAGCGTCAGCGCCACCCGGTAGGTGTAGGCGTGCCGCGGGTCGGTCGCGGACATCCCGGTGACCTCCGCCGCCCGCCGCAGCCGGTAGCGCACCGTGTTGGCGTGCACGAACATCGCCCGCGCGGTGCCCTCGATGGAGCCGCCGTGGTCCAGGAACTCCGAGACGGTCTCGAGGATCGCCGAGCCGGTGTCCCGCAGGGGCACGAAGACCTCGGCGACGAGCTGCCGCCGGGCGTGGCCGTCGCCGGCGAGGGCGCGCTCCGGGAGCAGGTCGTCGCTGCTGACCGGTCTCGGGGCCGCCGGCCAGCCGGGCGCGGCGCGCAGCCCCGCGACCGCGGCCCGGGCCGAGACGTGGGCGTGCACGAGGTCGGGCACGACGGGGCCGACGACCACCGGGCCCTCCCCGAAGTGGCGTACGACGGCGTCGCCGGCCTTGTCGGGGTTCTCCACGCCGCCGAGCACGACGACGAGCCGGTCGCCCTGCACGGCGCCGAGCGAGTCGAGGTCTACGGGCCGGGCGGACCGTCGTACCTCGTCGACGACGCCCTCGCGGCCCTGGCCCGGGCCCGTCTGGGTCGGCGCCCTGCCCAGCACCACGACGACGTCGCCCTTCGACCCCCAGCCGAGCGCGCTGGCCCGGGAGCGCACGGTCTCGTCGGCCTCGGCACGCAGCACCGAGTCGACCACCAGCGCCTCCAGCCGCGCGTCCCAGGCGCCGCGCATCTCCGCCGCCCGTGCGTACACCTCGGCGGTGGCGAACGCGACCTCGCGGGCGTAGCGCACGATCGCCCCGCGGACCTCCGCCTCGTCGTCGTCGTCGACCGCGTCGTGAAGGTTCGCCTCGACCACCTCGATGGTCAACCGCACCATTTCCACCGTTTGGTGGAGGCTCACAACTCCTGTGAGAGCGCGCGGCGCCGCGCCGAACACCTCCTCGGTGACGAGCGCGCCGGGGCTCGGCTCCCGGTACCAGGCCACGAACGCGTTGATGCCGGCCTGCACGATGAGACCGATCCAGGACCGGTCCTCGGCGGAGAGCTGCCGGAACCACGGCATGTCCCGTTCCATGTGGGTCACGGTTGCGGTGGTGAGGCCACCGACGGCCCGTTCCAGCCGCGCCGCGATGCGCTCGGATCCGCGCTCCTGCGGCCTCATGCTCGGCATGTGCCCGAGCCTAGGCCCTTCATTCTCACCGGAGCGTTCCGGCCGCGGCATTCTCGGCCCCCCGGATCGCTCAGGCGGCGGATCACCCAGCCGGGGACCGGGATCCTCGCCGCCGGGCGCTTCATGTCGTGTTCGGTCGTGCTTCGCGTGCCGTTCCCTCTAGGCTCGGGGACGCGGCCGCACCAGGCTGCCGAGGAGTGTGCCCGAGGAGTGTCGATGGCCAAGGTTCCGGAGGTGCAGTACCTCACGATCCACGGCCACAAGCGGGCCTTCCTGGCGATGGGCAGCGGGCCGGCGCTGCTGCTGCTGCACGGCCTCGGGTGCGACCACACGACGTGGGAGCCGGTGATCGCGGCCCTGGCGCGGCGCTACACGGTGATCGCCCCCGACCTGCTCGGCCACGGGCTGTCCGACAAGCCGCGGGCCGACTACAGCGTGGGCGGCTACGCCAACGGGATGCGCGACCTGATCACGGTCCTCGGCATCGACAAGGTCACCGTCGTCGGGCACAGCTTCGGCGGCGGGGTGGCGATGCAGTTCGCCTACCAGTTCCCCGAGCGCACCGAGCGGATGATCCTGGTCGCGCCGGGCGGCCTCGGTGTCGAGGTCACGCCGGCCATCCGGGCGATCACGCTGCCGGGGTTCAACCAGGTGATAAGCGTGGTCACGCTGCCCGGCGTACGCCAGCTGGCCAAGACCGGGCTGCGCGCCCTGGCAGCCTCCGGGGTGTCCAGGGTCCGGGACCTGGACGAGGTCGCGGAGATCGTGGAGTCGTTCCGGGACCGCAGGGCCCGCGCCGCGATCCGGCACGTCGTCCGGGCCGTCGTCGACTGGCGCGGACAGATCGTCACGATGTCGGACCGGGCCTACCTGACCGCGGCGATGCCGATGTGCATCATCTGGGGAGCCGACGATGCGGTCATCCCGGTGCGTCACGCGGGCCTTGCCGCCGAGATCGCCCCGGGCGCCACGGTCGAGGTGATCGCGAACGCCGGCCACTTCCCGCACAAGGACCACCCACAGCGGTTCGTGAAGATCGTCGACACGTTCGTCCGCGCAACCGATCCGGCGGTCTACCACCGCGGCCGGTGGCGGGCGCTGCTCCGTGCGGGGCGTCAGACGCCGCTGCCGGCGGACGCCACGAACGTGCACGCGCACGCGCTGGACATCGCCTGAGCCGGTCGGCGCGAGTGGCGCGGCGCGGGCGCGGGTGGCGCGGTCGGCGCGGTGGCGCGGTCGGCGCGGTCGGCGCGGGTAGCGCGGTAGCCCGATCGGCGCGGGCGGCCCGATCGGCGCGGGCGGCCCGATCGGCGCGGGCGGCGCGGGTAGCGTCCCAGGCGCATCACCCTCCCACGACGTACCTGTCCCTCCCACGAGGTGTGCGTCGTGGGGAGCGGCGGTTCGGCTGCATACCGTGGTGAACCGCCGCCCCCGGACGGGGAGCCGTCAGGCGTCCCCGCCCTCCTGCTTGACGCCGCGTACCGCGGTGGGGTCGTCGATCCGGTAGCGGTCGAACGCCTCCTGGACCACCTCAGGCTTCACCTCGCCGCGCTCGGCGAGCGCCTGGAGCGCCTGCACGACGACCGACTGGGCGTCGATGTGGAAGTACCGGCGTGCTGCCGGGCGGGTGTCGGCGAACCCGAACCCGTCGGCTCCCAGCGCGTGGTAGTCGCCGGGCACCCACTTCGCGATCTGGTTCGGGACCGCACGCATGTAGTCGCTGACCGCGACGAACGGCCCCTCGGCCTCCTTGAGCTTGTCTGTGACGTACGGCACCCGCGGCGCCTCGGACGGGTGCAGCAGGTTCCACTCCTCGGCGGACACCGCGTCGCGGGCGAGCTCGTTCCACGAGGTCACCGACCAGGTGTCGGCCGCCACGCCCCAGTCCTGGGCCAGCAGCCGCTGCGCCTCGGTGACCCACGGGAAGCCGACACCCGAGGCGAGCAGCTGGACTCGCGGCACGGAGCCGTCCTGCGCCTGCACCTCCGGCGGTACGGCGACGTGGTAGATGCCTCGCAGCAGCCCGTCGACGTCGAGGTCCTCCGGCTCCTTCGGCTGCACGACCGGCTCGTTGTAGACGGTCAGGTAGTAGATGACCGGCTCGCCCTCGGGGTGCTCCTCAGAGGTGCCGTACATCCGCCGCAGGCCGTCCTGCACGATGTGGCTGATCTCGTAGGCCATCGCCGGGTCGTAGTGCACGACGGCGGGGTTCGACTGCGCGAGCAGCGGGGAGTGCCCGTCGGCGTGCTGCAGGCCCTCGCCGGTCAGCGTGGTCCGGCCGGCGGTGGCGCCGACGAGGAAGCCGCGCGCCAGCTGGTCGGCCATCGCCCAGATCGAGTCGCCGGTGCGCTGGAAGCCGAACATCGAGTAGAACAGGTAGAACGGGATCATCGGCTCGCCGTGCGTGGAGTACGCCGACCCGGCCGCCGTCGCGGACGCCACCGCGCCGCCCTCGGAGATGCCCTCGTGGAGCATCTGGCCCTGCGCCGACTCCTTGTAGGACAGCAGCAGCTTGCGGTCGACGGACTCGTAGGACTGACCGGCCGGGTTGTAGACCTTGGCGGTCGGGAACATCGAGTCCATGCCGAAGGTGCGGTACTCGTCCGGAGCGATCGGCACGATGCGCTTGCCGATCTCCTTGTCCTTCATCAGATCCTTCAGCAGCCGCACGAGCGCCATCGTGGTGGCGATCGCCTGCTTCCCGGAGCCCTGCTTGAGCTCGGCGTACATCTCGTCGCCGGGCAGCGTGAGCGGCTTGGCCCGGACCACGCGCCGCGGCAGCGACCCGCCGAGCTGGCGGCGCCGCTCGCGCATGTACTCCATCTCGGGGGAGTCCTCGCCGGGGTGGTAGAACGGCGCGACCTCGGCGTCGTCGATCTGCGCGTCGGTGATCGGCAGGTAGAGCCGGTCCCGGAAGCGCTTGAGGTCGTCCTTGGTCAGCTTCTTCATCTGGTGGGTGGCGTTGCGGCCCTCCAGGGCGTCGATCGTCCAGCCCTTGATGGTCTTGGCCAGGATCACCGTCGGCTGGCCGACGTGCTTGCTGGCCGCGTCGAACGCGGCGTACACCTTGCGGTAGTCGTGGCCGCCGCGCGGCAGCTTGCGCAGCTGCTCGTCGCTCATGTGCTCGACCATCCGGCGCAGCCGCGGGTCGCCACCGAAGAAGCTCTCGCGGATGTACTCGCCGCTCTCGACCGAGAACGTCTGGAACTGGCCGTCGGGGGTGCTGTTCATCTTGTTGACGAGAACGCCGTCGACGTCGCGGGCGAGCAGGTCGTCCCACTCGCGGCCCCAGACCACCTTGATCACGTTCCAGCCGGCGCCGCGGAAGACCGACTCCAGCTCCTGGATGATCTTGCCGTTGCCGCGGACCGGGCCGTCGAGCTGCTGCAGGTTGCAGTTGATCACGAACGTGAGGTTGTCCAGCTCCTCGCGCGCGGCGACGCTGATCGCGCCGAGCGACTCCGGCTCACCCATCTCACCGTCGCCGAGGAACGCCCAGACGTGCTGCTGGCTGGTGTCCTTGATGCCGCGGTTGTGCAGGTAGCGGTTGAAGCGCGCCTGGTAGATCGAGTTCAGCGCGGTGAGCCCCATCGACACGGTCGGGAACTCCCAGAAGTCCGGCATCAGCCGCGGGTGCGGGTACGACGACAGGCCCTGGCCGACGCCGTGCTGCACCTCCTGGCGGAACCGCGACAGCCGCGTGTCGTCGAGCCGGCCCTCGAGGAACGCACGGGCGTAGATGCCCGGGGAGGCGTGGCCCTGGATGAACACCTGGTCGCCGCCGCCCGGGTGGTCCTTGCCGCGGAAGAAGTGGTTGAAGCCGACCTCGTACAGCGAGGCGGAGGACTGGTAGGTCGCGATGTGCCCGCCGACCTCGAGGCCCTTGCGGTTGGCGGCGGAGACCATCACCGCGGCGTTCCAGCGCAGGTAGGCGCGGATCCGCCGCTCGACGTGCTCGTCACCGGGGAACCACGGCTCGCGCTCCGGCGGGATGGTGTTGATGTAGTCGGTGCTGCGCAGCGCGGGGACGCCCACGTTCTGCTCACGGGCCCGCTCGAGCAGGCGCAGCATCATGTAGCGGGCCCGGCTCCGGCCACGCTCGTCGACCATCGCGTCGAAGGAGTCGAGCCACTCCCTGGTCTCGTCGGGGTCGATGTCGGGGAGCTGCGTGGGAAGCCCCTCGTGGATCACCGGAGGACGTCCGGTGCCCCTGCCCGGGGTCTGTTCAGAACCTGTAGCCACGGTCTCCTGCTCTCGTGGTCGGCGTGCTGTTGTCACGATCCAGTCGGAGGTCGCCCGAGGTCGTGCCGAAGGCGCGGCCCGGGGGCGGCGGCGGGGTCCGGGTCTCGGCCCGCCGACCTTCATCGTGTCACGCGCTCGGCGCGTACGGTATCTACCGGTCGGTAGTCGCTGTCCGACCGGGTCGCCACCGGATCGCCGACCGGGTGGGCCGTCCGTGGCGGTCCGTGGATCGGCGCGTCGCTCGCGCCGTCGGCCGCCCGACGGGCCGCCGGGTGGGCAGCCGTCCAGCGGGGCCGGGGTGGCGAACCCGAGCGGGAGCAGGCGCCGGACGCTAGCCTGGCTCGCACACGCGGGCTTGCGTGCTGGTGCCACATCCGATGGACTAGCAGGCAGGCGTCGACCGGACCACGACGGGGCCGGTGGCGCACGACGGAGCTGGAGGAGAAAAGGTGAGCGGGACCTCGGGTGGTGCGGACACCCAGAACGCCGGGCAACGGCTGGGGTTCAAGCCGGGAACCATCGTCCAGGAGCTCGGGTGGGACGAGGACGTCGACGACACCCTGCGGGTCCATATCGAGGACGCCATCGACGGGGACATGGTCGACGGGGACTACGGCAACGTCGTCGACTCGGTCGTGCTCTGGTGGCGCGACGGCGACGGCGACCTCGTCGACGCGCTGATGGACTCCCTCACCGACCTCGCCGGCGGCGGGGTCGTGTGGCTGCTCACCCCGAAGGTCGGCCGTCCCCAGGCAGTCGACCCCGCCGACATCGCGGAGGGCGCGCCGATCGCGGGCCTGTCGACCACCACCACCGTCCCGGTGAGCAAGGACTGGTCCGCGACCCGTCTCGTCGCCCCGAAGAACCCTCGCTGAAGCGGGCTGCGTGCCCATCATCGGGAAGGCCGTCGACCTCGTCGACCGGCAGCTCACCGCCGCACGGGTGCTCACCAGGGCAGGCGTCGTGCGTCCCTATGCGCCCACCGTGCTCTACCGCACCGCTCGGGCCCTGGTCGACTGGGGCGTGGGCCCCGCAGGCGGGTTCACCACCCTCGCCGCCCGGGCCCCGCAGCGCGTCGGGCTCGTCGACGAGCTCGGCGAGCTGACGTTCCTGGCGCTCCACGAGCGCAGCAACGCGCTGGCCCGTGCGCTGGCGGAGACCGGCGTCGGGCCGGAGCACGGTGTCGCGATCATGTGCCGCAACCACCGGGGCTTCGTCGACGCGACCCTCGCGGCCGCCAAGCTCGGCGCCGACATCGTCTACCTCAACACCGCTTTCGCCGGGCCCCAGCTGGTCGAGGTGCTCGAGCGGGAGAAGCCCGGCGTCGTCGTGCACGACGAGGAGTTCACCGGGCTCCTCTCGGGCGCCTCCGAGGTGGACCGGGTGCTCGCGTGGACGGACTCCGAGCCCGCCGACGACACCGCGACGGTGGAGCGCCTGATCGCCTCGGGCTCGGCCGAGGAGCTCGACGCCCCCGAGGTCAAGAGCCGGATCATCATCCTCACCTCCGGTACGACGGGCACCCCGAAGGGCGCGCCCCGCCAGCAGGCCGGCGTCACCGACGCGGTGGCGCTGCTGTCCCGGCTGCCGCTGCGCAGCGGGTGGCGCACGCACGTCGCAGCGCCGCTCTTCCACACCTGGGGGTGGGCGCACCTCGCGCTCGCGATGCTCCTGGAGTCGACGGTCGTGCTGCGCCGGCGCTTCGACCCCGAGGACTGCCTGCGCACCGCGGAGGAGCACGACTGCGAGTCGCTGGTGGTCATCCCGGTGATGCTCCAGCGGATCATGCACCTGCCCGCGCAGGTGCGCGACCGCTACGACCTCTCCCGCGTGGAGGTGGTGGCGGCGTCCGGGTCGGCGCTGCCGGGCGACCTCGGGCTGCGGTGGATGGATCAGTTCGGCGACCACCTCTACAACGTCTACGGCTCGACGGAGGTGGCCTACGCGACGATCGCGACCCCCGCCGACCTGCGCGCGGCGCCCGGTACCGCCGGCAAGCCGCCGCACGCGACCGTCGTACGCATCTTCGACGCGGCCGGCAGGGAGGTGCCGGCGGGGGAGTCCGGGCGGATCTTCGTCGGCAACGGGCTGCTGTTCGAGGGCTACACCGGTGGCGGCCACAAGCCGATGATCGAGGGGCTGATGTCGTCGGGCGACGTGGGCCGCTTCGACGAGCACGGCCGGCTGTTCGTCGAGGGACGCGACGACGAGATGATCGTCTCCGGTGGCGAGAACGTCTTCCCCAAGGAGGTCGAGGACTGCCTGGCCCAGCACGACGCGGTCGTCGAGGCGGCCGCCGTCGGCGTCGACGACGAGGACTTCGGCATGCGGCTGCGCGCCTACGTCGTGCTCACCGAGCCAGGGGCGGCCACCGAGGAGGACCTGCGGACGTGGGTGCGGGCGAACCTGGCACGATACAAGGTGCCCCGCGAGTTCGTGTTCCTCGACGAGCTGCCGCGCAACGCGACCGGCAAGGTGGTCAAGCGGGACCTGCCGGTCGACGCCTGAGGCCCCCCCCCGGAAGGACCGAACCCATGCCGCTCCAGACCGGCCAGCCCGCGCCCGACTTCTCACTGCGGGACCAGCACGGTCGGACCGTGACGCTCTCGGAGCTCCGCGGGCGCAAGGCGGCCGTGGTGATGTTCTTCCCGTTCGCGTTCAGCAGCGTCTGCACCGGCGAGCTCGGCGCGGTGCGCGACCGGCTGCCCAGCCTCGCCTCCGACCACGCGGAGATCGTCGCGGTCTCGTGCGACCACTTCTTCTCCCTGCGGGCCCTCGCCGACCGCGACGGGCTCGAGTTCCCGCTGTTGTCGGACTTCTGGCCGCACGGCGCGGTCGCCCGCGCGTACGACAGCTTCGACGAGCAGGGCGGCTTCGCCAACCGGTCGACGTTCATCGTGGACACGGCGGGCGTGCTGCGCTGGCAGGTGCACAACGCGATGCGGGACGCCCGTGACCTCGACGCCTGCGCGCGCGCCCTCCGCGACCTGACCAACGTCCCAGCCTGAGTGTTGGTTAAATCTTCTCCGGAATCTGCCGGAAACGTCTGACAGTCGGTGCGGGACCCTGTTCAATAGTTACTGCTACGGCCGCTGGTGACCCGAGACGCCAGCGGCCGTACGCACGTCCGCAGGACTTTGGCGGCCCGCCGCGGGCTCGCGTAGGCTGACCGGCGCTCGGCGCGGGGCCCGTTCCGGGGCGTATAGCTCAGCGGTAGAGCACCTCCCTTACAAGGAGGTGGTCGCAGGTTCGATCCCTGCTGCGCCCACCGCTTCGACCGGCGGTCTGCCCGTCTCCCGCCGCGCTCCCCGGTCGCTCGTCTGACGGCTGCGTCGGGCGCCTGCCGTCTCCGCCAGGGCCGCACGAGGCGCTCGTCCTCGGCGGCCCTGCTGCGCGCACCGATGCCGCGGTCTAGGCAATCTCCTCGGAGTGGCATGTATCCGCCGGAACTGGGCATCGCCACACGGGCACCCACGGGGAGGACTCCGCCCCCAGCGAGTGTGTCCGGGGGGGACCCCTGGGGGCGGAGGCCCGGGCCTAGGCTCACGTCCATGGCGCCGACCGTGCGTGACCTGACCACTCTCCTCGACAGCTGGTACGACCCCGCGTGGGCCGAGAGCTGGGACGCCGTGGGGCTGGTGTGCGGCGACCCGGACCACGCGGTACGACGCGTGCTGTTCGCCGTGGACCCGGCCCCGGACGTCGTGCAGGAGGCGGTCGCGTGGCGGGCCGACCTGCTCGTCGTACACCACCCGCTGCTGCTGCGGCCGGTGCACGCGGTCGCGGCGACCACCCCCAAGGGCCGGGCACTGCACACGCTGGTGCGCCACGACGTCGCGCTCTACGCCGCCCACACCAACGCCGACGTGCCCGCCGGCGGCGTCAACGAGGCGCTGGCGCTCGCCGTCGGCCTCGAGGACGTGGAGGTCGTCCTGCCCGAGGACGGCGGACGGCTCGACAAGATCGTCACGTTCGTGCCCGAGGCGGCCGCCGACCGGGTCCGCGACGCCCTCGCGTCCGCGGGGGCCGGCCGTCTGGGGGACTACGACAGCTGCACGTTCTCGGCGACCGGGGAGGGCCGGTTCCGTCCGCTGGACGGGGCGAGCCCGGCGATCGGGCGGGTCGGCGACGTCGAGGTGGTGTCCGAGGTCCGCATCGAGGCGGTCCTGCCGCGGCAGCGACGGCGCGACGTCGTCGCCGCGCTCCGGGCCGCTCACCCCTACGAGGAGCCGGCCTTCGACCTGCTGGAGCTCGCCGACGCGCCGGACCGGCGGGGGTCGACCCGCGGCCACGGCCGGATCGGGCGGCTGCCGGAGCCCCTGTCGCTGGCCGAGTTCGCCGCGCAGGTCGCCGGCGCTCTGCGGACGACCGCCCACGGCGTCCGGGTGGCCGGTGACCCCGAGCGCGAGGTGCGCACCGTCGTGGTCGCCAGCGGCGCCGGCGACTTCCTGCTCGACACCGTGCTCGGCACCCACGCCGACGTCTACCTGACGTCGGACCTGCGGCACCACCGGGCCGCAGAGTTCCTCGAGCACGACGGTCCGGCCCTGGTCGACGTGGCGCACTGGGCGGCCGAGTGGACCTGGCTGCCGGTGGTGGAGCAGCGGCTGACCGCAGCGCTGCGCGAGGGTGACCCGGCGGGGGATACGGTGGTCACCCGGGTCAGCACCACGGTGACCGACCCCTGGACCTTCCGGGCCACCCCGACCGCGTGAGGAGCACCCGCTGAAAGCCGATCCGTTCGCCCAGCTCACGCTGCTCGACGTCCAGAAGCTCGACTCCCGGCTCGACCAGCTGCGGCACCAGCTCGCCAACCTGCCCGAGGCCCGTGAGCTCGAGGAGGTCGCCCGCACCCGCGGCGAGGTCGACGACCGGGCCCGCGACGTTCGGCTCCGAGTCGACGACCTGACCCGCGAGCAGCGCAAGAGCGACGCCGACGTGGAACAGGTCAAGGCCCGGCGCCGCCGCGACCAGGAGCGGATGGATCAGGGCCTGGTGTCCAACCCGCGCGACCTCGAGCACATGCAGCAGGAGCTGACATCGCTGGAGCGCCGGATCTCCGCGCTCGAGGACGTCGAGCTCGAGGTGATGGAGCGGCTCGAGACCGCCCAGGGCGAGCTCTCCGGGCTCTCCGCGCAGGTCGCGCAGCTCGACGGCCGGATCGCGGAGCTCACCGAGGCGCGGGACCGCAAGGGCGCCGACCTGCGGGCAGAGCAGGAGAAGGTCGCGGCCGAGCGCGCGCAGGCCGCCTCCGGGCTGCCCGAGGACCTGATGACGCTGTACAGCCGGCTTCGCGAGCAGAAGGGCGGGGTCGGCGCGGCCGCGCTGCGGGCCAGGCAGTGCCAGGGCTGCAGCCTCGAGGTGAACGCGGCCGACCTGCGGGCGATCGCGCAGGCGCCCTCGAACGAGGTGCTGCGCTGCGAGGAGTGCAGCCGGATCCTGGTGCGGACCTCGGAGTCCGGCGTCTGATGGCCGCGCACGGCTCCGTCGTCATCGAGGCCGACGGGGGTTCCCGGGGCAACCCCGGCCACGCGGCGTACGGCGCCGTCCTCAAGGACGCGGTCACCGGGGACACGATCGCCGAGCGGGCCGAGTACATCGGCGTGGCCACCAACAACGTCGCGGAGTACCGCGGGCTCATCGCGGGGCTCGAGCTCTACCACGAGCACGCCTCGGACGCCGCGCTCGAGGTGCGGATGGACTCCAAGCTGGTGGTCGAGCAGATGTCCGGGCGCTGGAAGGTCAAGCACCCCGACATGCGCCCGCTGGCCGCGGCAGCCGGCCGCCTCGCGCCGGCGGGCACGACGTACACCTGGGTCCCAAGGGAGAGCAACCGGCACGCCGACCGGATCCTCAACGAGGCGCTCGACTCACGAGGCGAGACCACGACGGGGCCGCGGACCGATGCGCCCGAGGAGCGGTCTCGCGGCTGGAGCGGGGACGCCGGCACTCCCACCACGTTGGTCCTCGTGCGGCACGGCGAGACCGAGCACACCCGTGCCAAGCGGTTCAGCGGCCGCGGTGGCGAGGACCCGGGGCTGACCGAGGACGGCCGGGCCCAGGTGCGGGCGGTCGCGGACTGGCTGGCGCCGCTGGCGCAGGAGGTCGACGCCCTCGTCTCCTCGCCGCTGCGTCGCACCCGGGAGACCGCGGCGATCATCGGGGAGCGGCTCGGGCTCGACCTCCTGCTCGAGGACGGCCTGGCCGAGGCGGCCTTCGGCACCTGGGACGGCATGACGTTCGGCGAGGTCAGCCGGGCCTATCCTGACGACCTGCAGGCCTGGCTGGGGTCGATCGACGTCGCGCCGGGGGGCGGTGACTCGTTCTCCGAGATGGACCGCCGGGTGCGGCGGGCTCGCGACCGGCTCATCGCCGGCTACCGGGGCAGGACGGTGCTCGCCGTCACCCACGTGACGCCGATCAAGCTGATGGTCAAGGCGGCGCTGGACGCGCCGCTCGAGGCCGTCTACCGGATGGAGCTCGCGCCGGCGTCGGTCACGGTCGTCTCGTGGTTCGAGGACGGCCGGGCCTCGATGCGGCTGTTCAACGCGCGCCCCCTCGAGTCGGCGTTCATCGGCCGCTGACGCCGAGCCGCGGGATGGGCTCGGTCAGAGGCTCTCCACGACCACGTCGAGGGGGATGCCGGACCGCCCTGGCTCGCCCTGCTCGACCTTCCAGCCGAGGGCGCGCAGGTGGTCGGCGAACCGTCCCGGACTCCGCGGCGCGGCGCCGTCCTCGAGCAGGGCGCGCAGGATCCGACCCTTGGTCGCCTTGTTGAAGTGCGAGACGACCTTCCGCTGCCCGTCGACCTCGTGCAGCACCCGCAGCGTGACGACCCGGGTGGCCATGTCGTCTGCCGGTCGCCAGAACCCGGCGTACGTCGACGAGCGCACGTCGACGACCAGCCCGGCACCGGCGGCCTCGCGGACGGCGGGGTCGAGGTGCCGGCGCCAGTACGTCGACACGGTGCCGATACAGGGCAGCGACACGTCGCCGGACAGCCGGTACGCCGGGATCCGGTCGGCCGGGCGCACCAGGCCGAACAGCCCGCTCGTCACGGCCAGCCAGGAGGTCGCCCTTCGGCGGGCCGCGGGTGGCAGGCTCCCCGCGTCGAGTGCCTCGTAGAGCACGCCGGTGTAGACGTGGTCGGCGCGTGCGGTCGCCGCCCGGCCGAGATCGGCGTTGCGGCGCACCTCGTCGGCCTGCGTCGTGCCGAGGCCGAGGGTGCGGGCGGCCCGCTCGGGGTCGCCGGCGCACAGCGTCACGAGCGCGTCGAGCACCTCGGCCCGGGGGAGCGCCAGGGACGGCGAGCTGAGCGCGTCGAGGTTCAGAGGCCTGCCACGGCGGGGGGCGGTCTTCCCCTCCGACGGCGGCAGCAGGATCAGCACGGCCCTCACCCTATGCCGCCTGGCTGCTCGCCCTCCGGCGTACCCGAGTCTCGGCGGCAAGCACCCCGAGCGTCGCTCGTCGGGTGCCTCAACGTCGAGAACGAGCAGCCGCCGACGGGTCGAGGGCGCGTGATCGGCCCGTGCTCGGGTACCTGTCCGCCATGAAGCTCATGCGCAGTGCTGTTGCCATCGGAGTCGCCAGGAAGATCTACAACGAGGCCCGCAAGCCGGAGAACCAGCGGCGCGTCAAGCAGGGCATCGAGACCCTGCGCAAGCGTCAGCAGGGTCGCCGCCGCGCCGCCGGCTGACCGCCTCACCTGCCATGGTCGCCGGTCTCGGGACGGCGGCCCTCGCAGGCCAGTGCGAGGGATGAGCCGGCCTGTAGGCCGGGGACTGACCCCTGTGAGTGGCGACCGTTGGCAGAAGTTGGAAAACCGAGGCTGACCTGCAGAAACAGCCTCAGCGACCGTTGGCGACCGTTGACGGTTTGCGGACGTCTTGCGGACTGTGTGCGGACTGGGTGCGTCCGACGACGTCCCCCCGGGGCGGGTGGGACTTCGGCGCGCGGCTGCGCGGAACTAGCCATGGCGGCCAGCAATGGGGGGCACGTTCGGCCTATCGACTCGACGGCCGGCGAGGCGTGCACTGGATGAGACAGCGCCGTGTCCCCGCGCGACCATTTCTGGTCACGTCAACCGCCCGGCTGCGCCAACGCAAGCGCGTCGGGCGATCTAACGCACCCCGGGACCAGATGGCGCCGCCCCCGAGGCAGGGTCCGGGGCCCGGGGGCGGTTCCTGCTGGTCGCGCCTGGCCACCCGCTGGGTGCCCCGCTGTTGGAGCATGAGCGGGCGTCCCCCGGCGCGACTGAGGCGCGTTCCCGACGTCGCGACTGCCCATACCCGTCCGTGGCGCCGGCGACCTCGACACCAGGCCTACTGCGTCCTGATTGCGCGCCGGCGCAGCCGCCACGCAACGCGGGGGACGGACGGGGGACGGACTTCCCGGCGATGTGCCCGCGACCAACGCTGGCCGGCCTTGACGGGGTGAGGATCAGGAACGTAGACGGCCCTCGCCGGCGCGCCAACGCCGGACGAGGGCCTAGGGAACCGCCCCAACGGAGGAGGCAGCACCATGACGTACATGATCCACGAGCAGCAGCCGACGAGGACACCGAAGGCGCATTCGCTCACGCGGGCACTGGCCTGCATGCCGCTCGCGCTCGACGCCCTGCGCGAGAGCACCGGCCTTACCTACGCCGAGCTGGCCGCCGACGTCGACGTCCCCCTCGACGAGCTCGAGGCCATCCTGCTCGAGCGCGTGCCGGCCACGGCCGACGTGGCGGCCCGGTGCCTGGTCGCGCTGGGCCGGCGGGTGTGACGGGGGCAGCCCTCGAGCGCGCCATCCCCGCCCGATGGTCGCCCCGCTGGGTACGGTCGCGGGATGGACGAGGACGACTGGACTCCGGTGACCGTCTACGCCGGAATCGGCCGGGTGACGATCGCGGCCGCGAAGCTTGAGGCCGTGCTCGGAGGCGTGGTCCTCGCTCTCCTGGGCCATGACCACGAGACCACGGCGGCATGGGCCCTCGCGGGAGAGTCAGGGCGAGTGATGAGGACGCTGGGGAAGCTTGTCCGGGGCATGCCGCCTGACCATCCGATTCGCGTGCTGCGTGACGACGTCAGGCTCGCCTTCGAGCGCCGGAACGGGCTTGTGCACTCGGTCGTCGTTCGCCAGGTCATGCACGACGGACAGCCGTCTGAACCTCTTTGGTTCCACCCCAAGACCTTGGCTCTGACCCCGGTCAACGAAGGCGTAGCGGCGGACCTGTTGGCGGACCTCAACGAGCTCACGCGGCGGACCGTGTCCCTGGCCGAGACCATCAAGGCCGAGCGGTGAGCCTCAACTCTTGCCGGTCACAATGCCCGGTCAGACGATCCAGCGTCGGCGTGATGGCGCTGTCGCGGCGCGTTGTCGGTTGCCCCGTGCTGCGCCTTCGCTTCGGTTGCAGTAGGAGTGCGCGGGGCCGCGGTAGCTGTCGACCGTGCCAGGCGGTGTGGTCGAGGTCCCAAGGCTCGCCGGGCTCAATCGGCCAACCGCACAGGCAGCAGGCCGCTTCACCCGACGCGACGGCATCCTCGAGGCTCCGGCGCACCTTGCGGTGCGCGTGGCCGTACTTGACCCGGCGGGACAGGCACGGCCACTACCTCGCTTTCGCTGGTCCTCTCGGCGCCCCCACCGGGTAGGTGAGAGCGCCGAGGTGGTGTCGCTGCGGACGTGGCGCAGGCCGGGTCTCCGGGCCCCCCGTAGAAAGGAACTAGGGCCCTCGCCGACCTTCGCTCCCCGGTGCCCGCGCAGCTCGTGCGGGCGGTGGGGTGACGTTGACGCCCCGTCGCGCGACCGGTCGCCGACCTAGAAGGTCGGAGCCACGAGGCCGAAGCCTGCCGCGGCGTTGCCGCCGACGACCCCGACGGCCTTCGGGAACCGGGCTGCGGTGAACGCGCTGTACCCGTACGCCACGAGCTTCACGGTCAGGCTGCCGCCCAGGGTCTGCTCGAACCGCAGCTCCCGCGGCGTGCCGTCGCCGTCCTGCCACAGCAGGAGGTCGCTGGCGCGGTAGACGATGACCTGGTCCTCGGGTCCGGTGCCGACCGCGGTCGGAAGCTGTGCGGAGACGACGACACGGAGCCCCTGGAAGTAGGAGTCGGTCACGCCGTAGGCGTGCGCACCGTCGCCGACGCTGACGGCGTTGGTGGGGCCGTTGAGCTCGGCGGTGACCAGCGGCCGGCCGGAGCTGTCGGTCTGCGACAGCAGCCACGCCCAGCGCCGCGGGTGCATCGCGATGTGCGTCGGCGACTGCAGCCGGTTCGAGGCGACCGCGGACACCTGGCCGGCGACCTTGGTCTGGAACGTGGTGGCGGTGACCGCCGCCGTGAACGCCGTGGCCTGGTTGACGCCGGAGGTGTTCAGGATGCCCAGCATCTGCCCGGACGACCCGGAGCCGGACAGCACCTGAGCCTCCTGGGCGGCGAAGTAGGCGCCGATCAGGTCCTGGTAGACCAGCGAGTCGAGCCCCGGGGTGCCGCGCTCGAGAGACTGGCGGGAGACGTCCTGCTGACCGGCGATGGTCGCCACAGGGACCGCGATGTTGCCCCAAACCTCGTCGGTCGACGAGACGGCGCTGTTCTCCGACGCCTGCACGGCCGCGGAGGCGCCCGTCGTGCCCTGCGGCACCTGGAACGTGGCGCCCTGGTCCGGGATCGGCAGGTGCTGCACGGACTCGGCGACGGGCCGGCCGGTGCGCGCGATCAGCGCGGCCTGGTCGACGAGGTACTGCGGCACGACGAGCCCGGCGAACCCGGACGACGAGACGGCGCGTTCCTCGGCCTGGAACTGCTCGATCCGAGCCCGGGCGTTGACGTCGCCGCCCTGGGTGGCCTGGAACAGGTCGCGGAAGTAGGACCGCTCCCCGGTGCGGTCGCGCTCGACGTTGTACTCCTCGCGGAGCCGGGCGGTGGTGTTGGAGGTGGTCATGGTGGCTCTTTCCTGGTCGAGCTCGCGACCGGCGCGAGTGGGAATGCGGATGGACGAGAGACGGTCGTACTCCTCGTCTTCGGCCTGCGCCCGCTCGAGGTCGCGGACGACGGTCGCGGCCGTCTCGGCGGCTCCCTCGAGCTCGATCTGGCGGGCGTACGCCCGGATGTAGTCGGGGTCCTCGCGGTACGGGCGGCGGGCGTGCTCGGCGGCCCGGCGTGCTTCCTGCGCGGTTGCGCGGGCCTCGCCGTGCTCACGGAGCGCCTGGGCGCTGCGGCTGCGCGCGGAGCGCAGCAGCTCATCGAGTGTCATGGGTTCTCCTGGCAGTCGTCGCCTTGCCCGTAGATGGGCAGGCGGTGGGGGTGGCTGTGCGGTGGACCGGCGAGCCCTGTTCGGGGGCCAGTGCTGAAACCGGCGAGCCCTCGCGGGGGACCGGTGCCGAACCGCTGCCACGCGAGCCGCCGAACGACGGGGCCTGACTGCAGCACCAGCATACCCGGCAAAACGGACACCGGCCATCAGAGCGCGCCGCCCTCGAGCGTGTCGAGCTCCGACAGGTCGTCGGGCGCGTCCGGGTGCAGGTCGCCGACGCCGACGAAGTAGTCGACGGAGCCGACGCCGGCCGCGACCAGCCGGGCGCAGACCTGCGACAGCACGTCTGCGCCCGTCGTCACCAGCAGCGGCCGGACGTCGGCGAACGTGCCCGGATGCCGCAGCCACGCCCGCGCCGACACCAGGCCGCCCGGGGTCAAGTGCGGCAGCAGTAGCGTCAGCATCGCCAGCTCGCCAGAGGCCACGGCGTTCCACTCGCCCGACGTCGGCTCGAGGCAGGCACCGCAGCGGCTCGGAGGGCCGCCGGCGGCGTCCCCGGTGAACGGCCGGCCGCAGCCCTCACACCTCGCCTGCCACGTCATCGCGAGCTCCCGAGGTGCCCGCGTCGCCGCTCTGACGGTTCGGGGGGGTATCCAGAAAACGTCAACTGGCGGGTCGTGGCGGTGTCCCGTTCCAAAAAAGTTCGACGGTCGTCGCGGTCGCGCGGCGCGGTCCAGCTGTGCGAGCCGAGGATGGCGGGTGAGGCGAGACCGCGGTCGACGAGGGCTCTTGCGGCCTTGTCGAGGTTCCCGGCGGTGTCGGCGGCGTTGTCGGGTGCGATGTCGTCGCGGTCGATGCGTCGGCGTGCTCGTCTGCGCTGGGCGTTGGCGTTGCGGCGTGGCATGGGTCAGGTCCTCTCGGGGTGGACGAGGCGCGGACGCGTGCCCGCGGTCTCGGTGACGCGGTCGACGAACTCACCGGCGGTGATCCCTTGCTCCGCCCAGCTGGCGATGGCTCGGGTCAGGGTGTCGGCATCGGCGTCGGTGAGTGCCTGCGCCCGCTCGATGACGACGCACAGCGCGTTCGGCATCTTCTGGACAGTGGAGAGCTTGATGCCCTGAACGTCGGCCCAGGTCGGTGTCCTGGGTTCCCCGGTCCCCTCGGGGCGAGCGGCGCCGCGCTGCGGAGCAGAGCGCGGGCGCTCCGCTCGACCCTTGCCCTTCCCCTTCGTTCCTCCGGCTCGGGTCGGGCGGGTCGGGCGGGTCGGGGGGCTGTGACTCACGCCGTCGGTCACGCCGTTCGTCACGCCGTCTGTCACGCGTGACGTGGTCTGACGGCAGTACCGCTCATCGCAGAGGGAGTGGTCGCCGTTGCGGTGCTGGCGAGTCTTGCGCTGCCGTTCTCGCGCGAGCGCCTGGGTTCGTTCGACGTCGGCCGCCGACGGCTGGTCGTCGAGGAAGCCGACGATGCGGAAGCTGTCGCCGTCGCGCTCCCACATGCCCACCTCGACCAGACCATCGACGGCCGCCGCTGGGTCTGGCTCATCGGTGACCTTGCGGATGACGTGCGCCGGGATGCGCCCGTCGGTGCCGTGCTTGTTGGACCAGACGAGGAACTCGAGGTGCATCCAGCGCACACCACGAGGAAGCTGCAGCAGGGCAGGGTTGTCGGGCAGCTCGTCGCCGACCTTCGTCCACGTCATCGCCGTCGGTCCTTCACAGACTCGGCCCCGTACTCGAACTCGATGACGACGAGTAGGCGAACGCGGTGCCGCGACGCCGCGGCGTGGGAGGTCGCTGCGCCGGGGTTGTTGAACTGCATGCCGCAGTCGAGCTCCAAGCGCCGGCCGGTGACGGACCTGTCGGTCGTCTGACGGTTCAGTTGTCGCCGGCGGGCCGGCACGCGCGCAGTCTGCGCCGCGGCTTTCGTCGATGCCGTGGCGCGTATCGATGAAGCCGGGCGGCGCGATGCCGTGGCGGCCTGGTGTTCGGCCACGTCATGCCACCGACCCCGTGGCAGCGGGGAATGCGCTCTCAGGCGACGACACTCATCCCACCTGCGCCTGAGCGTCGATCCACGCCTGCAGTTGGTCGGCGTCGTACAGCACGCGCCGGCCGACCTTGAACGACCGCGGGCCCTTGCCGATGTGGCGCCAGTAGCGCACGGTCTCGACGGGCGTTCGGACAAGGTCCGCGACCTCGTCGGTGGTGAGGTACTTCGGTGACGTCATTCCGGCGTCCTTCCTATGTGAGTGGACGTGACTAGCCTGTGTCACTCTTGACATAACGGCAACTAGTTGGTTATCTACTGGCTATGACACCAGCGACGCAACGCGAGATTTGGGGCACTGACACGCTGCTCCGGCCCCGCGTCTACGAGGTGACCGACGAGGCGGTGACGTGGAGCGAGGTCGAGCCGGTAGCGCCCACACTCGAGCTCGACACGCTGCTTGACGACTTCTGCGACCTGGCCAACGCGCACCCGGAGGAGATGGCGGCCTTCATGGTTCGCTACGCCGTGCCGGAGCTGTACGGCTCTGAGCTGACCGACGACTCCTCGGTGCGCTCGCGCCGGCCTGGTCGTGTTGCGGTGCGCTCGGTGCGGCGGTTCGCCCGCGGCGTCGCGGCATCCCGGCGCGTGGCCGCTGACCTCGTCGTGCGGCGCCCGGGCGACCTGGCCGACTGGCGCGATATGCAGGAGGTCGGCCGCTTCGTCTGGGGACCGGCACGGGACGACCTCGATGATTGGAAGCTCGGCCGGGAACGCTTCGCCCAGTGGATGACGAAGTTCCTCGACGACGCAGGCATGACGGTGCGCGCAGAGTGGCGAGCGACCCGTGGTCTGGCGCTCGAGCCCTCGCCGACGTCGCTACTGGGCGTCGTGGCGCTGCTTCTGTCGCGCGAGGTCGGCGCAGAGGCGCCTACTCCTGCGACTCGTGCGGCAGCAGCGTCTACCGTTCTCGGCCGCCCCGCGCCGGCGAGCGCGTCTACTGCAACCGGCCGGAGTGCAAGCGCGAGCAGCAGCGCCGAACCAGGCGGCGTGGCGCGCGCGACGCCGCTCCACGAAGGAGGCTGACCCATGGCCAGCATCAGCAAGCGACCGAACGGCCAATGGCGGGCCCGCTACCGCGACGACGCGCGGCAAGGAGCACGCGCGGCACTTCGCCCGGAAGGTCGACGCGCAGCGGTGGCTCGACGAGGTCACCGCCTCGGTCGTCACCGGTCAGTACGTCGACCCGAAGGCCGGCCGGGTCACCTTCCGCGAGTACGCCGAGCAGTGGCGGGCCGCCCAGGTGCACCGGCCAGCTCGCCAGGCGCACGTCGAGACGATGCTGCGCCGGCACGCCTACCCGACGCTCGGCGACCGGCCGCTGTCCTCGATCCTGCCGAGCGACGATCCAGGCGTGGGTGAAGCGGCTCGGCACCGCGCAGCGGCGCCGCAAGGCGCTGGCGCCGTCGACGGTCGGCGTCGTCCACAGCATCGTGTCCTCGGTCTCAAGGCGGCCGTGCGCGACCGCCGGCTCGCCGCGAACCCGTGCGAGGGGACGCAGCTGCCGAAGGTCCGAAGCGGCAAGGTCGTGCCGCTCACGACGGCGCAGGTCGACGCAGCTGAGCGGCGGCGATGCCCGACCAGCCTGCGGGCCCTGGTGACCTTCGCGGCCGGCACCGGGCATGCGTCAGGGCGAGGTGCTTCGGGCTGACCGTCGACCGGCTCGACATGCTGCGCCGTGAGGTCACGGTCGACCGGCAGCTCGTGACGCTGACGCGGAGCCGGCGCGCCGTTCGGGCCCGCCCAAGACGGCGGCGAGCGTGCGGACCATCCCGCTCCCGCAGGTCGTCGTCGAGGCGCTGGCCGCGCACCTGGCGGCCTTCCCGCCCGGCCCGGACGGGCTCGTGTTCACCCTGCGACGGGCGAGCCGATCACGCCGGCAGGCGTTCGGGCACGTCTGGCGGCCCGTCGGCGCGGCTGCCGGGCTGCCGGCCGGGACCGGCCTGCACGCGCTGCGGCACTACTACGCATCGCTGCTCATCCGGCACGGCGAGAGCGTCAAGACGGTCCAGGCGCGGCTCGGGCACGCGACGGCGGTCGAGACGCTCGACACCTACTCGCACCTGTGGCCGGACTCCGACGACCGGACCCGGGAGGCCATCGACTCCGTGCTCGGCGCGGACTCTGCGGCTGCGGACTCCCTGCGGACTGGCGACGGTCGCTGACCGCGTTTCCGCAGGTCAGCGGCGGTGCGAGGGATGAGCCGGCCTGTAGGCCGGGTTCTGTTCCCGGGTGCCTTGCGGCACGCCGTTCGGCGACCATCCATCTAGGGCTGCCGTTGCCGACAGCCTCGTGCGGTCTACCCGCGGACTCGGGCGGGCCGCCCTCGAACATCCGCGCGAGGGGCCGAGGCCCCTCTTCTTGACCTTGCTCCAGGTGGGGTTTACCGAGCCGTACCGGTCGCCCGGCACGCTGGTGGTCTCTTACACCACCGTTTCACCCTTACCGCGACTGCCGAGGCAGCGCGGCGGTCTGTTCTCTGTGGCACTGTCCCGCGGGTCGCCCCGGGTGGGAGTTGCCCACCACCTCGCCCTGTGGAGCCCGGACCTTCCTCGGGGACCGGTCACCCGGTCCACGCGGCCGCCCGGCCGGCTCATCCTGTGCGCCAGTGTAGAGGCAGCCCGACACCCGCGCCGACGTCCGACTCCATCACCAGGTGCGTGGGAATCTGGGAGGCACACCACGCGTTGCCGCTCGTGACTGGAGATGACATCTGTGACCTTCGAGGCACCCGACCGAGCCAACCACCCCGCGGACGCCTACCACGAGGCCTGGGAGCTGCTGGAGAACCGGGCCCCGGCCGCCGCCATCGAGATCCTCGACCCCGCGCTCGACGTCGAGCCGGAGTCGACGAGCCTGCGCACCCTGCGGGCCTGGGCGTACTTCCAGAGCGCGCAGCTCACCCGCGCGCAGGCCGACCTCCTGCTGCTCGTCGACGAGTGCCCCACCGACGTGTGGGCCCGCTTCGCGCTGGGCCGGGTGCTGGAGCGACAGTCGAAGTACGCCGCCGCGCTGCCGCACCTGCGCCTGGCTGCCGTGATGTCCGGGGACGCCGAGCACGAGGCCGGCGTGCTGCGGGTGGAGCGTCGGCTCGCCGAGGCCCGCGGGGCGCTGGACGACCTGGTCTGAGTCCGGCCTGGTCGAGGCGGCCCGGGGCTGGCAGGCTGACCGTCATGCGAGGGCGGCGCAGACAGGAACCCGGCACGGACCGATGGAGCCGCAGCGACTGGTGGGGTGTGGTGCTCGAGGCGCCCGACCCGGCAGTGCTGCTGCGCTTCTACAGCGACCTGCTCGGCTGGCCGGTGTGGAAGGAGGACGAGTCCGGGGGCGCGCTCGACGCCGGGGAGGGAGTGGGCTACCTCGCCGTCCAGCGGGCGGAGCAGTACCGGCGGCCGGTGTGGCCGCCGGCGCCGGACGCGCAGGGGATGCAGCTGCATCTCGACTTCGAGGTGTCGGAGCTGCCCGAGGCGGTCGCCCACGCCGTCGAGCTCGGCGCCACGCTGGCCGAGCACCAGCCGCAGGACGACGTACGGGTGCTGCTCGACCCGGCCGGTCACCCGTTCTGCCTCTACACCTGATCCCCCACGCACCCTTCGTCCGCGGTCGCCCTGCCGGGAAGAACGGCAGGACCGCAGACGAACCTTGTGGGGTCAGGGCAGCGTGAGAACCTCGGCGCCGGAGTCGGTGACGAGCAGGGTGTGCTCGAACTGGGCGCTGGGCTTGCGGTCCTTGGTCACGACGGTCCAGTCGTCCGGCCAGATGTCCCAGGTGTAGCTCCCGAGGCACAGCATCGGCTCGATCGTGAACGTCATCCCGGTCTCGATGACCGTGTTGTAGTACGGCTCGTCGTAGTGCGGCACGATCAGGCCCGAGTGGAACGCGGTGCCGATGCCGTGGCCGGTGAAGTCGCGTACGACGCCGTACCCGAACCGCTTGGCGTAGGACTCGATGACCCGCCCGATGACGTTCATCTCGCGGCCGGGGCGCACCGCCTTGATGGCCCGGCGCAGCGACTCCTCCGTGCGCTCGACCAGCAGCCGGGTCTCCTCGTCGACGTCGCCGGCCAGGAACGTCGCGTTGGTGTCGCCGTGCACCCCGCCGATGTAGGCGGTGATGTCGATGTTGACGATGTCGCCGTCCTCGACCACCCGGGCGTCCGGGATGCCGTGGCAGATCACCTCGTTGACGCTCGTGCACAGCGACTTGGGGAAGTGCTTGTACCCGAGCGTCGACGGGTAGGCGTCGTTGTCGCAGATGAACTCGTGACCGATCCGGTCGAGCTCGTCGGTGGTGATGCCGGGGGAGACGTGCTTGCCGACCAGCTGCAGGGCCTGCGCGGCGATCCGGCTCGCGACCCGGATCCGCTCGATGGTGTCGGCGTCCTTGACCTCCGAGCCGGTGTACGGCGCCGGGGCGTCCTTGTCGACGTACTCGGGACGCTCGATGTGCGCGGGCACGGGGCGGCGCGGCGAGATGGCGGCAGGGGCGATCGCAGTCACACGGTCGAGTGTAGTTTCCCTCACGACGGGATGCCGAGGGCGCAGGGAGCGAGGAGACGCCATGAGCGAGCCGAGATACTGGTACTGCCTGACCCACCACCGGGTCGAGGGCGAGGACGGCTGCCGCAACCAGGACCGGCTCGGGCCCTACGACACCGAGCGGGAGGCCTCCCACGCGCTGGAGAGGGTCGAGGAGCGCAACGAGGAGTGGGACCACGACCCGGACTGGAACGACGAGCAGCTCGAGGACTGACCCGGCTCGTCTGCGCTCGCCCCGCGGGGGCCGGCCCGGCGGGACCGCGGACGAGGCTCAGAAGGTGTGCTCGGGGCCGGGGAAGGTCTCCGCGGCCACGTCCGCCGCGAACTCCTGGGCCGCCTGGAGGAGTACGCCGTGCATGTCGGCGTACTGCTTGACGAATCGCGGGAGCCGCCCGGTCCGCAGCCCGGCCATGTCCTGCCACACCAGCACCTGTGCGTCGCACTCCGCGCCGGCCCCGATGCCGATCGTCGGAATGGCGAGCTCCGCGGTGATCGTCGCCGCGACGTCGCCGGGGACCATCTCCATCACCAGGGCGAACGCGCCCGCCCCCTGCATCGCCCGCGCGCTGTCGACGAGCCGCCCGGCGGTGTCGCCGCGGCCCTGCACCCGGTAGCCGCCGAGGCTGTGCTCGGACTGCGGGGTGAACCCGATGTGCGCCATCACCGGCACGCCCGACCGGGTCAGCAGCTCGACCTGCGGGACCATCTCCGCGCCGCCCTCGAGCTTCACGGCGTGCGCGTCGGCCTCCTTCATGAACCGCACCGAGGTGTGGAACGCCTGCTCCGGCGAGGCCTGGTAGGAGCCGAACGGCAGGTCCGCGACGACCAGGCTGTGCGGCGCCGACCGGGTGACCGCCCGCACCAGCGGGATGAGCTCGTCCACGGTCACCGGGAGTGAGGTGGCGTTGCCGTAGACGTTGTTCGACGCCGAGTCGCCCACCAGGAGCACCGGGATGCCGGCCTCGTCGAAGGTCTGCGCGGTGTACATGTCGTAGGCGGTCAGCATCGCCCACTTCTCACCGCGCTCCTTCATCTCCCGCAGGTGGTGGGTCCGGACCCGTCTGCGCGGGGACGCGCCCTGCGCCGGTCCGCTCCCGTAGGGCGCCGCCGTCTCGCTCATGCTGCCTCCGAGGCTGTTCTCGAGGCTCCCTCGCGGAGTCCCCGGACCTTGGCTCAGGCTAGTCCGTGCGGCCACCGCGGCCGGTGTGGCAGTGGTCACGTCCCGGGGCCGCGCGGCCACCCTGGCAGACTCCTCCCCGTGGACTTCACCTCCGCCTACGACCACGGCTTCGCGCGCGTCGCGGCCTGTACGACGCCGACCGCGATCGCCGACCCCGCCGGCAACCTCTCCGTCGTGCTCGCCGAGGCGCGGGCCTGCCACGACGACGGCGTCGCGGTCGCGGTGTTCCCCGAGCTGACGCTGTCCGGCTACGCGATCGAGGACCTGCTGCTCCAGGATCCCCTGCTCGACGCGGTCGACGCGGCGCTCGCTGCGCTCGTCGAGGAGTCCCGCACGCTGCGGCCGGTGCTGGTCGTCGGTGCCCCGCTGCGGCACGGCAACCGGGTGCTGAACACCGCGGTCGTCGTGCACCGGGGCCGGGTGCTCGGGGTCAGCCCGAAGTCGTACCTGCCGACCTACCGCGAGTTCTACGAGCGGCGGCACTTCGCCCCCGGCGACGACCGCCGCGACGAGACCGTCACGGTGGCGGGTGCGACGGCGCCGTTCGGGCCGGACCTGCTGTTCCGCGCCGTCGACGTGCCGGGCCTGGTGCTGCACGTCGAGGTGTGCGAGGACATGTGGGTGCCGGTCCCCCCGAGCGCGGAGGCGGCGCTGGCGGGCGCGACACTGCTCGCGAACCTGTCCGGCAGCCCGATCACCGTCGGGCGGGCCGAGGACCGACGGCTGCTGGTGCGGTCGGCGTCGTCGCGCTGCCTGGCGGCGTACCTGTTCGCGGCGGCCGGGCAGGGGGAGTCCAGCACGGACCTGTCCTGGGACGGGCAGACCATGGTCTACGAGCTCGGCGAGCTGCTCGCGGAGACCGAGCGGTTCACCGACGGCCCCCGCCGGTCGGTTGCCGACGTGGACCTCGACCGGCTCGTGCAGGAGCGCCTGCGGATGGGCACGTTCGACGACAACCGGCGCACCCACCACCAGCGCGCCGGGTCGTTCCGCACCGTGCAGCTCACCCTGGACCCGCCCCGGGGCGACATCGGGCTGCGGCGCCGTGTGGACCGCTTCCCGTTCGTGCCGGACGACCCGGAGCGGCTGGCGCTCGACTGCTACGAGGCGTACAACATCCAGGTCTCCGGGCTCGCGCAGCGGCTGCACGCCATCGGTCACCCCAAGGTGGTGATCGGCGTGTCCGGCGGCCTGGACTCGACCCACGCGCTGATCGTGGCGGCGAACGCCATGGACCGGGTCGGGCGACCCCGCGAGGACATCCACGCGTTCACGATGCCGGGGTTCGCGACCAGCGGGTCGACCAAGGACGCCGCGACCCGGCTCTCGCGGGCGCTGGGCGTGACCTTCGAGGAGCTCGACATCCGGCCCGCCGCGCGACGGATGCTGAGCGAGATGGGGCACCCGTTCGCCGGCGGGGAGCCGGTGTACGACGTCACCTTCGAGAACGTGCAGGCCGGGCTGCGCACCGACTACCTGTTCCGGCTCGCGAACCAGCGCCGTGGCATCGTGCTCGGCACCGGCGACCTCTCCGAGCTGGCGCTCGGCTGGTGCACGTACGGCGTCGGTGACCAGATGTCGCACTACGCGGTCAACACCGGCGTACCCAAGACGCTGATCCAGCACCTGATCCGCTGGGTGATCAGCACGGGCCGCTTCGGCGACGAGGTGGACGAGGTGCTGCAGCAGATCCTGGAGCAGGAGATCTCTCCCGAGCTGGTGCCCGCCCGCGAGGGCGAGCGGCCGCAGAGCACGGAGGAGACCGTCGGGCCCTACTCGCTGCAGGACTTCACGCTCTTCCATGTGCTTCGCTACGGCTTCGTGCCCAGCAAGATCGCCTTCCTGGCGCACCACGCGTGGCGGGACGTGGACGCGGGCGCGTGGCCGCCCGGCTATCCCGCGCAGGACCGGATGTCCTACGACCTCGCGGAGGTCCGGCACTGGATGGAGGTGTTCCTCCAGCGGTTCTTCGGGTTCGCCCAGTTCAAGCGCTCGGCGCTGCCCAACGGCCCCAAGGTGGCCGCCGGTGGGTCGCTCTCGCCGCGCGGTGACTGGCGGGCCCCGTCGGACGGGAACGCCCGGATCTGGCTCGAGGAGCTGCGGCGCAACGTCCCTGGCGCGAGCTGAGTCCGGCCGGCCGTTGCGACGTGCAGCTCTCGGGGGCTGCAGGACGGCGCGGGCTGCTGACGGCCCGAGGTGTACGTCGCCTCGCCTCGCCCGCACCGGACACCGGCCGGACCCCGTGCCGAACCCACGCGGGTGGGGCGGCCGATAGGGTTCCGCCCATGGGCAAACAGGAAGACTTCGTGCTCCGGGCCATCGAGGAGCGCGAGGTCCGCTTCGTGCGGCTGTGGTTCACCGACGTGCTCGGCTCCCTGAAGTCCGTGGCGATCGCCCCGGCCGAGCTCGAGGGCGCGTTCGCCGAGGGGATCGGCTTCGACGGCTCGGCGATCGAGGGGTTCGCGCGGGTCTACGAGGCCGACATGCTCGCCAAGCCGGACCCGTCGACCTTCCAGATCCTGCCCTGGCGGTCCGAGGGCCCCAGCACGGCCCGGATGTTCTGCGACATCGTGATGCCCGACGGCTCCCCGTCGTACGCCGACCCGCGGTTCGTGCTCAAGCGCACCCTGTCGAGGGCCGCCGAGAAGGGCTTCACGTTCTACACCCACCCCGAGATCGAGTTCTACCTGTTCCGCAGCCAGCACAAGCCCGGCGTCCAGCCGGAGCCGGTCGACCACAGCGGCTACTTCGACCACACCGCGCAGGGCGAGGGTTCCGACTTCCGCCGCGAGGCGATCACGATGCTCGAGGCGATGGGCATCTCCGTGGAGTTCAGCCACCACGAGGGCGGCCCGGGCCAGCAGGAGATCGACCTGAGGTACGCCGACGCGCTCTCCACGGCCGACAACATCATGAGCTTCCGGACCGTCGTGCGTGAGGTGGCGCTCTCGCAGGACATCTGGGCCAGCTTCATGCCCAAGCCGTTCACCGAGTACCCGGGCTCGGGCATGCACACCCACGTCTCGCTCTTCGAGGGCGACCGCAACGCCTTCTTCGCCGCCGGCTCGGAGTACCAGCTGTCCACCACCGGCCGGCAGTTCATCGCCGGCATCCTGCGGCACGCCCCCGAGATGATCGTGGTGACGAACCAGTGGGTGAACTCCTACAAGCGGCTGATCGGCGGCGGCGAGGCACCGACCTACATCTGCTGGGGACACAACAACCGCTCCGCGATGATCCGGGTCCCGATGTACAAGCCCAACAAGGGCCAGTCCACCCGCGTGGAGCTGCGCACCATCGACTCCGCCTGCAACCCCTACCTCGCCTTCGCGGTGACCCTCGCGGCCGGGATGAAGGGCATCGAGGAGGGCTACGAGCTGCCCCGCGAGGCCGAGGACGACGTCTGGTCGCTGACCCACCGGGAGCGGCAGTCGCTCGGGATCGACCCGCTGCCGCGCAGCCTGTACGACGCCATCGGGATCGCCGAGAACAGCGAGCTGCTCGCCGAGACGCTCGGAGAGCACGTCTTCGACTTCTTCCTGCGCAACAAGCGCCAGGAGTGGGAGGAGTACCGCGGGCAGGTCTCGGCGTTCGAGCGCGACCGCATGCTCCCGGTGATCTGAGCAGCCGTGCGCGACATCCCGGTCCTGGTCGTCGAGCACGAGGTCGACTGCCCTCCGGGGTGGATCGGGGACTGGCTCGAGGAGGAGGGGCTGCGTCTCGACGTACGCCGCCCCTACCGCGGTGACCCGCTCCCGGACGACTGCCGTGCGCACGCCGGCCTGCTGGTGCTCGGCGGCTCCGCGGGGGCGTACGACGACGCGGCGGCGCCCTGGCTCGCAGCCACCCGGCAGCTGCTCCGCGAGGCTGCCGACGAGGGCGTGCCCGCGCTCGGCATCTGCCTGGGCCACCAGCTCGCCGCCGTCGCGCTGGGCGGCCGGGTGGAGCGCAGCCCCGGCGGCCAGCAGATCGGGGTGCTCGACGTGGGCTGGACGCCCGAGGCCGCCGGCGACCCGCTGGTCGGGCCGCTCGCCGTCCCGTGCCGCGCCGTGCAGTGGAACAGCGACGTGGTGACCGAGCTGCCGGACGCGGCGGCCCCGCTCGCCCGCACGACGACCGGCGAGCTCCAGGCCGCGCGGCTCGCGCCGACGCTGTGGGGCGTGCAGTGGCACCCCGAGGCGGGCGGCGACATCATCGCGACCTGGGCCGAGGAGGACCGCGACGCCGCGCTCGAGCGCGGCGTCGACCTCGACGCCTACGTCGCCGAGGTGGCCGCCTCCGACGAGGAGATGCAGCGCACCTGGCGGGGCCTCGCGACCGGCTTCGCGGCGGTCGTCCGGCGCGCCGCGTACCGGACCGGCCCGGCCCACCGGCCGAGCCCCGCGTCCCGTCCGGGTCCCGGGGCCGAGCCACGCGTGGCGCCGTGAGGGAGCGCAGCACCTCCGTGACCGGACGGCTCGCCCGGCTCGGGTTCAGCGACCCCGCGCGCTCGGCCGCCGCGCTCGGGGGGCTCGGTGACGCCCTCCCGGATCTCGTGCACCTGCTGGCCGCGACCGCGGACCCCGACCAGGCGGCGTCCGCCCTCGCGGACCTGCACGGCCGGGTGTCCGACCCGGCGGCCTTCCTGGCCGAGCTGGTCGACGACGAGGGCACCGCCATGCGGCTGCTGTCCGTGCTGGGGGCGAGCACCGCCCTCGCCGACCATCTGCGACTGCATCCCGAGCACTGGACCGAGCTGACGGACCCGTTCCTCGGCTCGACCCGGCCGCCGGCCTTCGCGCTGCGCGGCCGGCTGGTGGAGGCGGTGGGTGGTGACCCCGCCGAGGAGGGGCCGGTCGCCACGCTGCCGGACGCGGAGGCCGTCGACGCGCTGCGGGTGGAGTACCGCCGCCTGCTCCTCCGGCTGGCCTCGCGCGACCTCGCCCACGGCGTCGGCGTCGACGACGTGGCGGCCGAGCTGGCCGACCTCGCCGCCGGCACCCTCGACGCGGCCCTGGCGATCGCCCGCTCCCGCGTCGGCGGGGCGGCCGCGGACGTCCGGCTGAGCGTCGTCGCGATGGGCAAGTGCGGGGCCCACGAGCTCAACTACGTCAGCGACGTGGACGTGCTGTTCGTCGCCGAGCCCGTCGACGGCGGCGACGAGGCCGCCGCCGTCCGGGCCGGCACCCTGCTCGCCTCCAACATGATCCGGATCTGCTCCGACCACACGGGCGAGGGCACCATCTGGCCGGTGGACGCGAACCTCCGCCCGGAAGGTCGCTCGGGCCCGCTCGTGCGGACGCTGGCCAGCCACGAGGGCTACTACCGCCGGTGGGCGAGCACGTGGGAGTTCCAGGCGCTGCTCAAGGCGCGTCCGGTGGCCGGCGACCGCGCCCTCGGCCGGGAGTACTGCGCGCTGGTCGCGCCGCTGGTGTGGTCCGCCGCCGAGCGCGAGGGGTTCGTCACCGATGTGCAGGCGATGCGCCGCCGGGTGGTCGAGCACATCCCGGCGAGCCAGGCGGGGCGGCAGATCAAGCTGGGCGCCGGGGGGCTGCGCGACGTGGAGTTCGCGGTCCAGCTGCTGCAGATGGTGCACGGACGCACCGACGAGTCCGTCCGCAGCCCGGCGACGCTGAGCGCGCTGGCCGACCTGACGCGCGGCGGGTACGTCGGCCGCGAGGACGGGGCCGCCCTCGACGAGGCCTACCGGTTCCTGCGCACGCTCGAGCACCGCATCCAGCTGTGGCAGCTTCGCCGCACCCACGTCGTCCCCGAGGAGGAGACCGCGCTGCGTCGGCTGGGCCGGTCGATGGGCTTGGCGAAGGACCCCGTCGCCGAGCTCGACGTACGCTGGCACCAGCACAGCCGCGAGGTTCGGCGGCTGCACGAGAAGCTCTTCTACCGGCCGCTGCTCAGCGCGGTCGCCAAGCTGCCCAGCGACGAGGTTCGGCTGAGCCCGTCGGCGGCCGAGCAGCGGCTGCACGCGCTCGGCTACGAGGACCCGGTGGCCGCCCTGCGGCACATCGAGGCCCTGACCAGCGGCGTCTCCCGCAGGGCGGCGATCCAGCGCACGCTCCTGCCGGTGATGCTCTCCTGGTTCGCCGACGCACCGGACCCGGACGCCGGGCTGTTCGGCTTCCGGCGGGTCTCGGAGGCGCTCGGCCAGACGCACTGGTACCTCCGGCTGCTGCGCGACGAGGGGCAGGCGGCCCAACGGATGGCGGTGGTGCTGGCGTCCAGCAGGTACGCCACCGACCTGCTGGAGCGGGCGCCCGAAGGGGTCGCGCTGCTCGGCGAGGACCAGGGCCTGACGCCGCCGAGCCGCGAGGTCGTCGAGGGGGAGATGCTCACCTCCGGCCTCCGGCAGGGCGACCCGGTCGCCGCGGTGACCGCAGTTCGCGCGGTCCGGCGCCGAGAGCTGTTCCGGGTCGCGGTCGGCGACCTGGTCGGCGAGCTCGACGTCGAGCAGGTCGGCTCCGCGCTCACCGACGTGAACGCCGCGACGGTGCAGGCCGCGCTGGCGGTGGCCGCTGCGACGGTCGAGGCCGAGCGTCGAGCCCCGCTGCCCGTGCGGACGGCCGTGGTGGCGATGGGCCGGTTCGGCGGGCACGAGATGGCGTACGGCAGTGACGCGGACGTGATGTTCGTCTTCGAGCCGCTCGACGGGGCGGACGCCCAGGACGCCGCCCGGACGGCGCGCGACGTCGCCAACGAGCTGCGCCGCACGCTCGCGCTGCCCGGGTCCGACCCGGCGCTCGACGTCGACGCCGGACTGCGGCCCGAGGGCAAGCAGGGGCCGCTGGTGCGGTCGCTGGACTCCTACGCGGCGTACTACGCCAAGTGGTCGCTGGTGTGGGAGGCGCAGGCCCTGCTGCGCGCCGACGCGATGCTCGGCGACCGGGACCTCTGCCGGCGGTTCACCGCGCTGGTGGACCCGCTGCGCTATCCCGAACAGGGGCTGGCCGAGGAGGAGATCGTCGAGATCCGGCGGATCAAGGCCCGGGTGGACTCCGAGCGGCTTCCGCGCGGTGCCGACCCGGCCACCCACCTCAAGCTGGGCCGCGGTGGACTGACCGACGTGGAGTGGTCGGTGCAGCTGCTCCAGATGCGGTACGGCGCCCGGGTGCCCGGCCTGCGCACCACCCGCACGCTGCCGGCCCTGGCCGCCGCCGCGGAGGCCGACCTGCTGCCCGTGGCGGACGCCGAGGCGTTGGCCGCGGCCTGGCGGGCGGCGAGCGGGCTGCGCAACGCGGTGACCCAGGTGCGCGGACGACCGTCGGACTCGCTGCCTCGCGACCCCCGGGAGCGGGCCGCGCTCGCACACCTGCGCGGCTACCCGCCGGGGCAGTCCGACGCGCTGGTCAACGACTACCTTCGGGTGACGCGCAAGGCTCGTCAGGTGGTGGAACGCGTCTTCTGGGAGTGAGTCGCAGCGCTTCTCAGGCGCCCGTCACGTCGACACTGTTGACTGTGCCGGTGGCGACAGTGCTTCAGAAGCGGGCCACGCCCGCAGCGGCGCGCCGGGGGATCCCCACGGCGGTGCTCGTCGCCCTGATCGCGTGCGCGACCATCCCGGTGCGGCTCCTGGTGGTCGGCGAGAAGATCCATCCCGACGAGGCCGGCTACCTCCTGGTCGCCCAGAGCTGGCACCTCGGCGGCCCCAACCTCTACGGGCCCTACTGGGTGGACCGGCCGCCGCTGCTGATCGCGCTGTTCAAGCTGGCCGTGCTCACCGGGCACGGCCCGGCGATCCGGCTGGTCGCGCTGCCCCTGATCATGGTCGGGGTCGGCTGTGCGGGCTGGGCGGCGCACCAGGTGGCGGGCCGGCGCGCTGCCATCTGGGCGGCCGCGCTGGCGGCCGCGCTGCTGTGCTCGCCGCTGCTGTCGGTCCAGGTCGACGGAGAGATGCTGGCCGCGCCGTTCGTCCTCGCCAGCATGGCGCTGACGCTGGCGGCGGTGCGCCGCAGCGGCGGAGCGTCGTACTGGCTCGCCGCCCTGGCCGGTGTCGTCGGCGGGACGGCGATGCTGGTCAAGCAGAACTTCTGGGACGGCCTGGTCTTCGCGGTCGTCCTGGTCGTGGCGTCGGCTGCCTTCAGGCATCTGCGTGTGCGCCACGCCGCCGGGCTGCTCGGCGCGGGGGTGGCCGGGCTGGCCGTTCCGGTGCTCGCGGCGGCGGGCTACGCCGAGCTCGCCGGCGTCGGGGTCGGCGAGCTGTGGTTCGACCTGTTCGGCTTCCGCTCCGAGGCGTTCTCGGTCATCCTGGGCGGCGACCTGCACGAGACGCTCGTCCGCGCCCGGCAGATGCCCTGGCTGGCGTTGGCGAGCGGGATCCTGCCGCTCGTCCTGCTGCTGGCGTACGGCGCGGTGCGTCACCGTTCCGGGCGCTCGCCGGTGGGCTGGGCCCTGGGCGTGACCCTGGCGCTGGGGGTCGCCGGCATCGTCCTCGGTGGCGGCTACTGGCCGCACTACCTCGTCGAGCTCGCCCCGCCGCTGGCGCTCGCCGCCGGGATCTGGGCCGAGCGGCTCCGCGGCATCCGGCCGGTCATCGTCGGGGCCGTCGTCTCCACCCTGGTCGTCAGCGCGGGGGTTCTCGCCCACGACCTGACGACGCCGATCTCGCCCACGACAGCGGTCGGACGCTGGCTGCACGCCGTGGGCCGGCCCGGTGACACCCTCACCGTGCTCTACGGCTCGGAGAACCTGCAGCGCGAGGCCCGGATGAGCTCGCCGTACCCGTACCTGTGGGCGCTCCCGCTGCGGGTGCTCGACCCGCACCTCGACCTGTTGAAGGGCTTGCTGGCGAGCAGGCAGGCGCCCACCTGGGTCGTCGTCACCGGCGGCGTGGACAAGTGGGGCCTCGACGAGGACGCCAGCGCCCGGCTGGTTCTGACCACGCACTACCACCCGGTCGGCGTGGTCTGCGAGCGACACGTCTGGCTGCGAGACGGGGTGCAACGCACGCTGGTGCCCAGACCGACCTGCGAGGGCGGGGCCCACCACTAGGATCGCGGCGTGCTCGCGCTGCTCGCGCATCTGCCGACGGTGCGCCTGCTGGCCGCCGTCAGCCCCGTGACGCTGACCGAGCAGACGGTGCTGATCGCCGGCCCCGACGGCGTCCGCCGGGGGGACCGGCGCCGGGCCGCCGGACCGCTCGGCGCTCTGCTGCTGGGGCGCGGGGTGCTGCGCCCGGTCGCCGGCTGACCGCATCCGGCGGTATCACCGCGTCCCCCGCCCGCCTCCTCGGGTTAAGCCCGCGCGAGCTGTGGCCGATGTCACGAGCATCGACCCGCTGGCGCTCCGAGTCCGGCAAGGAGGCAGAGACGTGACCCCTCAGGCAACCCCGCCCAGGCTGGACCCGGTGCTGACCGTCGTCGACGTCATGTTCGCCGCCCGGGACAGCGCCGCAGACCGGCTGTGGGGCCGTCGGTGCCCGGTGTGCTACGAGCGCACCCGGCACCAGCGGGCACACCACTTCGTGGACCACGCCAGCGACCGCGTGGACTGACTGTCCGGCGGACCGCCAAGTAATCCAACAAGCGTTGACTTTTGGTGTGGGACGGTCCTAGCGTCGAGCCATGCGAGCGATGATCCTCAAGGAGCTCCGCGAGCTCCGGCGTGACCGGCGGACCCTGGCGATGCTGGTGGCGATGCCGCTGCTGCTGCTCGTGATCTTCGGGTACGCCGCCAACTTCTACGTCTCCAGCGTCAAGGCGGCCGTCGTCGGCCCGCAGGCCGTGGCGACCGCGAAGCAGCTCCCGTCGTACTTCGAGGCGTCGGTCGTGGAGCCGGGCGACACCCGCGCCGACGCGGCGGGGCTGCTGCAGGACAACAAGGTCGACGTCGCGTTCGTGACCGGTCGTACGCCGGTCCCGGTGCTGGTCGACGGGTCCAACCTGTTCGCGGCCCAGTCGACGGTCTCGGTCCTCAACAAGGCGGGCGACCGGGTGCGCACGCAGGTGCTCTACAACCCCGAGCTCAAGACGTCCTGGGTGATGGTGCCGGCGATCATCGGCCTGATCCTCACCTTCATCGGCACCATCATCACGAGCATCGGCCTGGTGCGCGAGCGGGAGACCGGCACGCTCGAGCAGCTCGCCGTGATGCCCATCCGGCCGAGCACGGTGATCCTCGGCAAGATCACGCCCTACTTCCTGCTGGCGTCCCTGGACATGCTGATCATCACGGTCCTCGGGATCGTGCTGTTCGGCGTGCCGTTCAACGGCAACCCGCTCGTCTTCGCTGCCGGAGCGGCCCTGTTCCTGTTCGTGGTGCTCGGCCTCGGCGTGTTCATCAGCACGGTGTCGAAGACCGCCGGACAGGCGATCCAGCTCGCGTTCTTCTTCCTGCTGCCGCAGATCCTGCTCTCGGGGATGATCTTCCCGCTCGACGCGATGGCCGCCGGCGTGCGGTGGATCGGCTACCTGCTGCCGCTGACCTACTTCACGATGATCTCGCAGGGTGTGATGCTGCGCGGGGCCACCGCCGCCTCGCTGTGGCTGCCGTTCCTGGTCCTGGCCGGCATGGCGGTCGTCGTGTTCACCGGCGCCACCCTGCGGTTCCGGCGGGACCTCGCTCCCTCGCGTCACGGGCACCAGCCCCCGAGGACCGCGTCGAGGACGTCGTGCCGGCGCGGAGCGCGTCGTGACCTACGGGCTGTCGCACGCCGTCGTCCGGTTCGGGTCGACGACCGCGCTCGACGACGTCACGGTGGAGGTCCCGGCCGGGGGAGTCGTCGCCGTGGTCGGCGGGGACGGCGCCGGCAAGTCGACCCTGCTCCGTGCCGTGGTCGGCGAGATCCCGTTGGCGTCCGGCAGGCTCAGCTCGGCTCCGGCGGAGCGGATCGGCTACCTGCCGGCGTCCTCGGGCAGCTGGGCGGCACTCACCGTCGCGCAGAACATGGAGTTCGTCGGCGGCGTCTACGGCCTCCGCGGCGACACGCTCGCCACCCGGCGCGACGCCGTCCTGCGCACCGCCGGTCTCGACGCGGTGTCCGGCCGGCTCGCCTCGGAGCTGTCCGGCGGCATGCGGCGCAAGCTCGGGTTCAGTATGGCGATCCAGCACCACCCGCCGCTGCTCGTGCTCGACGAGCCGAGCACCGGCGTGGACCCGGTCAGCCGGATCGACCTGTGGCGCCTGGTCTCGGACGCCGCCGCCGGCGGAGCGGCCGTGCTGATGTCCACGACGTACCTCGACGAGGCCGAGCGCGCCGCCCACCTCGTCGTGCTTGACCGTGGCCGGGTGCTCACCCAGGGCGACGTCGGCACGGTCCTCGGGTCGTTCGACGGAGCGGTCACGGTCGCCGACGAGCCGGTACGCCGCACGTGGGCGTGGCGGCGTGGCCGGCGGTTCCACGAGTACTGGCCACCGGGGCAGAGCCCGTCGGGCGAGGTGGTCGCGAGCCCCGACCTCGAGGACGTGGTGATCGCCCTGGCCCTCGCCGGCCGCCGTCCCTCGGAGGCCGGACGTTGAGCGCGCTGCTGCGGGCCGTCGGCGTGACCCGCCGCTTCGGGCCGTTCACCGCGGTCGACGACGTGACGATGCTCGTGGCGCCCGGTGAGGTGGTCGGACTGCTCGGCGCCAACGGTGCCGGGAAGACCACCCTGATCCGGATGCTCCTGGGCCTGATCCCGGTCACCGAGGGATACGTCGAGCTGCTCGGCGGCCCGCCGGACCGGGAGCGGCGTCGACGGCTGGGCTACGTGCCCCAGGGGCTGGGGCTCTATGACGACCTCACGGTTCGGGAGAACCTCGCGTTCTCGTCGCAGGCCTTCGGTGTCCGGCCGCCGGAGCTGCCCGAGGCGTTGCGCCCGCGGGCCGACACCCTCGTCCGCGACCTGCCGCTCGGCAGCCAGCGGCGGCTCGCGTTCGTCGCCGCGCTCGGGCACACTCCGGACGTGCTCGTCCTCGACGAGCCCACCTCCGGCGTCGACGTGCTCGCGCGGGCAGCCCTGTGGGACACCGTCCGCGAGCAGGCGGAGCGCGGAGCGGGGGTGCTCGTCACGACGCACTACATGCAGGAGGCCTCGCAGTGCGACCGGCTGCTGCTGATGTCGCGGGCCCGGCTGGTCGGCCAGGGCAGCGAGGCGGACATCGTCGGCGACACCACGGCGGTCGCGGTCCGCACTCCGGACTGGTCCGCGGCGTTCACCGCCCTGGACCGTGCCGGAGAGCCCGTGATGCTCGCCGGACGGACGATCCGGGTGGCCGACTCGGACCCGGCGCACCTTCGGGAGGTGCTGCGAGCCGCCGGCGTCGCCGCCGAGGTCGCCCCCGTCCCGGCCACGATCGAGGAGCGGATGATGGTGCTCGCCCGCAGCAGCGACCGTGTCGGCTAGCGCTCCGCGCCGCGGCCGCCGGCCTGCCGGTGGCCCCGACACGCGGGAGACCATCCTGACCGCGGCGCGGGAGCTGTTCGCGGACCTCGGGTTCGAGCGCACGACCATGCGTGGCGTCGCCGCCCGGGCCGGGGTGGACCCGTCGCTGATCCACCACTACTTCACCGACAAGGACGGGCTCCTGGCCGCGGCGCTGACCCTGCCCCTCGACCCGGCGACCTTGTTCGCCGGGCTCAAGGACGACCCGGAGCGCGCCGGGGCCGAGCTCGTGCGGCGCCTGCTCGACGTGTGGGAGACCAACCCGGGAGCGCGCGAGCGGATGGTCGGGCTGCTGCGCGCGAGCCTCTCCCACGAGCGCGCCGCCGGCGTCTTCCGGGACCTGCTCGGCGCGACCGTGCTGGCGGGACTGGCCGAGATCGTGACGCCGGACCGACCCCGGCTGCGCGCCGCCCTCGTGGGCACGCAGCTCGGCGGCCTCATGCTGGGCCGCTACGTCCTCCGGGTCCCCGGAGTCGCCGACGCCTCCCGCGAGCAGCTCGCACCTGCCGTCGGCGCCGCCGTCCAGCAGTACCTCACCGGGTCGCTCGGGGCGGACGGGGAGCGTGCGGCGCTCTGAGTCCGCGGGCCCCCGGCGGCGCGATCCTCGGACGGGGCGGGCCTCGCAGACCTAGGCTGGCCGCGCCAGCACCGCGAGGGACGACCGCTCCGGAGCAGAACGGGAGATCCGATGACCACCTCAGCCGCCGCCGACGCTCCGCTCACGCTCGGGGTGATGGCCGCCTCGCTCAAGGAGAACGAGCATCGGCTGGCGCTGCATCCCCGGCACCTGGAGCGGATCCCCGCCGACCTTCGGGACCGGATCTTCCTCGAGCACGGCTACGGCGAGCGGTTCGGGGTCTCCGAGGCCGACCTGGCCGGCCGGGTCGGTGGTATCAGGACCCGCGCCGAGCTCGTCGAGCAGTGCGACGTGATCCTGCAGCCCAAGCCGATGCTGGAGGAGATCGCGGGGCTACGCGTGGGGCAGGTGCTCTGGGGGTGGCCGCACTGCGTGCAGGACCGGGAGCTCACCCAGGTCGCGATCGACCATCGGCTGACGCTGGTCGCCTTCGAGGCGATGAACCACTGGAACGCCGACGGCTCCTTCGGGCTGCACGTCTTCCACCGCAACAACGAGCTGGCCGGCTACTGCTCGGTGCTGCACGCGCTGGTCCTCGCCGGCTCCACCGGGGACTTCGGCCGCCGGCTGAGCGCGGTCGTGCTCGGCTTCGGAGCCACGGCCCGTGGCGCGGTGACCGCCCTCAACGGCCTGGGGGTGCGTGACGTCGACGTGCTGACCCATCGGGCGGTGGCAGCGGTGGCTGCCCCGATCCACACCGCCCGGCTGTTCCACTTCGACGACGACGAGAGCACGGGCACGATCAGCCACGTGGACACCGAGCAGGGCGTCGTACCGCTCGAGAGGTTCCTGGCCGCCCACGACGTCATCGTCAACTGCGTGCTGCAGGACACCGACGACCCGCACGTCTTCCTCACCGAGGACGCGCTGTCGCACCTGGCGCCGGGCACACTGGTCGTCGACGTCTCGTGCGACGAGGGGATGGGGTTCAGCTGGGCGCGGCCGACCGGCTTCGACGACCCGACGTTCTCCGTCGGCGACCACGTGCTCTACTACGCCGTCGACCACAGCCCGTCGTACCTGTGGGAGTCCGCGACGTGGGAGATCAGCGAGGCGTTGCTGCCCTTCCTCCGGCCGGTGCTCGGCGGCCGGAGCGCCTGGGAGGCCGACGCCACCGTCCGGCGGGCGGTCGAGATTCGCGACGGGGTGGTCCAGAACCCGGCGATCCTGTCCTTCCAGGGACGTTCACCGGCGCATCCGCACTTCCCTCTGGCTACCTAGGGAACTCGCGCCACGGCCGGCCGACCACCCCCGAGATACCGTGGCGGGTATCCCGTATCCACGACATCAGGAGGGCAGCCCGTGCACGAGGTCGAGATCGAGCAGGTGGCGCAGGCGACACAGGCCGGAGCCGAGGTGATCGACGTCCGCGAGGTCCACGAGTACGTCGGTGGGCACGTCCCGGGAGCGGTGTGCATGCCGATGGGCCAGGTGCCGCAGCGCACTGGCGAGATCCACCGTGACGGTCCCGTGTACGTCCTGTGCGCGACCGGGAAGCGGAGCGCCGCAGTGACCGACTTCCTCCGCCAGCAGGGCTACGACGCCTTCAACGTGGTCGGTGGCACCGCCGCCTGGATCCGCGCCGGCCGGGACGTCGAGCAGGGAGCGCCCTCCGGACGGTCCTAGGACGCGGCACTACGCCTGGGCCACCGGGCGGCGGGTCGCCTCCCAGGCCGCGAAGCCACCGGCCAGGTCCGAGACGTCGGCGTAGCCGCGCGAGCGGAGCAGGCTCGCCGCCACGCTGGACCGCCAGCCGCCGGCGCAGTAGACGACGACGGGCCGGTCGGTGGGCACCTCGTCGAGCCGACGGGTGAGCTCGGCCAGCGGAATGTGAGCGGCTCCGGGAACCTGGCCGATCTCGAGCTCGCCGGCGTTGCGGACGTCGAGCACCCAGGGGTCGACGGAACCGTCGAGCAGGTCGTCGAGCTGGGGGGCGGTCAGCCGGCTCGCCCGGACCGCCTCGGTGGGCCGGTCGACCAGCGCGGACTCGACGTGCGGCAGGTAGCCGACCACGTTGTCGAAACCGATGCGGGCCAGCCGGACCGCGACCTCGCGCTCGCCGCCGGGCGGCGCGACCACCACGACGCGGTCGTCCGGCCGCAGCACCATGCCGGCCGTCTCGGCGAAGCGGCCGTCGGCAGGGATGTTGAGCGAGCCGCGGAGGTGCCCGGCCGCGAACTCCTGGTCGTCGCGCACGTCCACGACGACCGCCCCGTCGTCGCGGGCGGCCAGGGCCGCCTCGACGTCCAGCTCCGGGAGCGTGCGGTCGGCGTCGTGCACCTCGCGGTTGCGGCGGTTGAGGACCGCGTCGTAGACGAAGTACTCCGGCGCCGAGGGCTGGCCGGCCGTGACGACGGCCAGGAACTGGTCCTCGCTCATCGGCACGCACGCGTAGTTGGCGCTGCGCTGGGCGCCGATCGTGGACTGGAGTTCCGTGGACAGGTTCTTGCCGCAGGCGGATCCCGCACCGTGCGCGGGGAACACCCGCACCGCGTCGTCGAGTGCCATGAGCCTGTGCTGGACCGAGTCGTAGAGCTGGCGGCCGAGCTGGTCCGCGGTGAAGCCGATCGAGGCGAGCAGGTCGGGGCGGCCGACGTCGCCGATGAAGAGCGCGTCCCCGGTCAGGACGCCGTACGGCACGGTGTCGTCGCGGTGCTCGAAGACCAGGAGGCTGATCGACTCAGGAGTGTGTCCCGGGGTCTGCATCACCTCGAGGACCACGTCGCCGAGCTCGATCCGCTCGCCGTCGTGGAGCGGTCGGCTGGGGAACTCGGTCTGCGCCGCGGCCCCGTAGCCGATCCACGCCCCGGTCGCCCGGGCGAGCTCGAGGTGGCCGGAGAGGAAGTCCGCGTGGAAGTGGGTGTTGATGACGCCCACGATCGTCAGGCCGTGCTCGGCTGCGTCGGCGAGGTAGTCCTCGACGTCCCGGCGGGGGTCGACGACGACGGCCTGTCCGGACCTCTCGTCTCCGATCACGTAGGAGGCCTGCGAGAGGCAGTCGAGGTAGTGCTGGGCGAAGTGCATGGTCTTCCTTCGAGGAGGCGTCGGTGTTCGCGTAAATATACCCCACGGGGTATCGTGACGGAAGGGCCTCGTGAAGGGAGGGCGAACCGTGGGCATCCTGACCTGGCCACGCCGCCGATGGCTGGCCACGTCGGCGCTGGCGCCGATCCTCGCTGTGGCCTACGCCGGGCTCGCCGGCGTGTCGGCCCGCCAGGTGTCGCCGGCGTGGGTCGTGCTGTGGCTGGCCGCCGCGCTGGTGGGTGCTGCGGTGCTCGGCAGCTACCTGCCGGCCGTCGGATGGCGTCCCGACGTGGGCTGCTCGGCCTGCGCAGCGATGTCCGGCCTGACCGTCGTCGGGGCCGGGATCGTCTTCGAGACCTATGGTGCGATGGCGGTAGCCCCCGGCCTGGCGATGGCCATCAGCCTCTTCGGCCTCGCCCAGCGTCTCGGCGACGGCGACTCGTGCGCGTCCCCGAGCGGCCGCGACGGGCGTAAACCGGTTGAGGCGCGGACGGACCCGAGGTTGGCTGGGGTGCATGACCGAGAGCCCGATCCGGATCGTCCGCGCCACTGACCCCGACCGGTTCCTGGCGACCGACCACACCGTGTGGTTCGCCGAGGTCCCTGCGGCTCCCGCCGAGGAGCAGCTCATCGGCCTCCCCGACGACCAGCGCTTCGCCGCAGACGTGGACGGCGCCGACCCCACCACCTACCCCGGCGTGTACGGGGTGTTCCCGTTGACCCTCGCCGTGCCGGGGCCCGCCGCGAGCACCGCACACCTGCCCTGCGCGGGACTCACCTGGGTCGGCGTGCACCCCGACCACCGGCGGCGCGGGGTGCTGACCGCGATGCTCCGGCACCACTTCGAGCAGGTGCACGGCGAGCCCGGCACCCACGTCTCGGCGCTGCACGCGAGCGAGCCGAGCATCTACGGGCGGCACGGATACGGCCTCGCGTCACTCGAGCGGGAGGTCACCCTCGGCCGGGGCACGACGTTCACCGCTCCCGGGCTCGAGGAGGCCGCCGGTGCCGTCACCACGTCGTTGGCGACCGTCTCCGACCCCGACGTCCCGAAGCGGATGCGGGAGTGCCACCTCGCCACCGCCGAGCTCGGCGCCGTGGTGGGCGAGCCCGGCTACTACGCCCGGGTCTGCCACCAGCTGCCGGAGCACCTGCGGGACAAGGAGCCCTGGCGCGTCCTGTTCGCCCGTCGCGACGGCGCCGAGGTGGGGTTCGCGATGTTCCGCCGGGCGCACAGGTGGGACCGCGCGCGTCCGGCCGGCGAGCTGACGGTGTGGGCGCTGCTCGGCGATCCCGCCGCACGGCTGGCGCTGCTGCGCAGGCTCGTCGACTTCGACCTGATGGGCTCTGTGAAGGTGAGCACCGTCGGCGTCGACGACCCGATGGTGCTGTGGGCGGGTGGACCGCGCGGCACGTCGGACATCGCGACGTACGACAGCCTGTGGGTCCGCCTCGTCGACCTCCCGCAGGCGCTGCAGGACCGGGCCTGGTCCGCGCCGTGCGACGTCGTCGTCGAGGTCGCCGACCCGGCAGCGCCGTGGAACGACGGTTGCTGGCGGATCCGTGCGGACGCGTCGGGCCGGGCCACGGTGGCACGGGCGACCGGTGATGCGGACCTGCGGCTCGGCGTGGACGCTCTGGGCGCGGCCTACCTCGGTGGGGGGAACCTGGCGGCGATGCTGCGCGCCGGCCTCGTGACCGAGCGGCGCGCAGGAGCGGTCGCCGAGCTGTGGCGCGCCATGCGGACCGACGTCGCCCCGACGGCGGCGGTCGGCTTCTGACCGCTTGCTGCGGGGGCGCACCGACGCGCATGCTCGGGCCATGGACTTCGACGACGCGGTCGATCCGCTGAACCCGCTGCACCCGCTCCTGTTCGCCGAGTGGCTCTGCCCGCACTGTGCGGAGGATGGCGACGTCGCCGACCTCGAGGACGGCCGGTGCCCGAGCTGCGGGAGTGCGGTCGAGCGGCTGTAGTCGCGCGCCGCTCAGCCGGTTCGCGGCAGGCGGGTGGTGGGACCTAGGGCCCGCCTCCTGGGGGTCGTGGGACCTAGGGCCCGCCTCCCGGGGGTCGTTGGACACTTGTCCAGTAACTCCCGTTCTCGAAGGATGGGTTGAGGGGGGGAGTGTCCCTGATGTTCACGGGCCGCGGTCAACCGGGCTCTCGTTCTCGGCCTCGCCATACGTGTTCCGGTAGAGGAGAGAGGACGAGCGATGAGAGTACGCACGCGCGTGCATACGGCGATCGCATCGGTGGCGGGACTGCTCGTGATGGGCCTCGTGGTGCCCGCCCAGGCCATCGCGGCCGGTGACGCCGGTGGCGGTGGCGGCGGTGGTGGCGGCGGCGACAGCGGCAGTGGCGACACGACGGGGTCGGTCTACGCGGACCTCGACGTCGCCCTCCGGGGAGTCGACGGCACTCCGGTCCTGAAGAAGTACGACGTGCCGGCCACCGAGGAGACCGAGCAGACCACGGAGTACTGCGTCCAGCCTGTCTCTCACGACCCGGTTCCCGGCGTCACGAGCTCGACCAACCCGGTGGACGGGCGCCAGGTCTGGGTGCTGCCGCTCCAGGGTGAGTGGATCGGCCTGCCGGCCGACCAGCTCCCGGTCGCGGAGATCGAGGCCTGCGACCCCCAGCCGCAGTACGCAATGTTCGTCTCGGAGGCCGAGCTCGAGCGGCTCAACCTCGCCCGCACCTCCGAGCAGGTCATCGCCGACAAGCTCGCCGCGGTCAAGGACAAGCTGACGGTCGCCAAGGACGTCAGCCTTGACGGAGCGGGCCGGATCGCCACCGACGGGCTGTCCCTCGACGCGGCGCCGGAGTTCGCGGCGATGTACGACTCGCTGATGAAGACCGGCACGATCCCCGGCCTGCCGGCAGCGCTCGCCGGTCCGCCGGCCCAGGTCGGCCCCTTCGACGCGTGGAAGCTCGCCGCCGCCGCGATCGGCACCGCCGCGAGCAAGGAGGTTCCGCTCACCGTCGACACGGTCGAGTACTACAACCGGGTGATCGGGTTCCCCGACTCGGCCGACTACACCTCGCCATGGGGCGTGAGCTTCGTCCGCAGCGAGAACCCCGACGACCCCGGGACCCAGATCGGCGACGGGAGAGCGGTTCGTCGACTACAGCGGGTTCAGCTACAACCGCTCGCAGACCTTCAAGGGCAGTGTCACCTGGCTCGATGTTCCGACGATGACCTGGAAGGTCAGCCGGATCAGCGACGTGGTGCCGTTCACCCGGCTGACCGGTGACCCCATCGGCACCCGGACGCTGACCGGCGTCACGGCGTTCGCGCAGCTCGCGGACGACGTGCGTGCGGCGATCCGTACTACCACGACCACGAGACGATCCCGGGCTTCTACTTCGACCCGGTCGGCGTCGACACGACGGCCGCCCAGTAGACGGCGATCACGACCCGGCGGGGTCTCGCTGGGCTCCCGACGGACGCCTTCCGGTCCAGCCGTTCACGATGACCACGAGCCTGTTCAACCCGTTCGGCGGGCAGCTGCTCACCACGCCCGGCAGCGGCTGACCATGGACGCACCCGGAGACCTCGTCCGTCGGTGACGTGACAGCCACGGCCCCGGCCGGGGCGCGCCCGCTCGACCGCCGGCCGTGGCGGACCTGGTCGGCTGGTCGGGCGCCGAGGACCGGTTCGACCGCTCGCGCCAGGGGACACGTCGGCCAGCACCTTCGACGTCGTCGCCGCGGACAGCGCGACCCCGGCTCCTAGCCTCACCGTCCGGCTCGTGACGTCGGCACCGACCGCAGGCCGTCCTCGCCGAGGACGCCGGCACGACCAGGTCAAGGACAACGTGCCGACGGTGCTGTGGGACGGCAGATCTACCCGCTGGTGGTCCAGGGCACGCCTTCAAGGTGCCGGTGACGGTCTACTCGCCGACCGCCGGCCAGGCCGACCTCGCCGTCACGCTGACCGGCCCGGGCGATGACCCGTCGACCGACCTCGTCGAGGCGCTGGACAACGGCGACGCCACGGCGTACGCCAGCAACGGCACGCGACATGGTGGCGATGCCGCTCACGCTGGACCCGAACGGTCAACTCGCCGGGAGTGGTCCAGCCCCTGCAGGCGGGCTACAACCCGGTCACCTGGTACGTCACGATCGCCGCAGGGCGCCCTCGAGGCGGCTACGCATCGAGGTGGCGCTCGACGGTGGGAACGCGGTCGACCCGCGCTGATCTCGGTCGCGGCGCCTGAGTCAGCACGGCCAGAAGCCGCCGGAGCGGGCGAGGACACCACCGCGCCGGTGGTGACGATCACCGTCCTCGGAACGCTGGGCGCGGCCGCGACGTTCACGCTGAGCGCCGACGAGCCCGACGTCACCTACGTGGCGCGTCTGGTCACCAACGACGTCCCCGAGCCCTGGGCACCGGCGACCGAGTCCGGCAGTCCTACAGCGGGCTGTCGCCCGGCATCTACTCCTTCCAGGTGAAGGCGACCGATGCGGCCGGCAACATCTCGGGGATGTTCTCGAAGACCTGGATGGTCCCGGCCCCGCCCGTCCACCAGGCCCCCGACACGTCGTTGGTGAGCGGGCCGGCGAACGACAGCTGGGTGCTGGCCCGCTCGGACGGTGCTCCCGTCTCGAGCGACCGAGGCCCGTCGGAGTACATCGTGACCCTGAACGGCCGGTACGTCGGCACCAGCAGCAGCGCCGGATCGTCGTCGACGGGCTCCGCAACGGGACGAACCGCATCACGGTCGCGGCGGTGGCCGACGGCCGCACGGACCCGACGCCCGTGGTGGTCACGGTCAACGTCCCGCGCGGTGTCGCCAGGATGGCGCGTACCAGTGCCTGGCAGCTGCGGTACGGCGACGGGCACCTGTTCGGGACCTTCGCCCGGACCCGCGGCGACGGTCAGAAGATCTGGACCGGCAGCGACGCCTTCAAGAGGATCGCGCTCGTGGTCTCCAAGGGCGTCGGCTACGGCAGCGTCCGGGTCTTCCTCAACGGCCACGCGGTGAGCCCCGTGATCAGCCTGCGCGCGGCGACGACGAGGGCGAGGGTGCTGGTTCCGGTGCGCACCTTCTCGACGACCCAGCACGGGCGGGTCGCCGTGCGGGTGGTCAGCTCCGGGAAGGTGGTGCACCTCGAGGGGATCGGCGTGGCGGCACGCTGACCCGATCGCTCTGAGGGAGCAGGGTCGTCCGGACCTCCGGGCGACCCTGCGACACGTCAGGGCGCCGGCACGGCCTCTCCGAGCCGGCCCTGCTCGCTGAGGCTCTCGGCCATGAACTCGCGGAGCAGGTCGACGGCCTGGACGACCTTCTGGCTGCGCAGGGTGTAGTAGATCGTGGTCCCCTGACGTCGCGTGGTCACCACGCCGCGCTCACGGAGTACGGCGAGGTGCTGGCTGGCGTTGGACTGCGTCAGCGAGAGGGCGTCGCACAGGTCGCTGACGCTGAGCTCCTTGTCCCGAAGCTCGTTGATGATCAACAGCCGCTTCGGGTCAGCGATCGCCTTGCAGACCCGGGCGTGGAGCTCGTGCAGCTGGGCGGAGATGTCGGCGTCCACGGCAGCTCCTTCCGTGCTCGGGAGGGGCCCGACGAGGGCTCCCAGTGTAGAGGCTCGCGCAGCGGCTTTCGCCGGCGCCGACCCGGTTCAGTCGGGACGCACGGTGACCAGGACCAGCGCCGCGACGGCGAGCGCAGCCGCGGCGGCGGCGACCGCGCGGATCAGCCCCGGTCCGGCGGGCGTCTCCCCGGCGACGACCCGGCGGACCGTGCGCTCGTAGCGTCTCTCGACCACGACGAGCAGGGCCAGAGCGACCAGCAGCCCGACGACCCCGGGAACGGCCGCAAGCGGGTTGCCGTCCGCGCGGTGCAGGAGCAGCGCGGACACCCCGCCGACGCCGAGCACGGTGCGCTGCCACGCCATCGCGGTCCGCTCGGACTGGAGACCCGGGTCGACCACCGCGTCCGTCCGCCGCCGCGGTCCCCGCCATCCGAGGTTCATCGCAGGAGGTCCACGACGATCAGCACGAGCGCGATGACCGCGGCCAGCGAGAGGACCGTGGTGACCAGCCGCGGCACCGTCGAGTGCGGCAGCTGCTCGCCGAGCCGCATCGCCCGCTCGTTGCGCTCCCAGTGCCCGTAGGAGACTGCGGAGAGCAGGCCGCCCAGGGTGATCAGCAGGATCCCCAGCACGTGCCGGATCACGGTGAGCCCGGAGACCAGCTGGATCACCGCCACGCCCGCCGCCATCAGCGCGAGAGCGGTGCGGATCCAGGCGAGGAAGGTGCGCTCGTTGGCGAGCGTGAAGCGGTAGTCCGGAGGCTCGCCCACCGCGTGCAGCGGCGACCGGGTGCGCTCGGCGGGGTCGGCCGGAGTGCTGCTCATGCCGACTCGGCGCGGCTCAGCGTGGTGGCCGCGGCGCACTGGTTCTTGCCGACGTCCAGGACCTCCAGCTCGTCCTCCGGCGGCGCGAGCCTGCCCGCGTTGACCAGCCGGATCGTGTCGTAGGTGGCGGGCGCCTGCGGCAGGGAGGTGACGATCTCCTGCACGAACTGCTCGATCGCGCGCTCGTTGAGCAGCGTGGCCGCGAAGACGTCCCGGATCGTGGTGACCACGAGCCCGTCCGCGTTGAACTCCTCGGGGGCCGACCAGTGCGCGGGCGCCACGATCGTCTCGGGGTCCAAGGGCTCCAGCCGCTCGTGCACCGAGGTGAACAGGTCGCGGGCGAGCCGGTCGGCCTGGCCGGTGAGGTCGGGCCGGCCCAGCCCGCGGACGAAGACGGTGTCGCCCACCAGCAGCAGCCGGTCGGAGACCAGGAGAGCGGTCGTCCCGGGGGTGTGCCCGGGAAGGTGCATGGTCATCGCGTGCACGACCGCCGAGCCGAGGTCGAGCTCCTCCCCGTCGCGGAGCGAGCGGCTGGGGAACGGAACCACTCCGCCGGCGTCCTCGGGCGGAAGGTGGTACTCCGCTCCGAGCCGCTCGGCGAGCGCCGGGCCGCCGCTGAGGTGGTCGGCGTGCACGTGGGTGTCGACGACGTGCGTCAGGCGCATCTCCTGCGCGGCGGCGAGGTCGAGGTAGGGCTGGGGGTGCCGGGTCGGGTCCACGACCATGCAGGCCTGCCCGGGAACCCCCACGACGTAGGACAGGCAGCCCTTGGCCGGGCGCTGGAACTGCCAGGCGCGGACGTCGCCGGGCAGGCCGGGGATCTCCACGGGGGCGAGGAACCGGGCCCACGCGTCGGTGCCGCCCTCCAGCGAGCGGGTGTGCCTGCCGTGCCGCTCGAAGTCCTCGGCCACGAGCTCGGAGCCGTTGCCCTGGCCGCAGATCACCACCGCACCGTCCGCGACGCGCTCGGCCTCGGCCTCGAGGTTCTCGTAGACGGCGTACACCGGGACGTTCCGGGTGGGCACCGGTCGGGGACCCTCGACCGGCGCCGCCGCGAACTCGTCCCGGTTGCGTACGTCGAGGATCTCGCTGACCGTCCCGGCGCTCAGCTCGGCGAAGAGCTCGGCCGGGGTGATGGTGCTCGCCATCGGTCCCTCCCTGGGATGTGGTCGGCCCCGACACCGGGAGCCATTCTCGGGCGCGATTACTGTTGCATTCGCATTGATGAATGTAGTGTCACTTGTCACAGGTGACAACCACCCTGGCCGGACCGCGGCCAGGAGCACGGGAACGAGGTGGCGCGGATGGCCGATGACGAGACGCGTGGCGAGACCGACGCAGCGCCGGAGCGGATGACGATCGTCGCGTGGAGCGGCGACCTGGACAAGATCTGGCCGACCCTCATCCTGGGCTCGACCGGAGCGGCGTACGGCATGCAGACGACGATCTTCTTCACGTTCTGGGGGCTGTTCCCCCTGGTGCGCGACGACGTGCGGATCACCGGCACCAACGCGATGACCAAGATGCTCGCGGGGATGAACCGCCCCGGGCTGGCCCACCTGAAGCTCTCCAAGCTCAACATCGCCGGGGCCGGCCCCTGGATGATGCAGAAGCTGGCCGGCCGACCAGAAGGTCGCCCATCCCAAGGAGCTCATGGAGATGTGCGTCGAGCTCGGCGTCCGGCTCTGGCCCTGCGAGATGAGCATGGACCTGCTCGGGATCGACCGTGGCCAGCTCATCGACGGCGTCGGCGACCCGGTCGGCGCGGCCACCGCGCTCTCCGAGATGAGCCGCTCCCAGATCAACCTGTTCATCTGACCACGCGAACGAGGAACGCCATGGACTACACGATCGACCGTCACCATCGACGCCAAGGGCCAGAAGTGTCCGATGCCGGTCCTGATGACCTCCCGGGCCGCCAAGAGCCTCCAACCGGGGCAGGTGATGCTCGTCGAGGCCACCGACGGCGGCTCGCGCAGCGACATCCCGTCGTGGGCCAAGGACACCGGCAACGAGCTGCTCGAGTCGTCCAGCGTGGACGGCGTCTTCCGCTACCTGATCCGGAAGAGCTGAGGCCGGTGCGCTACGGCTTCGCCATCGACCAGCGCACCTGCATCGGCTGCCATGCCTGCACGGTGGCGTGCAAGACCGAGCACGAGGTGCCGCTGGGACAGTTCCGCACCTGGGTGAAGTACGTCGACACCGGCACCTTCCCCGACACGACCCGCTCGTTCGGCGTGATGCGGTGCAACCACTGCACGGACGCTCCGTGCGTGCAGATCTGTCCCACGCAGGCCCTGTTCAAGCGCGAGGACGGCATCGTCGACTTCGACAACAGCCGCTGCATCGGCTGCAAGAGCTGCATGCAGGCCTGCCCGTACGACGCGATCTACATCGACGCCGACACCCACACGGCTGCGAAGTGCAACATGTGCGCGCACCGGGTCGACGAGGGTCTCGAGCCCGCGTGCGTGGTGGTCTGTCCCACCCACTCGATCTGGGTGGGCGACCTGGACGACCCGGAGAGCGGGATCGCCAAGCTGGTGAGCACGCAGGAGACCGCCGTCCGGGCGCCGGAGCAGAACACCGGGCCCAACGTCTTCTACCTCGGTGCCGACCGGGCGGTGCTGGACCCGCTCGCCGCGCCCGTCGACGACACCTACATCTGGGCGCAGCCGGACGCGCAGCGGCTGCAGACCGCCGGCGACCTGCCCGGCGACCCGACGACGGGCGCGCGCACCACTTTGAACACCGCCCACCCGCGGCCCTGGGGCTGGCGAGTGACGACGTACCTGTGGAGCAAGGCGGTCGGAGCGGGAGCGCTCGCCGTGGCGGCCCTCGCCTGGCTGCTCGGCTACGACCTCGGCTGGCTGGGGACCTACGGCGCGCCGGCTCTCGGCCTGGCGGGCGCCGCGGCGACCGGCGCGCTGCTGGTGTGGGACCTCAAGCGGCCCGAGCGGTTCCTCTTCATCTTCCTGAAGTCGAACTTCCGGTCCTGGCTGGTGCTCGGTGCCTACGCGCTGTCCGCGTTCTCGGCGGTGGCTCTGTTCTGGATCGTGGCCGCCCTGCTCGACGTCCGTGGCGTCATCGACGTCCTCGCCTGGCTGGCGATCCCGGCCGGCGCGCTGACCGCCGGCTACACCGCGTTCCTCTTCGGTCAGGCGGAGGGCCGCGACCTGTGGCAGTCGCCGGTGCTGTTCTGGCACCTCCTGGTGCAGGCCACCATGGTCGGTGGCGGCGCGCTGCTGGTGCTGTCCGCGCTGGCCGACCTGCCGGCGGAGACGGTCGGCTTCCTGGCCCGGGTGTTCGTGGCCTCGGCCGTGCTGCACCTGCTGATGCTGGCGGTGGAGTACGGCGGCAAGCACGCCAGCCGCCAGGCGTCCGTGGCCGCGCACGTCGTGACGTCCGGCCGCTACGCCCGGATCTTCTGGTGGGGAGGCGTCGCACCGGCGGTCGTGGCCGTCGTCGTGGCGGCGTTCGGCTGGAACGGCGGGGCGGCAGCAGCCCTCGTCCTCGCGGGCCTGCTCGCCCAGCCGGCCCTGCTGGCCTACGAGTCGGCTTTCGTGCGCGCCGGGCAGGACGTCCCGCTGTCGTGAGATCCCAGACCTACCCCAGGAGAGTGCGATGACGACGGAGGTTCCCCTTCCCGGGGCCCGCACCCACGAGCGGCTGCGCAACTTCCCGCCGCCGTCGGAGTGGGACCACCACGTCGAGTACGACGCCAAGGCGCACCCGCGCAAGGTTCCGCACACGTACTCGCTGATCCCGACGATCTGCTTCAACTGCGAGTCCTCGTGCGGGCTGCTGGCCTACGTCGACCACGAGGACCTCTCGACCAAGAAGTTCGAGGGGAATCCCGCCCACCCCGGCTCCCGGGGCCGCAACTGCGCCAAGGGGCCGGCCACGATCAACCAGATCCACGATCCCGAGCGCATCCTGCACCCGCTGCGCCGGGTGGGGGAGCGCGGTTCCGGCCGGTTCGAGGAGGTCAGCTGGGAGGAGGCGCTGAGCGACATCGCCGGACGGGTCCGCGCGGCGATCGTCGAGGACCGCCGCGACGAGGTGATGTACCACGTGGGCCGACCCGGTGAGGACGGCTTCGCCGAGCGGGTGCTGCAGGCGTGGGGCGTGGACGGCCACAACAGCCACACCAACGTCTGCTCCTCCGGCGGTCGCTCCGGCTACACCCACTGGATGGGCTACGACCGGCCCTCGCCCGACTACGCCAACGCGAAGGTGATCGTGCTGCTCTCGAGCCATCTCGAGACCGGGCACTACTTCAACCCCCATGCGCAGCGCATCATGGAGGCCAAGCAGAACGGCGCCAAGGTCGTCGTCCTGGACCTGCGGCTGTCGAACACCGCCTCGCACGCCGACCTCTGGATGTCACCGTGGCCCGGCAGCGAGTCGGCCGTGTTCCTGGCGGTGGCGTCGTACCTGCTGCGCACCCGCCGGGTCGACCGCGAGTTCCTACGCCGCTGGGTGAACTGGGATGTCTACCTGGAGCGGTTGCACCCGGACGCCCCGCGGGACTTCGAGGTGTTCCTGCACCGGCTGACCGACGACTACGCGGAGTGGACCTTCGAGCGCGCCGCGCAGATCGCGCACGTCCCGGTCGCCCAGATCGAGCAGCTGGCGCGGTACGTCGGGGAGGCCGGCTCGCGCCTGGCCACGCATACCTGGCGATCGGCGGCCGCGGGCAACCTCGGCGGCTGGCAGATCACCAGGAGCCTGTTCTTCCTCAACGTGCTCACCGGCAGCGTCGGCACCGAGGGCGGCACCCACCCGAACGGATGGGACAAGTTCATCGCCCACTTCCCGGAGATGCCGGAGCCCAACGACGTCTGGAGCGAGCTGCTCTGGCCGCGCGAGTACCCCCTGACCACGAACGAGATGTCGATCCTGCTGCCGCACCTGCTCGAGGACGGCCGGGGCAGGCTCGAGGTGTACTTCAGCCGGGTCTACAACCCGTTGTGGGTGAACCCGGACGGCTTCACCTGGATCGACGTACTCAAGGACGAGTCGAAGATCGGCCTGCACGTCGCGCTCACGCCCACCTGGAGCGAGTCCGCGACGTTCGCCGACTACGTGCTGCCCATGGGGCACGCCTCGGAGCGCCACGACACGATGTCGTTCGAGACGCACGCCGCAAAGTGGCTGGCGTTCCGGCAGCCGGTGACCCGAGTCGCGATGGAGAGGCGCGGGCTGCCCTACCGGGACAGCCGGGACGCCAACCCCGGGGAGGTCTGGGAGGAGAACGAGTTCTGGTTCGAGCTGTCGTGGCAGATCGACCCGGACGGGTCGCTCGGCATCCGTCGCTGGTTCGAGTCGAAGGAGCGGCCAGGTGAGCGGATGACGATGGACGAGTACTACGACATCCTGTTCAACAGCAGCGTCCCCGGCCTGCCCGAGGCCGCCGCGGCCCAGGGGCTGACCCCTCTGCAGTACATGCGCAAGTACGGCGTCTTCGAGGTCGCCAAGGACCTCTACCGCCTCGACGAACGGCCCCTGACCGACGCCGAGCTGCAGGGCGCGGACGCCCGACGCGCGCGGCGTGCTCCGCAAGCCGGTCACCCTGGACACCGCCCCGCCCCTGGTCGGCGAGGCCGGGCGCCGTGGGCCTGCAGCACGCCGACGGCTCGCGCACGGCCGGCTGGCTCTCGCCGTCGCGCAAGCTCGAGCTCTACTCCACGACGCTGGCCGACTGGGGCTGGCCCGAGTACGCCACGCCCGGGTACATCGAGTCGCACGTCGCCGCGAGCCGCATCGACCGGGACGACGACGAGTTCGTGCTGATGCCGAACTTCCGGCTGCCCACCCTGATCCACACCCGCGTCGGGAACGCCAAGTACCTCAACGAGATCTCCAACACCCACCCGCTGTGGTTCAACGCCGGCGACGCCCGCAAGATGGGCGTGCGGACCGGCGACCTGGTCCGGGTCACCACCGAGATCGGCCACTTCGTGGCCCGGGTCTGGGCCACCGAGGCGATCCGGCCCGGCGTCGTCGGGCTGTCCCACCACATGGGCCGCTGGACGCAGGACGGCCACCCCGGCAGCCGCTGGGCGATGGGCAAGGTCGACCTCGACCGCACCGACGAGCGGCATCTGGAGGCTGCGCTACACCGACGGCGTCCGCCCGTTCACGAGCGAGGACCCCGACTCCGAGCGGATCTACTGGGACGACCCCGGTGTGCACCAGAACCTCACCTTCCCGGTGCAGCCGGATCCGATCTCGGGCATGCACTGCTGGCACCAGAAGGTCCGGATCGAGAAGGCGCACCCCGACGACCGGTACGGCGATGTCGAGGTCGACGTGAACAAGTCGCGCGAGGTCTACCGACGTTGGCTCGCGATGACCCGGCCCGGTCCGGGTCCCGACGGGCAGCGCCGCCCCGAGTTCCTGATGCGGCACGTCACGCCCAAGCGGTCGGCCTTCCGGGTCGCGGTGACGCACCGACGGTCCCGCTCAGGCCTCCGGTCAGGAGACCGTCTGATGGGGGTGCTGTCCAGGCTGCAACGCGACACCGCGACCACGGTCGACCAGGCCGTCCTCCGCGCCTCGGTGGGAGGGGTCGAGGACCCGGAGCTGAAGCTGTCCCTCGACGAGGCCGGGATGCTGGACGGCCTGGCTGTCCACGGAGCCGGCCACGTCACCGCGACCGTGCGACTGACCACCGCCACCTGTCCGTTGCGGCGTCGGCTCGAGGCGGACGTGCGCGCGGCCGCCCTCTCGGTCGACGGAGTCACGGAGGTCCGCGTCGAGTTCACCACGATGGACGAGCCGGAGCGGATGCGCCTGGCCGCCCGGCTCCGCGCCGGTGCGCCGCCGGACGCGGCACCGGTTCGGCCGCGACTCGGCGACCCGGGTCTACGCCGTGGCCAGCGGCAAGGGCGGCGTGGGCAAGTCGACGGTCACCGCGAACCTGGCCGTGGCGCTCGCGGCCCAGGGCCGGCGGGTGGGCGTGCTCGACGCCGACGTGTGGGGGTACTCGGTGCCCCAGCTGTTCGGGGTGCGACGGGCGCCGGTCGCCCTCAAGGGGCTGATGCTGCCGGTCGAGGCGCACGGCGTCTCGCTGATGTCGGTGGGCTTCCTCGTCGCCGACGAGCCGGTCGTCTGGCGCGGCCCCATGCTGCACAAGGCGATCGAGCAGTTCCTCGTCGACGTGCACTGGGGCGACCTCGACGTGCTCCTCGTCGACCTCCCGCCGGGCACCGGTGACGTCACCATCTCGCTGACCGAGCTGCTCCCCGAGGCCGCGCTGCTGGCCGTCACCACTCCGCAGCCCGCCGCCGACACGGTCGCGGCCAGGGTGGGCCGGATGATGCGAGACCTGCGGATGCCCGTGGCCGGCGTCATCGAGAACATGTCCACGCTGGTCTGCGAGGCCTGCGACCACGCGTCGCCGCTGTTCGGCGAGGGCGGCGGTGCCCGGGTCGCCGAGCAGCTCGGCGTACCCCTGCTGGGCCAGGTGCCGCTCGACATGCGCGCTTCGGGAGGCCGGCGACCTCGGCGTTCCCGCGGTCGTCTCGGCGCCGGAGTCCGCGTCCGCGCGGGAGCTCGTCGCGGATCGCCGCCACCTTGCCGGTGGTCCGCCGGTCGCTGGTCGGGACGGCGCTCCCGCTCTCGGTCGTCTGAGGGCGGGGCACGCTCAGGGCGCTCGGGCGGTCCGCGGTCCGGGGGACGAAACGTCGGCGTACCGCCACTGTTGCGCATAGTCTCGACCCACGCAAGACCGGCCCGGCCCGCCGACACGCTCAGTGAGGTCGGGCCGGTCTTGCGTCCTCCCGGCGCTCAGGTGCCGGCCACCAGGGGCCGCGGCCGGGGAGGCGCCTCCTCACGCGCCTCCTCCTCGGCGCCCCTGGGCCGGGCGAGTGCCTTCCCGCCCTCCCAGAGCAGGAACAGCACCGCCGCGGGCAGCGCGCCACCGAGCAGCCACTGCTCGGCGGACAGCCCCCTGGCCGACAGGAAGTCGGTGAGGTGGCTTCCTCGGGCGATCAGCAGCGCCAGCAGGATCTCGGCCAGCATCACCAGGTTCAGCGCCTTGTTGTCGAAGGTGTCGACCGTGACGGCCGTCGCCCGCTCGTCACGGGACTCGAAGCCGGCCACGACCAGCATCAGGGAGAAGGCGACGAGAGCCATCGTGCTGCCGACGGCGAGCGACCCGTAGTGGTCCCTCCCGAACAGGATCACCAGGTTCAGCGCCACGGCGAAGAACCCGCCCGCGAGGCCGACGGTCGTGATCACCGGCCTCGTCATGATGCTGTCCGCCCGCGGCCGCGGGAACCGCTCCATGAGGCCGGGGGTGGCCTGGTCCAGTCCCAGCGCGATGCCGACGGGACAGGTGATCACGAAGTTGATCCACAGGATCTGCACCGCGGAGAACGGCTGCCCGCCGGCGACGTTGAGCACGGTGGCGATCAGGAACGTGACGACGTACGCCACCAGGGCCACCAGCATGAACCTGATGTACTTGAGCATGTTGTCGTAGAGCTTGCGCCCCTCGGACACCGCCTTGACGATCGTGGCGAAGTTGTCGTCGGTGAGGATCATCCGTCCGGCGTTCTTGGCGACCTGGGTGCCACTTCCCATCGCGATGCCGATGTCGGCGGACTTGATCGCGGGGGCGTCGTTGACGCCGTCGCCGGTCATCGCCACGACCTCGCCCTTCTTCCGCAGCGTCTCCACCATCAGCACCTTGTGCTCGGGCGCCACCCGGCCCACCACACCGATGTCGTCGATGCGGCGCAGCCGCTCCTCCTCGGACATCGCGGCCAGCTCGGTGCCGAGCACCGCCTCACCCGGGATCCCGAGCTGCTTGGCGATGGCGGCGCCGGTGACCACGTCGTCCCCGGTGACCATGCGCACCCGGATGTGCGCCGCCTGCGCCGCCTCGATCGCGTCCATCGACTCGGCGCGAGGTGGGTCGACCATGCCCACGATGGCGGTCATCGTCAGGTCGCCGACCATCGACAGCAGGTCACCGTCGGGGTCGAAGGACTGCGGGTCGAGGTCCTTGACCGCTGCGGCCATCACCCGCAGGCCGTCGCCGCCGAGACGTTCCATGTGCTCGTCGGCCCGTGCGGTGGCGGTGTCGGTCCAGGGCACCAGCTCGCCGTCGGCGAGCCCCGTCGCGGCTCGGGAGATGAGCGCCGGGCCGGCGCCCTTCACGAATGCCCGGACCACGGGGTTGCCGTCGGCGTCCGCGGCGTCGCAGAAGACCGCCATCAGCTTGTACGTCGGGTCGAACGGCAGCGTGGCGATCCTCGGGTACTCCGCACGCGTCGCGTCGATGTGCAGGCCGGCCTTGTGCGCCATCACCAGCATCGCGCCCTCGGTGGGATCGCCGACGACCCTGCCGTCCGCGAGCGTGGCGTCGTTGGCGACGACGAACGGCAGGATCGCTGCGTCGATGGTGTTGGTGTTCCCCGCGGCGTGCTTGACCGAGCCCTCGAGGCCGTACCCCTTGCCGCTGACCGCGTAGCGGTCGGTCGGGTCGATGACCTCGACGACCGTGACCTGGTTGAGGGTGAGCGTGCCGGTCTTGTCGGAGTTGATGGCCGAGGTGGCACCCAGGGTCTCGACGGAGTCGAGGCTCTTCACGACCGCGTTCTCGGCCGCCAGCTTGGTCGACCCGGTCGACATGATGACCTGCAGCACGGTCGGCATCGCCATCGGGACCGCGGCCAGCGCCAACGCGACCGCCGTGGTGAACACCTGCTGGAACGAGTCGCCGCGGGCTGCTCCGAGAGCCAGCATGATCACGATGGTCAGGCCGGCCGCCCCGGCGATCCACAGGGTCAGCGTGTCGAGCTGGGTCGTGAGCGGGGTCTTCAGGGTGGGGGTCGACTTCAGCATGCCGGAGATCCGGCCGACCGCGGTGTCCGCACCGGTGCCGGTGACGACCATGACGCCGTTCCCGTGGGTCACCGGGGTGTTCATGAACGCCATGTCGGACTGGTCGCCGAGCACCACGTCCTCGCCCGCCACGGCCTCGGCGCTCTTCGAGGCGGGCACGCTCTCTCCGGTGAGCGCCGACTCGTCGATCTCGAGCGAGGACGCCTCGACGATCCGGCCGTCGGCCGCGACGTCGTCACCTGCGGCGAGCAGGACCACGTCGCCCACCACGACCTGGTCGGCCGGTACGGTCGACTCGGTTGCGTCCCGGCGTACCCGCGCCGTCGTCTTGAGCATCGACTGCAGGGCGTTCATCGCACTCTCGGCCTTGCCCTGCTGACGCAGTCCGCCGACCGCGTTGAGCACGGTGATCGCCAGGACCGCGATGCCCGTGCTCACCTCGCCGATCACCATGGACGCGATCCCGGCGGCAACCAGGATGATCTGCATGTAGCTGCGGTACTGGCCGAGGAAGCGGTGCCAGGCCGGGGCGGGCTTCTCGGCGGGAAGGGCGTTCGGCCCGTCGGTGGACAGTCGCCTCGCGGCCTCGGCTCCGCTCAGACCGGCCGACACCTCGACGCCGACGGTGCGCGCGACCTCCTCTGCCGTCGTGGCGTACCAGGTCGCCGACTCGCTCGGTTGCCGGGGGGTGGTCGGCTCCACCGTGTTGCGCACCATGACAGCTCCTCAGTACTGGGTCGGGACGTACCGGAACGGGTAGCGCGGCTCCTGGTAGTCGCCGCGTTTCTGCCGGGACGGGAAGTCGATCTTCGGTGCAGGAGCGGCCTCGTACGGCACCACGCTGAGCAGGTGGCTGATGATGTTCAGCCTGGCTCGCTTCTTGTCGTCGCTGTGCGCCACCCACCATGGCGCCCATGCCGTGTCGGTCGCGGCGAACATCGCGTCCCGGGCGCGGGAGTAGTCGTACCACCGGCTGTAGGACTGGACGTCCATCGGTGAGAGCTTCCAGGTCTTGCGGCGGTCGTGCTCGCGGGCCTCCAGTCGCCGGGTCTGCTCGTCCTCGCTGACCTCCAGCCAGTACTTGATGAGAAGGATCCCGGAGTCGACCATGGCCTTCTCGGACTGCGGGACCATCCCCAGGAAGCGGTCGGACGCCTCAGGCGTGCAGAACCCCATGACCCGCTCGACCCCGGCCCGGTTGTACCAGCTGCGGTCGAAGATCACCACCTCTCCGGCAGCGGGGAAGTGGGTCATGTAGCGCTGGAGGTACATCTGGGACTTCTCGCGGTCGGTCGGCGCGGGCAGGGCCACGACCCGGAAGACACGCGGGCTGACCCGCTCGGTGATCCGCTTGATCGTGCCGCCCTTGCCTGCGGTGTCGCGGCCCTCGAACACGATGCAGATCTTGGCTCCCGTCGACTTCACCCACTCCTGCATCGCCACGAGCTCCCCTTGCAGCGGGCGCATCTGCTTCTCGTACGCCTTCCGCTTCATCGGCTCCTCCGACCCGGCGGCCGGGGCGTGGTGGTTCGACGTGGAGGTCGTGTTCTTCTTGCCCATGGACGGTCCCTTCGCTGAGTCGAACGCTAGGGCGCGCGCGATGGGCTGGGGATCCTCCGCCGCGGATGAGCCCGCGGCCGGCGCCTGCGAGATGCGGACACCCGGCGCAGTGAGCGGCCGGGCTATCCGAGCTCGTCCCGGCGGCGGGTCAGGTAGGCGGTCTCGGCGGTGTTGCCGGCCAGCTCGACGGCTCTGTCGTACGCCGCACGCGCCTCCTGGCTGCGGCCCAGCCGGCGCAGCAGGTCGGCACGGGTCGCATGGTAGGCGTGGTAGCGGGCCAACGGGTCCTCGAGCCCGTCGACAACCGCCAGCGCCACATGGGGGCCGTCGAGCTCGGCGACGGCGACGGCCCGGTTGAGGGCGACGACCGGCGAGGGGTCGAGGCGGACGAGCTGGTCGTAGAGGGCGACGACCTGCGCCCAGTCGGTGTCGCGCACGTCGCGGGCGGAGGTGTGCACGGCGTTGATCGCGGCCAGGATCTGGTAGCGACCCGGAGCCACGCCGGTGTCCAGCCGCTGTCGCACCAGCCGGTGACCCTCGGCGACCAGCGCTGCGTCCCAGGCGGCACGGTCCTGCTCGCCGAGGGTGACCAGCTCGCCCCTCGCCGAGATCCTGGCGGGCCGTCGCGCCTCGGTGAGGAGCATCAGCGCCAGCAGCCCGGTCACCTCCCCGTCCTCGGGCATCAGGTCCCGGACCAGGCGGGTGAGCCGGATCGCCTCGGCGGTCAGCTCGTGGCGTACCGGATCGGTGTCGGGGCCGGTGGCCAGGTAGCCCTCGTTGAAGACGAGGAAGAGCACGGCGAGCACGCCGGCGACGCGTGCTGGGAGGTCCTCTTGCGACGGCACCCGGTAGGGGATGCCAGTCGCGGTGATCTTGGCCTTCGCCCGGGTGATTCGCTGCGCCATGGTGGTCTCCTGCACCAGGAAGGCGCGGGCGATCTCGGGCACCGTCAGCCCGCCGACCATGCGCAGTGTCAGGGCAACGCGGGTCTGCACCGCGAGCGCGGGGTGACAGCAGGTGAAGATCAGCCGGAGCCGCTCGTCGTCGATGGCGCCGAGCGGCTCGGGTGGGTCGTCGTCGTACAGCATCTGGGCCTGCTTCTGCTTGTCGTCGCGCTTGCTCTCGCGCCGGATCCGGTCGATCGCCTTGCGGTTGGCGGTGGTGGTGAGCCAGGCGCCGGGGTTGGGGGGTATGCCGTCGGTGGGCCACCGCACGACGGCGGCCGCGAACGCCTCGGCCGCCGCCTCCTCTGCGATGTCGAGGTCGCCGAAGCGCCTGGTCAGGGAGGCCACGACCCGGGCCCACTCCTCGCGGTGCGCCCGGGTGACCGCCTCGGCGGCCTGGGTGCTGGTCACAGGAACGGCCGGACCTCGATCTTGCGGTTGCAGGCGTTCGACCCCTCGGCGGCGAGCCTGAGCGCGACGTCGAGGTCGGCGGCCTCGATGATCCAGAAGCCGGCGAGGTACTCCTTCGACTCCACGAACGGGCCGTCGGTGAACACCGGCGCGTCACCCCGGTTGTCCACCACGGTGGCCGGGTCGGGCGAGCCGAGGCCGCCGGCGAAGACCCAGTGGCCCGCCGCCTTGAGCCGGTCGTTGAAGGCGTCGATCTCCGCCGCCTCGGTCGAGGTGGCCGGGCCGGTGCCGTCGTCGATCACGGAAACCAGGTACTGCATCTCGGATCATCTCCTGTCGTCGGCTGCCCGTCGTGGGCAGCGCTCACCCCTGCCACGAACACCGCTGCCCCGATCCGACAACAACGCCTCGCCCGGTTCGCTCAGGCTCGCACGAGCCGTGCCTCCCACGTCTCGGGTTCGCGTGCCTGAGGTCACGATCCGCTCAGCGGCAGCCCGAACGCCACGGCCATCGAGGGCGTCTCGGGGTTGGGCCGGGTGTGCGTCAGGCCGAGGACGTCCTCGTAGAGCTCGTAGAGCGCGTAGTGGTCGAGCCGATCGTGCACCACGTGGCCGTGCTGGCTGGGATGGATCACCACGGTGAGAACCTTGTTGTCCTGCTTGTGATCGTCCTCGTCGGCGGTCAGGACGACGGCCAGGTGACCGCTGGTGAAGTCCGGGCCGGCGAGGACCGGCTTCAGCTGGTCGGCGATCCACTGGTCCGCCACGCCCAGGGCGCAGTTGTGGGCGTCGTGGCAGAGGTCGGGTGCCACGAACCCGGCGTTGGGGAGGGTCCCGTTCGCCGCGTCGTCTGCGAGTACGGAGACAGGCCTGTCGAACCGGCTGCACTGGCTGCGCTCGTTGACGAAGTAGGCCCACGGGTTGTGCCGCACGGCGTAGCTGCCGGCGTCGTGGAGGTGGCAGTTGTCCGGCATCGCGTCCAGGTACGCCGTGGCGGTCTTGCCCGCCGTGAGCGCACGGCCGAAGATGCTGCTTCCCGTCATCGGCCAGCTCGTCGGCGGCGCGTCGAACGTGACGCCGTGGGTGTCGCCGCTCGCGATCGCGAGGTAGTTGGGCAGGCTCGGATGGGTGATGGCGTGGTAGTTGTCCGCGTAGCCGTACGTCTCCGCGAGAGCGAACGTCGCCGGCATCGTCGAGCGCATCTGGTCCAGCGAGTGGTTCTCCACCACGAACACCAGCAGCTTGGTGACCGGGCCCGCCGCCGCGTTCGGCGCGACGCCGGGAGTGCTGAAGGCCGGCGAGCTCGAAGACGGACTCGAAGGCCGGCCGGCGGTCCTGTCGGACGGCGGCGTGCTGTTCGAGCCGGAACACCCAGCCAGCAGCACGAGACCGACCATCAGAGCCAGCGCCGTCGTCGCCGCCCTGGGCGAGACTGTGCCCATCCGTCCTCCTCGTGGCGCAGTCGCTGGGATCACCGGCGGAACGGACCCGATGGCGACCCCGACTGCCCGTAGGGCCTCCAACGTATCGGGCGCGACGTCGCAGCAGGTTGCATCCCCGTCGGACTCGCTGAGGGCACGGCGAACTCGCACACCTTGCTGTGCCGCCGGCTCGGGGTCCGTCAGTCGATGGGGCGTCGGATCGTGTTTCGTCAATGTGGTCGCGGCGGCGTTCTGCAGCTCCCTGGAGTGGGAGGTCCTTCTTCTACAACCACAACCGCCGGCACAGCGCGGCGGGCATGATGAGCCCGATCAGCTACGAGAACACTGGGGCCCCGACCGGGAAGCCGCATAGGAAGCCCTCCGCGATTCGGGGGGAACCACAGGCTCAGGTTGACCAGGGCGAGCGAAGTGGTTTGCCCAGCTCGCGCGGGGGCGTCGCAATCCAGCCGGCGCAGTGCAACCGGCACCAACCAGCCGAGATCGCGCGGCGTCCCTCGCGACACCGCTGAAGGCGGGATAGCGCCCGACGACGCGTTCCGCGATGACGGCGCGCAGGCGGGTGATGCCGGGCCTGCCGCGCAGCAGCATGACGCCGGTCACCACCATCAGGTTGGTGAGTCGATCCATGTGAAGCCAGGTCTGGTCCTGGACCGGGATCCTGGTCGCTGTGGCCGTCAACGCTGCTGCACCTTGTCTCGCCTCATTCGTCTGGCCCATCGCCCGGCCTCGCCTACTCACATGCGCGCGGCGCAGGGTTCGCAACAGCCCGACCGCGGCCGCGACGGTCGAGCGGGGCGCTTCACGTGATTGCCCAGGATGGCGGGTGGAGCCTCACGAGAGGCGCAGCGAATGGGGCGCTTCAGTACCCTGCCTGGATCGGATCCGCGTTACCCGACTCTGGAGAACCAGATGCCTCCCGCCAGTGTCTACGCCTGCCCGCTTCGGTCTCAGGTCGATCCGCGCCTCTTGCGTTTCAGCGCAGGGGCCACCGCCAGCGTGCTCGGCGTTGTGCTGCTCGTTGTCGAAGTCGCTCGGCCGTTGGCTCTGGGCCTGCTCGCCTCCCAAGTCGCAGTGTTCGCTTTCACGGGGTTCGTGAGCTTTCAATGGTCGGTGTGGGCGCAGATCTTCTCGCGCGTCATCTGGCCGCGGATCGGTGCGCCTGCCGAGCTGGAGGATGCTCGTCCACCGAGATTCGCTCAGTGCGTCGGCTTCTCGTTCACCGCTGGGGCGTTGATCACCTTCCTGGTGGGCGTCGATGTCGCGGGCTACGGGCTGACTGCCCTCGCCTTCGGCGGCACAGTCCTCAACGCAGCCACCGGGCTGTGTCTGGGCTGCAAGGCGTACCTGCTGATCCGCTGACCGAGAACAGTTCCCATTGACAGTCGGGCCGCGACGCCTCTGACGAGGCCGCACGGTGCACACGTCGGTCTAGCTCAGATGGCGGGGGGTCTCAATGGTGGCCGTGTCCCTGGAGCAACGGTGGGACGTTGGACGTCATCGAAACCGACGATTACTGCTGGTTGTTCTCCGAGGTCTGATCGGCCCTTCGGTGATCCGTGCTGATCAGGCGAGCAGGTGGACGTGCGGCGCGGCCGCAGGCACATCTGTGCGAACTCAGATATCGAAGTTCTGACCACGCACCTAGGCTGACCTGGGTAGGCAGCGGATCTCAAACCGTCTGGGCCGCGTGGGGGCAGCCGCTTCCCCCCTTCCGTTCGGTCCGTGGCATGCGCGCGTATCGGCATCGGCGCGGGTGGGTTTGATGACTCGTGATCGTGGACCACGTGGGGGTGCGACCGCGGTCCTGCCTCAGTGCCGTGAAGCGTTCTCTCCGACATGTCACTCAGGTGGATGAGTTGGTCCGGTGACGGCTCCCTGTAGCCAGGCGCCCATGCTGGCTGACGCATTCGACGAAGCGAACTGGCCGGGATTGGGGCTCATCATGTAGGCGGCAGGGGGCCCGGCTGGCCAGCCGCGGTCAGGACAAGTTGTCGACGCCGAACGCATTCAACAGGAGGCCGGCGCAGAGCCCGATCAGCACGCTGAGCACCGTGGTGGCCACGACGGTGGCCGATGCCCAGCGTCCGTGTCCTGTCGAGCGGCCCGTCTTCGGCTGGCTCCGCGCGGCTGGAGACTGCCGGGGCGATCCAGCGCAGGTAGTAGAAGAGGCTCGCGACCGTGTTGGCGAGCAGCACGACGGCGAGCCAGGCGGTGCCGCCGTCCCAGGCGGCGGCCGCGGCGCCGAGCTTGCCGACGAAGATGCCGGTCGGGGGTGTGCCGACCAGGCCGAGGAGCAGGACGACCAGGCTGACGGCGAGCACCGGGGGGCGCGGACCAGGCCGGTCCAGTCCTCGAGGTCCGGCGCTCGGGGAGTGCGGCGGTGAGGGCGAAGGCGCCGATGTTGGTCACGGTGTAGGCGGCCAGGTAGAGCAGCAGGGCGGGTGTGGCGAGGTCGCTGCGCGTCAGCACCGCGACCGGCACCAGGGCGTAGCCGACCTGGCTCACGGTGGACCAGCCGAGCAGCCGCCGGGGTCCGTCTGCGGGTAGGCGGCGAGGTTGCCCAGCGTCATGGTCACCGCGGCGATCACCCCGAGCGTGAGGCGCCAACGGTCCTGGGCGGGCAGGGTCTCCACGAGCCGGGCGATGGCGAGGAGCGCGCCGATCTTCGGGACGGTCGTGAGGTAGGCGGCCGCGGTCGCCGAGCGCCCTGGCTGGCGTCCGGCACCCAGAAGTGCCCGGGAACGGCGCCGGCCTTGAACAGCAGCCCGCCGAGCACGAGGACCATGCCGCCCACCACGGCGGCGGTCGGTACGCCGTCCGGCCCGCCGCGTGGCCGCCGGCTGCGGCGGCGTGCAGGTCGGTGTAGCCGGTGCCGCCGCTAACGCCGTACAGCACGGCGACGCCGAGCATCAGGACGGTGCCGAAGAGGGCGGCGAGGAGGTAGGTCTTCAGGGCCGCCTCGGCGGACGCGGTGGGGGAGGTGGCGGTGCGCTCGACCAGGACGCCGACGAGGCCGTAGAGCGGGATGCTGGAGAGCAGGAACGCCACGACGAGGAGGGCGAGGTCCTGGTGCCGGCCATGAGCAGGACGCCGGTGCCGCCGAGGAGCAGCATCGTGCAGATCTCGCTCTCGCGAGGGTGGGCGGCGATCTCGCTCCCGGACAGCGCCAGCACCGCGAGCAGCCCGGCGGCGACCAGGATGCGGGCCGTGCCGGTGACGTCGTCGACGGCGTACGCGCCCTCGAAGACCGAGCGGGAGTCCCCGGCGAGCCCGACCACCGCGAAGGCCGCGCAGGCGAGCGCGGCAAGCGCCGCGAGCGCCCGGACCCGCCACTGCCGGGTCCGGGGCGTGAACGACCCGCCCACGAGGGTGGCGAGCCCGCCGAGGAACAGCGACAGCTCGGGCGCCATCGCGGCCGCGTCGCGGGTCATGCTCATCGGCTCACCGCCCGACCAGGGCCACCACGGCGGAGGCCGCGGGCTCGATCAGGTCCAGGAGCGGGCGTGGCCAGATCCCGATCGCGACCGAGACCGCGAGCAGTCGCGGCGACCGGCACCCACTCGCGGGCGGTCACGTCGGCGAACCCGCCGGTGAGCTCGCCCGCCGGCCCGGTGAAGACCCGCTGCAACGCGCGCAGGAAGAGCGCGGCGGTCACGACGATGCCGAGCGGTGGCGATCGCGGTGGCCGGTGCCGCGGCGATGGACCCGGCGAAGATCTGGAGCTCGGCGATGAAGCCGGACAGCGCGGGCAGGCCCAGCGAGCCGAAGGCGGCGACGGCGAAGAGGGCGGCGAACCGCGGCGCGGGCTGCGCGAGCCCGCCGTACCGGCCCATCTCGTAGCTCCCCGTGCGGCGGGACATGACGCCGGCGAGCAGGAAGAGGGCGCCGGTGAGCAGGCCGTGGCTGACCATCTGCGTCACCGCGCCGGTGATTGCGACCGCGCGTGGCTGCTTCGCCGGCGACGAGGCCGGCCGCGCCGACGGCGACGATGATGTAGCCCATGTGGTTCACCGACGTGTAGGCGATCATCCGCTTGAGGTTGTCCTGCGCCAGGGCGGCCAGCGCGCCCCACAGGACCGACACGATCCCGACGACGATGATGACGACCGCCCAGGCGCGCCAGGCCTCGGGCAGCATCGGCATCGCGATGCGGACGAAGCCGTAGGTGCCCATCTTCAGCAGGACGGCGGCGAGCACGGCGGAGCCGATGGCGGGTGCGTCGGTGTGGGCGGGCGGCAGCCAGGTGTGGAAGGGGAACGTCGGCGTCTTGACCGCCAGACCCAGCAGGATCGCGGCCAGCACGAAGCCGCCGGCCACGGCGCTGCCCTGGAAGGGTGGCGAGCGCGGCGAGCTCGACCATGTCGAACGTGTGCGGGTCCGCGCCCACGTAGAGGCCGATGAAGCCGAGCAGCAGGGCCAGCGAGCCCAGGAACGTGTAGAGGAAGAACTTCAGCGCCGACCGGGCCGCGTTGCCGTGTCCCCAGCCGGCGATCACGAAGTACATGGCGACGATGGAGAGGTCGAAGAAGACGAAGAACACCAGCAGGTCGGCGGCCGCGAACAGCCCCAACGAGACGCACTCGAGGAAGAGGAACAGGGCGGCCTGGGCCCGGGGCCGGTCCTGGTCGCCGAGGGCGTAGACGGCGCAGGCGGCGAAGACCAGGGTCGTCATCAGCACCAGCGGCAGGGAGACCCCGTCCAGCCCGACGTGGTAGCTGCTTCCCGACGCCGGGGATCCAGTCCACCCGGGTGTCGAATGCGAGCTCGCCGGCGCCGGGCTGTCGTAGCGCCACCACAGGGCGGCGGCGAGCGCCAGCTCGACCAGCGTGGTGGCGACGAACGCGGCTGCACCGCGCGGGGTGGCAGCGCCGGGACCGCGACCAGGGCGATCGCGACCACCAGGGGGAGGAAGACCAGGACGGAGAGCACGCTCACCTCATGCTCAGGCTGACAGTGACGAGGACGAGAACGACGACACCGAGGACGGCCATCGCCTGCAGGTAGTAGTGGTGCAGCTGCCCGCTCTGGGTGGCGGGGACCGCGTTGCCGGCCCGGCGTACGCCGCCCGCGACCGCGCGCACGGCGCCGTCGACCCCGCGCCCGTCCAGTGCCCGGACGGCGCGGCCCGCGCGCAGGCACCCGGCCGCGACCAGCCCGACCGTCCGGTCGAGGACGCGGTCGTCGGCCGCGGCGACCGCCCGGGCCAGGCCGAGAGTCGGTCCGACGACGAGCCGGCCGGCCGCGGCCTCCAGGCCCAGCCACCGCTCGAGCACGCCGGTGGGCAGTCCGGGGCGCCAGGACCGGTGCACCAGGACCAGGGTGACGACCAGCGCCGCGACGCGACGACCGCCGACACCGCCATCTCCGCGGGTGTCGCGGTGGCCGAGGTGGTGTCCCCGACCAGGCGGCGCACGTGGTCGCCGACGGGCGGCAGCGCGAGCAGCTCCAGGGACACCGCGCCCAGGGCCAGCGGCACGAGCGGGAGCCGGACCCACCGGGGGAGCGCGTCCGGGCCGTCCGGGGCGTCGGCGGGACGGCGTGCGAGCAGCATCGCGAGCGCCTTGCCGGCGTAGCAGGCCGCCAGCGCGGCGCCGGCGAGGCCGGTGACGTAGAGCGCGGGGGAGCGGTCCGAGGCGGCGGCGAGGATCTCGTCCTTGGTCGCCCACAGGGCCAGCGGCACCACGCCGGCCAGGGAGAGCAGGCCCGCGGTGGCGACCGCGCCGACCAGGGGCCAGCGCCGCGCGGCACCGGTAGCTGCCCGAGATCCTTGGTCCCGAGCGCGGCGAGCCAGGCCCCGGCGACCAGGAAGAGCAGGGACTTCACCGCGGCGTGGCCGACCAGGTGGGTCGCCCCACCCGCCACCGAGCCCACGCCCGCAGCGAGCACCACGAATCCGAGCTGGGCAGCCGTGGAGGCGGCCAGCAGCTGCTTGAGGTCCCGCTGGGCGACCGCCACCGCGCCGAGCAGCACGGCGGTCGCGGCCCCGATCCAGGCGACCGCGTCGGCGGCCCATCCGGTGGCGGCCAGCAGCGGCTCGACCCGGAGCAGGAGGTAGCCGCCCAGCGCCACCATGGCTGCGGAGTGCAGCAGCGCGCTGACCGGGCTCGGGCCGTCCATGGCCCGGCTGAGCCAGAACGAGAACGGCAGCTGGGCGGCCTTGCCCGAGAGCGGCCACGGCCACCCCGACCGCGATCACGTCGCGCCACCCGGAGGACGCCTGGTCGAGGTCGGCGAGCGCCATCCCGGCGCCCCCGGCGAGGGCGGCGCCGGCGGCGACGTAGAGGCCGAGGTCGGCGGTCCGGGTGGTGACGAAGGCGACGAGCCCGGAGGAGACCCGGTGCGGGTCGCGCCACCGGAAGCCGATCAGGGCGTACGACGTCGCGCCCATGACCTCCCACGCCACGAGCAGCGTCGGCAGCGTGCCGGCGACCACCGTGAGCAGGGCGGCGGAGGCGAAGAGCAGCATCAGTCCGTGGAAGCGGGCCGCGGAGCCACCTGCGGCGGCCGGGTCCGAGCCGAGGTCGGCGGCCGCGAAGACGAGCACCAGCAGCGTGATCGCGGCGACCGTCGGCGCGAACAGCGCCGCCAGGCCGCCGACGTCCAGCTGCAGGGTGGCGCCGGCCAGGTAGGTCGCGCCGACAGCGGGCCGCTGCACGGCCACGACGACCGCCAGGACGAGGACGGCGGTCGCGGTGGTGAGGGAGGCCGCGACCGCAGCCCTCGCCGGCCGGCCGCCCTGGGCGGAGCGTTCGTTGGCCGGTCCGAGGGCCGCGAGGAGGCACAGCACGGCCCCGACGGCCGCCGGCAGCGCGACGAGCGCCACCAGCGCGGCGTCGGACGTCATCGGTCGAGCTCCGTGGCCATGTCTGTCATGTCGCTGCCGGACCTGCGGTGCAGCACGGTCGCCACCGCGAACCCCATCGCCATCTCGACGGTCATCGCCGCGATCACCACCAGCAGCAGCACCTGCCCGGACGGGTCGGGTGCGAGGTACCACCACAGCGCCGCCACGGCGAGGATGACGCCGTTGAGCATCAGCTCCAGGCCCATCATCACCATCACCACGACCTGCTGGGACAGTGCGCCGTAGAGCCCGACGCTGAACAGCGCCGCGGCCACCACCAGCACCAGCTCGAGGCTCATTGGCCCACGCCCCCGGGCTGGGGGTCGTCCGCGGGACGGCGGTCGAGGTCATCGCCGAGCCGGTCGTAGCGGGTCCGGTGCGAGGACAGCACGACGCCACCGACGATGGTCGCCACCATCACCGGGCTGACCGCGACCATCACGAGCATGTGGCTGCCCATCAGGGCCTCGCCCAGTGCCCGGGTGAGGTCCGGAGGCGGCCCGCTGCGCCGTTCGGGCCACGGGATCAGCAGCGCGCCGGCGGCCAGCAGGACGAACGTCGCGCCGGCCGCGCCCAGGGCGGCCCACTTGCCGTGCACCATGCTCATCGGCATGAGCGCGGGGTTCATCCCCATGAACATCACCATGTAGACGGCCATCACCGCCATCTCCATGACCATCATCAAGACGATGACCACCCCGACGTACCCCTGCTGCAGGGTGAGGACCGCCAGCCCCACGGCCACGAAGGAGAGCGCGAGCGCGTAGGTGGCCCGCGCCATCGAGTCGACGTAGAACACCGCGGCCCCGGCCAGCACCGAGACCACCGCCGAGACCCAGAAGACCACCGCGGCGGGCACGCCGAGGGAGGTGCCGTCGCCGGCACCGGCCGCCTGGGCGAGCGGAGCCAGCGTCGGCCCCAGCGTCGTCCACGGATCTGCGTGCTGCATCGCCCCTCGCCTCCTCGGCCCGTCTCAGCTCGACCCGGTCACGGCGACCACGGCGACCACCAGGTCCTGGAGCACCACCAGCGGCAGGAGCACCACCCAGCCCGTCTCGAGGACCTTGTCCGGCCGCAGCACCGGAAGCCGCTCACCTACGACCACCAGCAGCGCGACCACCGCCGCCGCCTTCACGACCAGCCACACGACACCCGGCAGCCACGGCCCGTCGGTCCCGCCGAGGAACAGCGGGACGGCGAACGCTGCCGCCGGCCACGAGCAGCGCGTAGCGGCCCGCCGCGACCAGCAGGCGGTCGACGCCGGAGAGCTCCGCGAGGACGCCGGTGGCCAGGTCGTGGCCGGCGGGGGCGCGCAGCGGGCCCCACAGCGTGAAGCCGAGGACGCCGACGCAGTAGCCCAGGAACGCGACCGGCATCCACACGACGTACCAGAGCCCCTGGCCCGCGGCGATGGCTGCGGGATCCAGGCTGCCCGCCGCCACGGCGGGGGCCACCAGCGCGAACATCAGCGGCAGCTCATAGGCCAGCCCCAGCGCGAGGAAGCGGTAGGCGCCGGCCAGGCCGAAGGATGCGTTCGCGCCCCAGCCCAGCAGCCAGAAGAACGCCCACAGCGACACGTCGAGGGCGTTGAACCACACGACGCCCAGGCCATCCTGCATGAGGGTGCGGCCGCCGATCGGCACCAGCGCCGCCATGCATAGCGCGACCGGCAGCAGCGCCGACGACGCGATGCGCCACAGCAGCAGGTCCGCCGCGACGGTACGGCGGGGGCGCTGGCGCAGCAGCCGGGCCGCCTCCCGCAGCGGGTCGGCCGCGCCGGCGAGTGCCGGGCGCCCGTCACGCCGGGCGACCACCGCGGCGCATGCGCCGGCGGTGGCGACCGCGAGCAGCAGCAGCCCGGCCGCGACCGCCACGGTCCAGGCCGGTGAGAGGTTGCCTGCCTCGCTCACCCCGCCTCCCGCGTGGTGTGCGCCGAGGACCACCGGCTCGCCGCGGGGCCGAACGCCGGGGCGAGGCCGGCCACGAGCAACCGGACCTCGCCGAGCTCACGACCCCGGACGACGGCGGGCAACCGGTCCACGAGCACGGCGGGCTCGGGCGTGAGCACCTCCTGGCCGGCGAGCTCGGCGGCGGCCGCGTCGAGCGACGCGACGAGCCGCGTAAACGCGTCGCCGGCGAAGGGTGCGCTCGCCTGCCCGGTGAGGTCGGCGACCGCGGCCACCCTGCGCAGCGACCAGCGCAGCAGGGCACTCCGGTCGATCCGACGGCGCTCCTGCGACAGTAGTGAGCTCGTCGTAACGTCCTCGTCGAGGCACGCGTCGCGGACGGACCGGACCGCCGCGGCGCGCGCCGGCGAGCCGCCGAGGGTCAGCACCGCGGCCGCGGCGTCCAGCCAGCTCGCGGCGCAGAGTGCGCTGCTCGGCACCTGCCCGGCGGTCGCGCCCGCCCCGACTGCTGGCTCGCCGACCCACTCCGACGTGGCGTCGACCACCACGTCGCCGTGCAGCGTGCACGTGAGCACCAGGCCCGGAGGCCAGAGGCGCAGCGCCGGTCCCAGTGGCAGGTGCAGCTCGTCCATCTCGAGGCCGTCGCGGTCCTCGCCGCCGGCCGCGAGCGGGATACCCCTGGGCGCCATGTCCATGTCGCCGTGGTCCATGTCGCCGTGGTCCATGTCGCCGTGGTCCATGTCGCCGTGGTCTTTGCGGGTTCCGCCGTACGGTCGCGGGCGGCCGTGCGCTGGGCCGCATCGTCCGCGACGAGTCGCGAGGCCTCGTCGAGCGCGTCGGCGATCGCGGCCACCGTCGGGACGTCGACGCGTGCACGTGGACCGGGCATGGCTTCGTGGAGCCGATCCGCGGCCGCACGCAACCCCGGGTCTGGCGAGCCGAGCAGCAGCATCACGTCGGCTTCGGCAGGCGTGGCGGCAAGCACCCAGCCACGGCTGGCCACCGCACGCTCGACGGCGGTCCGCGCGGCGAGCTGTCCTGGCGGCTCGACCACCAGCACGTGCAGCCGAGCGCTCGCCAAGCTGGCGAGCCGCTGCCTCAGGCCCACCGGAACGCGCCCTCTCGCCGCGCCCACAGCACCGCGACCAGCAACGCACCCAGGAACGCGAACATCTCGACCACCGCAGCCGTGCCGAGGTCGGCAACCACCACGGCCCACGGGTACATGAACAACATCTCGATGTCGAAGCCGAGGAACACCACGCTCGCTGTGTACCAGCGCACGTGGTAGCGCGAGAGCGCATGCTCGGCCGGCTCGCCGCCGGAGAGGAAGGGCATCGCCTCCACCGGTGGCGGTCGACCGCGCGCCAGCAATGCGATCCCGCGCAGGACCACGACGACGGCCGACCGCGAGACGTCATCGTCGCGAAGCCGGCGTACACGGCGCCTCCTCGTCGGTCGTCGGCCTTCAAGCTGCCTCGGTTCCTATCCGGGTACCCAGATGGGTGAAAGGAAAACTGGTGGAGCGGTGCGTCGCCCGGTGGTGCTCGGCAGGGCAGGGCCGGTGTGCGGGGGGCTGACCTGACCTTCACAGGATCGGCACCACGACGGGGGCCTCGGCGCTGGCGGCTGGTCGCGATGATCGTCATGTTGACGGTCTTCTGGATCGGGGTTGTCGCTGTCGGCGTGATGCTCTTCCGCGGCCAGAACAGCGACAGCGCCACGGCGCGGCGGCTACGCACGCTTGACCGTTCCCGTGGCCGCGACCCGATGGACATCCTGAACGACCGCCTCGCACGTGGGGAGCTCGAGCGCGAGGAGTACGAAGCTCGCAAGTCCGTGTTGCATGGTGACCGCGGCACGTACGGTCACCTCTGGCCTGACCGGGACGACAGCTCGCGCGCCGCGATCGCGGCGGTGTACCGATCTCGGGGCTGACGCTCGTCACAACCTGAACCGCCGGATGTGTCGGGGCATCTCCGTAGCCTCCGAGGCGGGTCGCCAGTCCGGCGGTCCGCCCACTAGCAGGCGCGTGCCATGAAGGTGGCCGCGTACCACTCAAGCAACCCGCCCGACCCGGACGTCTATCACGATCACGACGACTGCCCGACCGGCCCGGAATTTTTCAAGGCGGATGAGGCCAACGGGTGTTAGGCAGCCGGGGTTTCGGCTGGCTGGTTGATCCAGGCGTTGTCGGGCAGCGCGAGGACCTTGGGATCGGTGCTGGTTGCGAACCGCTCGGGGTGCTGCTGGCGGGCCGCGTCGAGCACTGCTGATCGCTGCGCGTCGACGTCGCTGGCGTGGCCGTAGTGGACGTCGGCGGGGGTGTGCAGGCCGATCCCGGTGTGGTGATGCTGGTGGTTGTAGGCCGTGGTGAAGGCGTCCATGAAGGCCCGGGCCGCGCCGATCGAGCCGAACCGCTCGGGGAAGACCGGGGCGTACTTCATGGTCTTGAACAGCGATTCGGAGTACGGGTTGTCGTTGCTCACGCTGGGCCGGGAGTGGGAGCGGGTCACGCCCAGGTCGGCCAGCAGGGTCGCGACCGACTTCGAGGTCATCGAGGTGCCGCGGTCGGCGTGGACCACGTGCGGGATGCCGTGGATCCCGAAGATCTCCTTCATCATCTCCTCGGCCAGGACACCGGCCTCGTGGGCGTGGACGTGGGCACCGACGATGTAGCGGGAGTAGATGTCGATCATCACGTAGGCGTCGTAGTAGACGCCCCGGTCCGGCCCGGGCAGCTTGGTGATGTCCCAGGTGTAGACCTGCCCGGGCCCGGTGGCGACCAGCTCGGGTACCGCCCGGGCCGGGTGCCGGGCAAGTCGTCGCCGTTCGGTGACCTGACCGGCTTGGGCGAGGATCCGGTACATGGTCGACACCGAGCACAGGTAGACGCCGCGTTCGAGCAGGGTGGCGTAGACCTGCAACGGCGCCTGGTCGACGAACTCCTCGGAGTCGAGGACCTCGAGGACCCGGGTCCGTTCGGCCAGGCTCAGCTTGTTCACCGGCGCCCTGCCCGGCAGCGGCACCGGTACCGATGCCGGCTCGGGCGGCGGGTTGTTCGCCCGGATGGCGGTGGCGCGTGAGACCCCGCTCAACGCCGCGGCAGCTCTGGTCGTGACTCCCGCGTCGGTGCAGCTCGGTGTAGATGCCCCTCAGCGCTTCCTGCGCGGCCGTTCGGGCTGCTCGGTCTCCGCGCTCTCGGAGATCTGCTCCAAGAGCGCGTGTGCTTTTCCCATGATCTCCAGCGCGGTCTCGGTGGTGGCCAGCCGCCGCTCGCGATCCGCGAGCTCACCACGCAGACGGCCGATCTCGGCCTGCTCGGCACTGGGACGACCGACCTTCGCGCCCGGGTCCTTGCCCTCGAGCACGCCGGCATCGCGCAGCCGGCGCCACTCGGAGATCAACGAGGAGTACAGACCCTCGCGGCGCAGGTAGGCGCCGCCCTGGCCGTGCTCGCAGCGCCGCCATCGTAGGCGCGCGAGGTCGCTCGACCTGCGCCGGGGTGAACGACCGCCGACGCGACGGACCCCCGGCACGAGGAGAAGAAGAATCGCCCATCGCACCATCATCAACGATGCTCATCGGGCTCGACAGAACTGAACGGGACATGAGGAAACGATCCTGAATCTCGCCCTGCGTCAGGCGGACTTGCTATGAACCACTGGACTCAACTCACCCTGACACGCAGGGGCCAGCAGATTCCGGCTCGGGACAGCGTCGCCGGCACTGGTCGGTACCGACGCTGTCAGCAGTGCGTCGCACTGGGCTGAGCGGGATCTCCTGCGGTATATGGCCCCGACCAGGTCAAGCGAAAGGGCCCCGACGCTGCAAACATGCAGGTCAGAGGCTCTTTCGGTGCTACGACGTCTGTCAGATGTCGTAGTCCTGAGCGCGCAGGCCGCTGGCCTGCGCAAACGTCCGAGTCAGCACGCCTAGGGTCACAGCCGGGCCCACGCGCCGGACAGTCGTGGGTCGGCTTCGGCGGCGGCTCTGCCACTCAGTTTGACAGCCCTTGAAACGTGGGCCACGCGTCCAGCTCACGACGCCGCCGAGTGGATTTCGAAGCGTAGGCCAAGCGCGTTGGTGACCTTGAGGATGGTGGACCAGGTCGGGTTGCCATCCGCGGACAGAGCCTTGTAGAGGCCGTCGCGACTCATGCCGACACGGCGGGCGAGCTCGCTCATGTTCTGTGAGCGGGCGATCACGCCGAGGGCGCGAGGAACAGCGGTCGGGTCATCGCCGGACTCCTCCAGCGCAATCGCGAGGTATCCGGCAACGTCCTCGAGGTCGTAGAGGTAGTTCGCGGGATCGAACCGCTTGTACTTCTCAGTCGTGCTCATCGCTGTTCTCCTTCGCCGCCTCATCCTTGCGCCATTCGTCGGCAAGCTCCTGGGCCTTCTCGATGTCCTTCTGCTGGCTCGACTTGTCGCCGCCGATCGGCAACACAATCACCATGTCGCCATCTTGCGGGTAGTAGACCCGGTAGCCCGGGCCGATGGTCAGCCGGAGTTCCGAAACGCCCTGGCCGACCGGCTTCACGTCGCCCGGGTTGCCATTGGCCAGGCGGTCGACGCGCTCCAAGATGCGCAGGCGGCCGGTCCGGTCCTTCAGTTTCCTGAGCCACTTGTCGAAGTCCTCCGTTGTGAGAACCTCGATCATGTGTCGACTATAGTCGACAAGTCGGATCGGCTCCAACCTGAAGACCCAGGCTGCCCGAACGACGTCATGGCACGGCCAGCTTCGCCCGCTGCCATGGGCTGTCAGGGTTCGTCCCGCCATGCCTCTTCGTCGAGAGCCAAGTCGGCGATGCGCCGCAGGGCCGGGGCGGAACGCACCAGATGTGCGAAGTGGACGATTCGCATGTGGTCCGTCTCGTGACCGTTCGCGCCGCAATGGATGCTCCAGTCTTCGCCGCGTTGATCGTCCGTTTGGCGAGCAGCCCAGAGAACCGCTTCTCCGTCATCGACCACGTGCGAGCACGAGAAGGCCTTGTGGTCCGGCGGGACGGGGAAGTCCAGGTCGGGTCGGGGGCCAGCCCGCCGGTGTGGTCGATCGGCACGCGCCACGCCGGTTGGTTGGAGGTCGTCGAGGATCGAAGGAGCGCCTGGTTGCCACCCGAACACGCCATTCCGGTCGGGCCAGACGATCGCGAGTGCTTCGGGTTTGCGGCGATGGAACCATCCCGACCAGGTGACCGTCTCCGCGAGGGCGTCGTCCGCTCACCTCCTGAACGGCCACGGGCACTCCTGCCAGGACATCTTCGATCGCGTCTCCTGGGGCCAACCGCAGCCCATCCATGATTCGCCGAGCGATGCCGTTGAGGCACCGGTGCATGAGGTGGTGGCCCGAAACCTGACATCAGAGAGTTCCGGGTGGCCGACACGATGGCCAAGCCCGATCGTGTAAGCGAAGGCTGGTGCTTCGTCGTGATCGGTCTCCGAAGTGGTCTGTGTGTTCGGGGTCGTCACAGCCAGCGCCTTCGGCCACCATGATCACCTGCCAGCCGTACTTCAGCACGGTGTCGATGACACGACGGTCCTGCTCGTCGTACGACTCATCCGGTCGGCAGACATGGCAGTCGCAGCCCGGCGCGGCAGGTAACGGTCCCATCCATGGCTCGTTGTTTGAACATCGCTCCTCCTTGATCGCGACCAGTTGTATCGCGTCTGCGAAGCGACCCCGATGCCTTCTCCACAGGCACGTCGAAGGCCCCGGTTTGATAACCGGGGCCTTCGAGCTGAGCGGAGATCTGAGTTTGGAAAGATGTCCTACATCCAAGTCAGATGTCGAAGTGGAGCTCGAACACTCGGGCCGGTGTTGGCCGGTGTTGGTCATGTCCCGAAAATACGGCCTGACGCGGAAACGCTGATTTCGATCGTCGGTCGATGGTGGCTGATTTCGGCCTCGAACGGATCTCCTGCGGAATCACTGCGGAATCTCTCTGGGACGATCCAGCCCCTCCAGCGGGATCGCTTCGGCCTCGATCCGCTCTCGGAGCCGCGGTTTCACCTGCGTGCCGAGATCGACTTTGAGGCCCAGGAGCGCTTCAAGCTCGCGCTGGATGCGCACGAGGTCGAACAGGCTCGTGCCCTCTGGAACGTCGACGAGGAGGTCGACGTCGCTGCCCTTTCGGTCGTCGCCACGCGCGACGCTGCCGAACAGTCGCGCATTGGTGATCCCATGGCTGTTCAAGAGGTCGCGCAGATCGCCCAAGTGGGCGGCCACGATCTGACCGACAGGGCCGCTGAGCGGGGAGCCCTTGGTCATGTGTGCGATCCAATCTCGTCGAGGTGGAGGTCGAGGTCGACGAACGCGGCTGATGGCCCACAGCAGGTTGTCGTACCAGTCGCCGCGACTTACCACGTGCACCATAGGCAGTGACGGTAGAGGGCGCGCGTTTCGCCGGCCGACCCGATTGCCCGGCTACTCGTGTGCGGCTACCTGTCCGCGTGCTTGACGACGTCGAGTGCTGTGCGTCGGGTGTCCTCGTCCCAGCGGTACGGCTCGGACTCAGCGGCGATCGGTGCGGGGACCGTGGCCTCGATGACCGCAGCCCAGTGGGTGCGCATCGGTTCGGGGACGTGCAACTCGTTCCAGAGGTCGATGAGGAGTGCGCCGTCGAGGTAGAGGATCAGGCTCGACTCGTCCCCGTAGGTGAGTAGGCGCTCGTAGACGAGTCTTCGGTCTGCGCGATCGGAGAGGTCCCACCAGAACTTGTCGTTGTCGTTGTCGATCAGGTCGAAGAACTTGATCGTGCGGAAGCATGCGGGGGCTTCCAGGCGCCACAGTCGATCGGGGACGGTGAAGGGGAATCGGAATCCCGGCGGCGCTTGGTGTTCGGTGAAGCTGACCCGCGGTTGGAGGGCGATGTTCCAGCCGGCGGCGTTCACGATTCGCTCCGCCACCGCGAGCCCTGGGCTCTTCTTGCCCCGTTCGTAGGCCGACAGCGTCGGCTGTGAGGTCCCGGCGAGGGCTGCGAGCTCAGCCTGGCCGATGTCGGCGACCTCGCCAAGCGGCGCGACGAAGCGTGGTCGGCGACGGTCGTGGTCGATGACTTCGAGGAGTCCATTCCGGCCGAAGAGATCGATAATGCGAAGGAGGTCAAGGAGGAGCTCAACGACCTTCTGCAGCGAGCGATCGACGCGGGCAGGCTGTCGGCTGCTGACCGGTGACCTCCTGATGGATCTGGTACGCGTCGCCGAGAGGATCGACGCTCCCGGACGTCGTGGGCGAGGTGGGTTGATGACGCCTTCGGTCACGCAGATGGTCGAGGAGGCCCACGCAATGGCATCACGCACGATTCGCCGCCGTGCCGCTTCAGCCATCGAGGCGGTCGGGGAGGTTGCCCGTATCGGAGGGCTGGCGATCTGACTTTCCTGATGCTCCCTGGCTCGTTACACCACTTTCTTCTCATAAGGTGGTGTAACGTCGTGCTGTGAACCAAGAACGAGGCGAGTTGCATCCCGAGTTCGCTGTCGCCTGGGAAACCCATCCTTGGAACCGCGAACCAGACCACTCTGTCTCGCGCCGCCAGCAGCTCTCGGCTCGTGGCCCGTATCAAGCGGCTACGCCGGTTGCTATCGCTGAATCAAAGCTACAGGTCGATGCCGCACTCCAAGCTGAGGCCGAGGATGCCGTTCGCGAGATCACCCGCTTCGATGCCGAGGTCACTGCGATCGCCGAACGTCGTGCCGCCCGCGAAGGCGACGACGCGGCCACCGAACTCGCGCCGCTGGCGTCAGTGCTCCTGCGCACGGAGTCAGCATCGTCGTCAGAGATCGAGGGCGTGACGGCTGGTGCTCGCGCTCTGGCGATGGCTGCCATCGATACGAAGGCTGGGCCGAACGCTCAGCTGGTGACGGCGAACGTCACCGCCATGCAGCGCGCTGTCGCGTTGGCCGACAACATCAGCATCGACACGATCCTTGCTGCCCACCAGGCGCTGCTCGACCGGCATGCCTATGCCGCTCCTGGTCGACTTCGTGACCAGCAGGTCTGGATCGGCAGCAACGCGCTGAGCCCGCACACGGCATCGTTCGTGCCGCCGCATCAATCACGGGTTCCGGCCGCCCTCGATGACCTCATCGCCTATGTCCACCGCGTCGACCTGCCCGTGTTGGTGCAGGTCGCCATCGCGCACGCGCAGTTCGAGACGATCCACCCCTTCAACGACGGCAACGGCCGCATCGGGCGGACCCTCGTCCACGCGATGCTGCGGCACTCGGGCGTCACCCGCAGGCTGACGGTCCCGGTCTCTGCCGGGCTGTTGACCGACACGTCGGCCTACTTCCAAGCGCTGACGGACTACCGCGAGGGGTACGTCGAGACGATCATCCGACAGTTCATCAACGCTTCGTTCCGTGCGATCGGCAACGGCCGGATTCTCGTCGACGACCTCGAGCAGGTCTACGAAGGGTGGAGCGAGAGCCTTGCCTCCAGGCGTGGGTCGGCGGCACGACGCCTGCTCCCGCATCTGTTGAACCAGCCTGCGGTCAACATCGCCTACGTCGAAACCGCCACGGCCGTCGCCTTGTCTGCGGCCCAACGTGCTGTCGAGCAACTCGAGGAAGCGGGCATCCTCAAACGTGCGGGCGGCGGGAAGCGCAACCGCGCGTGGATCGCCCAAGACGTCATTGACGCGCTCGACGCCTTCGCGGAACGCGTCGGGCGTCGGGGGTACGGCACTCATAGCCCGAGGGGCTGACCACCGAGGTCACGTGCTCGCTGCTCGACGCTCCTTCGCGACCATCCCGAGGTACTTGTCGATGTCCCGGATCGAGAACTCATCAAGGCCGAAAGTGTTGTCGGAATCCAGCGACGGATCGACAGTAGACGCCGTAGTCCCCGTTCCATGTCTCGCCCGGCTCGAACGTGTCGAACGCTTCACCTTGCTTGAGAAGGCCTTTGAGAATCTCGACGACGAGGGAGTCGTAGATCGGATAGACGTCCGGGCGATGGAACGAGCAGTACTTGGTCGCGAAGGAGTATTGCGCCGGACCTTCCCCTTCTGTTCAAGGCGCGCAATCCGTTCGACGAGGTCCGGGTCTGCTCGACCGGAGCTGAGCGCATCGTCGATTCTCAGGCTGACGAGTTCCCTTGCCTTCTGGACGATGCCGTAGATGCTCGTGGCGTAGAGGCCGTTGAGCGTCGCCACCTTCACCGAAACTTCGCCGGCATCGACATTCCTTGGCATCGTGTCGGACAGCTGCCTGAGCGCGGCGTCAGTGCTCTCGTTGCCTTGCTCGTGCCAGCGATGCAGGTACTTGCGTACCTCATCAGGGCTCGGTGTGTCGATCACGCCATCAACGCTATCGACGGTCACCGACCAAACTCGGTCACATCCCGAGCGACGGGCCGCTCTGCTGCTGGCTCGGTCTGGGGAACGGGTCGATCGACGCGGCTGGACGGCGCTTCCTCGGCGTGAAGAGATCCTTGACCCGGAAGGACAGCGCCGCGGTGGGGTGATCGACGGGCAGGGGCTTCCTTGCGGCCGCGAGTTCGAGGACGCGCTCGGCGTCGATGCCCTTGCGGCGAGCTGGTCGAGGTACTTCGCGAGCTCACCGGTCTGCTCGTCGCGCCTGCCGACGAGCTCGACGATGCGGTCGGCCCAGGTCTTCACGGCCTCGCCGTAGCGGGCGTTGATCCGGTTGGTGAGGCTGCGGTGGTACGCCGCCTCGCCATCGTCGTGCGGCGGCGGTCCGACGAGTGATCGCTCGTCGGCAGGTACGCCGCTGGCAGCTCGCCAGACGACGAGCTCCCGGCGCAGGTCCGCGGTGAGGACGACGTCAGATATCGCGTCGTCCAGCGCGGCAACCTCTCGCGTCGGGCGACTACGCTAGCCAGCGCGCTGGCTCGGCGCGAGCGCGCGGACAGCTACGGCCCCCAGCTCGGATGGTCGGCCACAACCTCGGGGATGCCAGGCAGCCAGGGGAGGGGGCCGGGTCCGACGTCCTCAGGGTCAGCACGCAGCATGGATGCGGCGAGGGTGACCGCGTCGGCGTACCGCGTGACCGCGTCGTGCAGCTGGGCCTCTGGCGAAGCGCCCGTAGCTTGCGCCGTGGTGGCGGAGACGGCGGCACCGTCGCGAGCGAGGATCCCCTCGAGCACCTCGGTCGCGGTCAGCGCACGGTCGTCGGTCGGGCTGGGCAGGGCGTGTGTCTCATCGGAGCCGAGGACGAGGTGGGCGTGGTTCTCGACGCGACCGCGGGTGAGCATCGTGTAGAGCAGCTGCCGGTCCTTCCGCGCCGGTGACGATGCCGCTCACATCCAGGGTGGCTACGTCTACGGCTCACGGTTCGACCAGGCCGGACCGGATGGCATAGCGGGTGACCTGGACACGATCGTTCATGTTGAGCTTCTCCAGGACGTTGGTCCGGTGCCGGTCCACCGTCTTGAGGCTGATGCACAACATGTCAGCGATCTCCTGGGAGTTGTGTCCCTCCGCGATGAGCTTGACGACCTCGGTCTCTCGAGGGGTGAGCGGTCCGGCCCCAGTGACCTGGCCTTGGTCGACCAAGGTGAGGTATCTGCGCACGAGGGCACCGAGCGCACTGGGGTAGATGAAAGGCGCTCCGCGGAGAGCGGATCGGCACGCTTCGATGATGTCCTGGTCGACCTGACGCTTGAGCACGTATCCCGCCGCACCCGCGGCGATCGCCTCGAAGAAGTACTGCTCGCGGTCGTACATCGAGAGGATGAGGATCGGAAGTTCACGCCCTCGCCGGATCTCTCGCGTGGCCTGCAAGCCGGTCATGCCCGGCATGGCGATGTCGAGGATGGCGAGATCGAGGTCCTCGCTGAGGCCCAACTGCAGTGCCTGCCGTCCGTCTTCAGCTTGGGCCACGACCTCGAGGTCCGGTTCCCGATCGATCAGTGCTTTGAGTCCTGCCCGGACGACGGCGTGGTCGTCGGCGATCAGCACTCGCGCCACGCCGTTACCGGTCATCAGCCGGCAAGCGTGCTGACGTCTGTGCAGTCCAGCCGCACGGTGGTGCCCCGCCTTCCAGGTCGTCGGGCAACAGCGGCTGGGCCGATGTGTAGCCGGCCTCCAACCAGGAGCGCTCGCTCGCGCATGCCGCGGATGCCGGGGCCCTCCGAGGCGGGGACGGAGAAGCCGGTGCCGTCATCGGTCACCCGTAGCGTCAGCCGGTCTGTGGCTGCTTCGAGGGCAAGCGCGATGCGGGAGGCACCAGAGTGCCGTACCGCGTTGGTCAGGGCTTCTTGCGCGACGCGGTAGACGACCAGCTCCAGTTCCGGAGCAAGGGGCGGCAGCTCCTCGGGGATTGTCGTCTCAACTCGGACGGTTGGTTCGCTCATGCTCTCGGTCAGGGCGTCGACGGCACTGAGTAGACCGAGATCGTCCAGAAGGGCGGGGCGCAGCTGCCAGGCGAGTGCACCGACCTCGTCCAACGTTGCACGCTGCTGCTCCTGGACGCACTCGACCTCGGCCTTCAGGTCCTTGGGGAGATCCTCTGCCAGTCGCTGCAGCTGCAACAGTGTGCCGGTCAGGCGCTGACCGATCTCGTCGTGCAGCTCACGCCCGATCCGGCGACGCTCACCCTCAATGGCGCTGAGCGTGCGGCGCGCGCTCGTACGCCGTTCGTTCTGCAGGCGTTCCAGCATCGTGTTGAAGCCGGCGATGAGCGCCTTGGCTTCAGGGCCGCCGGTCTCTGGCAGGTGTTCTTCGGGCTTGAGCACGTCGATGGTCTCCATGCGACGAACCACGGCTCGCAGTCCACGGAAGTTGAGCCGCAGCACCACGGCGTTCGCGACCGCGATGACCACGGCGCCCACTCCCAGCACCAGCCCCTGCTCGGTCGCGATCGGGAAGGACACCGTCGCGGGTGTGACGACCAGCGCCAGCACGGCCAGGAGCAGCACGCTGCTGTTGACCAGGACCACCCGGGCGTAGAGGGAGAGGTTCCACCATGCCGGGCGCACCCAGTCTGATCGGTGCCCTTCTATGCCCGTTGCCGGGCGGATCAGTGAAGCGGCCATAGTCCAGCCTCGCTCAGGCCATCGTCCCATGCAATGCAGTCCACACCCCATGCGTGCGCGCGCCATGGCGAACACCTGCCGCGCGGAATTTGGGGTGGCGCCCCGATGGGCAAGCCCACGCATGGTCTTCAAGACTCGGACATGCACGGCTTGCGCCGTCGCGACCGGCATCGGAATCGGAGGGATCCCATGACCAGTTCGGAGCTGACTGAGACCGCAATGGGGACGGCTAGGAGTGGGAGGACGTCGACGGCCCGCCCTCGGGCCTCCATACGAGCCGGTGGCTGGGCATCGCTGGTGGAAGCGTTCACCTACGTGGTCGGCTTCGGGGTCGCGGCGGCCTACCTGGCACCTGCGGGCTTCACCGATGCCCAGGACGATCCGGCCGAGTCGCTGGCCTTCCTGCTCGACCACCAGACCGTCCTGTACGCGTGGTACGCGGTGCTCTATCTGGTTGCGGGAGTGGCCCTGGTGGTGCTCGTCCTCGGCATCCATGACCGCCTCGAGGACCGGACCCCGACACTCGCCCGGACCACCACCGCGTTCGGGCTGATCTGGGCAGGAGTGCTGTTGGCCAGTGGGATGGTCGCGCTGGTCGGCCAGCGCGCCGCCGTCGAGCTCGCCGCCACCGACCGCGCCGAGGCGGTCTCCACCTGGTCCGCGGTCAGTGTCGTCCAAGACGCTCTCGGCGGCGGCATCGAGATCGTCGGCGCGCTGTGGGTGCTGCTGACCAGCATCGCCGCCCTCCGCAGCTCGGCACTGCCACGGGGACTTGTGGTGCTCGGTGTCGTCGTCGGCGCCGCCGGCACGGTGACCCTCGTTCCGCAGCTGGCCGAAGCAGCCGCTCTCTTCGGGCTCGGCTTCATCGCCTGGTTCATCTGGGCCGGCCTCGTCCTCCTCCGCAACGACCGCCCGGTCGGGAGCGCAGGATGACCACGCCACCGACCCGCCAGACGGAGAAGCCCGCCAACCCTCGACAGGTCTGCGTCGTGGGGGCCTCCGGAAAGCTGGGCCGCTACCTGGTGCGCCATGGCTTGGACCGCGGGGACCGGGTCGTCGGTGTCTGCCGGGAGCGGAGTGTGGGAAAGCTTGCCGAGTTCGGCGAGCTCATCACCGTGGTGCCAGGTAGAACCGACGACCGCGACGTCATCGCCCGCCGTGACCGAGTGCGATGCGGTGTTGACCGTGCTGGTGCCGTGGGGGATGCAGCACTACGCCTCCGGCACGGCGCGGGCGGTGCTCGACCTCGCGGAGCCCGACGCGCGCCTGGTCTTCTCCTGCGGCTGGCACATCAGCCGCGACGGCCAGGATGTCTACTCCTGGAAGCGCGCGCGTTCGTCGCCGTCTTCGGACGCCTGGCCAAGCTGGGACTGAAGGTCGACCTCGATGACCAGGTCGAGGCCTGCCGACGGATTTTCGCCAGCAACCGGCGGTGGACCGTCGTGCGGTGCAGTGACATCGAAGAGGGCGAGAGCCAGGGGCTCCCGATCTGGCGCCACCACGTCGGTGACCCCGCCCTGGCCAGCAACCTGACCCGCCGCGTGGACTTCGCCCTGTTCATGGTCGACGCCATCGATGACGACGAGCTGTTGCGGGAGGCCCCGGCGATCGTCGGGCGGCTCAGCCCGTCGGCGCAGGCCCACGCCGGAGAGGAGCACGTCGCATGACAGCGCGCACCGTTCCCGTCGACGCCGTCGAACATCCCGGTCGACCACGCGAGACGTCTCCCCAGCGTCTCGCACGACTCACCGGCGCCCTCTACATCCTGCTCGTCGTTCTCGGCATGCTCGGACCGCTCACCCTGGAGTCGATGCTGGTCGCCGGTGATCCCGCCGAGACCGCCGAGAACATCGCCGCGGCCGGCACCCGGTTCGACCTCAGCCTGATCGCCTGGGTCGTGATCGTCGCTGTAGACGTCGCAATCTCCGTGACGCTGTACCTGCTCCTGGCACCGGTCAGCCGCGCGCAAGCGCTCGCCACCGCGGCATTTCGACTGGTGTACTCAGCAGCCCTGGCGGCGCTGCTTGCGCTCCTGTTCGCGGCGAACCTCATCCTCAGCGACGGCACCGGCCGCGACACCGAAGCGCTCTTCGCCCTCGAGGCCTTCAGCGTCGGCTTCCTCGCCGCGCTCGTCTTCTTCGGAATCCACCTGGTGCTGCTCGGCGCCCTGTTCTACCAGGCTCGATACATCCCCCGCGTCCTCGCCGTGCTGTTGGTCGCCGCAGGCATCGGCTACGTCGTCGACAGCCTCGCCAGCCTCCTGGTCGACGACTACGGCGGAATCCTCACCGCGGTCCTGCTGACACCCGCGGTGCTGGGCGAGGTCGGCCTGACGCTCTGGCTCTTGACCAAGGGCATCGCTGCGCCCGGCCCGCCCGGGCCGAGGGAGTCTGCGTCAAGCGCTCCTGCAAGCTCGTCGTCAGTTGGACTCTGAGATGGATGTCGAACGGATGCCCGCTGGCACGTGGTCACCAACGAGGAGTCGCGCACGGGGGAGCGAGAGCTGCCATTCGCAACAGGGGAGCAGCACATGGACAACCACGAGACGCTGCGGGAGGACCGCCTCCTCCAACAGCGGTGGCACGGTTGGGCCTCACCCATCGGCCTGGGGGTGGGCTTGCTCTGTCTCGGTGGCTCCTTCTGGCTCTTGGCGGTCGGCCTGTCCGTGCTGTTGTCGATCGACTAGCGCGAACGCCCGATCCAGCTTCGAGCACACCCCTCACTCGCCCATCAGCGGTAGCGCTCGACGGGGTTGTCCTCGGCGTCCGACACCCCAATTCGTCCGACGCATCAATATGGAGGCACCATGACCACCACGACCGGACCCGCACCCGCGGCTGTCGCCCCGACTCCGACAGAGCGTCCGCCGCTCCGTCGGTGGACCAGGATCGCCGGCAGTCTCTACCTCGTCATCTTCGGGGTCTACCCGCTGTCGACCCTGGTGCGGTCCACCCTCGTCGTACCCGGCGACGCCGCCGCCACAGCCGACAACATCCGCACCCAGGAGACGTTGTTCCGCTGGGGCATGGCCGGCGAGGCCCTGATAGTGCTGGTCGAGATCGTGCTGGCCGCCGTCCTCTTTGCGCTGCTCCGACCCGTCAGCCGAACGATGTCACTTGCCGCGGCGCTGGCCCGAGTGGCCGAGGCAGTCGTGATGGGGGCCGGCTGCCTGGTCGCCAGCGTGTTCACGCTGCTGGTGGTCTCCGAGCCGGGCTACCTTGCTGCGTTCGACGCCGACCAGCGTGACGCCCTCGCACTGTTCTTCCAAGAGGCCAACGACGACATCGTGCTGGTGTGGGGCTTCTTCTTTGCGCTGTCGCTGGTGCTGACAGGGTGGCTCGTGCACCGCTCGGGCTTCTTGCCTCGGCTGGTCGGCATCCTGCTCGCTCTGGCGGGGGTCGGCTACTTCGTGCAGAGCTTCGGCACCTTCCTCGCCCCCGGCCTCACCGACACGTGGGCACTGATCGTGCTGGTCCTGGCCATTCCTGGCGAGCTGGTCTTCGCCCTCTGGCTCCTGATCAAGGGCGTCGATGAGGACAAGTGGTCCGCGGCGGCCTCCCGAGCCGAGCGCACGAAACTGTGAGACCGGGACGCGTGACGAGGAACGCTCGATGAACGCCGCTCGCCGAGCCCTACGCCGCGTCCTGGTCATCGCGAGCGTCGCTGTTGTCGTGATCGTGGGCGTCGCGGCCCAGGCGGGCGCCTACCTGTTCGGGTTCACCACTGAGACACGCCCGAACGAGTCGGTGTACGCAGGGCTCAGCTACTCCACCCCCGGCGGACATCCGGTCGGCGTGCGCCGGCTCGGATCGGAGGAGGACGCCCCCGTAGGGATGACCGTGTGGTACCCCGCGTCCGATTTGATCGACGAGGAGCCACCGGTGACCTACTCCTATGGTTTGAAGGTCCTGGGTTCGAGGTCCTCGACAGCGCTCGCGACCTACGAAGGGACCGCCAGTCTTGGCGCCGCCGCGGACCGGTCCGGCGGCCCGTATCCGCTGGTGGTGCTGTCGTCCGGGTTCGCGATCACCTCTGGAAGCTATGCCTGGCTGGCCGAGCACCTGGCGTCCTACGGGATGGTCGTGGTCGCGCCGCGGCACGAGGAGACCCTCGACCCGCGGACCCTGTGGCGCGCGGCCGGCGCCCGGACGGACACGATCGCGCAGACTCGGGCGTACCTCGAGTCCGCAGCGCGGTCGGGCGGCATCCTCGCCGAGCTCGTCGACCCCCACGATGTGGCGGTCGTGGGCCACTCCTACGGCGGCTACACCGCACTCGCCTCCGGCGGCGCCCGTCTGGATGCCGACGCATTTGCCGCCGGCTGCGCAACCGCGAGGAAGGACTCAGAGCCGATCGTCTTCCTCTGCGACGCGCTGGAACCGAAGTTCGATGAGATGATCGATGCCGCCGACCAGGCCCCCGACGAGAAACTGCCACCAGTCGATGCGGTCGTGTCCCTGGAAGGTGACGCCGCCATGTTCGGCGAGGCCGGGCTGAGGTCTCTCACCGCGCCCCTTCTGGTCATCGGAGGGACCGCCGACGATGACTCCCCCTACGACTGGAGCACCCGGCTCGCCTACGAGGGAGCCGCGAGCACTCGCAAGATCGAGGTCGCTCTCGACGGCGCGGAGCACTTCGTGTTCTCGGGTCGCTGCGCCAGCGTCCGCAGGATCGTGGCTCTGGTGCCGATGGGCTTCTGCGACGACCCGGCGTGGGACCGGGCTCGCGCTCGGGCCGTGATCGCGCACTACGTCGCGTCCTTCCTCCTAGCTGAGCTCAGAGACGAGCCGGACGCCAAGTCTGCGCTCTCCTCCGGCGGGAGCGCGGTGCCCCATGTGAGATACCGGACGGTCGGCTACTGAGGCCAGGCGCCAGACATGACGCGTTGGCCGAGACGATTCGACCCCAGTCCTCAACGGTGCAGATCTGACCGCGGCAATCGGTATTGGGACGGGCATCCCCAGGCTGGAGGCGAAGGCGAATCGCTCAGTACACCGAGCGAATCGGAACTTCCGGCCTGAGACCGTACTTGTCTCGATGCCCCTGATGCCCCTGATGCCCCTGATGGCCCTGATGGTTTCGGTTCAGATCTCTGCTGATTGCCCGTGGTGAGACCTATCCACTGCTCGGCGTAGTGCTCTCAAGCTGCCCCCGGGTTTCTTCCGCGAACGTATTCGGCCGGTGGTGTCTGAACGACGAAAGCATCGGCTGTTGCCGAGGTCCTGCTCGACTTGAATCAACGAGTTCGAGTAATACGTGAGAAGTGACTACAGGTCGTAGTAGAGCTCGAACTCGTGCGGGTGCGGGCGCAGCGCGACGGGCGCGATCTCCTGGGTTCGCTTGAAGTCGATCCACGTCTCGATCAGGTCGCTGGTGAACACGCCACCCTCGAGCAGGAAGTCGTGGTCGGCCTCGAGCGAGTCCAGCACCGCGTTCAGCGACGCGGGCACCGTGGCGATGTCGGCGTGCTCGTCCGGCGGCAGCTCGTAGAGGTCCTTGTCGACCGGGGACGCGGGCTCGACCTTGTTCTTGATGCCGTCGATGCCGGCCAGCAGCATCGCCGAGAAGGCGAGGTACGGGTTGGCCGAGGGGTCCGGGCAGCGGAACTCGATGCGCTTGGCCTTCGGGTTCGCGCCGGTGATCGGGATCCGGATGCAGGCCGACCGGTTGCGCTGGCTGTAGACCAGGTTGACCGGGGCCTCGAAGCCGGGAACCAGGCGGTGGTAGCTGTTCACGGTCGGGTTGGTGAAGGCCAGCAGCGACGGGGCGTGCTTGAGCAGGCCACCGATGTAGTAGCGCGCGGTGTCCGACAGCCCGGCGTACCCGGCCTCGTCGTAGAACAGCGGCTCGCCGTTGTTCCAGATCGACTGGTGGCAGTGCATGCCGGAGCCGTTGTCTCCGAAGATCGGCTTCGGCATGAACGTCGCGGTCTTGCCGTTGCGCCACGCGACGTTCTTGACGATGTACTTGAACTTCATCACCGCGTCCGCGGAGGTGAGCAGCTCGTCGAAGCGCCAGTTGATCTCCGCCTGCCCCGCCGTACCGACCTCGTGGTGGGCCCGCTCGACGACCAGGCCGGCCTTCTCGAGCTCGACGACGACCTCGTCGCGGAAGTCGCCGAAGTGGTCGTACGGCGCCACGGGGAAGTAGCCGCCCTTGTACTTGCACCTTGTAGCCGCGGTTGTCGCCCTCGGTGCCGGTGTTCCAGGCGCCGGCCTCGGAGTCGATGTGGTAGAAGCTCGCGTTCTGCGCGGTCGCGAAGCGGACGTTGTCGAAGACGTAGAACTCCGCCTCCGGCGCGAAGTAGGCGGTGTCCCCGATGCCGGTGCTCTTGAGGTAGGCCTGCGCCTTGCGGGCGATGTTGCGCGGGTCGCGGCTGTAGGCCTCCCCGGTGAGCGGGTCGTGGATGAAGAAGTTCACGACCAGGGTCTTGCGGGCCCGGAACGGGTCGAGGTACGCCGTCGTGGGGTCCGGGAACAGCGACATGTCGGACTCGTGGATCGCCTGGAAGCCGCGGATCGACGACCCGTCGAAGTCCAGGCCGTCGTCGAAGACCGACTGGTCGAACGACGACACGGGAACGGTGAAGTGCTGCATCACACCGGGCAGGTCGCAGAACCGGACGTCGACCATCTCGATGCCCTCGTCCCTGACGTACTTCAGCAGCTCGTCGCTGTTAGCGAACATTCGTCCTCCTTGGCCGCACGAAGCGGTCCATTCGGTTCACAGGGTTCGCTGCCGCAGCGCTGCACACAGCGTCGGGCTCGAACCTAGGCTCGGGCGGTTTCTTGACCGTATCCTCTTTGTTTCACCCATGTAACAGCTGCCCCCCGCCGGGCGCCCGACCGGCCCGGCAGCCCGTGAGGCGTGCTCAGGTAGCGTGGTCGACGTGAGCGCGCCGTCCTCCGAAGGGTCCCTCGGGTCGCCGTACGCCGGCGCCCGGCTGGGCCTGCCCGAGGAGGGACCGGGATCCGTGGCCGGATGGGGTCGACGGGTCGCGGCGCTGACCATCGACTGGATCGCCTGCCTCCTGGTGTCCGCGCTGTTCATCGGGTCGCACATCTGGTCGCCCACGGGCGGCGAGCGGTGGCTGACCATGGCGATCTTCCTCTTCGAGGCGACCGTGCTGACCGCGCTGCTCGGCGGCTCGTTCGGCCAGCTCGCGATGCGGGTGGTGGTGGGCCGGCTCGACGGGCGCTCGGTCAACCTCGCGGTCGCGTTCGTCCGCACGCTGCTGATCTGCCTCGTCGTACCGCCGCTGATCTTCAACCGCGACCAGCGCGGACTGCACGACATGGTCGCCAAGACGGTCACCCTCAAGCGCTGAGAATCGGCGGGATCGGCGCGCCTCGGGACCGGGCGGCCGTGCTTCCCACGACGGACCTGCCCTTCCCACGAGGTGTACGTCGTGGGAAGGGGAGGCCCATCTGCATCCCATGGTGAACCACCGGCCCGCGAGGCGACCTACCTCTCCAGGATCTGGAGACGGACCCGCTTGTTGCCCTTGCCCTTCGACTCGGTGCCCACGACGGAGACCCGTCCCACCTCGGCGGTGCTGAGCACGTGGGTGCCGCCGTCGGCCTGCTTGTCGAGGCCGACGATGTCGATCACCCGCAGCGGGTCGATCTCGCGCGGGATCCGGTGTGCCGCGGTGCGGATCAGTGCTGCGTCCTCGTCGGCGACCTCGCGGCCGACGAACGCGACGAGGATCTCCCGGGCCGCGGCGATCTCCTCGTTGATGCGGGACTCGACCCGGCGGCCGAACTCCGCAGACATCGACGGCAGCGGGAAGTCCAGGCGGCCCGCGCCCGGCTCCATGTTGCCGCCGGTGACCGCCACCTGATGGTCGGCCCAGATCACCCCGCAGAGGATGTGCAGCGCGGTGTGCGTCCGCATCGTGAGGTGCCGGCGCTCCCAGTCGAGCTCACCGTGCACCTCGGCGCCCGCGGCGGGCAGCTCGTCGGTGTCGAGCCAGTGCCAGATCCGGCCCTGGTCGCGGGCCACCCGGGTCACCGCGGCGCTGCCCTCCCCCCAGCGGAGGGTCCCGACGTCGTACGGCTGGCCGCCTCCACCGGGGTAGAAGGCGGTGCGCCTCAGCGACACCCGGCGACCGTCCTGGTCGACCTCCGCGACGCCGGACTCGAAGGTGCGCAGGTAGGCGTCGACGGAGAACAGCTCGGTCGAGGCCATCGGCTCGGGAGCGCCGGGCGGCGGGACCTGACGTCCGGGAACGGCCATGGTCGGCGGCGTGCTGGTCGCGGAGCGCGCGGCTCAGCGACCACGCATGTTCTGTCGGGCGCCCTTGAGGCTGGTCGGGACCGGCCCCTTCGGCAGCGGGACGTTCGAGCGGGTGGCGTCCAGCGCACGCAGCCGGGCCAGCACGTCGGTCATCTCCGCGGGCTTCATCGCCCGCCGCATCTTGGTGAGGTGCCGAGCGAGCTTCTTGACCGGGACCGCGCCTTCGGAGTCCCCGCAGACCACCTCCTGGATCGGGGTCTCGGCGACGACCCGCTCGTGCTTGCGCCGCTCGTTGGCCAGCAGGCTCTTGAGCCGGTGCGGGCTGCCCTCTCCGACGAGCACGATGCCGGGGGGGCCGACGACGCGGTGCACGATGTCCTGGTTCTTGTTGAACGCGATCGCGGGGTCGACCTTCCAGCCCCGCTTGAGCACGCTCAGCGCCGCGGCGGCCGCGCCGGGACGGCCCTCGATCTGGGAGAAGGCCGCCTTCTGTGCCCGCTGGCCGAAGACGACCAGCGCCGCGAGGATGCCGAACAGGACGCCGAAGACCGCCCCCATCCACAGCGTCGGCAGCACGAACGCGAGGATCCCGAAGACGACCAGCGCCACGACGACGAACACGCCGAGCAGGATCCAGCCGATCCGCGGGTCGCCCTCCCGGGTCATCCGATACGTCGCCGCGATCTGCTTGAGCCGGCCCTGGTGCTCGGCCGCTGCGGGCTTGTCGGTCTTGGCCATGAAGAGACGCCTTTGCTTCGTGCGGAGTGGAGGCTCCTATTGTGTCAGGTTGTGTCCGGCCGCGGACCGGTCAGGCGTCGACGGAGACGGGCGCGACCGCGTCCCGCCGCTCCAGCGCCTGCCGGTACAGCCGTCCCGCCCGGTACGACGAGCGGACGAGCGGGCCGGACATCACCCCGGCGAAGCCGATCTCCTCGGCCTCCTGCTGCAGCTCGACGAACTCCTCGGGCCGCACCCAGCGCTCGATCGGGTGGTGCCGCACGGACGGGCGGAGGTACTGCGTGATCGTGACCAGCTCGCAGCCGGCGTCGTGCAGGTCGCGCAGCGCCTGGGAGATCTCCTCGCGCGTCTCGCCCATGCCGAGGATCAGGTTCGACTTCGTCACCAGCCCGAACGCCCGGGCCGCGGTGAGCACCTCGAGGGAGCGGTCGTACCGGAAGCCGGGCCGGATGCGCTTGAAGATGCGCGGCACCGTCTCGACGTTGTGCGCGAGCACCTCCGGACGGGACTCGAAGACCTGGGCCAGCAGGTCCGGCTTGCCGTTGAAGTCGGGGATCAGGTTCTCGACGCCCGTGTCGGGGTTCAGCGCGTGGATCTGCTCGACGGTCTCGGCGTAGAGCCACGCGCCGCCGTCCGCGAGGTCGTCGCGGGCGACGCCGGTGATGGTGGCGTACCGCAGCGCCATCGTGCGGACGCTCTCGGCGACCCGTCGCGGCTCGTCGCGGTCGAGCGGCTCGGGCCGTCCGGTGTCGATCTGGCAGAAGTCGCAGCGCCGGGTGCACTGGTCACCGCCGATGAGGAACGTCGCCTCCCGGTCCTCCCAGCACTCGAAGATGTTGGGGCAGCCCGCCTCCTGGCAGACCGTGTGCAGCTCCTCGGACTTCACGAGGTTCTGCAGCTCGCGGTACTGCGGCCCCATCTTCGCCCTGGTCTTGATCCACTCGGGCTTCTTCTCGATCGGGGTCTGGGCGTTGCGCACCTCCAGGCGCAGCAGCCTGCGGCCGTCGGGTGCGACGTTGGCGGGGGCTTGGCTCACGCCCGCCACTGTACGCCGGGGGCACAGACCGCCCAATTCGCAGCGGTGCTGGCTCAGCGGGCCGCCGCAGGGTCGATGATCCGGTGCCGCCGGCTGCCCGGCTCGGGCTTGGCCGGGTAGTCCGGCGTCGGGTCGTACGGCGCCCAGGCGAGCAGCTCGGCGAGGTGCCGCTCGACGACCGGCAGCGCCTCCTCGACGGTCACGTCGCGGCCCAGCTCGCGACTGAGCGAGGTGACCCCGGCGTCGGAGATGCCGCACGGCACGAAGCGGTCGTACCAGGCCAGGTCCACGTCGCAGTTCAGCGCGAACCCGTGCATGGTGACGCCGCGGCTGACCCGGATGCCGATGGCCCCGATCTTGCGCTCGGGGCCTGCGGCGTCGGCTGCGAGCCAGACGCCGCTGCGCCCGGGCACCCGTGCGGTCGTGACGCCGAGCTCGGTGCAGGCGTGGATCAGCGCCTCCTCGACACGCCGCACGTAGTCGACCACCAGCACGTGGTCGGGCAGCCGCACGATCGGGTAGCCCACCAGCTGCCCGGGGCCGTGGAAGGTGATCTTGCCTCCGCGGTCCACGTCGACGACCGGCGTACCGGCCGGGTCGACGGGGCGTTCGTGGGGCTCGGTCCGCTTCCCCGCGGTGAACACCGGGGGGTGCTCGAGCAGAAGCACGGTGCCGGGGTCTCCGTCGACCACCGCGGCATGCACCTCCCGCTGGAGGTGCCAGGCCTCGAGGTAGTCGACCGCCCGGGCCCCGAGGCCGACGGTGCGGAACTGCAGGTCGCTCACGTCGGCGAGCCTACCCGTGCGGCTGCAACCCCTCGGTCGTCTCGGTCGGGCGATAGGTCATTATGGGAACGCACAAGTCCGGACCTCGGGGTCCCGCCCGTTCGACCCGCGCACCCGTCGTACAGGAGACGTCCATGGCCCGCCACGCCCACTCCCGACGCTGGATCCTGCCCGTCGCCGTCGTGCTCGTCTGGCTGTTCCTGGGCGGGCCGCTGGGGTCGTTCGCCGGCAAGCTGACCGAGGTCCAGAAGAACGACAACGCAGCGTTCCTCCCGGCGAGCGCGGAGTCGACCGAGGTGCTCGACCAGCTGGTGAGGTTCACCGGGCGGGAGAGCGTCCCGGCCACCGTGGTGTTCCAGCGCACCGGAGGCCTCACGGCCTCGGACAAGCAGGCGATCACGGCCTACCAGAAGCAGCTCATGTCGGTGCCCGGCGTGGACGGCGGCGGGATCAACGCGCCGACGTACTCGCAGGACGGCGAAGCGGCACAGATCATCGTGCCGATCACCGCGCAGGGTGGCGAGCAGCTCCAGAAGGCGGTCACCGACATCCGCGACGTCGTCAAGGACCCGCCGGCCGGTCTGGTGGCGTACGTCGGCGGTCAGGCAGGCATCCTCGGCGACTTCATCAAGGCGTTCGGCGGCATCGACGGCGTGCTGCTGATCGTCGCCCTGGTCGTGGTGCTCCTGATCCTGCTGATCGTCTACCGGTCGCCGGTGCTGCCGTTCCTGGTGCTGCTGTCCGCGCTGATGGGGCTGGGCGTCGCCTCGGCGGTGATCTATGCCCTGGCGAACAACGGCGTGATCGACCTCAACGGCCAGAGCCAGGGCATCCTGTTCATCCTGGCGATCGGCGCAGCCACCGACTACTCGCTGCTCATCGTGTCGCGGTTCCGCGAGGAGCTGCGCGACAACGAGTCGAAGTACGCCGCGATGGGCAGGGCCTACCGGGCCGTGTTCGAGCCGATCGTGGCGTCCGGCGTCACCGTCATCCTGGGCCTGCTCTGCCTGCTGCTCTCGGACCTGTCCAGCCTGCGCGGTCTCGGTCCGGTGGGGGCGTTCGGCATCGGCGCGGCCCTGCTGTCCTCGTTGACGCTGCTGCCTGCGGTGCTCGTGCTGCTGGGCCGGCGCGCCTTCTGGCCGATCCTGCCGCGCTTCGGCTCCGAGCACACCGACCGGAAGGGGATCTGGGGCCGGGTGGCCCGGTTGGTCGGCCGGCGCTACCGCCGGGTCTGGGTCATCACGCTGTTGCTGCTCGCGGCGTGCGCGGCCTTCGTGCCGACGCTCAACGAGGACCCGGTGCCGCAGACGGACATCTTCTTGACCCAGGTCGACTCTGTGAAGGCGCAGAAGATCCTCGACCAGCACTTCACGAGCGACAACGCGAGCCCCGCGATCATGATCGTGCCCGCCGACAAGGTGCCGGCGGCGGTCGAGCTGGCCGCGGAGCACCCCGGCGTCGCCCCGAACGGTGTCGCACCGCTGCCGGCCGGCCCGCCCACCGGCGACACCCCGCCCCGGCCCAAGGTGATCAACGGCGAGGCGGTGGTCTTCGTGACGCTGTCGAACGCCGCGGACTCCGCCGCGGCGTCCGACACGGTCCGGTCGCTGCGGCAGGAGCTGGACGCCGTGAGCCCGAAGATCCTCGTCGGGGGCAACACGGCGATCAACCTCGACACCCGCTCCACCGTCGACTCCAGCCGCGCCAAGGTGATCCCGGCGATCCTGCTGGTGATCTTCATCGTGCTCGCGCTGCTGCTGCGGTCGCTCGCGGCACCAGCGGTGCTGCTGGTGGCCAACGTGCTCTCGTTCGGCGCGACGCTCGGCATCAGTGCGCTCCTGTTCAACCACGTCTTCCACTTCCCGGCCTCGGACCCGTCGACCTCGCTGATCGCGTTCGTGTTCCTCGTCGCGCTCGGCATCGACTACTCGATCTTCCTGATGACCCGGGTCCGCGAGGAGTCGATCAAGCAGGGCACCCACCCGGGCATCCTCAAGGGACTGTCGGTCACCGGCGGGGTGATCACCTCGGCCGGGGTGGTGCTCGCGGCGACGTTCGCGGCGCTCGGCGTCCTGCCGATCCTGTTCCTGGCGCAGATCGCCTTCATCGTGGCCTTCGGCGTGCTGCTCGACACGCTGGTGGTGCGCTCGCTGCTCGTCCCGGCGCTCTCCTACGACCTGGGGCCGCGGATCTGGTGGCCCTCGCGGCTGTGGCACACCCCGGACCACGCCGACCGGGAGACCGCCGAGATGCTGCACGTCGGACGGGCCGACGGAGTGCGCATCGAGGAATCCGGTGAGCCTGTGGACGACGGCGGCGGCACCCGCGCTCGGTAGGGCACTGTGGTGCGATGTCTCGGCATCGCAGCCCGGCACGCCCGGCCGGCAGGTCCTGGGTGCTGGTGCTCGCCCTCGGCCTCGTCGCGGCTTCGGCCGGGGGGTGGCTGACGGCGGTGCGGCCTCCGGGCGCTGCGCGCGACCGCGAGCCGGCGGTCGCCACGCGGGCGTGGGACGCCGAGCCCGTCGACGTACCCGCGTTGCGGGTGCTGCGCGCCTGGGACCGACGTCGTGCCGACGCCTACGCGCGGGCCGACGTCGCGGGGCTGCGCGGGCTGTACGTCGACGCGGCCGGCGCCGCGGACCTGCGCGCGTTGCGGGCCTACCGGGCGCGGGCACTGCGGGTCACCGGGCTGCGCATGCAGGTGCTGTCGGTCGACGTGCTCGCCCGGCGGCGACGACTGCTGCGGCTGCGGGTGACCGACCGGCTGGCCGGTGCGGTGGCGGTCGGGCGGGAGACCCGTCTGCGGCTGCCCGCGGACCGGCCGACCGTGCACGTCCTCGTGCTGCGGCGCGGCCGGGACGGGAGGTGGCGGATGGCGTCGGTCGGCCGCGGCCGAGCCGGGTGGCCCGGTCAGGCCGCCAGCGCCGCAGCGATCCGGGACTCCAAGGTCGGGTCCGCGAAGACGAAGCGCTCCTCGAGCAGGCGTGCGGGCACCACCCGGCTGGATCCGAGCAGCTCGCTGGACACGTCGCGCAGCGCGAGCCTGATCGGCAGCGTCGGCGTCGGCAGCTTCGCCGGGCGGTGCAGCTGGCGCGCCAGCTCCGCGGCGAACTCGGCGTTCGTCGACGGGTTCGGGGCGCTGAGGTTGTAGGCGCCCACGCAGCCGTCGGTGGTCGCCAGGTACGTCGCGGCGCGCACCCAGTCCCGGGCACTGATCGTCGAGAAGTACTGGTCGCCGCGGCCGATCGGACCGCCGAGACCGAGCCGGAACACCCGGACCAGCGGCTTGAGGGCTCCACCGCGCCTGTCGAGCACGATCGCGGTGCGCATCACGACGACGCGGGCGCCGGCGTCCGACGCCGGGGTGGTCGCAGCCTGCCACTCCCGGGTGACCCGGCCCATGAAGGTCGGCGCGTCGGTGTCCGCGCCTTCGGGAAGCACCGTGTCGCCGCGGTCGCCGTACCCGGCGATGCCGTTCTGGGCGAGGAGCACCGGCCTGCGGTCGGAGCGCGCCACCGCCTCGGCGAGGGTGCGGGTGGTGGCGAGCCGGCTGTCGGTGAACGTGCGCTTGTAGGACTCGGTCCAGGGGAGGTGCGCGAGCGGGGCGCCGGCCAGGTTGGCGACGACGTCGGCGCCTTCGACGACCGCCGGGTCGACCTCACCGGCGTACGGGTCCCAGTGCGACTCCTGGCTGCTCGCCGGGGCGCCGCGGACCAGCCGGACGACGTCGTGCCCCTCCTGGGCGAGATGGTCGCGCCAGACGGTGCCGAGGAAGCCGGACGCCCCGGCGATCACGAACTTCATGACGCAACCCTAGTGACCGACCCCCTCCGGCGGCCGGCGGCTCCGGCGTCCGGCACCCCTCCGGCGGCTCCGGCGGCTCCGGCGGCTCCCGCGGCTCCGGCGGCTCCGGCGTCCGGCGGCTCCGGCGTCCGGCACCCCTCCGGCGGCTCCGGCGTCCGGCGTCACAGGTTCCCACGAGGTACCGGTACCTCCCACGGGGTGCAGCTCGTGGGAGGTACCGGTTCGCCTGCATCCCATGGTGAACCGGCGGGGCCGGGGCGGGTCAGACCTCGAACTGGCCGGCCTCGAGGCGCGCCTTGACGTCCGACAGGAACCGCGCGGCGTCGGCGCCGTCGACCAGCCGGTGGTCGTAGGTGAGCGCGAGGTACACCATCTGGCGCACCGCGATCGTCTCGCCGAGGTTCTTGTCGTCGATCACCACCGGGCGCTTGACCACCGTTCCGGTGCCGAGGATCGCCACCTGAGGCTGGTTGATGATCGGGGTGTCGAACAAGGCGCCCCGGCTGCCGGTGTTGGTCAGCGTGAACGTGCCGCCGGCGAGCTCGTCGGGGCCGATCTTGTTGGTGCGGGTGCGCTCGGCGACGTCGGCGATCTTGCGCGCCAGGCCAGCGATCGACAGGTCGCCGGCCTCCTTGATCACCGGGGTCAGCAGACCCTTCTCGGTGTCGACCGCGACCGAGAGGTTCTCGTGGTCGAAGTAGGTGACCTCGCCCTTCTCGGTGTCGATCGCCGCGTTCAGCGACGGGTGGCTCTTGAGCGCGTCGACGGCGGCCTTGGCGAAGAACGGCAGGAAGGACAGCTTCACGCCCTCACGCGCCAGGAACTCGGCCTTGGCCGCGTCCCGCAGCCGCGAGATGGCGGTGACGTCCACCTCGGCCACGGTGGTGAGCTGGGCGGAGGTCTGCAGCGACTCGACCATCCGCTTGGCGATCACCTTGCGCAGCCGGGTCATCGGCTCGGTGCGGCCGCGCAGCGGGCTGGGCTGCCCCGCGGACTGCGAGGAGGCGGCGCCCGCCTGCGCGGCCGGGCTGCTCGCACCGGCGGGCGCGGGCTGGGCCGCCTGCTTGGCGGCCTCGTCGGCCTTCTTCGCCGCGTCGAGGACGTCCTGCTTGCGGATCCGTCCGCCGACGCCCGTGCCCGTCAGGCTCGACAGGTCGACGCCGTGCTCGGCGGCCATCTTGCGCACCAGCGGCGTCACGTAGGTGCCACCGTCCGGGCCGCCCTGACCGGCCGCGGCCGGCGCGGGGGTCGGAGCGGGCGTCGGCGCGGGTGCCGGGGGAGCGCCGGCGGCGCGGCCGTCGGCGGCGTTCTCCCGCGAGGTGCCGCCGCCCTCGGCCTGCTGGGCGGCGTTGTCCGCGGTGGCCTGCGTCGGGGTCTCCGGGCTGGACGGGGCCGGCTGTGCCTGCGCGGCCGAGCTCGTCGGCTCGGTCGCTGCGACCGGCGTGCCCTGGGAGGTGGCCTCCGGGGCCCCGTCGCTGCTCGGCAGGTCCTGGTCGGCGTCCCGGGCCGACGCGTCCTCGCCACCGGACGGCGCCGCGCCGCCACCCGACGGGGCGGCGTCCCCCGAGCCCACGACCGCGAGCTCGGCGCCGACCTCGACGGTCTCGTCCTCGGCGACCTTGATCTCGAGCAGCGTGCCGGCGACCGGCGAGGGGATCTCGGTGTCGACCTTGTCGGTCGAGACCTCGAGGAGCGGCTCGTCGACCGCCACCTGGTCACCGACCTGCTTCAGCCAGCGGGTCACGGTGCCCTCGGTCACCGACTCGCCGAGCGCCGGCAGGGTCACCGGCGTGCCGTCGGAGGAGCCGCCCTGCGCGGCCGGAGCCCGCTGCTCCTCGGGGGCCTGCTGGGCCGCGGGGGCCTGCTGCTCGTCGGGTGGCTGCTGCGCGGCGGGGGCCTCCTGCTCCGCCGGCGCCTGCTCCGCCGGCTCCTGCTCCGCCGGCTCCGCTGACGCGTCCTGCCCACCGGTCGACTCGCCCTCGTCGCCGATCGTGGCGAGCTCGGCGCCGACCTCGACGGTCTCGTCCTCGGCGACCTTGATCTCGAGCAGCGTGCCGGCGACCGGCGAGGGGATCTCGGTGTCGACCTTGTCGGTCGAGACCTCGAGGAGCGGCTCGTCCACGGCCACCTGGTCACCGGGCTGCTTGAGCCAGCGGGTGACGGTGCCTTCGGTGACGGACTCGCCGAGTGCGGGAAGGGTGACTGAGGTCGCCATGGGGTTCCTTCGCTTCGAGAACTGGATGCTGCTCGTCGTCTGGGTGGGGTCAGGTGTGCGCGTGCAGGGGCTTGCCGGCGAGCGCGAGATGCGCCTCGCCGAGCGCCTCGTTCTGGGTGGGATGGGCGTGCACCAGCGGCGCGACGTCCTCGGGGTGGGCCTCCCAGTTGTAGATGAGCTGCGCCTCGCCGATGAGCTCCCCGGCGCGGGCGCCGATGATGTGCACGCCGACCACCGGTCCGTGCGTGCGGCGGACCAGCTTCACGAAGCCCTGGGTGCGCAGGATCTGGCTGCGGCCGTTGCCGGCGAGGTCGTAGGTGAGCGTCTCCACCTCGCCGTCGCCGTACTCCGCGCGGGCGGTGGCCTCGTCGAGGCCGACCGAGGCGACCTCCGGGTCGCTGTAGGTCACCCGCGGGACCCCCCGTTCGTCGAGCGGGGTCGGGTCGAGCCCGGCGATGTCCTCGGCGACGAAGATGCCCTGCGCGAAGCCGCGGTGCGCGAGCTGGAGGCCGGGGACGATGTCGCCCACGGCGTAGACCCCGTCGACCTCGGTGCGCAGCCGCTCGTCGGTCACCACGAACCCGCGCTCCATCGCGACGCCCTGCTCGTCGTACCCCAGTCCCTGGGTGCTCGGGCCGCGGCCGACCGCCACGAGCAGCATCTCCGCCTCGATCTCCTCACCGCCCTCCAGGCTGACCGTTACCCCGTCGTCGGTGTGTTGAACACCGGCGAACGGGGTCCCGACCCGGAAGCCGATCCCGCGCTTGCGGAAGGCCCGCTCCAGCGCGACCGAGATCGCCTCGTCCTCGGCGGGCACGAGATGGGCGAGCGCCTCGACGATCGTCACCTCCGCGCCGAAGGACCGCCACACGCTGGCGAACTCACAGCCGATCACCCCGCCCCCGAGCACGACCACGGAGCCCGGCACGTGGTCGAGGGAGAGGGCCTGCTCGGAGGTGAGCACCCGGCGCCCGTCGACCTCGAGACCGGGCAGCGTCCGGGAGTAGGAGCCGGACGCGAGCACGACGTGGCGGCCGGTGTAGCGCCGGCCGCCGACCTCGACGGCGTCGGCGCCCACGAGCCGGCCCTCGCCCTCCACGACGGTGATGCCGCGCCCCCGGACCAGCCCGGTCAGCCCTTTGTACAGCCGGGTCACGACGCCGTCCTTGTACTTGTTCACGCCGCCCATGTCGACGCTCTCGAACGTCGCGTTGACGCCGAACTGCTCGGAGTCGCGCGCCGCGTCGGCGACCTCCGCGGCGTGCAGCAGCGCCTTGGTCGGGATGCAGCCGACATGCAGGCAGGTGCCGCCGACCTTGCCCTTCTCGACCAGGGCCACCGACAGTCCCAGCTGGGCTGCCCGCAGGGCGCACGCGTAGCCGCCGCTTCCCGCCCCCAGGATCACCACGTCGAAGCTGTTGCCGGCGTCGTCCGCCACCGTTCCTCCGCATCGTCGTCCGAGCCGCGAGGGATCGCCCCAGGTGCTCTGGTCTGTCGGCCGTCGGCCATCTTTCCACCAAATCGTCTGGAGTCCACACGGCCCCCTCGGCGGCGGCCGGCGCACTCGTCGCGGCGAATGTTCAGCAGTTTCCCAGACTTGTCGGCCACACTGGGAGCATGGCTTGGTGGCAACGGGTGCGACGGCGCGGGCCGCGCGCGCGGCGACCGCGAGGACGCGGGCCGACGACCGTGCGGCCGTCCGACGCGGCCGACCAGAAGCACCTCACCGAGTTCGCCACGACGCGGCGCGGCGTCGAGGGCTTCGTCGAGCCGCGCACGGCGGTGTCGGACGTCACCTTGATGCTCGTTGCGCACGACGGCGAGTGGACCCGGCGCCGGGTGCCGTCGGTCGCCTGGGCGCACTCCTTCGCCAACCGCCACGGCGTCCCGTCGTACGACGCAGCAGTGGTCGGCTACCCCGCGCGGATGCGCGAGTACAACCGGCGCAACAGGCCCGCGTGACCCGTCAGGACGACAGGTCGCGCGCGAGCTCCACCAGCGTCGACACCCCGAAGCCCGTGCCGCCGCTGGAGGTGTAGCCCCACGGGCCGCGCTCGTTGAACGCCGGTCCGGCGATGTCGAGGTGCGCCCACCGGTGGTCGCCGACGAACTCCTGCAGGAACGCCGCGGCGTACAGCGCGCCGCCCCAGCGCTCGCTGTTGTGCTGGGCGAGGTCGGCGACCTTGCTGTTGGTGCGGACCTTCTCGGTCATCTCCTCGGCGACCGGCAGCGGCCACAGCGCCTCGCCGACGCGCGCGCCGGCCGCCTGCGCCTGGGTCACCAGCGCCTCGTCGTTGCCCATCACGCCGGCGATCCTGTCGCCGAGCGCCACGACGCACGCGCCGGTCAGCGTCGCGACGTCCACGATCACGTCGGGCTTGCGCTCGGTGGCCTTCACCAGGGCGTCGGCCATCACCAGCCGCCCCTCGGCGTCGGTGTTCAGCACCTCGACCGTGCGGCCGCCGTACATCGTCAGCACGTCACCGGGCCGCATCGCCGAGCCGCTGAGCATGTTCTCCGCCATCGGCAGGAACGTCGTCACCGCGACCGGCAGCCCCAGCTCCGCGATCGCGAGGGTGGCAGCCGCGACGGCGGCGGCGCCGCTCATGTCGCACTTCATCGTGGTCATCGACGGGCCGGGCTTGATGCTCAGGCCGCCGGAGTCGTAGGTGATTCCCTTGCCGACCAGGGCGAGGCGGGTCTTCGCGCCGCGCGGCTTGTAGGTCAGCGTCACCAGCCGCGGCGGGTTCGCCGACCCCTGGCCGACCCCGATGATGCCGCCGTAGCCGCCGTCGAGCAGCTGCCTGTCGTCGAGCACCTCGATGCGGACCTTGCGGTCCTTGCGCTCCTTCACCGCGGCGCTCACCGCGTCGGTGAAGGCCACCGGCGTGAGGTCCCCGGCCGGGGTGTTCACCCAGTCACGGGCCAGGGCCCGCGCGGCCGACACGGTGCGGGCGGTGGCCAGCGCCGCTGTCGCCTCCTTGTCCCGGGCCCGGTCGGTCAGCAGCACGACCTCCGAGGGTCCTTCCTCGGACGGAGCCGACTTGTAGGCCGTGAACCGGTAGGAGCCCAGCAGGTAGCCCTCCGCCACGGCACGGACGTGCTCGGCGTCGCCGGCCGGCAGCGCGAGCGCGACCGTGGCCGCGTTGGCGACCGTGCGGGCCGCGACACCGGCGGCACGGCGCACCGCCTCGGTCGTGAGCGCGTCCTTGTCGCCGAGCCCCACGAGGATCAGCACGGGCGCGCGCAGCATGCCCTGGGTGGGCACCTTCGCGACCTCACCAGCCTTGGCCTTGAACCCGATCGTGGACAGCAGCGGGTCGAGCTTGCGGCCGTAGGCGCCGGCGACCCCCTCGCCGCCGGGCGCGACCTCGAGGCCCTTGGCTCCCTTGACGACCCCGACCACCACCGCATCGGTCCTGGTCTTGTCCGGCGCTCCCTTGCGCAGCGTGTACGTCGTCACGGCGGTGCGGCTCCTTCACGGGTTCGGATGCTGGGCGGATGTGCACGGCGGCGTCCGCGGTGGGTCGCATGCTAGTACCGCGTCGGCGACGGTCGCCCGCTGCCCGACGCGGCACGACGCCATGGTGCCCCCGGAGCCGCAGGGCGAACCCCGGCGGCCCGCCGCGTCACCCCGGCGGCGGACCCGCGCCGGCACCGGCTGCGATAGGTTCGGCAGCATGCAGGCCGACGACGCGCCCTCGCCCCCGCAGCCGAAACGGTCCCCGCTGCACGACCGCCACGTCGCTCTCGGCGCCAGGCTGGCCGAGTTCGGCGGCTGGGAGATGCCGCTGGAGTACCCCACCGGCGTGGTCAAGGAGCACACCGCGGTCCGGGAGGCGGTGGGCCTCTTCGACGTCAGCCACCTGGGCACGGTGGTGGTCCGCGGTCCCGGTGCTGCGGAGCTCGTCAACTCGACGCTGAGCAACGACCTGGGCCGGATCGGGCCCGGCCGAGCCCAGTACACGTTGTGCTGCGACGACGCGACGGGTGGCATCGTCGATGACCTGATCGTCTACCTGCACACCGACGAGCGCCTGCTGCTGGTGCCGAACGCCGCCAACTCCGCGGAGGTCGTGCGCCGGCTCCGGGAGCGGGCTCCGGACGGCGTCGAGCTCGACGACCACCACGACAGCCACGCCGTGCTCGCCGTCCAGGGCGGCCGCTGCGACGAGGTCATCGAAGCGGTCGGTCTGCCGGCCGGCCACGCCTACATGTCGTTCCTCGAGGCCGGCTTCCGGGACGCCCCGGTGATCGTCTGCCGCACCGGCTACACCGGTGAGCGCGGCTACGAGCTGATCGTGCCGGCCGAGGTGGCCGGCGAGCTGTGGGACGCGCTCCTCGACGCGGGGGAGCCTCAGGGGCTGACGCCCTGCGGCCTCGGCGCCCGCGACACGCTGCGCACCGAGATGGGCTACCCGCTGCACGGCCAGGACATCAGCCTGGACACCACGCCCAACCAGGGTCGGCTCGGCTGGGCGGTCGGCTGGGGCAAGGACGCCTTCTGGGGCAAGGACGCGATCACCGCGGAGAAGGAGCGGGGCCCCGCCCGGCTGCTGCGCGGGCTGGTCTCGGCCGGCCGCGGCATCCCACGCCCGCAGATGCGCGTGCTGCTGACCGGCGACGTCCCGGTAGGTGAGGTCACCTCCGGCACCTTCTCGCCGACCCTGAAGAAGGGCGTCGGTCTCGCACTGCTCGCGGCCCAGGTGTCCGAGGGCGCCGAGGTGGCGGTGGACGTGCGCGGCCGGCGCGAGGTGTTCGTGGTGACCAGACCGCCGTTCGTCACCGCCACCGTCCGCGACGACTGACCCGGCTCACAGTGCTGCCAGCACCACCAGCACCGTCGTGAAGGCGACCTCGACGCACGCGCCGAGCACGTCGCCGGTCACGCCGCCCAGCCGGCGCACGCACCACCAGCAGGTGCCGGCGGCGGCCGCGACCCCGGCGACGCCGGCGACCAGCGAGGTCGCGAGGGTCCGCGCGAGCGGTGTCCCGGGTGTCCCCGCCGCCACGAGCACCAGCACGAGCCCGAGACCGCCCGCGACCGCCACCGCGAGCGCGAGCTGAGCGCGGCTCACGCTGTCGGACACGACCCGGCCGAGCCCGTCCGGACGGGCCGCCGGCACCCCGCGCGAGCAGACCAGCGGCAGGGTCAGCCGGCTGACGAGCAGCGCGAACGTGACCGTCACGGCGCCGTGCCCAGCGCCGACCTGCGCGGCCAGCGCCGCCACCTGGAGCAGCAGCACCAGCACCAGCGTCACGACGCCGAAGGGACCGATGTCGCTGCGCCGCATCGCCTCCAGCGCCTCCCGGGCCGGACGGCCGGACCCCAGCCCGTCAGCGGTGTCGGCGAGGCCGTCCAGGTGCAGGCCCCGGGTCAGCAGCGCGATCAGCCCGACGGTGAGCGCGGCGCTCAGCAGCGGGGACGCCGGCCGGGTCCCGAGCAGTGCCAGCAGCAGGACGGCGGGCAGCGCGAGCGCCAGCGCGAGGACCGGGGCGAGGGTCATCGCCCAGCCCGCGCTGCGCCGGTCCACGGTCCGGGGAGGCGGCACGGGCATCACCGTCAGCGTGCCGAGCCCGAGCAGGAGTCCGTCGTACGCCGTTCCCGCGCCGTTCGTCCGGCCCGTCACAGCGGCAGCACCCGCCCGGCCGCGCACCAGCGCACGTCCTCGGTCTGTGCGGCGAGGGTGGCGTTGAGCAGGCCCATCACGTCGCGGAACAGCCGGCCGGACGCGGTCGCGGGCACGACTCCCTGGCCGACCTCGTTGCTGACCGCCACGACCCGGCGGGTGGTGCGTCGCCAGGCGTCACCGAGCGCGGCGACCTCGGCCCGCACCGCATCGGCGGCGTGCGGGGTCTCGCCCCATGCGCCGCAACGGTCCATCACGCGGGTCAGCCAGAGCGTCAGGCAGTCCACGAGCAGCGGGCCGCCCTGCGCGTCGAGCAGGCTCACGAGGTCGAGCGTCTCGACGGTGCGCCAGCGCGCCGGTCTGCGGGCCTGGTGCGCGCAGACCCGGCCCGACCACTCGGGGTCCGTGCCGTCGGCCGGGTACGACGTGGCCACGTAGGTCACCTCCGCCTCGGCCGCCAGCAGGCGCTCGGCCTCCCGCGACTTGCCGGAGCGCGCACCACCGAGCACCAGGGTGCGCCGCGGAACGGTCCGCGGGCCTGGTGGCGCACCGAGCGGCGTCCCGTCGTCGACGAGCCTGGCGCCCCAGTCGGCCAGCCGTCGACCGAGCTCGGCCGCCGGTGGGTTGTGGTGGGACAGGTGCACGGCGACCACGTCCGTGGCGTCGGTGACCGCTCCGGCCTCGCGGAGCCGGCGCACCTGCTCGGGGAAGGTCGCGAGGTCCAGGTGGTCGGTGCGGTGCTCGAGGTGGTCGCCGAAGGTCTCCTCGAGCAGCACGGTGTCGTAGGCCGCTCCGGCGGCTGCCGCGACCGTGGCGTCCGGCAGCGGGCCGGTGTCGGTGGCGTAGAGCAGCCGGCCGGCCGGTCCGGCCACGTCGTAGAGCACACCGGCGCCGGGCGGGCCGTGGCGCGCGGCGAGCACCCGGACGTCGTACCGGCCCAGCGACAGGCGCTCTCCGGCCGCCACCGCGCGGAACGCCACCGGCGAGTCGGGGGCCACCCACCTGCGGCAGGACTCGACGACCTCGGGCGGCCCGATGACGTCGAGCGGCTCGTCGCCGACCCAGGAGCGGAAGAGCAGGAACGCCGGCGAGCAGTGGTCGGGGTGCGCGTGGGTGACCAGGACGTGCCGGAGGCCGGTGAGGTCCATCCCAGCGCGCTGCGCCGCGTGCGGCGTCTCGGGACCGCAGTCGAGCAGCAGCGTCTCGTCGAGGAGGGCCGCCGTCTGTCCGCGCAGCGTCCCGCTCGCGCGCTCGAGGGCGCACGACGCGCAGCCGCAGTGCGGGTTGGGCCAGCCGTCCGCCGACCCGGTGCCGAGCACGACGAGGTCCATCAGCGCTCGAACACCACGGGGGCCGTGAACGCCGCCCGGCGCGCCGCGCGGCGGAGCGCGCGCAGCAACGCGCTGCCGGCCGCGAGGACGACGAGGGCGGACAGCAGCGAACGCCCGAGGTCCCACGGCAGCGATGTCGTCAGGTAGAACAGCGCATAGCGGCCGACGTTGGCGAGCAGGGGGTCGCCGGCGACGAAGCTGGTCTCCGGACCGTACGACGCGAACGGCCAGAACCACAGGTTCAGCAGCGAGCCGTAGCACAGCCCGGCGACGAAGGAGTACGCCGCGAGCAGCAGCACCTCGGCACGTCCCTCCACCCGCGGCAGGCAGCCGGCGACGAAGCCGACCCAGCCGGCGCCGACCATCTGGAACGGCAGCCATGGACCCACGCCGCCGGTGATCAGCGCCCCGGTGAACAGCGTGACCGCGCCGAGCACGAAGCCGAAGCCGCGCCCGAACACCCGCCCTCCGAGCACGATGACCACGAAGCTGGGCTCGAGCCCGGCGGTGCCCGGGCCGACTGCACGCAGCGCGCCGCCGACCGCCGCCAGCATGCCGAGCATCGCGACCGCCTTGGCGTCCATCCCGCCGGAGGTCAGCTCGGCGAGGACCACGGCGGCCAGCAGCGGCAGCAGCACCACGAACACCATCGGGGCGTCCCCGGAGTGCGAGCTGTCGAGAGCCGCGCCGGGCTTCACCAGGAACGGCCAGCCGAAGGCCACGACGCCGAGCAGGGACGCGGCCGCGAGGGCCAGGCCGGAGCGGCCACGGAGCGGGACGAGGTTCACCGGCGTACCGCCTCGGGAGCACCGTCGGCGGAGGCGAGCGCCACCGCGACCTCCGTCGGGGTCAGCCAGCGCAGCGGGGCGAGCACCTTGGCGACCTGCGGCGCGAACGCGGGGGACGCCACCACGACGTCGGCGGTGGGCCCGTCGGCGACCAGCTCGCCGTCGGCGACCACGAGCACCCGGTGCGCCACCTCTGCGACCAGCTCGACGTCGTGGGTCGCCAGCAGCACGCCGTGGCCCTCGTCGGCGAGGTCGCGCAGGATGCCGACCAGCCGGTGCTTGGCGGTGTAGTCGAGCCCACGGGTCGGCTCGTCGAGCAGCAGCAGGGCCGGCCGGGCAGCGAGCACCACGGCCAGCGCAAGGGTCAGCCGCTGCCCCTCGGAGAGGTCGCGGGGATGTCGGTCGAGCGGTACGCCGGGGGAGAGCTGCTCGAACAGCGTGAGGGTGGTGCCGGGGGCGACCCGCGCGTCCCGGTCGGCCAGCGCGCACTCCCGGCCGACGCTGGCGGCGTACAGCAGGTCGCCGGGCACCTGCGGGACCAGTCCCACGTGGCGCAGCAGGTCGGCGGGCTCGAGGTCACCGGGTCGGTGGCCGGCGACCGTCACCCGGCCGCTCGTGGGCCGGGCCAGCCCCACCAGCGTGTTGAGCAGCGTCGACTTGCCGGCGCCGTTGCGACCCATCAGCGCGACGACCTCGCCGGCGGCGACCGACGCGGTCAGCCCGCGCAGCGCGGGCACCGGACCGTAGCAGACCACGGCGTCGGAGAGCTCGGCCACGCAGCCGCTCCCGGTCCCCGGCCCGGGCTCGTCGGGACGGTCCAGGCCCGCGAGCAGCTCGCGCAGCGCCGGCGCCTTGCGGCGGGCGTCGCGCACCGAGAGCGGCAGCGGCTGCCAGCCGGCGATCCGGCCCAGCTCCACGACGGGCGGCGCGATGGGGGAGTGCTGCAGCACCTCCTGCGGTGTGCCGGTCACGAGCGCGCGTCCGTCGCCGGGCAGCAGCACCACGCGGTCGGCGTACTGCACCACCCGCTCGAGGCGGTGCTCGGCCATCAGGACGGTCAGGCCGAGGTCGTGCACGAGCCGCTGCAGGGTGGCGAGCACCTCCTCCGCCGCCAGCGGGTCGAGCGCCGAGGTCGGCTCGTCCAGGACCAGCACCCGCGGGTGCGTGGTCAGCACCGAGCCGATCGCCACCCGCTGCTGCTGGCCACCGGAGAGCGCGGCCAGCGGCCGGTCGCGGAGGTCCGCGAGACCCATCACGTCGAGGGTCTCCTCGACCCGGGTGCGCATCACCGCGGGACCGAGGCCCAGCGACTCCATGCCGTAGGCGAGCTCGTCCTCGACGTTGTCGCTGACGAACCCGGAGACCGGGTCCTGCCCGACGAACCCGACCACGTCCGCGAGGTCGCGGGGCCGGTGCGTGCGGGTGTCCCGGCCGTCGACGACGACCCGTCCGGCGAGCGTCCCTCCGGAGAAGTGCGGCACCAGTCCGTTGACCGCCCGCAGCAGCGTGGACTTGCCTGAGCCGGTGCGCCCCACGACCAGCGCCAGCTCGCCCTCCGGGACGCTGAGCGTGACGTCGCGAAGCACCGGCTCGCCGTCGTCGAAGCGGATGCTGACGTCCTGCAGCTCGATCATGCGGCCGCCGTCCGGGTCAGGTCGCGGGAGCCGGACGCGGCGGCTCGCGGCAGCGGCGGCACCGGCGCCACCACGGCGGGCAGCAGGGCCACCAGGATGCCGGCGCAGGCCAGCACCGGCACCGTCGGCGCAGCCGTGCTGCTCGGCAGGAACAGCGCCGCCGGGTCGAGGCGCACGTCGACGGTCATCGCGGCCGCGGCCACCAGCCCGGACCCGGCGACCAGCCACTCCGGCAGCGCCCAGGGGTCGGGGCGGTACGTCGTGCGGCCGGTCCGCCGACCGCCGACCCAGATGCCGAGCACCGCGAGCAGGCCGCCGCCGACCAGCATCGGCAGGCCGAGCCACTCCGACGTGCTGCCGCCGAGCAGCCCGTAGACGCCGACGCAGAGGCCCAGCACGGCCACCGCGAAGAGCACGCCGGTCAGTCGGCGGCGGCCGCGTCCCGCGTCGGTGGTGCGTCCGTAGCCGCGGGAGTCCATCGCGGCCGCCAGCTCGACGGACCGCTCCAGGGCTCCCTCGAGCACGGGCATGCCGAGCCGGCCGAGGGCGGCGACCCCGCGGGTCCGGCGACCGCGCAGCCGGTGCGCCTGCCTGATGCGGTGCGCGTCGGTGACCAGCTGGGGCGCGAAGGTCAGTGCGATCACGCAGGCGACGCCGATCTCGTACAGCGCCCCCGGGACGTGGCGCAGCAGCCGGCGGGCGCTGCCCAGCGCGTTCGCGGCCCCGATGCAGCCGAGGATCGTCGCCAGCTGGAGCCCCTCGTACAGCGCCTGCATCACCGCCTCGAGCGTCACCTGGCCGCCGAGCTTGAGACCGCTGCCGCTGGGCAGCGGCACCTGCGGGAGGGTGAACAGCACGGTGGGGCCCTGGGATCCCGTCGACAGCAGTGCCTGGAAGCCGACCCGCACGACGATGACCAGGAGCGCCAGCTTGAGGAAGGCGCCGTACGACGCGGCCCAGGGCGCGGTGCTGCGGCGGGCCGCGACGACGAACCAGGTGACCGCCAGGATCAGCAGCAGCGGCACCGGGTTCTGGCTCCGTCCGGCGGCCGCAGCCAGCCCGAGCGCCCACAGCCACCAGGCCCCCGGATGCAGCATCCGGGGGAAGCCTGGGAGGTTCTGTGGGCGCATCGGTGGTCCTCGTCAGCCGTTCCGGGTCCGGCGGTTCAGCGCCACCCCGCCGCCCACCACGAGCAGCACGACGACGATCGCGGTCCCGACCAGGACCGTGGTGCTGCTGCCGGCGGCGCTCGACGTGGACGGCTCGGGCGTCGCGGCCCCGGAGCCGGACGCGGCGGCAGCCGAGGCCCTCGCCGACGCGCCGGCGGGCAGCGCGAAGGCCACCGGCCGCTCCGTGCCCGGCGCAGCGGCGTCCTTGACGGTGACCGAGCAGGTCGAGACGGGGTACCCGTCGACGCCGCAGAGGAAGCCCTTCACGCGGGTGGCGGCCACCTTGGCCAGCACCTGCTGGCCGTTGGCGTCGACGGGCACGACGGCGCAGGCGGCGCGGGGCTTCGGCGGGGTCTGTCCGGATCCGGCGTCGGCAGCGGTGCCGTAGTCGATGAGCACGCCCACGCGCTTCTGGCCCGGACCCGGCTTCACGCCCGCGCAGATGGTGCCGATCGTGTAGACGCCCAGGTCGGCGCGCGGGGCCAGCCCCTTGGCGCTCGTGGAGGTGCCGTAGCGGTAGCCCTCGATGGCGTCGGCCGCAGGCGTGTAGTCGCCGGGGCCGGTCTTGGCGAAGACGAACCTGCCGCCGGCCACGTGGAAGTAGCTCCAGTAACGGTAGGAGTCGGCGGCGTGGGCCGTTCCGGCGGTGCCGCCGAGGGTGAGCGCGACCAGGACGAGCGTGAGCACGGCGCCGACGGAGCGGCGCAGGCGGGTGGCCATGAGGGCCCTTTCTCGTTGCGGCGGTACAGACGAGAGACCGGACCACCACGGACGCCCGGATACGGGGGACCTCAGGATCCGGCTCCGTTCCGCATACCTCGACGGATGATCTGGAGCCGCTGCCTCCTGGCGGTGTTCCGGCTCACCGAGCGGTGCTCGGCCTACGGTTGCGGGTCAGCGCCGGCTTCGGACCGGCTTTCCCGCCACGGGGCAGTGCGCACCACGGTCCCACGGGGGGCGCGGCGGCGTCAAAGCCGGGCCGGGACCGGGCCGCAGCCCGGCGCTAGGCTCAGCCCATGACCCACGCTGCTGGCCCGCTCGGCCCGTCTCCCTCCGGGGGCGAGCTCCCCACGTCGGGGTCGCCCGGCCTCTCCTCCGGACTGTCCTCGGGCTTCCCCGGCGGCTCCGCGAACGCACCGTGGCACTGGCGGCTGGAGGACGCCTCCGGCGAGGAGGTCGTCAGCGAGGTCGGCGGGGGGCACGCGTTCCCGTCGCAGAGCGACGCCGAGTCCTGGGTCGGCGAGATCTGGCGAGAGCTCCTCGAGGAGGGGGTGGAGCAGGTGACGCTGTTCGAGGGCGACCGGAAGGTCTACGGCCCGATGGGTCTGCGCGCCAGCTAGTATGCCTGGCTCATACGTTCGCGTATGGGTAGACTCATACGCATGCCGGACCGGGTGCCGCTGACGCGGCCGTTCCCCTTCGAGACGCCGATCGCTCCCGAGGCGATGATCGACCGGCGTGCGGAGCTGGCCGGCCTGCACGACGCCGCGGTGGAGCGGGTGCACGTCCGGGTGGCCGGCCCGCGGCGCTTCGGGAAGACGTCACTGCTGCTCGCGCACGCCGCCGGCCTGGCAGGCACCGGATGGCGGACCGTCCACGTGGACCTGTACGGCGTGACCTCCCTGGGCGAGGTGTGCGTGCGGATCGCCTCGGCGTACGCCCGGCTGCGCGACCACGGGCTGCGCGCGCACCTGGACTCGCTGGGCAGCCGGCTGGGCCTCTCGCTGACCGCCGCGGGCCCCGGCCTGACGCTCGGTCCCCGCCAGGCGGTCCCCGCGCCCGAGGCGACCCAGACCGCGGCGGCGGAGCTTCTCGACCTGCCGCTGGCGCTGTACGAGAAGGACCGGATCCCGACCCTGGTCGTGTTCGACGAGTTCCAGGACCTGCTGAGCGCGGGGTCGGCGCTCGACGCGCTGCTGCGCTCGCACGTGCAGTACCACGGCGACGCCGCGGTCTACGTGTACGCCGGCTCCCAGCCGTCGCTGATGCGGCGGCTGTTCAGCGAGCGGGAGCGACCGTTGTACGGGCAGGCCGAACCGCTGGACCTCGGCCCGCTGCCGAGCGACGAGGTCCGTGTCGAGCTCGCCGAGCGGTTCGCCGACCTGGACGAGGAGCCTGGCGGAGCGCTGTCCCCGCTCGTCACGACCGCGGCGGGCCACCCGCAGCGGACCATGCTGCTCGCCCACCTGCTGCACCGCGAGCTCGTGGCCCGGGGACAGGGCTCCACCACGTTGCCCGAGGGCGCAGACGTGCAGGACCTGGCGCTCGCCGACGCGGTCGTGCGGCGGGCGCTGACGACGACCAACGAGGCGCACCAGGCGGTCTGGGACCAGCTGTCGCCCGGCAAGAAGGCGGTGCTGGCCGCGCTCGCCGACGGCGCGTCACCGACCGGGACCACGACCGCGCGCCGCTTCGACGTGGCCCGGGCGACTCTGCAGAGTGCCCTGCGGGAGCTCGGCCGGGACGGTCAGCACCTCGCCCGCGACGGCCGGCAGTGGTCCTACGTCGACCCGCTGCTCGCGCTCTGGGTGCGGCAGAGGGGCCGGACCTTCGACGTGGCCCGACCCCTGCCCTGACCGGAGGTCAGCCGCCGATCCACGCGTTGCGGTCGGGGTCCTGCGTCTTGGCGGGGTCGCGCTCGATGACGCCGTCGAAGATCTCGTCGATCTGCTTGAGTGCCGCGCTGTCGAGCTCGACACCGGCTGCCTTGACGTTCTCGGTCACCTGCTCCGGGCGCGAGGCGCCGATGATCGCGGCCGAGACGTTGTCGTTCTGCAGCACCCAGGCGACCGCGAGCTGGGCCAGGCTGAGGCCGGCCTCGTCGGCGATCGGGGTGAGCCGCTGCACGCGGGTGAGGATGTCGTCGTTCAGGTAGCGCGAGATCATGTCCGCGCCGCCCTTCTCGTCCGTGGCCCGCGAGCCGGCGGGGTAGTCCTCGCCCGGCTTGTACTTGCCGGTGAGCACGCCCTGCGCGATCGGCGACCAGACGATCTGCCCGACGCCGAGCTCCTCGCAGGTCGGGACGACCTCGGACTCGATGACTCGCCACAGCATGTTGTACTGCGGCTGGTTCGAGACCAGCGAGATGTGCAGCTCGCGGGCGAGCTCGTGCGCCCGCCGGATCTCCTCGGCGCGCCACTCCGAGACGCCGATGTACATCGCCTTGCCGGAGTGCACGACGTCGGCGAAGGCCTCCATCGTCTCCTCGAGCGGCGTCGCGGTGTCGAAGCGGTGGGCCTGGTACAGGTCGACGTAGTCGGTGCCGAGCCGGCGCAGCGAGCCGTCGATCGACTCCATGATGTGCTTGCGCGACAGGCCGTGGTCGTTGTGCTTGCCGGGGCCGGTCGGCCAGTACACCTTGGTGAAGATCTCGAGACCTTCGCGGCGCTCGCCCTTCAGGGCCGAGCCGAGGACGGTCTCGGCCGCGGTGTTGGCGTAGACGTCTGCGGTGTCGAAGGTCGTGATGCCCTCGTCCAGCGCCTGCCGTACGCAGGCTCGTGCGGCGTCCTCCTCGACCTGCGAGCCGTGGGTGAGCCAGTTTCCGTAGGCGATCGCGGAGATCTTGAGTCCGCTCGCCCCGAGATTGCGAATGTCCATATCGTCGACCCTAGCCCGGCGCTCGAACAGCCCAAGCGGCGCCGCCGTCTCGCGGGGGGATCGCACGCACCAGGCGCCGAGGATCCTCCCGGAGCGCGTCGCGGACGGTCAGTAGCGCCCGCGCAGCTTCTGGCCGAGCTTGACCTGCGGCTTGGGCATCCGCAGGAACCGCAGCTGGATCGAGCGCAGCACGGCGTACCCGGTCGCCCCCCGGGTGCTCTGGTCGGCGAAGCGGGTCCTCAGCTCGCGCCGCAGCCGGAAGACCAGCCAGATCGTGTCGGCGGCGACCAGGATCACGGTGGCGCTCCAGAGGCCGTTGCTCAGTGCGGGGCTGAGCGGGGAGGTCAGCAGGATCACCAGCAGGAGCGGCAGCAGGAACTCGGCCATGCACAGTCGGCTGTCCACGAAGTCGCGGGCGAAGCGGCGCACCGGACCCTTGTCCCGAGCGGGCAGGTAGCGCTCGTCGCCGGTGCGCATCGCCTCGCGGACCTTCGCGCTCTGGCCGGCGCGCTGCTCGCGGGTCATCCGCCCGCCGCCCTTCTTGCCCTGCGCGCCCTTGGCCCGGGCCTTGGCCGCGGCCTGGGCCTCCTTGCGCGTCGGCGTCGGCCGGCCCTTGCCCCCGTCCTTGGCGATGACGGTCTGGGCGGGAGGCTCTTCTGACTTGCGACGGAACACCGGGGACGCCTTCGTGTGACAGGGAGGTGGAGCACCAGCGTAACGGTTGGGAACCTCCTACCTCGCCGAGACGTTGGCCCGTAGGGTGGCGACAGACCCAGTCGTGCAGCCGAGCCAAGAAAAGGGGGCCCGTCGTCCATGAGCCTCATGAAGCGAATGAGCCTGATCTTCCGGTCGAAGGCCAACAAGGCCCTGGACAGGGCGGAGGACCCTCGGGAGACCCTCGACTACAGCTACCAGCGCCAGGTCGAGATGCTGACGAAGGTACGGCGCGGGGTCGCCGACGTGGCGACCAGCCGCAAGCGCGTCGAGCTCCAGGCCAACCAGCTTCAGCAGCAGTCGGACAAGCTGACCCAGCAGGCGCAGAAGGCGCTGTCCGTCGGCCGGGAGGACCTCGCCCGCGAGGCGCTGACCCGCAAGTCCGGGCTCACCCAGCAGATCGCCGACCTGCAGGCGCAGCACGCGCAGCTGCAGTCGGAGGAGGAGAAGCTGACGCTGGCCTCGCAACGGCTGCAGGCGAAGGTCGAGGCGTTCCGGACCCGCAAGGAGACGATCAAGGCCACCTACACCGCGGCGGAGGCGCAGACCCGGGTCAACGAGGCCTTCTCCGGCATCTCCGAGGAGATGGGCGACGTCGGCATGGCCGTCCAGCGGGCCGAGGACAAGACCGCGCAGATGCAGGCCCGCGCCGGCGCCATCGACGAGCTGATCGCGTCCGGTGCGCTCGACGACGCCAGCGCGCTGGGGCAGGGCGACGACATCGCCCGCGAGCTGCAGGCGCTCTCCTCGCAGTCCGACGTCGAGAGCGAGCTGGCCGCGCTCAAGGCCGGGACGTCCCCGGCCCCCGACGCGATCCAGGCCGGCAGCACCCCCGCCACCCCGGAGATCGAGACCGGCGAGACCGCTCCCGAACGAGCCGAGGGGCAGCCGTGATCGCCCGGATCCTCGGCGAGGGCCAGTGGGAGGTTCCCGAGGAGAGCATCGGACGCCTCAACGAGCTCGACGCCGCGGTCGAGGCGGCGGTCGAGGGTGCCGACGAGCGGACCTTCTCGCTGAGCCTGGCCGCGCTGCTCGACGCGGTCCGCGCGGCGGGCTCTCCGCTGGCCGCCGACGCGCTCGTCCACTCCGACCTCATCCTTCCCCGTTCCGACTCCACCATCGAGGAGGTGCGGGATCTGCTCAGTGATGATGGGCTGATCCCCGGCTGATGGCCCACACCCGCTTCATCCGCGACTCCGGGCTCACCGCCCGGATGACCCTCGTCATGTTCCTGCTCGGCGCGGTCTTCGTCGGGCTGGTCGTGGCGCTCATGTACGCCCTCCCGGGCTATGCGATCTTCATCGGGCTGCTGGGTATCGGCATCGCCTGGGCGCAGTGGTACTGGTCGGACACCGTCGCGCTGCGCGCGATGCGAGCCCGCGAGGTCACCGCCGAGCAGGCCCCGGAGCTGCACGGCGTCATCGACCGGCTCTGCGCGATGGCGGACATGCCGAAGCCGCGGGTCGCGATCGCCTACACCGACATGCCGAACGCCTTCGCCACCGGTCGCTCGCCGAGCCGGTCCGCCGTCTGCGTCACCACCGGCATCCTCGACCGGCTGAGCGCCGAGGAGATGGAGGGCGTGCTCGCGCACGAGCTGTCCCACGTCGCGCACCGAGACGTCCTGGTCATGACGCTGGCCTCCTCGGCGGGCATCATCGCCGGGATGCTCACCCGCTCGGCGCAGTACGGCATGATCTTCGGCGGCGGCGACCGCCGCGACCGCGGCAACAACGACGGCCCGCCGTGGTGGGTCGTCGCGCTGCTGATCAGCCTCGTCGTCTACGCCATCAGCTTCCTGCTGACCCGGATGCTCTCGCGCTACCGCGAGCTCTGCGCGGACCGCGCGGGCGCCTTCCTGACCCAGAAGCCCTCCGCGCTGGCCAGCGCACTGACGAAGATCAGCGGCGAGATCGCCCGGATCCCCACCAAGGACCTCCGCTCGGCGCAGACGATGAACGCGTTCTTCATCGCCCCCGCGATCAACGCCGACTCGCTGACCGGGCTGTTCTCCACGCACCCGCCGCTGGAGCAGCGCCTCGAGCAGCTGGCCCGGATCTCCGCGGAGCTCGGCCGGCCGCTCGACGGCGGCTTCCCCGGCCCCGCCCGGTAGGCGCATCCGTGAAGCTCTGGGACACCCTCACCGGCCGGACCAAGCCGGTCGCGGCGAACCTCGACGCGCTGTTCGCGCTGCCCACCGCGTCGATCACCTTGCAGACCGCGGCGTCGTTCGAGCCCACCGGCGTCGGGTCGGTCTGCTACCGCGCCGCTGAAGGTGCCGCGTTCGCCCAGACGCAGACAGACATCGTGGCGCTGCTCGACGCCGACGAGGGGCCCGACGTCGAGCGCAGCACTGACAGCTACGGCTTCACGTGGCTCGTCGTACGCCAGGACCCCTCGGACATGGCGGCGCTGGTCACGGACCTGCACGCCGTCAACACCTCGCTGGAGGCGCAGGGCTTCGGTCCCGGGCTGCTGTGCTCGCTGGTCGGCTTCGTCGACGCCGCGGGCCGGAAGCTGGGTCTGGTCTACCTCTACAAGCAGGGCACGTTCTACCCGTTCGCGCCGCTCGAGGGGAACCGCCGCGACAACCTGCTCGAGCTGCAGGTCCGGGACCTGGTGCGCTCCGACCTCTCCGTGGAGCCGAAGCTCGACCGCTGGATGCCCGTGTGGGGGGCTCCCGGGCTCTGACGCCGACCCGCCCGTCGACGCACCGCGCGACAATGCCCCGGCCGCTCGCATCGCCGTGCGACGATGCGCTCCATCCACCAGTCCCGGCACACCAGCGGACCGACCCGGAGCGGAGCACGGTGACCCCAGAGGACGGCGACCTCGCGGTCTTCGCCGCGCAGCTCGCCCACGACCTGCGCAACCCGCTGACCTCGGTGTCGATGTCGTTGCAGATGCTGGCCGAGCAGCCGTCCGTCATCGAGGACGACGATGCGCTCTGGATGGTGGACCGGGCGCTGAGCGGCGCCTCGCGGATGGACACCCTGCTCGAGGACCTGGGGCGGTTCGCCACCGCAGGCGCGTCGCTGCGCCGAGGCACCGTCGACCTCGCGCTGGCGATGGACGAGGTCCGTGCGGCGTTGGGAGCGCGCCTCGACGACGTCCTGCTGGTCACCGGTGCGCTGCCGGTCGTCGAGGCGGACCCCGCCGCGCTGCGCACGGTCCTGGTCGAGCTGGTCGGCAACGCGGCCAAGTTCTCGGCCGGCCGGCCGGCGCGACAGGTGCTGGTCACCGCCGTCGACGAGGGGTCGGAACTGGTGCTCGAGGTGTCGGACAACGGCCCCGGGATCCCCGAGCCGGACCGCGAGCGGGTGCTGAGGCCACTCACCCGCCTCGACCGCGCGGTGCAGGGCACCGGACTCGGGCTGGCGACGTGCCGCCGGATCGCCGAGGCGCACGGTGGGTCGCTCGCGGTGAGCGCCTCGCCCGAGGGCGGCACGCTGGTCCGGCTGCGGCTGCCGCAGCCGCCCCGTCAGTGAGCCGGGGGAGGCGTCACACGAAGTGCCCGCTCGGCAGGTACGGCATGGGAGGTCTCATGCCGCGCAGCCCGAGGTAGCCCGACGTGGTGAACGGCATCCGGGCGGCCAGCCCGACGTCGAGCGCCCACTCGTTGGCCGCGGTGAGGTGCCGGATCGCGCAGGGCACATCCGGGTCCGAGGCCGCCAGCGTCTCCCACAGCAGCTCTGCGGCGACCCGGCGGCTGGTGGCGGCGAGCAGGTACGGACCGCCGTTCGGCTCGACGTAGGCGTACCCGGAGCCGGCCGGCCGGTCCACGACCACGAGCCGGAGCTGCGTGGCCAGCAGCGCATGGTCCGGCCCGTGCGCCGCGTCGCGCACCCGCCGGTCCACCGAGTCCATGAGGTCGGCGTCGCCCGGGCCTCCCTCGCGCACCCGTTCCACGACCGGCAGCGCCGAACGGGCCACCATGCCGCTGGCCTCCATCGTCGGGTGCAGGCTGAACCCCGCCTGCCGGTAGCTGCGCACCGCGAGGGGGTCGTCACCGGCCGAGACCATGGCCCGCAGACAGCCGCGGCCGTACGCCGCCGCGGCAGCGAGCAGCTGTCGTCCGACGCCCCGTCCGTGCAGCCGCGGGCGGACCGCGAAGGTCGCCACGATCCAGGTGAGGTCGCGACGTGCCGAGGCCACCACGCCGATCAGCCCCTGAGGCGTGTCGGCGACGAAGCACCCGGGGCCGTCGCGGGTCACGAGGTGGTGCGTCCGGGCGACCCACGCGCGGGCCTGCTCGGGAGGGCGGCGGGCGGGCTCGGGCCGGTCGACCCGGTGGGTGCGACGGTCCACGTCGAGGAATGCCTCGGCCGTGAGCTCCTCGACCGCCTCGACGTCGTCCGGGCGCATCGGCCGGACGATGTAGTCGGGGTGCACCCCGACACGGTACGGGCCGAGGCGGCAGGATGGGGGCCATGCGTGTGCTGATCGCTCCGGACAAGTTCGCCGGCACCCTCTCGGCAGTCGAGGCGGCCAGGGCCATCGCGGACGGCTGGGCGCAGCAGGCGCCGGACGACGAGCTGGACCTCGCTCCGATGGCCGACGGGGGACCGGGCTTCGTCGACGTGCTGCACGCGTCGCTGGGCGGGGACCTGCTGGCCGTGACGGTCACCGGGCCGTACGGCGAGACGGTCCCGGCCAGCCTGCTCCTGTCCGGCGGCACGGCGTACGTGGAGAGCGCGCAGGCCTGCGGACTGCACCTGACGCCTGTGCAGCGTCGCGATCCCGAGCGGGCGACCAGCCGCGGGGTGGGCGAGCTGGTGGCGGCCGCCGTGGCCGCCGGCGCCGAGGAGGTCGTCGTCGGGCTGGGCGGCTCCGGGACCAACGACGGTGGCGCCGGGCTGCTGGCCGCCCTGGGCGCCGTGTCGGTCCCGCAGGACGCCCTGGACCACGGACCGCGCAGCCTCGAGAGCCTGGAGAGCGTCGACCTCAGCGCGGCCCGCGCGCGGGTCGCCGGCGTACGGCTGGTGGCCGCCAGCGACGTCGACAGCCCGCTGCTCGGTCTCATCGGCGCGACCAGCGTGTACGGCCCCCAGAAGGGGGTCGCACCCGAGCGCCTACAAGCCGTGGACCTCATGCTGACGAGGCTGGCAGAGACCACCGACAAGAAGACCGCGCTCGCCAAGGGCGCCGGCGCAGCGGGCGGGCTGGGCTTCGCCCTGCTCCTGCTGGGCGGCACCCGGACCCCGGGGATCGAGGTGGTCGCCGAGGCGGTGGACCTGGAGGCGCGGGCCCGCCGCTGCGACCTGGTGCTGACCGGAGAGGGTGCCTTCGACTTCTCATCACGCTCGGGGAAGGTGCCCTACGGCGTGGCCACCGTGGCGGCCCGGGCGCTGCAGCCCTGCGTGGCGCTGGCGGGGCAGGTGCTGGTCGGGTCGCGTGAGATGCGGGCGCTGGGCGTGGAGTCGGCGCACGCCATGGTCGACCTGGTGGGGGAGGAGGCGAGCTTCGCGGACCCGGCCGGGAGCCTCGCCGCGCTCGCCGGCCGGGTGGCCAGGTCCTGGTCGCGGTAGTCCGCTGCGGATCGACTTGGGAATCCGGCGCGGTGTGCGACCATTGAACCCGGAACCACCGAACAGTTCGCACCACCCAGCCTCGACGCCGATGGGGAGCACATCCATGACCGAGCAGGTCGACACCGCCCAGACCGAGATCCGCACCGACGGCATCAACCTCAGTGACGTGGCCGCCACCAAGGTCAAGAGCCTTCTCGACCAGGAGGGCCGCGACGACCTCGCACTCCGGATCGCGGTCCAGCCCGGCGGCTGCTCCGGGCTGCGCTACCAGCTGTTCTTCGACGAGCGGAACCTCGACGGGGACACCGTCACCGACTTCAACGGCGTGTCCGTCGTCGTGGACCGGATGAGCTCGCCGTACCTCAACGGCGCGGTGATCGACTTCGTGGACACGATCGAGAAGCAGGGCTTCACGATCGACAACCCGAACGCCACCGGCTCCTGCGCCTGCGGCGACTCCTTCCACTGAGCCTGCCTCCCGCGGCGCCGTCGTGTCGACGGCCGCTCGGGCGATGCCTGCGTGGCCGAGGCCCCCACCGTGACCGGTGGGGGCCTCGTGCCGTGCGGGGGGCGACCGCTCACTGGAGCGGGGTCGCGCCCGGGGTGCTCGCCGTGCCCGGCGGCACGACGGTGCCGAGCGAGCCGTCCCGCACGGTCCGACCACCGAGCGGGGAGCGCAGGGGCACCTCGACGGTCTTGATCATCGCGAGCTGCGGGCAGGCGGTCTGCGGCGGGACCGGCACCGGGATGCGGTGCAGGGTGACGGTCACGGTCGTGGACGTCTCGGCGACCTGGGGCGGTGCGAGCACCCCGTCGCAGCGCGGCAGCCCGATGGCGTACTCGAGAACGAGCCGCTGGGAGCCGACGACCCGGTAGCCGGTCACCGAGACCGCGAGCGGGCGCGCCGACGGCTTGGGAGCCGGCGATGCGGGCCCCCCGGAGCCGCCCGAGCCCCCCGGCGGAGCCGCGCCCCCCGGGGTCGGCTGGCTGCTGGCGTCCCCCGGGCGGGTCAGCCACCAGCCGCCGAGGAGCAGCGCGGCGACGACGAGGACCACCACCGCCGGGATCCAGCGGACTGCCGTACGCGTGTCGTTCGTCATGGTGGTCCGACGCGGGAGGGGAGTAACCGGTTCCCGACGCTGCGCGTCGGCGCAGGGCGAACCCGCGCCGCGCGGACACCGCCCGACATGCTCAGCCTCCGGAGCCGAGGTCGCCGTGCGCCTGGAGCCGCCACGCCGACCCCACCGCGTCCTCGACAGCGTCGTCGTCGCCGGCATCGATGGTGGCGACGACCATCATGTGCTTGGCGAACCTGGCCGGGACCGAGAAGACGTCGGGGTGCTGGTGCAGCAGCGCGTCGCGGACGTCGAACGACGCACGCACGACGACGTGCGTCGCGTCGAGCTCACGGGCAACGAGCCGACCGTGGTACTGCCACCGAGCGCGCCCGCCCGCGGAGGTGCGCCGGACGCCCGCGAACGAGGTCGCCAGCCTGTCGAACGTCTCCAGGTCCACGGTCCGCAGTGTGGCACCCGCCGCCGACAACGCCCGCAGGCCGACCGGCGGACCTGTGGCGCGTCGCAGGCTCAGTGCAGATGCAGGTGCATCGCGGCCGCCAGCCGCGCCGCGGCCGCGCTCACCGTGATCTCGGGCTTGCGGACGTCGCGGGGGTAGTCGTCGAAGAGCAGGCTGGGTGCCGGCCGCACCACGGCGCGCGAGGTGCGGGTGGACACCGGAGGGAGCGAAGGCAGCCGGAGCGCGGCCTCCACAGCGTGGCAGTCGGCGGTCATCTCGGCGGGAGACGATGCGTCGTCGTAGGCTCGCCGCAGGTACGTCATGCACGTCACGCTAGGCCTTGCCCCCGGCGGTGCTGCGGGGTACCGACCGGTAGGGTGCCGCGTGTCTAGACGCAGCCCCGTCCCCCAGCCCGTGAGGCCCCATCGTGCCCCTCCTCGTCACCGGCTCCATCGCGACCGACCACCTGATGACGTTCCCGGGCCGGTTCTCCGACTCCCTCGTCGTCGACCAGCTCGACAAGATCGCCCTGTCGTTCCTCGTCGACGACCTCCAGGTACGACGGGGCGGCTGCGCGGCGAACATCAGCTTCGGGCTCGGCTGCCTGGGGCTCAGGCCGGTGCTGGTGGGTGCCGTGGGCGAGGACTTCGTCGACTACCGCGCCTGGCTCGAACGGCACAACGTCGACTGCTCGGCGGTGCACGTCTCCCAGACCCGGCACACCGCCCGCTTCGTGTGCACCAACGACTCGACGATGGCGCAGATCGCGTCGTTCTACGCCGGCGCGATGAGCGAGGCGCGCGAGATCGAGCTGGCGCCGATCGCGGAGCGGGTCGGCGGTGCGGACTACGTGCTGGTCGGCCCCAACGACCCCGAGGCGATGCTGCGGCACACCCAGGAGTCCCGCGACCGCGGCTACCCGTTCATCGCCGACCCCTCCCAGCAGCTCGCGTTCGGCGACGGCGAGATGATCCGCGAGCTCGTCGACGGTGCCGCGATCCTGTTCAGCAACGAGTACGAGTCCGCGCTGATCGCGAAGAAGACCGGCTGGTCGCCCGGCGAGATCCTCGAGCGGGTCGGCACCTGGGTGGTCACCCTCGGCGGCGAGGGGGTCCGGGTCGAGCGGCAGGGCCAGGAGCCGATCACCGTCGCCGCCGTGCCCGAGGTCGCCAAGGTGGAGCCCACCGGTGTCGGCGACGCCTTCCGGGCCGGGTTCATGGCCGCGCTGGAGTGGGGCCTGTCGCTGGAGCGCGCGGCCCAGCTCGGCTGCCTGCTCGCGGTCCACGTCGTGGAGAAGGTCGGCACCCAGGAGTACACCCTGCACCAGGCTGCTTTCGTGCGCCGCTTCGCCGCGGCGTACGGCGACGAGGCCGCCGAGGACATCGCCCGCCTCGTCCGCACCGCCCGTCCCTGACCCTGTCCACATCGGCCGGCGCGCCGTGGGCGGGCGAGGCGGGCTGGTCCGGGCCGCCCTGCGGCGTGCTTCCACGGTCTCGACGGGGGCGGCGACGGCCACGAACCGGCCGACCGACCTAGCCGCTGTCGGGGGATACCCGGGTAGTAGGGTTCTCGCTGTCCGTCACTTTTCAGAGAGAGGCTCGTTCGTGGGTCTGCACCTCCCCAAGCGCGTACGCCGGGCGGTACTTGGTGTCGTGGCGATCTCGGGCTTGTTGATGGTCAGTGCGTGCTCGACGGCTGACACGAACCAGATCAAGCGTCTTGCGATGCCGGAGCCGGCCAGCAACCGGGCGCCGTACATCTACCACCTCTGGCAGGGCGCCTGGATCGCAGCGATCTGCGTCGGCGTCCTGGTGTGGGGGCTGATCGGCTACGCCGCGTTCAAGTTCCGTCGGCGCAGCGACGACGAGATCCCCGTGCAGACCCGCTACAACCTGCCGATCGAGATCCTCTACACCGTGTTCCCGGTGATCATGGTGGTGGTGTTCTTCTACTTCACCGTGAACACCCAGGACAAGGTGCGCGCCGACGTCCCGCCACGTCGACCACACCGTCCACGTGGTGGGGCAGCAGTGGTCCTGGACGTTCAACTACGTGCGGGACCCGGCCCTCGGCGGTCACACGACCGTCTTCGACTCCGGCACCCCCGCGTACCAGCCGACCCTGGTGCTGCCGGTCAACAGGTCGGTGAAGTTCGTGCTCACCTCTCCTGACGTGATCCACTCGTTCTGGGTGCCCGCCTTCCTGGAGAAGATGGACGTGATCCCAGGACGGCGGAACACCTTCGAGCTCACACCGACGCGGCTGGGCAGGTTCGACGGGCGTTGTGCCGAGCTGTGCGGCACCTACCACTCCCGGATGCTGTTCAACGTGCGGGTGGTGACCGCCCCCCAGTACGCGCGCTACCTGCGGCGCCTCGAGGCCGCCGGCAACACCGGGCTGGCGCTCGGCGGCTCCAGGGCGGACCAGGTGTACGGCCTGGTGAAGAAGGTCCAGAAGGGCGACCGGAACGAGAACGGAGCGGGATCGTGAGCGGTGCGGCATTCGAGGCCACACGGCCATTCCAGCGCACGGAGCGCAAGACGCTCGGGCAGCAGATCGTCAAGGTCCTCACCACGACCGACCACAAGGTCATCGGCAAGCTCTACCTGGGTACGTCGTTCGCCTGGTTCCTGATCGGCGGCATCATGGCCCTGCTGATCCGCTCGGAGCTCGCCTTCCCGGGTCAGCAGATCGTGAACGACGAGCTGTACAACCAGCTGTTCACGATGCACGGCACGATCATGCTGCTGCTGTTCGCGACGCCGTTGTTCTTCGGGTTCGCCAACGTCATCATGCCGCTGCAGATCGGCTCGCCCGACGTCGCGTTCCCGCGGCTCAACATGTTCAGCTACTGGCTGTTCCTGTTCGGCGGCCTGATCGCCGCGTCCGGCTTCCTGACCCCGCAGGGCGCGGCCGACTTCGGCTGGACGGTCTACACGCCGCTGTCGGACTCGGTGCGCTCGCCGGGCGTCGGCGGTGACCTGTGGGTGATGGGCATCTGGATGGCCGGTCTCGGCACCATCCTCGGCGCGGTCAACTTCATCACCACGATCATCTGCATGCGGGCTCCGGGAATGACGATGTTCCGGATGCCGATCTTCGTCTGGAACACGCTGGTCACCAGCCTGCTGGTGCTGATCGCGTTCCCCATCCTGGCCGGCGCGCTGCTGATGCTCGAGGCCGACCGCTCGCTCGGCGCACACGTCTACGACGCCGCCAGCGGTGGTCCGATCCTCTGGCAACACCTCTTCTGGTTCTTCGGCCACCCCGAGGTGTACATCATCGCGCTGCCGTTCTTCGGCATCGTGACCGAGATCCTCCCGGTGTTCAGCCGCAAGCCGGTGTTCGGGTACGTCGGCCTGGTGGCCGCGACCGTCACCATCGCGGTGCTCTCGGTGGCGGTGTGGGCACACCACATGTTCGTCACCGGCGCTGTCGACCTGCCGTTCTTCTCGGGCATGACCTTCCTGATCGCCGTACCGACCGGGGTCAAGTTCTTCAACTGGATCGGCACGATGTGGGGCGGGTCCATCTCGTTCGACACCCCGATGCTGTGGGTGCTCGGCTTCCTGGTGACCTTCCTGTTCGGCGGACTGACCGGCGTGATCCTCGCGAGCCCGCCGCTGGACTTCCACGTCTCGGACTCCTACTTCGTGGTGGCGCACTTCCACTACGTGGTGTTCGGCACCGTGGTGTTCGCGATGTTCGGCGGCTTCTACTTCTGGTGGCCGAAGATGACCGGGAAGATGCTCGACGAGCGGCTCGGGAAGGTGCACTTCTGGCTGTTGTTCGTGGGCTTCCACACCACCTTCCTGGTCCAGCACTGGCTGGGCGTCGAGGGGATGCCCCGGCGCTACGCCGACTACCTGCCGAGCGACGGCTTCACCACGTTGAACCAGATCTCCACGATCGGCGCCTTCCTGCTCGCCGCGTCGACGCTGCCGTTCCTCTACAACGTCTACAAGACGTCGCGGACCGAGAACGTCGGCATCGACGACCCGTGGGGCTGGGGGCGGTCCCTGGAGTGGGCGACCTCGTCGCCGCCTCCGCGTCACAACTTCGTCTCGATCCCGCGGATCCGCTCGGAGTCGCCGGCCTTCGACCTGCATCACCCCGAGGTCGCTGCGCTCGAGATGGCCGAGGAGGGTGGCCTGGACGAGGAGAACGAGACCGCCGACGCACCCTCCGTGCAGGGTCGGCAGGCTCACCTCGACGAGCAGACCGGCGGGGAGGCCTCTGCGGCGGCCGAGGACATTCACGGCAAGCGCGAGGAGCACTGATGAAGGCCGAAACCTGGATCTTCGGCATCTGCGCCATCTTCTTCGTGCTGGTGGCGCCGGCGTACTGGTTCATCGCCCAGGATCCGACCGGCACGGCCGCACTCACGATGACGGCCCTGCTGGCGATTCTCGTGACGTTCTACCTCGGCTTCCACGCCTCGAAGATGCAGCCTCGTCCGGAGGACCGGAAGGACGCGGAGATCGCGGACGGTGCGGGTGAGCTCGGCTTCTTCCCGCCGTTCAGCTGGTGGCCGCTGTGGTGCGCGTCCACGCTGGGGCTGAGCGTGTTCGGGGTGGCGATGGGCGCCTGGTGGCTGTTCCTGATCGGCGCCGGACTCGGCGTGCTCGCGCTCTGCGGCTGGATCTACGAGTACTACACGGGGGAGCACGCCCACTGACGGCATCGTCGGTGGCTTCTTCCGGCCCGAGTTGGGTCGGATTGTGAGCATTCAGCCCTTCTGGGTTGTGACCGGAACGTGATCCGGACCCTCGTACGCCTTTATGGGACTGGCCGGTTCCCTTGTTAGGCTGGAGCAGCATCTGATCTGTGCTTCGAGGGGAATCCATGTCCAAGCGTCTTCCGCATGCCTTGCGCCGGTATCGGCGTACCAGTGCCGCCGCCGTGGCGGCACTCGCCGTGTCCGCGGCCGCAGCCGGCTGCTCGGTGACGTCGTCGGGCACCGCTGCGCCCCGGAGCGACGACAGCGTGGCGGCGCCGTCCACGAACGCGGTCCCGGCGACGTCGGTGGCCTCGGTCGCGACCAACATCCCCGCCAGCTCGGCGACGGTGCCGGTCTCCAAGACGCTGGTGCTGCGCGCCGACAAGGGCACGTTCGGCTCGGTGGAGGTCTCAACGGCTCACGGACGGACCGTGCACGGCCGGCTGTCCACAGACCAGGCCACGTGGACGGCGACCGACCGCCTGGAGCCCGGGACGAGCTATCGGGTGCGCGCCGTCGCGGTCGACAGGCACGGCCTGAAGACGTCGCAGGACAGCCGGTTCCGCACCGAGGCGCTGACGCTCGATCAGCAGACCTACCCGAGCTTCGCGCCGCTCGCCGGTCAGACCGTGGGCATCGGCATGCCGGTGATCGTCCGCTTCGACGTGCCCGTGACCGACCGCGCCTCGATCGAGCGTCACCTGTCCGTCCAGACGTCGCCCGCGCAGGCCGGCGCCTGGCACTGGATCAGCGGCAACGAGGTGCACTGGCGTCCCGCGCACTACTGGAAGCCCGGCACCAAGGTGACCGTGAAGGCGGACATCAACAGCATCCCCGCCGGCAAGGGCATCTACGGCCAGCTCAGCCGGACCAGCACCTTCCACATCGGCTCGGCGACGATCAGCCGGGTCAACATCGCCACGCACCAGCTGAAGGTCTACCGCAACGGCTCGCTGCTGCGGACGATCCCCGTCACGTCCGGCAAGCCCGGCTTCACCACCCGTTCGGGCATCAAGGTGATCATCGAGAAGGCGCGCCACCAGCACATGGACGCCAGCACGGTCGGGATCTCCAAGAGCTCGCCGAACTACTACGACCTGAGCGACGTCGAGTACGCCATGCGGGTCACGTACTCCGGGGAGTTCCTGCACGCCGCGCCATGGTCGGTCGGCTACCAGGGAGTGGCCAACGTCAGCCACGGATGCGTGGGAATGAGCACCTCGAACGCCGCGTGGCTCTACAACCTGACCAAGATCGGTGACGTCGTCGAGGTGACCGGCAGCGACCGGCAGATGACGCTGACGAACGGCTACGGCGACTGGAACGAGTCGTTCGCGCAGTGGAAGAAGGGCTCCGCTCTGACCGGCACCACGTCCTGACGTGGGGAGATGCCCGCACAGTCGCACGTGCACCTCGGTGAGGACCGGTCGTGACGTGACACCGTGCTGACGCGACCCTACGAGCCCTCCGACCGCAGGTCCGTGGCTGCACTCGATGTGGCGACGGAGGTGCACTCCGTGGCAGATCTGCGGTTGGAGGAAGGCCGGTTGGCGTGGGTCGAGTCTGCGGTAGGTGCCCAACACCTGTGGCTGGAGACGCAGACAGACAACGTTCCGGCGATTCGAGCCTACGAGCGGATGGGCTTCCGTCTCGTCGGGCTCGATCAGACGCAGTATGGGGACCGGCCAGGGGCCGACACGCCGTCTTCATGAGCCGACCGATCAGCCCTTAGCCGACGTACTGCCGCGTTTATGCATCTGGGAGCAGCCGATGTGCGGGCGGGTGGAGTAGAGGCAGTGGGAGGGTGCGCTTCATGAGTGAACGGTTCTACTCGGATGCGAGGCTGTACGACCGGTTGTTCCCGGGTGGCGAGCCGGCCGTGGACTTCTACAGGGCCGAGGCGGATCGGCAGAGCGGGACTGTCTTGGAGCTCGGGTGCGGCACCGGGCACAAGCTGATCCCGATCGCCTCCGACGGGCATCCGTGCACCGGCCTGGAACTCTCGTCGGACATGCTCACCGAAGCTCAGCGCAAGGCGGACGAGCGCGCGCTGGCCGTGGAGTGGGTGCAGGGCGACATGCGTGACTTCGACCTCGGCCGCACGTTCGACCTCGTGTTCATCGCCGGCAACTCATTGCTCCACCTGCATGAGGCTGCCGATCTGCTCAGCTGCCTTCGATCCGTGCGAGCGCATCTGGCACCCGGAGCGCGCTTCGTCTTCGACGTGTTCAACCCGAACGTACGTTTCCTTGCCGATGCCGACGGCGTCCGACGCACCCGCGATGCGTTGTCGTTCGCGGATCCCGACCGCGGCGACGTGAGGGTTGACGTCGTCGAGACCTACGATGCTGCCGCGCAGGTGACCCGCGGGACGTGGCACTTCTCCACCGACGTCGAGCCCGACTTCCTCGTCGCACCGCTCGCGCTCAGGAGCATCTTCCCTCAGGAGCTGCCACTGCTGCTCTCCCTGGGTGAGCTTCGGCTTGTCGAGCGCTTCGGCGACTGGTCCGGTCAACCGTTCACCGCAGATGCGGCGATCCAGCTCTGCGTCTGTGAGTCGGGATGAAGAGGACGAGTCCGGCGACTGCCGCTCGGGTCATCCCTGTGCGGGCGGGTCTGTCCTCACAGGGGATCGGTGAACGAGACCGGCTTGCCGGCGGCCTGGGCGAAGGCGATCTCCCTGCTCGTGGACTCGCCGACATAACCGCCGGGGTTGACGACCAGAACCCGGTCAGCCAGGTCGACCTTGTGCAGGTGGAGCGCATCCAGCGCGGTCTTCTGCTCGTCTGTGATCAACTCGTCTGCTTCGCCTGGCGCGACGACGATGGCACCTGCGAAGGTCAGAGCGCGGTTCGCCGCGCGCATCTCGTCCACGAACCGGGTAGAGCCGCAGATGCAGACGATCTCAGGCCGGTCGGGCACTGCTCATTCCTTCAGTCGGACGGGAGAAGACTCGGGACATGAGCCGACCCTAGTCCGACTCCGAGGGCGATGAGCACACTGATCTGCGGCGAGTCGTGAACGCCGACGGCGTTGACCGACCGGGCCTGGTGGCGCGGGACTGAGGCGATGGAGAACTCTCAACCGCGCTCGGGGCAGAGCCGGCTGGGCACCTCGATCGCCCGCAAGGGGCGTGGCTCAAGCGGGCTACCTCCGACAGCCGTCCAACGTGGGACGCCATACCGATGCACGAAGGGCCCCGCCGGATGGCGGGGCCCTTCGTAGCGGTGCTGAGCCGGCTAGTGCCGAAGCTCGTCGCCGGCGATGTCGTTGCGGCCGTCGTACTGGTGACCGTCCGCCCGCTGGCCGTCGAGCTCGTAGGAGCCCTCGTACTCGCCACTGTCCAGGTGCTGGTGACCGTCCGGTCCGACCTCGAGCTCGTGCTCGGCGTGGTGGTGGGCCGCCTCGAGCTCCTCGCGCGTCGGCTTCTGGATGTTGTGGCCGAACCAGACCTCGACGAGCCGGGCACGCAGCCGCTGCTTGCGGCTGTGCGGCGCACGCACGCCGTTCTCGTCCTCGGACTCCGTCAGCTCCGGAACCGGGTCGTCGTCACGCGCGGTGAGGTAGTACGCCTCGTCCATCGGGATGGGCAGGTGGCGCTCGGCGTACGCGCCCTCGGGGGAGCGCATGATGACGCCCGTCTCGTAGCCGTGCAGCAGCTTGTTCTGGTCCGCACGCTGCAGCGAGATGCACCAGCGCCGGGTGATGATGAACGCGATCACCGGCCCGACGAACACCGCACCGCGCATGAAGTACGTGATGCTGTTCAGGTTCAGGTGGAAGACCTTCGCCAGGATGTCGTTGCCGCCGGCGGCCCAGAGGAGGCCGTACAGCGTCATCATCGCAGCCAGGAAGGCCGTGCGGGTCGGCGCGTTGCGCGGTCGCTGAAGCAGGTGGTGCTCGCGCTTGTCACCGGTGATCCACGCCTCGATGAAGGGGTACGCGATGAAGGCGGTGAAGATCAGCCCTGGCGCGACGACACCGGGGATCAGCACGTTCCAGCTGATCGTGAAGCCGCCGATGTGGCTCTCCCAGCCGGGCATGATCCGCAGCAGCCCTTCGGCGACGCCCATGTACCAGTCGGGCTGGGAGCCCGCGGTCACCTCGGACGGGTTGTACGGGCCGAAGCGCCAGATCGGGTTGATCGTCAACAGGCCGCCCATCAGCGCGGTCACCCCGAAGACGATGAAGAAGAACCCGCCGGCCTTGGCGGCGTACACCGGGAGCATCGGGAAGCCGACCACGTTGTCGTTCGTGCGACCGGGGCCGGGCCACTGGGTGTGCTTCTGGTAGACGAGCAGCAGCATGTGTGCGCCGATCAGCGCCAGCAGCAGACCGGGGATCAGCAGGATGTGCACGGTGTAGAGCCGGGGGATGATCTCGTCGCCGGGGAACTCCCCGCCGAACATGAAGAACGCCAGGTAGGTGCCCACGACCGGGATGGACAGCATCAGGCCCTCCGCGATCCGCAGGCCCGTGCCGGACAGCAGGTCGTCGGGCAGCGAGTAGCCGGCGAAGCCCTCGAGGATGCCGAGCATCAGCAGCATGCCGCCGATCATCCAGTTGATCTCGCGGGGCTTGCGGAACGCCCCGGTGGAGAACACCCGGATCATGTGCACGAACATCGCGCCGATGAACAGCAACGCCGCCCAGTGGTGCATCTGCCGCATCAGCAGACCGCCGCGCACGTCGAACGACAGGTGCAGCGTCGACTCGTAGGCCTCCGACATCGGCAGGCCGCGCAGCTGGTCGTAGGAGCCGTTGTAGACGACCTCGCCCATGCTGGGCTTGAACCAGAGGGTGAGGAAGACACCGGTGAGCAGCAGGGTGACGAAGCTCCAGAGAGCGATCTCTCCGAGCATGAACGACCAGTGGTCCGGGAAGACCTTGCGGATGTTCTTCTTCGCCAGCCCGGCCAGCCCCAGGCGCTCGTCGGCCCAGTTCGCGACACCGCCGAGCTTGCTCGACGAGTCCTGCTGGGCCGCAGTCGTGCCGTTGGTGGTAGGAGTGCTCAACGCTTAACCCCGCTCCCAGAAGCTCGGGCCGACGGGCTGGGTGAAGTCACTCTGGGCGACGAGGTAGCCCTCGCGGTCCAGCATCAGCGGGAGCTGAGGCAATGACCGAGCAGCCGGTCCGAAGATCACCTTGCCGTTGTCGGCAAGGTCGAAAGTGGACTGATGACAGGGGCACAGCAGGTGGTGCGTCTGCTGTTCCCACAGGGAGATCGGACACCCGACATGGGTGCAGATCTTGGAGTAGCACAGGATTCCTGCCACACCCCAGTTCTCGCGGCCCGGCGCAGGGGTGATGTCTGAAGGCTTCATGCGGACGACGATCGTCGACGACTTCGTCTTGGCCTGCTGGAGCCGAGTGCCCTCGAACCGAGGCGTGCCGTCCTTGCCGAGCTCGAACAGGATGCTCGGCTGGGTGTTGATCAGCTGGCCGATCTCCACCTCCTCCGGCTTGATCGGCGTCCCGGCGACGTCGTTGACGACGCGCATGCCACGCCGCCAGACGGTGTAGTCGAGCGTCGCACCCGGCAGCGGTCCGAGGTCGCGCAGCGCGATGATCGCCGGCAGGCCGAGCAGGGCCAGCGAGCCGATCAGCGTGTTGCGGACCAGCGGACGGCGGCCGATGCCGGAGTCCTTGGCGCCGGCGTTCATCGCGGCGAGGGCCTCGGTGCGGTCGAGGTCGCTCGAGCGCGACGGGTGCCGCGCCTCGACGATCTCGACGTCGCTCATGAGCTTGCGAGCCCAGTGGATCGCGCCGACGCCGATCAGGACCAGGGCGAGGCCGAGAGTCAGGCCGAGCCCGATGGTGGAGGCGCCGTACCCGGCGATGATCGTCGGGTTCTCACCGACGTGGAAGGCGAAGTACGCCACGCAGAAGAGCAGCGTGAACAGCATGGAGAGGCCGAAGAAGGTCGCGACCTGGCGCTCGGCGCGACGATCGGCCTTCTTGTCGACGTCGGTGGGTCGCGGCTCGTGGACGGGCAGACCGGGATCGGGGATCGGGTCGGCGTCCGGCGCGAAGACCACCGCGGTGCTCTCGTGCTGCGACGCGATGGCGTGCTCGTCGCCCGCCACCAGGTCGCGCTCGCCGCGCTCCGGGCTCTGTTCGGGGTCGTGGTCGGTCACGACTTGGCTCCCTTCTTGGAACGCGTGCTGTGGGAGGCGATCCAGACCGCGAACGCCACGCAGGCGCCGATGCCGACGACCCATCCGACCAGGCCCTCGCTGACCGGCCCGATGGCTCCCAGCCCCGCGCCGCCGTACTTCGGGGTGTTCTCCATGCTCTTGAGGTAGGCGATGATGTCGCGCTTCTCCGACGGCTTGACCACGCCGTCGGAGAACACCGGCATCTGCTGGGGGCCGGTGAGCATCGCCTCGTAGATGTACTTGGCCGGGACGCCGTGCAGCGACGGCGCGTACTTGCCGCCGGGAAGTGCCCCTCCGGAGGCCGCGAAGTTGTGGCACGCCGTGCAGTTGGTGCGGAAGAAGGCTCCGCCACGCACGATGTCGGCGTTGCTCGCGCCCTCCGGGTTGTACTCCTCGGGCTTCGGGATGTCCGGGCCGGGACCGAGCGAGGCGACGTACGCCGCGAGCGCCCTGATCTCCGCAGGGTTGTAGACCGGGGTCTTGCGGGGCGCCTGCACGCCCGGTCGGGCCAACGGCATCCGGCCGGTGCCGACCTGGAAGTCCACGGCTGCGGCGCCGACGCCGACCAGCGGCGGGCCGTAGTTGGTCCCGCGGGCGGTCACGATGCCCTCGCCGTGCTGGCCGTGGCACGTCGCGCAGCCCACCAGGAACAGGTCCCGGCCCTTGGCGACCAGGGCCTGGTCCGTCGACCCGCTGTCCGCCGAGGCGGGGGCCAGCACGGCGTACGCGCCGCCCGTCACGAGGAGGGCAAGGAGCAGCACGACGAGCCCGGCGAAGGGGCTACGACGCCGGGCTGAGAGTCGAGCGGAGATGAATCGCACGAATGAGTCCTCGAATCCGTCTGCGGGTGGTTCGCTGTCCCTGGCGGTCTAGATGGGTCACTTGATGAGGTAGATGGTGGCGAACAGGCCGATCCACACGACGTCGACGAAGTGCCAGTAGTAGGAGACGACGATCGCGCTGACCGCCTGCTCGTGGGTGAACTTGCGGGCGACGAACGTGCGACCGAGCACGAGCAGGAACGCGATGAGACCCCCGGTGACGTGGATGCCGTGGAAGCCGGTCGTCAGGTAGAACATCGAGCCGTAGGCGTTGGCGGGGATCGTGATGCCGTCGTGGATGAGCGAGGCGTACTCGGTGGCCTGGCCGGCGATGAAGACCGACCCCATCAGGTAGGTCAGCACGAACCACTCGCGCAGCCCCCAGCCCTTGACCTGCCACGCCCGACCGGTCCGTCCGACCTGGCCGCGCTCGGCCGCGAACACGCCCAGCTGGCAGGTGAGCGAGGACAGCACCAGGACGGTCGTGTTGACCGCGGCGTACGGCACGTTGAGGTGCGGGGTCTCCTGGGCCCACAGCCCCGGGGACACCGCGCGAATCGTGAAGTACGCCGCGAACAGGGCCGCGAAGAACATCAGCTCGCTCGACAACCACACGATCGTCCCGACGCTGACCATGCTCGGTCGGTCGGAGTGCCCGTGCAGTCGGGAGGCAGGGATCACAGGTGCTGTCGTGGCCACCCGCACATTATGTCCGCAACCCCCGTGGAGAAGTACCCCGACCCCCGGTGTTTCCCCCTCGACGTCCGGAGGGTCCGGATCGACGTCGAGCGGGCGGACGGCACGCAGCGGTCCGCGCTCACCCTGGTGGCCACCTCCCCGACGGAGCCGGCCGCCGACGGGTAGCATCGTCGGCGTGAGCGACGCCACCCACGCCGAGAAGCCGTTGAGGATCCTCGTCTACAGCGACGACGTCAACACCCGTAGCCAGGTGATGCTGGCCCTCGGCAAGCGCCCGCACCCCGACCTCCCGTTCGTGGAGTACGTCGAGGTGGCCACCGAGCCGGTCGTCATCCAGCAGATGGACAGCGGCACGATCGACCTCGCGGTGCTCGACGGTGAGGCCGTCCCGGCCGGCGGCATGGGGATCGCCAAGCAGCTCAAGGAGGAGATCTTCCGCTGCCCGCCGATCCTGGTGCTGACCGGCCGTCCGCAGGACGCCTGGCTCGCCACCTGGTCGCGCGCCGACGCCGCGGTCCCGCACCCGCTCGACCCGATCCTGCTCGCCGAGGTCGCGGGCCGTCTGCTGCGCTCGCGGGTGCCCGCCACCCGCTGACCCCCCGGCCGCGAGGAGCTCCGATGACCGTGCACTCCTGGTCCGAGGTGCTGGCTGCCCTCATCGGGGGGCAGAGCCTCGACGCGCAGCAGTCGGCGTGGGCGATGGGGGAGATCCTGGGCGGTGAGGCGACCCCGTCCCAGATCGCCGGCTTCGCCGTGGCGCTGCGCGCGAAGGGCGAGACGATCGAGGAGCTGGAGGGGCTGGTCGCCGCGATGTACGCCCACGCGACGCCGATCGTGGTCACCGGGCGGGTCCTCGACGTCGTCGGCACCGGTGGCGACCGGTCCATGTCGGTGAACATCTCCACGATGGCCGCGATCGTGGCCGCCGGCGCCGGGGCGCCCGTGGTCAAGCACGGGAACCGGTCCGCCTCGTCCAAGGCCGGCTCCGCGGACGTGCTCGAGCGCCTCGGCATCCGGCTCGACCTCCCCGCCACCGCGGTGGCCCGGGTCGGCGAGCAGGCCGGCATCACCTTCTGCTTCGCGGCCGCGTTCCACCCCGCCCTGCGGCACGCCGCCGTGCCGCGCCGCGAGCTCGGCGTGGCCACCACCTTCAACGTCCTCGGCCCACTGGCGCACCCGGCCAGGCCCGAGGCGCAGGCGATCGGCTGCGCGGACCTGCGGATGGCGCCGCTGATGGCCGGGGTGTTCGCCCGGCGGGGTGTGGACGCCTGGGTGTTCCGCGGGGACGACGGACTCGACGAGCTGACCACGACCACCACCTCGCGGGTCTGGGCGGTCACCGGTGGCGAGACCGAGACGTTCACGCTCGACCCGGAGGAGCTCGGCCTGCCGGTCGGCAGCGTCGAGGCGCTGCGCGGCGGCGACGCCGAGCACAACGCCGACGTGGTGCGGCGGTTCCTGGCCGGCGAGACCGGCCCGGTGCGCGACGCGGTGCTGCTGAACGCCGGCGCCGCGATCGCGGTGCACGCCGCGGAGCCGGGCGAGCCGCTGGAGCGGCTGCGGGCGGGCCTGGAGCGGGCCGTCGAGGCCGTGGACTCCGGGGCCGCCCGCGCCGTGCTCGACCGGTGGGTCGCCGCGAGCCGGGAGGCGTGACCTCGCTCCCGGCTGCCCGCCCGGCTGCATGGCGCCGTCGGCAGTGGGCAATGATCGACCCGTGTCCGCCCTCACCACCGAGCTCCGCGAGCTCGCACAGTCCTACAACGTCGCCACCGGCTACGACAGCTGGCGCGGCGAGCACGTCGAGGTCTCCGCGGAGACGGTGACCGCCGTGCTCGGCGCGATGGAGGTCGACACCTCCGAGCCGGCTGCCGCCCTGCAGAGGCGCGCCGAGGAGCGTTGGCGGCGGATGCTGCCGGCCTGCGTGGTGACCGTCCGGGGGAGGGCTCGCGAGCTCTGGGTGCACGTGCCGCACGGCGACCCCGTCGAGGTGTGGGTCGAGCTCGAGCACGGCGGCCGCCGCGACGACCTCGGCCAGGTGGACCGCTGGGTGGACCCGCGGGAGGTCGACGGCGCCCTGGTCGGCGAGGCCACCTTCGCGCTCCCCGACGACCTGCCCCTGGGCTACCACACGGTCCGGGCACGCAGCGGCGGCCAGGAGGCGACCGGCTGGCTGGTCGTGACGCCCGCGCAGCTGCGGCTGCCCGAGTCGCTGGGCGACGAGCGAGCCTGGGGGTTCGCCGCCCAGCTGTACAGCGTGCGGTCACGGCGCTCATGGGGCGTCGGCGACCTGGCGGACCTGGCCGATCTCGCGGTCTGGTCGGGTTCCGGGCTCGGCGCCGACTACGTCCTGGTGAACCCGCTGCACGCCGCCGAGCCCGTGCCACCGCTCGAGCCGTCGCCGTACCTGCCGACCTCGCGGCGCTTCTTCAACCCGCTGTACCTGCGGGTGGAGCGGGTCCCCGAGTACGTCGACCTGCCCGGCCGGGCCCGCGCCGGCCTCGCGCGCAGCACCGCGGCGCTGCACGCCAAGCTGGACGACGCCGACCTGATCGACCGGGACACCGCCTGGGCCGCGAAGCTGCGGGCGCTCCGCACGCTGCACGACGTACCCCGGTCCGCCGGGCGACAGCTGGACTACGAGGCTTTCCGGAGCCGCGAGGGGCAGGCGCTCGAGGACTTCGCGGTGTGGAGCGCGGTCGCCCAGCATCACGGCACCGACTACCGCAGCTGGCCCGAGGCGCTGCAGGACCCGCGCTCGCCCGAGGTGGCGGCGTTCGCCACGGAGCACGCCGCCGATGTCGAGCTGCACTGCTGGCTCCAGTGGCTGGTCGACGAGCAGCTGCAGCACGCCCAGGCGAAGGCCACCGGCGCCGGGATGCGGCTCGGCACGATGCACGACCTCGCCGTCGGCGTGCACCCCGGGGGCGCGGACGCCTGGCGGCTTCAGGACCTCTACGCGCGCGGCGTCAACGTGGGCGCGCCGCCCGACCCCTTCAACCAGATGGGCCAGGACTGGACCCAGCCGCCGTGGCGGCCGGACCGGCTGGAGGAGCTGGGGTACGCCCCGCTGCGCGACCTGATCCGTGCGGTGCTGCGGCACGCCGGCGGAGTGCGGGTCGACCACATCATCGGGCTGTTCCGGCTGTGGTGGGTGCCGACCGGTCTGGGTCCGGCTGAGGGGACCTACGTCCGCTACGACCACGAGGCCACCATCGGCGTGCTCGCGCTGGAGGCGCACCGCGCCGGCGCGGTCGTGGTCGGCGAGGACCTCGGCGTGGTGGAGCAGTCTGCGCGCGAGTACCTGCTCGAGCGCGGGATCCTCGGCACGTCGATCCTGTGGTTCGAGCGGGACCGGGACGGACGCCCGCTCCCGGCCGAGAAGTGGCGCGAGTGCTGCCTCGCGTCGGTCACCACCCACGACCTGCCGCCGTCGGCCGGCTACCTCGCGGGCGAGCACGTCACGCTCCGCGACAAGCTCGGGCTACTGACCCGACCGCTCGAGGAGGAACGCGCTGCCGACGAGGAGGAACGCGGCGGCTGGCTCGCGGAGCTCACGCGCCGCGGGCTGCTGGACGAGGGCGCCGGGATCGACGAGACGGTCCTCGCGCTGCACCGCTACCTCACGTTGACGCCGGCGCGGCTGCTCTGCGTCGCGCTGGCCGACGCGGTCGGTGACCACCGCACCCAGAACCAGCCCGGCACCGTCGACGAGTACCCCAACTGGCGGGTGCCGTTGTCCGGGCCGGACGGCGCGCCGTTGTGGCTGGAGGACGTGTTCGGGTCGGCGCGGGCGCGGGTGGTTGCAGAGGTGGTGCGGTGACGACCGCCAGGGTAGTCAGGCGTCCTTCGTGGCCAGCACGTCTAACTCGTTGTCGGTGAAGACCCTGGACGTGATCCCGGCTGAGCATGACGAGACGCGCGCCCGGTCAGCCACCCGACACGCGGGCCTCAGGCACGGCCCCGTCCTGCGCAGAAGTCAGCATCGACCCCCGGTGCGAATCTGGCCAGTGGCTAGTACTACCAGGCTGGCTGCGTGCTTCTGCAGGCTCCGCATGTCCCAGTGTTCCCTTGACGCGACAGTCACGGGTGACCTGTGCGGGTGCGCATCGCGAGTTGCGAGCATGATAGCTAGATGTCGCGTATCAGACGTTTGTGTTCTCTCCTTTCCGGGATGGCTCGAGGCCCCATGATGGGAAGGTGCCCCCGGCGGACAACATGGTAGGCGAGCGGTTCGACCAGGCTCCGAACGCGCTCAACTTCTTGCGGCTCTGCCTCGCTATTGAGGTGATCGTCTGGCATTCGTATTCGTTGCGCGGCGGCTCGTGGCTGCCGAGCCATGTGGCCGCATTTCTCGGTGATATCGCGGTCGACTCGTTCTTCGCTGTTTCAGGATTTCTGATTTGCCGCGCTTGGATGCGCAAGCCCCACTTGGGGCGGTTCCTGATTGCGCGAGCGAGACGTATCCTCCCTGGTCTGTGGGTGTGCCTGCTCGTGACTGCCTTCGTCGTGGCCCCGGTTGCGGCGTGGCTGTCTCGAACAGCTCAGCCAACCATGCAGGGTCAATGGCGCTATGTGCTCGGTAACGCCGACACATGGGTGCATGTGTGGGGGATAGATGGTGGTCCTCATGGTGTTCCCCAGTCAGGGGTGTGGGACGGTTCACTTTGGTCCCTTGGGTACGAGGCAATGTGCTATCTGGCTGTCGCCGTGCTGGGCCTCACCGGCCTTCTCCGACCGCGGGTTGTACTAGCGTTGGCAGTGGTCTGCTGGGCACTGTCGGCTTCCCTGACATTCATTGGAGTGGTCGCATCGGGCACGCCCATCTGGGTTGGGCCGCGCTGTGGACTGATGTTCGCCTGCGGGGCACTCCTGTGGATGTGGCGCGACTTTATCCCGGTTTCGGGGGTATTGGCTCTGATCAGCACAGCCGCTCTCTTGGGTGGCAGCGTGCTCCCGAACTATCGTCTCCTGGCTGCGCCGGCGATTGCGTACCTGTGTCTGGTGATCGCGATGTGGCTCGGCCGACGGCGCCGACTAGTCCTCCGAAACGATCTTTCTTACGGGACCTACATCTACGCCTTCGTTGTTCAGCAGGCGCTCGTGCTTACCGGCGTTCGCCTCGGCTGGGTCTTGTTCACGTTAGTGTCATTATCACTCACCCTTCCGTTGGCTGCTTTGTCGTGGTTCGCCGTAGAGCGTCCGGCGCAACGTCGCCGGTCTTCCGTAATCCGTACTCCCATTGAAACCGGGCAGTCGAGTCTGCAGGCCTAGAAAGGGCCTAAGGGGTCCTTCCGGACCGTACGGTATGAGGGCTTGTCGGCGCCTGCGCTTGGCGAGGTGGGGCGGTGACGTTACGGGCGTCAGTCGTCCTTGGCGGCGAGCACGTTGAACTCGTTGTACGCGAAGACCTTGCCGGCGGCGCGTGGCAACGGGAAGCTGCGCCAGGCCCTCGGCCGCAGACCGAGCTCCCGGCAGAGTCCGACGAGATCCGCCCCGGTCAACCACCGGACATGCGTGGGATCGCTGGCGTAACCGCGCTCCTGCGGGCAGATCAGCATCACCCGCCCTCCGCGGCGAAGATGGGGCAGGTACGAACGCATCAGTTTCTCGCCATCGACCGGCGACAGGTGCTCCAAGACATGAGCCACGAGCAAGGCGTCGAACTGCCTGGTGTCGTCTCCCTGGGTGGCAAAGAACTCCTCGACGGTCATCGCTCGCAGGCCCCGGGTCCTGGCCACCCCAACGGAGGTGGCGTTGTGGTCGACGCCCACTGATCCTGGTGGCAGCGACGCCAGGTTCCGGCCGATGCCGCAGCCGATATCGAGGGTGCGTCCGAGCCCATGGCGCCGGATGTTCCACCGGTACGGCGCCTGCACGTTGAGCGCACGCTTCCACCAGGCGCCCTGCAGCGTGACGAGCCGTGTGGCGTAGTCGTCGGTGTCTGTTCTCATGAGGCCTCCGATGCCTTCGATCGTTGCCTGCCCGGCTTGCCAACAACTGCTACATCACTGTGTGCCGAACCAGCCTGCGGGTCGTGCCCGCGTCGCTACGCCATCGTGTCTTCAGCAGCACGGACGCGGCATGCAGCCGGGAGCTGACGCGCAACCGCGCCGCCCATGCCGCGGCCGACCACCCCTCTCGGCGGAACGTCTTGGCGAACTCGTCGAAGACCGCCGCCTCCTCGTGGAAGCGGCTTGCGTCTCGTGCGCCGGACGACGAGGCACTTGCCCGGTGTCGCCGGTAGCGGAAGACCGGCGTGTCGTCGAGTGCGAGTATCGCGCCTTTGTGCACCAGCTCCAGGAGGAGCGAAAGGTCCAACACGACTTCCAGCGCCGCAGGGAACCCGACGGTCGCTGTGGGCTGCCGCCTCCAGCAGATCGAGGGGAAGTAGGTCCAGTTACCGTGCAGCAGACCCACTGCCAGCCGTTCCCCCTCCAGCAACCGCGTGACACCTGGCTGCACCTGAGGCCTCAAGACCGCCTTGACGCGTTCGGTCATGGACTGCGTGAGGACGCCGTGCTCGTCGATGACCTCGACGCCGCTGTGGAAGATCGTGGCGGCGGGTAGCCGGGCCGCGGAGTTCTTCATGTGCTCGACGTACGTGGGGAGCAACAGATCGTCGCAGCCCAGGAAGGTCACAAGCTCCGCGGTCGACATTGACAGGAGGCGGCTGAACGACGCGTTGACCCCGCCGTTGACCGGGGCTCTCGTGTAGCTGATGCGAGGATCCTTCAGCGCAGCCAACCATGGGCCGAGCGAGGGATCCGGGTTGGCGTCGTCGAGGACGATCAGCCGCCATCCGGGGTCGGTTTGCGACCGGACGCTGGCGACGGCCTGTTGCGCGAGATCGAGATCGCCGTAGAACGCCATCAGTATGTCGATGTCGATCGTCGGCTTGTCGCTTGTCATGAGCTCAGTCCTGCAGGCGCCGGCTCGGGGATACGGCCGGGTCTTCGGTCGGCGCAAGCAGTTCATGGTCGCGACGTTCGACGCTCATCCGAAGTAGCGCAACCTCTTCTGCGAGCGTCCGGGAGCGGTCCTCCAGGCGACCGAGCTCATGGCTGTGCTGGATGCTGACCACGAGAAGCACCATGCTGGCGGCGAAGAACAGCAGGTTCGCAGGGACCTGGACGCCGATGAGGTGCGCACTCCAGGTGAGGACTACCGGGAACGCGGCGACCACCAGTGTCAACACCGCGACGACCGCCCAGAAGACCGCGTACTTCTCACGGAGCCGTCGGCGGCGCAGCATCTCGAAGAGCACAGCCAGAGTCAGGATCGATCCGACGACACCGAGGACGAAGTTGGCCTTCACGCGAGCTCCTTCGGACGCTGATCGAGGCTGACCGGCCAGCGGCGCACCAACGCGAGGTTCAGCGCGACGACTGCGCGCAGAAGGTAGATGGCGGACCGCACGGAACTCTGGCTCGGTCGGCCGGCCGACCGGGTACGCATCGCGACCGGGACCTGCCGCACCGTGCACTGCAGGCGAAGCGCGATCACCAGTGACTCCACCGTGTCGCCGAGATATTCCGCGGGGTAGTGGGTGGCGAAGACCCTCATCGCCCGACCGTTCACCGCCCGGAAGCCGCTGGTCACATCGGTGAGCGGCTGGTGCGCGCGCCTCGACAGCGTGCCGGCAAGCATCCGCATGGCCACCTTGCGCATGCCACGGGCCGGGTAGTCGCCCTCGCCGGCGAACCGGGCACCGATCACGATGTCGCTGTCGGCGAGGGCAGCCACCAGCGCAGGGATGTACGCCGGGTCATGCTGCCCGTCGGCGTCGACCTGCACCACGACGTCGTACCCGTGGCGGAGCGCGAACCGGTAGCCGGCGCGCATCGCACCGCCGACCCCGAGGTTGAACGGCAGCCGGCACACCATCGTCCCGGCGGTCTGCGCGACCAGGGCGGTGTCGTCGGTGGAGCCGTCGTCGACGACGAGCACATCCGCGTCGGGGATGGCCGCGCCGATCTCCCGCACGGTCGTGCTCACCGACCCCTCCTCGTTCCAGGCCGGCACCACGACCAGCACGCGGTCGTGGATGGGCCGTGCCGGGAGAACTGCGGTCATAGCACTGCCTCGATCCGGGCCGGACGCCGGAGAGTCGCCAGGAACCAAACCAGCATGCCGGCCGCGGTCAGTGCCGGAACCAGAATCGTCGGCGCCGGGTGCCAACCCGCGGCGTGGGCCGCCGCGGTCGGTCCGGACTCGCTGACCTGCACGTGGATGACGCCGACAAGATGGGCGACCAGGACTGGTGCCCAGCAGACGGTCAGCAACGGCACCGCGCTGCGAGCTCCACCCGGACGGGCTTCGATCGCCAGCCCGGCGAGCAGCGGGAGGCCGAGCATGAACGGCATCCCATAGCGGCCCTGCCAGACCACATCGGCGGCGCTGACCGTGAGCACCGTGAGCACCAGCGGGACCACGAACGCAGCGGCGAGACAGGCGGTGAGAACCAGCCGGATCCGACGATCGGCGGCAGCAAGGCCGAGACCGAGCACGGCCGCTATGACGACCAGCCCGCAGGCGTAGACCATGGCCGGTGCGGCCTCGTGGCGCGTCGGGAAGGCGGCGACGGACTGCAGCATCCACAGGGGAACCGACGCAAGGGCCCTGCCGACCGGATCGGTCAGATGCAGATTGGTCTCGAGGGAGTTCGTGCCAGCGGCCCGGGTCCACCACAGCCCGCCGACGACCGCTCCGCCGACCACCACGGCCCCGGTCAGCGCCAGGGCTGCGTGCCGCACAGCTACCTGCTTCGCCCGTGGCAGTCCCAGAACCGCGAGGCATGCGAGCACGATCATCACCAGCCAGAGCGGTCCGAGCGAGCGGACCACCGCGAGCACGACGGCGGAGCCGAACGCCGCGGCCAACAATGCGCGCTCGGTGCCGTGATCCTGGGTGCGGCCGAGCCCGCGCTGGGCGCTCCGAACGGAGTGGAGATGGTCGCCGGGCTAGCGCTGTGGGCGACGCTCCTCCCCAGTATCCCGATCATGCGCGCGGAGAACACCCCGCGTCGACGGGTCGAGAGCGGACCCGACGCGGCGGCACCAGTGCCCTGCAGCGCAGCTGACGGCAGGCTGATGGCGGCCGGTGAGGGCGCCGGGCTCCGGACGGTCATATATCGACGCTAAGGGACTTTTTTACCTTTGGTGGAAGAAACCGAAGAAACCGTCCGAACAATGATAGGTGGCCCGATCGGACTACCGGCGAGATGGCAGGCCTGGGCCGGGCTCCGGCGCCACGTCGAGTGGTTTACGACGGTGGTAGACGACCGGACCAGAGACCAGCAGGCAGATGCCGACGGTCGCAAGCAGGATCACGACCCATCCCGGCGGGATCGGCCATGAGGGGTCGCCGGACAGCGGACTGTACCTCCGTTGGTTTGCCCACACATGCCACACGCTCACCGTCTGGGCTACCAGCACGAAGCAGAGCGCCGGAGCGAGGAAGGCGGGGGTCAGCCTCGGCGCCGACTTCGACCGGTCGAGGGCCACCCCGAGAAGAAGGAAGGCGCCCACCGAGTACGGCAGCAGGTACCGCCCCTGCCAGAAGGCGCCATCCTCCTCGTACGTCAGAACGGTCAGCGTGAAGGGTAGGAGCAACGTTATTGCCAAAACCGTCCCGATAGTCCAACGAAGGCGTGGGACAGCGTTGCGGAGCCCGAGGACGATCAGGATCGCCGCGAGCGTCAGGTAGCCGAGGTAGATAGGGAGCGGCGCAGGCAGGGCCGTGGCAGGGTAGACCGGGAATGCGGCGATCGACTGGAAGACCCAAAGCACCGAGTCAACCATGGCCTCGGCCACCGGCGACCCACTCTGTGGGTTGGCCGCAATCGCGGTAGATCTGGCATGTCGTATCCAGGCGACGTTGGCCGCGACGCAAACGGCTGAGACGGCGAGCAGTGTGAACGCCGGAGCGCGGTGACGGCGCAGCAGCGCCTTGACTCGGGACGCTCCGGCGAGCATGGCCACGGCACTCAAAGTGAGCAGCAGCCACAGCGGACCGAGTTGCCGCACGCCACCGAGCACCGCGGCGGGCAGTACGGCGGCCCACAGCAGTCGCCGCTCGTCGGTCGCGCTGTCCAGCGGCCCGGTCAGACCGAGCAGCGCACACCAGAGGGCGAGCCCGGCCGCCATCTCGAGGCCGTTCGGGGCGGCGACCATGGTGCTGTACGCGAGAACCGGTGTGAATGCGACAACTGCAGCGAAGAATGGCCAACCTGTCCGAGACCAGCGGGCCAGGCAGACCCCTGCGAGGCTGATGAAGGCCGCACACATGAGCGCGGCGACCGTCCGCATGGCGTACAACGACGAGGCGCCCGAGAACCATGCAGCGGGCATCCCTATGAGCGCGTAGAACACCGGCTCGTACCGAGCGGCCGCGGAGGCGACAGTCACCATGCCGTCGCCGACGTCAGAGACCGGGTGACAGTTGTCGTGGCCGGTGTAACGGTACGTGTCACACAGCGAGGAGACCGCGTCAACCAGGGTCCGGGGCACCACGACCAGGTCTCCGCGGCCATGGACGGCCTGCTGACCGGTGGAGTCCCAATGCCCGCGGGCCACAGAGAGCGCCCGGTAGGCGTGATCGAACTCGTCGTGGGCTGCGAACGGAGGAACGCTCACAATCCAGGCTGTCTGTAGCAGTAGCGAGCCCACTAGAAGCGTCAAGGCGAGCCTGACGAGCCCGGCTGGCTTTGGTCCGGGCCCCGCCATCGGCATTGCGGTTCAGTCCAGCCCAAGCGAGAAGGCGACTCTCAAGGTCGTGCTGCGAGTACGCGCGGAACGCGATGTGCGTCTCGGTGGCCTGCACGCCGGGCACCTTGTTGAGCCGGTCCGCGACCACGGCCGCGACGTCGTCGTGGTTGCGCACCCGGACCAGCGCGATCAGGTCGATCTGCCCCGTCACGGAGTAGACCTCGCTGACTCCCTCGAGCGTGGCGATCTGCTCGGCCACCTCCGGGATCCGCGCGACGTCGGCGTTCACGAAGACGATGGCGGTGATCATGGCGTCAACCTAGCGGACCCGCTCATCGCACCGGCTGATGAACGGTGTGCAGCGGACGGCGGTCGTCGAACGGGACCAGGGAGGCCCGCGACTCCTCGACGGCGTCGTGCAGCCGGAGGTGCTTCGTCGCGCCGCCGACCGGGCAGGTCCACTCGCCCTCGACATGCACCAGGCGGACCCCCTCGGACTCCAGCCAGCGCAGGATCCGCTCGGTCTCCTCGGCCGTGGCGGCGGGGGTGGGTCCGGGACCGGGGAACACGGTGTCCGCGCCGCCGCGAAGCTCGGTGACCCACTGGCCGGCGTGGGCGCCGGGCGGGATCACGCCCGCTGCCGCGAGCCGGCCGTGGCGGACGACGTGCACCGCCCACCCGCCGTCCTCCCGCCGGGCGGCGACGACCTCCGGGCAGCGGGTGAGCGCCTTGAGGCGCTGGGTGCGGGCCGCGCCGCGCAGGAAGGCCGCGAGCCGGTCGCGGTAGGAGGTCGCGTCCTCGAACCGCTCGCGAGAGGCCAGCGCCGCCATCCGACGGGTCAGCGACTGCACGACGGCGTCAGGTCGTCCGACCAGGGAGGCCCGAAGCTCGTCGACCACGACGGCGTAGGTCTCCGCGCTGACGCTGCCGTTGCAGGGGGACAGGCACTTGCCCATCTCGGCGAGCACGCAGGCGCTGAGCCGCGGGACCTTCGGCATCCGGCCGCTGCACTGGCGCACCGGGAAGGTCTCGTGGAGGGCGGCCACGGACCGCTCGGCCGCCTTCTTCGAGGAGAAGGGACCGATGTAGTCGGCGCCGTCGTCCAGCACCTTCTTCACCAGGGACAGGCGGGGCCACGGCTCCACCGTCACCTTGATCCAGTGCACCCGCTCGGGAAACCGCGAGCGGCGGTTGTAGCGCGGCTTGTGCTGCGCGATCAGCCGCAGCTCGCGCACCTCCGCCTCCAGAGGTGTCGCACACTCGATGCCGGTCACCGACTCCGCCAGGCCCACCATCTCGCCCATCCGCGAGCGGGTCTCCGAGGCGGTGAAGTAGGTCCGCACCCGGCTCCTCAGGTCCTTGGACGTGCCGACGTAGAGCACCCGCCCCCGCTCGTCCTGGAACAGGTAGACCCCGGGCGCGTGCGGGAGCCGCTCGGCGAGGTGCCGCTTGCGGCGCTGCGCGGAGGTCACCCTCGAGGAGAACGTCTGCAGCTCCTCGAGGGTGTGCACGCCGAGGTTGCCGAGCCGAGCCAGCATCCCGTGGAGCACGTCCACGGTGGCCCGGGCGTCCGACAGCGCCCGGTGGTTGGGGGTGGTCCGGGCGCCGAACAGCACGGCCAACGAGCCCAGCTTGCAGTTCGGCGTCTCGTCACGGGTCACCACGCGGCGGGCGAGCTTGGCGGTGTCCACCACCTCGAACGTGGGCCACGGGCGTCCTTGCGCGGCCGCGAAGTGCTTGAGGAAGCCCACGTCGAACGGCGCGTTGTGGGCCACCAGCACACACCCGCTGGCGAACTCCAGGAACGCGGGCAGGGTCTGCTCGATGGTGGGGGAGGCAGCGACCATCGCGTCGGTGATGCCGGTCAGCACCGCGATGAACGGCGGAATCGCCTGGTGGGGGTTGACCAGGGTCTGGAACTCGCCGAGCACCTCGCCGCCGCGCACCTTGACCGCGCCGATCTCGGTGATCATCGCGCCGGCCTGTGCCGAGCCGCCGGTCGTCTCGAGGTCGACCACGCAGAACGTGACGTCGCGCAGCGGGCGGCCCAGCTCGTCGAAGCTGCGCTGCGACTCCCAGCGCGAGCGCGCGCCGGACCGGGTCCCCCCGGCAGCGCCCGAGACTGCTGGGGTTGTCGCGGTGGTGCTCATGGTGAGGACGCTAGATGTGGGCACCGACGAAAACGGCGCGCCACGCGGCATACGCTTGCAGGGACAACCTGGTCGTGCGCCACTTCGGGACCGAGAGGAAGACCCCGTGACCGCTGCCCTGCCCGATGCCACCACCCGCTGGCGCTGCGGAGGGTGCGGCAACCTGACGCGCTTCGACGTCACCCGGACCCGGCGTACGACGGAGTTCTGGCACTTCGACCTCGCGGGGGAGCATGTCGTCGAGGCGAGCGACACCGTGCACGAGGACGTCGAGTCCGTGACCTGCCGCTGGTGCGGGCGCTCGGACGTCATCGAGCTCGTCTCGCGCACGGAAGTCGGCAGCACCACGACGTGAGCGCGGCCGAGCAGGTCCCCACGCCTGAGCCGGGTGACCGGCTCGGCCCGCTGCCGGACGCGGTGCGGGCACGCGTGGTGGTGCTCGCCGCGGACGCCGTGGGACGGATGCCTCCCGAGCGGCTCCCGGCCCCGCTGCGCCGAGTCGCCTCCTTCGCGCCGACCCGCCGCGCGCGGCTGGGCGGCTCGCAGATCGCCGCGATGCTGGAGTCCGACGAGGAGTTCCGGAGCGGACTCGCCGACCAGCTGCGCACGACGCACCCCGAGCTGGCCGAGCTGGCCGACTCCGTCAACGAAGCCGGCGCGCCCGCGGCCGCGGATCCGGTCGAGGTGGCCGCCGCGGCGTACCTGTTCCGGCCACGCGAATGGGTGGAGGTGGTCGTCGAGGTCGTCAACGGGCTGGAGAGCAGCCAGGCGCTCGCTGCGCAGCAGCAGGCCGATCTCCAGGTCGCCCGGCTCCGCAGGCAGCTCGAGCAGACGACCGAGGACCTCAAGCAGACCCGTCAGCGCAACCGCGACCGGATCGCGGAGCTCAAGGCCGAGAACGCGGACCTCCGGCACAAGCTCGGGGACGCGCGGGCGCGGGCCCGCGCAGCCGAGGCCGCCCGGACGGAGGCGGAGGCGGCGGTGGTGCGCTCCGGTGAGGCGGCGAGCGCGGCGGCGACCGCGCAGGACGCCGAGCTGCGCAGGCTGCGGACCCGCGTCGAGGACCTCGAGGGCGAGCTCGCCGGGGTACGACGGGCCGAGCGCGCGGGGCGCGGCGCCGAGGCGCTGCGCGCCCGACTCCTGCTCGACACACTGCTCGACACCGCGCAGGGGCTCAGACGCGAGCTCGCGCTGCCCGCGGTGGAGGGGGCGCCCGCGGACGCGGTCGAGGCGCACGTCGCCGAGGAGGGCAGCCGCTCGCCCAGCAGCCACGGCTCGATGGCCTCCGACGACCCCGCGATGCTCGACCAGCTCATCGCGCTGCCGCGAGCGCATCTGATCGTGGACGGCTACAACGTCACGAAGACCGCGTGGCCGGAGCTCTCGTTGGAGCGACAGCGGGACCGGCTGCTAGCCGGCGTGGCGCCGCTCGTGGCCCGCAGCGGCGCCGAGGTGACCGTCGTCTTCGACGCCGCCGAGACCTCGGAGCGGCCGCTGGTCAACAAGCCCCGCGGGGTCCGGGTGCTCTACAGCCCGTTGGGGGTGATCGCCGACGACGTGATCCGGGAGCTCGTGGCGGCCGAGCCGCGCGGGCGCCCGCTCGTCGTGGTCTCGAGCGACCAGGCGGTGGTCCGCGACGTCGTGAAGGCCGGAGCGAGGGCGGTGGCGTCCGGTGCGCTGAGTCGGCTGCTGTCGCGTCGCTGACCGGACGCTGCCGGCTGTCGGCCCGGCTTTGTCGGTGGTGCCTGTCAGGGTCCTCGCCAGAGACGACGCCCGGCCAGGGCCGGGACGAGCTGGAGGACTCATGAGCGTGCACATCGACTGCGACACCTGCGCGGTGCGCGGGCCAGCGTGCCAGGACTGCGTGGTGACGGCTCTCCTCGGTCCGCCGCCAGAAGCGGGTTTCGACGACGACGAGCAGCGCGCCCTCGAGGTGCTCGCGGGATCGGGTCTGGTCCCGCCGCTGCGGATGGTCACTCCGCTCGACGGACCGGACGTGGCGAGCGCGTGAACGCCGCAGGCGACTGCCGGACCTCCTCGGGCCCCCGGCCGGCGAGCCGGGACGCCAGTGACCGCTGAGGTCATTGTGACCGCAGATACGGTTGTGACGAAGCGTGTGAGTGAGATCACCGAGTTTTCCCCAGGTTGTCGGCGAGCGCCCAGTGCCCGGTTTGCCGTGCCGCGTCGGCTCCCCCTACGCTTGACGGCGAGGCACCTGGAGAGTCGACCAGACCGGGTCGACGCAGGCGCCGCGCTGAGTCTGCGCCTGGCTGGAGGGGACAGTCGGGAGCGGAGCCGGGGAACCATGTTCCTGGGGTGAATCGCGCAGAGGAGCGGACCTGGAAGGGTTCGCTGCTCGCCGCGTAGGGTTTCTTTGCCGCCCGAATCCGTCAGCTCACCCGGTAGGCGTCGAGACAAAGAGGAGACCGTCCGCTCGTGACAGACGGCCGGAAGCGCATTGCCAGCGTGCTCGCGACCCTGTGCATCACCGCGGTGAGCGGTTCGATGCTCGCCGCGGCCCCGACGTACGCCGACCCGACATCCGCGGTGTGCCGCACCGGGTCAACACGCTGTACCACCAGGCCGAGCAGGCCTCCGAGCGCTACAACGTCGCGCGGGAGCATCTCCAGCAGGCGCGCACCCGGCTGGCCGCCCTCGACGCCGACCTCCATCGCCAGCAGGCGAAGGTGAACGCGGTGCGCCGCGAGGTCGCCGGGGCGGTCGTCGCTCAGTACCAGGGCCAGGCGCTCTCCTCGACCACGCAGGTGCTGCTCTCGAAGAACCCCGACGCGTTCCTCGACCAGCTCACGACGGTCTCCGAGTACAACGACCAGCGCAGCCAGATGATGGCCGACTTCGCCGTCCAGGCCAAGCAGCTGGCGATGCGCAAGCAGGCCGCGCGTCGCGAGCTCGGCCGGATCGCCGCGACGAAGCGGGAGCTCGCCTCCGAGAAGGCGCAGATCGACAAGAAGGCCGCTGCGGCGAAGGCGTTGCTCGGCCGGCTCAAGGCTCGGGCCGCGGCTCGGGCTCGGGCACGGGCCGCGGCCAAGGCCGCGGCAGCCGCGAAGCAGGCCACGCCGCCGACCGGCTCGACCAGCAGCCGCGGCACCACGCGCACACCGGTCGCCTCCGTCCCGGCCTCCGGTCGCGCGGCGGCCGCCGTCCGGTTCGCGATGGCGCAGGTCGGCGACGCCTACGTGTACGGCGCTGCCGGGCCGAGCGCGTGGGACTGCTCCGGCCTGACGATGGTCGCGTGGGGTGCGGCCGGCGTCTCGCTTCCGCACAACGCAGCCGGCCAGATGGGCTACGGCACTCCGGTGTCCCAGTCGCAGCTCCAGCCCGGTGACCTGGTGTTCTACTACTCGCCGGTCACCCACGTCGGCATGTACATCGGTCACGGGATGATCGTGAACGCCGAGAACCCGAGCGTCGGCGTCAAGGTCGCTCCACTGAACATGATGCCGTACGCCGGTGCGGTCCGCCCCGGCTGAACCTGGCACCCGGGCCGGTCGTCCACGTCGGTGGGCGGCCGGCCTCGTGCTGTTCGTGGCCCTTGCGATGGGCCTGGCCGGATGGCTCGTCGTGGATCGGGCTGCTGCGCCTCGGCAGGGCGCCGTGCCGCCCGCTGGCCATCGCGTCGTGGGCCGGGCCGGACCTGCGGTCCCCGACGCGCGGGCGACCGCGCTGCTGTCCACACTGGCTCGCCGGCTGCGCCACGGCACCGCCGACCAGGTCGCTGCGCTCGCCGCTCCGGGTCGTCCGGCATCGCGGCAGGAGCTGACCGACCTCGCCGACAACGTGCGCCGGCTGGGTCTCGCGGACCTCTCGCTGCGCTACCTCGCGGCCGACCCGCACCAGCTGAGCGTCGCTCAGCGCCGGCGTTTCGGCCGCAGCGCCTGGGTGGCCGACGTGGCCCTCACCTGGCGGGTGGCCGGCTACGACCGGGCGACCAGCCGTCAGGAGCTGCCCGTGGTCCTCGACCGGAGCCGCCGCGGGACAGTGTTCGTGACCGCGCGCGCGGGCAGCGGCAGCCAGATCCCGCTCTGGCTCCTCGACTCGATCGTCGTGCGCCGCTCCCGCCAGGCCCTCGTCCTGGCCGCCGCCGGGTCCGGCGTGGCTTCCGATGCGCAGTCGCTGCTGCGACAGGCCGGCCGAGCGGTCGGCGACGTGCGGCGGGTGCTGCCGGACTGGGTGGGTGGACTCGTCCTCGAGGTGCCGGGCAGTGAGCAGCAGCTGGACCGGACCCTGGGAGCGACGACGGGCGACTACGTCCGCATCGCCGCGGTGACCACCACCGAGGACGGCTCCGAGCGCCGCGGAGCCCCCGAGCACGTGTTCGTGAACCCTCGGGTGTTCGACCCGCTGGGACCGCGTGGCGCACAGATCGTGCTGAGTCACGAGGCGACCCACGTGGCCCTGCGTGCCGCGACGTCCCGGATGCCCCCGTGGCTGCTGGAGGGGTTCGCCGACTACGTCGCCTTCGCCCACGCGCACCTCCCGGTCGCGGTGACTGCCGGCCAGATCCTGGCCGACGTGCGCAGGCACGGCGTGCCCGACCACCTCCCCAGCGCCTCGGAGCTCAGCGGCTCGAACCCGACCGTGGGCGCCTCCTACGAGGCGGCCTGGCTGGCCTGCCGGCTCATCGCCGCCCGCTACGGAGAAGCGGCGCTCGTCGAGCTCTACCGCCGGTCCGACGCCGCAGGCAGCACGACACGGGCCTTCCGCGAGGTGCTCGGGACCGACCGGGCCACCTTCACCCGGGCGTGGCAGGCCTACCTGCGCAGGCTCGCGTGAGCTCAGTGGCAGGCTGGGTGACGTGAGCGGGTACGCCCCGGACGAACCGGGTTCTCCGCGGCTGGCCCGGCCCGCCGCCGTGGTGACTGCGCTGGTCGCGCTGCTGGTGCTGGGTGGGCTGGCGCTCGCCTGGGTGCCGTGGTCCTGGGTGCCGGGCGGCCACCTCGTCCCGATGCCTGCCGACCGGCTGTTCAGCACGGCGGAGATCGCGCGTGCGGAGGCGTACTCCTCCGGCGTACGCCTGCTCAGCCTGACGTCGTACGGCATCTCGCTGGGCGTCGCGGTCCTGCTCGGTCTCACGTCGTGGGGGGCTCGCCTGGTGCGCGCGGTGAGCCGCCGTATCCCAGGAGGCGGCCGGTGGTACGTCATGGTCCCGGTGGGCACGCTGGCGGTGCTCCTGGTGGGCCGGCTGCTGACCCTCCCGCTCGGCGCGGCGGTGCACGTGCGGCAGGAGCACTACGGGCTGACTCACCAGACGTGGGGACCGTGGCTGGTCGACGAGGCGACCTCGTTCCTGGTCTCCTGGTTCACCTGGGGCCTGGTGCTGCTCGTCGTGGTGGCCGCCGCCCGGAGGTCCCCGCGCTGGTGGTTCGCCTGGGCCGGCGGCGCGGCAGGCGTGCTCGTGCTGCTCGGCTCGTTCCTCTATCCGCTCGTCGTGGAGCCGCTGTTCAACCACTTCACGCCGATGCCGGCCGGCTCCTTCCGGAGCTCGGTCCTGGCCCTCGCGGCGAAGGAGGGCGTGCACGTCAGCGACGTGCTGGTCGCCGACGCCTCACGCCGCACCACCACGGTCAACGCCTACGTCTCGGGGTTCGGCAGCACCCGCCGGGTCGTGGTGTACGACAACCTGCTCACCGAGATGACGCCGGCGGAGGGCCGCCTGGTCGTCGCCCACGAGCTGGGGCACGCCCGCTACGACGACGTGCTCACCGGCACGGTGCTGGGGGCCGTGGGAGCAGTCGCCGCGGTGGCGGTGCTGGCCCTGCTGCTCGACAGCCGTAGGCTCTGCCGGCGGGCAGGGGTGCGTGGTGCGGCGGACCCGGCGTCCGTGGCCCTCGTCCTGGCCCTCGCGGCGGTGGGCGGGCTGCTGGTCAGCCCGGTGCAGAACGTCGTGAGCCGGGCGATCGAGGCGCGTGCCGACCGCACCGCGATCGAGACGACAGGGGAGGGCGGCGCGTTCGTGCGGATGCAGCGACGGCTCGCCGTGGAGGCGCTCAACGACCCGACCCCCCCTGCCCTGCTCCAGCTGTGGTTCGGCACCCATCCCACGGCCGTGCAGCGCGCCGGTCTCCCTGCGTCCCTGAAGGCGGTCCAGCGGTGAGCCCAGCGGTGACCCCGTGAACAGAGTCCTCGTCGTCACCAACGACTTCCCGACCCGGTTCGGGGGGATCGAGACCTTCGTGCTCGCGCTCTGCGAGGGGCTGCCGGCCGAGGAGGTCGTGGTGTACACCTCCTCGATGCCGGGCGACCTGGAGTACGACGCCACGCTGCCGTTCCCGGTCTATCGCGACCCGGCTTCGATGCTGCTGCCCACTCCGGCGGTCGCACGTCGCGCGATCGAGGTGATGCAGCGGCACGGCTGCGACCGGGTGCTCTTCGGGGCGAGTGCTCCGCTGGGCCTGCTCGGTCCGGCTTTCCGGCGCGCCGGTGCCCGCCGCATCGTCGCGCTGACCCACGGCCACGAGGTCTGGTGGGCCAAGCTGCCGGGGACACGGACGTTGCTGCGCCGGATCGGCGACGGCGTCGATGTGATGACCTATGTCAGCGCCTGGTGCCGGGAGCACATCTCCATGGCTCTCTCGCCGGAGGCCGCGGCACGGATGGAGCAGCTCTCACCCGGTGTGGACGCCGCGCGGTTCCACCCCGGATGCGGGGGTGCGCAGGTGCGCGAGCGGCTCGGCATCGACCCCACGGCACCGGTGGTGGTCTGCACGGCGCGGATGGTCCGGCGCAAGGGCCAGGACAGCCTGGTCCGGGCGTGGCCCGAGGTGCTCCGCTCGTTGCCCGCCGCACGCCTGCTGCTGGTGGGCGACGGGCCTTACCGGGAGTCGGTGGAGGCGCTCGCCGACCGCCTCGGCGTGTCGGGGTCGGTGATCTTCACCGGCAAGGTGCCATGGGAGGAGCTTCCCGCGCACACCGACGCCGGGGACGTGTTCGCGATGCCCTGCCGCAGTCGGCTCCTCGGTCTCGAGGTGGAGGCCTTCGGGATCGTCTTCCTGGAGGCGCAGGCCTGCGGGCTGCCGGTGCTCATCGGCCGGTCAGGGGGCGCGCCTGAGACGCTGCTCGCGCCCGACCACGGCGCGGTCGCGGGCTCGCAGGAGGAGCTCGCCGGCCAGCTCCTCGAGCTGCTGGGTAGGGCGAAGAGCGTAGGTCGAAGCGTCCCGCAGGCGAGAGGGCGGCTGTCCTGGTCCGAGAGCGTGCGGGTGCTGAAGCAGGTGCTGACCTGACTGAAGATCGCGACGACGAAGTCTCGAACGTACCGACGGGCCCGCCACCGCTCGGTGGCGGCCCCGTCGACGGGCCTGATGTCGGCCTGGGTCAGCTGATGCTCTTCGCTGTCCGGTCGAACAAGGAGCTCAGGTTCGTGCCGAGGAGGGTCACGGCGACGATGATCGCGAGTGCGATGAGCGCGACGAGCAGGCCGTACTCAACCGCGGAGGCACCCTTCTCGGAGCGGGTGGCCGTCAGCCGGAGGCGGAGGTATTCGATGACTTCGAACATGGGATCTCCCAGGATCTTGACTGATGAGGGTCCATCTAGACCCTTCATACCTAATGGTGCAGTGTCTGAGGATCGGGTGAAATCGGGTAAATGGCCCTTTTGATCATCCACCTGAACTAACGTTCGGCTCCGAAGGGACTATGCCGTTGGCACACGACTGCTCGGTGTCGTCATTGGTCGATGCCCAGCCTCAGTAGGTGGATGAGGCTGGAAGTCGGCTGCGAACGTGCCGACGGGACCGCCACCGCTGGGTGGCGGCCCCGTCGATGAGCCTGGTGTCGGCCTTGGTCACTGATGCTGTTCGCTGTCGTGGTTGAACATGGCGCTCAGGTTCGTGCCGAGGAGGGTCACGGCGACGATGATCGCGAGGGCGATGAGCGCGACGAGCAGGCCGTACTCAACCGCGGAGGCGCCCTTCTCGGAGCGGGTGGCCGTCAGCCGGAGGCGGAGGTACTCGATGACTTCGAACATGTGGATCTCCCAGGATCTGGACTGATGAGGGTCCATCTAGACCCTTCATACCCAATAGTGCAGAAGGTGAGGATCCGAGCACATCGGACAAACAGACATTCTCGACCACCTGATTGTGCAGCGGCTTGCCCCTATGGGCTATCTTTCTTGATTCGCCCTTATGTGGTGATATCGTCTGCTAGCAGTCCGGCCCGCACAGCCTTCATGATGGCCTCTGCTCGGTTGGCCGCACCTAGTTTGTCGTAGATCTTCGAGATGTGGGTCTTCGCGGTCGACTCGCTGACGAACAGCGTCCGTGCGATCGCGGACACGCCGAACCCCCGCGCGAGATAGGTGAGCACCTCCGACTCCCGCACAGTGAGCTGGGGGCCGGTGGGGGAGAGCCGGCGGCGCATCGCGTCGGTGAGGTTCGCGGCGGTGAACGACAGCGGGGTAACCAGAGAGTGCCGGGCGGCCGCCACCACGTCGTCGGCAGGGACGTCCTTTGCCACGAAGGCAGACGCGCCCGCCTCCATGGCGGCGAAGAGCTGGTCGTCGCCGGCGTACATCGTGAGGACGACGATGCCGATGTCGTCGCGCTGCTGCCGCACCGTCCGGACGAGGTCGAAACCCGTGCCGTCAGGCAGTCGCACGTCGGTGATGATCACGTCCGGAGCCAGTGCATCGAACATGTCGAGCCCCTGACGAACCGAGGCCGCCTGTCCAATCACCACGAAGTCATCCTGACGCTCGAAGGCTCGGGCGAGTCCTTGACGGATCAGGTCGTGGTCATCGACCAGCAGGACGCGTGCGAGATTCTGGGGCATGAGTCAGGGGCTCCCTGCTTGAGCGGCCAGGTGCGGCTCGATGATCACCTGTACCACGGTCCCACGCCGGGGCGCGTCCTCCGTGCTCACCCGCAGGGTGGCGTCGATCCGGCTCGCGCGCTCCCGCATGATGGTCATGCCGTAGGAGCCGTCCCGAGAATCGCCCAACCCGGTGCCGTCGTCCCGCACCGACAGCATCGCCATCGGCGGGTCCGCACGGTAGTCCACCCACAGGTTCTGTGCGGCTGCGTGCTTGCGCGCGTTCGTGATCGCCTCCTGGGCGATCCGAAGCAGTTGTTCCTCAACGAACGGCGGCAACCGACCAGGGGCTTCGTCGAGACTCAAGTGCACCTTCATCGGCGTCTTGGACCCCACCTGCCTCACATAGTCCGCGAGGGAGGCGCCGAGCCCCGAGGTGGCGTTCACGTCGCTCCGGAGGTCGAAGATCGACAGGCGGAGCTCCTCGACGACCCTGGACAGCTCCTTGCGAAGGATCTGCAGCCCCTCGAGCTGGCGCGGGTCGCTGGTTGACGATGTCAGCTCGTCGACGGCATAGCCGAGGGAGGCGACGTCCTGGGCGACCCCGTCATGGATCTCCCTGGCGAGGCGCTGGCGCTCGTCCGTCGTCGCCATCGTGCGGATCTCGTCGAAGGCGAGCGCGGTGTCGATGCGCAGGCTCTGCCGGTCCACCTCCTTCATCAGCAGCGTCAGCGAGACCGGGTCCCACTCTTGGTCCGAGGCAGTCAGGACGACGCCTAACATCCGTGACCCGATACGAAGGGGCAGCGCGCACCGTCGTCGCTGCTCGGTCAGGCCTGAGGGGACCGTGGCCTGGACCGGCTCGCGTCCTGCCCAGCAGAGCTCCACCAGGGGGTCGTCGGCGAACAGGTGCGACTGAGCGCCGTCGCCCTGGTAGCCCAGCGGGACCAGGACGGAGCCCTCGGTCTTCACGAAGACCACCGCCTGAAGGACCGGCTGGTGGTCGTCGACCGTGGCCAGGAGCTGGGTGGCCATCCCGCCCACGTCGAGGCCCGCCGAGAGACGCCTCGCTACGGTGCTGAGCTGGGAGAGGAGCCGACGCGCCGACTCGTAGGAGTCTTCCCCCGGATCCGACTGTGCGCCGTTGAGGCCCCGCTGCCTGGCCCAGACTCCGAGCAGGCCGGCACCGAAGGTTGTCAGGAGCCAGGGAGCCAGCGCTACCACCCGCGCCCTGGTCCCGTCGAAGCCTGTTACGGCAAGCGGCACCAGCGCTACGGCGAGGATCTCGGCGGTCATCGTGGCAGATACGCCGACGATCCCCCGGGAGAGTCCGGAGATGAGCGGGAGGACGACGAGGTACGGCAGCAGAATCAGCGAGTCGGGGTAGGTCAGCCCCATGACCAGCCCGACGATCAGCGCCTCGGCGGTCACAGCCCACAGGGCAGCCCGAGGTGTGACCACGGAGACGTAGGTCGACATTGCCGCCACCACTGCGACGGCGACGAGGCCCTGGATCGTCGAGGCGTCCCCCGAGATCAGAGCCAGCCCGAAGACCGCAGCGAGGCAGAAGACCCTACTGCTGAGAGCAACCTGCTCGACTTGGGTCAATGCAGGGCACCACCCGAACCGAAACTGTCCATCATCGTCAGGATCGCCGGCCCGAGCACCGCAACGAACAGGCACGGCAGGATGAACAGGACGAGTGGGATCATGATCTTCACGGGCACCTTCTGCGCCTGCTCCTCGGCACGCTGCCGGCGCTTGGTGCGGATCTCATTGGCCTGGACCCGGAGCACCTTGCCGATCGGGATGCCGAAGGAGTCAGCCTGGACCATCGCTGAGGTGAAGGAGCGCAGGTCCGGAAGTGTGCTGCGCTCACCGAGGGCTCTGAGCGCTCGCGACCTGCCCAGACCGATCTGCATCTCCTGCAGGACTCGCGCGAACTCCTGTGCGAGCGGCCCTTCGGTGTTTCGGGCTACCTGGGCCAGCGCAGCGTCGAAGCCGAGGCCGGCCTCCACGGAGATCGTCAGGAGGTCGAGGGCGTCGGGGAGCGACTTCTGCATCTTGGCCGTTCTGTCGAACCCCTTCTGGTAGAGGTAGAGGTTCGGTGCGAAGTAACCGGCGACCGCTCCGCCTGCCGTAGAGGTGATCGTGAAGGCGAGTCCCTTGCTCAAGAGCAGGGCAAACAAGATCCCACCGACGAGCCCCACGCCGAAGCCGACAACCTTGAGGGAGATGATCCGGTCGATCGTCCAACCCTCGGGGTTGCCCGCGACGTCGAGCTTGCGCTGTAGCCGCTCGCCATAGTCCGAGGGGGTGACCCGCTTGCCGATACCCACGAACCGCTCGAGCGTGGGGGCGAGGACCCGGTCGCGGAAGGGCTGGTCGAGCTCCTCGCGCATGGACTGCGGTGCTGAGGAGAATGCATTCATCACCGCCAGCGACTTGGAGACTCCCCGCGACTCGTTGGTGAGTGCACCCATCGCGGCGAGGGACAGGAAGAGTCCGAGGAAGATGGCGAGGACCCCACCGATCAGAACGAGCGTAGCTGTCGGCATCACACGTCCACCTTGATCATTCGACTCATGGTGAAATAGCCAAGGCCCATGAGCATGCACATCGCGCCCAACATCACCAAGCCGCGTGGGGTACTGACCAGCGGAGCCACATACTCCCTGTTCGTGAGCATCATGAAGCCGAGCACTGCGGGAGGCAGGGCCAGCAGGATGTAGGCCGAGAACCTCCCCTCGGCCGAAAGCGACTTCACCTGCCGGCGGAGGTAGTCGCGCTCTCGAAGGGTGGCGGCGACGCTGATCAGCAGTTCGGCCAAGTTGCCGCCGACGTCGCGTTGGATCCGGATGGCCATCACGGTCCACTTGAAGTCCGCGCTCTCCATCCGGTCTGCCACGGAGTCGAGGGCGTCCTCGATCTGCACGCCGAGCCGGGTCTCGATGATGGCCCGCCGGAACTCGCCTGCGAGCGGCTCCATGCCTTCACGGACGACCGTGTCGATCGACTGCACCATCGAAAGGCCGGCTTGGAGGCTGCCGGCCATCAGCTGGAGGGTCTCGGCGAGCTGACCATTGAACGCCCGGACTCTCTTCGAGCGCTTCCGTCCGAGGTGCATCCAGGGGAGGACCACGCCGGCCGCAAGTGCCAGGAAGGTCACCAGAAGGCTGCCAGCGCTGAGCAGGAACCCCACGGCTGCGGCCCCTACGGCGATCCCTGCGTGGAGCAGCAGCCACTCTGCAGGCTTCAGCGACATGCCGGCGGCTTCCAGTCGGTCTCCGACCCTGACTTCCATGCCCTGGTTGCTCTCGAGCGCGCGCTCGGCGATCCCGACCGCCTGTTTGGTCATGCTCTGCGGGGCCGCGCGCTCGGCAGCGATCGCGCGCTTCTTGCCGCCCTGGGTGTAGGCGTCGATGTGTGCACTCACGTTGTCCGGAGCAGGCTTCATGAACCCGAACAGCATCATCACGATGACCAGGAGACCGCCGGTGAGGGCGACGAGCCCTCCGATCATGAACGGCCGCGGGATGGCCGGGGTGGACGAGATCGCGACGGGTAGCTGCGCCGCGGCCATTGCCGCTCCGGCGGGGGCGTTCGAGTCGGGCAGAGTCACGAAGGCGTTATCAGTGTAGGTCTGACCGCCCGCGTCGATGGCGACCGAGAGTGTCCCGGCCCGGCCGGCCTGCTCCGGCGTCGTGGTGACCGACACCAAGATCTGGTCGGCCAGAGACTTGGCTTCGTCCGCGAACACCTGGCTCATCGCCGCAGGGTCGTCGGCCGCAACGACCGTACCCCCGCCCGTGGTCAGTTGAGTGAGCAGTCGTTCGTCTGCGGGAGAGCGGGCCAGCGTGACGACGTCGACCTTCACTCCTGATGCACGGACCCGAGGGACCACGTCGGTGAGCTTCGACGTTGTGGTGTCCCGGCCGTCGGAGATCACGAGCACGCTGCGACCGCCGGTCTTGCCGGTGGTCTTGACGGCTTCCTCTACTGCGTCGTACAGCCGCGTCCCGGCCGACAAGGTCAAGCTCTCGATGACCTTGCGTGACTGAATCCGGTCGAAGGAGGGCTCCTGCGCGACGGTCACGCCGCCGGCGAAGGTCACGATCCCGACTCGCACGTCTGCCGGCGCCGAGTCGAGGAACACGTCAGCCGCGCGCTTGGCCTCGGTGAACTTGCCACCGACACGCATGCTCCGGCTCGTGTCGATGGCCAACACGGTGACGCGGCGCACTGCTCGCGCCGAGTCGGAGGCCAAGGTCGCCGTCGCCTCGAGGGGAGCCTTGTCCAGCGACACCGCCAGAGACCCCAGGTCGAGCTTCGCGTCTCCCGCGTCCGGGATCGAGTAGAGGACCTCCAGGCCGCCCCTGGCATCCTGCACGTGGTCGATGTTGCCCTGGGCAGCGGAGGCGGGTGAGCAGAGCAGGAGCGAGGCGAGTCCGAGCAGCCCGGATCCCAGCCACCTGACGGCGTGCCGCTGCCGAGACGTCGTCGTTGCCGCGCGCATCCTCAGATCCCGTCCATCGAGAAGATCGTCGGATCGACGTGCACGTTCGAGTGCTCCATCTTCTCCAGGAACTTGGGCCGCAGCCCGGTGGCGCGGAGCCGGCCCAGACTGTGCCCGTTCTCGTCGAACCCGAGCGAGTGGTCGAAGACGAAGACGTCCTGCAGGGTGATCACGTCACCTTCCATCCGCTCGACCTCGGTGACGTGGGTGATCCTTCGCGACCCATCCCGCATCCGGCTCTGGTGCACGATCAGGTCCACCGCCGACGCGACCTGCTCGCGGATAGCACGGATCGGCAGATCCATGCCGGCCATCAGCACCATCGTCTCGATCCTGGCCAGGGTGTCTCGGGGGCCGTTGGAGTGCACGGTGCACAGGGAACCGTCGTGCCCGGTGTTCATCGCCTGGAGCATGTCGAGGGCTGCCGAGTCGCGGACCTCGCCGACGACGATGCGGTCGGGCCGCATGCGCAGGGAGTTCTTCATGAGGTCGCGGATCTCGACAGCGCCCTTGCCCTCGATATTGGAGGGTCGGGACTCCAGGCGCAGGACGTGGTCCTGGTGCAGCTGGAGCTCGGCGGCGTCCTCGATGGTGACGATCCGCTCGTCATGTGGGATGAAGGAGGAGAGCACGTTGAGGGTGGTCGTCTTGCCCGACCCAGTCGAGCCCGAGACGATGATGTTCAGCCGGCCCTTGACGCAGGCATCCAAGAAGTCGGCCGTGCGCTGCGAGTAGGTCCCGAAGGCGACGAGGTCGTCGGTGGTGTACGGGTCGGTGGAGAACTTGCGGATGGTGAGCAGGGAGCCGTCCACGGCGAGTGGAGGGATCACAGCGTTGACCCGGCTGCCGTCGGGAAGTCGGGCGTCGACCATCGGACTCGACTCGTCCACGCGTCGGCCGATCCGGGAGACGATCTTGTCGATCGTGCGCCGCAGGTGCGCCTCGTCGGTGAACCGGCCCTCGACCTGGTGCAGCTTGCCGGAACGCTCGATCCAGATGCTGTCCGGGCCGTTGACCATCACCTCGGTGAGGTCGGGATCGCGCAGGAACGGCTCGATCGGGCCGTAGCCGAGGATGTCGTCGGAGATCTCCTGGGCGATCCGGGTCCGTTCCGCCGTGCTGAGCAGGATCTCGTCGTCCTGCATGGCCTCCTGGAGCGCCGCTCGCACCATCTGCTCGAGCGCGCTCTGGCTCAGCTCCGCGTCGTAGAGCTTCGGGCCGAGCTGCTGGAGCAGTGTGTTGTGCACCTGGGACTTGAGCTCGCGGAAGTCATCAGGCTTCTTGTCCCGTCCGCTGCGCCGCTCGCTCATCTGGGACATCGCGTCGGAGGACACGACCGTCGCGGTGGCGCGATCGCGCGAGGCAGCCGCCAGCCGGTCGGCGAGAGTGCTCATGGCTTACCTTCCGTTTCTGCGCAAGAGTCCGCGCTTGGGAGCCGTGGCGTGGGGCTTGGGGGCCGGCTTCTTCTCGGGGACGGACGCCTCGGTGAGCATCCGGGCGAGCTTTGCGATCGCCTGGCTGACCGCATGCTTCGGCTGGGCGCTCATGATCGGCTCCCCGGCGTTCGTGGCATGCGCCACGTCGGAGGAGGTGACGATCGAGGCCTCGATGCTCATCCCGAGCGTGCTCTCGACCTTGTCGGCTGTCAGACCCACCTTGTCGTCACCGCGGTTGAGGACGAGGTGACGGCGTGACCGGGGGAAGTTGAGCAGATCGAGCGTCTCGACGGCCACCTTGACGTTCTTCAACGTAGGCACGTCGAGGGTGGTGACGAGCAACATCTCGTCGCTCTCGTCGAAGGCCTGGAGGACATGCTCATCGAAGGCAGGCGCCGAGTCCACGATCACGTAGTCGAAGTTCGCCTTGAGCAGCCGGAGGATGGTGCCGATCAGTGCCGGTGGGATGCTGTCCTTGGCGTCAGGCTGCACTGGTGCCACGAGGGCGAACAGACCGTTCTTGTGCGGCGTCAGCAGCGGCTCGAGGGTGGCGAAGTCGAGGTTGCCGGCCATCTGCACGGCATCCGAGATGGTCCGGGTCGGGAACATCTGCAACGTGATCGCCACGTCTCCGAACGTGAGATCGAGGTCCACCAGGGCGACCTTGGTCTCCGCCGGCACAGCCAGAGCGGTCGCGATGTTCACCGCAAGCGTGGTCTTGCCCACTCCTCCCTTCGGAGAGAAGATCGTGATCAGCCTGCCTTGCTCGGTCGCCTCGGCTCCGCCGGTAGCGCCGTTCAGGGCCGCCCAGACCTGGTGCGCTCGCTGTACCGCGGAGCCCAGCCCGGTGATGTCACGCTCCTCCACGACCTCGCGCATCCCCGAGCGCAACGCCTCGGCGAGCACGCTCGTGTCGACCCGACGACGGATCAGCACCACGCTGATCGCGGGCCGCGTCACGCGCAGCGTGTCCGACAGTGCCGCTCCAGCCTCGAGGTCGACGCTCGACCCGAGCACCACGGCGTACTCACTTGGCGACTGCGCGAGGGTCGCCTTGAGCTCTTCGAGATTGCTGACGATGCGAGAGCCGGCACCAGTCACCGACGTGAAGAGGTCGGCGTTGGCGGGGTTGCTCTCGACGATGATCGGCATCAGGTCATCCGAACAGGTTCGCGGCGTTGACACCCGGGCCAGGCTTCACCTTCGACTTGTCGTTGAGCAGTCCGAAGCTCAACACCCCGTTGTCGGCGGCGAACAGGATCTTCTCCGCCTCGTCCTGGCTGACCGCCAGGGTCATCAGGGTCTTGGGCAGCTCTTCGGTGGTCTGCGAGCCGGCCTGGTTCGTCGTAGTGGTGGAGACAAGCGACGTGTCACCGACCCCGATCACCCTGACTTTCGGCAGGAGCAGCCGGGTCCCGGAAAGGGCCGTCGAGTCCGAGGTTCCGGACACGAAGATCGCGACGTCTGCCCCCGGGTTCACGAACCCTGACACCCGGCCGGTGTCGGTGAGGTTGACCGAGATGGCGATGGAGCCGTCGGGGATGCTCAGCACGTCCTGTTCGCCTGCTGAGCCGAACTTGCCCGTGACGATCTGCTCCTTGGGGAAGATCGTGGTCAGCGCCACGTCGTTCTCCATGCCGGACGTGGTGGCGACCGCTCCGGCCAGGACCTGGGACCTCGGGACTGTGGCGAGGGCGAACTTGCCGGCGGCCTGGGCCTTCTGCACCGACTCTCCCGGGTCGATCTGGGCGGTCGCCTTCAGCACCTGGACGAGATCCTGGTTGGCTGCTGCCCGGTTGTCGGCGTTCTGTGCGTAGAGGAACACCATCGCGCTGCCGAGCGCGGCGATCAGCGCCGCGACGATCAAGAGAACTGTCCTGCGTCCCATGCCGTGTCCTGATGTCTGCTCGGACCTGCCGTGGACAGGCTGGCTGGTCAGAGTCCCCTGGCCTGACCCCGGTGAGCCATGATGGCCCTGAGTCAAGGGTCACGGAGAAAATGTGCTATGTCTCGGGAATGGGCGATTTGGCCTATCCGCGGCAGATGTGACGAGGACTTGTCCAGCCGGGCCGGTCAGCACCTGCGCAGGGTGAAGAGCGCGGCCACCATCCCCGAGCGCTGCCACCATCCCGAGCGCGGGGACCAGGCCGAGCGCCGCAAGGTCGAGGCTAACGACGAGGACGGTCCCGGCCCGGACGCCGAGACCTACCGAGACCGCACCAAGGTCCAGCGCGGCTCGGCAGCCCTGTGACCCGCCACCCCGTTCCCAATCAGCGGACGCGGCCCGGTCGGAGGCGTCTACCCGCTCTCGCCGGTCGCGTGGCCGGTGAGAGGCCGGCTAGGAGCGTGGGTCAGTAACACGCCAGTGGGGTTGCTCGGCTGTTGTGCGGGTTCGGGAGAGACTTTGGTGTGCCAGCCGAGGAGAACTGTGAGGGCCTGTTCGAGGTAGCGCCGGGCGAGTACGTCGAGGCGCCGAGCGCCTCGGAGGGGCCGGTGGACAAGACGTTTCGGGGGTTCGACCCGGCCCAGGACCTGTTGTTGCCGCCGTCGTTGGATGAGTGGCTGCCGGCCGACCACTTGGCCCGGTTCATCGCCGAGCTGGTCGATGAGCACCTGGATCTGTCCCGGATCCACGCCTCCTACACCGAGGGCCGGGGTGCGCCGCCGTATGACCCGCGCCTGATGGTGCGGATCTTGTTGTACGGCTACACCACCGGGGTGCGGTCCTCTCGCAAGCTCGAGGCGGCCTGTGTCGACGTGGTCGCGTTCCGGTGGCTGGCCGCGGGTGCGGCGCCGGACTACCGGTCGATCGGCCGGTTCCGCAAGCGCCACCTGTCCGCGTTGGGGCACCTGTTCGTGCAGGCGCTCGCCCTGTGCCAGGCCGCGGGGATGGTCAAGCTCGGGCAGGTCGCGCTCGATGGCACCAAGCTGCGGGCGAACGCGTCGCGGCGCAAGGCGATGAGCTATGCGCGGATGAGCGAGAAGGAGAAGATCCTCGCCCAGGAGGTGACCGATCTGTTGGCCGAGGCCGAGGCGATCGACAAGGCCGAGGACGCCAACTACGGCAAGGACCGTCGCGGCGACGAGCTGCCTGAGCAGCTGCGCCGCCGCGAGACCCGGCTGGCGAAGATCCGCGAGGCCAAGCAGGCGCTGGAGGATCAGGCCCGCGACCGCGCGAAGGCCGCCGCGGAGGAGAAGGCCGCGGAGAAGGGCGAGGACGAGGAGGCCACCGCGGAGCGGGTCGCTCAGGCCGGTGAGACCGCGGTGCCGAGGCCGAAGGCGCAACGGAACTTCACCGATCCGGAGTCGAAGATCATGAAGACCTCCGACGGGGCGTTCCACCAGTGCTTCAACGGCCAAGCCGTGGTCGACGCCGCGCATCAGGTGATCGTGGCCGCCGACGTCACCGACTGCGCTGCCGACGTGGCCAACCTGATCCCGCTGACCGAGCAGACCATCGTCAACACCGGACACGCCCCGACCCAGCTGCTCGCCGATGCCGGCTACTGCTCCGAGGACAACCTGCAGCAAGGTGCTGCCGTCGGTGCGCAGACGGGGACGGAGTTCTTCATCGCCTTGGGCCGGGCCAAGCACGACGACCCAGTCCCGGTCGCGCCCCGCGGACCGATCCCCAAGCACGCCACCGCGAGGCAGCGGATGGCCCGCAAGCTGGCCACCAAGCGAGGCCGGGCGGTCTACGCCCGACGCAAGACGATCGTGGAACCGGTGTTCGGGCAGATGGCCACCTTGCAGAACGCCAAACAGCTCCTGCTCCGCGGCCTGGACGGTGCCCGAGGTGAGTGGCTGCTGCTCGCGGCCTGTCACAACCTGCGCAAGCTCCACGGCACGATCGGTATCAACGGCCTGACGGGCCTGGCGACCAGCTGACGCGAACCCCTGCGGCCAGCCCCAACGGCCGCATGGACGCCTCCAGGCGGCACCGACGCCGAAGATCGCATCCGGGTGTCGCCACGACACCCCACCGACCACCACCAGGGTCAGCGACCGCCAAACACAACAACCAGCCGCGGTGGACGAACAGCTCCTCGACGTCCGCCCGGTACTCCCGCATCACGACGCTCCGGCGGATCTTCAGCGACGGCGTCAGCTCGCCGCCCTCCTCGGTCCAGTCCGCGGGCAGGATCGTGAACTTGCGCACCGACTCCGCACGGGAGACCGCCCGGTTGGCATCGTCGACGGCCTGCTGGACCTCTGCGCGCACGTCGGGGTCCGTGGTGACGTCGATGTCGGCCACGGACCGGTCGTGCTGGGCTGCCCAGAGCGCGAGCGTCTCGGGGTCGATAGTGACCAGCGCGGCGATGAACGGGCGGCCGTCACCGACCACCATGCACTGGCTCACCAGGTGGTGCGCACGGATCCGGTCCTCCAGGGCCGAGGGCGAGACGTTCTTGCCGCCGGCGGTCACCAGGATCTCCTTCTTGCGCCCGGTGATCGTCACGAAGCCCTCGTCGTCGATCTCGCCGAGGTCGCCGGTGCGGAGCCATCCGTCCTTGTCCAGCACGTCGGCGGTGGCGGCGTCGTTGCGCCAGTAGCCGCGGAGCACCTGCCCGCCGCGCACCACCAGCTCCCCGTCCTCGGCCACCCGGACGCTGGTGCCGGGCAGCGGGCGGCCGACCGCGCCGATCTTCACCGCCCCGGGCAGGTTCGCGGTCAGCGCGGCCGTGGTCTCGGTGAGGCCGTAGCCCTCGAGGACGACGAGGCCGATGCCCCGGTAGAAGTGGCCGAGCCGCTCGCCGAGCGGGGCCCCGCCCGAGATGGCGTAGCCGCACCGGCCTCCGAGGGCGGCGCGCAGCCGGGCGTACACCAGGCGGTCGAAGATCGCGTGCCGGATCCGCAGCAGTGGCCCGACCCGGCCCTTGTCCCGGGCGCGGCTGGTCGCGATGGCGACGTCGGAGGCGGCGTCGAAGATCCGGCCCCGTCCGTCGGCGGCGGCGCGCTGGGAGGCGGTGTTGAAGACCTTCTCGAACACCCGTGGCACGGCGAGCACGAACGTGGGCCGGAAGGAGCCGAGGTCGGCCATCAGGTGCTTGATGTCCGGGCAGTGGCCGAGCCGGACGCCTGCCTTCACGGCGCCGATCTGGATGATCCGCGCGAACACGTGCGCGAGCGGCAGGAACAGCAGCGTCGAGGCGTCGTCGCGCTCGAAGAGCTCGTGCAGCGCGTCGACGCCCACGCCGAGCTCGAACATGAAGTTGCCGTGGGTCAGCATGCAGCCCTTGGGCCGGCCCGTCGTGCCCGAGGTGTAGATCAGCGTCGCCAGCGACTCGGGGGTCAGCGCCGCACGCCGGCCCTCGAGCTCGCGGTCGGTGACCGCCGCTCCCCGCGCGGTGAGCAGGGCGACCGCTCCCGGACCCCCGTCCTCCTCCGGCTCCAGCGTCCAGATCTCCTCCAGCAGAGGCAGCCCCGGGCGTACGCCGCCGACGACCGCGGCGTGCTGCCCGGTCTCCACGACCACCGCGCGTGTCTCGGAGTCGCCGAGGATCCACTCCACCTGGGCAGGGGCGGACGTCTCGTAGACCGGCACGGTGACCGCTCCGGCGTACCAGATCGCATAGTCCAGGAGGGTCCACTCGTAACGGGTCCGGGAGAAGATCGCCACCCGGTCACCCACCCGGACGCCCGAGGCGAGGATTCCCTTGGCGACCGCGCGCACCTGCTCCAGGAACGCCGCGGCGGTCACGTCCGACCAGCCGTCGGCGTCCTTGCGGGCGAACGAGACCGCCTCGGGGCGCTGCTCGGCGTTGCGGACGATGTCGTCGGTGAGGTTGCCGGTCTCCGGGATCTCGACCGTCAAGGGCGTGGAGTACTCCCGCACGCAGTCCCTCCGCCTTCTCGTGGTGCCTCTGCGCTGGCAGAGTACCCCGCGGCCCTGCCCGGAGCCGTGGTCGGCGCCGATCGGATACGCTCGCGGCCGGAGCCGACCGAGCCGAGAAGGGGCCCGCCACGTCATGGCCGAGCAGACCACGTCCAGCATCGTGATCGCCGCTGGTGCGCCCGCGGTCATGGGGGTGATCGCCGACTTCGACGCCTACCCGGCCTGGGCGCAGGGCGTGCGGTCGGCGTCGGTTGTCGAGCCCGGGCCCGGTGACCGGCCGTTGAAGGTGCACTTCCAGCTCGACGCCGCGCCGATCCGCGACTCCTACACCCTGGCGTACGTCTGGGACGGCGACCGGGCGGTGACCTGGACGCTGGCGGACGGCACGATGCTGAGGGCCATGGACGGCGCCTACCTCCTCGACGAGCGCGGCGACGTGACGGAGGTGACCTACCGGCTCTCCGTCGACATCGCCATCCCGATGATCGGGATGCTGAAGCGCAAGGCGGAGAAGGTCATCATCGACACCGCGCTGCGGGGCCTCAAGAAGCGCGTCGAGTCGATCGACTGACCTTGCGCACGATCCTGTTCACCGGCAAGGGCGGCGTCGGCAAGACCACCGCAGCGGCCGGTACGGCGGCCCTGGCCGCTGCTTCGGGGCACCGCACGCTCGTGCTGTCCACGGACGCCTCCCACTCCCTCGCCGACGCGTTCGCCACGCGGGTCGGTGCCGAGCCGACGCAGGTGGCCGAACGGCTCTTCGTGCAGCAGGTCGACGCCCAGCGGATGTTCGAGCGGTCCTGGGCCGACGTCCAGCGCTACCTGCTCACGCTTCTCGACGCCGCCGGGGTGGACCCGATCCGGGCCGAGGAGCTGACCGTCGTCCCGGGCGCCGAGGAGGTGCTGGCGCTGCTGGAGCTGCGCACCCAGGTGCAGTCCGGGCAGTGGCAGGCCGTGGTCGTGGACTGCGCACCGACGGCCGAGACGCTGCGGCTGCTCGCGCTGCCCGAGGTGCTCGGCTGGTACCTGGACCGGGTCCTTCCCTCCGAACCCGGGGTCCTCCGGGCGCTGCGCCCGGTGCTGGCGCGGGCCGCCGGCGTCCCGATGCCGCACGACGCCGTCGTCGACGCGGTGCGGCGGCTGCGCCGGGACCTCGAGGAGGTCCACGGCATCCTCACCGGTCCGGACGCCAGTGTGCGGCTGGTCCTGACCCCCGAGACCGTGGTGGTGTCCGAGGCACGCCGGTCGCTGACCACCCTGTCGCTGTTCGGCTACCGCGTCGACGGCGTGGTCGCGAACCGGGTCTTTCCCGAGGCCGGGGCCGACGACTGGCGACGGCAGTGGGTGCAGGCGCAGGGCGGGGTGCTCGCCGAGGTCGAGCAGTCGTTCGCGGGGCTGCCGGTGTGGCGGTCGTCGTACCGGCCCGGCGAGCCGGTCGGCATCGAGGCGCTCGCGGCCCTCGCCCTGGCGGCGTACGGCGACGACGACCCGCTTGCCGAGCCCTCCGGGGAGGGCCCGGTGCGGATCACCTGGTCCGCGTCGGGGGCCACCATGACCATCGCACTACCGTTTGTCGACAGGTCGGACGTCGACCTGGTCCGACGCGGAGACGACTTGGTGGTGACGGTGGGCTCCTATCGACGGCTGCTGGCCCTGCCGGCGGCACTGGTACGGCACACCGTGACGGGTGCCCGGATCGACCAGGGGAGCCTGACGGTGCGGTTCCGGGCGCAGGAAGGCGGTGCCTGAGAGATGGCGGAGCGAGGGGACCAGGAGCCGGTCGGCAGCCTCGCCGAGGAGGCGCTGCGGCTGCTGGAGGCGTTGCAGGGCCGCGGCGGCACAGCCGGCGGCGCTCCCGAAGGCAGTCCCGGTGGTGGTGCGACCGAGGAGTCGGGCTGGACCCGGCTCGCCGGCGCAGCGAGCGCCTGGCTGGACGGGCTCGGCAGCCACGTCGCCACCGGTGACGGAGAGCTGCCGGTACTGTCCGGTGTGCCAGCTGATCTCGGCGGTTCGTGGCACCAGCCCCGAGGTCCGGCAGCATCTCGGCACCGCCGCGTCGGCGCTGATGCAGGCCGCGGCCGGCGTACTCGACCCCGCGGTGCCGGACCAGACGAGCGCGAGACGTCCCGAGCCCCCGGTCGAGCACATCGACCTCGACGGGGACGCGGACTGGGAGGACGACTGATGGCACTCACCGTCGGCATCGACGTGGGCGGGACCAAGATCGCCGGGGGAGTCGTGGACGAGCGTGGCGCCGTGCTGGCCACCGCGCGACGGGAGTCCCCGGCGACGGACACCTTCGCCATCGAGCAGGCCATCCAGGACATCGTGACCGAGCTGCGGCAGACCCACGACGTCGCGGCCGTCGGGATCGGCGCCGCCGGCTTCGTCGACGCCCGGCGCAGCACGGTGCTGTTCGCGCCGAACCTCGCGTGGCGCGACGAGCCGCTCAAGCGTGACCTCGAGCTGCGGATCGGGCTGCCGGTCGTCATCGAGAACGACGCCAACGCCGCCGCGTGGGGCGAGTTCACCTTCGGCGCGGCGGCGGACGTCGCCGACCTGCTGCTGGTCACGGTCGGCACAGGAGTCGGCGGCGGCATCGTCCTGGACGGCAGCCTGCACCGCGGCGCCTTCGGCGTCGCGGCCGAGATCGGGCACATCCGCGTCGTGCCGGGCGGCAGGTTGTGCGGCTGCGGCAACCTGGGCTGCTGGGAGCAGTACTCGAGCGGCACGGCGCTGGTGCGCGGGACCCGCGAGCAGGCGGCGCAGGGCTCGCTGATCGCCAAGGCGCTCCTGGACCGCGCCGGCGGTGACGTCGCCGCGATCACGGGCCCGCTGATCACCGAGGCCGCCCGCGACGGCGACGAGTTCGCCCGCGAGCAGCTCGCCGGCCTCGGCGCCTGGCTGGGCGAGGGCATCGCCACGCTCACCGCGGTCCTCGACCCCGCCGTCGTGGTGATCGGCGGTGGCGTCTCCGAGGCGGGAGACCTGCTGCTCGACCCGATCCGCAGTGCGTTCCGCTCCAGCCTCACCGGTCGCAACTACCGGCCGTTCCTGGAGATCCGGCAGGCCGTGCTCGGCAACCGGGCGGGCATGCTGGGTGCGGCGGACCTCGCGCGCCGACCATAGTCTCTGGCCACCGACGAGTTCCGTCAGTTCGACAGCACCAGGACCGTCGCCCCGCTCCCGGTGTAGTCGATCGGCCGGCCGTTGCCCGGGACCGGGGGCAACGCCTTGGGATTGATGAATACCACGCGGAGTGAGTCGATGTGGTGCTGTGCGACGGCCACGCCGTTGGTGGTGGCGTCATCCACGAAGTCGTTGGAGACCTTCGTCGAGTCCCCACTCTCTCCGGTCATGAACGCGGCTCGGAAGTCGACGATCGGATAGGTCTTCTTGCCGTTGGCCGGCTGGGTGGTCAGCACCGGGATCCAGAAGAACCTCGGGGAGCTGTAGATGCTGGCGTCGATCAGCGGCAGACCGTCGTAGTATCGGCTGCTGACCGTGCTCACTTTGGTGCTGGTGTCGGTGAAGTAACAGCTGAGCACCTCGTTGTTGATCGAGACGGACAGCGCGTCACGAGCGAGCGCGTTCCCGCACCCGGGTGTGCCCTGGGCCAGATGGCCTGGAAGGTTCGGAGTGCCAGACACGCCTGTGATGAGCCCGTTGGTGGCAGGGTTCTGGGGGAATCCGGGGTCTGTGGTCAGGCAGTTGCTGCCTACGTTCGGGCTCGTGTCCGAGAAGATCGCATCGGGATCGCCCGTGTCGCAAGAGCCGCTGTCGATCGCCGCAGCGTATACCGCGAGCGTCACCTTGGGGACCTGGATGCCGATCGCGATGTTGCGCGGCAGCCATCCGTTTGATGCGCCGTTGTTCGAGTCATCGCGTGCGATCGTGAGGGAGCCGAAGTTCCCAGAGTTCTTCCCACCCCGGCAGTACAGTGTCGCGTCACCGACAGAGAGGTAGGCCTGGTTACTGCTCACATCGGTCCACTCGGTGCCACTGACGCTGTCGCTCGCCCGCAGGTACCACACGTTCGTGTCGTCGATGACGTTCGCAACCGCACTGTCGGCAAGGTTGAGAGTGATGTTCGTGGGGGTCTGCGAGACGAAGGCGCTCTTGGGAAGCTTGTAGTACGTGTCGCCGTCATCGAGGAAGAAGCCGAGGAACAGTGCCTTGTCGAGATTCGTGCCCGAGACCGAGACCGTCGTCGTCTTGTCACCGACGTCCAGATGCGCCTCGCTGGACACACCCCCGACGGTGATCGACGCGTTCGGGAAGGGGGGCTCTGAGTCTGTCACCGACAGGCTTGTGGTGATGTCTTTCTTGGCTGACAGGGCCACGCCCGGCGCAGCCGGGTTGCTGGTGGGTTGGCTGATGATCTGTTCGCCCCAGTCGCAGCCATTGTATGCGTAGAACGGCAGGGTGGCGCCCACGCTCCCGGGCGACTTGATCACGACGGTGGCTTTCGCCTGGATCTTCGTGTCCGAGACGCCCACAGCGGCACCGAAGCCGAAGTCCACCTGGGTGCGAGGACCGACGACGGTCAGCATGTCCGTGTCCGGGACCAGCGAGCCTTCTGCGTCGAAGCTTCCGTAGTACACCTGACCCCAGGTGTCCTTCTTCGCTGGGTCGACCAGGTATGTCGCGAGGGTGTTCGCACTCGGCATCGGGACGCCGTTGTCGTTGCCGACCTGGTTCGTGACCAAGTAGTCCGCCACCGCTTTCACCGCGTCGTCGCCTGCCGAGGGTGTCGTGGTGGCCACCGGAAGGGCCGCACCGCCCGCGAGGGCGGCCAGGTCGACCTGGCCCTGCAGCTCGCGCTTGCGGTTGAAGGCATTGCCGAGGTCGACGCCGAGTGCGGCGACCGCGAAGAGCAGCACCGTCACCAGGGCGAAGACCAGAGCGACGGCGCCGGACTCCTTGTTGCGCAGGCCCCTTCTCATGCTCCACATCCCTCGTCGTTGGTGTCCTCGACTCGAGCAGTCACCACACGGCTCACGGCCGAGTCGCTGAGGAACGGCACGAACGGAAAGTGCATGTTGAGGGTCGGGAAGCTCAAGTCCAGCTTCACCGTCCCGCCGATCAGCACGTTCTGCGCCGCCGGGCTCGCCGGTATCGTGTTGCCCGGGTCGAGGTAGGTCGTAGCGATCGTTGGGGCACCGGTTGCCGCGCCGCCGAGCCGGCCGGTCACGAAGGCCTTGAGATCCGCGGAGTCCTGGCAGTTGCCGACGGACAGCTGGCGTACGGCCTCGTTCGCGGTCGCGGAGCCGGTCTGCGCTGAGTAGAAGTAGAGACCGTACTGGATCATTCCGAAGAGCATCGTCAGGAAAGGCAACAGGATCAGTGCGAACTCCACCGCCGCCGCTCCGGCCTCCTGACCAGTGCGGGGTCGGCGGGCGCGCCGGGCCCGAGACGTCCGGCGAACAGTCATGATGCCCCCTCGTTGACCGACTCCGAGTCCAAGGTAGGGCCGATTAGCCCTTAATGGGGAAGAATCGCCACGAATAACCCATACGGATAGTCCGACCTGTGGTAATGATGGCTCGAATGCGGGGTCGGGGCAGAACGGGCATCCCGCTGACCGTTTCGCCGCGTCTGTGCCGTACGCCGGGTTAGCATCGTCCCAACGGTCCGAGGCGCCGCGACGCCGGCAGTGGCACACGAGTCGGGAAGCAGATGAACGAGCTCGACACCTCCACCACACCTGAGCATCGGCGCCCAGGCTTCCCGCTGCTCCTGATGCTGGGCTTCGTGCTGCTTCAGGTGGTCTGGGTGCTCGCGGTGCCACCGTTCCGAGCTTCCGACGAGTTCGACCACGCCTACCGCGCAGCCGCGGTTGCGCGGGGCCAGTGGTTCCCGCTCGCCGGCGCCTCCGAGCGAGGGGCGTTCGTGACGGTGCCCGCGGACCTCGTGTCTGCCGCCCACGCCGAGTGCCGGCGACTGACCTACACGACGTCCCAGGACTGCTCCCCGGTCGCGGTGGTCGGTCCCAGCCTGGTCACGGTCAGCAGCGGCGCCGGCCGCTACAACCCGGCGTTCTACGCCGTGGTCGGCACGGTTGCCAAGCCCTTCCACGGCACGGCGGCCCTCTACGCGATGCGGGTCGCTGCCGCCGCGCTGTGCGCGGCGATGTTCGCGCTCGTGCTGACGCTCACCAGGAGCTGGGCCCGCTCTCGCTGGCCGTTCGTTGCGCTGGCGGTCGCGTGCCCGCCGGTGGTGATGTACAGCACAGCGGTGGCGGCACCGAACGGTCTCGAGCTGATCAGCGGCCTGGCGCTTGCCGCGGCGGTGATCGGGGTCGTCAGGCACCGTGAGCACGTGCCCGCCGCCGTGGTCACCGGTGCGTCCATCGCCGCGGTGCTGCTGGTGACGCTGCGCTCGCTCGGTCCGCTGTGGTTCGTCCTCATCGTCCTGGTGGGGCTGATCCTCGCCGAGGACCGAGGCCGGCTGCTGCGCGGTCTGCTCCGCCGCCGAGACGTGCTCTCCGGCGTGGCCGCGGTCATCGTCGCGGGTCTGGCCAGCGGCTGGTGGATCCTTGCGGTGCGACCGCTCGCCGGTGGACCCACCGTCGCGCGGTCCGACACCAGCTGGGACGCTCTGGGCTACGGTCTGGAGTCGACCCTGGGGTGGCTGCTGCAGAGCGTGGCGGCGTTCCCCTATCGAAACCAGCTGGCGCCCGTGGTTGTGTATGCCTGTGCGCTCGCGCTGTTTCTCGCTGTCGTGGGCGCTGCGGTCAGGATGGCGAACGCGAGAGAGAGGGTGGCCATGGAGCTCATCGTCCTCGTCGCCCTGACGTTGCCATTGGCGCTGACCGCTCTGTCGTACCCTCAGCTGCACGACGTCGCCTGGCAGGGGAGGTACGGCCTGCCGTTCACCCTCGCCCTGCTCGTAGTCGCCGGGTCCGTTCTCGACCGTCTGGTGGCCAGAGCGGGGCCCAGGCGCCTGCTCCTGACAGGTGTCGTGGTGCTCAACGTCCTCATCCAGGTGCCCGGCCCGCTCCGCGTGCTGGCCCGGGAGCGCGCCGCGAGCCCCGGCTTCGCGTCGGGAGCTTGGCCCGCGCCAACGCCTGTGCTGCTCGGAGTGGTCGCCGTGTTCGGCGCCGCGTTGATGATGTGGGGCGCGGCGGTCGGTGACCGGGTCAGCACTGCCGGAGCGGCAGCCGCAGGTCGACGCGACGGCGGGGTGCCCGTTGCCCGGTGACACTGGTGCGAACTCTGCCGTCGGCGTCGACATCGGCGGCACCAAGGTGCTCGCGGGGGTGGTCGACGGCGCCGGGGTGGTGGTCGAGCGGGTCCGCCTGCAGACCCCGCACCGCAGCAAGAAGCCCGAGGTCGTCGAGGACACGATCGTCGAGGCCATCGGCACACTGAGCGAGACCTCGAACCTCGCCGCCGTCGGCATCGGCGCGGCCGGCTTCGTGGACGCGGCCGGGGCCCGGGTGCTGTTCGCCCCGCACCTGTCCTGGCGCAACGAGCCGCTCAAGGACCGCCTCGAGGAGCGGCTCGGCATCCCGGTGCTCGTGGACAACGACGCCAACACCACCGCCTGGGCCGAGGTCCGGTTCGGTGCCGCCCGCGGCCACCGGCAGATCGTCTGCGTCACGCTCGGCACGGGCATCGGCGGTGCCCTGGTCTTCGACGGCCGGGTGTTCCGGGGCGGCAACGGGCTGGCGGGGGAGTTCGGCCACATGCAGGTGGTCCCCGAGGGGCGGCGCTGCGAGTGCGGCAACCGGGGCTGCTGGGAGCAGTACTCCAGCGGCAACGCGCTGGTGCGCGAGGCCCGCGAGCTCGTCGAGGCCCGGTCACCGGCGGCCAACCAGCTGCGCGAGCTCGTCGACGACGACGCCGACAAGCTCACCGGCCCTGTCGTCACCGAGGCGGCCCGCGCCGGGGACCGGCTGGCGATCGAGATCTTCGCGGAGGTGGGACGCTGGCTCGGCACCGGGCTGGCCGGGCTCTGCGCGGCCTTCGACCCCGAGCTGATCGTCATCGGCGGCGGGGTGTCCGACGCCGACGAGCTGCTCCTGGACCCGGCCCGCGAGGCGCTCTCCCACAAGCTGACCGGGCGCGGCTTCCGCCCGGAGCCGCCGGTGGTCCGCGCCCAGCTCGGGACCGACGCCGGCTTCATCGGGGCCGCCGACCTCGCGTGGCAGGATCTCGGCCATGACGCCGCTGCGCTTCATGACCTACAACATCTTCCGGGGCGGGCGTAGCGGGCCGGTCCTTGCCGACGTGGTCCGTCGGGCCGCGCCGGACGTCCTGGTCGTCAACGAGTCGCCGAAGGCCCCGCTCGGCTGGCGGTCCCGCTGCCGGAGGCTGGCGCGAGCCTGCGGACTGCGGTACGTCGGGGGCGGGCGCGACGCCGGCTCCAACATGCTGGTCGTGTCCGGGGCGGTGACGGTCCGCTGGTCGGCCGCCGAGGTGCTGCCGCAGCCGCACTTCCAGCCGCGCCGCGGGATCGTCTCGGCCCAGCTCGTCGTCGGCGGCGCGCCGGTCGGCGTGGTCGGCTGCCACCTGAGCCTCGACGGTCGGCGCAGGCGCGCCGAGGTGGAGCGCGTGCTCGCGGTGGCCGACCGGCTGGACGGCCCGGTCGTGGTCGCGGGCGACCTCAACGAGGGGCCGCAGGGTGCCTGCTGGCGCCGGCTCCGTCAGGAGGGGTACGCCGACCACGGGAGCGGCGACTGGCTCACCTTCCCCTCGCGCGCGCCCGAGCGCCGCATCGACGCACTGCTGGTGCGCGGGGGGTCCGTCGCCGGGCACGGCGACCCCGGCGTGCCGGAGCGGCTGCTCGCCCGGGCCAGCGACCACCGGCCGGTCGCGGCCACCGTCGTGGTGTGAGCGCCGGTCGGCTCAGCGGAGGTCGCGGTAGCCCGGCACCAGCTCGACGGCGAGCTGCTCGATGAACAGGCCGACGTCGGTGACGATGCCGCGGGCCTGGGAGGAGCCGCGGTCGGCGAGCTTGGTCACCGTGGCGGGGTTGATGTCGACGCACACCAGCGGCACGGACGCCGGCAGGATGTTCCCGGTCGCCACGGAGTGCAGCATGGTGGCGACCATCAGGCAGAAGCCGACGTCGGTCAGCTTGGCCCGCATCGCGCGCTGGCCCTCGATCACGTCGGTGTGCACGTCGGGCAGCGGTCCGTCGTCGCGGACCGAGCCGACCAGGACGTACTCCTTCTGCTGGGTGACCAGGGCATGCATGATCCCGCCGGTGAGCACCCCCTGGTCCACGGCGTGCCTGATGGAGCCCGCCTTGCGGATCGTGTTGAGCGCCCGGATGTGGTGCTCGTGGCCGTGCTCGACGCCCCGGCCCTGGACCAGGTCCACGCCCAGCGAGGTGCCGTACAGCGCCGCCTCGATGTCGTGGGTCGCCAGGGCGTTGCCGGCGAACAGCACGTCGACGAAGCCGGCGTGCACGAGCGCCACCATCGCGGGGGCCGCGCCGGTGTGCACCACGCCGGGACCGCCGACCCAGAGCACCTTCTTGCCCTCGGCCTTGGCCTCTCGCATGCCCTCGGCCACCTGGCGCACCAGGACGGCCTGCGGCTTCTCGCTGGAGACGTCGCTCTCCATGAAGCCGAAGCCGCCCTCGACCTTCTCGTTGAGCGGGACCGTGACCTTGATGCCGGAGGCGCCGCAGACCACCTTCATGCCGCGCTTCACGTCGGCCATCGGGAGCGTGTACACCCGGACCGTGCCGCCGGAGTCGTCGACCACCAGGCCGCAGTCCATCTCCGGGTTCTCGACGGTCACCCAGCGACCGCCGGAGAGCCGGACCCGGGTCTCCAGGTTGGTCGTGGAGTAGAACCCGTCCGGGAGCACCCCGTCGACCTCGACGGTCTCGGTCTCGGCCTCGCCCGGGTGGACCTGGTTCACGCCGCGGGTCTGCAGCCGCATCAGCAGTCGCTGGAGCGCGTCGTCGTCCTCGGCGGAGACGGTGATCACGGCGTGGGACAGGTCGTGCGCGTCGTGGCCCACGTCGAACCGGTCGATGACGTAGTCGCCGTCGTACTCACGGATGTCGTCGAGCACCCGCGAGAGGATGCCGGTGTCCATGAGATGGCCGGTGATCTCGACTGTCTCGCTGGTGTGCACGCGCGCTCCTTCACGTCCCGCGGGAGGATCTGCAGCGCATCCTTACACGACGGCGCCGTCGTCGCCGGACCAGTCGTCGGGCCGGTCGCGCGGCATCGTGGCCACCAGGTAGCCGAAGCCTCCGAAGAAGCCTGCGACCACGATCCCCAGCAGCCAGGTGGGGTAGGTGACACCGAGCACGTAGCCGATGATCATCACGACCGGGGCGCCGAACAGCCCCGCCCACGCGAGCCGGCGAGGCGGGTCGACCTGGGGAAGCGGTGGCGGCACCGGCGGCACGAAGTGGCCCTCGTCGGCCCACGAGGCGTCGGACTCGAGCGGCTCCTCCCACCGGCGCTCGAACGCCGGGAACTGCGCAGGCTCCGGCTCGTCGGTGGGCTCCTGGTCGGGCTCGATGACGGGCCGCTCGCCGTAGTGCTCGACGATGGCCTGCCAGGCGGCGTCCTCGTCGAGCTTCCGGGCGGCGTCGGGGCCGACCGGCTCGTCGTCGGGGTGCTTGTGGTCCTCGGTCATGGTCCTGTCACTCGTCGCACGAACTGCGCCGACTCGGAGAAGATCATCGGTGCGTCGTTGTCGAGCGTAGCCACGTGGTAGCTGTTGTCGAGAATCCGCTCGGTCAGGTCCCGCGAGGAGACCGATCCCATGACGTGCCGGCCCGAGGACGGCGGCACCACGTGGTCGACCGACGAACGGAACATCAGCAGTGGCTGGGTCACCCTGGGAAGGTCCGCGATGACGACCTTCCAGGCGTCGAACATCGAGGCCGCGGCGCGTGTCGGCGTCCGGTCGTAGGCACCCTCGTCCTGGCCCGGCTTCTTGATGTCGTTCTTGATCGCGCCCACCGAGGGGACCAGGTGCTTGACGACGTGACGGGCGTGCTGGAGCGGGCTCGGGTGGGTCAGCCCGGGGTTCACCAGGACCAGACCGGCCACCTCCGAGCCGCGCACCTCGGCCAGCCGAAGGTCGATCGCGCCGCCCATCGACAGCCCGCCCACGACGACCTGGTCGCAGTTGGCGCGCAGCTTCTCGAAGGCCCGGTCGGCCTCGCCGTACCAGTCCTCCCACGTCGTGCGGCTCAGCTCCTGCCAGGTGGTGCCGTGCCCGGGCAGCCGGGGGATCGCCACGCCGAAGCCCTGGTCGGCCAGGTACTCGCCCCACGGCCGCATCGACCTCGGCGAGCCGGTGAACCCGTGGACGAGCAGGACGCCCACCCGCTGGCCGTCCGTCTCCGAGGGCGTGGCCTCGGCGTGGTACGGCTCGGCGTGCGAAGCGATGGCCACGGGTACTCCTGTGGATGCTACGGGTGTGCGAGGATTCGCAGGACAGCCGGCGGGTGCCTGGCTGCATCGTCGCACGCGGCCCAGGCCCAGGCCAGGGTTTCGCCGACGGAGGGAGAAGCGGATGTTCTACTGGCTGCTCAAGTGGATCTTCGTCGGCCCCTTCCTCAAGCTGTTCTTCCGGCCCCAGGTCGAGGGCGCCGAGCACGTTCCCGACGAGGGCGCCGCCATCCTGGCCAGCAACCACCTGTCCTACGCCGACTGGCTCTTCATGCCGCTCACGCTCCCGCGCCGCGTCACGTTCGTGGCCAAGGCGGAGTACTTCACGACGCCGGGCATCAAGGGCTGGTTCCAGAAGAAGTTCTTCTCCAGCGCCGGGCAGGTGCCGATCGACCGCTCCGGCGCCGACGCCGCGGAGGGTGCGCTCAGCGCGGCCAAGCGGATCCTGTCCGAGGGGGACCTGTTCGGGATCTACCCCGAGGGCACCCGCTCGCACGACGGCCGGCTCTACCGCGGCAAGACCGGGGTGGCCCGGCTCGCGCTGGAGATGCACGTCCCGGTGATCCCGGTGGCGGTGCTCGGCACGGACGTGGTCGCGCCGCCCGGCAAGAAGTTCGGCGCCTTCACCCGGCCCACCGTGCGCTTCGGCAAGCCGCTGGACTTCTCCCGCTACGAGGGCCTGGAGAGCGACCGCTACATCCTGCGCTCGGTGACCGACGAGATCATGTACGAGATCATGCGGCTGTCCGGCCAGGAGTACGTCGACATCTACGCCAGCCGGGCCAAGGCGCTGGACAAGGAGTCGGCGAAGAAGGGCGAGGCCGCCGCGGCGCAGCCCGAGCCGCCGGACCGCGAGCTCAAGGCCTCCTGAGGTCGATGGTCGACGCCGACCCGGCGGCCAGGGACGCCGACCAGGTCGACACCACGCTCTTCCGCGCGCTGGCCGTGCTGCGCGTCGTCGTGCTGGTGTTCGCGGTGGCGCTCAACGCGCTCCGCTGGCAGGAGTTCGCGAACCCGCTCGCCGGCTGGCTCGTGGTCGGCGGGATGGTCGTCTGGACGGCGGTCGTCACCTGGGCGTACGACGCACCTCGGCGCCGCCGCCCGCCGCTGCTCGTCGCCGATCTCGCGGTCGCCGTCCTGGCGATCCTCAGCACGCCGTACGTCGAGGGCCAGGACCTCGTGGACCGGCACGCGCCGACCGTCCCGTCGTTCTGGGTGATGGCGGCGATGCTGGCGTGGGCGGTCTGGCGCGGCTGGCCGGCCGGCCTGGTCGCCGCGGCCGCGCTGGCCACCGCGGACCTCTGGGTGCGGAGCACGCCGACCGGGACGACGTGGGGCAACATCTTCCTGCTGCTGCTCGCGGCCGGGATCGTCGGCTACTCGGCCTCGCTGCTGCGCCAGGCGGTCGAGCTCCGGGCCGGTGCCGAGCGCCGGGCGGCGACGCTCGAGGAGCGCGCCCGGCTGGCCCGCGCGGTGCACGACGGCGTCCTGCAGGTGCTCGCCCTCGTGCAGCGCCGGGGCACCGAGCTCGGGGGTGACGCGGCGGTGCTCGGCAGGCTGGCCGGCGAGCAGGAGGTGGCGCTGCGGGCCCTGGTCCACGGCGCGGACGGCTCCTCGGCCGGTGCGGTCCCGGGCAGCGACCCGGCCGGCTCGGGCGACCTGACCGCCGCGCTCGCGGGGCTCGCGTCCGCCACGGTCACCGTGTCCGGCCCGGGCGCGCCAGTGCCGCTCCCTGGCCCGGTCGCCGGGGAGCTGGCCGCGGCGGTGCGGGCCTGCCTCGACAACGTCGCACGCCACGTCGGGGCCGACGCCCCCGCGTGGGTGCTCGTCGAGGACCTCGGCGGCTCCGTGGTCGTCACCGTCCGGGACGCCGGCCCCGGCATCGCCGAGGGACGTCTCGAGCAGGCGCGCACCGACGGGCGTCTCGGGGTCAGCGAGTCGATCCGCGGTCGCCTCGCGCAGCTCGGGGGGACCGCGACCCTCCTCACGGCGCCCGGACTCGGCACCGAGTGGGAGCTGGCCGTCCCCCGGCGCTGACGCGTCCGCGCAGCCCGTCTCGAGCCGAGCAGGCTCAGGGCCGCGCCACGTCCCCCTCCGCCGGCCGCACGTCGGTGAGCACGTCACGCCCCCGCCCACCGAGGAAGAGGTCGGCGCCCGCGTTGCCGGTCAGCCGGTCGTCTCCGCGACCACCGTGCAGCACGTCGTCGCCCGCGCCACCGCGCAGCACGTCGCTCTGGTCACCGCCGTACAGCACGTCGGCGCCGGGACCGCCCCTGACGACGTCGTGGCCGCGACCGGCACAGAGCAGGTCGATGCCGCCACGGCCGTCGAGCAGGTCGTCGCCGTTGCGCCCGAAGACGAGGTCCGACCCGCCGGTCCCGACGAGGGCGCCCGAGCGCAGCGTTCCGACGAGCACGTGGATCGCGGTGCTCGCCGACAGCCTCCCGTCGCTGACCGTGAGCGTCACGGTGGCCCGGCGGGTGCGGGCCGCGGCCAGCGGCGCGACGCTCACCCGGGAGCCGTCGATCGTGATCGCGCGGGCGGGGACCACCGCGAGGTTGCTGCTCCTGGCCCGCACCGTGAGCCGGTCCTGCTCGGCGTCCGCGACCCGGAACCGCATCATCCCCGAGCGCGGCTGCTGCACGCAGCGCCCACCGGGCGCGACAGCGATCGTCGGGGCCGTGTTCCCGTTGAACGTCACGGTGTCGTCGGTGCTGGTCGAGGCGGTGTTCGGGTTCCCGGCCGCGTCCACGGCCGCGCCGGCCGGCACCGCGACCCGGACCGTGCCGCTGCCGGTCATCCCGCTCACCTCGACGGTGTAGTCGGCCCCGCTCCCGGTGAGCGCCGCCGTGGTCGCTCCGGCGGTGCCGCTGACCGCGACGTCGCCCGCGGTGAAACCGGTCACCGGCTCGGAGTACCCGACCGTGAACCGGATCGGCCGCACCGTGGCCGGATCGGGCTGCCCGGCCGCCTGCTCGACCGTGACGCCGGGCGCCACGAGGTCGAGGGTCCGGGCCAGGTCGCCGGCGGTGTTGCCGTTGCCCGCGGCGTCGCTGGCGGAGTCCGCCGGCAGGGTGACCGTCACGACACCCTGCAGGCCCGGCGTGGGCTGCACCGTGACGTCGTAGGACGAGCCGCTGCCGGTCAGGGTCCCGACCGTGCCGTTCACGACGACGAGGTCGTCCGCGGTCAGCCCGGTCACGGGCTCGCTGAGCTCGATGTGCACGGGGAGCGGTGCGGAGTTCGACGGCTCGGCCGCCGTGCTGGTCAGCGTGGCGGACGGCCGCACGCTGTCGAACGTGCGGGTGAGCTCGAGGGCGGCGACGCTGTCGTTGCCGGCGGCGTCCTGGGCGGCTCCGGCGGCGACGTCCACGGTGACGAGGCCCTCGGCCGGGTTGTCGAGGTCGAACGTGTACGTGTCGCCGTCCACCCGGGTGAAGCCGGCCACCGTCGCACCGGCGACCGTGAGGTCGTCGGCGGTGAACCCGGTGACCGGCTCGTCGAACTGCGCCGTCACCGGGACCGGCTCCGCGTTCGTCGGGTCGCCGGCGGTGGAGCCCAGCGTCAGCGTCGGCGCGGCGCCGTCGAAGATCCGGGTGACCTGGGCGGACGCCTCGCTGCCGTTGCCGGCCGCGTCGTGGGCGGCGTCGCCCGCCACCCGGACCGTGACCGTCCCTTGACCCGCGGGCGTCACCTCGAAGGTGTAGCTGTCCGCCGAGCCCTGGACGTCGCCGACCGTGCCGTTGGTCGCGGTGATGTCGCCGGCGGTCAACCCGGTGACGTCCTCGCCGAACGTGACGGCGAACGGGATCGGCGAGTGCCGGGTCGGGTCCGGCGCGGACGAGGACAGCGTCGCGGTGGGCCGCACGCTGTCGTAGCGCACGCTCAGCTCCTCGGACGCCGTGCTCGCGTTGCCCGCGGCGTCCGTCGCCGCGCCGGCCGCGACCGATGCGGTGACGGCTCCCTGGCCGTAGGGCACCAGGTCGGCGGTGTACGTCGTACCGCTGCCGGCCAGGTTCTCCGCCGTGCCCCCGGTCACGACGATGTCGCCGACGGCGAGGCCGGTGACGTCCTCGCTGAAGGTGATGGTCACCGGGATGGGCGCGGAGCTCGTCGGGTCCGGAGCCGCTGACGACAGCGCGACGGTCGGCGCGGTCCTGTCGACGGCGTAGCTCGCGCCGGTGAACGGCAGCGACGCCACCAGGGCCTTCCCTCCGGCGATGCCGGTGTCGACGATGCCGACGCCGCTGACCAGGTCGAGCCGGAGCGTCCCGTCGCCGGAACCGGTGGCGACGGTGACGGTACGGGTCGCGCCGGTCCCGCTGATGCCGGTCGACGTCGCGCCGACGAGCCCGCTGGTGCGCACCGCGAAGTCGCTGAGCGTCACACCGGACACCGACTGGTCGAAGGTCACCAGGAACGAGACCGACGAGGCGTTGCTCGGGCTGCTCCCGGCCCGGGTGATCGACCGGATCGTGGGCGGGTTGTCCACGGTGAGCGTCGTGGTGCCGCTGTTGTCGCCGGTCGCGTCGGCGACCATCGTGCCCGAGGCGATCGAGGCCGTGTTCGACACGACCGTGCCCTCGGAGGCGTTCGCGGCCACGGTGCCGGTCACCGTGATGGTGCCGCTCTGGCCGCTTGCCAGCCTCGGCAGGTCCCAGACGTACGGCGTGCCGGTCCGAGCCGTGGGGGTCGGCCCCGTGCTGCTCCACGACAGGTCGGTGAGCGCCGCGGGCAGCACGTCGGTCACCGCCGTGTCGAGGGCCTCGTCGGGGCCGGCGTTGAGGTAGGACAGCGTGTAGGTGACCTGGTCGCCGGCGGCCGGTGCCGTCGAGGAGACGCTCGTGGTGAGTCGGAGGTCGGCTGCGGGTGCGACCAGCTGTCCCCACACCTCGCTCTCGCCCGCCGCGGTGACGCCGGGGTTCTCCCCGGCCCAGACCACCAGGTAGTCGTCGACCGAGCGCTCGCTGTAGGCGACCGCCGAGGCCGTGGGAGCCACGTGCGCCACACCGGCCGGGCCCATGTCGCTGATCGGGGTCTGGGCCGCGACGGTGCCCAGCGTGCCGGACAGCCGCTCGGCGAACGTCTCCTGCTCGTCGTCGACGAGCCCGCCGGTGTTGTCGTCGCCGGTCCAGGTCACCAGGTACTCGGCGTTGTCGGTGTCGTAGGCCACCGCGGCGTGCTGTGCGGTGTACGCCGACGAGCCGGTGGTCCCCATCTGGGACAGCCGGCTGTTGCCGCCCACGGCGGACGCGTCCGGGCCGGCGAGGCGCTGACCCCAGATCTCGAAGTCGTTCGCGCTGCCCGCCGTACCGTTGGCGCCGTCGCCCTCCCACACCACCAGGTACTCGTCGCGGTCGGGGTTGTAGGCGACCTCCGGGCTGAACGTCTCGGTCTCGGTGTCCGTGGGCGCACCCACGGTGCTGACCAGGAAGTCGTTGGTGCCGATCTCGGCGCCCGCCGCGGAGACCCGCTGGCCCCAGATGCGGAAGGCGTTGTCGACGCCGCCGTCGGAGCTGTCGTCGGCCTGCCAGCTCACCAGGTACTGGTCCTCGACGCTGTTCCAGGCCACCGCGGGCTCACGGGCGTCGAACTGGCCGTTGGTCAGGTTGGCACCACCCACGTCGCTGAGCTGGAGCATCGCGCCGCCCAGAGCGGTCAGGGAACCCCCGGCGTAGCCGACCCGTCGCGCGAAGACCTCGTTCTCGTTGTTGGCGGTGATGCCGTTGGCGTCACCGCGCCACACCACGAGGTACTCGTCGTCGGTGGCGTCGTAGGCGATGTCCGGCGGCTCGGTGGCGTCGTAGCTGGTGCTGGCGGGGGACCCGGCCATGTCGCTGAGCCGGACCTGGCCGCCGACGAGGGCACCGCTGTCGTCGACCCGCTGCGCGTAGACCTCGTTGGTGTCCTGGGTCAACGTTCCCGGATCGGTGTCCGTGGCTCCTTCGAAGGCGACCACGAACTCCCGGCGGGTCGGGTTCCAGACCACGGCCGGGTTGAGCGCGTCGGTGTTCGCGTCGTTCGAGGCGCCGAGCTGGGCCACCGTGAGGTCGTTGCCGCCGATCTCGTTCCCGGTGCGGGCGTCGACGAGCTGTCCGTAGATCACCGCCTTGGCGTTGCCTGCGCCGTCGTCCATGCTCAGCCCCTGCCAGACCACGAGGTACCGGGCGTGCCCGGGGTCGTAGGCCACGGCGGTGTTCTCGATGCCGCCGGGGACCGGCTGCTGGCTGATCCGGACGTCGTTGGGCCCGACCTGGGCGACCTGGGCCGGGTCCGGGACGGCCTGCGCCTGGACGGGCAGCAGGGCCAGCCCGGCGGTGACGGCGGCGAGGCAGCCCGTGACCGCCGTGGCGCGCACGGCGGAGCACCGGACCGGGCGGGCCGCGGTCGGGCGAGGACGGCGGGCGTGGCGAGGGAGCATCGGGGTGCCTTCCGGCGAGGGGTCCGCGAGCGCGGGTGCGGTGGCTGCTGCGGGTCAGTTGCGGGAGGGGAAGATGCCCTGCAGGGCGATGATGTGGTTGAGCACCAGGTAGGGCTGCATGTTCTGGTGCGGCTGGCTGCTCCCAGCGGTCGTGATCGCCGACGGGTGCATCGCACCGTTGGGCGAGCCGGCGTAGCCGTTGGTCGTGGTCGCCGCCAGCACGGCGTCCGTCGGGTCGTCCAGCGAGGCGCGCTGGCTGGACGCCTGCGCCTGGTGGGTGTGCGCGGGGATCTCCGCCTGCGACAGCGCGTGGCCCTCCTCGCCTCCCACCGTGCCCTGTGGCAAGCCCGCATTCGCGTGCACGGGCGTGCGGCCGCGCAGGTCGGGCAGGGCGAAGGTGACCCGTCCGTCGCCGCCGTACATCGTGCCGAGGAGGGAGAACAGGGCCTGGTTGCTGTTGATCGGCAGCAGCTGACCGTTGCACAGCGCCCACCCCCTGGGGGCGAAGCTGAAGGACGTGGTGCGGATCTCTCCGAGGAACGGCTCGCTCATGGTGCTCCTGTCAGCTGCGCGGCGGGAAGACGCCCTGGAGCGCGATGATGTAGCTCACCGCGAGGAAGGGCTGCAGGTTGGTGTGCGGCTGGCTCTGCCCGACGACCTGGACCGCCTGCGTCGCCAGCGTGGTGTCGGTGTCGCTGCGGTAGACGCTGGAGGTGGCGAAGCCGGGCACCGCTCCGACCGGGCTGGTGCTGTCGGCGTCGTCGGGAGAGGCCATCAGGGCGTGGCTGTGGCCGGGGACCTCCGGGGTGACCAGCGTGACCGTCGGTTCCCCGGCGACCTCGCCGAGGAACCTCTCGGTCAGGCCCGGACCCTGACCGTGGTGCATGAGGGCCGACCCCGTCAGGTCGGGCAGTGCGAACGTGGACCGGCCGTCTCCGCCGTAGTACGTGCCGAGCAGCGAGAACAGCGCGGTGTTCTGGCTGATCGGGAGCAGCTGTCCGTTGCACAGCGCCCAGCCGGTGGGGGCGAAGTTGAAGCCGACCGCCCGGATCTCTCCGACGAACGGGTCACTCATGGCGGGTCCTCACGCCGGGCTCGGGTAGATGCCGAAGAGCGAGATGATGAAGGTCACCGTGACGGTCGGCATCACGTTGTCGTGCGGCTGGCTGCCGCCGACAGGGCTGAGCGCCCCGGCCCTCATCGGGAGGCTCGCCGCTCCGGCGGTGTACGACAGGCCGCTCACCGTCGAGGCCGGCACGGCGTTCGCGGGGCTGGGAGAGGTCCCGACGGCCTGGCTGGCCATCAGCAGATGGGTGTGCGCCGGCAGCTGGCTCGGGGTCAGGGTGACCGACTCCGCACCGCCCGTCTCCCCGACGACGCGCGGGCTCAGCCCCGGACCGGTGCCCTGGTGCAACGGCACCCTGCCGCGCAGGTCCGGGAGCGCGAACGTCTCCTGGCCGTCCCCGCCGTACGTCGTGCCGACGAGGTTGAACAGCACCTCGTTCTCGGCGATGGAGACCAGGCTGCCGTCGCAGAACGCCCAGCCGGCAGGGGCGAAGCTCCCACCGAACAGGCGGATCTCGCCGACGTACGGATCGCTCATCTGATCACCCTCCTGTTGTAGACAGCCTCGTAGTGCCGCGCGGGCGAGCTGCCGCCTCGCGGCGCGAGGAACATCCGGGTGCGGCCGAGCGCGCGGTGGCTCACCACGCCCTCGTCGGGCGGCAGCGGCGGTCCGGAGACCAACGTGAAGCGGGCGACGAAGCTCTCCTCCCGGAAGGCGGCGAGCAGGCGTGCGGACATCCCGGGCGGGACGTGCGGCAGGTCGCGGACGGAGGTGAGCCGCAACCGCCTGCTGCCGGCGTACGCGCGGAAGGTCTGACCGACCCGCGGCGCGAGCAGCGAGCGCGTCCAGTGGCCGCTCACCCGCGGGATGCCGGTCGCCTCCGCCGGCGAGGACGGGGCCAGCCCACCGGCCGCCGCCGCGGCGAGCGCGCTGCCGACGACGAAGCAACGGCGCCCTACCGGGGTGCGCAGAGGGGCGGCGGTGCGCGAGCCGGCCGCGTCCGGCGACGAGGGCGCGGGCGTCCACTCCATCGCGAGGTCGAGCTCGGACTCCGCCACCACCGTGAACCCCAGGGAGGTGTACAGGCCGGTGGCACGGTGGTTGTCCGCGCGGACGTGCAGCCGGACCGGGACGCCCGCCTCGGCCGCCTCGGCGAGCACGGTCTGCAGCACCCGCCGGCCGAGTCCGCGGCCCTGGGCCCGCGGGTGGACGGCGAGGTCGAGCACGCACATCCGGTCGGCCTCGCGGGCAAGGACCAGCGCACCGACCGGAGCGTCGGCGTCGAGCACGACGTACCGCTGGTGTCCCGGGTGGCTCAGCGACAGCTGACGCTGCTGCGCCGCGGCCTGCATGCGCAGCAACGGCTCCACGTGCTCGTCGGGCAGCCCCGCCAGGTCGTCCCGGCGCACCGCGAGGAACAGGTCGAGCAGGAAGGAGTCGTCATCGTCGGCAGATGGTCGAATCGGGGTTGCTGCCCCTGTTTGTCGCACCCGTCCACTCTCATGCACGCGGCTGGGGAGCTGAATGGTTCCTTCGGGCGGTGCCGCGATGGCCCGGCCGGGTGTTCGCGACCCGGAAGGGGCGGGGCGGCGGCGCGGATACCCTCGCGGAGTGACCATCCACGCCGAGCACCCGTTCCTCGAGCCCGAGCCGGACCGAGACCCGGTCCGACGGCTGCGTGGACGCGTCGGCGGGACCGTCACGCTCTGGACCGCCGGCACGCCGGAGCGGCGGGCCGGCCTGACGGTCTCCTCGGTGACGGTCGCGCACGGCGACCCGGGGCACGTGCTCGCCGTGCTCGACCCCGACTCCGACCTCGCGTCCCTCGTGCAGGCGACCGGACGTGCGGTCGTCGCCCTCCTGCAGTGGCCGCACCGCGACCTCGCGGAGGTCTTCGCGGGGCTCGCGCCGTCCCCCGGCGGTCCGTTCGCCGGCGGCACCTGGACGCAGTCGGCGTGGGGTCCGGTCCTCGACACGGTCTCGACGTGGGCCGGCGTGCGCCTGGCCGAGGAGCCGCGCGAGGTCGGCTGGTCGCTGCTCGTGGACACCGTCGTGGAGCACGTCGTGCTCGGTGACGACGAGGCGCCGCTGGTGCACCGGCGCGGACGGTACGTCCGGCCGACCGGGGACCAGTAGCCTGCCGAGCGTCCGGTACGACGAGAGGGCGAGATGTCCGACGACCCGCTGGCAGCCCCGCTGAAGGTCATGGTGGTCGACGACCACCCGATGTGGCGTGACGGCGTGGCGCGCGACCTGGTCGAGGCCGGCATGGACGTGGTCGCCACGGCTGCGGACGGGACGTCGGCGCTCGCCCGGGCGCTGGCCACCCGGCCGCGGGTGGTGGTGCTGGACCTGCAGATCCCCGAGCCCGACGGGGTCGAGGTGACCGCACGGCTGGTCCGCGAGGACCCCACCGTGCGGGTGCTCGTGCTGTCGGCCTCCGGGGAGCAGGCCGACGTGCTCGAGGCGGTCCGGGCCGGGGCGACCGGCTACCTGGTGAAGTCCGCCTCGCGCGAGCAGCTCCTCGACGCGGTCCGCCGGGTGGCCGACGGCGACACGGTGTTCACCCCGGGTCTGGCGGGCCTGGTGCTCGGCGAGTTCAGGCGGCTCTCCCAGGCGCCCGCCGCTGCCGGTGAGCCGGACACGCCGCGGCTGACGGACCGCGAGACGGAGGTGCTGCGGCTGGTAGCCACTGGTCTGTCGTCGCGGCAGATCGCCGATCGGCTGTTCCTGTCGCACCGCACCGTGCAGAACCACGTGCAGAACACGCTGCGCAAGCTCCAGCTGCACAACCGGGTGCAGCTCGTGCGCTACGCCATCGAGCAGGGGCTCGACGAGAGCTGAGCCGAGCGTCGCCGCGGTCCTTCTATGCTGCGGGAGTGGCCGACGACCCGCTTCTGCCCGTGGCCGCGCAGCTCTACGCTCTGCCGCCCGAGGAGTTCGTGGCCGCGCGCACCCGCGCGGTGCGCGACGCCCGGGCGGCGGGTGACCGCGAGCTGGCGCGCCGCGTCGGGGGGCTCCGCAAGCCGGCCGTCGCCGCCTGGGTGGTCAACCAGCTGGTGCGCCGGCGCCCGGACGACATCGACCGGATGCTCGAGGTGGGGCGCGCGCTCCGCGCGGCGCAGGCCGACCTGGACGCGGCGGCGCTGCGCGACCTGGGGAGGCAGCGCCGTCGGCTGACCGCGGCGCTCGCCCGGGACGGGCGTGCCCTCTCCGCCGAGCTGGGCCGGCCGGTCAGCGACCAGGTGACCCGTCAGGTCGAGGAGACCCTGCACGCCGCGATGGTCTCCGCGCAGGGCGAGGCGGCGGTGCGCGCCGGGCTGCTCGCCGAGCCGCTGGACGCCGCCGCGCCGGCGATGCAGGACTCGGGCGGTTCCGCCGCCGACGTCGTGCACCCCGGCTCCGCCGCCCCTGCCGGGCAGTCCGGGCTCCGCGCCGTACCGGACACCGGCGCTCGCCTCGACGCGGCGCGTGCGGAGCTCGCGCGGGCCGAGGAGGAGTCGGCCACAGCCGCCGTACGTCGCGACAAGGCGGCCGCGCGGGTGGGCCGCCGGCAGGCCACGGTGCTGAAGGCGCAGTCGCGTCTGGAGGAGGTACGCCGCCGGCTCGCCGAGCTCGAGAACGCCCTGGAGCAGGCCGGCGACGCGCTCGAGGACGCGGAGGCGCGACGGGACAAGGCCGAGCGACGGGCCCGCGCGGCGGCGTCGGCCGAGCAGAGCGCGCGGGCCGCCGTGGAGCGGCTCAGCCGGCGAGCCTGAGCGCCACACAGGTCACGTCGTCGCGGCGCCAGTCGTCGGCGAAGGCCCGGACCGCCTCGACGATCTCGTCCACGGCGGTCTCCGGCTCCAGGACGGGGGCCCGGCGCAGCGTCTCGAGCACCCCGCTCGCGCCGAACTCCTCGGTGGAGCGGCGCGCCTCGACGACCCCGTCCGTGACCGCCACGAACAGCTCGTCGGGCAGCAGCGTCGTCTCGCCGACCGCCCACTGCTGCGCCATGGTCCCGATCAGCGGCCCGGTCTGGGTGAGCTCGCGGCCGACCAGGCCGGCAGCGTCCTGACGGGCGACGAGCGCGGCCGGGTGCCCGGCGTTGACCCAGCGCAGTCGTCCCAGGGCCGGGTCCACCTCGACCAGCAGGCAGGACAGCAACCGCTCCGGGTCCTCGTCGAGCCTCTCCGCGGCCCGGGTGAACACGTCCGGCAGGTCGAGGTCGGTGCGCAGCAGGACGGTCAGCCGCTGCTTGAAGCGGACAGCCACCAGCCCGGCCTCGGCACCGTGTCCGGCCACGTCCGCGATCGCCAGTGCCGTGCGGCCCCCGGGGCGTGGCACCGCCGCCCACCAGTCGCCCGCCAGCACCCCTTCGGCCGGGTGGAGGGCGCCGTGCACGACGACCCCGGCCAACCGGTCCGTCGACGGGGCGGCCAGCTCCCGGCGGAGTCCGGCGACCACCGGGCTGTGCTGGTCCAGCGCCTCGGTGGCCGAACGGGCGGCGTCCAGCTCGGCCACGATGCGCCGGCGCATCGCCTCGGCGTCCTGCCCGATCGCGGCGACCTCCGGCGGTCCGGTCGCGCCGACGCGGTGGTCGAGCCGGCCGGAGGCGACCACGCGCATGCTGGCCCGCAGCCGTTCCACCGGGAGCAGCACCCAGCGCCGAAGCGTCAGGGCGAAGGCCACCACGAGGGCGACCAGCAGCAGGCGGCTGAGCAGGATGGTGTTGCGCAGCGAGCCGAACGCGTCGCTCGCCCGGTCCTGCGCCATCACCAGCCTGCGGTCCAGGAGGTGCTGGAGCTCGTCGATGTGGAAGCGCAGCGCGTCGAAGGCGTCCTTGCCCGCGCCCGAGCCGACCAGATGGCGGGCCCGCGCGGCGTCACCGCTGCGCCGCGCCGCGATCTCCGGCCGGGCGGCGACGTCCCGCCAGGTCGCCATGGCCCGCCGCACGTCGTGGAGGTGCCGGAGCACGTCCGGGTCGTCGGCGAAGGTCGGCTCGAGCTCGCGGGCCAGCGCCAGGAACCTGCGGTGGCCGGCCGCGTACGGCACGAGGAACTCGGGGTCTCCGGTGATCACGAAGCCCCGCTCGCCGGTCTCCTGGTCCACCACGGTCGCCAGCAGGTCGCGGACCTGCGCCGATCCGGGCTGCAGCTGCTGCTGCACCAGGCGCCGCTCGGCGTCGAAGCCGTCGAGGCTGCGCACGACGGACAGCGACGTCGCCACCAGGAGCACCGCGAGGGCGGCGACCAGGACTCCCAGCCTCCAGCGGAGCGACACGGGGCACACCGTAGTCGGGTCGCGAGCTCGCCGGAGGCGTTTCCCACGTCGGCGCGGCGGCCGCGCACTCACTCGAGGTCTCGGGTCGCCTCGCGCAGGATGCCCAGCACCTTCTCGTCCACCCAGTCCGCACCGACACGCATCTCGTAGTTCTCCGCGCCCACCCAGGCGTGGAAGTCGGGGTGGCCCAGCAGCCGGGCCCGGTCGTCGAGCTCGACCCGCAGCACGTCGTCCACCGGCGTGCGCTCGTCCTCGGTCGAGGCGGTCAGGTAGAGGTCGTTCAGGTCGAGCAGCCGGGTGAGCTCCTCCAACGGGTGCGCGTGGTCGTCGACGCGCAGGTCGACCGCGACGTCGTCGCCGCCGGCGTACCCCGCGCCGTCGCGCACCACGAGGAGCGCCGCGGACTGGCGCCCCCGGCGGTCGCCGCCCGCCGCGTCGCCGGCCTGCAGGGCGGCGAGCAGCCGCCGGGAGAGCTCCGGCTCCTCGGCCGAGTCGTCCCAGGCCGCCCGCATCGCCTCGACGACCTGCGGGCCGGCCAGGATGTTGCCCTGGACCGCGACGCCCGGACCGGTGACGCCGCCGGCCCAGTCGTAGCAGTCCGGACCGGTGTGCGAGGCGGCGTTGCCGTCGCTGTCGACGATCCCGACCTGGCGCGCGTCGCGGTCCGGGTCCTCCTCCAGGAGCCGTTGCAGGCACACGTCAGCGGTGGCGCCGTCGTCGAGGTGCGCGAGCGCCAGCCCCTTGTAGGCCACGTTGGCGTCCGCCTGCGTGGCCACGGCTCCGATCCCGGCGACCGCGGCCGGTACGACCGAGCCGACGGCGAGGAACTTCGAGGCGACCGCGACACCCCACGACTGGCCGTCGGCGGACCGGGCGGCGATGGAGAACGTCATGACCGAACCCTAGCCACGCGACGGGTGCCGACCACGCTGTGGAACGATCCAAGGCCATCCGGTGCGCCTCCCGGCCGTCCTCGCTAGGGTCGGGACCGGGACGGGACGAACAGACCTCACAAGACTTCCACAGACAGGAGTGCGCACATGCGTGTCGGAGTGCTGACCGGCGGTGGCGACTGCCCGGGGCTGAACGCCGTGATCCGGGCCGTGGTCCGCAAGGGCGTCAAGGAGTACGGCTTCGAGTTCATCGGCTTCCTCCAAGGCTGGCGCGGTCCCCTCGAAGGCATCACCACCCCGCTCGGCGTCGAGCAGGTCCGCGGGATCCTGCCGCGCGGCGGCACCATCTTGAAGTCCTCGCGCACCAACCCGTTCAAGATCGAGGGCGGCGTCGAGCGGATCAAGCAGAACCTCTCCGCGGCCGGCGTCGACGCGCTGGTGGCGATCGGCGGAGAGGACACGCTCGGCGTGGCGACCAAGCTCGCCGATCTCGGCGTGAACGTCGTGGGCGTGCCGAAGACCATCGACAACGACCTGTCCGGCACGGACTTCACGTTCGGGTTCGACACCGCCGTGAACATCGCCACCGAGTCGATCGACCGGCTGCACACGACGGCGGAGTCGCACCAGCGGGTGCTGGTGGTGGAGGTGATGGGCCGGCACGCCGGCTGGATCGCGCTGCACGCCGGCATCGCCGGGGGCGCGAACATCGTGCTGATCCCCGAGCAGCCCTTCGACATCAACCGGGTCTGCGATCTCGTCGAGTCCCGGTTCCGGGCGAGCTACTCGCCGATCGTCGTGGTCTCCGAGGGCGCGGTGCCCGCCGAGGGCGGCGACATGACCCTGCAGAGCGGGGAGGTCGACTCCTTCGGCCACGTCCGGCTCGGCGGCATCGGCGACCGGGTGGCGGGCGAGATCGAGCAGCGCACCGGCAAGGAGGCCCGCGCGGTCGTCCTCGGGCACGTCCAGCGGGGCGGCACGCCCACCGCCTTCGACCGCTGGCTGGCCACGCGGTTCGGTCTCCAGGCCGTCACCGCCGTGCACGACAAGGACTTCGGCACGATGGTCGCGCTGCGGGGCGCGGACATCGTCCGGGTGCCGCTGATCGAGGGCACCGGCGAGCTCAAGCTGGTCTCGCCCGAGGAGTACGCCGAGGCGGAGATCTTCTTCGGCTGACGCCGCACGGTCCTCCGAGCGGCTGCTGCGCGGCTCCCGGGACGTGCCGGCCACGGCTGTGGACGCGGCGCTGGGGATGTCCGTGCCGCCGCCTACGGTGGTGGCCATGAGTCCGGTGACCACCACCCTCGACGGTTCCCGCGCCGATGTCGCCGCCACGGTGATCACGGCCATGGCCGGCGGCGACGCCCGGCTGCGTGAGGACCAGGCCACGGCGGTGGCGGCGCTCTGCGAGCCCGCCGCGCGGGTGCTCGTCGTCCAGGCGACCGGCTGGGGCAAGTCGGCGGTCTACTGGGTCGCCACCGCGATCCGGCGGGGCGAGGGCGCCGGCCCCACCCTGGTCGTCTCCCCGCTGCTGTCGCTGATGCGCGACCAGGTGGCGGCGGCCGCGCGCGCCGGCCTCCGGGCGGCCACGGTCAACTCCTCGAACATCGACGACTGGTCGTCGGTCGAGGCGGCGCTGCGGGCCGGCGAGCTCGACGTGCTGCTGGTCTCTCCGGAGCGGCTCGCCAACCCGGGGTTCGGCCGGCGGGTGCTCGACGGGCTGTCCGGCCGGCTCGGCCTTCTGGTGATCGACGAGGCGCACGCCGTGTCCGACTGGGGCCACGACTTCCGGCCCGACTACCGGCGGGTCTCCGACGTGCTGCAGCGGCTCAACCCGGACACCCCGGTGCTCGCCACGACGGCGACCGCCAACGCCCGGGTCACCGACGACGTCGCGGCCCAGCTCGGTGAGGCGACCCTGGTGCTGCGCGGCCAGCTGGCGCGCGCGTCGCTGGAGCTGTCCGTGGTGCCCCGGCTCAGTCCTCTCGAGCGCTACGCCTGGGTCGTCGACCACCTGCCCCGGCTGCCCGGCTCGGGCATCGTCTACGCGTTGACCGTCGCGGACGCGGAGCGGCTCACCGCCGCCGTCCGGGCGGTCCACGGTGACCAGGTCCCCGTCGCCGCCTACACCGGCCAGCTCGAGGGGTCCGTGCGCCACGAGCTCGAGGACGCGCTGCGGGACAACCGGCTGAAGGCGCTCGTCGCGACGTCGGCGCTCGGGATGGGCTACGACAAGCCCGACCTCGGCTTCGTCGTCCACGTCGGCGGGCCTCCGTCGCCGGTGGCCTACTACCAGCAGGTCGGGCGCGCCGGCCGGGCCATCGACCACGCCCACGCAGTGCTGCTCCCGTCCGACGCCGACGCCGGGGTGTGGGACTACTTCGCCACGGCGACCATCCCGGTGCCCGAGCAGGTGGAGCGGGTGCTCGGCGTGCTGCCGGGGCCCGACGGCGACCCGGCGAGCGCCGTGCAGGTCGAGGCCTCCTCCGGGGTGCGCCGCGGCCGGGTCGAGCTGATGCTCAAGCAGCTCGCCGTCGACGGGGTCGTCGAGCGGGTCGAGGGCGGCTGGCGGGCGACCGGGGCGACGTGGCGCTACGACGCGGCGCACTACGACGGTGTCGTGGCGGGACGCCGCCGCGAGGCCGGCATCATGCGCGACTACGCCGCCGGTGCCCGGTGCCTGATGCAGCTGCTCCAGGAGTCTCTCGACGACCCCACCGCGGAGCCGTGCGGACGGTGCTCGGTCTGCCGCGGTCGGCTCCCCGAGGCGCTCGCCGGGGCTCCGGAGCCCGAGACCGTGGCGGCGGTCACCACGCTGCTGCGCGGGCAGGTCCAGGTCGTCGAGCCGCGCAAGATGTGGCCGGGCGGCGCGTTCGGGCGACGTGGTCGGATCCCTCCGGAGGAGGCCGCGGAGGCCGGCCGCGCCCTCGTCTACGCCGACGCGCCGGAGTGGCGCGAGGCGGTCGCGGCGATGTTCGCCCGGGACGCGCCCGCGCCGGCCGAGGTCACCGACGCCTGCGTGCGGCTGCTGGCCACCTGGCGGGCCAGCTGGCCGGCCCGCCCGGAGGTGGTGGTGGACCTGCCGGCCGCCGGCTTCGCGATCCTGGCGGGGTCCGTCGCCGACCACCTCGCGGAGGTCGGGCGGCTCGGGCGGGCGCGGATGGCGGTGCCACGTCCTCCCGACGGCCTGCGCGACCTCGGGTCCGCGGAGGAGGCGGCGCTCTGGCGCGACGCCCTCGACGCCGGCCGGGTCGCCGCGGACGTGTCGGGCCGGACGGTGCTGCTGGTCGTGGACGCCACCTCGACCCTGTGGCCGGTCACGGTCGGGGCCGCGGCGCTGCGCCGGGCGGGTGCGGCCCGGGTGCTTCCGCTGCTGCTGCACCGCCGACCGTGAGCCCGGCGGGACGGGTCGGCCGGCTCCGGATCCCCGACGGCTGGGACGACAGGAGGCTCGTGGGCTGCCGGTGAGCAGAGTGCCGGAAGGGAGCCGCCGCAGCCCTGGCCAGACGCCGCGGTGGGGGAGTAGGCCTGAGGTATGGGTCCGAGCCTGCACCGCCTGGTCGCCGCCCTCGGGCACCTCGCCCTGCCGGTGGTCGTGTTCCTGGTCGCGTTCCAGGCGTTCGAGATCGTCATGATGCCGCTCGTCCACCCCTGAGCCGGCCGGACCGCCCGTCGGGGGGCCCGTCGTACCCTTGAGCAGTGACGATCCCTGACCTCGAGAGCCTGTACGCCCGCGGCGCCGCGCAGCAGCCGTCGTGGCCGGACCGGGCCGCGCTCGACGCGGCGGTCGCCAGGCTGCGCGGGGTCCCGCCGCTGGTGTTCGCCGGTGAGTGCGACGAGCTCAAGGCCAAGCTGGCCGCGGTGGCCCGCGGCGAGGCGTTCCTGCTGCAGGGCGGCGACTGTGCCGAGACGTTCGACGGCGTCACCGCCGACAACGTGCGCAACAAGCTGCGCGTGATCCTGCAGATGGCCGTCGTGCTCACCTACGCCGCCTCGGTCCCGGTGGTGAAGCTCGGGCGGCTGGCGGGGCAGTACGCCAAGCCCCGCTCCTCGGACACCGAGAGCCGCAACGGCGTCACGCTCCCGGCGTACCGGGGCGACGCGGTCAACGGCTACGAGTTCACCGAGCAGGCGCGGGTCCCCGACCCACAGCGCCTCGTGGAGGTCTACCACTCCTCGGCCTCGACGCTGAACCTGGTGCGCGCCTTCGTCACCGGCGGCTACGCGGACCTGCGCCAGGTGCACACCTGGAACACCGACTTCGTCCGGTCCTCCCCGGTGGGCCGCCGCTACGAGCAGCTGGCCGCCGAGATCGACCGTGCGCTGACCTTCATGCAGGCGATCGGCGCGGACCCCGACGAGTTCCACCGCGTCGACTTCCACTCCAGCCACGAGGCGCTGATCCTCGAGTACGAGCACGCCCTCACCCGCATCGACTCCCGGACCCTGGAGCCGTACGACGTCTCGAGCCACTTCGTCTGGATCGGCGAGCGGACCCGACAGCTCGACGGTGCGCACGTCGAGCTGCTCTCGCACATCCGCAACCCGATCGGCGTCAAGCTCGGCCCCACCACGTCGCCCGACGACGCGATCTCGCTGGCCGCGCGGCTGAACCCCGACAACGAGCCGGGCCGGCTCACCTTCATCACCCGGATGGGGGCCGCCAAGATCCGCGACCTGCTGCCGACGCTGGTGGAGAAGGTCACCGCGGCCGGGGTCTCGGTCGCCTGGGTCTGCGACCCGATGCACGGCAACACGTTCGAGGCGTCGTCGGGCTACAAGACGCGCGCCTTCGAGGACGTGATCCACGAGGTGCAGGGCTTCTTCGACGTGCACCGCGCGCTCGGCACCTGGCCCGGTGGCGTGCACGTCGAGCTCACCGGGGACGACGTCACCGAGTGCGTGGGCGGCGGCGAGGCGTTGCTCGAGGGCGACCTCGGGCACCGCTACGAGTCGGTGTGCGACCCCCGGCTGAACCGGGTGCAGTCCCTGGAGCTGGCGTTCCTGGTCGCCGAGATGCTGCGGACCGCCACGCCGGCGCCCGCGGGCACGACGCCGGCGACGACGGCGCCGACGACGCCGACGGCGCCGACGACGGACCGGGGACACGGGGGATGAGCGTGGTCGACCTGCGCAGCGACACGGTCACCAGGCCGACGGAGGGGATGCGCGCGGCCATGGCGCGCGCCGAGGTGGGCGACGACGTCTACGGCGAGGACCCGACGGTCCGGGCGCTCGAGGAGCGGGTTGCCGCGCTGTTCGGCAAGGAGGCCGCGCTGTTCACGCCGACGGGCTCCATGGCCAACGTGCTCGCGGTCCGGTCCCTGGTCGGAGTCGGCCAGGAGGTGCTCTGCGAGTCCTCGGCGCACATCGCGCGCGCCGAGCTCGGGGCCCACGGCGCGTTCACCGGGCTGACGATGCGCACCTGGACCGGCCGTGCGGTCGACCTCGCGGCCATCGACGCGATGTTCGCCCCGGACCTCGGGCCGTTCTTCGTGCCCACGGCCGCGGTGTCGGTCGAGAACACCCACAACTTCGGCGGCGGCACGGTGGTCCCGCTCGCCGACCTCCAGGCGCTGCGCGCGTTCGCCGACGAGCGCGGGGTCGGCGTGCACCTCGACGGGGCCCGGATCTGGAACGCCGCCGTCGCCACCGGGACACCGCTCGAGGCGTACGGCGCCGCCGTCGACGTCCTGGCCGTCTGCCTCAGCAAGGGCCTCGGCGCCCCGGTCGGCTCGCTGGTCGTCGGCCGCGCCGACGCGATCGCCGAGGCGCGGGTGTGGCGCAAGCGCCTCGGCGGCGGGATGCGCCAGGTCGGCGTCCTCGCGGCAGCCGGCCTCTACGCGCTCGACCACCACCGCGACCGGCTCGCCGAGGACCACGCGCACGCGCGGCTGCTCGCGCAGGCGTGCGGCGTCGCCCCGGAGACCGTCGCGAGCAACATCGTCGTCGTCGACGTACCGGACGCCGCGGCAGCGGTGGCGGCAGCCCGGGACGCGGACGTGCTGGTGTCCGCCGTCGGGCCGCGGGCGCTACGGCTGGTCACCCACCTCGACGTCGACGACGCTCAGACCGAGGCGGCCGCGTCCGTCCTCACCAAGGTGCTCGCGGCCACCCGGCCGAGCGTCGACGGCAGCTGACGCACCGCCTGGGCGAGCGCCCGCAGCTCGGCACCGTGCAGCGCCTGAGGACCGTCGCACAGCGCCGTCTCGGGCTCCGGGTGCACGTCCACGATCACCCCGTCGGCGCCGACCCCGATCGCCGCGCGCGCCAGCGGCACGACGAGGTCGCGGCGGCCGGCGGCGTGCGACGGGTCGACGATGACCGGCAGGTGGCTGGTCGCCTGCACGACCGGCACCGCGGAGATGTCCAGGGTGTTGCGGGTGCTGGGCTCGAAGGTCCGGATGCCGCGCTCGCACAGCACCACGTCGAGGTTGCCGCGCTGGGCGATGTACTCGGCGGCCATCAGCCACTCCTCGATGGTGGCGGTCATCCCGCGCTTGAGCAGCACCGGCCTGCCGGCCTCGCCGACCGCCTGGAGCAGCCCGAAGTTCGCCATGTTGCGGGTGCCGACCTGCAGCATGTCGGCGTACTCGGCCACCACCCGCACGTCGCGGGCGTCGACCACCTCGGTCACCACCGGAAGCCCGGTCGCCTCGCGCACGCTCCCCAGGATCTCCAACCCCTGGACGCCGAGTCCCTGGAAGGCGTACGGCGAGGTGCGCGGCTTGAACGCGCCACCGCGCAGCAGCGTGGCGCCGGCGGCCCTGGCCATCTCGGCCGCCTCGAGCGTCTGCTGCGCCGACTCGACCGCGCACGGCCCCGCCAGCAGGGTGAAGGTGTCCGGTCCGATCGGGACGCGCGCGTCGCGGCCGACCCACACCGTGCTGCGCTCGGGGTGGTGCTGACGGCTGACCAGCTTGTACGGGTCGGAGATCCGGTGCACGTCGGCGACCCCCGGAAGGCCGCGCAGGTTGAGCCCGTGGAAGGAGTCGATGTCGCCGACGAGGCCGATGATGGTGCGCACCACGCCCTTGCTGACGAACGCCTCACCGCCGACGCCCTCGACCCGCTCGACGACGCGGGAGACGTCCTCGTCGGTTGCCTCCGGTGTCATGACGACGACCATGGTGTGTCCTCTTCTCGTGAGCGGGCAACGATACAACCCCCTCCCGGTTCGTCCGCGGTCCCGCCGGTCGGTCTCGCGGGGTGGCCGCAGACGAGCCGGGGAGGGTGCGGGGAGGGCGCGTCAGACCGCGATGTGCGGCACCTCGCTCTCGATGTGCCTGCGCGGCGCCAGCTCGGCGAGCAGCATCGCCGCCAGCACCAGCGCGCCGCCGAGCAGCATCCGCAGCGTGAGCAGCTCACCGCCGAGCAGCACCGCGAAGAACGCGGCGAACACCGGCTCCATGCTCATGATGATCGCGGTCCGGGTCGGCGGGAGGTGCGCCTGCGCCCACGTCTGCCCGGCCAGTGCGAGCGCCCCGGCGAACACCGCCATGTAGCCGATCGCGAGCCAGTCGCCCACGCTGCTCGGCAGGACGAGGCCGTCGGGGACGGTCGCGACGAAGCACACCACGGTGATCACCAGCAGCTGGACGACGGTCATCCCGATCGCGTCGTCGACCGTGCTCCAGGCGCCGAGCCCGACGATGTGCAACGCGTAGAGCAGTGCCGCGACGAACACCAGCGCCTCGCCGAAGCCCACGCTGAGGCCGCTGAGGGTGAGCACGCCGAGCCCGAGCACCGCCAGACCGACCGCTGCCCAGGTCAGGGCGGTGATCCGCTGGCGCAGCAGGACGGCGGCGAACAGCGGTGTGCAGACGACGTACATCCCGGTGATGAAGCCCGACACGCTCGCCGACGTGCGGGCCAGGCCGGCGGTCTGCAGGATCTGCGCGACGCCGTACAGCAGACCCAGCACGACACCGGCCCACACGGCCCTGCGAGGCAGCCGGCGCAACGCCCGCGGTGCGATCAGGAGGAAGGCCGCCGACGCGATCGCGAACCGCACCGCCAGGAAGTCGAGCACCGGCATCCGGTGCAGCAGGTCCTTGGTGAGGAAGAACGTCGAGCCCCAGCACGCGGTGATCGCCAGCAGGGCCAGGGTGGCCGGCAGCGTGGCCCGGCCGGGGTCGACCGGGCTGCTCACTGGCGCAGCCTCTTCAGCAGCCCGATCTGGGGGTCGCCGGCGTCCCTCGAGCCGGGCGTCTCGAGGATGAACGGGACACCGTCGGTCGCGGGATGGGCGAGCAGCTCCTCGAACGCGCGCAGCCCGATGTGCCCCTCGCCGAGCCGCTGGTGACGGTCCTTGGAGGCGCCGCGCACGTCCATCGAGTCGTTCGCGTGCACCAGCCGGAGCCGGCCCGGCCCGGCCAGCTCGACGAGCCGCTCGACCGTGTGGGTGGCGCCACCGGGCTCGTCGAGCGGCGCTCCGGAGGCGAAGACGTGGCAGGTGTCCAGGCAGATCCCCGCGCGCGGGTGGTGGTCGAGCGCGTCGAGGTACGCCGCGAGGTCCTCCACGCCGGCGCAGAGCGACCGTCCCTGCCCCGCGGTGGGCTCCAGCAGCACCCACGGTCCGTCGTCGGGCAGCAGGTCCAGGAGCGGCAGCAGGCCGTCGCGCACCTGCCGCAGCGCCGCCGCCCCGCCGCCGTCGGTCTGCGCCACACACGAGCCGGTGTGCACGACGACGCCCTCGGCCCCGATCTCGACGGCGCGGCGAAGGTTGTGCGCGACCGACGCCACGGACCGCTCGTACGTCGTCGGGGTCGGTGAGCCGAGGTTCACCAGGTACGGCGTGTGCACGAAGACCCGCATCCCGGTGGCCGCGGTGGCCTCCCGGAACGCCGCGTCGCGCAGCGGGTCACCGGCGGACTGCGCCCAGCCGCGCGGGTTGCCGACGAAGAGCTGGATCGCCTCGGCGCCGATCCGCTCGGCGTCCGCCAGAGCGCCGGCGACGAGGCCCTTGCCGACCTTGACGTGGGTGCCGACGGGGTTGCGCACGCCGGCAACCCTATGCGGCGCACTCCTCAGCCGGTCGCCGAGGCCGGGACCGGCTGGGCGGGGTGGTCCCGCCGACGTTCGGCGTACACCCGGGAGCGGTCGCTGGTCAGGGCGATGAGCACCAGGATCCCGAGCGAGACCACCGGGAGGCCGGAGCCGAGGGTCGGCTGCGTACCGGTGCTGCTGGCGGCGACGAACGCGCCCAGGACCGTGCTGACACAGAACAGCATCAGCACCACGCGCGCCCAGTTCCGGCCGGCATAGGTCGCCAGGCCCAGCGCGATGTCTATGGCCGCCACCATGGCGACCACCACCGCCGCGGCAGCCCCGCTGCCTCGCGTCCCGCCGAGGTCGACGCCCGAGGGCGACACGAGGATGGCGACCGCGAGAATGGCGCCGAGCACGCCGCGCGCCAGCGCGACGCCGGCGCCGAACGCGGTCGGCGCGGGTCGACGGTCCCGACTGTCGGTCACCACGGGCGCGGCCGCCGGTGCGGGAACGGCGACGAGATCCACCACCGGGAGGTCGCCGTCGGTGACGATCTCGTCGCCCCCGCCGTTGCGGGAGTGGTAGCCCGTGGAGAAGTTGCGGATCACCCGGACCCGCGCGTCGGGTGTCGACCCGGTGATGCTGCCCACGATGTAGTCGCGCTCGGTGTCGATGTCGGGGGCGATCCGGTGCGTGACCTGGAAGGTCATCAGGGACAGCCCCACGCTGCGGTCGTAGGTCCCGGCGGCCAGCCAGTCCACCGCGTAGCCCCCGGGCAGCATCCAGCCCCGCGGGCAGCGCCAGAACCGCACGTGGTGCCGTTTCGAGGGGCTCCCCGCCACCTCCTGCTGGTAGGCGAAGTCCTGCTGGCGGCCGAACAGGTGCAGCGGGCTGACCGGGGCCTCCGGGTAGCTCTTCCGGGTCACCGTGCCGCTGACGATGCGCAGGCTGCTGGCCAGCGTCACCTCGTCCGCGCGGATCCACCCCGCCGCGCTCATGGCGACGTGCACCTGGGCCTCCTGCCCGAGCAGCCCGAGGTTCACCGGGTCGCCGAGCAGGCCGTCGCTCGTGCGGGTGCGGCCGATGAAGTAGCCGGGTGTGTAGACCCGGGTGAGGACCCGGTGGAGCCGGGGGAGGACCAGGTATGCGGCGAGGACCCAGAACACCACCACGAGCAGCAGCTGCCAGCCGAAGTGCAGGCTCGCGCGCAGCAGCAGGTAGGCCAGCCAGACCGCAGCCAGGGCGGCGAACACGAACAGGGGTCCGTCCAGCCGCGCGAGGAGTGCGCGGCGTCCGGGTGCGTCGGGAGCAGTCATCGGAGGTCTTCTGGGTGGGCGCCACTGCCTGGCACGATAGGGCGTCCAGGGCCGACCCCGCCGGGGAACGGCGGGGAGGGCCGAGGGGGGGTCAGACCAGGGAGAGCGTGACCGTGCTGCCCTTGGGGGCCCGGTCACCGCTTCCGGGGCTCTGCTTCACGACGAAGCCCAGGCCGACGTACAGGCGGGAGTGCGAGGTGGCGACCTCGAAGCCGGCGGCCTGCAGCGTGCTGGTCGCGTCGCCGATGCCCATCCCGGTCACCTTGGGCACCGGGACGAGGACCGGGCCCTGCGAGACGACGAGCCGGATCCGGTCACCGCGGAAGCCCTTGCCGGTGTCCGGCGTCTGGGCGATGACCTGCCCCTTCGGCACGGTGTCGTCGTGCTGCCGGTGGGAGCTCACCTTGAAGCCCTGCCGCACCAGCGACCGGCGCGCCTGGTCGGCGTCCCGGCCGGTCCAGTCGGTGATCCTGACCGGTCGGGGGCCCTTGCTCAGGACCAGGTCGACGCTGGTGTTGCGGCGCACCTCCGCCCGCGGCCCCGGCTCCGACGCGAGGACGACCCCGACCGCGACCTGCTCGTCGTAGCGGCGGGTCGTGCTGCCGACGAGGAGGTGGTCGCCGCGGAGCGCCCGGCGGGCCTCGTCCAGGGTCATGCCGCGCAGCGCGGGGACCGGGTAGCGCTCGGGTCCCTTCGAGACCACCGCGTGCACCGTGCCGTCCTTGAGCACCCGGGAGCCCGCCGAGGGGTCGGTGCTCACCACGGAGCCGGGCGGCACCGTCTCGGAGAACCGCTGGTTCGCGATGTCGAAGCCGAGCCCGGCGGCGGCGACCCTGGTGCGTGCCTGCGAGGAGGTGAGGTCGACGACGGCCGGTGTGGTCGTGTAGCGGCCGATGCCGAACCACCAGCCACCCGCCAGCACCGCGAGCAGCAGCACCAGGACCAGCAGCATCCGGCCGCGCCGCGGCCGCCGTGGCCCCGGCCCGGCCGCCTGCCGGCGGGCCGCCGCCGCACCGATGACCGAGGTGTGCTCGGAGTCCGGCTCGTCGCCCACCCGGGAGGGGTCCACGATCCGCGGGGCGTCCTCGACGACGTAGTCGATGCTGTCCAGGCCCGGCACGGTCACGGTCGGGGTGAGGTCGGCGGTGAGGTCGGGGTCGTCGACGACGCCGTGGTCGAGCGCCGCGCGCACCCGGCGCACCTGGTGCTGCAGCACCCGCGCGTCGGCCGGACGCAGCTGCGGGTCGCGTGCCGTGGCGCGCGCGACCAGCGCGTCGACGTACGGCGGGATCCCGGAGACGTCGCGCGACGGCGGCGGCACATCCTCGTGGACGTGCTTCCAGGCGACCGTGATGGGGGAGTCGCCCTCGTGGGGCTTGTGGCCGGTGAGCATCTCGTAGAGCAGCACGCCGACCGCGTACACGTCGGAGCGCGCGTCGGAGCGGCCCTCCACGACCAGCTCGGGAGACAGGTAGGAGACCGTGCCGATGAGCACGGCGCCGGTCGCGGTGTGCTGGGTCTCCGCGCTCACCGCGCGGGCCAGCCCGAAGTCGGCGACCTTGACCCGGCCGTCGTCGGCGATCAGGACGTTCTCGGGCTTCACGTCGCGGTGCACGATGCCGGCCTGGTGCGCGGCGGCGAGCGCGGCGAGCACCGGGTCGAGCAGGGCCAGCGCGCGGGCCGGGGACAGCGGGGCCTCGGCGCGGACCAGGTCGCGCAGGGTGTGGCCGGGGACGTACTCCATCGCCAGGAAGAGCGCGCCGTCGTCGTCGCCCTGGTCGAACACCGAGACCACGTTGGGGTGCGACAGCCGGGCGGCCGAGCGCGCCTCACGGACGAACCGGCCCGCGAAGTCGTCGTCGTCGCCGAGCCCGGTGTGCATGATCTTGAGCGCGCAGACGCGGTCCAGCCGGAGGTCGGTCGCCTCGTAGACGGTCGCCATCCCGCCGCGGGCGATCCTCGGCCCGACGCGGTAGCGACCGTCGAGAACGCGCCCGATCATCGGGTCGGCGACAGTCCTGTCCACGTCGGTGTCCTCCACGCTGGCGGCCAGGAGTGGGGAAGGCACCCGGCCCGGACACCGATTTTAGGTGCGCAGCCGGTCCAGACCCCACCTCGGCAGGCGGTCGGCGTGGCTTTTCTCACCCGGCGTCGACTCCTCGGGGACCTCGCGGCGACCGCTCAGGGGCGCCAGCCGTGCGCGAGCCGGTGCTTGAGCGCCCGGACCGTCGCCACGTAGTGCCGGGTCGAGTGGAACATCCCGTGGCGCCGGACGGAGCCCAGCCCCTGGTAGTAGGCGCCGATCGCGCGCCTGGGTCCGGTCTGGCCGCGCAGCACCCTGACCAGGACCACTCCCGCCGTGACGTTGTCGTGCATGCCGTAGACGTTCAGCCTGCGGCCGACGTACGCCGACATCCACCGCCCGGTCGAGGGCAGCACCTGCATCACCCCGACGGCATGCGCACTCGAGACCACGTGCTGCTGCCAGCCCGACTCGTGCCAGGCGATGGCGAGCGCCAGGTCGGGGTTCACGCCGTGGCGGTGCGCGGTGCGTACGACGGTGTGCCGCACCTGGGTGCGGGACGCGCCGGCGTTGCGCCAGTGCTGCCGGTGCCGGTGCCGGTGGTCGTGGTGGCCGGCCTGGTGATGCCGGTGCCCGTGGCCGTGGCGGTGCGGGCGGGGGCGCGCGTGGTCGCGGCGCCAGGCCGACAGCACCACGGGGATCCGCAGGTGCTCGCCGACGTACAGCACGGCACGCTTGCGCAGGTGGTTCAGCGCCATGAGCTCGTCGGTCCAGGCGTGGTAGCGGACCGCGAGGCCGGTCGCGGTCTCGCCGCGGCGCACGGTGTGCGGAAGGATCCAGCGCCCGGCGTGCCGGTGCCAGGGGTGGCCGCGCCGCGGGTGCTGCGGGTGCGCGGCGGTCAGCTCGAGGCCGCCGACCGTCATGGGGACGGCGACGGCCCCCGCTCTGCGCCCGGGCGGACCGGTCGGCGGGGCGCCGACCAGGACGCCCCCGCCCACGACTCCGCCGACGGCACAGGCCAGCGCAGCTCGGCGCAGCGCCGGACGGGCGAGGTCGAGCAGGGCGGCGGAGGTCACCAGGGTGCGTCCCTTCGTCGCGCGGTGGTGCTGTCGAGACTGGTGTGACGAATGTGACCCATGGTGGCCGGATCGGTCAAGGGGATCGGCCAAGGGGTCCGCGTGGAGGGGCCGGCACGCTGCGTGGCACAGTGGCGAGGTGGACACCTCGGCAGACATCACCACGGGCACCACGACCGGATCCGAGAGCACCGGCCCCGAAGACCCCCTGGCGTCGCTCGACGCGCTGGTCGGTGACTGGCTCGACTGGGGCGCGGCGGCCGACGCCCTGCACGTCTCGGTCAGCAAGGTGCGCCAGCTCATCCGGGACCACCAGCTCGCGGCCGCCGTGCCGGGGCCCGGGCGCGGGCAGCAGGTCCCGGCGGCCCTCGTCGCGGACGGCCAGGTCGTCAAGGGAGTTCCCGGCGTGCTGACCGTGCTGCACGACGGCGGGTACGACGACCGGGCGATCCTGACCTGGCTGTTCACGGCCGACGACACGCTGCCCGGCCGGCCCGTCGACGCGCTCCGCGAGAACCGCGGCTCGGAGGTCAAGCGACGCGCGCAGGCGATGGCCTTCTGATCGCGGGCCGCGGTCCCGGCCAGAACCCAAGGGCCCCTGACGGACGAGTGCCGGCGCGACTATTGTCGGTCCCGTGAAGGCCTTGCGGGCGGTTTCCGCCCCCGTCGGAGCTCCGGCCGCCGCGCCGGAGGGGCCGCTCGTCGAGGACGGGCCGCTGCCACGGGAGCGTGCGAGCCGCCCGCCGATCCGGCACCGGGCTGCACCCGTCCCGGTGCCGCCCTGCCCTCAGGTCCGTCGTGCGGCACTCCGCCGCACGCGCCGCGTCGCCGGGTCGGCGGCGCCTCGCCTGGTCGTCGTCGCGCCAGGCTGTCTCACGGAAAGGTTCACCAGATGAGCGGACTCGCAGCACTCCTCGCCGGGCACAACCGCGCGGAGGTCTACCAGTGGCACAGTGCGGCGAACGTCGCCGACGTGCAGCACGCCGTGGAGAAGGCCAACTGGGACTTCGTCTACCTGGACGGGTGGACGGTCGAGGACAAGACCTCGTTCCTCAAGGCAGCGGCTGCCGCGTTCGACGTGCCCGACGACCTCGGTGAGAACTTCGACGCGCTCTCGGACTGCCTGGCCGACGTGGACACCCACGACCACGAGGGAGTGGTGCTGCTCTGGGACGGCTGGAGTCCGTTCGCCCGTCACGACGAGCAGGCCTTCCACGTGGCGTTGAGCGTGCTCGGCTCGCGCGCCAACGCCGACCGCGGGTGCCGGTTCGCCGCGCTGCTGCGCGGGGAGGGCCCGCCGCTGGACCTGCCGGAGCTCCCCGCCAAGCACGCCTGACCGGGAGGCGCTAGACCACCCGCTGCGTGGCCTCGACGGCGAGGTCACGCAGCACCGCACGAGCCGGCTCGGTCACCGGCGCCGCGCCCAGCGCCCCGAGCGCCCGGTCGGTGAGCCGGTCGATGCGTCGCTCCACCTCGAGGTGCGCCCCGGAGCGCTCGATGACGCCGCGCAGCTCGGCGACGTCATCGGCGTCGAGGTCACCGCCGAGGGCGCCCTGCAGCCGGGCCGCGTCGCGCGGCGCCGCAGCCTGGAGTGCCAGCGCCACCAGCACCGTGCGCTTGCCCTCCCGCAGGTCGTCGCCGGCCGGCTTTCCGGTCACCGTCGGGTCGCCGAAGACGCCGAGCAGGTCGTCGCGGAGCTGGAACGCCTCGCCGATCGGCAGGCCGAACCCGCTGAGCCCCTCGAGCACCGGCCGGCCGCCCCCGGCGAGCGCGGCGCCGACGTGCATCGGCCGCTCGACGGAGTACTTGGCGGACTTGTACCGCAGCACCCGCATCGCGGCGTCGACGTCGGACTCGCCGCGCGCCTGGATCGCCACGTCGAGGAACTGCCCGGTGATCACCTCGCTGCGGGTCGTGTCGAACCACCGAAGCGCCTCGCAGACCTGCTCGTCGGGCAGCCCGCAGGTGCGCAGCCGCTCGTCGGACCAGCACAGCAGCAGGTCGCCGAGCAGGATCGCCGCCGCGGCGCCGTACTGGACGGGGTCGGTTGCCCAGCCATGGCCCGCGTGCCAGGCCTCGAACGACTTGTGCGTGGCGGGCCGGCCGCGCCGGGTGTCGGACGCGTCCATCACGTCGTCGTGCACGAGGGCGCTGGCGTGCAGCAGCTCCAGCGCGGAGGTCGCGCGCAGCAGCGCCTCCGGGTCGTCCACCCGGTCCCGGACCGCCCGGTAGCCCCAGTAGCAGAACGCCGCCCGCAGCCGCTTGCCGCCGCTGACCGAGGAACGTGCCTCGTCGACCATCTGCGCGGCGTCCGGTCCGAGCTCGGTGAGCCGCCCGCCCTGCTCGTCGACGAACTCCGTGAGCGTGGCCTGCACCGCCTCGCGGAAGGCGGAGGCGTCCCAGGTCTCGACGGTGCGCATCGAAGCGGTCACGGTCGCGAGCCTACGTGACCAGGCTCTCCGGCCGGCGGGTGGACTGTCCCGGCCGTCCGGGGGCGCGCGCACCTATCCTGGCAGCATGGCGCTCGGACTCCCCTCCCGGATGCCGGGCCGTGCGGACACGGTCCGGGACCTCATCGCCGCCGGCGGGCGCTCCTTCTCCTTCGAGTTCTTCCCGCCCAAGGACGCCGAGGGCGAGCGGCAGCTCTGGACCACGATCCGGCAGCTCGAGGCGCTGTCGCCGACGTTCGTGTCGGTGACGTACGGCGCCGGCGGCTCGACCCGCGACCGCACCGTGCGGGTCACCGAGCGGATCGCCGCGGACACCTCGATCACGCCGTTGGCGCACCTCACCTGCGTCGGCCACTCCGTGCAGACGCTGCGCTCGGTGGTCGGGTCCTACGCCGACGCGGGAGTGCGCAACGTCCTGGCGCTGCGCGGCGACCCGCCCGACGGACCGACCGCCCCCTACCGGCCGCACCCCGAGGGGCTCCGGTACGCCGTCGAGCTGGTCGAGCTCGTCCGGTCCCTCGGCGACTTCTGCGTCGGGGTCGCCGCGTTCCCCGAGGGGCACCCGTCGGCCGGCTCGCTGCAGCGCGACGCGGAGGTGCTGGCAGCCAAGGCCCGCGCCGGCGCGGACTTCGCGATCACCCAGCTGTTCTTCCGACCCGAGGACTACTTCGACCTCGTGGAGCGGGCCGGTGCCCTCGGCGTCGACATCCCGATCATCCCCGGGATCATGCCGATCACGAGCCTCGCGCAGGTCACCCGGATGGCCCAGCTGTCCGGGGCGGACCTGCCGCGCGCGGTCGTGGACCGGGTGGCCCGGTTCGAGGGCGACCCCGTCGCGGTCCGGGCGGAGGGGATCGCGGTCGCGACCGAGCTCTGCGACACCCTGCTGGCCGGAGGGGCCCCCGGGCTGCACTTCTACACGCTGAACCGCTCGCGGGCGACGCGGGAGGTCTTCGCCGGACTGCACGCCCCGGTGGGGTGAGGAGGAGTGGTGGAGCGCACGGTCACGACCACGGGCAGCGGCGCCGCGGCCGCCACCCCCGACGCGGTGCAGGTCTCGCTCACCGTCCGCGTCCAGGCGCCCTCGGTGCCCGAGGCACTGTCCGCGACCGCCGGTGGCGTCGCTCGCGCCGGTGAGGTCGCCCGGCGGTTCACCGACGACGGCCGGGTGTCCAGCCGCGGGCTCTCCCTGTGGCCGGCGCGGGACAGCACCGGTGCCCCGGTCGGCTACGAGGCCGCGCACGCCCTGGAGGTGCGGTGCGCCGGACTGGACCGGGGCGGTGAGCTGGTCACCGCGCTCGGTCACGAGGTCGGGGAGGCCCTCCAGATCGACGGCGTGGCGCTGGTCGTCGACGACACCGGTCCGCTCGAGCCGCGGGCCCGGCGGGCCGCGTTCGAGGACGCCCGCTCGAGGGCCGCGGAGCTGGCCGCCCTCGCCGGGGCGAGCCTCGGTCCGGTCGTCGAGGTCGTGGAGGGCTCCGCCGCGCGGCCGCCCGGTGGTGTGCGGCTGGCCGGCGCGGAGTCGTTCGGAACGTCCTTCGAGCCAGGCAGCACGGAGGTCGGGGCCACCGTGACCGTCACCTGGCGGCTCGAGGGCTGACCTTCTCGGCCGGACCGATCTCGGCCGCGACGACGGCGGCGGTCAGACCCACCCACGGCAGGCCGGGCAGCAGCGCCGCCGACGCCCCCGCGCAGAACAGGCCGGGCACGGGCGTGCGCCCCGACAGCCGGTGTCGCAGCGTGCGCCGGCCGTGCCAGCGCAGCCCGAGCGGCGACCCCTGCCACTCCTCGACGAGGTCGCCCGGCGACCGGTCGACGCGGACCACCACCTGGCCGCGGACGTCCAGGCCGCGGCGGGCCAGGGCGACCAGCGGGTCCTGGCGAAGGTCGCCGCGCAGCAGCACGCTCCACGCCTGCCCGCCGCTCGGCGCCCGGCCGGTCGTGCGCACCACCAGCGTGGGATCGCCGTGCAGCACCACCTCCGCGGGAAGCGGCGGCACCTCGCCGGAGAGCCCGAGGTGCACGACCCCGGGGGGGAGGGCCGGGGTGCTGCGGCCCGCGAAGCCGGCGAGTGCCGGGAGCCGTCGTGGGTCCACGGCGCAGACGACCACGTCGGCCGGCACGGGTCCGTGGTCGGTGGCCACCCCTGCCGCTGAGCCGGCCGCGACGGCGACGTCGTGGACAGTGGTGCCCAGCCGTACGTCGACGCGCCGCTGCGCCAGCCTGCGGGTGAGCGCCTCGGCGAGCAGCCCCATCCCGCCCGGCACGGTCCAGGTGCCGAAGTTCTGCTCGACGTAGGCGGTCGTGCCGAACCACGCCGGCGTGTCGCGCGGGTGCTGACCGGCCTCGCGTGCCGCGTGCACGGCGAGCTCGCGCAGCCGGGGGTCGCGCAGCCGGCTGCGCACGACGCGGGCCAGGCTGCCGCGGGCGTGCAGCACCTCACGGAGCCCGAGCGGTGCGTGCTCCTCGTCGTACGACCGCTCGAGGACACCGCGCCGCAGCATGTCCCACGTGTCGGCGAACGAGTGCACGTAGTCGACCCACTGCCGACCCAGTCCCGGTCCGAGCGCGGCGTCCACTGCCTCGAGCTGCGCCGACCGGCTGCCGGACGGCAGCGTCAGCACGGTCCCGTCGGCGAACCGGTGCTCACGCATGGGCTGCACCGGCACGAGCTCAAGCTCCCGCTCGAGCGGGCGCCCGGACTTGCGGAACAGGTCGCGCAGCACCGCGGGAAGCGCGGTCGAGGCGGGCCCGGTGTCCCAGGCGTGGCCGTCGCGCTCCAGGAGCCCGAGTGCGCCACCGAGCCGCTCCCGACGCTCGAGCAACGTGACCGCATGGCCGAGCTTGGCGAGCCTGGCCGCCGAGGCGGTGCCGGCAAGCCCACCGCCCACGACCACGACCCGCGCCATGGCAGCCGAGACTAGTGCGCGGCCGCAGCGCGGACGTCGGGGGCCGCCAGCACCGGCCCGAACCTGGTGCCGAGCTCGGCGTCCAGCAGCTCCATCAGCGCCACGTTGAGGAGGCCGGCCCGCAGGCCGTCGGTCTCGGGCCCCGACGCGGTCAGCCGCGCGAACAGCCCGACCGGGGTCGGCGCGGTCTCCACGACCCAGGGGCCGGAGCGCTCCCGGCGCAGGGCGGTGCCGTCCCAGCGCACCACGAGGTCCACCGGGCTCTCGGTGACCCGGTCGTGACCGACCGCGTTCGCGCGGCAGAAGGGCCGGGCGTCCAGCAGGGGCACCAGCCAACGTTCGAGGTCGGCGACCGGGACGCCGGGGTCACGGCCCGCCACGGCGTTGAGGTGCAGCAGCTGCAGGAGCTGCGGGTCGCTGGCCCGTGCGAGGCTCGTGAGACCGCCGGAGAACCGCGGGTTCAGCTCGGTGGGCCGGAAGCCCCTCTCGGTGAGCACCCCGTCGATGCCGAACGCGCCGCGGTAGCCGTGCTCGGCGCGCAGGTGCTCGCCGACGCGCCGGACCAGGCTGCGCATCGCCTCGCGGTCCTCGGCCGGCGGCGACCACGTCGTGCCCTGCCCGCCGTACACGAACTGCCGTCGGCGGTCGCGCAGGATCGCCAGCTCGACCGGCCGGAGGGCCGCGGTGCCGTCCGGCAGCACGAGTCCGTGGACGCTGCACGGCACACCCTCGAGGAACGGCATGACGCGCAGCCGGGTGGCCCTGCCGGTGAAGAAGCCGTACGCCTCCTCGGCCTCGGCGTCGGTGCGCACCCAGCGGACCCGCTCGCCGCCACCGTTGAAGCCGTCGCCGGCCCAGACGGTGCCGTGCCCGGCGTCCAGTGTCCCGGCCGCCTCGCGCAGCGCCTGGGGGTCGAGCGGGAGCACCGCGCACGGCGCCCGCGGCTGGCCGACCGCGTCCCAGAGCCGGTCCACCCACAGCTTGTCCTCCATGCGTGACCACGCGCGGGGCCGCCCACCGACCACCGCGCGGCCGAGCACCGGCTCGGCGTCGACGAACGCCGGCACCAGCCAGAGCGCCTCGGCTCCCGGGTCGTAGCCGTCGAGCCGCTGCCGGACGGGACGCGGCAGGTGGCGCAGCAGCCCGTCGAGCGCCGCGAGCTCCTCGGTCATCGAGTCGTGCGAGGGAGCCTCCAGCATCACGATCTCGGCCTGCTCGGGGGTCGGCACCGCCCCCGCCCCCCGCCCGGTCGCGAGCACCAGTGGCCGCAGCGCGCCGGTCCGGCGCAGCAGGGCGACCCACTCGGTGAACCCCGCGAGCGGACCGGTCCCGCAGATCACCTTCCGGCCGCGGAACAGGTCCCCGAGCCGGTCGAGGACGGCTGCGCGGACAGCCGGGTCGGCGAGCTCCATGCTCCAGGCTAGCCAGCGGCTGCCCCGCCGGACGACCGGATCTCGTGGTCCGAGCGCCGAGACGCACCGGACGTCGTGCGGTCCAGGTGTTCCCACGCCGGACGTTCCGGGTGTTTGCTGAGGCTCACCATCTCGGGAAAGGAACACTCGTGCGCTTCGGACGCAGACTCGGGTCGCTCACGGCAGGCACTGCCGCCGCGGCCCTCACCGCCGGTCTCGCCCTGGCGGCGGCACCACCGGGGGCCGCCGCCACCCGCTGGACCGCCTGCCGGGACGGCGGCGGCAGCCAGGACGTGTACAGCCGCGCCGCGACGGCCAGCGGGGTGCCCCGCTCGGTGCTGCTCGCGGTCTCCTACCTGGAGTCGCGCTGGGACGACCACGCCGGTCGCCCGAGCACGGCCGGCGGCTACGGGCCGATGCACCTCGTCGACCCGACGCTGGACCCGGGGCCGGCCGCCGGGTCGCACAAGGCGGCTCGGGGCGAGGCCACCGGCGGCCGGGTCGGCGTCGTGCGAGGCCCGTTGCAGCGGGCGGCCGCGCTGACCGGTCTGTCGCAGCAGGCCCTGCGCCGGGACCCCGCGGCCAACGTGTGCGGTGGCGCGGCGCTGCTGGCGTCGTACCAGAAGGCGGCGGCGCCCGGCCACGTCCGCGCGACCGCGCCGCGCGCCTGGACGGCGGCCATCGCCCGCTACAGCGGTGCCGCGGACGAGGGCACGGCGACCCGGTTCGTCGCCCAGGTCTTCTCGGTCCTGCGCAGCGGTGAGCAGCGCACGACCGACCAGGGCAGGTCGGTTCGGCTCGCGGCCCGGCCCACCGCCCGCCCGGACCTCTCGGCAGTGCGGCGGCTGGGCCTCGAGCCGTCCAGTGACGACGCCCGGGTGACCTGCCCGGCCAGGCTCGGCTGCGAGTGGGTGCCCGCGCCGTACACCTGGTACGACACCTCCTCGCCGGGGCGGTACGGCAACCACGACCTCGCCGACCGGCCGGCCAAGCGCCTGAAGATCCGGTTCATCGTCATCCACGACACCGAGGCGAGCTGGGACACCACCTTGAAGCTGGTCCAGGACCCGACGTACGTCTCCTGGAACTACAGCATCCGGTCCTCCGACGGCCAGGTCGCCGAGCACGTCGACCCCGAGAACGTCGCCTGGCACGCCGGGAACTGGTACGTCAACATGCACTCGATCGGGATCGAGCACGAAGGGTACGGCGACGACGGCTCCTGGTTCACCGAGTCGATGTACGAGTCGTCCGCGGCGCTGGTCCGCTACCTGGCGGCGAAGTACGGCGTCCCGCTGGACCGGGCGCACATCATCGGTCACGACCAGGTCCCCGGCACCGTCCCGTCCACGATCCCGGGCATGCACTGGGACCCGGGCCCGTACTGGGACTGGGAGCACTACTTCGACCTGCTCGGCTCCCCGATCAGCGGTGACCCGGGCAGCTCCGGCAAGGTCGTCACGGTCAGGCCCGGCTTCGTCGGCAACAGCAACCCGGTGACCGGCTGCACGGTCGACCCGTGCGCCACGGCGAACACCAACTTCGTCTACCTGCACACCTCGCCGTCGGAGGACGCGCCGCTGGTCCCGGACGTCGGCATGCACCCCGGTGCCACGAGCGCGTCGACCGGCGTCTCGGACATCGGGGCACGCGCCACCGCGGGCCAGAAGCTCTACGTCGCGCAGCGGCACGGGGACTGGCTCGGCGTGTGGTGGCTGGGTGAGATCGCCTGGCTGCACAGCCCGGCCGACCACCCGACCGTGGTGCCCGCACGCGGTCGCATCGTGGTGCCCCGCTCGGGCAGCGCGGTGCCCGTCTACGGCCGCGCCTACCCCGAGCAGTCGGCCTACCCCGCGCAGATCCCCTACCAGAGCGTGACGCCGATGCCGTACACCCTGAAGCCGGGGCAGGCCACGGTCCTGGCCGACTTCACCCCGCCGACCGACTACTACTACGCGAAGACCTTCGACTGCGGGTACCTCGCGAAGGACTGCACGGACGTGACCGGCAAGGACCGGTACTACGAGGTCTGGTTCGGCCACCGCGTGGAGTTCGTCCGGGCGGCGGACGTGCGGGTGCTCAACCAGCGCGCGCGGGTCGGCTGACCCGCGCGGGACGTCTCACCGTACGACGAGCTCGGTCGCCCCGGTCAGGGCGACCAGCTCGTCGTACGTCGTGCTGAACACCGCGGCGGGATGACCCGCGGCGGCCCAGATCTGGTCGTACCCACGCAGGCTGGGGTCGACGTAGGTCGGCACCGGTGCCGGGTGGCCGAGCGGGGACACCCCGCCGATCACCTGGCCGGTGTGGGTCCGCACGAAGTCGGGGGTGGCGCGCCGTAGCGTGCCGACGCCGAGGTCCGCGGCGACCTTCGCGGTGTCCACCCGGTGCGCTCCGGAGGTGAGGATCAGCACCGGCGACCCGTCGGCGTCGAACAGCAGGCTGTTGGCGATGGCGCCGACGGGGCAGCCCAGCGCCTCGGCGGCGAGCGCGGCGGTGTGCACCGTGTCCGGCAGCACGACCACCCGGCCTCTGCCGCCGCGTCGGTCGAGCGTCTCGCGGAAGGCGGTCACGGAGGGGTGTTCGGTCACCCGGCCGATCCTAGGCGGGCGACCGTCCCCAGATCTTCCGGCGGAGGTTGACGTCCAGTCGGAACGGCGGTGTACCGTGAGGAGCGTTCGAACAGATGTTCGAAAACGCTCCCCGGCGAGGTGACCTCGACGCTCACCTCCGCCCGGGGCCCGCGACGTCAACACCGGGAGGCTGGGATGCGGCGCTACGACGACCCCGTGGAAGTGCGCAAGGGGCTGGTGGGCACGGAGGAGCCGGTCGAGGGGCCGGAGCAGTTCCTCTGGCGCGGCCGGCTCTGGAAGGTGCGCGACGTGCTCGCGCACTGGGTGGAGACCGGGCCCTGGTGGCAGTCGAGCGGGGTGCACGCCGTGCTCGGCGCCGAGGAGCCGGCGGCTGCGCTCGCCTCCCACGACCTGGTCACCGAGCGGGAGGTGTGGCGGGTCGAGGCCGGGCGGGGCACGGCCGGCTCCGGGGTCTTCGACCTGGTCTTCGACTGGGCGCAGGGCAGCTGGCGGCTGTCCCGGTGCCTGGACTGAGAGGGGCCCCGGTGCTGACCTCTGGGTCCGGGTTCGCCCTGCCGGCGGCCACCCATGCCTACCTCGAACGGGCCGCCGGCTCGCTGCGCGAGGCGATCACGACCTCGGACGTGCCCCAGCGCTACGCCTGCGCGCACGTCGCGGCGCTCCGGGCCACGGCGGCGCTGCTCGCCGCCCGGGCCATTCCCACGCTCGGGACCCGGCACGGCCGGTCGCCGCAGAAGAACGCCTGGGTGCTGCTCGCCGAGGTCGCGCCCGAGCTCGCCGAGTGGGCGGCGTTCTTCTCCGCGGGCGCGGCCAAGCGCGCGGCGGCGGAGGCAGGCTCGCGTCGTGCGGTGACCGAGCGGGAGGCCGACGACCTGGTCCGCGACGCCGACCGCTTCCTCGGTCTGGTCGAGCAGGCCCTCGGGATGACCCGCCACGTCCCGCTCCAGGAGCACCTTCCCGGTGAGAGCTGGCATGTCGCCTGACCCGTTCGTCCACCTGCACGTCGCCTCCGGCTACTCCCTGCAGTACGGCGCCACGCTTCCTCCGGTGCTCGTCGAGCGCGCCGTCGAGCACGGCATGGACACCCTCGCGCTGACCGACCGCGACGGCACCTACGGGGCGGTCCGGTTCGTGAAGGCCTGCCTGCAGGGCGGGATCCGCCCGGTGCTCGGCGTCGACCTCGCGATGGCGCCGACCGGGGCGCTGCCCGCGCCGCCGCAGCCCGGCCGGGAGCAGCCCCGGGGGCCGGTGCGCGGCGGCGCCTTCCGCGACCAGCGGCTGCCGCGGGTCACCGTCCTGGCCGCCGGCAAGCAGGGCTGGGCCGCGATCTGCCGGCTGGTCTCGGCCACCCACCTCGCCGGCGAGCGCGGGCAGCCGGTCACCACCCTCGACCTGGTGGCCGAGCACCTCGGGTCCTGCCGCCCGGGGCGCGACGTCCTGGTGATGCTCGGGCCGGCCTCCGAGGTCGGCCGGGCCGTCACGCTGCGCCGCGACGACCTCGCCCGCGCCGCGCTGGAGCCGTGGCGTGCGGTGGTCGACCGGGCCGACCTGCTCGTGGAGCTGGTCTCCCACCGGCTCGCCGGCCACGGTCCCGGCTCCTCCCCGCACGCCGCCCGGATGGCCGTCGTGGCCCGGGACGCGCGGCTCGGGACCGTGCTGAGCAACCTGGTCCGCTACGCCGACCGCGCCGACGCGCCGACGGTCGACGTCCTGGATGCGGCCCGTCGGCTGGTGCCGCTGGACGCCCGCCACGTCGACCGCGGCAACGCCGAGGGGTTCGTGAAGTCCGGCAAGGAGATGGCCGAGGTCGCCGAGGAGATCTGCCGGTACGCCGGGCTGGGCGGCAGCAGCGAGCGGGACGCCCGCCGGCTGCTCGCCCACACCCGGGCGGTCGCCGACCGCTGCGCGCTGGACCCGCGGGCCGACCTCGGGCTGGGGGAGGTGCACTTCCCCGACCTCGGTCACGGCGACGGCCGGGACGCCGACGCGCTGCTGCGGGCGCGCTGCGAGACCGGCATCGGCCGCCGCTACGGCAACGCCCCCCGGCAGCGGATCTGGAAGCGGCTCGACGACGAGCTCCGGGTGATCGCCGGCCTCGGGTACGCCTCCTACTTCCTCACCGTCGGCGACGTCACCGACCTGATCCGTGACCTCGGGGTGCGGGTCGCGGCGCGCGGGTCGGGCGCCGGCAGCCTGGTCAACTACCTGGTCGGCATCTCCGGGGTCGACCCGCTGCGCCACGGCCTGCTGATGGAGCGGTTCCTCTCCCCGCTGCGGCAGGCGCTTCCGGACGTCGACATCGACGTCGAGTCCGCGCGCCGGCTCGAGGTCTACGAGGCGATCCTGGACCGCTACGGCGGCGAGCGCTGCGTGTGCGTGTCGATGATGGACACCTATCGGGTCCGGCACGCCGTGCGCGACGTGGGTGCCGCGCTCGGCATGCCGGTGGGGGAGATCGACGCGATCGCCAAGGCGTTCCCGCACATCCGGGCCCGCGACGCCCGGCTGGCGCTGCGCGACCTCCCGGAGCTGCGCGCCTCCGGGCTCGGCGAGGAACGGCTCGACCTGCTGTTCCGGCTCGTCGAACGCCTCGACGGTCTGCCCCGGCACATCGCGGTGCACCCGTGCGGCGTGCTGCTCTCCGACGCGACCCTGCTCGACCGGACGCCGGTGGAGGCCAGCTTCGCCGGGTTCCCGATGAGCCAGTTCGACAAGGACGACGTCGAGGACCTCGGTCTGCTCAAGCTCGACGTCCTCGGCATCCGCATGCAGTCCTCGATGGCCCACGCCGTTGCCGAGATCGCCCGGGTCGAGGGCCGCGTGCTCGACCTCGACGACGAGCAGCAGGTGCCGTTCGACGACCCGGCGACCTTCGCGATGATCTCGCAGGCCAAGACGCTCGGCTGCTTCCAGATCGAGTCGCCGGGCCAGCGCGAGCTCGTCGGCAAGTCGGGCATCGAGACGTTCGACGACATCGTCACCGACATCTCGCTGTTCCGGCCCGGCCCGGTCAAGAGCGACATGGTCACCCCCTACCTCGACGCCAAGCAGGGCTGGTCGATGCCGCGCTACCTCCACGACGACCTGCGGTCGATCCTCGAGCAGACCCACGGCGTGGTGGTGTTCCACGAGCAGGTCATCGAGATGATCGCCACCTTCACCGGCTGCAGCCTGGCCGAGGCCGACGAGGCCCGACGGGCGCTCGGCGACACCGAGGGGATGGCCGAGACCAGGCTGTGGTTCTTCCCCGCGGCGATGCGGCGCGGCTACCCCCGTGCGGTGGTGGAGGAGATCTGGAGGGTGATCGCCGCGTTCGCGTCGTTCGGCTTCTGCAAGGCCCACGCCGCGGCCTTCGCGCTTCCGACCTACCAGTCCGCCTGGCTGAAGGCGCACTACCCGGCGCACTTCCTCGCCGGGGTGCTCACCCACGACCCCGGCATGTACCCGAAGCGGCTGATCCTCGACGACGCCCGCCAGTTCGGTGTCACCGTCCTCGGCCTCGACGTCAACGCGAGCGAGCAGGCGTACGTCGTCGAGCGATGCCCTGAGGAGGTCGAGGGGGTCTGGGACGGCCGGGGCATCCGGCTCGCGCTCGCCGAGGTCAAGGGGATCGCCGAGGCCGAGGTTGCCCGGATCGTCGCCGCCCGCCCCTACCACTCGCTGACCGACTTCTGGCACCGCGCCCGGGTCTCGCGGCCCGTGGTGGAGCGGCTGGTGCTGGCCGGCGCCTTCGACTCCCTCTACGGCATCGGCTCGCCGCTCGGGGTGCGCCGCCGGGGCCGGGTGACCCGCCGGGACCTGCTGCTGCAGGTCGCCGACCTCGACCGGCATGCTCGTGCCGTCGACCGGGCCACGAAGAGCCGAGGCCGGGGCCTGTCCGGACGGCCCACCCCCCGAGCCGCCACCGAGCGCGCGACCGCCGCGGCCGGGCGCAACAGCAGTGACCGGCACGAGCGCGACGGCGTCTGGCAGCAGGCCGCCCGGCAGTCCCAGGCGACCCGGCCGGCGGCCCCGGTCACCTCGGTCCAGCTCGCGCTCGACCTCGGGGACGGCCCGGTCGACGCACTGCACTCCGGCGAGGTCAGCGGGCTGCCGGAGATGAGTGCCGCCGAACGGGTGCGCGCCGAGCTGGAGATCCTCGGCCTCGACGTCAGCCGCCACGTCGTGGAGTTCTACGACCCGTTCCTCGACGCGCTCGGGGTGACCCGCTCCCGCGACCTGCTCCAGCGCCGGAGCAAGGCCGAGCTCCTCGTGGCCGGGGTCAAGGTGGCGACCCAGACGCCTCCGATCCGTTCCGGGCGCCGGGTGGTGTTCCTGACCCTGGACGACGGCACCGGCCCGGTCGACGCCACCTTCTTCGAGGACGTCCAGGGCCCGTACGCCGCGACCGTGTTCCACTCGTGGCTGCTCGTGGTCCGCGGCGAGCTCCGGCGCACCGGCCGGCGAGGGGTCTCCCTGCGGGCCACCGGCTGCTGGGAGCTGCCGGTGCTGCACCACCTCTGGCAGGAGGCCGGGGCCGGCACCTCCGCAGGCGTCGAGGCGGTCCTGGCCGCGATGGCCGTCGAGCCGGAGGGGTTCGGCGGGCTCGGCGAGGCCGCCGAGAACGCCGTGCGCGGTGCCGCGGAGAGCCGGTCGAGCAGGCCGGTGATGGCCGACCCGCCGCAGGGCGGCAACGCCATGACCGCCGGTGGCATGGGACGACGCCGGGTGCTGGTGCACTCCAGTGGTTTCACGATGTCGCCCTACGCCGACGTCAAGCCGGCCGGGGAGGACACCAAGCACATGACCGGGCACCCGGACGGCAAGCCCCCGCGCAAGCTCTGGCACTCCTCCCCGGGAAGTCCGGGTGCATGAGCATGGCCTGCCGCAGCAGTGCCCTAGGGTGGGCGCCATGTCGCCAGACCGGGACACCCTCAGATCCTCCGCTCGGGACGCCGGCGTCCCGCGGCGCAGCGCCGCCCGCACCGCGGTGGTCTGGGACGCGCTCACCGAGGTGCTCGCCGACGGGCCCACGAGCGAGGTCGCCTCGGTGGTCGACATCGGTGGCGGCACAGGCGGGTTCGCGGTCCGAGTGGCCGGGCTCGGGCACCGGGTCACCGTCGTCGACCCCAGCCCCGACGCGCTCGCGGCCCTCGCCCGACGTGCCGACGAGAGCGGGGTCGCCGACCTGGTCACCGGGCAGCAGGGCGACCTGGCGAGCGTGCTCGACCTGGTCCCCGAGGGCTCGGCCGACGTGGTGCTCTGTCACGGCGTGCTGGAGATCGTCGACGACCCCGAGGCGGCGCTCACCGTGCTGGCCCGGCTGCTGCGGCCCGGCGGCACGCTCAGCCTGCTGGTCGGCCAGCGGCACGCCGCGGTGTTCCACCGGGCGATGGCCGGCCACTTCGGTCAGGCCCAGGCCCTGCTCGACGATCCCGCGGCGGGCGGCGGTCCGCACCGGTTCACCGCCGAGGAGGTCCGGCAGGTGCTCGAGACGACCGGGTTCGACACCCGTGCGGTGCATGCCGTGCGGGTCTTCGTCGACCTGGTGCCCAGCTCGCTGGTGGACCTCGAACCGGGGGCCGGTGCGGCGCTCGTCGCCCTCGAGCAGGCCGTGGCCGACCGGCCGGAGTACCTCCCGCTGGCGACCCAGCTGCACGTCCTCGCCGTGCGCCGCTGAGCGCCCTGTCACGGGTCGGCCGCGATGAGCGGTCCGGACCTTGCGGAGCTGTCCCGGGAGTGCCCGATCCTGCACGTCGACATGGACGCGTTCTACGCCTCCGTGGCGGTCCGGGACCGTCCCGACCTGCAGGACGTCCCGGTCGTCGTGGGTGGCGGCTACCGCGGGGTGGTGCTCTCGGCCGACTACCGCGCGCGTGAGTACGGCGTGCGCTCGGGGATGCCGATGACCCGGGCCCGCCGGCTCTGTCCGCGCGCCGTGGTGGTGCGCCCCGACTTCGAGACGTTCGGCGCGGTGTCGAGGTCGGTGATGGAGACGTTCCGTCAGGTCACCCCGACGGTCGAGGTCCTCTCCCTCGACGAGGCGTTCCTCGACGTCTCCGGGGCGGTACGCCGGCTCGGGACGCCGTACGCCATCGCGGAGGGGCTGCGGGCCCGGATCTACGACGAGCAGGCGATCACCTGCTCGGTCGGGGTGGCCGGCACGGTCGCGGTCGCGAAGCTCGCGAGCAGGCAGGCCAAGCCCGACGGGGTGGTCGTGGTCGCGCCGCAGGCCCTGACCTCCTTCCTGCACCCGCTCGACGTGGGCGAGCTCTGGGGGGTGGGGGAGAGGACCGCCGAGATGCTGCACCGGCTGGGCCTGATGACGGTGGGCGACGTCGCGCACACCCCGGTGGCCACCCTCCGGCGTGCGGTGGGGCCGGCGCTCGGGGCGCACCTGCACGCGCTCGCCTGGGGCGAGGACCGGCGGGTGATCACCCCGCGGCGAGGACCCGACGAGCCCGACCGGAGCATCGGTGCGGACGAGACCTTCGGACGGGACACCGACGACCGGGAGGTGGTGCTCCGCGAGCTGTTGCGGCTCTCGGCGAAGGTGACCGGCCGGATGCGCGCCGCCCGGGTCGCCGGCCGGACCGTGACCCTCAAGGTGCGCTTCGCCGACTTCACGACGATCACCCGCTCCAAGACGCTGGGTGAGGCCACCGACGTCACCCAGGAGGTGTACCGGACAGCAGGCGACCTGTTCACCCACCTGGGCCTCCAGCGGGCGCGCGTGCGACTGGTCGGTGTGCGGGTGGAGGGCCTTGTACCGCGGGCGACCGTGCAGCATCAGCTGGTCCTCGGAGCCCGCGAGCACGGCTGGCCCGAGGCAGACAGCGCGGTCGACCGCGCCGCGTCCCGTTTCGGCGCGGCAGCCGTGCGACCCGCTACCCTACTGAGGCGCGACCGGCCCTGAAGGCCGGCGATGCTTCGGGCGAAGGGGGAATCCTGTGTCTGGCGACCCTGCCGGGACGGCGGTGGCAGACGCGGAGGCGCTCGCCGAGAGCGTGTCCCCCGCCACCACCCCCGCTCCCGGCCGCACGCCGGGTCCGGACATGCGGCAACCCCCAGCGGCTTCAGGGATCGCGCGGGGGTTGCCTGGTCGAGGCACCGGGGGGGATGCGACGACCGATGGGGACCACCGGGGGGTGAGGCGGTCTCCACGGAGGGGAGCATTCGGCGGACAGGTCGCCGCGGTGCCGGTGAGCGTTCGGGGCGATCTGTCAGCCACCCTCACGATCGGCGGCGCGGCCGGTCACCTTAAGACTCCTCCCGAACTTCGTCGGCCGCCGCTCGTCGACCACCCCGAGCGGGGGACGGCGAGCCGGGCGCGCAGGCAGGATCGGGTCCATGGATGAGGGGCGAGGGAGCGCCGGACTGGTGCAGATCGAGGACCCGTCGGTGCCGCTCGAGCAGCTGTCGCTGCTGCAGCTGCGCGAGTACCGCCGCAGGCTGTCCGGCGAGGAGGACCGCGTCTCCTACTGGCGCCGGCTGGTGCATGCGCGGATCGACGTCCTCGAGGCCGAGCGGCACCACGAGCGGCCACTGCGGCTCACCGAGCTGGTCCGCGCACTCGGCGACACCGGCGCCGGCCGCAGCCGCCGGGCGATCGTCACCGTGCAGGCCGCCGAGCCGCTGCCCGAGCTGCCTGTCCTCGAGCAGATCTGGGTGACCGAGATCGACCCCAACGACCCCGTCGCGGTGGGCGCGGCGCTGGAGCGGCTGCGCGCGGCCGAGCACCAGCTGACCGAGTACCGGCGTGCGCTGCACGCCCGCATAGATGCGGCCACCGCCGAGCTGATCGGCCGCTACCAGGCCGACCCGAGCTCGGCGCTGGCGGTCCTTCCCCGGCCACGCCGCCGACCGCCAGGAAGGGAGGCCCGATGAGCCGGCCCGACAGCGCTGCCAACGGCCACAACGTGGACGCGCTCTGGGCGGAGTTCCGGGAGACCCGCGACGCCACGCTGCGCAACCGGCTGGTCCTCCAGTACTCCCCACTGGTGAAGTACGTCGCCGGCCGGGTGCGCTCACGGCTTCCGGACACCGTCGAGGTCGACGACCTGGTCTCCGACGGCGTGGTCGGCCTGATCGACGCGATCAGCAGGTTCGAGCCGGCGCGCGGGCTGAGCTTCCAGACGTTCGCGGTGCCCCGGATCCGCGGTGCGATCCTGGACGGCCTGCGCAGCATGGACATGCTGCCCCGCTCGGTGCGGGCGCGGGCGCGGGAGGTGCAGGCGGCCAGGGTGGCCCTCGAGCAGGAGCTCGGCCGAACGCCGACCGAGGAGGAGATCGCCGCCAAGGCCGGTCTCACGGTCGCCACCCTGCGCGACCTGCGGGACAAGGCCTCCATCGGCAACCAGTCGACGCTCGACGGCTACGACCTCGCCGACGAGCTGGCCGGCACCCCGGGCAGCGCAGTGGAGGAGCAGACGGTCAGCGAGACGTTGCTCGAGGTCGTCGGCGAGCTGCCGGAGCGCGACCAGATCATCATCGCGCTGTACTACTTCGAGGGCTTCACGCTCGCCGAGATCGGGCGGGTGCTCGGGGTCAGCGAGGCGCGCGTGAGCCAGGTGCACAGCCGAGCCACCAAGATGCTCCGCGCCAAGCTCGACGCGCTCGAGCCCTGAGGCGCCGCGCTCGAGGGCTCCGACCCGTCAGCTCCAGCGGCCGTACACGTGCACGACCAGCCGGTGGCCGTTGGTCACCCGCCACAGCTGGCGGGCGTCCTCGACCCACATGTTCACGCATCCGTGGCTGTGTCCCACCCACGGGTCCATCATCATCCGCGACCCGTGGATCGCCTCGCCGCCGGAGAAGAACTGCGAGTAGGGCATCGGCGACCCGAAGATCGAGCTCACGTGGTCGACGTCGCGCCAGTAGACCCGGAACCGCCCGGTCCGGGTGCGCGTGCTGGTGCCACCACCACGCACCATCCACGAGTTGTAGAGCGCGCCGTTGTGGAACAGGGTCGCCTGGTGCCGCCGGCGGTCGTAGCAGTAGTGCCAGCCCGTGCCGTGGCAGCCGGCCGGGATGTGCGCCCGGCCCCGGACGGTCCGCCGGATGAGCACCGGCCACGTGGCGTGGTCCACGACCCCGGTCTGGTCGAGGCCACGCGCCCTCTGGAACGCGATGACCGCGGCCTTGGTGCGCTTGCCGTAGATGCCGCGGGGAGCGACGTCCAGCCGACCGAGCCAGCGCAGCCGGTACTGCACGTCGTACACGTGGGCGATGTGCCAGGGGTCGACGTCCTTGGCACCGGGTCTCACGACCTCGCGGGCGAACGGGTCGGTCATGGAGAAGTCCCGCCGGGCCTGCGCCTGCGCGGCGGTGGCCGGAGGAGCCGGAAGTGCGCCGGCCAGCGCGGTCAGCAGGGCGACGAGCAGCCCGCCGACCACCCTCGACACACGTCGATCGCGCCGCGCCATGGGCCCCTCCTCGGTCTCGGCCGCCCTCGGCCCGAGTCTAGGGAGCCCCGCCGCGGAGCGCCGATCATTTTTCCAAGGTCGGGTACCGCGGCGTGGATCACCTGCCTAGACTGAAGGCGACGATTCATTGCGGGAGGAAGACGTGCCGCTCTCGGAAGAGGAGTTGCGTCTGCTGGAGCAGATGGAACGCGCACTGGTCGCCGAGGACCCCAAGCTCGCCTCGACCCTGCGCGGTACGACGCTGCGCCGCAACGCGCGTCGCCGGTCCCTCGCAGCAGCCGGCGTCTTCGTCGTCGGCGTCGTGGTGCTGATGACCGGCGCCGTCACCAGCCAGACCTGGCTCGGCATCACCGGGTTCGTGATCATGCTCCTGTCCTCCTACGTCGCGCTGATCTCCTGGCGCGGCCAGAACCAGGCCCCCGACGAGCCACGTCCCGCGGCGAGCGGGCGTCCCGGCCTCGGGGTGATCGACGGCGGCAAGTCCAAGAAGCGTGGCCGGGGCAGCCGTGCCCGCGGTGCCCAGGGGCACCAGCCGATGATGCAGCGCTTCGAGGAGCGGTGGCGGCGCCGCCGCGAGCAGAACGGCATGTGACCGGCCCCCCTTCGCAGGCGGCCGGTGCTCAGAGCGCCCGGTCCACCCCGGCCTGCGGCACTCCCGGCTGCTGACCCGACGCCCGACGGTCGGCCGCCGTGCTCGGCCGGACCCGCTCCCGAAGGGACAGCGGGAGCCACCTCGCGCGCAGCCGCCGTGGTCGGCTGACCCCGGCGCCCAGCGCGCGCACGCAGCGGGCGACGTCCTCCTGCTCGGTGCCGGCCGCCTCCAGGTCGTGACCGGCGCTCCTCGTGGGCGGCGCGAAGCGCGCGTCCTCGACGCCGCGCACCAGCCGGTCGAGCGCCCGGGTCGCCTCAGGGTCCGCGTCGACGCCGCGCAGGGTGGACCGGTCCAGGCCGGGCTCGTCGTCGACGCGCCGCCCGAACGCCCGGACCAGGTCGCGTGCCCGGTGTCGCAGCGTGACCGTGTCGTCCCAGAGCAGGCCGAGGTCGAGGGTGCTGTCGCGCAGCTCCGCCCACGCCGCCTCCGCTCGCTCGGCGCTGCCGGCGGCCGTTGCCCACCGGCGACGGCGCACCCAGCTCCGGGCGGTCCGCGGCGCCAGGGCGACAGCGGCGAGCACCAGCAGCGCGCCGAGGGTGACCAGCAGCGTCGCCGGCGCGGCGGAACCGGACCCGCGCCCTGCCCGCGAGCCGTCGGAGGGCCCGGTGGGTCGGTCCAGCTTGTTCTGCTGCGGCGCCGCGCTGCGCGAGGGGGCCGAGGCGCTCGGGCGCGATGCCGGGATCGGCTGGGTCGTGTAGCCGGGTACGGCGCCGGTCCGCGAGGCCGGGGTCGGCTCGAAGCGCACCCACCCGACGCCCTGGAAGTACATCTCGGGCCAGGAGTGCAGGTCGTGGGTGCTGTAGCTGTAGGTGTCCCTGCCGATCTTGTCGGGGTGCAGGAAACCGACCGCCACCCGGGAGGGGATGCCCAGTGTGCGGCCCATCAACGCCATCGCCGCGGCGAACTGCTCGCAGTACCCGGTGCGGCCGTCGGGGCCCCGGCGCAGGAAGTGCAGCAGCGCCTGCGTGCCGGTGCCGGGCGAGCGGGCGAGCGAGTAGGTGAACCCGCCGTCGTGCCGGAACCACTCCTGGAGCCGGACTGCCTTGGCGAAGCGGGTGTGCGCGCCCGCGGTGACCCGGCGGGCGAGGTCGCGCACCGACTGCGGCAGGGACCGGGGCAGCGCGGTGTAGGGCGTGTACACCGTGCTGGGCGCCGGCCCGGCCCGACTGAGCTGGGCGGCGGTCGGCGAGATCTCCAGGTCGTCGAGCCGGTAGCTGAGCCCGGCGGCGGTCTGGTTCGTCGCCGCGCTGATGAAGTCCAGCGTGTTCGCGTCGTAGCGCCAGTCTCCCGGCGCGAAGATCGAGTAGACCGGGTACGGCGTGGGCAGCCAGCGGGACGCGAACCTGGAGTCCACCGTGATCTGCCACGGCACCCGCCGCACCGGCACCGAGTCGGTGAGCCCCGGCGGCCTCGTGACGAGTCCGTTGGCCCGCTGCTTGAGCGGGATCGCCCGGCCGGACGGGCGCCAGGTGGTGCCGTCGAAGGTGTCCAGCACCGAGATCCGCAGGTAGGAGGGGTCAGAGGCCGTCGTGGTGGCGCGGAGCAGCTCGACGTCGCGCCCCTGGACCAGGTCGCGCCGGAGGTCGACGATCGGGTTCGAGATGCCGACGGCGTCGCCGTTGCCGCCGCGGCCGTTGCCGCTGCCCGAGAACAGCCCGAGGGTGAGGGTCGGCACCAGGAGGGGCAGCACCACGGCCAGCCCCGTGACGGCCAGGCCGATGTTGCGCGCCGACGTCCACAGCGAACCGGTGGAGACCTGGCTGCGGCGGGAGTCCACGACGCCGAACGCGGTCTCCTCGGCGACCGGCCCGCCGTCGGTGGGGCGGCCCCAGTGCGCCACCCGCAGCGTCTCGTCGGCCGTCAGCAGGAACAGGAACGAGAGGGCGGCCAGGGCGAAGGCGAGCCAGCCCACGCCCCCCTCGAGGATGCTCACCGGGGCCGTGTACACCGCGAGCAGGGGCAGCCCGGCCAGCGGCACCCGGCGCAGGGTGCAGGCGAGGAGGTCCACCACCAGCGCCGCGCCCGCAGCGGCCGCCACGAGGATCGGGTAGAACTCGGGAACGCTCTTGGGTACGGGGGAGGAGTAGGTCTGCGACGCGAGCACCGAGACGCGCAGGACCTCGCCGACCTGTCGCAGCGACTCCCCGGTCGGCAGCCAGCCGAACGGCGCCACCTCGGCGGCCCAGCCGTGGTGCAGCCAGGCGGCCACCACGACGAGCTGGACCAGGGGGACCACGAGCCTCGGCAGCCGGGTCGCGCGCAGCAGCATCCCGCAGACCGCAACGAGCAGGCAGGCGCCGAAGGCGGGGACCAGGAAGCCGCTGGGCCGCTCGGCGAAGCCGCGCCACGACTGCAGGGTCAGCCACGTGGTCAGCGCCGCCAGCAGCGACGTCAGGTAGGTGCTCGGCAGGTGCACCCGGTCCTGCAGGCTCACGAGGCATCACCGCCCGCTGCGCTCGTCGTCCGGCCCGGGGCACCGGTGACCCGGGCGTCCCTGCCTCGACTGGCGGTGCCGAGCTCCTGCCACAACGACGGCACCGGGTCACGGGGGCCGGCCGTCGCCGCGGTCCAGCCGTGGGCCTTGAGCCCGCTCGCGACGTGCGCATCGCGGACCGCCGTGCCGGGCTGAGCCCACGCGCCGACGTCGAGGCAGAGCGCCAGTGCGCTGCTGGCGGAGTGCCGCATTCGCACCAGCGTCGACCGGTCGTGCTCGTTCACGGCGCCCAGCACGGCCACGAGCAGCCCGGAGTGGCCGCCCTCCTGCAACCACCGCACGTCCAGGTGGGTCCGGCTCACCTCCGTGACGACCGCCAGGGACTCGAGCAGCGGCGCGGTCTCCGCCGTGGAGGCGCTGTGCTCGTGCCAGGCGCCGCCGTCCTCCTCGCCGGTCGCGGTGACCAGCCGCACGCTGAACCCGCGCTGGAGCAGGTGCACCGCGACCGAGGCCGCGATGGACACGCCCTGTTCCAGCGACGACGCCGCACCGCTGCCGCGGTGCGCGAAGGTCCGGTTGTCGAGGAAGAGGGTGGCCCGCGACTGCCACGGCTGCTCCTCGCGCCGGACCATCAGCTCGCCGGCGTGCGCGCTGCTGCGCCAGTGCACCCGGCGCAGGTCGTCACCCTGCCGGTACTCCCGCACCGTGACGTCCTCGGCGCTCCCGCTGGCGAACGCGCGAGGCCGGTTGTCGCCCGAGCCGGTCCACGCTCCGGACAGCGGGATGAGCGGCAGCGGCAGCACCCGCGGGATCACCACCACCGAGGTCGTGCTCTGGAACGTCCGGTCGAGCTCGACGAGCCCGAAGGGGTCGGTCAGCCGGACGTGCATCGGGCCGACCACGAACCTCCCGCGGAGGTCGGAGCGGATCGCGTAGCTCACGCTGCGCTTCCACCGGGGCCCCATCCGGTCCACGACGAACCGCGGCCGACCGCCGAGCGCGTACGGCACCTGCTCCTCGAGAAGCAGCAGGCCGGTCGGCATCACGCCGTCGTTGCTCAGCTCGAGCTGGACCCGCGCCTGCTGGCCCACGACGACCTGGGCGGGACTCACCGAGCGCACCAGGCCCATCCGGTAGCGGCTGCGGCTCAGCACATAGGCCGTGGCCAGGGGCAGCAGCCCGAGCAGGGCCCCGACCCGGATCAGGGGGTCCTGCCCGAGCACCAGCGCGCACACGAAGGCGGTGACCCCCGCGGCCAGGAACGCGCGACCGCGGATGGTCAGTCCGGCGAGGGCGTCGCGCATGTCGTCTCGGCTCGTCAGCGGGTCCCGGCCCGCCGGCTCTCCGGCATCGGGACGGTCGCGACGATGTGCCGCAGCGCGGCCTCGGTCGTCCGGCCGCTCATCGACGCCTCGACAGTGGGCAGCATCCGGTGCGCGAGCACCTGGACCGCGAGCGCCTGCACGTCGTCGGGGACCACGTAGTCCCGGCCGTCGATCGCGGCGGCCGCCTTCGCGGCGCGCACGAGGTGCAGCGTGGCGCGCGGCGAGGCGCCGAGCATCAGCTCGGGGGAGTTGCGGGTGGCCGTGCTCAGCGCCACGGCGTACCGCTGCACCGCCTCGGCGACGTACACCCCGCTCACGACGGCGACGAGCGCCCGGACCTCGGCCGAGTCGGTGACCGGCGCGAGGGCGTCGAGCGGGTTCGTCCGGGTCTGCGAGTCGAGCATCGCGATCTCCGCGGCCTCCACCGGGTAGCCCATCGAGACGCGGGCCATGAAGCGGTCGCGCTGGGCCTCGGGCAGTGCGTAGGTGCCCTCCATCTCGATCGGGTTCTGGGTGGCGATCACCATGAACGGTGCGTCCAGCCGGTACGTCGTGCCGTCCACCGTGACCTGCCGTTCCTCCATGCACTCGAGCAGCGCGGACTGCGTCTTGGGGGAGGCGCGGTTGATCTCGTCGCCGACCACGATGTTCGCGAAGATCCCGCCGGGACGGAACTCGAACTGGCGGCTGTCCTGGTTGAAGATCGACACCCCGGTGACGTCGGAGGGCAGCAGGTCCGGGGTGAACTGGATCCGGCGCACGGTGCAGTCGATCGACCGGGCCAGGGCCTTGCTCAGCATGGTCTTTCCGACCCCGGGGACGTCCTCGATCAGCAGGTGCCCCTCCGCCAGAAGCACGACGAGGGCCAGCCGGGCGACCTCGGGCTTGCCCTCGATCACCTTCTCGACGCTGCCGCGGATCCGGGCCGCGACGCGCGCCACGGCGTCGAGGTCGGCCCCGCGGCCCGCCGCGTCCTGCAGTGCGCTCACGCTCGCCTCTTCCTCGGGTCTTCCTCGAAGAACACCCGGATGTGCCTGTAGTCAACCCCATGGCCGGTGACCTGTCACCGCTCGTCACCGGTCCGAGACCATCCTCCCTCGCCGCCGGCGCCGGCCGCCCCACTCCGCTCCACCCGCCCCGCGGTCCGGCCCGGAAGGGCCGGCACCGGGCGGGTGGGAGCGCGGCCGGGCGCGGAGCAGGACGGGATCGCAGGGGTGGGCAGAGCGACGACAGACGCCCGGGACACGGTGCGGATGGTTGACGGTGGAGGGAAGTGGAGTATCGTGGTGCGCAGTGGAGGAGAGGGAGGTCTTCTTCATCGACGCCGGGTCGGAGGTGCGCGATGTTCTTCGGCACCTACACTCCTCGGCTCGATGAGAAGGGCCGGCTCTTCCTCCCGGCGAAGTTCCGAGACGAGCTGGCGGAGGGTCTTGTGGTCACACGAGGGCAGGAGCGCTGCCTCTACGTGTGGTCGATGGAGGAGTTCGGCAAGCTCACCGAACGGCTCCGCGAGGCCCCCGTCACGAACAAGTCGGCCCGGGACTACGTGCGGATGTTCTTCGCCGGCGCCTCGGACGAGACGCCGGACAAGCAGGGCCGCGTCACGATCCCGCCGATGCTGCGGGAGTACGCGTCACTGTCGAGGGACTGCGTCGTCATCGGCGCGATGAACCGGATCGAGATCTGGGACGCCGCGTCGTGGCAGAGCTACTCCGACGCGCAGGAACAGGCGTTCGCCGACCTGTCGGAGGAGGTCTTCCCGGGCGTCATCTGAACGGCGGCAGGCAGCAGCACGGCACCAGGACCCACAACAGGACAGCGGCAGGAACCGTAGGACGAGGTCTCGCGTCCGCTCCTCTCTTGCCTTCTGACGCACCTTCCCCGGCGCCAGACGGCATCTTCCCAGGAGCGAGCGGGCGGGGACCTGGTCAGACGGCTCCTGCGGCATTCCCGCCCAGCACATGCAGCCCGCAGCGAAGCAGCACGACGACGAGGGGTCGAGCAGATGAGCGTCACGTTCTCCGGGCAGGTGACGGGCCGACCGGTCCGCCGCGTGCGCCACGAGGTGCGCGACGGGCTCGCGGTGGTCGCCTTCTCGGCCGTCGCCTCCTCGGCCCTGGCCCTGGTGCTTCTCGTGCTCGTCCGTCTGGCCGGCTGAGCGGACCGATGGCCCGCCCCGCCCACGTCCCGGTCCTGCTCGACCGGGTCGTCGCCCTTCTGGCTCCTCCGCTCGAGCGTCCCGGCTCGGTGCTGGTCGACGCGACGCTGGGTCTGGGCGGCCACACCGAGGCGGTGCTGGCCCGCTGCCCGCAGGCCCGGGTGGTCGGCATCGACCGTGACCCGCGCGCCCTCGAGCTCAGCGGTGAGCGGCTGGCGCCGTTCGCCGGGCGGGTGAGGCTGGCGCACGCCGTCTACGACGAGATCGGCGAGGTGCTCGCCGAGGCGCTTCCCGGGTGGGGCGTGCAGCACGTCGACGGCGTGCTGTTCGACCTCGGTGTCTCCTCGATGCAGCTCGACGTCCGCGAGCGGGGCTTCGCCTACGCCGAGGACGCGCCGCTCGACATGCGGATGAACGACACCACCGGCCCGACCGCGGCCGACGTGCTCAACACCTACCCGGCCGAGGAGCTGGCGCGGATCCTCTCCTGGTACGGCGAGGAGCGGTTCGCGCGCCGGATCGCCGACTCGATCGTGCGCGAGCGCGACAGGCGGCCGTTCGACCGCTCCGCCCGGCTCGTCGAGCTGGTCCGCGAAGCGATCCCGGCACCCGCCCGGCGCACCGGAGGGCACCCGGCCAAGCGCACCTTCCAGGCCCTGCGCATCGAGGTCAACGACGAGCTGTCCGTGCTTCGCCGGGCGCTGCCCGCCGCCATCGACGCGATCGGCGTCGGCGGGCGGGTGGTGGTGCTGTCCTACCACTCGCTCGAGGACCGGATCACCAAGCACGCCTTCGCCGCGGCCACCCGCAGCGACCTGCCGCCGGACCTGCCGTTCGTGCCCGAGGGACACGAGCCGGCGCTGCGGCTGCTGACCCGCGGCGCCGAGAAGGCCTCGCCAGAGGAGACCGAGCAGAACCCCCGCGCAGCGTCGGTGCGTCTGCGCGCCGTCGAACGAGTCCGGACCGGAGCCGCCGCATGAGCACCTTCTCGAACCTCGCCCGCACCCGCGCTCCCCGGCTCGTCGAGGCCGCGGTCGACCGGGCTCGCCTCACCGTGGTGCCGCGTCGTCCCCAGCGCGCTCCCCGGGTGCCCTTCATGGTGCTCGTCTCGCTGCTGCTCATCGGTGGCGTCGCGGGCCTGCTCATGGTCAACACCTCGATGCAGCAGTCGTCGTTCACCGCCTCCGCGCTGCAGCAGCGCTCCTCGGCGCTCGCGGCCAAGGAGCAGTCGCTGTCGATGTCGCTGGAGCGGCTGCGCGACCCGCAGCGGCTCGCCGAGCGGGCCCGCGCGATGGGCATGGTGCCGCCGGCCACGCCCGCGTTCCTGCGGCTCTCCGACGGTCGGATCCTCGGCCGGCCCGCTCCGGCCACCAGCGAGGGTGCGCTGCGGGTCACCGACCTGCCGCGAGCCAAGCCCCGCAGTCTGGTGCGGCCGCCCGTGCGGGTGGTCGCGAAGCCCTCGGCGGGCCCCTCGGCCACGGGGACCGGCCCGGCGGCCGACGGCGCGCCGGGCGCGGCGAGCGGCGCCCCGACCGGTACAACTGGGAGCAGCCAGCAGACCGCAGCCGGGGGGAGCACCCGTTGACCCAGGGCAGGCGTCCGTCAGGGCCGGCCGTGCCGCCACGCCGCGGGCGCTCCGGCTCACCCCGTCGGGGCCGCGGCCGGCGCTCGCTGCGCGGTGCGTCGATGCTGCGGCTGCGGGTCAGCTTCGTGGTCATCGCCATGGTGGTGTCGGTCTTCGCTGTGCGGCTCGTCCAGCTCCAGGGCATCGACGCGAAGACGTACGCCGCCAAGGCCGTCGCCAACCAGGCCACCGGCCTCGTGACCGAGACCCTCCCGGCGAACCGTGGCACGATCCTGGACCGCGACGGCGTCAAGCTGGCCGAGTCGGTGGACGGGCTGATGATCGTCGCGGACCCGACCATGACCTCTCCGCACGCCGGAGCGATCGCCAAGATCCTGACCCGCCGGCTCGGCCTCGACTACGCCGACACGTTGGCGCGGCTGCAGCAGCCCGGGACGCACTTCCAGTACATCGCGCGGCGGGTGCCCTCCACCCGGGCGGACTCCGTCGTCGCGGCCATCGACGCCCGCGGCTACCACGGCATCGACACCCGCCGGGACCCGGTGCGCGACTATCCCGCCAAGGACGTGGCCGCCAACCTCCTCGGCTTCATGAACGCCGAGGGCGACGCCGCCGAGGGCGCCGAGCTGATGTTCGACAAGCACCTCACCGGACGCGACGGCTCGGCGACGTACGAGGAGGGCGGCGGCAACCGCATCCCGCTCGGGGACAACAACGTCGTGCCACCGCGCAGCGGCCACGACGTCCGGCTGACGATCGACCGCGACGTGCAGTGGTACGCCCAGCGCGCGCTGCGCGACGCCGTGCAGAGCTCGCGCGCCGACTCCGGCTCCGCGGTGGTGATGGACACCCACACCGGCGAGCTGCTGGCGCTGGCCGACTACCCGACGTTCGACGCCAACGACCCGGCGAGCTCCCCGCGGGCCGACCTCGGGTCCCGGGCGCTGCGCGACGCCTACGAGCCGGGCTCGGTGGAGAAGGTGCTCACCACCTCGGCCCTGATCGACGCCCACAAGGTGACTCCGCAGACCCGGATCGTGGTGCCCGGCCAGATCCGTTCCAGCGACCGGATCATCTCCGACGACTACGCGCACGGCCGGCTGCGGCTCACGCTCACGGGGGTGCTCGCCAAGTCCTCCAACATCGGCACCGTGATGGCCGACCGCAAGTTCACCCCCGAGCAGCTCTCCGGGTACCTGCGCAGGTTCGGCCTGGGCGCGCGGAGCGGCCTCGGGGTGGACGGGGAGTCCGCGGGCGTGCTGCCGGACTGGCGCACCTGGGCGCAGATCAACCAGGACAACATCGCCTTCGGACAGGGCGTCGCGGTCTCCGCGGTGCAGATGGCGGCCGCGGTCAACACGATCGCCAACGGTGGCGTCTACGTCTCGCCCAGCCTCGTCAAGGGCCGGCTGACCACGTCCGGGGGAGAGGTCGTCGGCTCGGCGACGACGAGCCGGCACCGCGTCGTCAGCGCGAGCGCCGCTCGCCAGGAGGCCCGGATGATGGAGGCGGTCACGGGTCCGGGGGGCACCGCGCCGATGGCCGCGATCCCCGGCTACCTGGTGGCCGGCAAGACCGGCACGGCCGAGCGCGTCGGACGGCGCTGCGGCTGCTACGACGGCACCCACACGGTCTCCTTCGCCGGCTTCGCCCCCGCCGACAAGCCGCGGTTCATGGTGTACGTCGTGGTGCAGAACCCGCGCAACGGCGGCTTCGGCGGCACCACCGCGGGCCCGGTGTTCCGCGAGATCATGACCTACCTGCTGCAGAAGTACGGCGTGCCGCCGACCGGCGCCAAGCCACCCACGGCTCCACTGACCTGGTGAGCCTCGATACCCTCTCGGCGTGCCAGCAGTGATCCCGACACGACCGGACGTGCCCGTGTCGACGCCGCTGTCGGTCGTGGCCGGCTGGCTCGCGGACGACCTGGTCGAGTCCCGGCACCTCGACCGCGACCCGTCGGTGACCGGGCTGACGCTCAGCACCAGGCGGGTGGTCCCCGGCGACCTGTACGCCGCCCCGCCGGGCGCTCGAGCGCACGGCGCGAGCTTCGCGGCGCAGGCCGTGGAGGCGGGCGCGGTCGCCGTGCTGACCGATTCCGAGGGCGCCCAGCTGTGCGCCGGGCTCGACGTCCCGCAGCTCGTCGTCGAGCGCCCGCGCCGCGTGCTCGGGCTGCTGGCCGCCCGCGTCTACGGGGAGCCGGCCCGGAGCATGCGGCTGGTCGCGGTCACCGGCACGCAGGGCAAGACCACGACCACGCGGCTGGCCGAGGGTGCGCTGACCGACGCCGGCATCGCCGCGGCGGTCGTCGGCACGGTCGGCACCCGGGTCACCGGCCAGGACCTGACCACCTCGCTGACCACCCCCGAGGCGCCCGACCTGCACGCGCTGTTCGCGGTGATGCGCGAGCACGCCGTGCAGGGCTGCGTCATGGAGGTCTCCAGCCACGCGCTCGTGATGGGACGCGTCGACGGCGTGGTCTTCGACGTGGCCGCGTTCACCAACCTCGGCCGCGACCACCTCGACTTCCACGCCGACCTCGAGGACTACTTCGCAGGCCAAGGCCTCGCTGTTCACCCCGGAGCGGGCCCGGCTCGCGCTGGTCAACGTCGACGACGAGCACGGCCGGCGACTGCTGGCCGAGGCCGCCATCCCGGTGCGCACGTACTCCGCGAGCGGTGCTCGCCGCCGACTGGCGTGCGACCGGCGTCGTGCTCGACCCGGTCGGGTCCTCGTTCACGATCCACCCGCCCACGGGTCCGGCGATCCCCGCCCGGGTGCCGCTGACCGGCGCGTTCAACGTCGCCAACGCGCTGTGCGCCGTGGCGGCGCTCGCCGAGGCCGGCTTCGACCCGGCGGTCGTGGCGGCCGCGATGTCGTCCTCGCCGGGCGTGCCCGGACGGCTCGAGCGCGTGGACGCCGGCCAGCAGTTCCTCGCCGTCGTGGACTACGCGCACAAGCCGGATGCGGTGACCGCGGCCCTCGAGGCGCTGCGGCCGCTGAGCGACGGACGGCTGATCGTGGTCATCGGTGCCGGCGGGGACCGGGACACCGGCAAGCGGCCGCTGATGGGCGAGGTCGCCGCTCGGCTGGCCGACGTCCTCGTGGTCACCGACGACAACCCGCGCGGCGAGCCGCCGGGGGCCATCCGCTCAGCGGTGCTCGCGGGCGCGCGGTCGGTCCCGGAGCCGGCGCGCGCCGACCTCCACGAGGAGGGCGACCGGCGGGCGGCGATCCGGCTGGCGGTGCGGCTGGCCGGCCCCGGCGACACCGTCGTCGTGGCCGGCAAGGGACACGAGACAGGACAGGAGGTGGACGGGACCGTGCACCCGTTCGACGACCGGGTGGTGCTGCGCGAGGAGATCGAGGCCCGATGACTCCCATGAGCCTGGCGGAGATCGCCGCGGTGGTCGGCGGCGAGCCGCACGACGACCGGGGCGTCACCGTCACCGGCCCCGCCTTCATCGACAGCCGGTTCCCCGAGCCGGGCGGCCTGTTCGTCGCGTTCGTGGGGGAGCGGGCCGACGGTCACGCGTTCGCCGAGGCCGCCGCGGCCGGCGGGGCCGCCGCGGTGCTCGGCAGCCGCCCCACCGGCGTACCCACGGTCGTGGTCGACGACCCACAGCAGGCGCTCGGCGCGCTGGCCCGGCACCTCCTCGGCCGCGCTCGACGACCTGCAGGTCGTGGCGCTCACCGGCTCGCAGGGCAAGACCAGCACCAAGGACCTGCTGGCCCAGGTGCTCGCGGGGGACCGCCCCGACCGTCGCCACGCCGGGGTCGTTCAACAACGAGATCGGGATGCCGGTCACCACCCTCCGCGCGACCGCGGACACCCGCGCGCTGGTCCTGGAGATGGGCGCCCGGGGGATCGGGCACCTGCGCGACCTGTGCGCGATCGCGCAGCCGGACGTCTCCCTGGTGCTCAACGTCGGCAAGGCCCACCTCGGCGAGTTCGGCAGCCAGGAGGCGGTGGCGCAGGCCAAGGGCGAGCTGGTCGACGCGCTCGGTCCCGAGGGCATCGCGGTGCTGAACGCCGACGACCCGCTGGTGCGGGCGATGGCCGACCGCTGTGCCGGCCGGGTGCTGTTCTTCGGGGAGGGAGCGGAGGCCGACGTCCGGCTCGGCGACCTGTCCCTCGACCCCGGTGGTCGCCCGACGTTCACGGTGACCCACGCCGGTCGTACGGCGCAGGTGCGCCTCCAGCTGATCGGGGAGCACCAGGCGCTGAACGCGGTCGCCGCGGCAGCCGTCGCGCTCGCCCTCGGGATGGAGCTCGACGCGGTGGCCGCCGCGCTCTGCGCCGCCACCGCGACGTCACGCTGGCGCATGGAGCAGCACGTCCGCGCCGACGGGGTCACCGTGGTCAACGACGCCTACAACGCCAACCCGGACTCGATGCGGGCCGCGCTCAAGGCGCTGGCGGCGCTCGGGCGCGGGCGTGGCGAGGGCGCCCGGACGATCGCCGTGCTCGGTGAGATGCGCGAGCTCGGTGACGCCAGCCAGGACGAGCACGACGCGATCGGCCGGCTCGCGGTGCGCCTGGACATCAGCCAGCTCGTGGTCGTGGGGGAGGCCGCCCGCGCCGCTGCACCTCGGCGCCTGCCTCGAGGGCTCGTGGAACGAGGAGTCGGTGTTCGTGCCGGACAACGACGCGGCCGCCGCCTGGCTGCGCGCCCACCTCGCGCCCCGGTGACGTGGTGCTCTTCAAGGCCTCGCGCGCCGCCGAGCTCGACAAGGTCGCCGACGCAGTGCTCGCCGACGCAGCTGCCGGAGAGGCCGCCCGATGAAGGCGATCCTCCTCGCGGGAGGCCTCGCCCTGGTCTTCACGCTTCTCGGCACCGTGCTCGCGATCCGGATCCTGGTGGCCAAGGGCTACGGCCAGCTGATCCGCGACGACGGCCCGACCACGCACCACACCAAGCGCGGAACCCCGACGATGGGCGGGCTGGTCATCATCGTCTCGGTGGTGCTGGCCTACGTCTTCGCCAAGCTGCTGGTGGGCGAGCAGCCGTCCGTGTCCGGCATCCTGCTGCTGTTCTTGATGGTCGGGCTGGGCACGGTCGGCTTCCTCGACGACTACATCAAGATCGCGAAGCAGCGCAGCCTCGGCCTGCGCAGCAAGGCGAAGATGGCCGGCCAGACCCTCGTCGCCCTGGTGTTCGCGTGGCTGGCGCTGAACCTTCCCGACGACCGGGGCCAGTCCCCGGCCTCGCAGTCGATCTCGTTCCTGCGCGACCTGCCGCGCTGGCAGCTCCCGACCATCCTCGCGATCGTGCTGATCATGCTGCTGATCGCCGGCTCCAGCAACGCGGTCAACCTCACCGACGGCCTCGACGGTCTCGCCGACCGGCGCGTCGCACGATGGTGTTCGCGGCGTACACACTGGTGAACATCTGGCAGAACAACCAGTTCTGCAAGCTCAACCAGGGGCCCAACTGCTACGAGGTCCGCGACCCGCTCGACCTCGCGGTGATCGCCGCCGCGCTGACCGGGGCCTGCTTCGGCTTCCTGTGGTGGAACGCCTCGCCGGCGAAGATCTTCATGGGCGACACCGGCTCCCTGGCGCTCGGCGGGACGCTGGCCGGCTTCGCCGATGCTGACCCGCACCGAGCTCCTGCTCGGCATCCTCGGCGGGCTGTTCGTCATCAGACGCTCTCGGTGATCCTCCAGGTCGGCTACTTCAAGCTGACCAAGGGCAAGCGGATGTTCCGGATGGCGCCGCTGCACCACCACTTCGAGCTGAAGGGCTGGGACGAGGTCACCGTGGTCATCCGGTTCTGGATCATCACCGGCATCTGCGTCGCGGCCGGGCTCGGGATCTTCTACGCCGAGTGGGTGGCCGGAGCGTGACCGTGCGACTCGCTGGGCAGGCACGACTCGTGGGCGGGCGTGCAGGCCGTCGTCGTCGGCATCGGCGTCTCGGGGTTCGCGGCCGCCGACAACCTCACGCACGTCGGCGCGCACGTCACCGTGCTGGCCGAGTCCGCGACGCGGACCAGCAGGACAAGGCCGCCCTTCTGGAGATCCTCGGGGCCGACCTGCGCATCGGCACGGGGATGACCGCGGCGCTGCCCGAGGGGGCGGACGTGGTGGTGACCTCGCCGGGAGTGCCGCCCACCGCCCCGGTGATCAGGGCCGCGCGCGACCGGGGAGTCCCGGTCTGGGGCGAGGTCGAGCTCGCCTGGCGGCTGCGGGACCCCGACTGCCCGGGCGCGTGGCTGTGCGTCACGGGCACCAACGGCAAGACGACCACGGTGCAGATGCTCGACGGCATCCTGCGGGCCCACGGGCTGCGCAGCATCGCCTGCGGCAACGTCGGCCTGCCGATCGTGGAGGCGGTGATGGACCCCGAGCCGTACGACGTCTACGCGGTCGAGCTGTCCAGCTTCCAGCTGCACTACACCCACACGATGTCCGCGGAGTCCGCCGCGGTGCTCAACGTCGCCGAGGACCACCTCGACTGGTACGCCTCGATGGCCGACTACGCCGCCGACAAGGGCCGCATCTACGAGCGGGTGCAGCGGGCCTGCGTGTACAACGCCGCGGACCCGGTCACCGAACGGCTGGTCCGCGGGGCCGACGTCATGGACGGGGCCCGGGCGATCGGGTTCACCCTCGGCGTGCCGGGCGTCGGCATGCTCGGGGTCGTCGACGGGATGCTCTGCGACCGCGCCTTCATCGAGCAGCGCCGGCACAGCGCCGCGGAGCTCTGCGGTGTCGACGACCTCGCCTCACCGGCGCCGCACGTGGTCGCCGACGCGCTGGCGGCCGCCGCGCTGGCCAGGGCGCACGGCGTCTCGACCGCGGCCGTCCGCGACGGACTGCGCTCGTTCCGGCCGGCCGGCCACCGGATCGCCGACCTCGGCACGGTCGGGGAGGTGCGCTACGTCGACGACTCCAAGGCCACCAACCCGCATGCCGCGGCCTCCTCTCTGCAGGCCTACGAGTCCGTGGTCTGGGTGGCCGGCGGGCTGGCCAAGGGCGCCGCGTTCGACGGCCTGGTCACCGCCGTACGCGACCGGCTGCGCGGCGTCGTGCTGCTCGGCCGGGACCGTGACGTCGTCGCGCACGCGCTTTCGCGACACGCGCCCGATGTCCCCGTGATCGAAGTCGATGGTGGGGACACTTCTGTCATGGACCGTGTGGTCCGAGCGGCGGCTGACCTGGCGCGTCCGGGCGACACGGTGCTGCTCGCCCCGGGCTGTGCGTCCATGGACATGTTCGCGAACTACGGTGCTCGCGGGGATGCCTTCGCCGAGTCGGTGCGTCGCCTGCGCGAACGCTGAGGAGGGGGCGGCCGCCTCGCCCGCCGCGGGAGGACCAGCGTGACGACGACAGCAGGCACCCAGGGCCGCGAACGGTCGTCGCGTCTCGGCGCCTGGCTGGCTGCCACCAGGCAGTCGGTGGGCCACGTCCTCGACCGACCGCTGACGTCGTACTACCTGCTCCTCGGGGCCTCGTCGCTGCTGCTGGTGATCGGACTGATGGAGGTGCTGAGCGCGTCGAGCGTCTACTCCTACCAGGTCTTCGGCGGCGACAGCTACCACGTCTTCCTCAAGCAGCTGACCTGGGTCGGTCTCGCGCTCCCGCTGGCGTTCCTCGCCTCTCGGCTGCCGCACGCGCTGCTGCGCAGGCTGGCCTGGCCGGCGCTGCTCGTCTCGACCGTGCTGATCTACCTGACCCGCACGGGTCTCGGCCTCACCGTCAACGGCAACCGCAACTGGCTGGCGCTCGGGCCGTTCACCATGCAGCCCTCGGAGATCGCCAAGCTGGCGATCATCTTGTGGTGCGCGGACCTCTACGCGCGCAAGGAGAGGCTGCTCGACGACTGGAAGCACACCTTGGTGCCGATGGTCCCGGTCACCGGGGCGGTGACCGCCCTCGTCGTCCTGCAGGGCGACCTCGGCACCGCCCTGGTGATGTTCGCGATCGTGCTCGGGATGCTCTGGATCGTCGGCGCACCCGCCCGCCTGTTCGTCTTCGCGCTCACGTCGGTGTCCGTGCTGGCGCTCTGGCTGGCGACCACGAACACCGAGCGCCTGCAGCGGCTCACCACGTTCGCGGACCCGTTCAAGGACTACCAGGGCGCGGGCTGGCAGGCCGCCCACGGCCTGTTCGCGATGTCCAGCGGCGGCATCCTCGGCAAGGGCATCGGCGCCAGCCAGCAGAAGTGGGGCACGCTGCCCGAGGCGCACACCGACTACATCTTCGCCGTGCTGGGCGAGGAGCTCGGCCTGGTCGGCACGATCCTGGTGCTCGTGCTGTTCTTGACCATCGCGTACGCCGGCATCCGGGTGGCGCTCCGCACCAAGGACCCGTTCGTGCGCTACATGGCGGCCGGCATCACGGTCTGGCTGACCGCCCAGATGATGATCAACATCGGCATGGTGCTGGCTCTGCTGCCGGTGATCGGCATCCCGCTGCCCCTGGTGTCCTACGGCGGGTCGGCGCTGCTACCGTCGCTGCTCGCCCTCGGCCTGCTCGTGTCGTTCGCGAGGTCGGAGCCCGGTGCCCAGGCCGCCCTCAAGGCGCGCCGGCGACGCCGGACGGCCGGTGTGACGGCCGGGGGCGGGCTCGCCCGACGAGGACGATGAGGAGACCGTGAGCACCCCGACCCAGGCCGTGGCGAGCCCCCCGACCGGGGCGGCCCGATGAAGGTCCTGCTGGCCGGCGGGGGGACCGCCGGCCACACCTCCCCGCTGCTCGCGACCGCGGACGCCCTGCGCCGTGTCGACGACCGTGTGCAGGTGACCGCGCTCGGCAGCGCACGCGGCATCGAGACCCGCGTGGTCCCCGAGGCCGGCTACCCGCTGGAGCTCGTCCCCCCGGTGCCGTTGCCGCGCCGGCCCTCCGTCGACCTGGCGAAGGTGCCCGTGCGGCTCGGCCGCTCGGTGCGCGCCGCGCTCGAGGTCGTCGACCGGCTCCGACCCGAGGTCGTGGTCGGGTTCGGTGGGTACGTCTGTGTGCCCGCCTACCTGGCGGCCCGCCGACGCCGGCTGCCGCTGGTGATCCACGAGGGCAACGCGCTGCCCGGCATCGCCAACAGGCTCGGCGCCCGGTTCACCACGCACGTCGCGACCAGCTTCCCGGACACCCCGATGCGGCACGCCCACTATGTCGGCCTGCCCATCCGGCGGATGATCTCCACGCTGGACCGGCCGGCGCTGCGCGCGGAGGCGCGTCGCACCTTCGGGCTGGACCCGGAGCGGCCCACCCTGCTGGTGACCGGCGGCTCCCAGGGCGCCCGACGGCTCAACGACGCGGTCTCCGCGAGCCGGCGGGCGCTCGGCGACGCCGGCGTGCAGGTGCTGCACGTCGCGGGGCCCCACGGCGAGGTCTCCGTCACGTCCGAGACCGGCGACCCGGGCTACGTCGTGGTGCCGTACGTCGACCGGATGGACCTCGCCTACGCCGCGGCGGACCTCGTGGTCTGCCGGGCGGGGGCCAACACGGTGACCGAGACCGCGGCCGTCGGGCTCCCCGCGGTGTTCGTGCCGCTCCCGATCGGCAACGGCGAGCAGGCCCTCAACGCCCGGCCGGTCGTGGCGGCCGGCGGCGGCCTGCTGGTCGACGACGCCGCCTTCACCCCGGAGTGGGTCGCCGCGACGGTGCCCGCGCTCGCCACCGACGCCGACCGGCTTCGGCAGATGTCCGCGGCGGCCGCGGACCTGATCCCGCGCGACGCCGACGAGCAGCTCGCCCGGATCATCCTGGCGGCCGCCGCGTGAGGGTCCCCGTCCCCGAGGAGCTGCTGCCCGCGGACCGGCTCGGGCGGGTGCACTTCGTCGGCATCGGTGGCGCCGGGCTGTCCGGCATCGCCCGGATCATGCTCGACCGGGGAGTCGCCGTCACCGGCAGCGACGCCAGGGAGTCCCGGGCGCTCGACGCGCTCCGGGCCCGCGGTGCCACCTGCCACGTCGGCCACGACGCCGCCCACGTCCGCCACGTCGACACGCTCGTGGTCTCCACGGCGGTCCGCGAGGACAACCCCGAGGTGCTGGAGGCCCGTCGGCAGGGGCTGCGGCTGCTGCCGCGCTCGGCCGCGCTGGAGTCGGTGATGCAGGGCCGGACCGTGGTCGCGGTCGCCGGCACGCACGGCAAGACCACGACCACGTCGCTGCTCACCGTCGCGCTCCAGCACTGCGGCGCCGACCCCTCCTTCGCCATCGGCGGGGAGCTCAACGAGACCGGCTCCAACGCCCACGACGGAAGCGGGGACCTGTTCGTCGCGGAGGCCGACGAGAGCGACGGCGCGTTCCTCGTCTACGCACCGTTCGCGGCCCTCGTCACGAACGTGGAGGCCGACCACCTCGACAACTACGGCACGGAGCAGGCCTACCGGGCGGCGTTCGACGAGTTCGTCGGCCACGTCGCCCCCGACGGCTTCCTCGTCGTCTGCCTGGACGACCCGGGCGCCGCCGCGCTGGCCGAGCCCGCCCGGTCGCGCGGGCTCACCGTCGTCGGCGTGGGGGAGGCCGAGGGCGCCGACCTGCGCGCCGAGGAGGTGTCGTTCGCCGGCTCCACGTCGACGTTCGAGGTGGTGGACCGCGGTCGCCGGCTCGGGCCGGTCTCGCTGCAGATCCCCGGGCGGCACTACGTCCTCGACGCGCTGGCCGCGCTGGCCGCCGGCCTCGAGCTCGGGTACTCCTTCGCCGACCTCCGCCGCGGGCTGGAGAGCTTCACCGGCACCCGCCGGCGCATGGAGCTCAAGGGCGAGGTGGCCGGCGTGCGGGTCTACGACAGCTACGCGCACCACCCCAAGGAGATCGCCGGCGACCTGCAGGCCGCCCGCTCGATCGCCGGGCACGGCCGGGTCGTGGTCGCCTTCCAGCCGCACCTCGTCTCCCGGACCCGGATCTTCGGCACCGCCATGGGCGAGGCGCTCGGCGCCGCCGACGAGGTCGTGGTGATGGACGTGTACGTCGCACGTGAGGACCCCGAGCCCGGGGTCAACGGGGCGCTCGTCGCCTCGCACGTCCCGCTGCCTGCCGACCGGGTGCTGTTCGAGCCGTCCTGGTCCGCCGTGCCCGCCCGGCTCGTGGACCGGGCCGGACCCGGCGACGTGGTGCTCACGCTGGGCGCCGGGGACGTCACCCTGGTCGGGCCCGAGGTGCTGGAGCTGCTGGCCGAGCGCGCCGGCGAAGGGGGCGACGATGGGCACTAGCACGGTTCCTCCGCCGTCCGACGAGCGCACCGTGCGGCTCGCTCGACGCCGGTTCGCCCGCCGCCAGTGGGCGCGCCGGTGGCTGGCCTGGCGACGGCTGCTCGTGCTGCTGCTTGTCGTCGCGGTGCTCGCCGGCACGGTCTGGCTGCTGCTGTTCTCCTCGGTGCTCGCGGTCGCCGGCGCGACGGTGACCGGGGCCCCGGCCGGGGACGCCACCCTGGTCCGCCGGGCAGCAGACGTGCCGGTCGGCAACGCGCTGGCCACCGCGGACCTCGCGGCGGTGGCCACCCGGGTCGAGCGACTGCCCTTCGTGCGCAGCGCCGACGTCTCGCGGGCCTGGCCGGACCGGATCCGCATCGACGTGCACGAGCGCGTCCCGGTCGCCGTGGTGCCGCGCGCCGGCGGCTTCTCGGCCCTCGACGAGCACGGCATGCTGTTCCACCACGCCGCGCGCCGCCCGGCCGGGCTCCCGGTGGTGCACAGCGGCAGCCGGACCCGTCGCGACGCGCTCGCCGAGGCGGCCAAGGTCGCGGCGGCGCTCCCCGCGGCGGTCGCGCGGCGGGTGGGCTTCGTCGACGTGCACACCGTCGACTCGATCACGCTGCACCTCCACGACGGCCGCGACATCCTGTGGGGCAGCGCGGAGCAGTCGGGCGACAAGGCGCGGGTGATCGGCGCGCTGCTCCAGCACCGCGCCGCGTACTACGACGTGAGCGTCCCGGGGCAGCCGGTCATCCGCCGCTGAGCCGCGGCCCCTGCCCTGCGGGGGCGTTTCACCACGGGATGCAGCCGGACCTGCGCTTCCCACGACGTGCACCTCGTGGGAAGCGCAGGCCCGTCGTGGGAAGGGGCGTGCCGCGTCGGCGTACGGCGTCGCCCCGCTGACCGCCGACCGCCGACCGCCGACGTCGCCCCGCCGACCGTCGACGAAATCGAAAACCCGCGTGTCGCTTGCGCGTGTCGCTTGGACTCTCCGAACCGGTCACATACCTTCTTTCGCAAGCACGAGGTTGACATAACTATAACCCTCTACTTCAGGGTTAGGGTTCCGCACCAGGGTCCGCCTCGCGCCACTTCCCCCGCCGCACACAACCGCCTGCGCCGCACGAAGCGACGCAGCACGACAATCGAGAGGCACCTGCCGTGGCAGCACCGCAGAACTACCTGGCCGTCATCAAGGTGGTCGGCATCGGTGGTGGTGGAGTCAACGCCGTCAACCGGATGATCGAGGTCGGTCTCAAGGGCGTCGAGTTCATTGCGATCAACACCGATGCGCAGGCGCTCCTGATGAGTGACGCCGACGTGAAGCTCGACATCGGCCGAGAGCTGACCCGAGGGCTCGGCGCCGGCGCCAACCCCGACGTGGGCGGTCAGGCCGCCGAGGACCACGGCGAGGAGATCGAGGAGGTGCTCAAGGGCGCCGACATGGTCTTCGTGACCGCCGGCGAGGGTGGTGGCACCGGCACCGGCGGCGCGCCCGTCGTGGCCCGGATCGCCCGGTCGCTCGGCGCGCTGACCATCGGTGTGGTCACCCGCCCGTTCGCGTTCGAGGGCCGGCGGCGCGCCAACCAGGCCGAGGAGGGGATCTCGTCGCTGCGCGAGGAGGTCGACACCCTCATCGTGATCCCCAACGACCGGCTGCTGTCGATCAGCGACCGCAACGTCTCGGTGCTCGACGCGTTCAAGCAGGCCGACCAGGTGCTGCTGCAGGGCGTCTCCGGCATCACCGACCTGATCACCACGCCGGGCCTGATCAACCTCGACTTCGCCGACGTGAAGTCCGTGATGTCCAACGCCGGATCGGCGCTGATGGGCATCGGGTCGGCGCGTGGTGAGGACCGGGCGGTCGCGGCCGCGGAGATGGCCGTGTCGAGCCCGCTGCTCGAGGCGTCCATCGACGGCGCCCACGGCGTGCTGCTGTCCATCGCCGGCGGGTCGGACCTCGGTCTGTTCGAGATCAACGAGGCCGCCGCGCTGGTCTCGCAGGCCGCGCACGCCGAGGCCAACATCATCTTCGGCGCGGTCATCGACGACGCCCTCGGTGACGAGGTCCGGGTCACCGTGATCGCCGCGGGGTTCGACGGCGGGATGCCCAAGCGCCGTGACTCCGGCACGGTCCTGCGCCGCGAGCCTGCTGCCGCCACGACGACGCCGCAGAGCGCCTACAACACCACGCGCAACGGCAACGGGTCGACCAACGGCAGCGCGCAGCCGGCGCCGCGCACCCCGGTGCAGACCGACCAGCCACAGCCGTCCTCGCGGCCGCTGGCCGGCTCGCCGGTGGGCCACCAGCCCGCCCCCACAGAGGCCGGCCCGGAGCCGGCTCCCGAGCGGCCGCACAGCTCGACGGCCGTCGGCACCCAGCAGCGGCCGCCCCGGCAGGTGCAGTTCGACGAGGACGACCTCGACGTCCCCGACTTCCTGAAGTAGGGCGGCGACCGCCGACAGTGTTCGTCTTCACCGAGACGCGCGGCCGGGTCGACGTCGCGTTCACGGACCGCCACGGAGGAGTCAGTGGCGGTCCGTACGCGTCTCTCGACCTGGCCGAGCCACGCAGGTCCGACGCGGCCGCGGACGCCCGCCGGGCCGCGGTGCGCGAGAACGTGCATCGGGTCGCGGCGGCCCTGGCCGGTGCCGCGCCGGTCCCGCCGGTGGTCCGGATGAGCCAGGTGCACGGCGCCGACGTGGCAGTGGTCCGCGAGCCGGTCGAACGCCCGCCGGTAGCCGACGGCCTGGTCACCGACCGTCCCGGGACGGTGCTGATGGTGCGGGTCGCCGACTGCGTTCCCGTCGTGCTGGCCGACCCGGAGCGCGGCATCGTCGGGGTCGCCCACGCGGGCCGTCCGGGGCTGGCGGCAGGCGTCGTCCCGCGGACCGTGGCCGCGTTGCGGGAGCTCGGCGCCGGCGAGCTCGGCGGCTGGGTGGGACCACACGTCTGCGGCGCCTGCTACGAGGTGCCGGCAACGATGCGGGCGGAGGTCAGCGCCGTGGTTCCCGAGGCGTACGCCGAGACGTCGTGGGGCACCCCCGCCCTCGACATCGGGGCCGGCGTGCACGCCCAGCTCCGGGCCATGGGGGTGCCGGTGGTGGACGCCTCGCGCTGCACGCTCGAGGACGAGGACCTCTTCTCCTACCGGCGGCAGGGGCCTGCGTCCGGCCGGCTCGCGGGGCTCGTGTGGGTCCGGCCATGACCGAGCAGACCCGTGCCGCCCAGGTCGCGCAGGGCCTCGAGCGGGTCCGCGGCCGGATCGCCACTGCCTGCCGCGACGCCGGGCGCTCGCCGGACGAGGTGGCGCTGACCGTCGTCACCAAGTTCTTCCCCGCCTCCGACGTACGGCTCCTCGCAGGGCTCGGTGTCCGCGACGTGGGGGAGAACCGCCACCAGGAGGCCGACGCGAAGGCGGCCGCGTGCGCGGACCTCGACCTGCGCTGGCACTTCATCGGCCGGCTGCAGAGCAACAAGGCGTCCGCGGTCACCCGGTACGCCGCCGTGGTGGAGTCCCTCGACCGGCCGAAGCTGCTCGCCGGCCTCTCCCGCGGCGCCCACGAGCACGGCCGCACCGTCGACTGCCTCGTGCAGGTCAGCTTCGACGAGCCGCACGACCCCGGCCGAGGCGGCGCGCTGCCGGCGGACGTCGTACCGCTCGCCGAGCGGGTCGCCGCCGCGGACGGCCTGCGGCTGCGCGGGGTGATGGCGGTGGCCCCGTTCGGCGTGGATCCCCGGCCCAGCTTCGACGAGCTCGCCGCGCTCGCGGCCCGGGTCCGCTCGGTCGACCCCGCCGCGACGTGGATCTCGGCCGGCATGAGCGGGGACCTCGAGGCGGCCGTGCGCGCGGGTGCGACACACGTACGGATAGGCAGCGCGGTGCTCGGAGCGAGACCCTCGCTCGGGTAGGGTCGAGCAGGCAGCGGCGTCTCAACCGGGGGCGCAGGACACACTGGCGGAAGGCAACAGGCATGGGCAGCGCGATGCGCAAGATGGGTGTCTACCTTGGCCTGCTCGAGGACACCGAACGCTACGACGAGGACTACTACGAGGAGGACTACGACCGCGGTCGTGGTGCCGAGCAGCAGCACGTCGAAGCCCCGCGCCCGGCGCCGGTCGCGAACATCGCGGAGCGCCGTCGGCCCCAGCCGGGCCCCTCCGGAGTGGTCGCAGAGCTGTCCCGGATCACCACGCTGCACCCCCGAACCTACAACGAGGCCCGCACCATCGGTGAGAACTACCGCGAGGGCGTCCCGGTGATCATGAACCTCTCGGAGATGGACGACTCCGACGCCAAGCGGCTCGTCGACTTCGCCGCCGGCCTGGTGTTCGCGGTGCGCGGCAGCATCGAGCGGATCACCGCCAAGGTGTTCCTGCTCTCACCGCCGAACGTGTCGGTCGCCGCGGAGGACAAGCAGCGGATCGCCGAGGGCGGCTTCTTCAACCAGAGCTGACCGAGCCGGTCCCCACCAGCCCTCCGGATAGACTCCCGCCTCGTGTACGCCGTCGGCTCGATCATCGACCTGGTCCTGTGGCTGTTCCTGGGACTCATGTTCGTCCGACTCATCGTGGACTACGTCCAGATGTTCGCGCGCTCGTGGACGCCGCACGGACTCGTCCTCGTCATCCTGGAGATCGTCTACTCGATCACGGACCCGCCGATCCGCTTCGTCCGACGCTTCGTCCCTCCGTTGCGACTCGGCAGCGTCGCCATCGACACCAGCTTCATCATCGTGTTCATCGCCGTGTACCTGCTGCGCATCCTGAACCAGGCGATCTTCTTCTGAGACGACGTGCAACGCTCTGTGGATCGCCTGCACCCGTCTGCGCCACGCCGGTATCCTTCCCGGGCCGGAGTCATCGCCCGCCGGACGCCGGATCACCGCCAAGGGTACGGTGGGCGTGACGCGACAGCCTCTGTCGCACCAGACGACGACGAGACAGGGTGAGTCATGCCGCTGACGCCTGAGGACGTGAGCAACAAGCGCTTTACTCCCGTCCGGCTCCGCGAGGGCTACGACATGGGTGAGGTCGACCAGTTCCTCGACGAGGTCGAGGCCGAGCTCACCCGGCTGACGCGCGAGAACGAGGACCTCCGCAGCAAGCTCGCCACCGCCCAGCAGGGCGGCGCGCCAGCCCCGGCTCCGGTCCGCGAGAGCGCCCTCGAGCCCGACGGGGCTCCCCAGCCGGTTGCCGCCGCGGCCCCGGTCGAGACGGTCAAGGTCACCACGGTGACCGACGCCTCCAGCGCCGCGGCCCGGCTGCTCGAGATCGCCACCCGCAACGCCGACGAGCTGGTCACCGAGGCCAGGGAGCAGGCGGACAAGATCGTCGGCGAGGCCCGCACCACCGCGGAGCGGACGGAGTCGGAGAGCAAGGTCAAGGCCGACCGGCTCGAGTCGGACGCCCGGACCCGCTCCCAGATGCTCGACTCCGAGACCGCCGAGCGTCGCCAGCAGCTGTTCGGCGACCTCGAGAAGGACAAGGAGAAGCTCACCAACGAGGTGGACAACCTCCGCTCGTTCGAGCGCGAGTACCGCAGCCGCCTCAAGACCTACTTCCAGCAGCAGCTCGAGGCGCTCGACGGAAGCGGCGAGACCGGCGTGCTCGACGCCGGCGACCACGCGCCCAAGCGGCTCAAGTCGCTGCTCGGTGACGAGGGCGACGCCATCCAGCACGGCTGAGCCGACCTTCCCACGGCACCAGAGGCCGGTGGCCCCTCCACGGGGGCCACCGGCCTCGAGGTCGGTGTGCGGCCCTGCCGGGCCGGCCGTCAGGCGCGGCTCACCGTGAACGTGAGGTCGAGGTCCGCCTCGTGGACGGCCGTCGCCGGTGCCGCACCGTCCGGCAGCTCCTCGATGCGGACCGCGAGCACCTCGTCGGCGACCAGGCCGGCGTGCTCGCGCAGCGCCTCCGCGGTGCGGCCACCGGCGCGCCAGGCCAGCACGATGCGGTCGCTCACGTCGAAGCCGCTGCTCTTGCGCGCGTCCTGGACCAGCCGCACCACCTCACGGGCCAGGCCGGCGCGCACCAGCTCCGGCGTCAGCTCGAGGTCGAGGGCGACGGTCTCACCCTGCTCGTTGACCACGGACCAGCCCTCGCGTGGACGCTCGGAGACCACCACCTCGTCCGGAAGCACCTCGACCTCGGCGCCGTCGACGACGACCGTGGCCCGACCCTCGGCGGCCAGCGTGGCCGCCAGGGTCGCCGCGTCGGCGTCGGCGATCGCCGCGGCGACGTGCGGCGTCTGCCTGCCGAAGCGGCGTCCGAGCGCCCGGAAGCTGCCCTTCGCGGTGTGGTCGACCAGGTCCGCCCCGGCCGCGGACAGCGCCTCGACCGCGCCGACGTTGAGCTCCTCGGCGACCTCGGCCAGCAGCTCGTCGCTGAGCCGGCCGTGCGCGGCCGAGGCGACCAGCGCCCGGCGCAGCGGCTGTCGGGTGCGGACCTTGGCCTCGGCCCGCGCCGCCCGGCCCAGCTCCACCAACCGGCGGGCCAGGGAGACCTGCTCGACCAGCTCGTCGTCGACCAGCGTGGCGTCGGCCTGAGGCCACGTGGCCAGGTGGACGGACTCGGGCAGCTCCTCCGACGTGGGCCGGAACACGTCCTGCCAGACCCGCTCGGTCACGAACGGCACCAGCGGCGCCATCAGCAGGGTCACGACGTGCAGGCACTCGTGCAGGGTGCCGAGCGCGGCGGCGTCGCCTTGCCAGAACCGTCGGCGGGACCGCCGGACGTACCAGTTCGACAGGTCGTCGACGTACGCCGCCAGCAGTGCTCCGGCCTTCTGGGTGTCGAAGTCCTCCATCGCCGCGGTGACCTGCGCGACGAGCCGGTGCGCCCCGGACAGCGCCCACCTGTCCAGCACCGGCCGGTCGGCGACCGGTGGGACCGGGTCGCCAGGGCTCCAGCCGGACGCCCGGGCGTAGAGCACCTGGAACGCCACCGTGTTCCAGTAGGTCAGCAGCACCTTGCGGACGATCTCCTGCAGCACGTGGTGGCCGACCCGCCGGGCCGCCCACGGCGACCCGCTCGCGGCCATGAACCAGCGCAGCGCGTCGGCGCCGTGCTGGTCCATCAGCGGCAGCGGCTCGAGGATGTTGCCGAGATGCTTCGACATCTTGCGGCCGTCCTCGGCCAGCAGCAGACCGAGGCAGAGCACGTTCTCGTACGACGACCTGTCGAAGACCAGCGTGCCGACCGCCATCAGCGAGTAGAACCAGCCACGGGTCTGGTCGATCGCCTCGCAGATGAACTGCGCCGGGTAGGCGGCCCCGAACGCCTCCGCCGACCCCGCGGTGTGCGGGTAGCCCCACTGCGCGAAGGGCATCGAGCCGGAGTCGTACCAGGCGTCGATCACCTCGGTGACCCGGCGCGCCCGGCCGCCGCAGGTCGGGCAGCCGATGACGACGTCGTCGACGAACGGCCGGTGCGGGTCGAGCGCGGACAGGTCCTCGCCGGCGAGCTCGCCCAGCTCGGCCAGCGAGCCGACGCACGTGAGGTGCTCCTCACCGCAGCGCCAGATCGGCAGCGGCGTGCCCCAGTAGCGGGTGCGCGAGAGCGACCAGTCGACGTTGTTGTGCAGCCAGTCGCCGTACCGGCCCCACTTGATCGTGGCCGGGTACCAGGACGTGCGCTCGTTCTCCGCGAGGAGCTGCTCCTTGACGGCCGTGGTCCGGATGTACCAGGTCGGGAGGGCGTAGTACAGCAGCGGGGTGTGGCAGCGCCAGCAGTGCGGGTAGGCGTGCTCGAAGGCGACGTGCCGGAACATCAGCCCCCGAGCGTCGAGGTCGCGCACCAGGTCGGCGTCGGCGTGCTTGAAGAACTGGCCGCCGACGAGCGGTACGTCGTCGGCGAAGTGCCCGTCGAGGCGGACCGGGTTGACCACCGGGAGGCCGTACTCCCGGCTCACGGCCATGTCCTCGGCACCGAACGCGGGGGACTGGTGCACCAGCCCGGTGCCGTCCTCGGTGGTCACGTAGTCGGCCAGCACGACGTAGTGCGCCTCGGCGGGGAAGTCGACCAGCCCGAACGGCCGCTGGTAGGTCCACCGCTCCAGCTCGGGCCCGCGCAAGGTGGCCGTCACCGTCCAGCCCTCACCGAGCACGGTCGCGAACAGCGGCTCGGCCACCACCAGCGACTCCGTGCCGTCGGTCGCCACCACGTAGTCGACCGCGGGGTTGACCGCGACCGCGGTGTTCGAGACCAGCGTCCAGGGCGTCGTGGTCCACACCAGCAGCGCGGCGGCGGGGGAGTCCGCGCTGCCCGCGTACGGGCCGGACGTCAGCGGGAACCGGACGTAGACCGACGGGTCGGTGACCGTCTCGTAGCCGCCGGGCTGGCCGAGCTCGTGGTCGGACAGCCCGGTCTCGCAGCGCGGGCAGTACGGCGAGACCCGGTCCGTCTCGTAGAGCAGTCCCTTGTCGAAGATCTGCTTGAGCGACCACCAGACGCTCTCGATGTAGGACGGGTCCATCGTCCGGTAGGCGTGCTCGAGGTCGACCCAGTAGCCCATCCGCTCGGTCATCGCCTCGAAGTCGCCGATGTGCCGCTCGACGGAGACCCGGCAGCGCGCGTTGAACGCCGCGATGCCGTACGCCTCGATCTGCTGCTTGCCGGAGACCCCGAGCTCCTTCTCCACCCCGACCTCGACATGCAGGCCCTGGCAGTCCCAGCCGGCCTTGCGGGCGACCTGGTAGCCCTGCATGGTCTTGAACCGGGGGAAGACGTCCTTGAACACCCGGGCCTCGACGTGGTGCGTCCCGGGCAGGCCGTTCGCGGTGGGCGGACCCTCGTAGAACGTCCACGGCTCACCGTCGGCGTTCCTGGTCAGCGACGCGGCGAACGTGTCGTGCTCGCGCCAGAACGCGAGCACGTCGTGCTCGAGGGCGGGGAGGTCCACCTGCGGGGGAACGGGGCGGTACTCGGTCACGAGAGTTCCTTCAACCTGGGTCCAGCACGGCTGAAGGGACGAGAGACGTCGGCGGCTGCCGACCCGCTCCCGCGGTACCACCCTCCTTGGCGGACCGGTGCCGCTGGTCCGCCCCCTTGCTTCGCGCCGCTGCCGGTTCTACCTGCCCGCCCGCGGGGGGCGCGCGCTCTTCCGGCGGCTCGAGGGTGATCTTCGCTCCGGCCAACGCCCCCGGGCTCACACCGTCCCCGGGTCGCTCACCGGCTGTGCGCGGAGCTACTCGTCCCGTCACTGCCGTGCGGCCCGACCAGTCTGCCAGACGTCCGGGCGGCGGCGCGAACGGGTTCTGGCGCCACCCGGGTCGTCGGCGTGGCGACCGCCAGATCGGTTGTCTGGTCCAGGGCGGCGGCATATCCTCACCGCACGCATGTGGTCCCCGCCGCACGCGACCACCCGAGAGGGGGCCGGGCCATGGCACGCCGACGGCGTGGCGTCTCGGGAAACACCGCACCGTGCACGCCTGGCTCTGCGAGGATGGGGAGGGCCGACCACGAGCCGGGCAGCAGGCTCCCGAGCCGTGTGGCGGCCCGACGGCCGCCCGGACCACCGCGGCACGCCGCACCCGAACCTGCGCCACCCGGAGCACGGCCGGGGGCTCACGCCCGGCTATCGCGAAGAAGGCACCCGTGAAGAAGACGACGAGCACCAGCACCACCGCCGCGAAGGCCGGGTCCGCCCCGGTCGTGGCCGCCAGCGCCAAGGCGGCCGGCACGAAGGTCACCGCGCCGCGGGTGACCGCGAAGAAGGCGAGCGCCGCCCCGGCCGAGGGCGCGGCCACGAAGGCGGCCGCCGCCAAGCCTGCGGCGAAGAAGCCGGCCGCGGCCGAGCGCGCGAAGCCTGCTGCCAAGGCACCCGCCAAGCCGGCCAAGACGGCCGCGAAGGCCCCGGCGCGCAAGACTCCGCCGAAGCGCGGCGCCGCCGGCTCCAGCCCCGTCGCCGCCCGCAGCCTGCGGGTCAAGGCCGACGAGAGGCCGTGGACCGCCAAGGAGCTCGAGGAGGTCCGGTCGGAGCTGTTCGAGGAGCGCGAGCGGCTGCGCTCGGAGCTGAACCTCGCCGAGCACGAGCTCCAGGACCTGATGCGCGACGCCGGTGACGGTGCCGGCAACGACCAGGCGGACGTCGGCTCGACGACCTTCGAGCGTGACCACGAGATGAGCCTGGCCAACAACGCCCGCGACATGCTCACGCAGATCGAGCACGCGCTCGGACGCATCCACGACGGCAGCTACGGCGTCTGCGAGAGCTGCGGGGAGCCGATCGGCAAGATGCGGTTGATGGCCTTCCCCCGTGCGACACTGTGCCTGCCATGCAAGCAGCGCGAGGAACGTCGCTGAGCTCCAGCGACCACACGGACCACCAGACCGCCGACCCGGGCGAGGGCCCGCCGCAGCCCGGGGGCGTGCGACGACTGCCCGAGCCGCGGCTGCTCGCGCTGTTCGTGGGGATCGCGGTCGGCGGCTACGTCGCCGACCTGCTGACCAAGATGCTCGCGGCGGCGCACCTCGTGCCCGGGGTGCCGGTGCACGTCGTCGGCGACCTGGTGAGCCTCTACATCGCCCGCAACCCCGGTGCGGCGTTCAGCACGGGGACGTCGTACACCCTGCTGCTGTCGCTGGTGGCGATCGTCGCGGCTGCGGCGGTGGTGTGGGTGGCCCGCCGGCTCGGCAGCCTCGGGTGGGCCATCGGTCTCGGCTTCCTGCTCGCCGGCATCCTCGGCAACCTGACCGACCGGGTCTTCCGCGAGCCGGGCGTGCTGCGCGGGCACGTCGTGGACTTCGTCCAGCTGCCGCACTTCCCGGTGTTCAACGTGGCCGACGTGTGCATCAACATCGCCGCGGTGATCGTCATCGTGCAGGCGCTCCGCGGGGTCTCCGTGAGCGGCCGCCGCGACCGGGGCGGCTCCGGGACCGACACGCCGGAGGCGCCGGCCCCGTGACCTCTGCGGGCAGCGGCGCCATGGACCGGCGGACGGTGACCGTCCCCGACGGGCTGGCCGGGGAGCGCGTGGACGCGGCGCTCGCCCGGATGTTCGGCTTCTCGAGGTCGCGGGCCGCGGACCTGATCGCCGAGGGACACGTCAGCGTGGACGACGCCCCGGTCGCGAAGTCCGACCGCGTCGAGGCCGGGGCGATGCTCGACGTGGAGATCCCGGCGGCGGCCGACCCGGTCGCGGTGGTCCCCGAGGTCGTCGAGGGCATCAAGATCGTGCACGACGACGACGCCATCGTGGTGATCGACAAGCCGGTCGGCGTCGCGGTGCACCCCAGCCCGGGGTGGTCGGGCCCCACGGTCGTCGGACACCTCGCGGCGGCCGGGTTCCGGATCGCCACCAGTGGCGCCGCCGAGCGCCAGGGGATCGTGCAGCGGCTCGACGTCGGCACGTCGGGGGTGATGGTGATCGCGAAGTCGGAGTACGCCTACTCGGTGCTCAAGAACGCCTTCCGGCACCGCACCGTCGACAAGACCTACCACGCGCTGGTGCAGGGCCATCCCGACCCGCTGCGCGGCACGGTCGACGCGCCGATCGGCCGGCACCCCCGCCACGACTACAGGTTCGCGGTGATGGCGTCGGGGAAGCCGAGCCTCACGCACTACGAGACGCTCGAGGCGCACCGGTTCGCCAGCCTCCTCGAGGTGCACCTCGAGACCGGGCGGACGCACCAGATCCGGGTGCACATGGCGGCCCTCAAGCACCCCTGCGTCGGCGACCTGACCTACGGCGCCGACCCGGTGCTGGCCCGGCGGGTCGGGCTCGAGCGGCAGTGGCTGCACGCCGTACGCCTCGGCTTCGAGCACCCCGACAGCGGCGAGTACGTCGAGTACCAGACGGAGTACCCGGCCGACCTGCAGGCCGCCCTGGACGTGATCCGCAGTGCCAGCTGAGCCCCCGCTGCTCGTCCGTCCGGCCACCCCGGTCGACCTCGACGAGGTGGCGCCGCTGTTCAGCCAGGCCCGGCGGGCCGCCGTTCCCGCGATGCCGCCGCCGGTGCACACCGTCGCCGAGGACCGCGCCTGGCTCGAGGCCCAGCTCGCCGGGGAGCGGGAGGCCTGGGTGGCCGTCGAGACGGGTCCCGACGGCGCCGAGCGCGTCGTCGGGGTGATGCTGCTCGAGGACGACTGGCTGCACTCGCTGTACGTCCGCGACGGCCGCACGGGGGAGGGCGTCGGCAGCCTGATGCTCGACGTGGCGCAGGGGCTCCGTCCGGCCGGTCTCCAGCTGTGGGTGTTCGAGAGCAACCGGGCGGCCCGGCGGCTCTACGAGCGGCGCGGGTTCGTCGTGGTCGAGCACACCGACGGCTCCGCGAACGAGGAGCGGGCTCCCGACCTGCGGATGGTGTGGCCCGGCGACCCGGCCCGGATGGGCGTCGCCGACCTGCGGCGGCGCATCGACGAGGTCGACGACCGGCTGGCCACGCTGCTCGACGAGCGCGCGAGGCTGACCGCCGCGATCCAGGCGCGCAAGCCGGTCCCGGGCCATGCCGGGCGCGACGAGGAGCGGGAGGCCGAGATCGTCGCGCGGATGACCGCCCGCGCGCCGCACCTCGGCGAGGACGCGGTGCGGGAGATCATGCACACCGTGATCACGGTCAGCCTCGACGCGGCCGCGGCGCGTCCCGCTGCGCCGGGTGGGCGGCGCGGCTGAGCCGGTCCGCAACCGTCGGTGGCCGGTGGCAGCATGACTGCCGGGTCCGCTGGGCGGGTTGGCGCGATCGGCTCCTCCGGGTGCCGTAGGCTGGCCGCCTTCCCCACAGACGACCGGTCGCGCTCCGCTCGGCCGGGGTTCGTCGTGCGGTCCCGTGCAGCACGACGGCGTCCGTCCGGGATGGCCGAGAAGTTCAGGAAGGGGCGACCTCGCCGATGTCAGCCGGGTCCGGGTCGAGCGACTCGTTCGTCCACCTGCACGTCCACACCGAGTACTCCATGCTCGACGGGGCGGCGCGACTCGCAGACATGTTCGCGCGGACCGCCGAGCTCGGCATGGACGCGATCGCGATGACCGACCACGGCAACGTGTTCGGGGCCTTCGACTTCTACTCCAAGGCCAGGGCCGCCGGCATCAAGCCGATCATCGGCATGGAGTCCTACCTCACGCCGGACACCTCCCGCTTCGAGCGCAAGCGGGTCCGGTGGAACAACGGCGGCGACGACGACGTCTCCGGGTCGGGCGCCTACACGCACATGACGCTCCTGGCCGAGACCACCGCCGGGATGCACAACCTGTTCAAGCTCTCCTCGCGCTCGTCGATCGAGGGCTTCTTCTACAAGCCGCGGGCCGACCGGGAGCTGCTGGCCGAGCACGCCGACGGCCTGATCGCCACCACCGGCTGCCCGTCCGGGGAGATCCAGACCTGGCTGCGCATCGGCGACTACGAGAAGGCCCGCGCCTCGGCGGCGGAGTTCCAGGACATCTTCGGGCGCGACAGCTTCTTCCTCGAGCTGATGGACCACGGCCTGTCCATCGAGACGCGGGTGCGCGACGGCCTGCTGCGGCTGTCCAAGGACCTCGGCATCCCACCGGTCGCGACCAACGACTCGCACTACACCAACCCCGGCGACGCGGCGGCCCACGAGCACCTCCTGTGCGTGTCCTCCGGCAGCACGATGGCCGACCCCAAGCGGTTCAAGTTCGACGGGGACAGCTACTACATCAAGTCGCCGGCGGAGATGCGTCGGCTGTGGGGGGAGACCCACGGGCTGCCCGAGGCCTGCGACAACACGCTGCTGATCGCCGAGCGCTGCGAGGTCGAGTTCGACGAGTCGGCCAACTACATGCCCCGGTTCCCGGTCCCGGAGGGGGAGACCGAGGACTCCTGGTTCGTCAAGGAGGTCGAGAAGGGGCTGCGGTTCCGCTACCCCGACGGGATCCCCGACCCGGTCCGCCGGCAGGCCGACTTCGAGATCGGCGTCATCACCCAGATGGGCTTCCCCGGCTACTTCCTGGTGGTGGCCGACTTCATCAACTGGGCCAAGAGCAACGGCATCCGGGTCGGTCCCGGTCGGGGGTCCGGCGCGGGTTCCATGGCGGCGTACGCCATGCGGATCACCGACCTCGACCCCCTCGAGCACGGCCTGATCTTCGAACGCTTCCTGAACCCCGACCGCGTGTCGATGCCCGACTTCGACATCGACTTCGACGAGCGCCGGCGCGGTGAGGTGATCCGCTACGTCACCGAGAAGTACGGCGACGACCGGGTGTCGATGATCGTCACCTACGGCACCATCAAGGCCAAGCAGGCCGTCAAGGACTCCTCACGGATCCTCGGCTACCCGTTCGCGATGGGCGACCGGATCACCAAGGCCATGCCGGCCGCCGTGATGGGCAAGGACGTCCCGCTCAAGGAGATCTTCGACTCCCAGCACGCCCGCTACGGCGAGGGCGGCGAGTTCCGCTCCCTCTACGAGGCCGACACCGACGTGAAGACGGTCGTCGACACGGCCATCGGCATCGAGGGCCTCAAGCGCCAGTGGGGGGTGCACGCCGCCGGCGTGATCATGTCCAGCGCCCCGCTCCAGGAGGTCATCCCGGTCATGCGCCGGGAGCAGGACGGCGCGATCATCACGCAGTTCGACTACCCGACCTGCGAGCGCCTCGGCCTGATCAAGATGGACTTCCTGGGCCTGCGCAACCTGACGATCCTCGACGACGCGCTGGTCAACATCGAGCGCAACCGCCAGGAGAAGGTGGTGCTCGAGGACCTCTCGCTCGACGACCCGGCCGCCTTCTCGCTGCTCTCCCGCGGCGACACCCTCGGTGTCTTCCAGCTCGACGGCGGCCCGATGCGCGCGCTGCTGCGCAGCATGCGCCCGGACACCTTCGAGGACATCTCCGCGGTCGGCGCGCTGTACCGGCCCGGCCCGATGGGCGCCGACTCCCACAACAAGTACGCCCGGCGCAAGAACGGCCGCGAGGAGGTCACGCCGATCCACCCGGAGCTGGCCGACCCGCTCAAGGACATCCTGGGGGAGACCTACGGCCTGATCGTCTACCAGGAGCAGGTCATGGCGATCGCCCAGAAGCTCGCGGGCTACTCGCTGGGACAGGCGGACCTGCTCCGGCGGGCGATGGGGAAGAAGAAGAAGGCCGAGCTGGACAAGCAGCTCGAGACCTTCTCGGCGGGGATGACCGAGCGCGGCTACTCCATGGACGCGGTGACGACGCTGTGGGACATCCTGCTGCCGTTCTCCGACTACGCGTTCAACAAGGCGCACTCCGCGGCGTACGGCCTGGTGTCCTACTGGACGGCCTACCTCAAGGCCAACTACCCGGCCGAGTACATGGCCGCCGTCCTGACGTCGGTGAAGGACGACAAGGACAAGATGGCGATCTACCTCAACGAGTGCCGCCGGATGAGGATCAAGGTGCTCCCCCCGGACGTCAACGAGTCCGAGTCGACCTTCACCCCGGTCGGTGCGGACATCCGGTTCGGGCTGTCCGCGATCCGCAACGTCGGCCAGAACGTCGTGGACGGGATCGTCTCGGCCCGGCGGGAGAAGGGCCGCTACACCGACTTCGGGGACTTCATGGAGAAGGTGCCGCCGCTGGTCTGCAACAAGCGCGTGGTGGAGTCGCTGGTCAAGGCCGGAGCGTTCGACTCGCTGGGTCATCGGCGCCGTGCGCTGGTCACCATCCACGAGCTCGCGGTCGACCAGTACGTCGACATCAAGCGCAACCAGGCGATCGGCCAGGACTCGCTGTTCGGCGGGCTCGACGACGACGAGGGCGGCGGGTTCGGGGTCTCGATCGCGGTGCCCGACATCGACGACTGGGACAAGCAGACGCTGCTCGGCCACGAGCGGGACATGCTCGGCCTCTACGTCTCCGACCACCCGCTGATGGGGCTCGAGCACATCCTGTCCAACGGCACGGACTGCACGATCGGCCAGCTGCTGCTCGACGAGGAGCGGCCCGACGGGTCCACGGTGACGATCTCGGGGCTGGTGACCTCGGTGCAGCGGAAGATCACCAAACGCGGCGACGCCTGGGCGATGGTCACCCTGGAGGACCTCGAGGGCGGTGTCGACGTGCTGCTGTTCCCCTCGGCCTACCAGCTCGCGAGCACCCTGCTCACCGAGGACGCGATCATCACCGTGAAGGGTCGGCTGTCGCGCTCGAAGGACCAGCCGGAGCTCCACGGCCAGGAGGTGAGCATCCCGGACCTGACGGACGGACCGTCCGGTCCGGTGACGATCAGCCTGCCGTCCACGCGCTGCACCCCGCCGGTCGTCGACCAGCTCAAGGACGTTCTCGGCACGCATCCCGGGGTGGCCGAAGTACGGTTGCGCCTGATGACCAAGAACTCCACGACCGTGCTCAAGCTCGACGACCGGCTCCGGGTCACCCCGACACCGGCGCTGTTCGCCGACCTGAAGGCGCTGCTCGGTCCGCACTGCCTGGTCGGCGCATGACCGACCTGCCCGGCACGCGGCAGGAGCCCGCCCGCGACGTCGAGCCGGACCGCGGCCCGACCCCGGGCCGGAGCGCCTCGCCGCTCGCGGTCGCCGGAGTGGTTCTCGGCGGGCTCCTGCTGCTCGGCGTGCTCTGCGGCGTGCTCTGGTGGCTGCTGGTCGAGCCGGCGGTGTTCACCAAGGTGCGCGGCAGCGGGGGCTCGATGAACGAGCTCGAGCTGGCGAAGCGGTTCGCGACCGACGGGTGGTACGCCGTGATCGCGGTGCTCGCCGGCTTCGTCGCCGGAGGCGCGCTGGTGTGGTGGCGCAGGTCGGAGGTGGTCGGCGTGGTCCTGCTGCTGCTGCCCGGTGCCGTGGTCGCCGCCGCGGCGATGCTGTGGACCGGGCGGGTCCTCGGCCCGGCCGACCCGCAGACCGTGCTCCGCACCGCGCCGCCGGGCGCGCTCGTCCCGGTGCAGCTCGACGTGGCGTCCTGGACGGCGTACCTCGCCTGGCCGGTCGGGCTGCTGGTCGGCGCGCTGGTGGTGCTGTGGTCGCTGCCGCCCGACGGCCGGGCCGACGCGGGCGCGGCCGAGCAGGGTCCGGTCGAGGACTCCGCGGCGCAGGCCTGACAAAGCCGGGCGCTCGGCGCTACGCTCGGACGTCAGTCAGTGCGTATCGTGAAATGAGTTGCACCATGCGCAACAAGCAGCAGGGAGCGTTCGTGGCCGGGCTGCTCGCCTCGGCCCGCTACGAGGTCCTTCCCACCGCCACGATCGAGGACAAGCTGCTCGCCGCCGTGCCGACCGACGTCACCGTCACGGTGACCGCCTCGCCGGCCAAGGGGCTCGAGCCCACGCTGGCCCTGACCGAGCGGCTCGCCGGCCACGGCTACCAGGCGGTGCCGCACCTCGCGGCGCGGATGGTCAGCGGGCGGTCCGAGCTCGCCGAGGTCTGCGCCAGGATGAGCGCCGCGGGGGTGCGCGCCGTCTTCGTGCCCGCCGGCGACCAGGACCCGCCGGCCGGCGACTACACCGGTGCCCTCGACCTGCTCGAGGACCTCGACGCGCTCGGCCGCCCGTTCCCGGAGGTCGGGATCACCGGCTACCCCGAGTCGCACCCGACGATCAGCGACGACGTGACGATCCAGTCGATGTGGGACAAGCGAAGGTACGCCACGCACGTCGTCAGCAACCTGAACTTCGACCCGGGCACCATCGAGTCCTGGGTGAACCGGATGCGCACCCGCGGCATCACGATGCCGATGCTGCTGGGCATCCCGGGTCCCGTCGAGCGCACCAAGCTGCTCAGCATGGCCACCAAGATCGGGGTCGGCGACTCGACGCGGTTCCTGGTCAAGCACAAGGGCACGTTCGCCAGGCTCGCCGCGCCCGGCGGCTTCACCGGGGAGCGGTTCCTCGAGCGCTGCGCGCCGGCGCTGTCGCGTCCCGAGGCGCTGGTCACCGGCCTGCACGTCTTCACGTTCAACCAGGTCGCGGAGACCGAGACGTGGCGGCGCGCCTACCTCGCCCGCCTCATGCCCGTCGCCTGAGCGCCGAGCGGCGGTGTCAGCGGGGGAGCAGGTCCGCGAGGGCGCGCTCGAGCCCGACCTGGCCGGTGTCCACCGCCTCGAGCGGCAGCCCGATCCGGCGCGCCGCCTCGTCGGCCAGCGCCCGCAGCTCGTCGTCGGGGTGCTGGGCGAGCCACACGACCCTCGTGTAGTTGCCGAAGTAGGCGTCGCGGAGCTCGGGGTGCCGGTCGAGGCCGAGCTCGGCGAGCACGGTGCGCGCGAACGACCGGACCAGGAAGTCGGTGAGCACGTACGTGCCCGGCTGCGCCTCGAACATCGCCCGCATCCGGTCGGCCCCGGCGTACAGGTCGTAGCAGTGCAGCCCGGCCAGCCGGCGCAGCCCGCGGCGCGCGCAGAGCTCGTCGAGCGCGCCGTACGTCCCGCAGTCGGCGTAGCCGACGGCGACCGAGCCGTACCGCGGGGCGAGCCGGTCGACGAGCCGCTCGACCTGCCCGGCGATCCGCGCCGGGTCGTTGTGCAGCAGCGGCGGGAGCGGGTGTACGTCGACGGGCCAGCCGTGCCGGGCGACGAGCTCGGCGCAGGGCCGGGCGATCGCCCCACAGGCGACGAGCGCGACCCGGTCCCGCCGCTCAGCCGGGGAAGGAGAGCAGGTCGACGAAGCGGTCGTTGAAGTCGGCGCGGTCGGAGAGCTCGACATAGCTCACCTCCTTCAGCAGGGCGAGGGCGCCGGCGCGCTCGCGGGTGCTCAGCAGCGTCATCTTCGCGCCCTCGCCCGCGACGTTGCCCGCCGAGACGATCCGCAGCACCGGCAGCTTCGGCACCAGCCCGATGCGCACCGCGGCGGCCGGCGACAGGTAGCTGCCGAACGACCCGGCGAGCAGCACCTGCTGGACGTCGCGGTGGCCGAGCCCGAGCTGCTCGAGCAGCAGCGTCCACCCGGTGGAGATGGCTGCCTTCGCGAACTGCAGCTCACGGACGTCGCGCTGGGAGAGGTACACGGTGTCGGCCGGCTCGGTGACCCCGTCCGGTCGGTGCAGCACGAAGACCCGCTCGTAGCCCACGGTCGTCAGCCGGTCCGCGAGCCCCGGCGCGATCTCCTTGGCCTGCTCCTCGGTGACGAACCGGCCGGAGGAGTCGAGCAGCCCGATCCGCACCAGCTCGGCGACCGCGTCGACGAGTCCCGAGCCGCACAGGCCCTGCGGCTCGATGTCGCCGATCACCTCCAGCGACACGTCGTCGCCGACCCGCACCACCTCGATCGCGCCGTCGGCCGCGCGCATCCCGCACCGGATCGCGCCGCCCTCGAAGGCCGGCCCGGCGGGGGCCGCGGTGGCCAGGATCGTTTCGCCGTCGCTGAGCACGATCTCGCAGTTGGTGCCGACGTCGATGAACAGCCGCACGCGCTTGTCGCGGTCCATCCCGGTCGCCAGCATGCCGGCGACGATGTCCCCGCCGACGTACGCCCCGAGCGAGGGGAAGACCTGCGCCCGCGCCCGCGGGTGCAGGCGCAGCCCGAGGTCCGAGGCCATCAGCGTCGGCAGGCTGGCGGAGGACATCACGAACGGAGCGACCCCGAGCGGCTCGGGATCCACGCCGAGCACCAGCGCGGTCATCGTCGCGTTGCCGGCGAGCGCCACCTCGTAGACCTCCGACGGCTGCACGCCGCCCTCGGCAAGGACCTGCTCGGTGAGCTCGGCGAGGGTGTCCTGCGCGAGCTGCGTGAGCCGGGGGAGCGCCTCGGGGTCCATCATCGTGGCACTGATCCGGGTGATCACGTCGGCGCCGAAGGGCTGCTGCTTGTTGAGCATCGACGCGACCGCCACCGGGGTCCCGGTGCCGACGTCGACGAGCGTGGCCACGACCGTGGTGGTGCCGAGGTCGAACGCGATGGCGTGCCGGCGACCGGTGGTGTCGCCCGGCTCGACGTCGACCAGCGCCTCGTCGACGACCACCGCGGTCACCTTGTGGTCGGCCGGCCGCAGCACCCGCGCCAGGGCGCGTACCGCGTGCAGGTCGGGGCTTAGCTCGAGGTCGTCGATGGCGTCGAGCAGCCGGGTGAGGTCCGGACGCTGGTCGGCCAGCGTCGCCTCGGTGAGCTCGACGTACCGCTTCTGGACGGCCGGCCGCAGGATCACCTGTCGCCCGACGCCGACCGTTGCCGCCTTGGGCCGGGTGGTCAGCGGCGGCACCTCGACGGCGAGGTCCGTCGTGGCCTGCGCCAGGCAGGCCAGCCGCCACCCGCCGCGCAGCTGCTCGGTGGAGAACGACCGCTCGTCGAGCCGGGACGCGGGCACGTCGCCACGCAGCACCTGCACCTTGCACTTCTTGCAGGTGCCGTGGCCGCCGCAGGTCGAGTCGATCGCGATGCCGTTCCAGCTGGCCGCGTCGAACACCGTGACCCCCGGCGGCACGCGCACCTCCCGGCCCGACGGTGAGAAGGACAGGTGCACGCGTCCGGCGCCCTCGTGCGGCGTGGGCGCGACGACCCCCGGCTCGGGCTCCGGCTCCTGCGGCTCGATCAGCCCCTCACGGTGCAGCTCCTCGACCCACAGCGCGACCGAGTCCTCGTCCGAGGGCCGCGTGCCCCCGGCCTCGTCGCTCACGTGACGGCAGCCTGTTGCCGCTTGCGATGCGCGGCGATCCAGCTGCCGCCCCACTCGTCGTGGCCGAGCAGCAGGTCGGCAGCCTTGACGGCGCTGACGATCTGGGGGGTGCGGGTGTCCATGATCGCGCTGGTCAGCCCGGCGGTCATCGCCATCGGGAGGTACGCCGCGCCGAGGGAGTGCCGGTCGGGCATGCCGAACGACACGTTCGAGGCCCCGCAGGTCATGTTCAGGCCGTACTCGGCGCGGATCCGGCGCATCGTCTCGAGCACGGTGCGGACCACGGCGGTGTCGGCGCCGATCGGCATCGCGAGCGGGTCGATCACGATGTCCTCGACCGCGATGCCGTACTCCGTGGTGGCGACCTCCACGATGTGCCCGACCAGCTCGAGCCGCCGGTCGGCCTCCATCGGGATCTCCTCGGCGTCGTTCGGCAGCGCGATCACCGCGGCGTCGTACCGCTTGACCAGCGGCAGGATCGCGGCCATCCGGTCGTCCTCGGCCGTCACCGAGTTCACCAGCGCCCGGCCCCTGTAGGTCGACAGCCCGGCCTCGAGCGCCTCCACCACGGAGGAGTCGATGCAGATCGGCAGGTCCGTGAGGCCCTGGATCATCGTGATCGCCTTGGCCAGCAGCTCCGGCTCGTCGGTGAGCGGCACGCCCATGTTCACGTCGAGCACGTCCGCGCCGCCCTCGACCTGTGCGACGACGTCGCGCTCGATCGCCGACATGTCACCGGCCCGGAGCTGCTCCTGGAAGATCCGCCGACCGGTCGGGTTGATCCGCTCGCCGATCAGGCAGAACCGGCGGTCGTGGCCGATCACCACCTCCTTGGTCTCCGAGCGCAGCGTTGTCCGGTGCAGCGTCGTGGTCCTCATGCCTTCACCAGGGCCCGTCGCTTCTCGAGCAGATCCTTGGCGCGCTTGACGGTCTGCGACGCGTCGGCGGCGTACCCGTCGGCACCCACCGCGTCGGCGTACTCCTGGGTGACCGGGGCGCCGCCGACCATCACGATCACGTCGTCGCGGATGCCGGCCTTCTCCAAGGCGTTCATGTTGGCCTTGAACATCGGCATCGTGGTCGTCAGGAACGCCGAGAAGCCGACGATGTCGGGCTGGTGCTCCTGGATCTTCTCCACGAACCGCTCCGGCGGCACCTGCACCCCGAGGTCGATCACCTCGAAGCCGGCGCCCTCGAGCATGATGTTGACGAGGTTCTTGCCGATGTCGTGGACGTCGCCCTTGACCGTCCCCATCAGGAACGTGCCGATCGTCTGGACACCGGTGTCGGCGAGCAGCGGCCGCAGCACCTCCATCGCGCCGGCCATCGCGCGTCCGGCGATCAGCATCTCCGGGACGAAGAAGTCGCCGCGCTCGAAGCGGGCGCCGACCTCCTCGAGCGAGGGGATGAGCGCGTCGAACAGCAGCGTCTGCGGCTCCATGTCCATGCTCAGCGCCTGATGGGTCAGATCGAGCACCTCAGGGGCGTTGCCGACGAGCGTCTCGTCGTACATCGCCTGCAGGATCTCCTCCGGGGTCATGCCGCGCCCTCCTTGTGTGTCCGGCGTCGGAGCAGGGCCGACAGCGTCCCGGCCTGCTCGATCAGGAGTCGACCGACGTGGTCGACCCGGTCCTCGAGGCGCGCGGTGGGGCCGGAGACGCCGAGCGCGGCGATCACCCGGTCCTCCGACCCGACCACCGGCGCGCCGACGGCAGTCAGTCCGACCTCGAGCTCGTCCAGGCTGACGGCGTAGCCGTCCCGGCGGATCCGGGCCAGCTCCTCGAGGAACGCCGTCCTGCTCGTCGTGGTGCGCTCGGTGCGTCGCTCCAAGGGACCGCGCGGCAACGTCAGGCACCCGTGCGCGTAGAGCACCTTGCCGAGCGAGCTGCAGTGCGGGGGGACGTTGACCTGGTTCCAGTCGCGCGGCCCGAGCAGGTACGACGACTCCGCCTGCGCGACGTGCACCACCGCGTCGCCGCGCGCCACGCCGAGGTGGACCGTCTCGGCGGTGCGGTCGCGCAGCTCCTCGAGCATCGGCCGGGCGATCCGGGCCACCTGGGTCCAGGAGTCGTGCCGGGCGGAGTGCAGCGCGAACAGCGGCCCGGCGACGTACGCGCCGGAGTCGTCGCGCTCGAGCAGCTGGGTGCGCTCCAGCGCCGCCAGCAGCCGCGAGGTCGTCGAGCGGGCCAGACCGCTCTCGTCGCTGAGCTCGGTGAAGCTGATCGGCTCGTCGGCGTGCACCACCAGGGTGACGAGCGCGGCCGCGCGGTCGACAGCCTGCGTGCCCGGAGCACCGCTCGGGGCCGTCTCGCCGGCCGTGATGCTGGACATGAGCTCCTGCTTCGCCGAGTGTTTCATATCGTGGAACCGACTTCCACGATATGAGGCTAGGATGCCCGGACACAGCCGGTCAAGGAGGACGCCCCCATGTTTCGCAATTCGATGCCGCGCTACGAGATCCTCTCCGAGGACGCCATGCAGAAGCTCGACGCGGGCTGGCGCAGGCTGGTGACCGAGATCGGCGTCGAGTTCGACAGCGACCGAGCGCTCGAGCTGTTCCGCAAGGCGGGTCAGCGGGTCGAGGACCAGAAGGTGTTCCTCGACCCGGACTTCGTGCTCGAGCAGGTCGCGAAGGCGCCCGCGGAGTTCGACGTCCAGGCCCGCAACCCCGCGAACAGCATCCACATCGGCGGCGACGCGATGGCCTTCGGCGCCGTGTACGGGCCGCCGTTCGTGCGCGAGGGCGAGGTCCGGCGGGACGCGACGATGGACGACTTCCGGCGGTTCACGATGCTGGCGCAGGCCTTCGGCGCCCTCGACTCCGCCGGCGGCGTGATCTGCGAGCCGAACGACGCCCCGCTCGACTCCCGCCACCTCGACATGACGCTGGCCCTGCAGACGCTGACCGACAAGGTCTACATGGGCAACGTGGTGTCCGGCGTCAACGCCCGGGACACGATCGCGATGGGCGAGATCCTGTTCGGCGGCCGGGAGGCGATCGAGCAGACCCCGGTGTCGATCTCGCTGGTCAACTGCAACTCGCCGCTGCGCTGGGACGAGCGGATGCTCGAGGCGCTCTTCGAGTACGCCGAGGCCGGTCAGCCGGTGGTGCTCACGCCATTCATCCTGATGGGCGCGATGTCCCCGGTGACCATCCCGGCCGCGCTCGTGCAGCAGATCACCGAGGCGCTCTCCGGCATCGCGCTCGCCCAGATGATCCGGCCCGGCACCCCGGTCATCTTCGGGTCGTTCCTGTCCAACATCGACATGCAGTCCGGCTCGCCGACGTTCGGCACGCCGGAGTCCGGCATCGGGCTGCTCTGCACCGGGCAGATCGCTCGGCGCTTCGGCCTGCCATTCCGGTCCGGCGGCGCGCTGACGTCCTCGCAGGTGCCCGACGCCCAGGCCGGCTACGAGGCGCTGATGACGATGCTGCCGACGTTCCTCGCCGGCGCGAACTGGGTGATGCACTCCGCGGGCTGGCTGGAGGGCGGCCTGGTGGCCGGCTACGAGAAGTTCGTGGTCGACGTCGAGCTGCTCCAGATGCTCCAGGTCGAGTTCACCCCGCTGGAGATCGACGAGGCGTCGCTGGCCTTCGACGCCCACCAGGAGGTCGGCCACGGCGGTCACTTCCTCGGCGCGATGCACACCATGGAGCGGTTCCGCACCTGCTTCTACCGGCCGATGCTGTCGTCCTCGGAGAACTACGAGAGGTGGATGCGCAACGGCGGGCTCGACGCCGCCGGCCGGGCGCGCAAGATCTACCAGCAGAAGCTCGAGGAGTACGTCGCCCCGCCGCTCGACGACGCGGTGCGCGCCGAGCTCGAGGAGTACGTCGTGCGGCGTCGTGCCGAGCTGGGTGACTGATCTACGCCCCACGTGTCACGCCTGCCCACGACGTACCGACGCTTCCCACGAGGTGTGCGTCGTGGGGAGGGCGGGTTGGTCGACATACCGTGGTGAACCTCCCCGGGGCGGCCGGTCAGCGGAAGACGACGGTCTTGCCGCCGTTCAGCAGCACCCGCGACTCGGCGTGCCAGCGCACCGCCCGGGAGAGCACCTGCGCCTCGACGTCGCGACCCGCCGCGACGAGCTCGCTCGCGCCGCTGCGGTGGTCCACCCGTATCACGTCCTGCTCGATGATCGGTCCCTCGTCGAGGTCTCCGGTGACGTAGTGGGCCGTGGCGCCGACCAGCTTGACGCCACGGTCGAACGCCTGGTGGTAGGGGCGGGCGCCCTTGAAGCTCGGCAGGAACGAGTGGTGGATGTTGATCGCGCGGCCGGACAGCGCGCGGCAGGCGTCGTCGGAGAGCACCTGCATGTACCGGGCCAGCACCACCAGGTCGATGCGCTCGGAGGCCACCATTGCCAGGAGCCGGGCCTCCGCCTCGGGCTTGGTGTCGGCGGTCACCGGGACGTGGTGGTACGGCACCCCGTAGGAGCGGACCAGCGGCTCGGCGTCGCGGTGGTTGGAGACCACGCCGACGACGTCGAGCTGCAGCGCGCCGTTGCTCCAGCGGAACAGCAGGTCGTTCAGGCAGTGCGTGAACTTGGAGACCATGATCAGCGCGCGGTACGGCGCCGCCGCGTCCCACATCTCCCAGCCCATCGAGAACCGCTGCGCCACGGCGTCGAAGCGGCGGCGCAGCCCGGCCAGGTCGGCGCCCGGTGCGGCGAAGTGCACCCGCATGAAGAAGCGGTCCTGCTCCAGGTCGTCGAACTGCTGGCTCTCCAGGATGTTGCCGCCGTTCTCCACGAGGAACCCCGCGACGGCGTGCACGATCCCGGGCCGGTCGGGGCACACGATGGTGAGCACGAACGCGGAGGCTGCGGTCGGGGCGGAGGTCATGGAGCAGGAGGGTAGTCCAGGCCGACGGCAGGGTTGCGTCAAGCAGAACACGATCTGTGATGCGCAACACAAAGGCGCTACCGTTGCGCCATGCACAACACGCCCGAGGCGGCCGGGGGCGTCCAGTCGGTCGACCGGGCGCTCACCATCCTCGGCATCCTGGCCCGGCTCGGCGAGGCGGGCGTCACCGAGATCGCGGGCGAGCTCGGGGTGCACAAGAGCACCGCCTTCCGCTTGGTGGCGACCCTCGAGACGCACGGGATGGTCGAGCAGACCGAGGGCCGCGGCAAGTACCGCCTCGGCGTGGGCATCCTGCGGCTGGCCGGCGCGACTACTGCCCGCCTCGACGTCGTGCAGGAGGCCCGTCCGATCGCCCGCCGGCTGGCCGGCGACTCGGGCGAGACGGTCAACATCGCGGTGCTCTCGGACCGCTCCGCGCTCTACCTGGACCAGATCGCCGGCTCCTCCGCGCTGCAGCCGCACAACTGGGTGGGCCAGCACATCCCCCTGCACGCCACGTCCAACGGGAAGGTCCTGCTCAGCGGTCTCGACGACACCGAGGTCGCGCGCCGGCTGCCGCAGCTCCCGGCCCTGACCGGCGACACCATCACGACCCTCGAGGGGCTGCTCCACGAGCTGGACCTGGTGCGCAGGCAGGGCTACGCCGTGGCGACCGACGAGCTGGAGGTCGGGCTCGCCGCGATGGCGGCACCGGTCCGCAACGCGCACGGCGACGTGGTGGCGTCCATGAGCCTGTCGGGCCCGACGTTCCGGCTCACGCAGACCCGGCTCAAGGAGCTGGTGCCGGCGCTCGTGGACGCCGCGGACGAGGTCTCGCAGCGCCTGGGATGGGGGACTCGGTAACGACTCGGCGCATTGCCTTGACGTCGTGGCACTGAGACGCAATGGTGTTGCGAGTCACACAGGGCGTTGCGCTTGACGCAACGCGCGGGCCACGAGAGATCGGATGGACCGGTGCCCCAGCTGTTCATTGACGGGGGGTGGCGGGCCGCGCGTGCGGGCGGCCGCCGCGAGATCCGGTGTCCGGCCGACGGCACCCTGGTCGCCGAGGTCGACGAGGCGAGCCCGGAGGACACCGCCGCTGCCATCGACGCGGCGCGCCGGGCCTTCGACGCGGGCGGCTGGCCGGGCACGCCGAGCCAGGACCGCGGTGCGCTGCTGCACCGGGTGGCCGACCTGCTCACCCGGGACAAGGCGGCGTACGCCCGTGCGGAGTCGCTCGACACCGGCAAGCGGTACGTCGAGGCGGAGTACGACATCGACGACGTGGTGGGGGTCTTCCGGCACTACGGCAACATCGCGGCCGAGGACGCCGGCCGGATCGTCGACACCGGGCACGCCGACGTCGTCAGCCGGGTGGTGCACGAGCCGCTGGGCGTCTGCGGGCTGATCACGCCGTGGAACTACCCGTTGCTCCAGACCGCCTGGAAGGTGGCGCCCTGCCTGGCCGCCGGCAACACCTTCGTGCTCAAGCCGAGCGAGCTGACCCCGCACACCGCGATCCTGCTGATGGGCTCGCTCGAGGAGGCCGGCGTGCCCGCCGGGGTCGCCAACCTCGTGCTCGGCGCAGGCCCCCAGGCCGGTGCGCTGCTCAGCGAGGACCCGCGCGTGGACCTGGTCTCGTTCACCGGTGGGCTGGTGACGGGCAGGCGGATCATGGCGTCGGCCGCGCAGACCGTGAAGAAGGTGGCCCTCGAGCTCGGCGGCAAGAACCCCAACATCGTGTTCGCCGACGCGGACCGGGAGACCGCGCTGGACATGGCGCTCACCGCGGTGTTCCTGCACTCCGGCCAGGTGTGCTCGGCCGGTGCCCGGCTCGTCGTGGAGGAGTCGATCAAGGACGCCTTCGTCGACGAGCTCGTGAGGTGCGCCGAGCAGATCCGGCTGGGCGGTCCGTTCGACGACAAGGCGGAGACCGGTCCGCTCATCTCCGAGGCGCACCGGGCCAAGGTGGAGGAGTACGTCGCCCGCGGGCTCGCCGAGGGCGCGACGCTGCGCTGCGGCGGCCGGCGTCCCGACGGCGCGGAGCTGGCCGACGGCTACTACTACCTGCCGACGATCCTCGACGACTGCGACTCCTCGATGTCGGTGGTCCACGACGAGTCCTTCGGCCCGGTCCTCACCGTGGAGACCTTCCGCAGCGAGGACGAGGCGGTCGCCGTCGCCAACGACAGCATCTACGGACTCGCCGGTGCGGTGTGGACCCAGAACGCCGGCAAGGCCGAGCGGGTAGCCTCGCGTCTGCGCATGGGAACGGTGTGGATCAACGACTACCACCCGTACGTCCCGCAGGCAGAGTGGGGCGGCTACAAGCAGTCCGGGGTCGGCCGTGAGCTCGGACTCGCCGGACTGGACGAGTACCGCGAGACCAAGCACATCTGGCACAACGTGCGCCCCGAGCCGCAGAAGTGGTTCGGCAGCTGACCGAGAGAGCAGGGAGCATGCCGGGAACGACGTACGACTTCGTCATCGTGGGGGGTGGCTCGGCGGGCTGCGCGCTGGCCAACCGGCTCAGCGCCGATCCCGGCACCCGTGTCCTGGTGCTGGAGGCGGGTCGGTCGGACTTCCGGGTCGACCCGTTCATCCACATGCCGGCGGCGCTGCCGTTCCCGATCGGGAACCGGCTCTACGACTGGAAGTACGAGTCGGAGCCCGAGCCCTTCATGCACGACCGCCGCATCTACCACGCGCGCGGCAAGGTGCTCGGCGGCTCCAGCAGCATCAACGGGATGATCTTCCAGCGCGGCAACCCGCTGGACTACGAGCGCTGGGCGTCCGACCCGGGGATGGAGAGCTGGGACTACGCCCACTGCCTGCCCTACTTCAAGCGCATGGAGACCTGCCTGGCCGGCGCGGACGAGTGGCGCGGTGGCAGCGGTCCGCTGATGCTGGAGCGCGGACCCGCCACCAACCCGCTGTTCGGCGCGTTCTTCGAGGCCGCCCAGCAGGCCGGCTACCCGCTGACCGACGACGTCAACGGCTACCGCCAGGAGGGGTTCGCGCGGTTCGACCGCAACGTCTACCGCGGCCGCCGCTACAGCGCCGCGCGGGCCTACCTGCACCCGGTCCTGGACCGCAGGAACCTCACGCTGCACACGCTCGCGTTCACCACCAAGGTGGCGTTCGAGAGCAACCGCGCGGTCGGCGTGGAGTACACCCGCTACGGCCGCCGGCACGAGCGGGTCCGCGCCGGCGAGGTGATCCTGTGTGGCGGCGCGATCAACTCGCCCCAGCTGCTCCAGCTCTCCGGGGTCGGCGACGCCGCGCACCTCAAGGGCCTCGGCATCGAGGTGGTCTCGGACGTGCCGGGAGTCGGCGAGCACCTCCAGGACCACCTCGAGGTCTACATCCAGTACGGCTCGAAGCTGCCGGTCTCGATCGCCCCCGGCCTGAAGTACCGCAACCGGCCCAGGCTCGGCGCCGAGTGGCTGTTCTTCCGCCGCGGGCTCGGCGCCACCAACCACTTCGAGGGCGGTGGCTTCGTGCGCAGCAACGACGACGTCCCGTACCCCAACCTGATGTTCCACTTCCTGCCGATCGCGATCCGCTACGACGGCTCGTCGCCGACCGACGGGCACGGCTACCAGGTGCACGTCGGCCCGATGTACTCCGACGCCCGCGGCAGCTGCCGGATCACCTCGACCGACCCGGCCGTGCATCCGGCACTGCGGTTCAACTACCTGTCCACCGAGCAGGACCGCCGCGAGTGGGTCGAGGCGATCCGGGTGTCGCGGAACATCTTGAACCAGCCGGCGTTCGACCCGTTCAACAACGGCGAGCTGTCGCCGGGGTCGTCGGTCGAGACCGACGAGGAGATCCTCGACTGGGTGGCCCGCGACGCGGAGACCGCCCTGCACCCGTCCTGCACCACCCGGATGGGCCTCGACGACATGTCGGTGCTCGACCCGGGGTCGATGCGGGTGCGCGGCACCGAGGGGCTCAGGGTCGTCGACGCCTCCGCGATGCCGTACGTCACCAACGGCAACATCTATGCTCCGGTGATGATGCTCGCGGAGAAGTCCGCGGACCTGATCATGGGGAACACCCCGCTGCCCCCCTCGACGGCGCCCTACTACCGGGCCGGGGACGGCAGCCCGCTCTATCCGCCCACAGGCAGGGAGGCCACCCGATGACCGAGACGCAGGCACCGCCCTCGAAGACGGGCGCCGACGGCCAGGATCCGGCTCTCGTCGTCGACGGGCTGTGGAAGATCTTCGGCCCCAAGGCCGACAAGGTCATCGGCTCACCGGACGCCGAGCTGCCCCGCAAGGAGCTCCAGGAGAAGACCGGCTGCGTCGCGGCGGTCAAGGACGTCTCGTTCACCGTCGACCCCGGCGAGGTGTTCGTGGTGATGGGGCTGTCCGGGTCGGGCAAGTCGACCCTGGTGCGGCTGCTGACCCGGCTCATCGAGCCGACCGCGGGCTCGGTGCGGATCGGCGACCAGGAGATCACCCAGGCCTCCGAGGGCCAGCTGCGCGAGCTGCGCCGCAAGCACGTCGCGATGGTGTTCCAGCACTTCGGCCTGCTGCCGCACCGCACGGTGCTCGACAACGTCGGCTACGGCCTCGAGGTCCGGGGCATGGCGAAGACCGAGCGCCGGTCGCAGGCGCAGCAGATGGTCGACCTGGTGGGCCTGTCCGGCTACGAGTCGTCCTACCCCGACCAGCTCTCGGGCGGCATGCAGCAGCGGGTCGGGCTGGCCCGCGCGCTGGCCGTCGACCCGGACCTGATGATGTTCGACGAGCCGTTCTCCGCGCTCGACCCGCTGATCCGCCGCGACATGCAGAACGAGGTCATCCGGCTGCACCACGAGGTCGGCAAGACGATGATCTTCATCACCCACGACCTGCAGGAGGCGCTGAAGCTCGGCGACCGCATCCTGATCATGCGCGACGGCGAGATCGTCCAGGTCGGCACCCCGCCCGAGGTGGTGGCCGAGCCTGCCGACGAGTACGTGCGCGACTTCGTCAGCGACGTGCCGCGCTCGCACGTCCTCACGCTGCGCTACGTCTGCCACGCGGCCGGTGAGGGCGAGTCGGCCGAGGGGCCGGTCATGCAGGCCGACGAGATCGTCCGCGACGCGGCCCGCACGGTCCTCGAGGTCGACGGACCCGTGCGGGTCTACGACGGGGACACGTTCCTCGGCATCGTCGACGACGACGACATCCTGCGGGTCGTCGTGGCCGAGGAGGAGCGGACCTCGTGAGCATCGCCTTCGCCAAGCCGCCCGACCTCGAGGAGCCGAAGGACGAGCAGCCGTACGTCGCCCCGGAGCCGAAGCGGCACACCGGGCTGTGGCTGGCCGGCATCGCGGTGGTCTGGGTGGGCGGCTGGCTGCTGCTGCGCAACCAGGACACGCTGACGCGCGGCTTCCAGGACCTCAACGGCTTCGACTCCTGGGTGAACGGCATCCGCGACGACATCCAGGCCGCGTCGGTGGACAACTGGTTCTTCCACGGCGTGCTGGGCGACCTCTCGAGCTTCTTCAACACGCTGCTCGAGCAGCTGCAGCGCCTCGTCTCGCAGCCGGCGCCGCCGCGGCCGGTGCCCGAGATCGGGTGGCTCGGCGTGCTGGCGATCTTCACCTGGATCGGCTACGCGGCCGCGGGGCTGCGCTCGGCGATCCTGGTCGCGCTGTCGACCTTCGCCTTCGGCGTGCTGGGCATGTGGTCGTTCGCGATGGACACGCTGATCATCACCGCGGTCGCCGTCGTGGTCTCGATCCTGCTCGGCCTGCCGCTCGGCATCGCGATGGCGCGCCGCAAGTGGCTGTCTGACGCGGTGACGCCGATCCTCGACCTGATGCAGACGCTGCCGCCGTTCGCCTACCTGCTGCCGTTCGCGATCTTCTTCAGCATCGGCCCGTTCGCCGCGATCATGCTGACGATCGTCTACGCGATGCCGCCGCTGATCCGGATCTCCGAGCACGGCATCCGGTCGGTGGCCGCCACCACCATGGAGGCGGCCGAGTCGCTCGGCGTGACGAAGCGGCAGATGCTGCGCCAGATCCAGTTCCCGATGGCCCGGCGCACCATCGTCGTGGGCGTCAACCAGTGCACGATGGCGGCGCTGTCGATGGTGACCATCGCGGTCTTCGTCGCCGGCCCCGGCCTCGGCGAGCCCGTGCAGCAGGGCCTGCAGAACCTCGACGTCGGCGCCGCCGCCGTGCCGAGCATCGCGATCGTCATCATGGCGATCATGCTCGACCGGACCACGACCGCCGCGAGCGAGCGACGGGAGCGGCAGATCCGGTCCGGCCGCTCGCCGCGCAACCGCCGCATCGGGCTGCTGGCCGGCGGTGTGGCGGTGCTCGTGTGCATCTGGCTCTCGCGCTTCTACCTCCAGCTCGCGAAGTTCCCGGCCAAGGCCGACTACGGCAAGGAGCTCGCGCACCAGATCAACGTGCTCACCGACCACATCGTGAACGCCGTGGAGTCGGTCACCTCGGCGTTCAAGAACGCCGTGAGCTACGGCTTCCTCAACCCGCTGCAGGCGCTGCTCGCCGAGACGCCGTGGTGGCTGATGGCCCTGGTCCTGCTCGCGATCGCCTACGTGCTGGGCGGAGTGCGGCCGACCCTGGTCGCCGCGGTCTGCATCGCGTTGATCCTGGGGATCGGGCTCTGGAACGACTCGATGATCACCTTGACGATGACGCTGGTGGCGACGGTGCTGGTGATGCTGGTGGCGCTGGTGATCGGAGTCTGGATGGGCCGCAGCCGGCGCGCCGACGGGGTGCTGAGACCGTTCCTGGACGCGCTGCAGACGCTGCCGCCGTTCGTGTACCTGGTGCCGGCGCTGGCGCTTTTCGCGAGCAGCCGCTTCACCGCTATCGTCGCCGCGTTCGCGTACGCCATACCTGTGGCGGCGAAGCTGACGGCGGACGGCATTCGCGGGGTGTCCCCGAGCACCGTGGAGGCCGCTCGCTCGACCGGCAGCACGACCTGGCAGCTGATCACCAAGGTGCAGGTGCCGATGGCCCGCTCGGCCCTCGTCCTGGCCGCCAACCAGGGGTTGCTCTACGTCCTCTCGATGGTCGTGATCGGCGGCCTGGTCGGAGGCGGCAGTCTCGGCTACATCGTGGTGTCCGGCTTCTCGCAGGACCAGCTCGCCGGCAAGGGAGTCGCTGCCGGCATCGCGATCACCGCGCTCGGGATCATGCTCGACCGGATGGCGAAGTACTCCGCCGCCCGGCACGGACGGGGCTAGCCCGTCGTACGCCCACGAACGGCTCGCCGAGCCTGGGAAACACTGGAAGGAAGACGCATGCAACTCCGATCACGCCGGCTCCGGCTGGCTGCGGTCGCCGCTGTCGTCGCGCTCGCCGCGAGCGCCTGCGGCGGCGGCAACATCAAGGACACCAAGACGAGCGCCAGCGGCAAGTCCTGTGGTGACTTCAACATCGCCGTGAACCCGTGGACCGGGTACGTCGCCGACGCCTACGTGGTGGGCCAGGTGGCCAAGACCAGGCTCGGCTGCAACGTGGCCTACAAGAACGTCAAGGAGGAGGTCGGCTGGCAGGGCATGGCCACCGGCAGCATCGACACGATCCTGGAGAACTGGGGTCACCCGGACCTCGTGCAGAAGTACATCAAGCAGCAGAAGACCGTCCAGGACGCCGGCCAGACCGGCAACAAGGGCATCATCGGCTGGTACGTGCCGCCGTGGATGGCCAAGAAGTACCCGGACATCACCAACTGGAAGAACCTCAACAAGTACGCCGACCTGTTCAAGACCTCGGAGTCCGGCGGCAAGGGCCAGCTCCTCGACGGCGACCCGTCCTACGTCACCAACGACGAGGCGCTGGTGAAGAACCTGAACCTCGACTACAAGGTGGTCGTCGGAGGCAGCGAGGCCGCGCTGATCCAGAGCTTCCGGACCGCGCAGAAGAACAAGAAGCCGTTGCTGGCCTACTTCTACGAGCCGCAGTGGTTCTTCTCGGAGGTGCCGCTGGTGAAGGTCGACCTGCCGAAGTACACGCCGGGCTGCGACAGCAACCCCGACAAGGTGGCCTGCGACTACCCGCCGTACAACCTGAACAAGCTCATCTCGACCAAGTTCGCCGAGTCCAAGTCGCCGGCGGTCACGCTGGTGAAGAACTTCCACTGGACCAACGCCGACCAGAACAAGGTCGCGGAGTACATCGCGAAGGACAAGATGAGCCCGACCGCCGCGGCGAAGAAGTGGATCGCCGACAACCCGGACAAGGTGAAGGCCTGGCTCCAGGGCACCTGAGCCGACGCCTCGGTCTCCTCCGTCCGGGTCCTTGACAGGCCCGGCGGGGGAGCCCGATGCCTTAACCCCTCTGTTTCATATAGCGCAACGTGTTGCGCATCACGCAACAGCCCTTGAGAGGAGGCCTCATGGCCTCGGTCCCGGCTTCCGCACGCGTCGTGGTGATCGGCGCAGGCATCGTGGGCAACAGCCTCGTCTACCACCTCGCCCGGCTCGGCTGGCGGGACATCGTCCAGATCGACAAGGGCCCGCTGCCGAACCCCGGCGGCTCGACCGGCCACGCGTCGAACTTCATCTTCACCGTCGACCACTCCCGCGAGATCGCCGACCTGACGCTCGACAGCGTGCGGCAGTACAAGGAGATGGGCGTCTTCACCGAGTCCGGCGGCTTCGAGGTCGCCCGCACCGAGGAGCGGATGGAGGAGCTGCGGCGGCGGATGTCCTCGGCCAGGGCCTGGGGCATCGAGTCCGAGATCGTCACCCCGGAGCAGGTCGTCGAGAAGGTGCCGTTCCTCGACCCGTCGGTGATCGTCGGCGGGTTCTGGACGCCGGGTGTCGGCGTGGTCGACTCGCTGCGCGCCGGCACGATCATGCGGGAGCGGGCGATGCAGCTCGACGCGCTGACCGTGGTGCCCACCGTCGAGGTCCTCGGCATGGACGTCGAGGACGGCCGGATCACCCGGGTGCGCACCGACGGAGGCGACATCGAGGCGGAGACCGTCGTCATCGCCGCCGGCGTCTGGAGCCCCAAGCTCGCACGGATGGCCGGCGCGCACATCCCGCTGACCCCCGCCGTGCACCAGATGATCAGTGTCGGACCGGTGGAGGTGCTCGCCGGGCAGGAGGGCGAGATCTCGTTCCCGATCGTGCGGGACATGGACACCTTCTGCTACGAGCGGCAGCACGGCGCCGACATGGAGGTCGGGTCCTACGCGCACCGGCCGATCCTGCACGACGCCGAGGAGATCCCCTCGATCGAGCAGTCCAAGCTGTCACCGACGGAGATGCCGTTCACCTCCGACGACTTCGACCCGCAGCTCGAGCAGGCCTACGAGCTGATGCCGGAGCTGCTGGGCGCCGAGGGAGCGGAGATCCGCTACGCCATCAACGGTCTGCTGTCGCTGACCCCGGACGGCGCCCCGATCCTGGGCGAGTCGCCGGAGGTCCGGGGCCTGTGGTCCGCGGCTGCCGTGTGGATCAAGGAGGGGCCCGGTGTCGGCCGCGCGGTCGCGGAGTGGATGACCGACGGGCTGCCGGAGATCGACCTCGGTCACTCCGACATCGCTCGGTTCTACCCGCACCAGCGGACCCGCGCACACATCCGGGCCAGGACCGGCGAGGCGTTCAACAAGACCTACGGCATCGTGCACCCCGGGGAGCAGTACCTGTCCGACCGCGACAAGCGGCTGGCTCCGATGCACGAGAGCCAGAAGGCGCTCGGTGCGGCGTTCTTCGAGGCGGCCGGGTGGGAGCGGCCGATGTGGTACGAGTCCAACGCGGCGCTGCTCGAGGAGTACGGCGACCGGGTGATGCCGCGCGAGCACGAGTGGGACTCGCGGTGGTGGTCGCCGATCATCAACGCCGAGCACCTCGCGATGCGCGACCGCGCCGGGATCGTGGACCTGTCCGCGTTCGCGATCTTCGACATCGTCGGACGCGGGGCCCTCGACGCGGTGCAGTACGTCTGCGTCGCGCAGATGAACGTGCCGGTCGGACGCGTCGTCTACACGCCCGTGCTCGACGAGCGCGGCGGCTTCCGCTCGGACCTGACCGTGATGCGGCTCGCGCACGACCGCTTCCGGGTGGTCACGGGCGGTGCCCACGGCATGGTCGACAAGAAGTGGTTCGCCGACCGGCTGCCGGCCGACGGGACCGCGTCGCTGGTCGACCTCACCTCGTCGTACACCACGATCGGGATCTGGGGCCCTCGGGCCCGCGACATCCTGGCGAGCGTGACCCGCGACGACGTGAGCAGCGCCGCCCACCCGTTCGGGGTCTGCCGGGACGTCGAGATCGACTCGGCCTCGGTGCTCGCCTCGCGGATCTCCTACGTCGGCGAGCTCGGCTGGGAGCTCTACGTCCCCATCGAGCAGGGCGCCAAGGTCTGGGACCTCCTTCTCGAGGCGGGCCGCGAGCACGGCGCGGTCCCCGTCGGCATCGGCGTGTACGCCACGACCGGACGGCTGGAGAAGGGCTACCGGGCCTACGGCTACGAGCTCGACTCCGAGCGGACGATCGTCGAGGCCGGCATGCAGCGGCCCAAGGTCAAGACCGCGGAGTTCGTGGGTCGCGAGGCCTACCTCAAGCAGCGGGTCGAGGAGCCGAAGGCGGTGCTCTGCACGCTCACCGTCGACGACCACACCTCGGCGTCGGGAACGAAGCGGTACATGCTCGGCGGCGAGCCGATCCTGCGTCGCGACGGCGGCGAGCTGGTCGACGACCACGGCCACCGTCCGTACGTCACCTCCGCCGGGTCGGCGCCCTCTCTGGGCAAGCACGTCCTGCTCGCCTACCTTCCGCCGAGCGAGGCGCTGGTCGGCAACCCGCTCGCCGTCTCCTACATGGAGGAGCTCTACCCGGTGACCGTCGGGTCCGCGGACAGCACGCCGCTGTTCGACCCCGCCAACGAGCGCATCAGGAGCTGAGATGGCCGACATCCTGGTCTGCATCAAGCGCGTGCCCGACCTCGGCGGTGAGGTCTCGCTGACCCCCGACGCGATGGCCGTCGACGACACCGCGCTCGGGCACACCGTCAGCCCTCACGAGGAGTGCGCGGTCGAGCTCGCCATCCAGACCGCCAAGCAGACCGGCGGCTCGGCCACCGTGCTCACGCTCGGCTCCCAGGACGCCGTGGAGCAGCTGCGCAACGCGCTCGCGCTCGGGTGCGACGCGGCGGTGCGCGTCGACGCCGACGCAGCCGCCTTCGGCCCCGCCGACGTGGCCACCGCGATCGCGGAGGTGGTCCGTGCCCACGAGGCGGCGGGCCGCTCCTACGACCTGGTGCTGCTCGGCAACGACGCCTCCGACACCGGCGACTTCCAGGTCGGGGTCCGGCTGTCCTACCTGCTGGACCGACCGGTGGTCGGGGGCATCTCGACGCTGAGCGTCGAGGGCGAGCGGGTCCAGGCACGCGGCCAGGCGCCCGACGGCGGCGCCGAGGTCTTCGAGGTGCCGCTGCCCGCGGTGCTCACGGTGATGGAGGGCGGCGTCGAGCCGCGCTACCCGTCGATCCCCGGGCGGATGAAGGCCAAGAAGGTCGCCGTCGAGGAGGTCGCGCCGAGTGTGACGCCGCTGGGCTCCGGACGGGTGCGGCTCAAGCTGCCGCCTGCTCAGCCGAGCCAGGTGTCCGTGCTCGGTGAGGGACCGCAGGCGGCGGCCGCGGTGGTCGACCTGCTCGAGAGGCTGGGGGTGGCGTGATGGGTGTGCTGGTGCTCGTCGAGACCGAGGGACCGGACGTCGTCGAGGTCTCCCGCGAGACGCTGACGTTCGCGCGCGGCCTGGGCGACGTGGTGGCCCTGGTGGTCGGTGCGCCGGCGCCGGAGGTCGTCGCGACGCTGCGGAGCTACGGTGTCGCGGAGGTGCTGGTCGCCGAGGACGAGGCGTTGTCGTCGTTCGCGGCGGCAGCCTGGGCCGCGGCCGTCGTGGCGGCGGCCCGGCGCGGCGCGACCGCCGTGCTGGCGGCGGGGACCAACCGCGGCAACGAGGTGCTCGCGCACGTCGCCTGCCGGCTCGGCACGTCGATGGCCGCGAACGTCGTCGGGGTCGACTCCACGTCTCCGCTGGTCGTCTCGCGGCAGGTCGTCGGTGGCTCGGCGCTGGAGGAGATGCGGCTCGAGGACGATCCCGCGGTGCTGACCGTCGCCGGGCACGCGTGCGAGGCGCAGCCCGCCGGAACCCCGTCGTCCGCCGACGTCGTCCCGCTCGCCGTGGACGTGGCGCCCGCGGACCTGCGGGCCCGCGTCGTGCGCACGGAGCCGGGCGAGCCCGACGAGTCCGGGGCGCTGAAGTCGGCGCGCGTCGTGGTCGGGGTCGGGCGCGGAGCCGGCAGCGCGGACGGGTTCAAGGACCTTCTCGAGCTCACCGAGCTGCTCGGCGGCTCGCTCGGGGTGTCGCGCGTGGTGACCAGCCTGGGCTGGCGCCCGCACCACGAGCAGGTGGGGCAGACCGGCAGCCGGGTGTCCCCGGACGTGTACGTCGCCTGCGGCATCAGTGGCGCGATCCAGCACTGGGCCGGCATGGCGAGCTCCAAGACGATCCTCGCGATCAACACCGACCCGGACGCCCCGATGGTCACCAAGGCGCACTACGCCGTCATCGGCGACCTCCACGAGGTGGTCCCGGCGATCAACGAGGAGCTCCGCCGCCGTCGTGCCTGACAGGATGTGAGGTGCGCATGAGGACCCTCCTGTCCGACGACGTCGTCCCGGACGACGGGACGCTCGGCCCGGCTTCGCGCGACCTTGGGCCCTGGCGCGGCGGACGGTGCACGACCAGCGTGGGTCTCGAAGTGGAGGGGCTGTCATGACAACGCATGCTCGTGTCGACGCCGGCACCAGGACGCACAAGCGACTGGTCGACATGCCAGAGATGTGGGGGGCGATCTCGATCGCCGTGGTGTGGCTGGCGGTGCTGTTCGTCGGGATCTTCGCCGGAGACTTCGTGTCCGCGGACCTGACGCGCATCCCGTCGGTCATCTTCGTGGCGCTCTTCGCCTGCATCGCCACGGCGTGGGTGGGCAAGCGCGCCTTCGGTCCGCACGCGGACTGAGCCGCAGCTCGTCTCATCACGGCAGGCGCCGGACAGGCACCGGGTGCACCCCCCTACGATCGCCGGGTGAAGCCGTTCCTGCTCCTCGCGACGCGCCCCGAGGACGAGGCCGCCGACGACGAGTACGCCGCGTTCCTGCGGTGCACCGGGCTGTCCCCGGAGCGGCTGCACCGGATCCGGCTGGAGGCGGCGCCGTTGCCGCCGCTGGACCTGGAGCGGTACGCCGGGGTGCTGGTCGGCGGGGGACCCTTCAACTCCAGCGACCCGCCCGAGACCAAGTCGCAGGTGCAGCTGCGCGTCGAGGCAGACCTGGCCCGGCTTCTCGACGAGGTCGTGGCGGGGGACGTGCCGTTCCTCGGCGCCTGCTACGGCATCGGCACCCTCGGCGTGCACCAGGGCGGCGTGGTCGACCGCCGGTACGCCGAGCCGATCTCGGCCGTGCCGATCCTGGTGACCGACGCCGGCGCCGAGGACCCGCTGTTGCAGGGGATGCCACGCACGTTCACCGCGTTCGTCGGTCACAAGGAGGCCTGCTCGGTGCTGCCGCCGGGTGCCGTGCTGCTGGCCGGATCGGAGGCGTGCCCCGTGCAGATGTTCCGGATCCACCGCAACCTGTACGCCACCCAGTTCCATCCCGAGCTCGACGTCGCGGGCATCGTCACGCGGGTCCGGATCTACCGGTACGCCGGCTACTTCCAGCCGCACGAGCACGACGACCTCGTCGTCTCGCTGCGCACCTCGGTGGTCTCGCACCCGCCCCGGATCCTGGAGAACTTCGTCACCCGCTACGGCTGATCGCGCAACGTCCGGTCCAAGAAGCGCGTCACCCGGCGCGACCAGCTCACGGGGGCCGTGCGCAGGCCACCGGTGTGCGAGGCGCCGTCGACCGTCCACACCGCGACCCGCCCCGGAGCCTCGGCCCGGAACCGCTCGGCCGCCAGCAGCTCGTCCGGCTCCGCACCGGCGGTGACCAGGAGGAAGCGCGCTCCGGAGGCCGTTCGCACGGCGTCGCCGAGGGTCGTCGGCGGACCGGTGGGGGTGAGCAGGTCGGTCAGTCCATAGGTGTAGCGGTCGAGCATCCGCTGCACCGTGCCGGCCGGACCGCCAGGCAGCCAGGTCGCCTTGTCCGCGGCGGTGCGGCTGGTCGCGCCCTCGGCCACGACGGCGCGCACCCGCGGGTCGGCCGCCGCGGCGCCGACGGCCTCCTCCCCGCCCATCGACAGGCCGACCAGCCCGATGCGGTGCGGGTCGACGCCGGCCCGGCGCGCCAGGAACGACACGGCCGCGGTGACGTCCTGGTCGCCGTACCAGCCGAGGTCCATCCCCCGGCCACCACTGCGCCCATGACCGCGCGCGTCCAGGAGCAGCAGGCCGTAGCCGGCCCTGCCCAGCACGGCCGCCTGGGGGAGGACCGCGGTGCGCGTCGACCCCGCGCCGTGCCGCAGGACGAGGGCGGCGCCGTTGCGCGACGGGACGTACCAGCCGGAGAGCCGGACCCCGTCTGCCGTCCGTACGACGACGTCGCGGTAGCGGAGCCCGGCCGCTGCCGGCGTTCTCGCGCCGAGCCGGCCTCGCGGCGCGACGGTGTACATCCCGGCCAGGGCGGTCTGCAGCACCAGCACCACCACGACCGCGCCGCCGGGGACCAGCCAGAGCCGCGCCCGGCCGTGCAGCCGCCGCCAGAGCACCCGGGTCGCGAAGCCGAGCAGCGCCAGGCCGGCGACGAGCAGCGTGAACCCGAGCAGGGTGCCGGCGGACAGACCCGCCTTCGCCACGAAGCGGCCGCCGACCCCTGCCCCGAGCCCGGTGAGCAGCACTCCGCACGGCAGCGCGACGAGAGCGCTCGACGTGCGGGTCCACGACATCGCTGCTCCGGGACGGATCTGGTGCGGTCGTCTCCTGATCTACCGCCGTTCCGGTGCTGCGGAACAGGGCACGAGGTCCCGAAACGCGACTCAGCGCCGCCGCCGCACGAGGTAGACCAGGCTCACCACGACGACGACCACCAGGATCAGCAGCGGGTGCCGGAACAGGAACACCAGACCGAAGATGTGGCCGAAGCCGCGGCCGTACCGGAGGCGTCTCATGGGTGCAGGTCACGGCCCGGCTCAGCGGACGCTGAACCCCGACCGTCCTTCCACCTCGACGTCCTCGACCTCGACGTCCTCCACGACCGCGTTCCTGGGGCCGTCGTGCATCCAGGACAGGACCTGGTCGACCGCGGAGCGCGGCCCTTCGAGGTGGGCGCGCACGCTGCCGTCGTACTCGTTGCGGACCCAGCCGTGCACGCCGACGTCGAGCGCCTGGCGACGGCAGGAGTCGCGGAAGAGGACGCCCTGGACGAGGCCGCGGACGACGACCTCGCGGGCGACCGGATCGGGACTGCTCATGCCTCCATCATGTCCGGCGACAGGCGGTCGAACCAGCGGCGGCTCGCCTCGCCGTCGTACGGCGGGGTCCGGGCGGTCACCTCGGCCAGCACGTCGCGGCAGGACGACGCGGCCAGGCTGACGACCGGCACGGGGTAGCCGAACCGCACGCGGTGGTCGGCGAACTCGTCCTCGTCGTCCACCCACACCCGGCCGTGCCAGCCGCGGACCACGTCGAGGTCGAGGTCGACGGCGGTCACGGTGTCGAGGCCCCACTGCGGCACCGTGGTGACGTCGACGTACACCGAGCAGTGCGAGCTGCCACCCGGAGCGTAGAAGCTGGCCGTGAACGGCCGGTCCCGCGGGACGAGCACGACGACGTCCTGGTCGCTGTCGTAGGCGGCGCCCGGGCGAGACATCCGGGTCCCGGCAGGCAGCCCCAGCCAGCGTCCGTGCCGGTCCTCGCCGAGGACCACCGCGTCGGCCTCCCAGTGCGGACGGTCCGGCCACTTGCGGTAGACCAGGCGGACCATGCTCACCTGCGGGAGTCTAGTGAGCACAATGGGTCGGTGGACGATCTCGAGGGGGTGCTGGCGCGTCTGGACCCGGTCACCGCGGCCCGGGCCCGGCCCGCGCTGCAGTCGCTGCTCGCACCGGCGGCGGTGCGCGGGAGCCCGCGCAGCCTGGCCTCGCTGACGCCCACGGTGCTCGGCGACCTGCTGACGCAGGCGATCGCCGGGTGGCCCGGCGCCGCCACCGATCGCCACGAGGCGGCCTGGGCGCTCGCCGACTTCTTCGACGCGGCAGGCCTGCCCGAGCTCGCGTCGGTGTGCCGGGCCGCCGAGACGCACGCCGCGCTGGCCACCCCGACCCGACCAGCGGTCCGGCCGGAGCGAGCCGCCGCCTGGGCCGCCGGGCTCCGGCGCGGCAGGCCCGAGCTCTGGGACGAGGTGCTGCCGCTGGTGCGCAGGGCGCCGCTGCTGCCGACGCGGTTGGAGCTGGCTCTCGTCCCGGTGCGGGCGCTGCTCGACGCGGTAGGTGACGGGGTCCCGCTCACCGCGGCGGGCTACCTGCCCCCGCGGCTCGCCCTCGCGCTCGACGCGCGGTTCGGCTGGAGCGACGAGCTGTCTGCGGGCCGGCCCCGCGGCGAGGGCGACCTGCCGGCCCTGCTCTTCCTCCACGAGCACCTGCGCGAGCAGCGGCTGCTCGCCGTGGCCGACAAGGTGCTGGTCCCGGCGGCCCAGGTGGCCCGGCTGACCACCGCTCCCGACCGGCTCTGGGCGGCCGTCGTCGCGGCCCGGCCGCGGTGGCGCTCGGGCTTCGAGCGAGACGCCCTTGCCGTGATGGCGGCGACCCTGCTGCGGGGGCACGAGCTGACCCGCGACCAGCTCCGCGAGGAGATGGCCTTCCTGCTCTCGGGCAAGTGGCGGCGCACCGGGGCGCACACCGTGCAGGACGGGGTCCGGGCCGTCGAGCTCGGCTGGTTCCGGGTCGGCTACACGCTCGGCTGGTGGGACCGCGAGGGCGGCCTCTGGTCCGCCAAGGTGGGGCTGAGCGGCTTCGGCCGGGCCGCTGCCGCGTCGCTGTTCTGGTCGGCCGTGTGAGGTCAGGGACCGAACCGGCGCGCCAGTCTGGCGAAGATCCCCTGGTACGCCGCGCCGCTCACCCGGACGACCAGGTCGAGCACCACCGCGTCGAGGCCCACGAGCACCCGGGCCCGGTTGGCGAGCACGCCGTCGAGGATGACCTCCGCGGCGCGCTCGGGCGTGGTCCGCGCGAGCCGGGTGTCGAAGAAGGCGGCCGTCGCCTCGTGGTCGTGCGAGACGGTGGTGCGGGAGCTGCGGGCGATCGCGGTCTTGATCCCGCCCGGGTGCACACAGGTGACCTGCACCGGGTGCCCGGAGCAGAGCATCTCCTGGCGCAGCGACTCGGTGAAGCCGCGGACCGCGAACTTCGCCGCGGTGTACGCCGTCTGACCCGGCCACGCCATGATCCCGAACAGGCTCGAGACGTTCACGAGGTGTCCGTCACCGGAGGCGATGAGGTACGGCAGGAACGCCTTCGTGCCGTGCACCACGCCCCAGAAGTCCACGTCGAGGACCCAGGCGAAGTCGTCGTACTCGACCTCCTCGAACTCGCCGTGCAGCGCAACGCCCGCGTTGTTGACCAGCATGTCGACGCGGCCGAACCCGTCGTGCACGGCGTCCGCCCAGGCGTGCACCGCCTCGCGGTCGCGGACGTCGACCTTGTCCGTGCGCACCTCCTGGTGGGTCCGGTTCTGCACCAGCGAGGCGGTCTCCACCAGGCCGACCTCGTCCCAGTCGCACAGCGCCAGCAGGCCGCCGCGGTCGGCCACCGCGACCGCGAGGGCACGTCCGATGCCGGATCCGGCGCCGGTGATCACGACCACCTTGCCGTCGAGGGTCCTCATGTCGTTGCTGCCACCTTCCGGGTCGCCGTACGGGAGTCGCTGGCGCCGGTCGCCGGCTCGTAGGCTGCGGGGTCGAACCGGGCCAGCTCCCGACGCAGCATCACCGTGGACCGTGGCCACAGCACCGGGTTGCGGCCGTGCCGGTCGAGGTACCAGCTCGTGCAGCCGCCGGTGTTCCACACGGTCCTGGCCAGCCGGCGCTGCAGGTCGGCGTTCCAGCGGCGCTGCGCTCGGGCCGTCGGCTGGACGCTGGTGACCCCCTCGGCCGTCATGTGCGCCAGCGCGTCGAGGATGTAGCGGATCTGGCACTCGATCACGAACACCATGCTCGAGTGGCCGAGTCCGGTGTTCGGGCCCACGATCTGGAACAGGTTCGGGAACCCGCGGACGGTGGTGCCCTTGTAGGCCGCCACTCCCTCGCGGTCCCAGACCTGCCGCAGCGACTCCCCGGCCGCGCCGACGACGTGCTCGGCGATCGGCAGGTCGATCGTGTGGAAGCCGGTCGCGACGACCACCGCGTCCACCTCGCGCGCCGTCCCGTCCTCGGTCACGATGCCGCGCTCGGTGAACCGGGCGATCGGGCTGGTGACGAGGTCGACGTCGTCGCGGGCCAGGGTGGGGTACCAGTCGTTGGAGACCAGGATCCGCTTGCAGCCGATCTGGAAGTGCGGGGTGACCTTCTCGCGCAGCACCGGGTCGGAGATGCTCCTCTCGATGTTCGCCATCGCGCCCCGGCGGGCGACCCCCGGCACCCGCGGGTTGACGAACACGGCCGGGACCAGCGCCTCCCTGCCCCAGTACAGCGCCGAACGGTAGAGCCGCCGGACGCCCGGGACGTGGCGCAGCGCCGCCCGCTCGAGGGATCCGTACGCCCGGTCGTTGCGTGGCACCACCCACGGCGCCGTCCGCTGGTACACGTCGAGGTGCCCGACCGTCGGTGCGATGGCCGGGACGACCTGGATCGCCGACGCGCCCGTGCCGACGACGGCGACGCGCTTGCCGCTCAGGTCGTAGTCGTGGTCCCACCGGGCCGTGTGGAACAGCTCGCCGGTGAAGCTCCCGAGGCCCTCGATGTCGGGCATCCTCGGCTCCGACAGCCCGCCCGTGGCGGTGACCAGCACGTCGGCGCGCACCTCGCCGCGGCTGGTCTCGGCACACCACTGCGCTGCATCGGCGTCCCAGGTGGCCGACACGAGCGTGGTGTCGAAGGCGACCCGCTCGAGCACCCCCGTGCGCCGGGCGATGCCGCGCAGGTAGGCCCAGATCTCGGGCTGCGGCGAGTAGGAGCGGGTCCAGTCCGGGTTGGGCGCCCACGAGAACGAGTAGAGCTGGGAGGGCACGTCGCAGGCCGCGCCCGGGTAGGTGTTGTCGCGCCAGGTGCCGCCCACGTCCGGGCCGCGCTCGACGAGCAGGAAGTCGTCCAGACCGCGCTCGTGGAGCCCGACCGCCATCCCGAGGCCGCCGAAGCCCGCGCCCACCACCAGCACCCGCACGTGGCCGGGCAGCCCCTCGTCCCTCATGCGACGACCATACCGGCGGTATGGCCGCGCGGGGAGCGGACCGCGTGAGACCTCCCGGACGGACGACGGCCGCCGTTCCCCGGGGGAGGGAACGGCGGCCGTCGTCGTGCGGGGGAGCGGTCAGGTGAAGATGCTCACGCCGCCCGGCCCCACGAGAAGTCCCAGCACGATGAGGACGATGCCCCACAGAATGCCGCCACGCACGATCTGCACGATGCCGGCGATCACCAGCACCACCGCGATGATCCACAGAATGAAATCCATCAACCCTCCTTGGTCGCCGAAAGTGTGCCCTCGTCGGTGCGACGCCAAACCCGGGGTCCGGGGCCACGTCGGGCGAACACCCACACCCGCATCAGCACGAACCGCATCACGGTCACGGCCAGGTTCGCCACCGTCAGCACGACCACCTCCAGGCCGTGGCGGTGCCCGGGCACGGCGGTGTCGAGCAGCCACAGCGTGCCACTGGTGACCGCGAGGCCGGCGCCGAAGATCAGCAGCCCCTGGACCTGGTGCCGGGCCGCGTCCTGCCGCCCGCGCACGCCGAAGGTGAGCCGGCGGTTGGCCGCGGTGTTGGCGACGGCGGTGACCAGCAGCGCCAGGGCGTTGGCCGGCTGCGCGCCGACCGTCTCCCGGAACAGCAGGTAGAGCAGGGCGTACGCCGCCGTGGAGGCGACCCCCACGAGCGCGAAGAGCACGAGCTGGGCGCTCATCGCACCGGCCGCCCCGTCCCGCGAGGTCCGGCCGAGCCGCTCCGCCACGTCGCCGAGCGGGACCCGGCCGCGCATCAGCGACCAGCCGAGCCGGGCGATGCCGTGCAGGTCGTCGAGGGCGGTGCGAACGATGTCGACGCGACTGTCCGGGTCGTCGGTCCAGTCGACCGGCACCTCGTGGATGCGCAGCCCGGCGCGTTCGGCGAGGACCAGCAGCTCGGTGTCGAAGAACCAGGTGTTGTCCTGCACGAGCGGGAGCAGCTCCTGGGCGGCGTCGCGGCGGATGGCCTTGAACCCGCACTGCGCGTCGCTGAACCGGACCCGCAGGGTGCGGCGGAGCAGCAGGTTGTAGCACCGGGAGACCAGCTCCCGCTTGGGGCCGCGGGAGGTCCGGGACGACCGCGACAGCCGCGAGCCGATCGCCAGGTCGGAGTGCCCGGAGAGCAGCGGAGCCACCAGCGGCAGCAGCGCGTTGAGGTCGGTGGACAGGTCCACGTCCATGTACACCAGCACGGCCGCCTTCGAGCGGGACCACACGTGCCTCAACGCGCGACCCCTGCCCTTCTCGGACAGGTGCACGACCGAGACGTCGTCGTACGCGTGCGCCAGCCACTGCGCGACGAGCGCCGTGCCGTCGGTGCTGGCGTTGTCCGCGACGGTGATCCGGGCCGGGTACGGCACCCGCGCGAGGTGCTCGCGCAGCCGCTCCACCGTCGGCCGCAGGCCCGCCTCCTCGTTGTGCACCGGGATCACGATGTCGAGCAACGGCGCGTCGGGGCCCACGTCGGGCGCGGCGCTCGTCGACACGGCGGTCACCGGGCACCGCCGGAGAGGTCGTAGAGCGTGACGCCGTCGACGGTGCGGGCGGTGAAGTGGCTGCTGACCCAGGCGGCGATCGCGGTGCTGGTCGAGCCGCCGGGGCCCACGCCGCCGCGCATCCCGCCGCGCGAGCCGTCGCCGATGAACCAGTGGACCCGGCCCTGGGCGACGTACCGCTCGAACTGGGCGAGCGTCGGGCTGGGGTCGCTTCCGTTGAACCCCCCGATCGCCATCACCGGCTGCTCGCTGGACAGCTGGTAGCCGGACGCGACGTTGGAGCCCACCGCGGCCGCGGCCCAGGTGTAGCCGCCCGCGTCCTGGCGCAGCAGCCTGTCGATCGCCGGGCTCGAGCTGCTGCCCTGGAGCAGTCCGCCGGTGCGGCCCGCGGGACCGCCGAAGGGCATCCCGCCGGGCAGCCGGCTCCCACCGGGCATCCCACCGGGCATCCCACCGGGACGCGCCGCCCGCGAGCCGGGGCCCGCGGCCGGGATCGCCCCGGTGTGCGGGGTGGCCGCCGTCGTCACCGCGTACGCCGCCGGGCCGGCCAGCACGCGAGCAGAGCCGTCACGGCCGCCAGCGCACCCAGCCGCCGCGGGAGGTGCCGCAGCCCGGCCAGGAGCAGTGCCGAGGTGAACCCGAGCGCCGCGACGACCCACTGCAGCCAGGGCAGGTAGTCCGGCGTGCGCTCCAGCAGCACCACCGCGAAGGCCGTGCTGAAGGAGACGGTGGCGGCGAGGGTCAGCGCAGCGCCGTACGAGGTCCGGTGCCGCCAGAGGACGGCCGCACCGATGCCGACGAGCGCGGCCACGGCCGGTGCGAGGGCCACGGTGTAGTAGGCGTGGAAGATCCCGGCCATGTAGCTGAACGTCAGCCCGGTCACCAGCAGCCAGAGACCCCACAGCAGGAGGGCCGCCCGGGTCGCGTCCCACCGCGGTGCGCGACGGGTGAGCCAGAGCGCCGCGACCAGCAGGACGAGGGCCGCCGGCAGCAGCCAGGCGATCTGCCCGCCGACCTCGCTCCCGAACAGCCGCAGCAGCCCGGTCCGGCCCCAGCCGCCACCGGGACCGCCGCCACCGGACCGCCTGCACCGCCCCGGGCGCCGCCCACCGAGCCGGTCTCGGCACCGGTGAGCCGGCCGAAGCCGTTGTAGCCCAGGGTCAGCTCGAGGATCGAGTTGTGCTGCGAGCCGCCGATGTAGGGCCGCGAGGCCGCCGGCCACAGCGACACGGCGGCCACCCACCAGCCGGCCGTGAGCAGCATCGCGCCGAAGGCGACCAGCAGGTGGCCCACCCGGCGGCCGAACGGCGTGCGGGCCGCCACCAGGTACACCAGCACCAGGGCGGGCAGTACGAGGAAGGCCTGCAGCATCTTGGTGAGGAACGCCAGTCCCACGAGCGCGCCGGCGAACGCGAGCCAGCGCACCGGGTGCCCGGGCACTCCCTCGGCGCGCGCCCGGCTGGCGTCCACCGCGCGCAGCGTGGACGCAGCCGAGCCGACCAGGAGCAGCACCAGCAGCGCGTCGGGGTTGTCGAACCGGAACATCAGGACCGCGACCGGGGTGAGCGCCAGCACCGCGCCCGCGATCAGCCCTGCGGCCGCGGAGCGGGTCGAGCGGCGCACCGTGGCGAACAGCAGGCCGACCGAGGCGACTCCCATCAGCGCCTGCGGGACGAGGATGCTCCACGAGGACAGACCGAAGAGCCGCACCGAGAGGTCCATCGGCCACAGCGCCAGCGGCGTCTTGTCGACCGTGATGGAGCCGGCCGCGTCCGAGGCGCCGAAGAAGAACGCCTTCCACGACACCGAGCCGGCCTGGACGGCGGCGGAGTAGAAGCTGTTGGCCCAGCCCGACGCCCCGAGCCCCCAGAGGTAGAGGACGCCGGTCGCGACCAGCAGGCCGGCGACGGCAGGACGGACCCAGCGCTCGCGGCCGGGCGCCGGAGGGGCGAGGGCGCGATGGTCGGCGAAGGAGGGTGGAGCGGCGATCTGGGTCGTGGTCCGGGCGCTCATGGCAACCACGATCGGGCTCAGAGATTGGCCGGCTGTGTGTCCGTTCTGTCTGCGGCCTGTGAGCGGAGGCCGGGAAGGTGCAGCCTGAACGTGGTGCTGCCGGGCACGGACGCGAGATCCACGGTCCCGCTGTGCGCGGTGACGATCGCCTGGACCAGGGAGAGCCCGAGTCCGGCGCCGCCGGAGGCCCGGGTCCGCGAGGAGTCGCCGCGGGTGAACCGCTCGAAGGCGCGCGGCACCAGCTCCGGCGGCAGCCCCGGCCCGTCGTCGTGCACGGACACCACGGCTCCGGCGCGCTCCTCGGCGACCGAGACGGTGACGGTGGTCCCCGGCGGGGTGTGCCGCCGCGCGTTGTTCAGCAGGTTCGTGACGACCTGGTGCAGGCGCATCTCGTCGCCGGTGGTGACGACGGGCTCCTCGGGCAGGTCGAGGCGCCAGTGGTGGTCCGGCGCGACGACCTTGGCGTCGCTGAGCGCTTCGATGGCCAGCCGGGTGAGGTCGACGTCGCGACGCTGCAGCGGCCGGCCCGCGTCGAGCCGCGCGAGCAGCAGCAGGTCGTCGACGAGCGAGGACATCCGGGTCGCCTCCGACTCGACCTTGGCCATCGCCGAGGTGAGCAGCTCCGGTTCGGCCGGCGAGCGGCGCCGGCTCAGCTCGGCGTACCCGTGGATGGTCGCGAGCGGGGTCCGCAGCTCGTGCGAGGCGTCGGCGACGAACTGGCGCACCTGCTGCTCGCTGCGGTGCCGTGCGTCGAGGGCCTCCTCGACGTGCACCAGCATGGTGTTCATCGCCGAGCCGACCTGCCCGACCTCGCTGCGCGGGTCGGTCAGCTCGTCGGGCACCCGCGCGGACATCTCGATCTCACCCGAGGACAGCGGGAGCTCCGAGACCTCGTGCGCGGTCGCGGCGACCCGCCGCAGCGGCTCGAGCTGGCGACGGACCAGGACGGTCCCGGCGCCGGCGGCGACGGCCACGCCGAGGACGAGGAGCAGCCCCTCCACCACCATGAGCTCGGAGACCGCGTGGTCGATCGAGGAGGTCGGCAGTCCGGCCACGACCGTGCCCACCGCGGAGCGGGCGGCGACGACCCGGTAGGTGCCGAGCCCGTCCAGGCTCACCTGGTGCGCGCTGCCGTCGACCGGGACGCCGCGCAGGACGGTCAGCTGGGCCTTCGTCAGTGACCGGGGACGGGGGTTGCTGCCGCGGGGCGCCGTGAGGACGCTGCCGCCGAGCCCGTAGGGGCCGTAGAGCGCCGACAACGTGCCGGTGCTCTGGCCGGCGCCGAAGTCGGCGTCGTGGTGGTCGCCGTCGCCCGCCCCGGGTGGCCCAGGGACGCTGACGCCGAGCGCGCGCTGCCACTCCCCGGTGGCCTGCCGGCTCGTCCTGGCGATCTGCTCGTCCAGCTGGTGCCTCAGCGTCCCGCGCATCGCCACGAGGGCGAGCGTGGCGGTGAGCGCGCCGACGACGGCCACCAGGGCCACCACGGTGACCACCAGCCGACCGGTGAGCGAGAACGGCGGGACGCGGCGCATCGTCAGGCCGGCTTCAGGACGTAGCCGGCCCCGCGCATGGTGTGGATCATCGGCGTGCGGCCCGCGTCGATCTTCTTGCGCAGGTAGGAGATGTAGAGCTCGACGACGTTGGCCTGTCCCCCGAAGTCGTAGTTCCAGACCCGGTCGAGGATCTGCGCCTTCGACAGCACCCGGCGGGGGTTGCGCATCAGGTAGCGCAGCAGCTCGAACTCGGTGGCGGTCAGCGACACCTCGTCGTCGCCGCGGAACACCTCGTGGCTGTCCTCGTCGAGCCGCAGGTCGCCGACCGTGAGCACCGAGCTGCTCTGCGTCTCGGTCGCCGTGGTACGCCGCATCAGCGCCCGCAGCCGTGCCACCAGCTCCTCGAGGCTGAACGGCTTCACGACGTAGTCGTCACCGCCGGCGGTCAGCCCGGCCACCCGGTCCTCCACGGAGTCGCGGGCGGTCAGGAAGAGCACGGGTACGTCGGTGGTCTGCGCGCGCATCCGGCGCAGCACCTCCAGGCCGTCGAGGTCCGGCAGCATGATGTCGAGCACCACCGCATCGGGGTGCACCTCCTTGGCCGCGGTCACCGCCTTGGTCCCGGTGTGCACGATCGTGGTGTCCCAGCCCTCGTACCGCAGCGCCATCCCGACCAGCTCGGCGATGTTGGGCTCGTCGTCGACGACGAGCACCCGCAGCGGCGAGCCGTCGGGGCGGGTCAGGGCCGGGGCAGGGGAGGTGCCGGTCATGACACCATCGTGCAGGCCTCAGGTGCAGGCAGTCTGGCAGTCTCCTGTGACGATCCTGTGAGCCGGGCATCCGTGGCCCGTCCTGTCACCCGGTGACCTGCCGCCTCCAGCGGGGTCTGCTGCTCCGTCCACTGCCTCCTGCCACTGCACCGGAAGCGTGGCCGATGGAGTCCCTCGATGTGGCGGCAGGGGCAGTGAACGGGGCATCGGCCAGCCGGGCCGCCTTCTCGCGACGGCCGTCGCGAGAAGGACCATGCGCCCTGGCGGGCCTCTCTCAGAGCCGGATCAGAACTGCGGCGCGATGCTGAACTGCACGCCGCCGTTCTCGTCGACGGCGGCGTCGAGGATCTTGTCGTCGAGAGTGGTCTTGGCGGTCTCCTCGAGGAAGACCCGGGCACCACCCTCGTCGAGCACGGTGTCGCCGGGGTACGGCGACTCGGCGGGGATGACGTTGAGCGCAGGGGAGTCCGGAGCGTCCTGGCTGATCCGCAGGCCGGCGTCCGGCTTCTCGGCTCCAGCCTGGTCGACCAGGGTCTTGACGACGGTGCTGGCGTTCTCGGTCAGGGTGAGCACGTGGTGTCCTCCTTCTCGATGGCGTTCGGGTAAGTGACCCACCGTGCCGGGTCGCAGGCTGGATGGCAAATCGGGCGGCGCGGGCCGGTAACCCGGTTGTGGCCGCCTCATAGACTTTGGCTGCCATGTCGAGGGTCGGGTCGGAGGAGCAGCGTCGCCGGGCGGCTCTCGTCCCCGAGATCCACTATCCCGACGAGCTTCCGGTCAGTCAGCGCCGCGACGACATCGCCGCGGCGATCCGCGACCACCAGGTCGTCGTGGTCGCGGGCGAGACCGGCTCTGGCAAGACCACCCAGCTGCCGAAGATCTGCCTGGAGCTCGGTCGCGGGGTCGCCGGCCGGATCGGCCACACCCAGCCGCGCAGGATCGCCGCCCGCAGCGTGGCGGAGCGGATCGCCGAGGAGCTCGGCACTGCGCTCGGCGAGGTCGTGGGCTACCAGGTGCGGTTCACCGACCGTTCGAGCCGCAACACGCTGGTCAAGCTGATGACCGACGGCATCCTGCTGGCCGAGCTGCAGCACGACCGGACGCTGTCGCGCTACGACACGCTGATCATCGACGAGGCCCACGAGCGGAGTCTCAACGTCGACTTCCTGCTCGGCTACCTCAAGCAGCTGCTGCCCCGCCGCCCGGACCTCAAGGTCGTGATCACCTCGGCGACCATCGACCCCGAACGGTTCGCGCGGCACTTCGCCGACTCCCGCGGCCGGCCGGCCTCCGTGGTCGAGGTGTCCGGCCGCACGTACCCGGTGGAGGTCCGCTACCGGCCGCTGGTGGAGGAGTCCTACGAGGACGAGGAGGGCGAGCCGGTCGTCCGCGACCAGACCGAGGCGATCGTCGACGGCGTGGCCGAGCTGGTCGCCGAGGGGCCGGGCGACATCCTGGTCTTCCTGCCCGGTGAGCGGGAGATCCGCGACACCGCCGACGTGCTGGCCAAGAACACCGATCCCCGGGACCCCCGCGGCTTCGACGTCGTACCGCTCTACGCCAGGCTCTCGGCGGCCGAGCAGCACCGGGTGTTCGAGCGGCACGGCCGGCGGCGCGTCGTGCTCGCCACGAACGTCGCCGAGACGTCGCTGACGGTTCCCGGCATCAGGTACGTCGTCGACGCCGGGTTCGCCCGGATCTCGCGGTACTCCTCGCGCACCAAGGTGCAGCGGCTGCCGATCGAGCCGATCAGCCAGGCCTCGGCGCGCCAGCGGGCGGGCCGGTGCGGGCGTGTGGAGGCAGGGGTCTGCATCCGGCTGTACAGCGAGGAGGACTTCGCCGGCCGGCCGGAGTTCACCGACCCCGAGATCCTGCGCACCAACCTCGCGAGCGTGATCCTCCAGATGACCTCGCTGGGGCTCGGCGACATCGGGCGGTTCCCGTTCGTGGACCCGCCGGACCAGCGCAACGTCAAGGCGGGCGTGCAGCTGCTCGAGGAGCTCGGCGCGCTCGCGGGCGGCACGTCCGGCCGGCCGCGACTGACCCGGCTGGGGCGCAAGCTGGTCGCGCTCCCCGTGGACCCGCGGCTGGCCCGGATGGTGGCCGAGGCGGACCGGCTCGGCTGTCTGCGCGAGGTGCTCGTGATCGCCGCCGCGCTGACCATCCAGGACCCGCGCGAGCGGCCCGTCGAGCTGCAGGCGCAGGCCGACCAGAAGCACGCACGGTTCCGCGACCCCACGTCGGACTTCCTGACGCTGCTCAACCTCTGGCGCTACGTCCGCACCCAGCAGCGCGAGCTGAGCTCGTCGGCGTTCCGGCGGATGTGCCGGGCGGAGTTCTTGAACTACCTGCGGATCCGAGAGTGGCAGGAGCTGGAGTCGCAGCTGCGGCAGGTCGCCAAGCAGCTCGACCTACGGGTCGGCAAGCCCGCCGACGAGCCGGACGGCGACGCCATCCACCAGGCACTGCTGTCCGGGCTGCTGTCCCACATCGGGCTGCGCGATCCCGAGCGACGCGACTACCTCGGGGCGCGCAACGCCCGGTTCTCGATCTTCCCCGGCAGCGGGCTGTTCAAGAAGCAGCCGCAGCTCGTGATGGCCGCCGAGCTCGTCGAGACCTCGCGGCTGTGGGGGCGGGTGAACGCGGCGATCAAGCCGGAGTGGGCCGAGCGGCTCGGCGGGCATCTCGTGAAGCGCTCGTACTCCGAGCCGCACTGGTCGAAGAAGCGGGCCGCCGTGCTGGCGTACGAGCGCGTGACGCTGTACGGCGTACCGCTGGCCACCGACCGGCTGGTGTCGTACGGCAAGGTCGACCCGGCCCTGTCGCGGGAGCTGTTCATCCGGCACGCCCTGGTCTACGGGGAGTGGTCGACGCGGCATCGGTTCTTCGCGCAGAACCGAGCGCTGCTCGCGGAGGCGGAGGAGCTCGAGCACCGCGCGCGCCGGCGCGACATCCTGGTCGACGAGCACACCCTGTTCGACTTCTACGACGCCCGGGTCGGGCCGGACGTGGTGTCCGGCGCGCACTTCGACTCGTGGTGGAAGATGGCGCGAAGGACCCGGCCGGACCTCCTGACCTTCGACCCCGCGATGCTGGTCACCGAGCGCGCGGAGCAGGTGACCGCCGACGACTATCCCGACGAGTGGCGCGAGGGCGACCTGCGGCTGCCGCTGACCTACCAGTTCGAGCCCGGCGCAGCGGCGGACGGCGTGAGCGTGGACGTGCCGGTGGCGACGCTGAACCAGGTCGATCCCGCCGCCTTCACCTGGCAGGTGCCCGGGCTGCGCCAGGACCTCGTCACGGCGCTGATCCGGTCGCTGCCGAAACAGCTGCGGGTCAGCTTCGTCCCGGCGCCGGACCACGCGCGGGCGTTCCTTGCCGCCGTGGCGCCGGGGGAGGAGGCGCTGCTGGACGCGCTCGAGCGGCACCTGCGCGCGACGACCGGGGTGGTCGTCCCCCGCGATGCGTGGGACTGGTCGAAGGTGCCCGAGCACCTGCGTCCGACGTTCCGGGTGGTCGACGAGGCTGGGGCGCTGGTCGCTGAGGGCAAGGACCTCGAAGCGCTGCGGGCACCACTGCGGACCTCGTTCAGCGAGGCGATGCAGCAGGCGGCCTCGGACGTGACGGTCACCGGCCAGACGGCGTGGACCTTCGGCACGATCGAGCGGACGTTCACCCGGTCGCGGGCCGGGCATGAGGTCCGCGGCTTCCCGGCGCTGGTCGACGAGGGCAGCTCGGTCGGCCTTCAGGTGAGCGGGTCCGAGGCCGAGCAGGACGCGGCGCACCGGCTCGGGCTGCGGCGCCTGCTCGTGCTCACGGTGCGCTCGCCCGCACGCGACCTGGCGTCGTCGCTGTCGAACACCGAGAAGCTGACGCTGGCCGGGTCGCCGTACCGCGACGTCGCAGACCTGCTCGAGGACTGTGTCGCGGCGGCGGTCGACGAGCTGGTCGAGCGGCACGGCGGACCGGTCTGGGACGCGGAGGCCTTCGCGGCTCTCGCGGCTGCGGTGCGCGCGGATCTGGTGGCCGCCACCCGGTCGGTGCTCGCCGACGTGGTGCGGGTGCTCGTGGCGTGGCGCGACGTCGACCGGGCGCTGAGCGGCTCGGTGGACCTGCCGCTGCTGCCGGCCCTGGCCGACATGCGAGCCCAGGTCAGCCGGCTGGTGTACCGCGGCTTCGTCGCCGACGTGGGTGCTGCTCAGCTGCGGCAGCTGCCGCGCTACCTCGGCGCGGTGGCGCTCCGCCGTGAGCGGCTGCCCGGCGCCGTAGGCCGGGACCGGCTGCTGATGGACCAGCAGACCGACCTGCAGGAGGCCTATCTCCACCGCGTCGAGGCGCTGCCGCCGGGACGGCCGCCGGGCGCTGCGCTCACGAAGGTGCGCTGGATGCTGGAGGAGCTTCGGGTGAGTCTGTGGGCGCAGCACCTCGGCACCGCGTTCCCGATCTCCACCACCCGGGTGCGCAAGGCACTCGACGCACTCTGAGGCGGCGACCGCTCAGCGCAGCCGGTGGTACTCCCGGGCCGCCGCGACCACCTGGTCGAACATGTCACGGCCCAGCGCAGCGCCTTCGCGCCGTACCCCTGCCTCTCGCAGCTCGAGGAGGCGGTCCAGACGCACCTCGCTGGGCCGGTTCCGGCTGTCCCACGCGCCGCTGCCGACGTCCATCCAGAACCGGCCGTAGCGCGCCTCGTCCTCGGCGTCACGGTCGTGGTCCTTGCTGGTCAGCATCAGACACAGCAGCAGGTCACCGTGGCGGCCGATCACCAGGACGGGGCGGTCCTTGCCCTGGGCAGGATCGTCCTCGTAGGGCACCCAGGCCCAGACGACCTCTCCCGGGTCCGGCTGTCCGTCGGCCTCGGGCGCGTACGACACTCGATCGATGGGCACCCGCTCACCTTAGGAGGCCGGTGCCTGCCCGGGGCGCCGCGCTGTGTGGGTCAGTGGGTTGCCAGGCTTCTGGCGAGGTGCTCTTCGGCGGTGCTGTGCAGGGCCGGGTCGCGGTGTCCGAGGAGGTACTGGTCGGTGATGGGCAGGGTGGTGCCGAGGTCGTGGGTGCCGTGCTGGTCGACGCGGGTCCAGTAGCCGTGCGGGGTGCGCCAGTAGTAGATCCCGGGCAGCGGCTGGTGGTGTTGGAGTCCGGGCAGGTGGGTCTTGACCCGGTGTTCGTGGCGGGTCAGCTTGCCGAGGTTGCCCAGGTGGGTCTGGGGTGGTGGGCCGGTGTCGGGTGGCTCCCGGTCCCGGCTCTGCGGGCGCTGCTGGCGCTGCGGGCTCTGCTGGCGCTGCGGGCTGTGCTGGCGCTGCGGGCTTGCTGGTAGGGGATGGTGTGGTCGAGGTCGGTGTGTCGGTGGGTGGCCGAGGACCAGGGGTAGGCCGAGGCGGGGTTGCGTAGGTGCAGGGCGGTGGCCATCGCCGCGGGGACCTCGTAGCTGTGCACGGCGGGCTGGTTGCCGGTGTCGAGGACCGGGGTGAGGGTGACCGCACAGCCGGTGAGGAACTCGCGGGCCGCCTCGGCGGTGATCGGGCCGACGCCTTCGAGGCGTACCACTCCCCGACCGCCCCGACCGCCCCGACCGCCGCCGTGGCTGTCCAGGCCGCCCCGGCTGTCGTGGGTGCCCTGGTCGCCGTGGCCGCCGGGGTGTCTGGGTGTCGTGGGTGTCGTGGTTCCAGTCGAGCAGGGTGGCCTCGGTGAGGTGCAGGTAGAGCACCGCGCGGTTGCGGAGCTTGGTCGCGTCGACGTGGCGTAGCGGGCCGGTGGCGACGCAGCCGGGCTGTCCGCAGCCACACAGACACCGCGAGTCAGCCCCGCCGGGGCCGCTGCTGGAGGTCTGCGCGATGGTGCCGTGGCCGGTGCAGGTCGGACACAACCGCGACCGGCCACCAGCCACGCCAGAGCCACCAGCGCCACCAGCGACGCCAGAGCCACCAGCGCCGATCAGCGACCATCGTCGTCGTCGGAGTCGTCGTCGGTGGGGTGCATCTCCTGCGGCCGCACCACGTCGCGATCCCGCCCGGCGACCGGCCCGGCGACCGGCCCGGTGACCGGCCCGGTGACCGGCCCGGCTGCCTCCACCGTCGGCAGCGGGTCGGCCATCAGCTCCCCGGCCATCAGCTCCCCGGTCGCCGGGTCCCCGGTCGGGTCCCCGGTCGGGTCTGTGGTGGGGGTCGGGTCTGCCGGCGGGGCGGTGCTGGTGCCGGTGTGGGTGCCGGTGGCGTACTTGACCAGCAGCTCCAGGGCGTGCGCGGGCTGGGACAGGATCCGGGTCGCGGCCAGCGCCCGGAGCTGGTCTGCGGACCCGGGCTGGCCCTCCAGGGCGAGGATCTGGGCGAGCCGGTCGGCCATCGCGTGGAAGTAGATCACGTCCCCGGCCCGGGCCCTGACGACCAGGGTCTTCAACCCATGCTCGTTGCTGCGGGTGGTCCGCAGGAACTGGTCACGGGCCGCGGCCAGCCGCCGCGCCTCGGCACCGGCAGGATCCGCGGCGATCACCAGCGCCGCGGTCTTGTCCAGCAACGGCCCCCACCCCAACGTGTCCAGACACGGGGCGAGCTGCTCGTCGACCCAGCGGGCCTGCTCCACCACCAGGCCCGCGGCCGCGGTCGCACGGGTGATCTGGGCGGCAACCCCGGCCCGGATCCGCAGCTGCTGGACCGCAACCCACAGCCGGGGATGCCGATGCCGCAGATCCAGGGCATCTCGGATCCGGGCCGCCGCGGAGTGCACCGACAGATGCAGCAGCATCCCCAGCTCCGCAGCCGCGAACTCCACCACCTCCGGAGTACCGTCCGCACCACCACGCCGAACCCGCTGACCACCCCGCACCGGTCGCCGGGTCCCAGACGAGCCCGAGGCCGAGCGCCGAGGACGAGGACGAGGACGAGGACGGGGTCAGGGTCTCGGCGCTGTGCAGGTCCGCCCAGTGCGCCACCAACGCGACCTGCCGGGCCTCGGCAGCCAGCACCGCCCGCCGGTTCCCCACCAACGCCGCACACGTGCCAGCAGCATCCAGACCCACATCCAGGCCCCCACCCACACCGGCCAGAAAGTCGCCGGCCAGAGAGGCGCCGGCCAGCGAGGCGCCGGGCAGGCAGTCGCCGGGCAAGCCCGCGGCACCTCCACGCCGACGACCGTCCCGGACTGCTCCATGACCACGAACCTACGACCCGGCACCGACATTCCCGGACCGCCCCTGACCCACTATCCCCAACCCCCGCTCACGATCCCCCCGACCAGCAGCCCCACACCACCAGCAACCCCCGGCCCCGACGACCCCGGCCCCGACGACCCCGGCCCCGACGACCCCGGCCCCGACGACCCCGGCCGGGCCGGAGCACACCCTCCGCGGTCCGGGGGAACCTCCGACACGGGACGCGCCTGGCCCAGACAGACCCGCGCGCGGACTCGCCCCCGAGACCACCGCACCGCACCGGACGGCGCACGCCACCGCGCAGACACTGACCGTCCGGCGAGCCGGCGACCGCAGCCGTCCATGCGTTCCTGCGTCACCTACGGGCCGAAGGACCGGCGTGCTTGCCAGAGCCCCGCGGACTCGGTCAGCGGACTGAGACATTGCGGTACCTCCCCGGGTGACAGCGGGGGAGACGGCTGGAAGCACCGGGACGACGACCGTGGCACGCAGTCTGCGGCGCGCCTCCTGCGGGTGGTCCTGGTGCGTCCGCTGGTCGGCGGGCACCGGCGGACGCGGTGTTCGGCGCGCGTGGTCGACGGTGACGTCCGGTTGTTCTGCCACGAGGATCCCCCGCTTCCGTCCGTCCCCCGGCGCCTACGGCACGCCGCCGCCGTTCGACGTGGTGGACGCGGAGGTTCGCTGGATCGAGCCGGAGGCTCGCGCGGCGCAGGTGCTGCTGCTCATCGCGGACGGGGCGACCCCACACGGGGTCTCTGACCTGCTGTTCATCTCGGCGAAGACCGCCGACAACCACATCCAGCACATCTACAGGAGGCACCACGCGAGGTCCGCAGGAGCCGTCATGATGGCCCGATGACGACGGCGCGAGAACCGGGCGTGGTGCGGGTGGCGACGTACAACCTCTACCTCGGTGCGGACCTGTCGCTGCTGTTCGACGCCACGAGCGCCGGCGAGCTCGACGAGCGGAGCGCGCGTGTTGCGGGACAGCTCGCGGTCACCGACTTCGCGCGCCGCGCACCGGCCGTCGCGAGGGTGCTCGCCGCCGAGCGGCCGGACCTCGTGGGCCTCCAGGAGGTCACGCAGTGGTCGGTGCGCCGGGCCGGGGCCGAGCCGGTGCTCCGCAGCGACTTCCTCGCGCTCCTGCTCGACGCTCTGGACCGCGCCGGCACGCCGTACGCCGCGCGCGCCGTCAACCACACCTTCCGCGGCTCGGGCCTCGAGGCGCCGGACGAGGAGCTGGTGCTGGCCGGCGGCGACGTCGTCCTCGTGCGTGCGGGAAGCGGCGTCGAGCCGGTGGCCGAGCGTCACGGCCGCTTCACGACTTCGCTGCGGATCCCCACGGGCGTCCCGGGCGTCGGGTACGACGTCGTGCGCGGCTGGTCACGGTTGGACGTGGAGGTCGACGGCAGCCCGCTGCGGTTCGTGAACACCCACCTCGAGGCGTGGTCGGCCGACGTGCGTGCCGCCCAGCGCGACGAGCTGCTGGAGGCGGTGGCCGACCCCGCGGGGTCGGCGGTGGTCGTCGGCGACTTCAACGCGCCCCCCGAGGAGCTCGCCATGCCGGCGCCGTACGTCGACGCCTGGGACGTCGCGGGCGGCCCAGGGGAACGGCCTCACCTGCGGGCAGCAGGCCGACCTCTCCAACGTCGACAGCATGCTGCACGAGCGCATCGACTACGTGTTCGTGCGCGGCGGCCGGGTCCTGGCGTGCCGGACCGCCGGGGACCGCCCGGCCGACCGGACCGCGGGGCATGGCCTCTGGCCCTCCGACCACGCGTGCGTCGTCGCGGATGTCGCCCTCGGCACGTAGGCCTCCAAAAGCATGCGGCCCGGCCCGGGTTCTGCTGTAGTTGCCCGGTGGCGCAGAGCACGGCGGACGACTCGGCAGCCGGACGGCCCCCGGCCGGACCGGGCGCCCCGCCGGACCCGGAGGCGGTGCTCCGGAGCCGCCAGTACATCGCGTTGCTGGTGCTGGGCGCCGTGGTCGGCGCGCCCGTCGCCGCGGTCGCGTACCTGTTCCTCGCCTTCGTCTCCAAGAGCCAGACCTGGGTCTTCAGCACGCTGCCCGAGCAGCTCGGGTTCGACGCCGCCCCGACGTGGTGGCCGCTGCTGCCCCTGACGGCCTGTGGCGTGATCGTGGGACTGTCCCTGACCTACCTGCGCGGCACCGGCGGCCACGAGCCCGCCCAGGGGTTCAACGCCTCGGGCGGCCCGGTCGAACCCGCGGACCTGCCCGGAATCGTCGTCGCCTCGCTCGCCACCCTCTGCCTGGGCGCCGTGCTCGGGCCGGAGGCGCCGCTGATCGCGATCGGCAGCGGGCTCGGGGTCCTCGCCGTGCACCTGGTCAAGAAGGACGCTCCCGCGCAGGCCGCGATGGTGATCGGCGCAGCCGGCTCCTTCGCGGCGATCTCCACCCTGCTTGGGTCGCCGATCGTCGGTGCGTTCCTGCTCATGGAGGCGGTCGGGCTCGGCGGCCCGATCCTCGGCGTGGTGCTGCTTCCGGGGCTGCTCGCCTCGGGCATCGGCGCGCTCATCTTCGTGGGCCTGGACCAGTGGACCGGCCAGGGGACCTTCTCGCTGGCACTGCCCGGGCTGCCCCCCTTCGGCGCCCCGACGGTCGTCGAGTTCGGCTACGCCCTGGTCGTCGGGGTGCTCGGTGCCGTGCTCGGCGTCGGGATCCAGCGGATCGGTCGGGCTCTGCAGGCGGTCGTCGTGCCGAGACGGCTGCTGGCCTCACCGGTGATCGGGTTCGCCGTGGGGGCGATCGCCGTGCTCTTCGCCGCGGTGACCGACAAGTCCGCGTCGTACGTGCTGTTCTCCGGCCAGGACCAGATGCCCGAGCTGGTCTCCAAGGCCGCGTCCTGGTCCGTCGGGGCGCTCGTGCTGCTGCTGCTGTGCAAGAGCGTGGCCTACGGCCTGTCCCTGAGCGCGTTCCGCGGCGGTCCCGTGTTCCCGGCGATCTTCGTCGGCGCCACGGGCGGCATCCTGCTGTCGAGCCTCCCGGGCCTGCCGATGGTCGCCGGGGTCGGCATCGGGGTCGGCGCCATGACGGTGGCCATGCTCCGGATGCCCATGGTGTCGGTGCTGCTCCCCTCGCTGATGCTGGCCAGCGACCAGCCCGCGCTGATGCCGCTGATCATCGTGGCGGTGGTGGTGTCCCACGTGGTCACCGCACGTCTGACCGCCCCGGCCCAGCGACAGGTGCCGGTGCCGGCTCAGTAGTCGGGCCGACGCCGCAGCGCCTTCGTCTGCGCCCGTCGCGCCTTTCCCTCGAGGCGGCGCCGCTGCGACCCGCGGGTGGGCCGGGTCGGCCGCCGCGGCGCGCTCGGCGGAGCCAGCGCCTCGTCGAGCAGGCCGGCGAGCCTTGCCCGCGCCGCCTCCCGGTTGCGCAGCTGCGAGCGGTACTCCGATGCGGTGACCACCAGCACCCCGTCGACGAGGCGTCCCTGCAGCCGCGTCAGCGCGCGCGCCCGCAGATGGTCGGGAAAGGCCTCGGTCCTCCCGAGGTCGAACAGCAGCTCCACCCGTGAGTCGGCGGTGTTCACCGACTGCCCACCCGGCCCGCTCGACCGGCTGAACCGCCACCGCAGCTCCCCCTCGGGGATCTCGTGGCCACGAACCTCGAGGCGGCTCACGGCGGTGCCTCCTCCGGGGGTTGCGCGCCGAGCCGGGCGACGCAGCGCGCCGCTGCCCGCATGGCGAGGTCGGGACCCCCGACGAGGTAGCCGGCGGCCAGCGCGTCGCCGGCCCCGGTGGCGTCCAGCACCGGCCCCGGCACGACGTCCCGGTGCTCGGCGACGCCGTCGGAGACGAAGGTCGCGCCGCGAGCGCCGTGCTTGACCACCACGACGCCGCGGGCCGGCGACGCGGGGTATCCCGCGACCGCCCACTCGCGGTCGTTGCCGAGCACCACGTCGGGGCGCAGGGCCTCCCACAGCGCCCGGTAGCCGGCCGCCCCGAACGCCGTGGCCATCGCCGCCGACGACAGGTCCACGGCGACCCGGGCCCCTGCCGCCCTGGCCCGCGCGGCCAGCTCCACGAGCCGCCCCGGCTCGGCGGCCCGGACCAGCGTGTAGCCGGACACGAACAGGGCCTGCGTCTCGTCGAGCCACGCTCCGGGGCGTACGTCGTCCAGCCAGCCGACGTCGCCGGGGTCGGACGCCAGCGACCGCTGCTCGCCGGTCAGCATCGAGACCACGACGCCCGATCGCTCGACGTACGGTCCGGTCACCTCGACGCCGCGGCGCCGCAGCGCCTCCTCGACCAGCCGGGCCGAGCCGGACCTGCCGCGGGGTCCGAGGACGTGGGCCCGTCCGCCCAGCGCGACCACCCAGGCGGCCACGTTCGCGGCCTGGCCGCCCGGTGCCAGGGTGATCGAGGCGGGTGCGTCGTCGTCGGGCACGAAGCCACCGGGCGCGCGCACCAGCACGTCGAGCATCACGTCACCGACGCACACCACGCGCACGGATGCTCCTTCCCGTTACAGAGCGCGGCCTCCGGCACAATGTCCGGGTGAGGACCACTCCACCGCCGGCCGGGCTGCAGCTCACCGACGAGGTGTCCGACGCTATTGCATCAGGGCGCGGCGTCGTCGCGCTGGAGTCCACGATCATCAGCCACGGGCTGCCCACCGAGACGAGTGCCGCGACCGCGCGCGCGATCGAGCAGCGGGTGCGCGACGGCGGGGCTGTGCCGGCCACCGTGGCCGTGCTCGACGGCGTGGTCCGGCTCGGCCTCGACGACGAGGCGCTGGACCGGGTGGCCGAGGACGACGACGTCGTGAAGTGCAGCGTCCGTGACCTCGGGCCGGTGCTGGCGCGGCGGGCCACCGGTGCGACGACCGTGGCCGCCACGTCGTACCTCGCGCACCGGGCGGGCATCCGGGTGTTCGCCACCGGGGGGCTCGGAGGGGTGCACCGTGGCGCGCAGCAGACCTGGGACGTGTCAGCGGACCTCGGCGCGCTGGCGTCGGTGCCGGTGACCGTCGTCTGTGCCGGGGTGAAGTCGATCCTGGACGTGCCGGCGACCCTGGAGCGTCTCGAGACGCTGTCCGTGCCGGTCCTCGGACACCGGACCGACACCTTCCCCGGGTTCTACGTCCGCGACACCGGGCTCCCGGTCCCCTGGCGGGTGGAGACCGCCGAGGAGGTCGCCGAGCTGATGCGGCAGCGGGACGCGCTGGGTCTCGAGGGCGGGGTCGTGGTGGCCAACCCGGTGTCGCCGCGGGATGAGATGGACCGGGCGCTGCACGAGCGCACGCTGGCGTCGGGGCTCGCCGCAGCGACCGAGCAGCGCGTTCGCGGCAAGGACGTCACGCCCTTCCTGCTGGCGTACTTCCACGAGCACACCGGGGGAGCGAGCCTGGCCGCGAACGTCTCGCTGGTGCTGGCCAACGCGTCGCTCGCGGCGCAGGTCGCGCGGGCGTTCGCCGCCGAGCCGACCTGAACGAGATGGGTGCGCCGGACCGGGAGCGCCTCACGGCGCGTGGCCGCTCGCAGCGGCTTCTTTTGGGACCCGGGGCTGCCGCGGCCCGGCGCGTCGCCAAGTCTACAAGGCGAAGGCCAGCGGACGTGGATCAGCTGAGAATGCCGTCGAGCTCGAGTCGTGCGGAGTGCTCGAGCTGGTCGGCCATCGTGACGAGCTTGGCCGCCGACAGGTCGGAGGCGTACGGCGTCGCTGCGTGCGTGGCGCCGTCGGAGGCCCGCCCCGCGGCGACCACCCGGGCGAACGCCGCGGCGCGGAACAGCGTGTCCGCGAAGTCGCCGCGCGCCACGCCGCGCAGCACCTGGTCGACGAGCCGCCGCACCTCGTCGGGCCCGGGCGGGTCGACGACCCCCGCCACCACCTCGTGCACGGGCGTGTGCCGGCGGCCGGCGTCGAACTCCCGCGCCGCGGCGACCGGGTCCAGGTGCACCCACGACCGCAGCAGGTAGAGCCGCCACAGGCAGCCGGCCAGCGAGTCGGGCGGTGAGCCGGCCCACAGGTCGGCGAGCGTGTCGAGGCCCTCGGTGTCCGCGAGCCCGACGACCCGGGCCACCACGGCATCGTCCGGGCTCTCGTAGGCCCCGCGGACCAGCAGCGTGGCGCACCGGTCCGCCGCCTCGCTGCGGGTCGCCGGGTCGGTCTCCCCGACGAGCGCCTCGAAGTGCGCGGCGCCCGGCATCGCGGGCCGGTGGTGGCGCGGGTTCTCAGACATCGTGGTCAACCCTACGAGCCGGAGCGGGCGCTACGGGCGAGGTGGGGGCAGCGCGTCGGTCGCCTCGAGGACGTCGAGGCCGGTGAGCTGGAGCAGGTCGACCACGATCGAGCGGATCTGCGCCAGCACCACTTCGGCGGACAGGTCGCTGCTCCGCTCGACCGACGCGGTGCCGTCGCCGACCGCGAGCAGCTCGGTGCGGACGGCGCTCGGCATCCGGCCCGCCGCGAACTCCTCGGCCATCGCGTCGGCGACGTCGGCGAGGTTCGTGAGGAGCACGGTGTACGCGTCCGGGAGCTGCCGGCGGTGGTAGGCCAGCACGGCCAGCCGGCGCACCAGGACCCGGGTGTTGCGGATCGCCCGGTCGAGCGGCTCGACGAGCTCGGCGATCTGCCGGACCTGGCCGGTGTGCCGCCGGCGGAACGGCGAGGAGGCGACCACCGACAGCCCCTCGTCGGCCGCCGCCTGCAGCTCGCGGATCAGGCTGTCGGTGCCACGCGCGGAGGCCAGCACCTGGTAGGTGCGCTCGACGTCCCCGTCCACCGCCACCTGGGAGGCCGCGTGCAGCAGCTCCCCGACCCGGCGTACGACGGTGGCGGCCTGTTCGCGCGGGCGACGCAGCGGCGCCCGGGGCACGACCGAGGCGGCGACCAGCGCGACGGCGCCGCCGATGACCGCGTCCAGCCACCGGGTGAACGCGTAGCCCGAGGACGCCACCAGCGTGACCACGACGATGCCCTGCACGGCCGCCTGGGTCACGAAGAGCTGGTTGGGGTTGAGCAGGAACGCCACCGACATCGCGAGGGCGCACACCAGGGTGACCTGCCACGGCCCGCTGCCCAGCACCCGCACGAGCAGGTCCGCGAGGAACACCCCCACCGCGACGCCGATGGTCAGGTCGATCACCCGGCGCAGCCGTTGGCCGTAGCTGGTGCCGAGGCAGACCACCGCGACGATCGGCGCGAAGAACGGCTTCGGGTGGCCGACGACGTCCTTGGCGAGCCACCAGGCGACGCCGGCGGAGACCGCGCACTGGCCGATCACCCACCCCTTCGACCGCAGCCGGCCCAGCCGCGCGGTGAAGGACAGCCGGCCCCGGTCCAGCATCCGGTCCAGCGGGGTGTCGAGCGTCACGGGCACATTCTTCCCACCGGGGTCCCCAGCCACCCCCTGCCTAGCATTGGCGGCATGGAACAGCGACGCATCGGAGACCGCACCGTGAGCGCGCTCGGGCTCGGCGCCATGCCGATGTCCGTGCGTGAGAGGAACGACGTGGAGCGTGGGGTCCGGACGATCCACCGGGCGCTCGAGCTCGGGGTCACCCTGATCGACACCGCTGACGCCTACTCGCCCGACGAGGAGACCTTCGGCCACAACGAGGAGCTGGTGGCCCGCGCGCTCCGCGAGTACGGCGCCGGGGCCGACGACGTGCTCGTGGCGACCAAGGGCGGCCACACCCGCACCGGCACGGACTGGGGGCGAAACGGCAGCCCGGAGTACCTGCGCCGGGCCTGCGAGGCCTCCCTGCGCCGGCTCGGCGTCGACCGGATCGGGCTCTACCAGCACCACCGGCCGGACCCCGGCGTGGAGTACGCCGAGACCGTCGGAGGGCTCAAGCGGCTGCTCGACGAGGGGCTGGTCGAGGCCGTGGGGCTGTCCAACGCCGACTCGGACCAGATCCGGCTCGCCCACGACATCCTCGGCTCCGGGCTGGTCAGCGTGGAGAACCAGTACTCACCGGCGTTCCGAGGCTCCCAGCCGGAGCTCGAGCTCTGCGCCGAGCTGGGCCTGGCGTTCCTGCCGTGGAGCCCGCTCGGCGGCATGTCCGACGCCGCGGGGCTCGGCGACCGTTTCGCGCCCTTCGCCGAGGTCGCCCGCAAGCACGACGTCAGCGCCCAGCAGGTGTGCCTGGCCTGGGAGCTGGCGCAGTCGCCCGCGGTGATCCCGATCCCCGGCGCCAGCCGCCCGGAGTCGATCGAGGACTCCGTGCGCGCCGTGGAGCTCAGGCTGGACGAGGACGACCTCAGTCGCTGCTCGGCTGCGTGATCGCCTCGACGAGCACCGCCAGCGTGAGCTCGACCTGCCACTCCCGGGCACCGAGCGCGCGCAGCCGGGCGGCCACCTCGTCCGCGAGCGCTGCCGCCTCGACGTCGGGGGGCTCCCACATCACCCGGCGCACGTAGTCGGGGGTGAGCAGGTTCTCCACCGGCATCTCGAGCCGCTCGGCGAGCTCGCCTAGCGCCGTGCGCGCGGTGGTCAGCCGGGCCGCCGCGGCAGGGTCCCGGTCGGCCCAGGCGCGCGGCGGTGGCGGGCCGTCGTACCGGGCGGTGATCGGCGGAAGACCCGACTCCGGCAGCGCCCGCGCCGTCCGCAGCGCAGCCACCCACTGGTTGACGTAGCGCTCGGCGCCGCGACCTCGGAAGCCGCGCAGCGCGAGCAGGGACGCCTTGTCCTGGGGCAGCGCGTTGGCCGCCTCCACGATCGCGGCATCCGGCAGGATCCGCCCGGGTGTCACGTCGCGCTGGGCGGCGATCGCGTCGCGGGACTCCCACAGCTCGCGCACCGCCGCCAGCGCACGCCGCCCACGCGCGCGGTGCATGCCCGACGTGCGGCGCCACGGCTCCTGCCGGGGCGCCGCGGGGGCCGCGGAGAGCAGGTGGTCGAACTCCTGCTGGGCCCAGGTGCGCTTGCCGGCGCGCTGGAGCTGCTCCTCGAGGGCGTCGCGGAGCTCGACGAGCACCTCGACGTCCAGCGCGGCGTACTCCAGCCAGGGGTCGGGAAGCGGCCGGGTGGACCAGTCCACCGCCGAATGCTCCTTGCGCATCCGCCGGCCCACGATCGTCTCCACGAGCGTGGCCAGGCCGACCCGCGGGTAGCCCAGCAGCCGGCCGGCCAGCTCGGTGTCGAACAGGCTTGCGGGGTGCAGCCCGAGGTCGGTCAGGCACGGCAGGTCCTGGGTGGCGGCGTGCAGGATCCACTCCGCGTCGCCGACCGCCTCCGCGAGGACGGTGAGGTCCTCGAACGGGACCGGGTCGACCAGCGCGGTCCCGGCGCCCTCGCGACGCAGCTGCACGAGGTAGGCGCGTGCGGAGTAGCGGTAGCCGGACGCACGCTCGGCGTCGACCGCGACCGGACCGGATCCTGCCGCGAGCAGCTCGGTGGTCTCCGCGAGCCGCTCCGCGGTGTCGACGACGCTCGGCAGACCGTCGCGCAGCTCCAGCAGCGGCGCCTCGGGAGCAGTCTCCGGAGTGTCGGGGTCCGCCATCAGCCTCGGCCGCGCTGTCCTCGACGGCTCGGCATGGTGGCCACGCCGTCGGGCACCGGAGGGAGTCCGGACGCCGTGCACAGCAGCTCCGCCCACGCCTCGACGTGCGGCGCGATGTCCAGCGGGTCGCCGACGGGCGTCCACGAGGCGCGGACCTCGAGCTGGGCCGTCGCCTCCTCGTCGGCCATCCCGCCGAAGCTCTCCGAGGAGACCTTGGTCACCGTGCCCGAGGGGGCGACGAGCTGGGCGCCGTGGCTCTCGAGGGCGTCGGTCAGCCAGGACCACCCGACCTCGCCGAGCAGCGGGTCGTTGGCCATCTCGGGGTCGATCTCCGCGCGGGCGTAGGCGACGCAGCGGAACGTGCCCGCCCAGGCGTCGTTGCCGGCGGGGTCGTGGAGCAGCACGATCCGGCCGGTGCCGACGTCCTCGCCGGATACGGTGACGTCCGCGGACAGGGCCGAGGCGTACGGCGCGATCCGCTGCGGTGCGGGCATCTCCTCGCAGAAGATCTCCGGGCGCAGGCGTGCGCGGCGCATCTGTGCGACGGCGACCCTGAACTCCTCGGGCACTGCGGAAGAGTCCACACGAGGCTCCTGACGTGCGGCCATGGCATCACACTAAGCCCGCGCCCACGTCCCCGTAGCCCGACACTCCGCCTGACCTGGGACAATGGCGGCATGCCAGCAGCGTCGCCCCACGACTCCCCGTTCCTGCGCGCCGCCCGCGGGGAGCGGCCCGAGCGCACCCCGGTCTGGTACATGCGCCAGGCGGGCCGCTCGCTGCCGGAGTACCGCAAGATCCGCGAGGGCGTGCCGATGCTCGAGTCCTGCATGCGGCCGGAGCTGGTCGTCGAGATCACCCTGCAGCCGGTGCGCCGCTACGGGGTCGACGCGGCGATCTTCTTCTCCGACATCGTGCTGCCGCTCAAGGCGGTGGGCGTCGACCTCGACATCAGGCCGGGCATCGGCCCGGTGGTGGCCGCCCCGGTGCGCACGATGGCCGACGTCGCCGCGATCGCGGACCTCACGCCCGACCACGTCGGCTTCGTCACCGAGTCGGTGCGCACGCTCGTCGCCGAGCTCGGTACGACGCCGCTGATCGGATTCGCAGGGGCACCGTTCACGGTGGCGTCGTACCTGGTCGAGGGCGGGCCGTCCAAGGAGCACGCCCGGACCAAGGCGATGATGCTCGGCGCCCCGGAGGTGTGGGACGCGCTGATGCGCAAGATCGCCGGCATCTCCGCGGCGTACCTCGAGGTGCAGGTGGCGGCCGGTGCCTCGGCGGTGCAGCTGTTCGACTCGTGGGCCGGCGCGCTCGGTCCCGACGACTACCGGACGTCGGTGCTGCCGTACTCCTCGCTGGTCCTCGAGCGGGCCGGCCGGCTCGGTGTGCCGCGGATCCACTTCGGGGTCGGCACCGGGGAGCTGCTGGGCCTGATGGGCGAGGCCGGCGCCGACGTGGTCGGCGTCGACTGGCGGGTCCCGCTGGCCGAGGGAGTGCGCCGGGTCGGAGGTCGAGCGGTGCAGGGCAACCTCGACCCCGCGCTGGTGTTCGCGCCCACCGACGTGATGCTGCGGCGCGCCGCCGAGGTGCTCGAGGCCGGGCGCGCCGCCCCGGGCCACGTGTTCAACCTCGGCCACGGCGTGCTGCCCTCGACCAACCCCGACCAGCTCGCCCGGCTGACGGACTTCGTCCACCAGCACGAGCTGGACTGAGGTGAGTGCCGCTCAGGACTCGGTGGGCGCCGCGGTCGGCGTCGTACGGCGCCGTGTCGCCCGGCGGACGAGCAGCCACGCGGGAGCTCCCAGCAGGACGAGCAGCGCGCCGAACGGCAGCACCGCGCCGACCACCGTCAGCGCGCCGGCGCCGACCCGGAGCAGGGCCGTCCACCCGGCTGCCAGGCCGGACAGGAAGCCGGTGTCGGAGGGCGGCGGGGGAGCGGCGTGCCCGGCCCGGCGGGTCATCGTGAGGTCGATGGTGGCCATCGACGTCTGGTCGTCCAGGTAGCGCTGCTGGGCCTGCAGGGACTCCAGCGCCGCCTCCCGGGTGGCGATCTCGGACTCCAGGCGGATCATCGCCTCCACGTTGGTGGCGCGGGTCAGGAACCGGCGCAGCGTCCGGATGCTGTCGCGCTGGGTGGTCAGCCGGGCCCGCACGTCGATGACCTGCGTCGTGACGTCCTCGGACTGCCGGCGTGAGGAGGTCACCGTGCCGATCCCGGAGAACGCGTTCATCACGGTGTCGAACGCCGAGGAGGGTAGCCGCAGCTGCAGGGTCGACCGGACCGGCCGGCCGTGGCGTGAGCTGGTGGTCTGCTCTCCGGCGACGTAGCCGCCGTACCGGCCGAGCAGCCGGTCGAGGTCGGTGCGCGCCGCGCCGAGGTCCCGGCTCACCAGGGTCACCGTGCCGGTGGAGATCACCGCGCGGGTCTGGACGGGGACGCGGCCGACGCCGTCGGCCTTGGCCGGGGCGGGGGCCGCCTTGACGGCACCGACCGCACCGGCGGCCGTTCCGCGCTCGGGTGCGGCGACCGACGAGGTCGACCCTCCTGCCCCGGTGGTCCCACCGCTGCAGCCGGCGAGCCCGATGCCGAGCGCCAGCAGGAGGGCGATGCCGGTCGTGCGTGCGGGGAGCCCCCTGCGGGGAGCTGTCTGGTGAGGACCCATGGCTGTGTGACGCGCTCCATGCAGGGCCGGTTCCCGCGAGGTGGAAAGCGGGCGGTCGCGCTGGCAACCTTGTCGGGTGACCCCTGGCTACTCCCCCCGGCGGCCGCCGGCCGAGACCCCTGCTCCGCCGCGCGTCGTCGTGGTGGGCGGCGGGATCGCCGGGCTGGCCGCGGCGGCCGCGGTGCGCCGGGAGGCGCCGCATGCCGACGTCGTCGTGCTCGAGGCGGAGCCCCGGGTGGGGGGCAAGCTGGCGCTCGCCGAGGTCGCCGGGGTCACCGTCGACGTGGGCGCCGAGGCGATGCTCAACCGGCGCCCGGAGGCGGTCGCGCTGGCCAGGGCCGCGGGGCTCGAGGACCGGCTCGTCCACCCGGCCACCACCACCGCACGGGTCTGGTCCCGCGGAGCCCTGCACGCGATGCCCCGCACGATGATGGGGGTGCCGACCGACGCCCGCGCCCTCACCGACAGCGGCGTGATCTCGCGTGCCGGCCTGGCGCGGGTCGCGCTCGACGCGGTGCTGCCCGCCACGCACCTCGACGACCAGGACGTGAGCGTGGGATGGCTCGTCGAGGAGAGGTTCGGCCGCGAGGTCGTCGACCGGCTCGTCGAGCCGCTGCTCGGCGGGGTCTACGCCGGCCATGCCCGTGAGCTGTCCGCGCGGGCCACGGTGCCGCAGGTGGTCGCGCTGCTCGACCGGGACCGCTCGATGATGAAGGCGGCCGCCTCGGCCACCAGCGCCACCTCCGACGTGCCGGTGTTCGCCGGTCTGCGCGGCGGTGTGGGTGGTCTGGCGCAGGCCGTCGCCGCGCTGCCGGGCATCGACGTCCGGACCCGGGCGACGGTCCGGGACCTGGCCCGTGCCGGAGAGGGCGGCTGGCACCTCGTCGTCGGCTCCGCCGCGGACGCCGAGGTGCTGCACGCCGACGCGGTCGTGCTGGCCACGCCGGCGCGCCCCACGAGCCGGCTGCTGCAGGACGCCGTGCCCGACGCGGCGCTCGAGCTCGCCCGGATCGAGTACGCCTCGATGGCGGTGGTCACGCTCGCCTTCCGGGCGCGCGACTTCCCCGTGACGGTGGGCTCGGGCTTCCTCGTGCCGCCGGTCGAGAAGCGCGACGTCAAGGCCGCGACGTACTCGTTCGCGAAGTGGGACTGGGTCCGTGAGGCCGGGTCCGCCGACGACCTGCTGGTGATGCGCTGCTCGGTGGGCCGGCACCGCGAGGAGCAGGCCCTGCAGGTGTCCGACCCCGAGCTCGTCCAGACGGCGCTCGAGGACCTCGCCGACTTCATCGGGCTGTGCGTGCGACCGGTCGACGCGCACGTCCAGCGATGGGGCGGCGGCCTTCCCCAGTACGCCGTCGGCCACCTCGACCGGGTGCGCAACATCCGCGCCTCGGTGGCCAAGGTGCCCGGGCTCGGCGTGTGCGGCGCGGCGTACGACGGGCTCGGGATCCCGGCCTGCATCGCCTCCGCCGAGGCGGCCGTGGCTCACCTCCTGGTCAACACCCCGGCCCTGTCGGACCCCCACCCAGGAGGGACAATGGAGCCATGAGCGACGCTGCAGCCACCTCCCGGCCCCCCGGCCAGACCCGCGGCCGCAAGGCGCGCGACATCAACGACATGGTCCGCTACACGATGTGGTCGGTGTTCAAGCTGCGCGACGTCATCGGTGACGGCGACCGGGCGGCCGAGGCCAACGAGGTCGAGAAGCTGTTCGAGGAGCTGGCAGCGGCCGACGTGGTCGTCCGTGGGGTGTACGACGTCGCCGGGCTGCGCGCCGACGCCGACCTGATGGTGTGGTGGCACGCCGAGGGCTCCGAGGACCTGCAGGCGGCGTACCATCGCTTCCGCCGGACCGCCTTCGGTGCCCGGCTCGACCCGGTGTGGTCGCAGCTGGCGCTGCACCGTCCCGCGGAGTTCAACAAGAGCCACGTCCCGGCGTTCCTGGCCGACGAGCAGGTGCGCGACTACCTGTGCGTCTACCCGTTCGTCCGCTCCTACGAGTGGTACCTGCTCGAGGACGACGAGCGGCGCAGGCTGCTCGCGGAGCACGGCATGATGGCGCGCGACTTCCCCGACGTCCGGGCGAACACCGTCTCGTCGTTCGCGCTCGGCGACTACGAGTGGCTGCTGGCGTTCGAGGCCGACGAGCTCCACCGGATCGTCGACCTGATGCGGCACCTCCGCGGCTCGGAGACCCGCCGTCATGTCCGGGCGGAGACGCCGTTCTACACCGGGCGGCGGCGCAGCGCGACCGAGCTCGTCGCCGACCTCCCCTGAGCCGCCCCCGGTTCGTCCGCGGTCCCGCCGGCCGGCCGCGCGCACCGACCGCGGACGAACCGGCAGTACGGTGGGGACCATGGCCTATTCCGTCGAGAAGAGCGACGCCGACTGGCGCGCCGAGCTGACCCCCGAGGAGTACCAGGTCCTGCGCCAGGCGGGCACCGAGCGCGCGTTCACGGGCGAGTACACCGACACGAAGACGACCGGCGTGTACCGCTGCCGGGCGTGCCGGACCGAGCTGTTCCGCTCCGACACCAAGTTCGACGCGCACTGCGGGTGGCCGTCGTTCTGGTCGCCGCTCGCCGAGGACCGGGTGCAGTACATCGAGGACCGCACGCTCGGCATGAAGCGCATCGAGGTGCGGTGCGCGACCTGCGGGTCGCACCTCGGCCACGTCTTCGACGACGGCTACGGCACGCCCACAGGCCAGCGCTACTGCATCAACAGCATCAGCCTCACGCTGGAGCCGGAGCAGGGCAACGAGCCCTCAGGCGGTGGGAGCTGACGCGCTGGGAGCCGACGCGGGTCAGAGCTCGGCGGTCTCGTTGTCGCCCGGGAACTTGTCGGGGTCCTCGGAGCGGACCGCCCGGGCCATCCCGATCAGCCGCTTGACCTTGCTGTCCGAGGACTCCCACCACTCGGCACTGTCGGCGTGCACCTTGATCATCGCCAGACCCGGGGTGTCCAGGCCGTCCGGGAACCAGACCTCGAGGTACTTGGTGTAGAGCTCCTCGGCCTTGGCCCGGTCGTGCACGATCTCGGCCGTCCCCGACACGGAGGTCCACTCGCTGTCCTTCTGGTTGGAGAACGCCACGTTGACCCGCGGGTTCGCCGCGATCTCCCGCGCCTTGTTCGAGTCCTCGTCGGTGAAGAACCACAGGTCGCCGTCGAACTCGGTGTGCTGCAGGGCCATCGGCCTGCTCACGAGCGTGCCGTCCGCGGACGTGGTGGTGAGCATGCTCAGCCGGGCCCGGTCCACGAGACGGGCGACGTGGGCGACTGCCTCGGTCTGCGTGCTGGTGTCGGTCATGGTGCTCCTTCTGGGTGCGGGAAAGGACACCGCCCGGTACCCGTGGCTGCGAGCGCCAACCCCGGGTCGTACCGGCTGAGGAGGTGGCGCGCGGTGCCGTCGGCGGTGCGGAACCGCTAGCGTTCGCCCATGGCCAGGAGCGCGACAGCGGTGGTGGAGCTGCCCGGACGCGAGGTGCGGGTGTCGAGTCCCGACCGCATCGTCTACGAGGCCACGCGACGGACCCCGGCGATCACCAAGCTCCAGGTCTGCGAGTACGTAGCAGCCGTCGGCGATGCCCTCATGCGTGCGCTGGGCGAGCGTCCTACCGCCATGGAGCGATGGCCGGACGGCTACCGCGAGGGCATGCGGCTGGCCACCGGCCCTCAGGACAGGGAGGGCGACGGCTTCTACCAGAAGCGCCTGCCGAGGGGAGCTCCCGAGTACGTCGAGACGGTCGGTGTCACCTTCCCCAGCGGGCGCACCGCGGACGAGCTGTGTCCCACCGAGCCTGCGTCGCTCGTGTGGGCCGCCCAGATGGGCACCCTGACGTTCCACCCGTGGCCCGTGCGACGTCCGGACGTGGACCATCCCGACGAGCTGCGCCTGGACCTCGACCCCCAGGACGGCACGACGTTCGCGGACGCGCGACGGGTCGGCGACGTCGCCCGCGAGCTCCTCGAGGAGCTGGGGCTCCGTGGCTACCCGAAGACGAGCGGGAACCGCGGCATCCACGTGTACGTGCGGATCCAGCCTCGCTGGACGTTCGAGGAGGTACGGCACGCTGCCATCGGCTTCGGGCGTGAGCTGGAGCGCCGCGACGGCGGGGTGACGACGAGCTGGTGGAAGGAGGAGCGCGGGCAGCGCATCTTCGTGGACTACAACCAGAACAACCGCGACCGGACCATCGCCAGCGCCTGGAGCCTCCGGGCGAGGGTGGGAGCGCCCGTGAGCACGCCGCTGACCTGGCGGGAGCTGGCCGGTCTGACCGACCCCCGGGAGCTGAACCTGACGACCGTGCCCGGGCACCTCGCCGCGGGCGACCCGTGGGAGGACATGAACGACACAGCCTACGGCCTGGAACCCCTGCTGGGGCTCTGGGAGGCGCTGCCGGGCGGGGAGCTCAACTTCCCGCCCGACTACCCGAAGATGCCCGGCGAGCCGCCCCGCGTCCAGCCGTCGAAGAAGGTGGCCGCGCACTGGGACGCCGCGGGCAACCGGATCGACCCGCCGGCTACCTGAACGCCCGCGACGGGGGCCCCGGCTCAGCCCCGGCTCAGCAGGTCGACGACGCCTTGTCGGTGAGGTCCTTCGTCGCATTGGTCAGCGACTTGAGGTCGGCGCGCGCCGCGGTCTTGTTGGCCGGGCTCTGCTTCTTGACCACGGCGTCCACGCTCGAGTCGAGCTGCTTGGTGGCACTCGTGACCGCGTCCACCTCGGAGCTGAACTCCGAGGGCGCTGTCGAGGAGAGGTTCGCGGCGGCCTGGTCGATCTGGCCCATGGACGCCTTGACCGCAGGCACCGTGTCCTTGGTCATCGGGTCGGTGTTGATCTGGCTGACCGTGGAGTTGATGGTGGCCAGCGACTTGCAGAAGTCCGACGGCTGCGCGCCTCCCGACGTGCAGCCGACGAGTCCTCCGGAGGCCAGGACGAGGCAGACGACCGCGACGCGGGTGGAGCCGAGCAGGTTCCTCATGCCGCCACGGTCGCGGAGCCGTCCGCGCCGGGCATCCTCCGCAGTGGGTGAGGTGGCGGTGCGGGAGGCCCAGACATGACTAGAGGGCAGCCGGGGGGGATTGGCTGCCCTCTCAAGTCGAGATCACACCGGGGGGGATGGTGTGACTGGCGGCCGGCCGGGGGGATGGTGGCGCCTTATCTCAACATCGGGACTGGGGGAGTCCCTTCTCCATAAGAGTGAAGGAGCAAGGCGGTTGCGTGCAAACAAATGCAGGTGCACTTCTATGCATTGCATAAACATGAAGCAAACCACGAAGTAAGGACCGACCTCTGCGCGCGGCTCGCGCGGTGCCCCCGACCGGCGTGCCGTCGTGGTCCCACGGTGTCGAAACACCTGGTACGCACCGTACACAACCGCCAGAACCGTTGCCAAGACCCCCGCTGAGCGAAGAAACTGAGAAATCGGACGAAAGCATCTGACGCGAGCTCAGAACCCGCTGACGCCCTCGCCGCCGCCCGCCTGCTCGTCGAAGGTCTCCTGCTCCAGGAGGTGCAGCACGGGGACGCCGATCTTGCGGCGGGCGCGTGAGGTCCAGTCCAGGTGGAAGAACTCCGACACGACGTGCGGCCGGGTCATGATGATGGCCTCGGCGGCCTGCACCTCGGCGACCTTGGCGCCCAGGGCGTCGATCGGGTCGATGCTGACGATCTGGCCCTCGACGCGACAGTTCATGGTGTCCAGCCGGTGCATGCAGTCGCTCAGGTCGCTGCGCGCCTGGTCGAGCAGCTCGCGCTGCACCTCCTCGAGGCTCTCCTCGTCCATCACGAGCGAGGGTGAGGCGAGCACCTCGCTCGCGGCGACCGAGCCCATCGCGGACTCCACGCGGGCGGCGGCGTCCTCGACGGGCAGCAGGACGTGGTAGCGCACCGGGTCCTCGACGGCTTCGTGCAGGCTGCGCACCTGCTTGGCGTCCTCCACGGACAGCGGTTGCTCGACGAGCAGCACCACGTCGTAGGTCCGTACCTCCGCCATGTCGACTCCCTGCCCTTCGTCCTGGTCCGAGACTACTGCCGACCCGCCCCGCCCGGGGGCCGTGCAGCACCCTAGGGCACGCCTGTCCCCGGGCGGGCCGGCCGGTGCGGCTCAGCCGTGGGTCAGCACGTCGGCGAGCTGGTAGCCGACCGGCTCCTCGAGCTGGTCGTAGCCGCAGGAGCGGGGGTCGCGGTCGGGCCGCCAGCGCTTGAACTGCGCGGTGTGCCGGAACCGGCTCCCCTCCATATGGTCGTAGCCGACCTCGAGCACCCGCTCGGGCCGCAGCGCCACGAACGAGAGGTCCTTGCCGGCGCTCCAGCGGCTCTGGGTGCCGGGGACGCGGTCCGGGTTGGCGATCGCCCAGTCGGACCAGGCGCCCCAGGGATGGTCGGTGAGGTCCTCGGCCACCAGCGGCTGCAGCTCGACGAGGAGCTCGGCTCGTCGCGCGGCGGTGAACGACGCGGAGACCCCGACGTGCTGGAGGCGGCCCTGGTCGTCGTACAGGCCGAGCAGCAGGGAGCCCAGCAACGGCCTCTCCGGCGTCGAGGTCTTGTGCAGCCGGTAGCCGGCCACCACGACGTCCGCGGTGCGCTCGTGCTTGATCTTGAGCATCGTGCGCGCGTTCTGCTGGTACCGCCCGTCGAGCGGCTTGGCGACCACGCCGTCGAGCCCGGCGCCCTCGAACCGCTCGAACCAGGCGGCCGCCTCGGCGGTGTCGGAGGTGGTCCGGGTCAGGAAGACCGGTGGTACGACGTCGGCCAGCGCCGCCTCGAGGCGAGCCCGCCGCTCGCGGAACGGGAGGCCGGTGAGGTCGTCGTCGCCCAGCGCGAGCAGGTCGAACGCGACGTAGGACGCGGGGGTCCTCTCCGCGAGCATCCGGACCCGTGAGTCGGCGGGGTGCAGCCGCTCCTGGAGGACCTCGAACTCCAGCCGCTCGCCGATCGCCACGAAGATCTCACCGTCCACGACGCACCGCTCGGGCATCGAGGCGCGGACCGCCTCGACGACCTCGGGGAAGTAGCGGGTGAGCGGCTTGGTGTTCCTGCTCGCGAGCTCGACCTCGTCGCCGTCGCGGAACACCAGGCACCGGAAGCCGTCCCACTTCGGCTCGAAGGCCAGCCCGCCGTACCGCTGCGGATCGGGGATGCCCTTGACGGCCTTGGCCAGCATCGGCTGCACGGGCGGCATGACGGGGAGACGCATGCAGGCAGCGTAGTGGCCGGGTTCTAGGGTGACGCCATGCCGATCGCCCTCTCGGAGCGCAACCCCACCGTGCCGAAGGACCGCCTGCTCTGCGAGCTGGTCCCGCCGCCCCGCTTCGCCGAGGTCACGTTCGACTCCTACCGGCCCGACCCGGAGCAGCCGACCCAGGCCGAGGCGGTGGACCGGCTGCGGCATTTCGTCGACGTGCTGAGCACGCCGCCGAGGAGGCGGTGGTTCGGTCGCACGGTGCACCACGGCCCCGGCGGGATCTACCTCGACGGCGGGTACGGCGTCGGCAAGACGCACCTGCTGGCCGCGCTGTGGCACGCCGCGCCGGAGCCCAAGCTGTTCGCCACCTTCGTGGAGCTGACCCACCTCGTCGGCGCGCTCGGCTTCCACGAGGCGGTGACGGCGCTACGGCCCTACGCACTGGTCTGCGTCGACGAGTTCGAGCTCGACGACCCAGGGGACACCGTCCTGGTCTCGACGCTGCTGCGCAACCTCCGCGAGTCGGGGGTCAGGCTTGCGGCGACGTCGAACACGCTGCCCGGCCGCTTGGGCGAGGGCCGCTTCGCCACCGAGGACTTCCTGCGCGAGATCCAGGGGCTCGCCGACTCGTTCACGTCCGTGCGCATCGACGGGGAGGACTACCGGCACCGCGGGCTGCCGCGGTCGCCGGAGCCGCCGGACGACGCCACGGTGCGGGCCCGCGCCGAGGAGCCGGGCGCCAGCCTGGACCACTTCGTCGACCTGCACCGGCACCTCGCGCAGGTGCACCCGTCCAAGTACGGCGCCCTGCTCGACGGCGTGCGCCTGGTCTGCCTCGAGGACGTCCGCACGGTCGACGACCAGGCCGTCGCGCTGCGCCTCGTGGTGCTCGCCGACCGGCTCTACGACCGGGACCTGCCCGTGGTGGCCAGCGGGGTGCCGCTCGACTCGCTGTTCGCGCCGGCGCTCCTGGAGGGCGGCTACCGCAAGAAGTACCGCCGCGCGATCAGCCGGCTCGACGCGCTCGCCCGCGAAGGCGCCGGGCTCGCGAGCTGAGCCGGTAGGTTGTCCCGGTGATCCCCACGGTGACCGCGACGCGCTACGTCGCCCCGCTGCGCGAGGGCGGCTCGCTGCCGGGGATCGTGGAGGCGGACGACCTCGGCACCTACGTCTGCAAGTTCCGGGGCGCCGGCCAGGGCCTGAAGGTGCTCGTCGCCGAGGTGGTGGTCGGTGAGCTCGCCCGGCGGCTGGGCATCCGCACCCCCGACCTGGTCGCCGTGCGGCTGGAGGCCGCGATCGGCCGCTACGAGGCCGACGAGGAGGTGCAGGACCTGCTCACCGCCAGCATCGGGCTGAACCTCGGCATCGACTTCCTGCCGGGCTCGTTCGGCTTCGACGCCGGCTGCTCGCCGGACCTGCAGGCAGCGGCCCAGGTGCTCTGGCTCGACGCGCTGACCGCGAACGTGGACCGGTCCTGGCGGAACCCCAACCTCCTGATGTGGCACCAGCAGCTGTGGGCGATAGACCACGGCGCCTGCCTGTACTTCCACCACGGCTGGTCGGGCGGGGTGGGCTCGGCCGACCGGTTCGCCCGGCAGCCGTACGACGCCTCCGACCACGTCCTGGCGGGGTACCTGACCGGCGTGCCCACAGCCGACGCCGAGCTCGCGCCACGGGTGACCCGCGCGCTGCTCGAGGAGGTGCTCGCCCAGGTGCCCGACGACTGGCTCGAGCCGGTTCCGGGGGCGCCGGACGCGGCGGCGCTGCGGGAGGCTTACGTGAGCTTCCTGCACGCCCGCGTGGACGGCGAGCGCGCCTGGCTGCCCAGGGCGAGCGCGGCGTGAGCGGCGCAGCGGGCGTGCGGCGCAGCGGCTTCCAGTACGTCGTCCTCCGGTGCGTGCCGCGCGTGGACCGGGAGGAGTTCGTCAACGTCGGCGTGGTCCTCTACTGCCAGGACGCGGACTTCCTCGAGGCCCGGTTCCAGGTCGACGAGCCCCGGCTCACCTCGCTGTGGCCGGAGGTCGACGTCGCCGCCGTGTGCTCGGCACTGCGGACCGTCGAGGCCGTCTGCCGGGGTGACGCGGCCGCCGGAGCTGCCGGGCGAGCAGCGCTGGGGACCCGGTTCGGATTCCTGAGCGCGCCGCGCAGCACGGTGGTCCAGCCGGGACCGATCCACGGCGGCGCCACCGCCGACCCGGATCGCGAGATCGAGCACCTCCTCGAGCGCCTGGTCCGCTGAGGTCAGGGGCGCCGGCGGTTCACCACGGTATGCAGACGAACCTGCCCCGCCCACGACGTACATCTCGTGGGAAGCGCAGGTACGTCGTGGGAGGGTGTGACTCGGCCCGGCGGCGCCAGGCTGCTCGCCTCACCTGTGCCGCTCGGCGCAGGCCGTCCGAGCCGCGGCTCAGCGATGTGACAGCAGGCTCATCAGGAAGCCGGCCAGCCCCGTGGCCAGGACCATGGTGAGCAGGTCGGCCGCCTGCTCCATGGTGAGTGCGCGGGCTGGACGGCCAGACGATCTGTACCTCGACATGAACAGGTCATCGGCATCCTCGACGGCGTATTCGATGGCTGGAGGATGTCTGCTGATGTGACCGGACGGTGCGCCGGCACGGTGAGTCAGGACTGAGGACCTGGTGGCGCGGGTGCGGCCGCGGTCGTCTGGTGACAGGCCTCTGGAGCAGGGTGCGTCGTGCATGGCGCAGTGACTCCGTCGTCCTCGGTCGGCGACGCGGCCACCGGCCGGCGGGCACGCTGGTCCGTCCTGATGTTGCCCGGGTACGTCGTGGCCTACGTCCTGCTCAGCATCGGCTGCGCGCTGCTGCTCCGGTCGCGGGGACAGACCGAGCGTGCTCTCCTCGCGATGACCGAGGACGTCCCGGGAGTCGTGCTCGAGACGCTGATGTTCCTCGTGCAGCTCGCGCCGGCAGCGTTCGGCGTCGTCCTGGCGGGCCTCGCGGCCAAAGGGCTGCTGGTGGTCCTCACGGTGTACCAGTGCGCCGACGCCATGCGGATGTCGTTCGCCGCGCCGCTCGACCAGCCCGGCCGCGCGATCCTCACAAGTTGATCATGTGACCGGCGATGCCCTCGACGGCCTCCTTGACCGCCTCGCTGAGCGTCGGGTGGGCGAAGACGTTGCGGGCCACCTCGTCGGCGGTCAGGTCCCACCGCTGCGCCAGCGTCAGGGCCGGGAGCAGCTCGGTGACGTCGGGGCCGATCAGATGGGCGCCGATGATCTCGTTGTACTTCGCGTCCGCCACGACCTTGACGAAGCCGACCGGCTCCCCGAGCCCCATCGCCTTGCCGTTGGCGGAGAACGGGAACTTCGCGACCTTGACGTCGTACCCGCGCTCGCGCGCCTGCGGCTCGGAGTACCCGAAGGAGGCGATCTGCGGCTGGCAGTACGTCGCCCGCGGCACCATGTCGTAGTCCACCGGCATGGTGTCCGCGCCGGCGATCGTCTCGGCCGCGACCACGCCCATCGCCTCGGCGGTGTGCGCGAGCATCAGCTTGGCCGTGACGTCGCCGATGGCGTAGACGCCCTCGACGTTCGTGCGCCCCACCTCGTCGATGGCGATCGCTCCACGGTCGGTGAGCTGGACGCCGGTGGTCTCCAGGCCGTAGCCCTGGGTGCGCGGCGCGAAGCCGATCGCCTGCAGCACCTTGTCGGCCTCGATGACCTGCTGGTCGCCGCCGTCGGCCGGCGAGACGGTCACCCGCACCGTGTCGCCCGAGTCGTCGATCGACTCCACCTTCGTGGAGAGCATGACGTTGACGCCGAGCTTCTTGTAGTGGCGCAGGAGCTCCTTGGAGATCTCCGGGTCCTCGGTCGGCACCATCCGGTCGAGGAACTCCACGATGGTCACGTCCACGCCGAAGTTCTTCATCACGTAGGCGAACTCGACGCCGATCGCGCCCGAGCCGGCGATGATGATGCTGCCCGGCAGCCCGTCGTCGAGGATCTGCTCCTCGTAGGTGACCACGCGGTCCGACAGCGTCGTGCCGGGGATCAGCCGCGTGGTGGCGCCGGAGGCGATGATCAGGTTGTCGAAGGTGTAGCTCTCGACGCTGCCGTCGGACCCGCGCACGTCGGCCGAGTTCGGCCCGGTGAGGGTGCCCCAGCCGTTGACCTCGGCGATCTTGTTCTTCTTCATCAGGAAGTGGACGCCCTTGACGATGCCCTCGGACACCTGTCGGCTGCGCTTGTGGGTGGCGCCGAAGTCCATCGTGGCCTCGCCGCTGATCCCGAACTTCTCCTTCTCGTGGGTCAGGATGTGCGCGAGCTCGGCGTTGCGCAGCAGCGCCTTGGAGGGGATGCACCCCACGTTCAGGCAGACGCCTCCCCAGTACTTGTCCTCGACGACCGCGGCGGTCAGGCCGAGCTGCGAGGCGCGGATCGCGGCGACGTACCCACCGGGCCCGGCGCCGAGGACGAGGACGTTGAAGTGCTGGGTCATGGCGAAGAGCCTATTGCCTGCGGCAAGCGCTCACCGAGGCGGATCCGCGCTTCAGACCGGGACCAGCTCGACGGCCCCCACGGCGTAGCGGGCGAGGATCGTGCGGGCCACCTCCGGGTCCGCACCGAGCGGTGCGGAGACCGCGACGGCGCCCGCCTCCAGCGCCAGCTCGGCGGCCCGGTCGGGCAGCCTGCCGGGGGCCAGGAACAGCGACCCGACCGCGATGTGCCGCCGGCCCTGCGCCCGGTAGGCGCGCACCGCCTCACCGGTGGTGGGAGGCGCGGCCGAGGCGTACGCCGCCACGGTCGGCAGCTTGTGCCGCGCTCCCCAGAGCCGCGCGAGGCGGGCCACCGCCTGGTTCGCCAGCGAGTCGGAGGAGCCGGCCGCGGCGAGCACGAGCGCGTCGAGCTCGCGCACCCGGGCCTCCTTCAAGGAGGTGCGCAGCCGCCGGTCGAGGACGTCGAGGAGCACGGTCTCCAGGCCGAGGACCGCGCTGGCCCGGACCTGCAGGCCCTCGTGACGCTCCGTGGCGGCGGCGACCGCCGACGGGACGTCCACCCGGGCGTGGTACGCCTCGGTCAGCAGCAGCGGTACGACGACGATCTCGTCGTAGCCCGCGCGCACGAGCCTGTCGACCACGGTGCCGAACGACGGCTTGGAGAGCTCGAGGAACGCCGGCTCGATGCGCAGGTCGGGGCGGAGCGCCCGGACCTCGCCGACGAGGGCGCGGATCGTCTCGGCGGAGCGGGGGTCCCGGCTGCCGTGCGCGAGCGCGACGAGAGCTGGTGCGGTCATGGTGTAGTCCTCCTGGACGGTGTGAGGGTCACTGGTGGATCCCGCACTCGGTCTTGGCGGTGCCGGCCCAGCGGCCGCTGCGGGCGTCCTGTCCCGGCGCGACGCGGCGGGTGCACGGCCAGCAGCCGATCGACGGGTAGCCGTCGTACTGGAGCGGGTTGACCAGGACGCCGTTCTCGGCGACGTACCGCTCGACCTGCTCGTCGCTCCAGCGGGCCAGCGGCGACACCTTGACCTTGCCCTTGGCGTCGTCCCAGCCGATCACCGGAGCGATCACCCGGTTGTGGGTCTCCGCGCGTCGCAGCCCGGTGGCCCAGGCGTCGTACCCGGCGAGCGCGTCGCGCAGCGGCGCGACCTTGCGCAGCGCGCAGCACAGGTCGGGGTCGCGGGCGAACAGGTCCGCGCCGTGTGTGGCGTCCTGCTCCGGCACCGACTGCTCCGGGGTGACGGTGACGAGGTTGACCGGCAGCGTCGCCTGGACGGCGTCCCGGGTCCCGATCGTCTCGGCGAAGTGGTAGCCGGTGTCGAGGAAGACCACGTCCACGCCGGGCGCGACCGTCGACGCCAGGTGCGCGAGCACGGCGTCGGCCATCGAGGAGGTCACGCAGAACCGCTTCCCGAAGGTGGCGACGGCCCACTCCAGGATCGTCTCGGCAGGGGCCAGCTCCAGCTCCGCGCCGGCGTGCGACACGAGCGCCCTGAGCTCCTCCGCGGTGCGGCCCTCGGTGGAGGTGCCGCGGCGGTTGAAGGCGGCGGTGGCCGTGGCGGCGGTCATCGCCGTACCTCCGCGGTGCGGTCCGGAACCCCCGGGCGCTCGCCCCTCGGGGCGATCATCGCGAGCATCCGGAGCGAGAAGGCGCGCAGGCAGGAACGGCACTCCCAGGCGCCGTGCCCGGCGCCCTCCGCGACCTCGTGCGGCCGCAGGTCCTCGTCCCCGCAGTAGGGGCAGTGCAGCGGGAACGCGCGACCGCTCATCGTGCGCCCTCCAGGAGCTTCTCGCCGCGCAGGGCCTCGTCGTCCGCCCGGGCCACCCAGTGCGCGAAGCTCTCGCCGGGCAGCCGGTCGAGGAGGAAGGCGTCCACGACCGCGGTGACGTAGTCGCCGAGGCCGGCGCTGGTCACCTTGTGGGCGCGCAGCTTCTTGCCGAACCGCGGGTCCAGCCCGAGCCCGCCGCCGAGGTGCACCTGGAAGCCCTCGACCTGGCGGCCGTCCTCGTCGAGCACGAGCTGGCCCTTGAGGCCGATGTCGGCGACCTGGGTGCGCGCGCAGGCGTTGGGGCAGCCGTTGACGTTGACCGAGACCGGGGTGTCGAGGTCGGGGAAGCGGCGCTCGAGCTCGTCGACGAGCTCCGCGGCGCGCTGCTTCGTCTCGACGATGGCGAGCTTGCAGAACTCGATGCCCGTGCACGCCATCGTGGACCGCCGCCAGGCGGAGGGCCGCGCGGACAGCCCGATGCCGTCGAGCGCGGCGACCAGGCTCTCCACCCGGTCCGGCGGGACGTCGAGGACCAGCAGCTTCTGGTACGGCGTGGTCCGGACCCGTCGCGAGCCGTGGGCCTCGGCGACGTCGGCCAGCCGGCTGAGCAGCGTGCCGGAGACCCGGCCCACCGTCGGGGCGACGCCCACGAAGAACCGGCCGTCCTTCTGCGGGTGCACGCCGATGTGGTCGCCGGCGCGCTCGGGGGTCGGCGGGGACGGGCAGTCCACCAGACGGCGCTGCAGGTACTCCTGCTCGAGCACCTCGCGGAAGCGCTCGACGCCCCAGTCGGCCACCAGGAACTTCAGCCGCGCCCGGGAGCGCAGCCGCCGGTACCCGTAGTCGCGGAAGATCCCGATCACGCCCTCCCAGACGTCGGCCACCTCCTCGACGGGAACCCACACGCCGAGCTGCTGCGCGAGCATGGGGTTGGTCGAGAGGCCGCCACCCACCCAGAGGTCGAAGCCGGGACCGAGGTCGGGGTGTCGGGTGCCGACGAACGAGACGTCGTTGATCTCCGGCGCGACGTCCTGGCTGGGGTGTCCGCTGATCGACGTCTTGAACTTCCGCGGCAGGTTGGAGTAGGCGGGATCGCCGACGTAGCGACGCTTGATCTCCTCGATCGCCGGGCTGCCGTCGACGACCTCGTCGGCAGCGATGCCGGCCACAGGGGAGCCCAGCACGACGCGCGGCGAGTCCCCGCAGGCCTCCTGGGTGTCGAGGCCGACCGCCTCGAGCCGCTGCCAGACCGCCGGCACGTCCTCGATGCGGATCCAGTGGAACTGCACGTTCTGGCGGTCGGTGATGTCGGCGGTGTCACGGGCGTACGTCGTGCTGATCTCGGCGATCACGCGCAGCTGCTCGGTCGTCAGCTGGCCGCCGTCGACACGCACCCGGAGCATGAAGTACTCGTCGTCGAGCTCGTGCGGCTCGAGCGCTGCCGTCTTGCCGCCGTCGAGGCCGGGACGGCGCTGGGTGTAGAGCCCCCACCACCGCATCCGGCCGCGCAGGTCGCTCGGGTCGATCGAGGCGAACCCGCGGCGCGCGTAGACGTTCTCGATCCGGGCGCGCACGTTGAGCGCGTCGTCGTCCTTCTTGAGCTGCTCGTTGGAGTTGAGCGGCTCGCGGTACCCGAGCGCCCACTGGCCCTCGCCGCGGCGGGGACGCGTGCGTCCAGAGCGGCCCGGGGCGGGCTGGGTCTCGGCGATGTCAACCGAAGTCATGTGGTGAGTCCTGTGGGTCAGAGACGCACGAGCCGCGAAGGGTGTCGACCTCGTTGTCGACGAGCCGGCGACCGCACGCCCGGCTGGTCAGAGCGGGCGGGCACCGTCCGGTGGGGAGGCCCCGAGACGGTGCGGGTCAGGCCGGCGGACACATCATGCTGCGGGTACGACCGAGGTCCACGTGGCGGCGGACCACGAGGTGCTGAGTCGTTGCAGCGCTGATCATGCGGACAAGTCTCAGGTCGCGGACGGCGATCCCACAAACCCGCATCTCATGCAGTGAGACGCGCGTCCACGATCTGGTACGGCGTCGAGGCGTGATGACCCGGAGAGGGGGCGTCACTAGGCTGTCGGTCATGACGGACGCGACCAGCGACTCGCGGGCCCTCGGCGGCCCGGACCTCACCAAGACGGCCAGCGCCGCCTACGACGCGGCGCTCGAGGTGATCGCCGCGGTGGAGCCGCGGGTGGCCGCCGCGACCCGGGCCGAGCTGGCCGACCAGCGGGGGTCGCTGAAGCTCATCGCCTCGGAGAACTACGCCTCGCCCGCCGTGCTGCTGACCATGGGCACCTGGTTCAGCGACAAGTACGCCGAGGGCACCGTGGGGCACCGGTTCTACGCCGGCTGCCAGAACGTCGACACCGTGGAGGCGCTCGCCGCCGAGCACGCCCGCGAGCTCTTCGGGGCGCCGTACGCGTATGCCCAGCCGCACTCGGGCATCGACGCCAACCTGGTCGCGTTCTGGTCGGTCCTGGCGCACCGCATCGAGTCCCCGGCCCTCGAGCGGTACGGCGCGAAGAACGTCAACGAGCTCACCGAGCAGGACTGGGAGACGCTGCGCCACGAGCTCGGCAACCAGCGGATGCTGGGCATGTCGCTCGATGCGGGCGGCCACCTCACCCATGGCTTCCGGCCGAACATCTCCGGGAAGATGTTCCACCAGCGCAGCTACGGCACCGATCCGGAGACCGGGCTGCTCGACTACGACAAGGTCGCCGAGCTCGCCCGCGAGTTCCGCCCGCTGGTGCTGATCGCCGGCTACTCGGCGTACCCGCGCCGGGTGAACTTCGCGACGATGCGCGAGATCGCCGACGAGGTCGGCGCCACGCTGATGGTCGACATGGCGCACTTCGCCGGTCTGGTCGCCGGCAAGGTCTTCGTCGGCGACGAGGACCCGGTGCCGCACGCCCACATCACGACCACGACCACGCACAAGTCGCTGCGCGGCCCGCGCGGCGGCCTGGTGCTGGCGACCGAGGAGCTCGCCCCGTCGGTCGACCGTGGCTGTCCGATGGTGCTCGGCGGTCCGCTCTCGCACGTCATGGCCGCCAAGGCGGTGGCGCTCGCCGAGGCGCGGCAGCCGTCTTTCCAGACCTACGCGCAGAACGTGGCCGACAACGCCAAGTCGCTCGCGGAGGGCTTCCTCACCCGCGACGCGACGCTGGTCACCGGCGGCACGGACAACCACATCGTCCTGCTCGACGTCTCGTCGTTCGGGCTCACCGGCCGGCAGGCGGAGTCCGCGCTGCTCGAGGCCGGCGTGGTGACCAACCGCAACTCGGTGCCCTCCGACCCGAACGGGGCCTGGTACACCTCCGGCATCCGGTTCGGCACCCCGGCGCTGACCACCCGCGGCTTCGGCGCCGGGGAGTTCGACCGGGTCGCCGAGCTCGTGTGCGACGTACTCGCGAACACCACGCCGAACGCGACGAAGGCCGGGACGCCGTCCAAGGCCACGTACACCCTCGCCGACGGCGTCGCCGACAGGGTCCGCGCTGCCTCCGCCGAGATGCTGGACACCCACCCGCTCTACCCCGGCCTCGAGCTCACCTGACCCTGTGGACGACGGGATGCGCCGCTCGGCCGCATCCCTGCACGCTGGGCGCCGTGGACGTCATCGGGCAGCTCTACCGGCTCGGCGGGATCAGCGACCGCGGCACGCTCGTGTCGCTGACGTCGCGCAGAGAGGTCGACGCGGCGCTGCGTTCCGGTGCGGTCGTCCGGGACGGCCGCGGACGGTACGCCGTTCCGGTCGCCGACGCAGCCCTGCGGAGCGCGCACGCGCTGTCCGGCGTGGTCTCGCACCGCAGTGCCGCGCTGCACTGGGGATGGGAGGTCGGCACCGTTCCTGCGCTGCCCGACGTGACGCTCCCCAAGAACCGGAAGGTGCCCCCCGAGCGGGGGCAGGGCGTCGCGCTGCACCGCGGCCGCGTCGACCCCGGCGACGTCGACGGCATCGTCACCTCGCGGTCGCGCACCCTCGTCGACTGTGCTCGCTCGCTGCCGTTCCACGAGGCGCTGGCGATCGCCGACTCCGCGCTGCGACGCGGCGACCTGACCCCCGGTGCGCTGCGCGGCCTCACCGACGGCCTGCGCGGCACCGGAGCGCGTCAGGCACGTCTCGTCGCGCGCGAGGCCACCGGCCTGGCGGCCAACCCGTTCGAGTCGGCGTTGCGCGCGGTCGCGCTCGACGTGCCGGGACTCGACGTACAGCCGCAGGTGCTGGTCAGCGAACGCGCCTTCTCGGTCCGGCCGGACCTGGTCGACCGCGCCCGTCGGATCGTGCTCGAGGCGGACTCGTTCGCGTGGCACGGCAGCAGGCGCGCGTTGCGCACCGACGCGCGCCGCTACGACAACCTGGTGGTCCGGGGCTGGCTGGTCCTCCGGTTCTCCTGGGAGGACGTGATGCATGACCGGGTCTGGGTCCGCAGCATCCTCCTCGACGCCGTCGATCTCGTACGACGACGTACCAGTGGGCCGTCTCGCAGCCGCAGGAGCCCCTGAACGGCCCGACTGGTACGTCGTTCTACGCGACGGGGGTGGTGCGGGTGACGATCGCGCGCAGGTCGGTGCCGCGCGGGAGCGTGCCGAGGGTGCCGCCGTAGTCCGTGCCGAGCCGGGAGGCGCAGAACGCGTCGGCGACCGCGGCAGGGGCGTGCTGCACGAGCAGGGCGCCCTGCAGGCAGGCGGCCATCCGGGCGGCCAGACGACGCGCGCCGCCCTCGAGGTCTGCGTCGGCGAGCGCCTCGAGCACCCCCTCGATGGCCCGGTCCAGCCGCGGGTCCTCGCCCTGCGCCCGGCCGACCTCCACGATCCAGGCGTCCAGGGCCTCCGGCGACCGGGACAGCGCGCGCAGCACGTCGAGGGCGTTGACGTTGCCCGAGCCCTCCCAGATCGAGTTCAGCGGCGACTCCCGGAACAGCAGAGGCATCGCGGAGTCCTCGACGTACCCGTTGCCGCCCAGGCACTCCAGCGCCTCGGCGACCATCATCGGCGTCCGCTTGCACACCCAGTACTTCGCCAGCGGCAGCGCGATCCGGCGCAGCGCCGCCTCGTGCGGGTCGTCAGCGAGGTCCACCGCCGCGGCGAGCCGGATCGCCAGCGCCGTCGCGGCCTCGGACTCCACGGCCAGGTCGGCCACCACGTTCTGCATCAGCGGCGTGTCGGCGAGCAGGCCACCGAAGGCGGAGCGGTGCGCGACGTGCCACGACGCCTCCGCGAGCGCGCGACGCATCAGCGACGCCGAGCCGAGCACGCAGTCCAGCCGGGTCGCGGCGACCATCTCGATGATCGTGCGCACCCCCCGGCCCTCGTCGCCGAGCCGCTGCGCCCAGGTCCCGTCGAGCTCCAGCTCGGAGGAGGCGTTCGACCGGTTGCCCAGCTTGTCCTTGAGGCGTACGACGTCGAGCCGGTTGCGGCTGCCGTCCGGCAGGACCCGCGGCACGACGAAGCAGCTCAGCCCGCCGTCGGCCTGCGCCAGCACCAGGAACACGTCGTTCATCGGCGCCGAGGTGAACCACTTGTGGCCGTGCAGGGTGTACCCGCCGTCGGTCGCGGTCGGCCGTGCCTGGGTGAGGTTCGCCCGGACGTCGGAGCCGCCCTGCTTCTCGGTCATCCCCATGCCGGCCAGCGCACCGGCCTTCCCGGTCGCCGGCCGCAGCCCCGGGTCGTACGACGTCGCGGCCAGTGGTCCGGTCCACTCCTTCGCGAGCGTGTCGTCCGCGCGCAGCGCCGGCACCGCGGCGTACGTCATCGACAGCGGGCAGCCGTGCCCCGGCTCGGTCTGCGACCAGGCGAAGAACCCGGCCGCTCGGCGTACGTGCGCATGCGGCTGCTCCGAGGTCCACGGAGCAGCCTGGAGGCCGTACCCGACGCCGCGCTCCATCAGCCAGTGCCACGAGGGGTGGAACCGGACCTCGTCGACTCGGTTGCCGTACCGGTCGTGGGTGACCAGCTCGGGACCGAACCGGTTCGCGAGCAGCCCGTGCTCGCGGGCCTCGGCGCCGGAGGCGGTCGCGCCCAGCTCGACGAGCGAGGACAGCACCTCCTCGGAGCCGTGCCGCCGGACGGCCTCGCACAGCGCCTCGTCCGACGTCACGGTGTTGTGGTCGACGAGGGGCGGCGCCTGGTTCGTGGCTACCCGGTTCGCGGCGCTCATGTCGTTACCGTAGTTCCATGTCAGCGGACACGGAGCCGGTCGACCTCTCCGGGCTCTCGACCCTCCGTGTGATCCGCGACACAGCGTGGCGGCTGGTGGTGGCCACGGTCGGCACCTGCTTCCGCACCCGGGTCACCGGACTGGCCGCCGAGGCCGCGTTCTTCGCGCTGCTGTCGCTCCCGCCGCTGATCTTCGGGCTGGCCGGCTCGATCGGCTACGTCCTGCACACCTTCAGCGCGACGCAGGTCGACGAGGTGCGGCGGTCCATCCTCGACCTGGCCTCGCAGGCGCTCACCGAGCAGACCGTGAACACGATCATCCGACCCACCCTCGACGACGTCCTGCACGCGGGACGGTTCGACGTGATCTCGGTGGGCTTCGTGCTCGCGCTCTGGTCGGGCTCCCGGGCGCTCAACGTCGTCGTCGACACGATCACGATCATGTACGGCCTCGGCGGTCGGCGCGGCATCGTCGCGACCCGGGTGCTCTCCTTCTCGCTGTACGTCATGGGGCTGCTCACCGGCGTGGTTACGCTGCCGCTGGTCGTGGCCGGGCCGCAGCTCGTGGACCGGCTGGTGCCCGACCGTGTCGGCTTCCTCGGCACGCTGTACTGGCCGCTGGTGCTCGTGCTGTGCGTATGCTTCCTCGCCACCCTCTACCACGTGTCGGTGCCGGTGCGGACGTCGTGGCGCTACAACCTGCCCGGGGCCGCGCTGACGCTGCTGCTCTGGTTGCTGGGCTCGTACCTGCTGCGCTGGGTGCTGACGCACACCGCCCGGGACTCCACCTCGATCTACGGCCCGCTCGCGGCGCCGATCGTGGTGATGCTCTGGCTGTACCTGCTCTCGATCGCGGTGCTCGTGGGGGCAGCGGTGAACTCCTCGCTCGACCGGGTATGGCCGGAGACCGAGACCGCGCGCGCCCGCACAGAGCTGGTCCGGCGGCTGCGCCGGGCGGCGGTCCGCCCGCGTCCGCGCCGCGACGAGCCGCCGGCCGCCGAGGAGCAGTCGCAGCGGCGCGCGGGCTGATAATTCAGGTGCCGCCCCGGGCCCCGGCCCGTAGATTCCCCGGTGTGCTGGAGAGGATCGGCTACGACCCGGACATGGCTCGGTGGGCTGCCGCGGCGGACACCGAGCTCGGCCGCGTCGTGCGCGTGGACCGCGGGCTCGCCTCGGTGCTCACCGAGAGCGGCCTGCAACGCGCCGGGTACGGCGGAGGGCTGCTCGCCGCGATCGCCGCAGAGCCGACCGACGCACCCTGCACGGGCGACTGGGCCGTGCTGCGCGCGTGGCCGGGGCAGCGCACCACGCTGGAGGCGCTGCTGCCCCGTCGCACGGCCGTGGTGCGGGCCACCGCCGGGGAGCAGTCCCACGGTCACGTCCTGTGCGCCAACGCCGACCTCGTCGCGGTCGTGGTGGCCCTGCACCCGACCCCCGTGCTGGCCAAGGTGGAGCGGCTGCTCGCGCTGGCCTGGGAGAGCGGTGCGCGGCCCGTGGTGGCGCTCACCAAGGCGGACCTGGTCTCCGACGCCGCCCTGGTCGCCGACGACGTCGCCGCCCTGGCTCCGGGGGTGCGCGTGGTGTGCACGAGCACCAGGACGGGCGAGGGCGTCGAGGAGCTGCGCGCGATGGTCGAGGGACGCCTCACGCTGGCGCTCGTCGGCACCTCCGGCCACGGCAAGTCGTCGCTGACCAACGCCCTGCTCGGTGCGGAGGTGCTGGCCACCCGGGAGATCCGCGCCGACGGCCGCGGGCGGCACACCTCCGTCCGACGGGAGCTCGTGCCGCTGCCCACCGGTGGCGCCGTGGTGGACACGCCGGGCCTGCGCGGCGTCGGGCTCACCGACGCCGACCGCGGCGTCGCGCAGGTGTTCGCGGACGTCGACGCCCTGGCGGGCGCCTGCCGGTTCGCGGACTGCCGGCACGAGAGCGAGCCCGGCTGTGCGGTGGTCTCCGCGCTGGACAGCGGTGCGCTGCCAGTGCGTCGCTACGAGAGCTGGCAGCGTCTGCAGCGGGAGGCTGCCTGGATGGCGCGCCGCAAGAACGCTCGGGTGCGCGGCGGGCGCCGGTCCGGCGGTGGTCGAGGGTGAGGCTCACGGTCCGCCCGGAGCGGGTCGAGGACCCGGCCGACGTCCGGGCGGTCGTCGCGGCGGCGTTCGCCGATCACGCGGTGGCCGCGCTCGTCGACGACCTGCGGGCCGGCGACGCGTGGCGCGGGCTGTCGTTCGTCGCCGAGGAGCACACGGGCGCGCATGCCGAGGTCGTCGGGCACGTCTGCTTCACCCGCGGCTGGCTCGACGCCGCGCCCCGGCTGGTCGAGGTGCTCGTGCTCGGTCCGCTGTCGGTGCGCCCGGACCGTCAGCGCAGCGGTGTCGGCACGACACTGGTGGGGCAGGCCCTGGAGCGGCTGGCCGATCGCGCCGAGCCGCTGGTGTTCCTCGAGGGCTCTGCGGCCTACTACCCGCGGTTCGGCTTCGTGCCGGGTGGGACGCTCGGCTTCCGGGCCCCGTCGGAGCGGATCCCGGAGGCCGCCTTCCAGGTCCGCCGGCTCGCGTCGTACGAGCCGTGGATGTCGGGTGCCCTGGTCTACCCCGACGCGTTCTGGCGGCACGACTCGGTGGGACTGCGTGGCTGACCGGTTGGCGCGCGGGGTCGTCCCGTAGATTCTGACCGTGGCCGACCCGTCCGACGATCCGCTGGGGCGGGTACGCCTGCCTGCAGCGGTGCGTTCACCGTGGTGGCAGCTGACCCGGCGGCTGATGATCGCGGTCGCGATCCTGGGCCTCACGGTCCTGCTGGTCTACGTCGACCGCGGCGGGTACACCGACAACGGGGACCCGACCCACCGTGTCGACCTCGTCGACGCGATCTACTACACGACGGTCACGCTCAGCACCACCGGCTACGGCGACATCGCCCCCTCCGACGCACACAGCCGGCTGATCAACGCGTTCCTGGTCACGCCACTGCGCATCGCGTTCCTCGTGCTGCTGATCGGGACGACGCTCGAGGTGCTGACGATCCGCGGACGCGAGGCGTACCGGGTGTCGCGATGGAGGAGGAAGATGGACCAGCACGTCGTCGTCATCGGCTACGGCACGAAAGGCCGCAGCGCCGTGCAGACGCTGCTCAGCAACGGTGCGGCCAAGGACACGATCGTCATCGTCGACCCGAGCGGCTCGGCGCTCAACGAGGCGCACGCCGACGGCCTCACGGTGGTCACCGGTGACGCCACCCGCCGCGAGGTGCTGCGCCGCGCCGGGGTGGACCGGGCGCGGCAGGTCATCATCACGACCGACCGCGACGACTCCACGGTCCTCGCCACGCTCAACGCGCGGCAGCTCGCGCCGACGGCCTACATCGTGGCCGCGGTCCGGGAGGGCGACAACGTCCAGCTCGTGAAGCAGAGTGGAGCCGACTCGGTCGTCACCTCCTCCGACGCGGTGGGCCGGCTGCTCGGCCTGTCATCGCTCAGCCCGACGCTCGGCACGGTGATGGAGGACCTGCTGTCATACGGCGAGGGGCTGGAGGTCGCCGAGCGCGACATCCTGGTGCGGGAGGTCGGCAGGCAGCCGCAGGCGCTGCCCGACCAGGTGATCGCCGTCGTCCGCGACGGAGAGGTGCACCGCTACTACGACCCGGTGGTCACCCAGCTCGTCCGCGGCGACCGGCTCATCGTGGTCCGGCCCTCCGAGGAGCTGCCGTGGGCACCCCGTCCGGGGACCCACGGCGAGGAGGTCGCCGAGGAGGACGAGTGACGGCTCACACGAGGGTGCGCGGCTCCCGGACGGCTGCCGCCAGGGCGGCGCAGGCCTCGTCGCGGGTGGCGTGCACGGTGAGCACCCGCGACAGCCCGGTGAGCCTTAGCAGACCGGTGACCCGCTCGCCCCGGCACACGATGCGCAGGCTCCCGCCGACCTGGTCGACCTTCTTCCGGGCCCCGACGAGCACGCCGAGTCCGGTGGAGTCCAGGAACCTCACGCCGGCCAGGTCGAGCACGAGGTGCCGGCTGCCGGCGGCGATCCGGTCGGCGATGGTCCCGCGGAGGATCCCCGCGGTGGCCATGTCGACCTCGCCCGCGACGATGACCAGGGCTACGTCGCCCTCGGTGTGCGACTCGACGGCGAGCTGCCCGTCAGTCATCTGTCGCCGGTGAGCCTGCGTCCAGCCGGAAGCCCGCCGCCGCGAGCACTCGGCGCTGGAAGTCGGACGCGCCGACGACGCTGAGCGTGCGGCCGGACGCTCCGACCTGGTGCTGGGCGTGCACCATCCAGCTCGCCGCGCACGCGGCCAGGAAGGTGATCCGGCCGAGATCCACGAGCACCCGGCCGCGGGCCCCGGGCCGCACCATCCGGCAGAGCGCGTCCTGGAGCGCGCTGAGGCCGACGAGGTCGACGTCGCCGGAGACCACCATGAGGGAGGAGTCCGCGGCTCCGTCGAGCACGTCGACGTTGAACGGGAGCGGATCGATGGGAACCGAGGGGACAGTTGCAGTCATGCCAGTCACCGATCTTCCGAGCTCTCGGCCGGCTGCTTGACCACAAGACTCAAGACGTTGTTCGTCGGGAGCGGACGACCGTGAACGGCTCGCCGCGAGGAGCTCTCGACCTTCGGGACGCTACGCCGGTACCGGCCGTGGCGCAATGCGGACACGAGGGTGCGGCGGCTCAGACGGGGGTCGCGGCTTCCAGGGCCCTCCCGTCGCCCGGGCGTTCGCGATCGGGTCGCGCGGACGGCGACGGACTGCCGTGGCAGCGCTTCCACTTCATGCCCGAGCCGCAGGTGCAGGGGTCGTTGCGGCCCAGCCGGGCGTCCTGTGCGGCGTACCAGTCACGCAGGCCGGTCGCGTCCTGGCCCTGCCGCAGCCGGTCGGCCATCAGCCGCATCGGCTGGTCGACATGCCGGAAGAACCGCTGGTACCCGGCGCACAGGTAGTGCAGGCCGGGCTCGCCGTCCGGCGTGGTGAGGAAGCGGTCCTTGGGACAGCCGCCGTTGCAGGCGAAGCGCACGTCGCAGCCACGGCAGTACGCCGGCAGGTCGTCCAGCTTGGCCCGGCCGAAGGCCTCCTGCTGCGGTGAGGTCACCATCTCCAGGAGCGTCCGGCCCGCAGCGATGTTCCCGAGCCGGTAGCCCTCCTCGACATAGTGGTCGCAGGAGTAGACGTCGCCGTTGTGCTCGAGAGCGACTGCCGTGCCGCAGGTGCGGGCGTGCACGCACATCCCCATCTGGTCCATCCCGAGGAAGTGCGCCAGCGTGGTGTCGAACATCTGGACGTACACGTCGCCGACGTCGTGCCGGCCCCACTCCTCGAACACCTCGACGAGGAACTGTCCGTACTGGGCGGCCCCGACGCTGCGATCGGTGACCTGGTCGCCCTGCTGCCGGTACAGCGGGCGCTGCTCGCTCCCGTGCCGTCCCCACCCGTGCGCGGCCAGCGCCAGCACCTCGGGGGTGGCGCGCTCGACCACGGGGATCAGCTGGACGTGCTCGGCCCCCAGCTCGTCGCGCAGGAAGCAGTAGACCTCGCGGCCGTGGTCGCCGTTGGCCGCGTTCACCGTCGTCAGGGCGTTCCACGCGACGCCGTGCCGCCCGAGCACGTCGAGCCCGCGCATCACCCGGTCGAAGGTGGGCTTGCCGCCCTTGTCGACGCGGTAGGCGTCGTGGAGCGGCCGCGGCCCGTCGATGGAGAGCCCGACGAGCACGTCGTGCTCCCGCAGCAGCGCACCCCACTCGTCGTCGAGCAGCGTGCCGTTGGTCTGCAGGGTGAGCAGCACCTCCTGGCCGGGACGACGAAGCTCCTCCACGAGCGCCACCGAGGAGCGGAAGAAGTCGGTGCCCATCAGTGTCGGCTCGCCGCCCTGGAACGCCACCACCACCTCGCCGGCGCCCTCGTGGGCCGCCAGGAGCTGGTCGATGTAGGCCCGGTGCACGTCCGGCGGCATCCGGAAGGAGCTGCCCGGGTAGAGCTGGTCCTTCGACAGGAAGAAGCAGTAGGAGCAGTCCAGGTTGCAGACCGCTCCGGTCGGCTTGGCCATCACGTGGAAGGCGGGCGCCCTCCTCCTCTGCTGCACCGGTCCAGCGTGCGACCTGGCGCGGCGCGGAGCCTCATCCCTTCCGGGTGAGCACCGGAGCCGGGTACAGGTCGTTTTCCGCACAAACATAAAGAATCCCGACAGTTCTGCCGTAACTGTAGTTAACCGACATTGTCGTCGGACTGCATCACGAGCGACGGGAGCTGCTGATGGACATGGGACGGGGTCACGGGCGTCGCCCTGCGACCCGGACGACACTGGCTGCAACACTGGGTGTGGCGCTGCTCGTGCCGCTGGCGACGCTGGCTGTGCCGGCGACGGCACACGCGGCTGCGGGCGGCGACCTGATGGCGAACGGCAGCTTCGAGCGCGGCGCCACCGGCTGGTCCACGGGTGGCCGCGCGCAGCACCTGCGGGTGGTTCGCGGCGGGCACGCCGGCGTACACGCGGCCGTGCTGTCCCGCGCATCCCGCGGCCCGGCGCAGCTCCGACCCTCGACGGGCGGCATCTGCGCCGCCGCCGGCAACGCCTACCGGGTGAGCGCCTGGCTGCGCACGAACCGGCCCCGTCTCGTCGGCCGGCTCCGGGTCAGCCGGACGAGCGGAGCGTCGGCGACCACCCGAGCCCAGCGCTTCGCGCTCGGCGCCCGCCGCTGGACCCGGGTGGCGCTCGACGTGACCGTGACCGCCCCCGGGACCGCGCTCGGCGTCTCGGTGCTCGGCCGGGGCGTCGGACCGCACCGATGGCTCCTCGTGGACGCGGTCCGGGTCACCCCGCTGGCCGGGACACCCGACGTGCGGGGATCGGCGCCGTTGCTGGGGGTGTACAACGGGGGTCCGGCCACCGATGAGGCGACCCGGGCCTCGTTCGGCCGGTACCCCGACCTGGCCTCGACCTACTACCAGGGCAACCAGACGATCAACGTGGCCGCCGAGGCCGCCCGGATCAGCAAGGGCATCGAGCCGCTGATCACGATCACCTCCAAGAGCTCGGGCTACACCCTGGCCCAGATCGGCTCCGGTGCCGCCGACGCCTGGATCAACCGGTACGCCACCGCCGCGGCGACCCTGGACGCGCCGCTGCTGATCACCTTGGACCACGAGTTCGAGGTCAAGCTGAACCAGCACCAGTTCGGCACCGCCGGCCCGCCCACCATCGCCGACTACGCCACCGCGCTGACCCGGTTCGCCGCCCGGGTGCACGCCGCCGCCCCCAAGGCCCGGGTCGGGTACTGGTTCGGCGGCTACGACAAGACCAAGATCGACGCCGTCGGCACCGCCCTGGCCGCCCGCAACGCCGGCATCGACTGGTACGCCTACGACCCCTACTCCACCGACACGCACTCCGCCGCGGAGACCTTCGAGCAGACCGTGACCCCCACCTACACCTGGCTGCACGCCCGACCCTGGTACCACGCCCAGCCCAGCTACCTCGGCGAGTTCGGCGACGACCTCGCCCACGGCGACACCTCGGTGGCCGGCTACATGAGCAACCTGCGCCAGCACCTGGCCAACGTCGGCCTCGCCGGCGGCCTGCTGTTCAACCGCAACAAGACCGACGCCGACGGCCAGGCCGTCCGCTACAAGATCGACACCGGCACCAGCCCGCTGTCCCGGACCGCCTTCAGCACCTCCCTGGCGAGCCGGTAGCGGTCAGTGCAGCCGGACGGTGGCCACCAGCCCCGCGTGGTCGGAGGCCCAGAACGGCGGTACCGACTCGAACGGAGTGGCCCCCACGACGGTGGCCGAGGTGGGCCGCACCGCGGCGTGGGTGAGCACGAGGTCGATGCGCGAGTGCAGCTCGGAGGTGGGGTTCGTCAGCGTGCCGCTCTGGCAGCAGGTGAGACCCGGCTGCCCCGGGTGCACCGCGGACCAGGCGTCGGTGAACCACGACTTGGTCAGCGCGGCGTACGACGTGGTGGTGCTGCCGTCGGCGGCGGAGTTGAAGTCGCCCGTGGCGATGACCGCGCCCCTGCCCCGCGCCGGCCCGGCCAGGAACTCGGCGGCCTGCGCCTCCTGCACGGCGGGGGAGTCCTCGGTCTCGAGGTGCGTGTTGGCGTAGTGGAACCGCTTGCCCTCGTACACACCGTCGATGGAGGTCCACCCGCGCGAGAACGAGACCGGCCCGCCGACGGGAGGCGTGAACGACTGCTGGTGGACGTAGGTCCCGCTGCGCGGGTCGGACCAGCGCAGCCCGTGGGTCTCGGCGTTGACGAGGATCACGTCCCGGTCCTGCAGCGTCACCAGGCAGTCCGGCACCGGCGCGGCCACGTTGCAGCCGAACGACGGTGAGACCAGCGGCACCGGGCCGATGTCGGCGTTGTGCGAGACCGAGGCGACCTCGTACTTCAGGCCACGCACCGCGAGCGCCTGCTGCAGGGTGCTCAGGAAGTCGATGCTCGGCGGCGTCGGGCCGGCCTGCGTCGGCGTGGCGATCCAGTTCGAGACCTCCTGGAGGCCCACCAGGTCCGGCTGTCGTGTCGCGATCGTGTCGGCGACGGCCTGGGCGCGGGCGGGGAAGTTCGTGTAGAGCATCGTCCCATAGATCTCGGCGACGCCCATCACGAAGGACGTCCCGTCGGTGGCGGTGAGCGCGGGGTCGAGGCTGGAGCCCAGGTAGAGGTTCTGGGTCATCACCGTGAGCTGGCGCTTGTCCTTGGGCATGGCCTGGGCCGAGCCGGCCACGGCGAGCGGGACGGCGGTGGCGAGAACGGCGGCTAGTCCGAGGCGAAGTGCGGTGCGAAGCCTCATCGGGTTCCTCTTCTCCGGACGGCCCGGGGCGGTGCCACGGGCGGGGGCGATGCTGTGGAGTATGCCGCCGTCCGGCGTCGCCGTTGGCTGAACGGCGAAGGCACGTCGTTTCGTCGCGATTGCCGTGTGCGACGGCGGAGCCCCCGCCCGACCACTACTCGCTGAGCCCGCTCTGCTCCGAGGTGACCGGGACGAGGCCGCTCCAGCACGCAGCGCCGTCGATGGCCACCGCGCTCGGGCTGCCGGTGGCTCGCTAGCCCCGGAGGCCGGTGCCGTTCGGCCCTGCCGGAGCCGCCCGTCCGCGCAGATGATGGTGCCATGAACGGGGCCCTGGCCGTCGCACTCGTCGGGGTCGCCGTCGCGGCTCAGGCGCTCACCGGCTGTCACGCCGACACCGGCCGGGCGGCTCTCCCCGTTGAGCCCGCGCGGTATGCCGCGGCACCGGCGCTCGCGGCGCACACCGACGCCTGGGTGGCGGTGTCGGTGGCCACGGTGTGGCGAAGCGCCGTCGCGCCCCGGCCGGTGGACCGTCCGGCGCTGCAGCGCCCCGCGAGGATCCGCAGGTGGCTGTCGGACATGACGTTGCGCCAGCGCCGCGAGCTCAACGGTCGGGCGGACACCCAGGCCCTGCTCGGCGAGCGGGTACGGGTGCTGCGGATCTCCGGCACCTGGGTCAAGGTGACCGTCCGCGACCAGCCGACCCCGCTGGACGGCCGCGGCTACCCGGGGTGGGTCCCCGCCCGGCAGCTCACCGCGAAGCCGCCGGCGACCTCGGACGACGTCGTCACGGTGACCCGACGTACGGCGTGGCTGCGGACCGACGACAGCACGCCGTCGAAGGTCTACGAGGTCAGCTTCGGCACCCGGCTGCCGTACCTCGGCACGAGGGACGGATGGGCCCGGGTGCGCACGCCGCTCGGTGTCGCACGACGGCTGCCGGGCTCGGTCGTGGTCGTGCACGCGCCGGGCGACCCCGCGCTGCCGCAGACCCCCGACGACCTGGTGAGCACCGCTCAGGCCTTCACCGGGCTGCCGTACCTGTGGGCGGGCGTCTCCGGCTTCGGGGTCGACTGCTCGGGGCTGACCTGGGTGGACCACCGGTCGCACGGACTCCGGATCGCCCGCGACGCGGCACCGCAGGCGACCGGCGGCACGGCCGTCACCCGTGCGAACCTCCGTCGCGGCGACCTGATGTTCTACGCCACCGACGGTGTCGTCCACCACGTGACGATGTACGCCGGCAGCGGCACGATGGTCCAGGCGCCGCACACCGGTGCGTCCGTGGAGACGGTGCCGGTCATCTGGAGCGGCTACGCCGGCGCCCGGAGATACCTGCCCTGACTGCTCGCCTGGGCCGGGCACGTCGTGGGAGCATCGCGCAGGTGACCACCCGACCGCTCTCCGAGGACCGCCTGCGCGACCTCGCCCGGCTGCGCCGGGTCCGCGACCGGATGGACCGCGAGTACGCCCAGCCGCTCGACGTCGAGGCGCTCGCGCGCGGGGCCGGCATGTCGCCCGGCCACCTCAGCCGCCAGTTCAGGCTCGCGTACGGCGAGTCGCCTTACTCCTACCTGATGACCCGGCGCATCGAGCGCGCGATGGCGCTGCTGCGCCGCGGCGACCTCAGCGTCACCGAGGTGTGCTTCGCGGTGGGCTGCTCGTCGCTCGGCACGTTCAGCACCCGCTTCACCGAGCTCGTCGGGACCTCGCCGAGCGGCTACCGGGACCGGGCGGCCGGCGCCGCGGGGGAGATGCTGCCGTGCGTGGCGAAGCAGGTCACCAGACCGATCAGGAATCGAGAAGCGCGGCCCGCCGAGCCGCAACTAGCCTGACTGCCATGGACATCAGCATTCACGCGAGCTTCCTGCCGCACGACGACCCCGAGGCGTCGCTCGCCTTCTACCGCGACGTCCTCGGGTTCGAGGTCCGCAACGACGTCGGGAAGGGCACGATGCGCTGGATCACGGTCGGTCCCCCCGACCAGCCGGGGACCTCCGTCGTCCTCGACCCGCCGGGCGCCAACCCGGGCATCACCGACGAGGAGCGTCGCACCATCGCGGAGATGATGGCCAAGGGCACCTACGCCATGCTGCTGCTGGCGACCAAGGACCTCGACGGCACCTTCGAGCGGCTGCAGGCCAGCGACGCGGAGGTCGTCCAGGAGCCCACCGAGCAGCCGTACGGGGTGCGGGACTGCGCGGTCCGCGACCCTGCCGGCAACCTGGTCCGGATCCAGGAGACGCGCTGAGCGTGCACCCCGCCGACAGCCATGACCTGATCCGGGTGCACGGCGCCCGCGAGAACAACCTCAAGAATCTCCACGTCGAGCTGCCGAAGCGCCGGCTGACGGTGTTCACGGGCATCTCCGGCTCGGGCAAGAGCTCGCTGGTGTTCGCGACGATCGCCGCGGAGTCGCAGCGGTTGATCAACGAGACCTACAGCGCGTTCGTGCAGGGGTTCATGCCGACGTTGGCTCGGCCCGACGTCGACGTACTCGAGGGCCTGACCACCGCGATCATCGTCGACCAGGAGCGGATGGGTGCCAACCCGCGCTCGACCGTCGGCACCGCCACCGACGCCAACGCCATGCTGCGCATCCTGTTCAGCCGGCTGGGGGAGCCGCACATCGGCTCCATGCAGGCCTTCTCCTTCAACGTGGCCTCCATCAGTGGCGCGGGCGCGGTCACCGTGGAGAAGGGCGGCCAGACCGTCAAGGAGCGTCGAAGCTTCAGCGTCACCGGTGGGATGTGCGCGCGCTGCGAGGGCCGCGGGTCGGTGACCGACTTCGACCGTTCCGCGCTGTACGACGACAGCCTCTCGCTCAACGAGGGCGCGCTGAAGGTCCCCGGCTACAGCATGGACGGCTGGTACGGCCGGATGTTCCGTGGCTGCGGGTTCTTCGACCCGGACCGCCCGATCTCGGCGTTCACCAAGCGCCAGCTGCAGGACCTGCTCTACAAGGAGCCGACGAAGATCAAGGTCGACGGCGTCAACCTCACCTACGAGGGGCTGATCCCGAAGATCCGGAAGTCGATGCTGTCCAAGGACGTCGAGGCGATGCAGCCGCACATCCGGGCGTTCGTCGAGCGGGCAGTCACGTTCGGGGTCTGTCCGGACTGCGAGGGCACTCGGCTCAGCGAGCTCGCCCGCTCGTCGCGGATCCGGGGCCTCAACATCGCCGAGGCCAGCGCGATGCAGATCAACGACCTCGCCGCGTGGGCGCGTGCCCTCGACGAGGCGTCGGTGGCGCCGCTGCTCGCCGCGCTGCGGGAGACCCTCGACTCGTTCGTCGAGATCGGCCTGGGCTACCTGAGCCTGGACCGCTCCTCCGGCACGCTGTCGGGCGGGGAGGCGCAGCGCACGAAGATGATCCGGCACCTCGGCTCCTCGCTGACCGACGTCACCTACGTCTTCGACGAGCCGACCATCGGGCTGCACCCCCACGACATCGCCCGGATGAACGACCTGCTGCTGCGGCTGCGCGACAAGGGCAACACCGTGCTGGTCGTCGAGCACAAGCCCGAGGCCATCGCGATCGCCGACCACGTGGTCGACCTCGGGCCCGGTGCCGGCACGGCGGGCGGGACGGTGTGCTTCGAGGGCACCGTCGAGGCACTCCGCGCCAGTGACACGCTCACCGGGCGGCATCTCGACGACCGGGCCTCGCTGAAGCCGTCGGTGCGGACGCCGTCGGGCGCGCTCGAGGTGCGAGGTGCGGACACCCACAACCTCCAGCACGTCGACCTGGACATCCCGCTCGGCGTGCTGTGCGTCGTCACCGGGGTGGCCGGCTCGGGCAAGAGCTCGCTGGTGCACGGCTCGGTCGAGGGGCGGGACGGCGTCGTGGTCGTCGACCAGGGCGCGATCCGCGGCTCGCGGCGCAGCAACCCGGCGACGTACACCGGTCTGCTGGACCCGGTCCGCAAGGCGTTCGGGAGGGCCAACGGGGTGAAGCCGGCGCTGTTCAGCGCCAACTCCGAGGGGGCCTGCCCGACCTGCAAGGGCGCCGGGGTGATCTTCACCGAGCTCGGCGTGATGGCCACCGTCGAGTCGCCGTGCGAGGAGTGTGAGGGCAAGCGGTTCCAGGCGTCCGTCCTCGAGCACCGTCTCGGCGGCCGCGACATCACCGAGGTGCTCGCGATGTCGGTCACCGAGGCGGAGGAGTTCTTCGGCACCGGCGAGGCCCGCACGCCGGCCGCGCACACCGTCCTGGGACGGCTCGCCGACGTCGGCCTCGGCTACCTCAGCCTCGGGCAGCCGCTGACCACCCTGTCCGGCGGCGAGCGGCAGCGGCTGAAGCTCGCCACCCGGATGGCCGACAAGGGCGCCGTCTACGTCCTCGACGAGCCGACCACCGGTCTGCACCTCGCGGACGTCGAGCAGCTGCTCGCGCTGCTCGACCGGCTCGTCGACTCGGGCAGGTCGGTGATCGTGATCGAGCACCACCAGGCGGTCATGGCACACGCCGACTGGATCGTCGACCTCGGCCCTGGCGCCGGCCACGACGGCGGTCGCGTCGTGTTCGAGGGCACGCCGGCCGACCTGGTCGCCGACCGCTCGACGCTCACCGGGCAGCACCTCGCGGCGTATGTCGGCGCCTGAGGGCCCTGGTGCGGGCGCCCGCGGAGGTGCTCGCCGCGGTCGCCGACGAGCTGGCCGGCACCTCACCGTCGGGGAGCCGCTCGGACCGGCACTCGGCGCGGACTTGGACCGCACTCCCGCGTGGAACCGGTCGGGTGGTCGGGTGAGTGCCGGTCGCAGTGGTCGGGTGGCCCAGGGTGCTGCGCCACGAACCGGCCTCCGCCGCTCGGCGGCCATCCGGACGTGCAGTTCCCGGGTCAGGGCAGCGTGGCACGCGTGAGCTCCGGGACGGGCTTGCGCGCCGAGGTCGCCACGGGGCAAGCACGACCGGCAGCGTCGTGCCCAGACTGTGAGTGCCCCACCGGAGGCCGGGCTTCGGGCGTCACCTGCACAGGGACACCACTCGGGCCCGAACGGGCATACGCTGCTGTGGGGCGCCGGGACGCACCGGCCGGCCGGACGGCCGGAGAGACGTTGCGGAGAAGCCGTGCGAGTCAGAAGGCTCGCGCTCACCGCTGACGGGGCCCGGGCCCTGATCGGCACTGCGACGTACGTCGGCCTGGTCACCGGGCGGCGCAGCCTGGACCTCGACGCCGGGCGACCGACCCGACCGCTCGGTCCGCTCGTGGTCGACATCGCCACCACGCGCGACGTCATGTACCCAGCCGCGACGGCGCCGTACGCCCTGCACCGGCCCCGGGCGGGAGACCGTCCGGGACGAGAGCGAACGCCGCGCCCGCTGATCGAGGGCGCCCCCCCGGTTCTGTAATCGCTCTCACCGACGCGCACCGGGCCGGCACGCGCCAGTTCTCTGGTCAGCTCGACCGACAGGCGACTTGAGGAGAGACCATGGCCGGTAACCGCACCCCCGCCCGGTCGGTGGCGTACGGCGCCGGCGCCGACGTGATCGCGTCGCTCGCGATGGCGATGACACGCCCGAACGCGGTCGTCCGGAGCGCGACCGGGGGAGTGGTGTGCCGCAGCGGAGCGTCTGGTCGGGCACCGGGCGCCGTGCGTGCGAACGTGGGCACCCCAGCCGGCGCCGCGCCAGACCGCCGGTGAGCCGTCGGGTCACCGCGGCGCAGGCGGAGTTCGCGCTGTCGCGCTCGACGTGCCGGCCTCGGTGTGCAGCCTCAGGTCCTGCTTCAGCAATCGCGCCTTCTCGGTCCCGCCGGTCCGCGGCACTCATGGCGCTCTCGTACGACGACGTACCAGTTCGCGGTCTCGCAGGGCGCAGAGGTGCCTGAACCGCCCGACCGGTACGTCGTTCTACGACACGGGGCGGAGGAGGGGCGAGCTATTCCCGTACCTGGAGCGCGAGGACATCTTGGGCGCGCGGCTGGACAAGCAGGTGTCCGAGGCGATCGCCGTCATGCACGACCGGCTTATCCCGGGCACGAAGGCCAACATCGACCACGTCGTCGTGGCGCAGCCCCGGGGGGGTTTTCGTCGTCGACGTGCAGCGCTACGTCGACCAGCGTCCAGAGCTGCGAGTCGAGGGCGGGATCCCGAGAGCCCGCGCCGAAGCTGATGGTCGGAGGGCGCGCGGCCGGTCGGCATCGACCCGCGGCGTACGAGTCGTGTCGCCCCGCAGGCTGAGCAAGATCCTCGACATGAGGTGAGCGGCGCGGTCGACGTACCGGGCCTTCGTGACCGGATCGCGGCGGCGTTTACTCGGGCGTGATCGCCCGTCGGTTCCAAAGAGCGCTGCGCGCGCCCTACTCGACCAGCGGAGGGCGGGGAGCGGGCCAGAAGGGCCGGTTCGTCGTTCCCGAAATGGGAAGAGGCCCTCGAGAGGGCATTTTGGTCCGGGACACGGCAAGACGCATCAGGACAGACATGGACCGCGCTATTCCTCGTATGTTCCACGAAAGGCGATACTGGGAGGACACAAGATGGCTCGGGCGCAGCAGCGGGCACGGCGCAGTTTCGGCCGGGTCGAGCGGCTGCCGTCGGGCAACTACCGGGCCGGCTACACCGGTCCGGACGGCCAGCTCTACCGAGCCTCCACGACCTTCGACGCCAAGGACGACGCCATCGCCTGGCTGTCCGCCCGGCGTGCCGAGATCCAGATGGAGGTTTGGGCGCCGGACGTCGCGAGCCGTGGTGCGAGGCGACGCGAGTCGCCGACCTTCCGGGCGTACGCCGACCTTTGGCTGGAGAACCGCAAGACCAAGGGCCGCGAGCTGCGGCCCACGACCCGTCGGCAGTACCGCATGCTGCTCGGCAAGTTCATCCTCCCGATGCTCGGCGATCAACGCATAGACCGGATCACCAACGAGGACGTCAACGCCTGGTACGACGATCGCGCGCCGGGGCGGGAGACGATCCGGGCACAGTCCTACAGCCTGCTGCGCACCATCCTCGCGAGCGCGGCCTCGGAGCGGCCGACCCCGTTCATCCCGTACAACCCGGCCCACATCCGCGGTGCTGGCGGCACCAAGCGCGCCCATCACGTGCAGCCAGCGACGCTGGCGGAGCTGGAGACGATCGTCGCCGAGCTGCCCGACCGCTACCAGCTGATGGCGTTGCTCGCCGCCTGGTGCGCGATGCGCTTCGGCGAGCTCACCGAGCTGCGCCGGGGCGACATAGACCTGCGAGCCAACCGGGTGAAGATCCGCAGAGGAGTGGTGCGCGTCGACGGCGAGTTCATCGTCGGCCCGCCCAAGTCCGACGCGGGTAGTCGTGACGTTGCGATCCCACCGCACCTGGTGCCGGTGGCAAAAGACCACCTCTCCCGGCACACCGGGTCTGGCAAGGATGCGTTGCTGTTGCCGGCCGCCGCCGACAGCAACGCCCACATGGCGCCGTCCACGCTGTACAAGGTCTACTACCCGGCGCGGAAGGCCGCCGGCCGCGAGGACCTCCGCTGGCACGACCTCCGCCACACGGGCGCCGTGCTCGCCGCCCAAACGGGCGCGACGCTCGCCGAGCTCATGGGTCGCCTCGGTCACTCCACCCCCGGCGCTGCCATGCGATACCAGCACGCAGCCGCCGACCGTGACGCGGAGATCGCGAAGCGTCTGTCCGCGTTGGTGTCGAACGTAGATGTGAAGGTGGAGCGGTGAGCGAGCGTACGACTTGGGTCACCGAGTTCTACGAGGACGACGCCAGGCCGTCGTCCGGTCGAGATGTGGATGGGCTCGCTGACGGACGCGGAGTTCATGGCGCTCCGCGCTGGCATCATTCGCTTTCTTGAGGTCCATGGCATCGGCTTGGCCTCGACGCCTTGGTTGAAGGCGCTAGGAGACGGCCTGCACGAGTTCCGCGTGCGACACGACGCCTCCACGATCGAAGGGCTCGCTGGCCACGAGCCGGCTGAGGGGCTGCCGACCCAGAAGAAGATCCTGCTCCGGCTCTTCGTGCACTTCCACGGCAACAAGGTCGTGCTCCTTGTCCACGGCTGCGACAAGGGCTGCGACGACAGTCCGAGGCAGCAGGGCAAGGAGATTCAAGAGGCCCGCAAGCGATTGACCAGATGGAGGGTGGCGGAAGCGAAGCGAGCCAAGAAGAAGTAAGTTGCTGGTATGTGGTATCAGACATATGCTTGTTGAGGCCGAGAGGAGATAGTGATGGCGAAGACGTTTGCCGAGTACGCCCGTGAGCGCGAGGCGACGATGAGTCCGGCCCAGCGCGATCTGATGCGCGCATTCGATCAGGCCGCAGCTTTCGGCTCAGTCATCTTCGGCGCACGCAAGGCTCGCGGCCTTCGCCAATCAGACCTGGCGGAGCTCTCCGGCGTGACCCAGGCCGACATCAGTCGGATCGAGCGTGGCCAGGTTGCGCCGACCACCCAGACGCTTCTCAAGCTCACGGACGCGTTGGGAGTCGAGATCCAGTTCGTGCTCGCCGAGCCCGGCACGACGCCGGCTGAGTCGATCAGCCTGCGCGTCCCTGTCGCCGGCTGAGCCAACGAGCGCCGTTGACCGCGAGGTCGTCAGCGGTGATTCGCGCCGGAAGGCGGAGCGCTGAGCGGACATGCCGTCCACGATGATGTCGGTGTGAGACTCCGACCCAGCGAGTTTCGTGCCGAGGGTGCCGTCGACTCGAGCGCTGAACATGGCCGCGGCTCAACTGCCGGGCTGATCGTCAGACACGTCCTGCCCCGACCGCAGGTACTGTGCCCGCTGGCTGGGTCGGAGTCGGATGAGCGCCCCGGGTGTGCGGTCACCACCTGAGTCGGTCGCTCGCGGCGGCCGGCGGCGCGTCGGCAGGGCGTTGCGGATGAGCGGCTGCCAGGCGCGGCGGACGGGTCGGGCAGATCGAGCTCCTTCCAGATGTCGACGAGCAGCACGCCGTCGATGTAGTCGAGCAGGTCGCGCGGGTGGCCCTCCCGGAGGATCAGCTGCTTTGGCTGCAGATCCGGACCGTGCCGTCGCAGCGATGCGTGGCCGCGAACATCCTCCGCGCCGTACGACGGTCCCTGCTCGCCGAGCTGGGGCACAACGAGGCCGCGCAGCGGCACGATCGCACCTGGGCAAGCACCACGCTGTGCGACAACGCTGAGGACCTCGACCTCCTCGCCGGTCTCCCCGAACTTCATGCCGACGCGGTGTTCGAGTCGAGCCAGCTCGTCCAGCACGCCCTGCTGGGCGGCGTGCTGAGCCTGCCGGACGCCTCGCTGTTGCAGCAGCTCGGCGTGGCGGCGACCGAGCACTCCGCCCCGGCGCGGAGGGGGCGTGCTGGCTCACCTCGCCGGCCGACGTCGAATTCGTCTCCCGGTACAGCCCCCAGTCGGCGCGTTCGGTACGACGCCGGGCGTCGATGCTCATGGACCGGCTCGGTCGGTACGCAATGCGAGGAGCGACTCGTCGAGGATCTGCGTGCATTCGTCACGGCACACGAGCTGCCGCCGATGAGCCTCGACGAGGTCCTCGAGGAGTACCTGCGGCAGCACATCGAGGACTACGCCAACGCCCGCGACCGCGAGTTCGACGAGTCCGCGTGATCGAGCACGTTGTTGTGAGGGGATCTGCCGCCGACGGGCGGACGCCGAGACAGGGTCTGTCAGGCTGGCGCGTATGAACGCAGAGCAGCAGGTGGTCGCGGCTGCCGAGGATCGGGCTTCGGCCCTCGCGGCAGGAGATGCCGAGCGACTCGCGGGGCTCCTGCACGCGGGCTTCAGGTGGACAACACATACGGGGGAGTCCTACAGCCGGTCCGAGTACATCCGCCGGAACACCGAGGGGCACACGGTCTGGCGTTCGCAGCGGCTGAGTGGCGTCGAAGTCGTCGTTGTCAACGACACTGCCGTTCTCCACGCCGAGGTGACCGACGACGTGCAGGGAGAGAAGGACGAGCCCGAAACTTTCCGGATGCCGATGACGCAGGTCTGGGTCCGCCAGGCGCCTGGAGATGCCTTGCGGGCCATGCGGGGCCACGCCGTTCCTGACCTCCCGTGGCGCTCACATCACGATGCCGGGCCGCGGTGGGTGAACGCGGCCGCGATGAGTCCACGGGTCTCAACCTGGCGGGCGCCGTCCTTGCCCTCGCGGGTGAACAGCGCGTGTTGTTCGACGAACGCCATCGCGTCAGCGACCGCCGCCTGGTGGGCCTGCTCGATCTTCGCCGCGACCTCCGGCGGCGCGATCGCCCAGAGCGCGGAGACCGACTTGACCGGGCTGAACGTCAGGTCGAACCCCGCGACGGCCGTCTGTCGGGGCCGTGAGTACTTCGCCAGCGCTGCCGACAGCTCGTGGGCCGTCGCCGGCTCGCGTCCGTGCTCGGCGACGAAGAACTCTCGTGCCGCGGCCGAGCGCGCGACCGCCCGCTCGGGCGACGTCGGCATGGACGAGTGCGCCAGCAGCTCATCGACTCGGGCCTCGAACGCGTGCACGGTCTCGTTGCCGTACACCTTGTACGCCGCGCCAAGCGGCCGCCCCGTGATCGGGTCGCAGCCGGTGCCGAACAGGTGCTTCATCTGCTCAGCAGTCACGATGTCGTTGATCGCCAAAGCGTCGATGCCGCCGAGACCCGAGCCGATCCAGCGGCCCGGCGCCTCACCCTTCGCCGCGTAGTAGTCGGCCAACGGAATGCTGCCTTTCTCCGTCGAGTCGAGCGCGGCGACCTGCCGGGTCAGGTACTCGTACCCCGACCCGGCCGACAACTTCTGCAGCGTCATCGTCACACCCCTCAAGGCCGCGCGCTGACCGCGAGTGGCCAGGTGGAACCTCGGATGGAAGAGGTGTGTGCGAAGGAATGGAAGGAGAAGGCAAAGGGGCAGGGTGAGAGGGGACTGGGGGACAGGGGTGAGAAGCAGGGACGGTGGAGGGAGGACCGTGCGGACGAGTGGACAGGAAGATTGTGAGGAACGGCTTACAGGGTTGGGGAACCTTCAGAAAGGGCGACGCGGTTCACGCCGCTGTCGCGGACGCGTTCGAAGCGGGGGAGCGAGGGCGGCCCGGGGAACCGCGCTGGCTCGTCCGGATAGGGCCCCGTCACCGAACACATCACCGGACGGGTCTGCCGGGACGTCCGGACAGTCGCCCGGTTGCTGATGAGCGCAGTTCCCGCGACGGGTTCGTCATACGGCACCCCAAGCATGGATCGGCCGCGTCCGACCAACTGCGTGCGTACCTTCGCACGTCAGCCCACGTCAGCCCCCGGTAGGCGAGGTGAAGGCGTCGAGTGGGACTGGCACCACCCACCCTTGGATGCCGAGAGACAGCTCAGGCTGGCTGGATGGTGTAGTCAACTGTCTGCACGCGGCACATGCCGTCCTGGAAGATGAACGTGTCGACGGCGTGCTCCGCCTTGCGGCCGCCTCCGACCGCTGACCACTCCAGATAGAGCACATCGTCGGCGAACACCGTGTCGAGCTGCCAGGCGGCCGAGGGGAGATCGCTGAGCAGCTGGGTGAAGACCTGCCGGGCGCCGTCCTTGCCGCGGTAGACCTTCTTGTTCACGATGAGGATCGCGTCTTCGGTGTAGTCCTCGACGATCCCCTCAAGGTTTCCGGCCCCCAGTTCCTGTCCGTGATGGGCGAAGACCTCTTCAGGCGTGCGTGTCATCGTCGTCCCTTTCGTCGTCTGAACCTCGGAACCTACGCCGAACCGGCCGTTGCCGGAAGGGCCTCGGGCCCCATCCCGTGCGTACTCGTCCGGCTTGCCCTACGGTGCAGAGCAGGGAAGGCCACCGGGGTCGTTCGCGTTCAGTCTGGGAGGCGTGATGAAGGCGGTTCGGCTGCATCGATATGAGGTGCGCCCGGTTGTCGAGGATGTTCCCGAGCCACAGGCCACGGGACCGCTCGACGTCGTCGTCAGGGTGGGAGGGGCGGGTCTGTGTCGCACCGACCTGCACATCGTCGAGGGTCAGTGGGCAGACAAGAGCAACGTCGCGCTGCCGTACACGCTGGGCCACGAGAACGCCGGCTGGATCCACTCGGTCGGCTCCGCGGTGGAGCACCTGAAGACGGGCGACGCGGTGATCCTGCACCCGCTGCTGACCTGTGGCTTGTGTCGGGCCTGCCGTGCCGGTGATGACGTGCACTGCGAGGCCAGTGGCTTCCCGGGCATCGACACCGACGGCGGAATGGCGGACTTCATCAAGACTTCTGCGCGTTCGGTGGTCAAGCTCGCCCCGGGCATCGAGCCCGCCGCGGTGGCCGCGTTGGCCGACGCCGGTCTCACGGCGTACCACGCGGTGAAGAAAGCGGTCCCGCTGCTGTACCCGGGCAGCACGTGCGTCGTCATGGGGGCTGGGGGCCTGGGACACCTCGGCATCCAGTGCCTGCGGGCGATGAGCGCCACCCGCATCATCGTGCTCGATCCCAACGAGGAGGCCCTTGCCCTCACCCGCGGCTGGGGAGCGGACGAGACCGTCGTCGTGGACGGCAAGCACGTCGACCGGGTCCTCGAGATGACCGACGGTATGGGCGCCGAGGTGGTGCTGGACTTCGTCGGGGAGAAGGGCGCCGAGCGAGACAGCTGGGCGATGACCAGGCGGGCCGGGAGCGACTTTGTGATCGGGTACGGCGGGACCGTCGACATCCCAACCATCGACGTGATCTCGACCGAGCGCAACGTCGTCGGGAACCTCGTAGGCAGCTACAACGACCTCGTCGAGCTCATGGCGCTCAACGCCGCCGGACATGTCACGATGCTCACCCATACCTACCCGCTGGACGCGGTGAACGAAGCGATGGACGACCTCGACGCCGGTCGGCTACGCGGCCGCGGCATCCTCGTCCCCGGGTCCGCCTGACGTAGCCGCCGGGAGTGGGCGGAGGCAACAGGTCGTGGACGAGCAAGACCTGTTCTCGGGGGTGGCGCCCTCCGCGCCGGGGTCGCGGCTAACTACTGAGAGTTGGCGCCGGGCATCCAGGCGACCCGACAGCTCCTCGCCGACGCGACGACACGCGGGGCCTCCACCCGAGTCGTAGCGCTGACCACCTTTTCCCGCTCCGAGATCGTGTACGACGCGCTGGTGGCCGGCGCCTCTGGCTTCCTGCTCAAGGACATGCCCGAGGTGCAACTGGTCGGCGGTATCCGGGCGGTCGCCCGCGGCGAGGAGATGCTGGCCCCTGCCCTGACCCGACGACTGGTGGAGAAGTTCGTCGGCCGGGACCGCCGATCCCTACCAGAAGGCTTCGAGCGGCTGACCTCCCGAGAGCGCGAGGTCCTCCAACTGGTCGCGCAGGGACTCTCCAATGCCGAGATCGCCGAACATCTGATGGTCAGCCTCGAGACAGTCAAGACCCACGTATCCCGGTGCCTGGACAAGCTCGGCCTGCGGGACCGCGTCCAGGCTGTGATCCTCGCGTATGAGACCGGCCTGGTCCACCGACCTGGCTGAATCGCCCTGTGTTGTCGCGGACACTCCCTGTTCCCGTGGATGGTTGGCCTACCGGTCCTACCGCAGCGGTCGGTCCCTGGCGGCGGCTCGGTCGAGCGGACTACCACGGCGTACGGCGGGGGCGTCGTCACCTCCCTGGGCTTCGGGCGCACCGGGGCTCAGATCCAGGCCGGGCTGCTCCGGGGCCGCACGGTGTCCAGGGTGATCGGCGACAGCGGTGACTCGATCGACGAGTTGGTCGGCGACCGGGGCGAGGTCCGGGAGGCAGCGGACACCGTCGGTGGTCGCACCGTCGACGCGCTGATCGTTTCCATCGGCATCAACGACGTCGGCTTCTCGACGCTGGTCACGGACTCCGTGCTCGCGGCCAGCGGGCAGAAGCGCAAGAAGCGGATCGAGGAGCTGCGAGAGAAGATCCGGACCCTGGTGCCCGAGCACCTGGACCAGCTCAGGGCCGAGGTCGATGCCATGTTGCAGCCGCGCCGGGTCCTGGTCACCAGCTACCCGGTCAACGTCTTCCAGGAGCTGGCAGACGGCAAGGAGCCGTGCGAGGTGCTCGGCAGCAAGTACCTGGTGGCTCCTGCCACGCTGACGGGGCTCGACCTGGATCGCTCGGACGCCTTCGACCTCACGGCGGCCGGCCTCGAGCTGAGCACGATGCTGCGGCAGAAGGCCGAGCGGTTTGGGTGGCTCTTCGTCGACGGCATCCGCCAGCGGTTCGAGGGGCACGAGCACTGCCCAACCCCCGGCCGCCGGTACTTCGTCCGGGCGGAGGAGTCGTGCCTGAACCAGGGTGACTTCGAGGGGATGCTGCACCCCAACCAGGCCGGTCAGAACGTGACGCGCGACTGCATCGCCGTAGTCCTCGAGCCGGGGCTGTTCGACGAGCACTGGGCTGAGCCGATGCTGCACTCGATGATGGTGTAGCGGCGTCGCCTGTTTCGCTCGGTCCACGTCAGGTGGATCCTGATCACGTGCCCTGGGCTGCTGGGAAGGCGCCACGGATGCGCGCACCGCACGGAAGAGCCGGACGGCTGCGCCGGATACGGTCGCTCCCTCGCGGGGTCGTCTGGGTGATCTGCGGCGCCCTGCTCACCCTCACGCAGACAGCACTCGAGCTGGGCGGCGCCGGACGGGGCACGCGCCTCCTCGTCGCCGCCGTCGTGGCCGGGCTGGCGGTCACCAGCGAGGTCGACCGGCACAGGCACGAGACGCCAGGCGAGACGATGGCGAGTGCCGTCCCACCGGACGAACGAGCTGCGGACCGGCTCGCGGCGGTGGTGGGCGGCTTCTGGGCGGCCGAGGCGACACGTCGAGGGCTCACGAGCCCGGCGCCCGTGCCGGTCCGCTGGCACTGGGCCGCCGCGGACGTGGCCGTACCGACCAGCGACGTCGCATCGGCAGGGGCGGCGGGCCTGGGCCCGGGACCCCTGGGCGGCCGCGGCGCTCGGGACGAGGACACCGGCCCGGTGCTGCGGTCCGGTGTGGTGACCCGGCTGCACGACGAGGTCTACGCCCGGTTGGCCTTCGGGCGGCTCGCCGTCCTCGGGGCGCCGGGCGCCGGCAAGACCGCCTCCATGATCCTGTTGCTGCTGCAGGCGCTCGAACACCGGGCGACCGCGGCGCCCGCCGACCGCGCGCTGATCCCGGTGCCGGTCTGGTTGACCCTCGGCGGCTGGGACCCGGCCGCGCAGTCGCTCCGGGAGTGGGCGCTGGCCGTACTCCACCGCGAGCACCCCTACCTCCGCGCACCGGCGTTCGGCCCGGATGCGGCCGCCACCTTGCTGGACAGCGGGCGGCTGGCCCTCTTCCTGGACGGCCTGGACGAGATGGCGCCTGACGCGCAGGGGCTGGCACTGCGGCGCATCGATGCAGAGACCGCCCGCTGCCGGGTCGTCCTGAGCAGTCGGCCGGCCGAGTACACTCGCGCTCTCGACAGCGGGCGTTGGCACAACGCGGCAGTCATCGAGCTGAGGTCGGTTCGTCCGGCCGGAGTGGCGACCTTCCTGGAGCGGGGCCATGTCGGTCGGCGACGGGAAGCCTGGGCGGCGGTGGCGCAGTACGTCCGGCTCAACCCTGACAGCGTCCCCGCAAGGGTCCTGACGACGCCCCTGATGCTGAGCCTGGCGCGGACGGCCTATGCAACCTCCGATCCCACGGAGCTGACCGCGGCCGAGCGATTCGGGTCGACCGCGGTCCTGCGCGAGCACCTCCTCGATTGCGCTCTCGTGGCGGCGTACCCGGACGCCGCGGAGCGTGCCCACGCGATCCGGTGGCTGTCCTGGGCCGCCCACCGCCTGGCGTCCGAACGTGACCTCGGCTGGTGGGACATCCCGTCTTGGGTGCCGCGCTGGAGGGTCCAGGTCCCGATGGTGGCGTCCGCGGTGCTGGTCGGCTTGATCACCGCGTCCGTGGGAGCTGTCCTCCTCGAGGTGTTCTTCACCCCGGAGGCGGTCGTCGAGGGAGGGCGGGTGGTCGGCACGACCGGGACCGCCTTGCCCGGGAAGCACGTCGTCCAGGACGTCATGGTCCAGCTCGCCGTCGTGGGTGCGCTCGTGGTGTGGTGGGGGTCCGAGGTGGTCCGGAGGCGAAGCGTCCGTCGCTCGCGTCCCATCCGGCTCCGTCCGCGACGTCCGAGCCCCGCCGAGCGCCGCTGGGTTATCTCGACGGCCTGCCTCAGCGCGATCGGGGTCGGCCTCGGGGTGGGCCTGTTGTCGGGGTTCGGGTCGGTGATCTGGACGTCCCTCGACCTTGCGGTGACCGACGGCCTGGGCGCGGACGTCGTCGACTCCCGAGCCCTGTCCGAGGCACTCGGGGTGGTGGTGGCGGTCGGCCTGAGCGTGGGGATCCCGGTCGGCCTGGTCGTCGGTCTCTTCGGCGTCTGGAGCGCACCGGACGAGCACGCCCCGCCGACCTCGCCCTGGCGGACGTACACCGACGACCGGCGCGCGAGGACGACCATGAGCCTGGTCTGTGGCGGTGCTGTCGGGCTGTCCGTCGCGCTGGCCGCGTGGGCGTTACTGGGTCCGGCGCCAGCGCTCGTCTACGGGACGATGGCCGGGCTCGTCACCGCCCTGCTCGGACGCGTGCTCTTCGGGCTGGCCTCCGCACTCCGGTTCGCCGAGTCCGCGCTGAGGGCACCCCGGCTGGTCCCGTTGCTCGAGGACGCGCTCGGGCGAGAGGTCCTCCGCCAGGCTGGCGCCGTCTACCAGTTCAGGCACGCCGACCTGCAGGACCACCTGGCCCGGGCCTTCGAGCAGCACGAGGTCCAGTCCGGGACGCCCGGGCGATTCGGCGCACTCGCCGGACGGCTGTCGCCTCTCGCGCGGCGCTGGCGCCGGCGTACCGCCGCAGGGTGCACAGCGCTCGCGCTGGCCGCGGCTGCCGTGGTATTGGCGGCGCCGATCTCGGGCATGCTCGACCCCGACCACGCGACCCTGACCGACACGCCCTCCGAGAGCCTGGCCTTCAGCGCCGATGGTGCGTGCCTGGTCAGCTCAGGTGACGGTCAGACCGTGGTATGGGACGTGGCCGCGGAGCGGAAGGTCCAGACACTCCCGGGGCGGATCGTCGGTGCCGGTACGACGCCGGTCCGGCTGGCTGCGGACGCCGACGACCCGGCGATCAGCCCCGACGGCAGCAAGGTGGCGACGTCTTGGGGTCCGGAGGTGCGGTGGTGGAGTGTCGAGACGGGCGAGGTCGTCGGCGGCATGCGCGTGGGCAGCGATCTCGAGATCCTCGGGTTCAGCCCGGACCGGACGACGATCGCTGCCTTGGACGCAGCAGCCGGGACCGTGAGCCTCTGGGATGTCGCCACGGGACAGTCGGCGGGCACCCTGCAGGCATGGCGCCGCGCCGACCTGGCTGGAGGCACGGCGGGTCTGATCTTCAGCCCGGACAGCGAGCTGATCGCGACCTGGAGCGGAGAGCGCGCCGTCACGCGCATCTGGGGCGCGTCGACGGCCACGCTGCTGCGCAGCACCCCGGCCAGCTCCTTCGACGGCCCTGCATTCAGCCGGGACGGGCGGATCCTCGCAGTCCCCGACGGACGAGGGGTCACCCTGTACGACGCCTCGACGCCCGCCCTCCGCCGGATCGGATCCGTCGACGAGGGCGGCGCCGTGTCCTTCGGCGCCGACGGCATCCTGGCGACGGGCTACGCCGGGGCCGGAGGGCCGGATGCGCTCATTAACGAGGGCGGTCACCTGCGGCTGTGGGACCGCCGGGGGGAACACCTGATGCGGACGCTCGACGCGGGCACCGACCACCTGCTCACCGAGTTCACCACGTTCAACCCCCACGGCGCACAGGTCGCGACGGTCTGGGCCGAATCCCTGTGGAACCTCGATGCTCACGTCCTCGTGTGGGACGTGGGCGGTGACGCAGGACCGCAGACCCTCGGGCGCGGCAACCGCGCCCTGCTCAGCCTCGCCTTCAGCCCCGATGGCGGGGCCCTCGCCACCGGCTGGGAGGACGGACGCGTGCGGATCTGGAGGACGACTCCATGACAGGTGCGCAGCCTGGACAGCTGGACGGGATGCGATGAGCGATCCGCGGCCACCGTGTCCCAGATTCGGTCAGGACCCAGCGGCAGCGGGCCCAGCCGGTGGTCGCGCAGCGCGACTACTCCGGGAGTTCAGCGCTGGGTCGGCCACCCGCTCACCGACGGGGAGGACTCCGGCGGCACGACCTCGGCCCACACGCCGAAGAGGCCGCGTGGTGCCGGGCGAGGGTGCGGAAGATGTCGACGTCGGCCTCGAGCCCGGGCTGTGACCGCGTGACGATCCCGCTGCGGCACGCTCCGCGTGCCGATCCCGGGGAGGGCTACGAGTACGGGATCCCGATGTGGCGCCCTCCTGTCAACGACACCGCAGCCGGCTTGGGGAGCAGCACGGGAAACGGTTCGCGCACGCTCGGCACGACCATGTCGGCGAGTCCACGCCGCCGTCAAGGATCCAGCTGGCCGTCGGCCGCCGGCGTGCTCATCCCTGGCCTGTGTGGCGGGGGCTCGTCGCCTTCGCTCGATCCGTCTCGGCCTGCTCGATGGCCGCGGGGTCGGCGAGGATGCCTTGGCGTTCGTAACGCTTCCGGGACCGGCTCCACCGGACGACGATCACCGACCGGTCGCTCAATCTCTTTGCGTGGCGAGTGAGCGCGGCGTTGCCGGCAGGCAGGTACTCGAGGTGACCCAGGTGGGCACAGTCCAGGCAGTGCGGGCCGGGATCCTCCATGAGCAGATGCTCACCGATACCGAACTCACGTTGGCACCGGATGCACGTCCACGGGTTGATCGCAGCTATCACCACCAGGTCCGGTGGCCGGCTCTGCTGTTCGGCGAGGTGCTCGCGTTTGCGCTCGGACAGCTTCGGCGAGACCCAGTGTGTCCGGTACGCCTGCTCGACACTGGGAACGGCACTCGCCCTGAACCGGAGGTGTCGGTGGTCGCGGGTGCGCGCCAGATAGGCCGTCTCGGAAGGCGTCAAGCCGCTCTCCTGTGCCCAGTGGCGGAACGCGGCCATCGCGGTCGAGACCTTGCCGAGATTGGCCTGGATCACCTGTTCGAGGTGGGGGACGCGTCCCTGCCGCCAGCGATCCAGGTGAGAGGGAGCCAACCAGCCGAGGCCGAGCAGTACGTCGATCGGGCGGACGTACTGCTGCTCGGCCAGCACCCGCTCGGCGGCGCGGCGTACCCGTGCCTCGACGTCGTTGCGCGGCACCGCTACGACGTCCCCCCGAATCGCTGATATGCCACGCGCAACTTCGCGACGAGCGTCTCGCCGCCCAGGCCACGGCCCGGCACGGGAAGCTGCCGCAGCAGCAGGTCTTCGTCGACGTCCAGGGTGGCCGGGCGGGCCGGCAGCGGGGGTGGAGGCAGCCAGAAGCTCTCCAGCTGACCGGCCGGACGGGGCAGGCCGGCCAGCACGAGCGCGCTTCCCGCCGCGGCAGGCGCGGCGTCGTCGGGCTCGTGTGCGGGCGTGTCGGTCCGCAACTCTCTGAGCCGGCCCAGCAGTGCCTCCCGATCGCGGCCACGCCAGCGCAGGATCAAGAACGGGTCGTCGTCGAAGGCTTCGGCGAGCAGGTAGAACGTCGCGGCGAGGTGCTTGCACGGCACTTCCCGGTCCGGACAGGTGCAGCGCTGATCGAGCTCGTTCACCCTGCTGGGGAACAGGGGGACGCCCACCTCGGCAAACAGCTCTTCGAGCTCGGGCGGCATGTCGCCGGCGAGCAGCTTGGCGCTGGGCAGGGCTTGTTCGGATAGCGCGATCTCGGCCTTGGCCCACGTCAGCGCGGAGAAGACCGCGAAACCCACGGTGACTCGGTAGGGCTTCGCCCGCGAACCCTGCACCGTCGCGTGGACCTCACCGGGCATGACGTCGAGCGAGACGACCTGTCCCTTGCGTGCGTAGTTCCGGCCGCGGGTGAGCCGGTTGCCCATCGCGAAGGACTCCAGCACGTCCAAGAACCGGCGCGACCACCACGACTGCCCGATGGCGCCGCGGCCGGTGCGGGCCCTGAGGCCGTTCTCGACCGCCCGTGGCCGCGACGGCGGATACCAACGCCCCTCGGTCATTCGACCACCGCCCCGGCCTCCAGACGGAACAGGTCGGCGAGCTGGCCGGTGGAGAGCTCGGTGAGCCACTGCTCTCCGGTGCCGACGACGCGGTCGGCCAGCCCGCGCTTGTCGCGCATCATCGCCGCGATCTTCTCCTCGATCGTGCCGGCGCAGACGAACTTGCGCACCTGCACCGCCCGGCGCTGCCCGATCCGGAACGCCCGGTCGGTGGCCTGGTCCTCCACGGCCGGGTTCCACCAACGGTCGACGTGTACGACGTGGTTTGCTGCGGTCAGGGTCAACCCGGTGCCGCCGGCCTTCAGCGACAACACGAAGATGGGTGGTGACGCGGGGTCGTCGGCCTGGAAGCGGGCGACCATCTCGTCGCGGTCCGGCTCCGCGACGCCACCGTGCAAGAACAACACCTCGCGCCCGAACCGCCCGGCCAGGTGTCCGCGCAGCAGGGCACCGAACTCCGCGTACTGGGTGAACAGCAACGCCTTCTCACCCACCGCGAGCACCTCCTCGAGGATGTCGTCGAGGCCCTCCAGCTTCCCCGAACGGCCCGCCAGCCGACTGCCGTCACGCAGGAAGTGCGCCGGATGGTTGCAGATCTGCTTGAGCTTGGTCATGGTCGCCAGCACCAGGCCGCGCCGCTCGATCCCGTCGGTCGCTTCGATGCGTTCCAGCATGTCGTCGACCACCGCCTGGTAGAGCGCGGCCTGCTCGGTGGTCAGGTTGCACACCACGTCCATCTCGAGCTTCTCCGGCAGGTCGGCGATGATCGACTTGTCGGTCTTGACTCGCCGCAGGATGAACGGTCCGGTGAAGCGGCGCAACCGCTCGGCGGCGCTAGCGTCGCCGTGGCGCTCGATCGGCTCCGCGTACCGCTTCTTGAAGGTCGCTGCGGTGCCGAGCAGGCCGGGATTGGCGAACTCGAGGATCGACCACAGGTCGGCGAGGCGATTCTCGACCGGGGTGCCGGTGACCGCGATCTTGGTCACCGCGGGCAGGGAGCGGATGGCGGTGGCCTGCTTGGTCGCGGCGTTCTTGATCGCTTGCGCCTCGTCGACCACGACGCGCCGCCAGGAGATCGTGCGCAGGTCGGCGGCGTCTCGGGCCGCGAGCGCATACGTGGTGACGACCAGGTCGGCGGCGGCGACCGCATCAGTGAACGCTTTGCCCCGGGCGCGTTCCTTGCCGTGGTGGACATGCACCCGCAGCTGCGGGGTGAACCGGGCTGCCTCGCGGTGCCAGTTGCCGACCAGGGACATCGGGCACACCAACAGGCTCGGTCCGGCACCTGCATCGTGGGCCAGCAGGGCGAGCAGCTGCACCGTCTTCCCCAGCCCCATGTCGTCGGCCAGGACGCCGCCCATCCCCGCGCGGTGCAAGAAGTCCAGCCAGGACAGGCCACGGGACTGGTAGGGACGCAGCTGCCCGGAGAAGGATGCCGGGGTCGGGACCGCCGAGAGCTTCTGCTCAGCCTTCCCGGACAACAGGTCGCCGAGCCAGCCGTCGGCCTCGACGCCCTCGATCGGCAGATCCCCAGGAGCGGTGTCGAGGTCGAGACCGAGGCGCAGCAGCTCACCCACCGTCGCCTCGTCGCGGGTCCCCACCAGCTTGAGGCCGGCAGTCAGCCGGGCCGCATCCAGCTCAATCCACTGGCCGCGCAGCCGGACCATCGGCGCCTTCGTCTCGACCAACTCGGCCAGCTCGTCGGCGTCCAGCACCTTCCCGCCGACCGCCAGGTCGTAGCGGAACTCGGCGAGCGCGTCGAACCCGAGCGTGGCGCTGCCGTCCTCGACCTGCCCCGGCTGGCCGGGGGTCGAGGCGGTCAGCCGAAGCCCGAGCCGGGAGGACGGCTTGGTCCACCAGCCCGGCAGCTGGACGCCGAACCCGGCCGTGCCCAGCATCGGAGCCGTCACGCTGAGGAATCGGTGGGCGGCCTCGGTGTCCAACGTCAGGTGCCCGGGCCGGGCGGTGCGGAGCGCACGGTCCAGCTCCGGATACAGCCGGGTCGCCTTGCCCAACTCGGCCAGGAAGGTCTCCTGCGGCGCATCGACGTGCCGAGCGAGCGCGGGGAGCTTGCCGCGCGATCGCCAGACCGCCTCGGCCTCGACGACGAGGCTGAGCTCGTCCGCGGCCTGTAGCCCGAACTTCACCTGCCACTCCGCCTCGTCGTCGACCGGCTCGACCAGCCGGAAGCAGGCCCGCACCGGGCCTGCGGCCGCATCGCGCTGCCACCGGGTGAGCGCCTCCGAAAGCTTCGTCACCCCGGCGGAGTCGGCGGCGAACATCCGCTCGGTGCCGGTCAATGCGCTCAGCCAGGCACGGGTGACCGGATCTCCCGCTCGACCGAGCATGAGTCGGGACCGGCCGAGCGCGGCGCGCGCCGCCGCGTCGACCAGGCAGTCCAGGGCCTCGCCCCACGGGCCGAGGCCGCCGTCGGGATCTGCCGCGAACAAGGCCGGCGGCGCCGATACCGCCAGCGTGCGTGCCCAGGCCGCGTCCGCTGCGGTCAGCACCGGACGCCACACCGCTCGCGGTGGCTCGAGAACGACGCCGGGCAGCAGCCGTCCACGCGCGACGAGGTCCCGTGCGAAGCGGCCGAGCTCGCACAGATGCGTCAGCGACGTTCCCCACACCGCGCCCATGGTGTCCGGCTCGCTCAGCACCGCGAGCGCCAGGTCGGCGTCCAGCTCGAGCACGGGCACCTGCCACTGGCCGGCGGTCACTTCTCCGGAGGCAGCGTCGAGCCGATCCCGCACCAGCTGCGGCGAGGCGATCGGCCCCCCGCCCCGGGTCGGAAGGGTGAGGGTGGCCGTCGAGACGGTCGCCTTCAGGGCAGCCGGATCAAGGACCTCGGCAAGGTCTTCCTGCGCTGCGGCGAACGGGTGCGGCTGGACGCGCGGTCTGCGCCCTGGTCTGCGTGGAGGCGCCGCCGGCCCCGACGAGTCCTCACCCCAGACCCCAAGCCGGCCGGGCTCGGCGGTGTGCCCATGCATCCGCCCCGGCAGCCAACAGCCGTGTACAACAAACACCCCAGCTCCTCCTCGCCGGCACGGGGCAACCACCTCCCAGCATGCCAGCCCGGTACGGCGCAGCCCCACCACCCCACCGCAGTTCGACGGCTGAACAATCGGCTGGACAAGGAGAGACCTCTACCT